>JBOGZU010000058.1:0-1023 GCA_050697455.1 Gaiellaceae bacterium | reverse complement strand
AGACGCCCGGCTGCGCGTCATCACCAGCACCTACATGGGCGTTACCGAACGCGGCGCCCTCGACTACCTCGTACGCGAACTCGGGGCCGAAGTCTCGGTCAACTACGAGCAGAACGCGACGCGGCTGCACGCGAAGGCCTGGCTGCTGCGCCGGGACACCGGCTTCGACACGGCCTACGTCGGCAGCTCCAATCTGTCACGCGCCGCGATCCTCGACGGCCTCGAATGGAACGTCCGGCTGTCCGCGACGGCCACCCCCCGCCTGCTCGACAAGTTCGAGGCGACGTTCGAGGCCTATTGGGCCGGCGAGACCTTCGAGCCCTACGATCCCGACCGCGACGGCGCCAGGTTCGACGAGGCATCACGACGCGCCGGCGCCTCCGGCACGGCGGCCTCGCTGTTCGACGTGCCCGCACTGGTGCCGCACCCCTATCCACATCAGCGCGAGATCCTCGAAGACCTCGACGTCCAGCGGCTGATGCACGGCCTCCACCGCAACCTGGTGGTCGCCGCGACCGGCACCGGCAAGACCGTCGTCGCCGCCTTCGATTACCGCAACCTGCGCGAACGGCTCGGCGGATCGCCGAGTCTGCTCTTCGTCGCGCATCGCCAGGAGATCCTGGAGCAGTCGCTCTCGGCCTTCCGGCAGGTCCTGGCCGATCGAGAGTTCGGCGAGCTCCACGTCGGACAACACAAGGCCACGCTCTGGCGGCACGTGTTCGCCTCGGTGCAGTCGCTCGGCGTCCGAGGCATCGAGGCATTCGCTCCGGACCACTTCGACGTCGTGGTGATCGACGAGTTCCACCACGCCGCCGCTCCGACGTATCGGCGGATCATCGATTACCTGCGGCCCACGGAACTGCTGGGCCTGACGGCGACCCCTGAGCGCGCAGACGGCGTCCGAGTCCAGGACGAGTACTTCGACGGCCGCGTCGCCTCGGAAATGCGGCTGTGGGAGGCGCTCGAAGCCGACCTGCTGTGCCCGTTCCACTACTTCGGCATCACGGACGAGACCGACCTGAC
>JBOGZU010000057.1:0-1036 GCA_050697455.1 Gaiellaceae bacterium | reverse complement strand
TTCACGCATCGGCCGGCTCCGATGTCAGACACGCTGGCCCAGACGCGTCAGAGTCTGCTCGACCGGCATCGAGCCGTCGAGCTGGAGCTCGGCCCACTTGGCGCCGACGACGTCGCCACCCTCATCCGTCACCACGTTCGGCAACCATCGCCCGAGCAGGTTGAACATATCGCCGCGCTCAGTCGAGGTATCCCCTTTGCGGTAAACGAGCTCGCCCGCCGGGTTGGCGGCGAGCCGAAACGGGTACAGCCGCTCGATGCCAACATCATCGGCGGCATCCTGCCCGCGATGCGCGAGGTTCTGCAACGTGTGGCTGTCGTCGGTTCGTCGTTCGACACCGACGAGTTCGTCGCCCTGTCCGGGCTGCCCGAAGGCGCCGCATTCGACCACCTGGACGCCGCGCTCGCCGCGCTGGTCGTCGAGTCCGCGAGTGCCGGCTACCGGTTCCGCCACGGCCTCGTACGCGACGCGCTTCTGGAGGGTCTCTCGCCCCACCGACAGCGCCGGATCCACCGCGATGCCGCCAGCCGCCTGATCGAGCTGGGCGCGTCGGCGGCACGCATCGGTCATCACCTGCTCCAGTCCGGTGCAGCTGGTGACGCCGTGCCGTACCTCCTGCGAGCCGCCGAGACGGAAGCGGCCGTTGGCGCATACCGCGATGCGCTGGCGTTGGTCGAAGCGGTCCGGCCGCATGCCACCGGGGCCCAGCGGGCCGCAGCCCTGTCGCTGCGCGGCGACCTGCTCAACGCCCTCGGTGATCCGATGGCCACGTCCGCCTATCGCGAGGCACTCGACGGGGCTGATCCGAGCACGGTCCGGCGACTGCGCGTTCGGCTCGCGCGCTGCGCCGTGATGTCGGGCGACGTCGACACCGCGGTCGCCGCCCTCGACGGGCTCGACACCGATGGTGGCGCCGATGACGCCGACATCCTCATGGCACGCGGCAAGTGCGCGTATTTCACCGCCGATTTCGCGACAGCGCAGGCGGCGGCCGACGAAGCACAGCGGCTGGTACTCGCAGGTGAGCGGAACTGGA
>JBOGZU010000056.1:0-1065 GCA_050697455.1 Gaiellaceae bacterium | reverse complement strand
GACGGGTTCGAGGCGATCGAGGCGATCCCGGAGACGTCCGGTGCCGAGCGGACTGTCGCCGATCTCTATGCGATCGGAGCGCCACCGTTGGACGCTGAGCGCGTCCGTGATTCGGTTTCGCTGTGGTTTCATACATTCGCGCTTGCGCCCGGGATCTACACACGCGGTATTGCGCGCGATCACGGCTACCGCCTGAGGGTGCTCGGCACGGATCGGTTTGCGGGCCGTAGCGTGCTTGACGTGGGCGCGTTTGACGGCTTCTACAGCTTTCTCGCAGAGGCCCGCGGTGCGCGGCGCGTTGTCGCGGTCGACAATGAGCAGTACGTCGACTGGGTCCGAGCTCGATTCGGCATGACGCTCGAGGGCGGCGCCGGGTTCCGCGCGATCGCCGGGCTGGTCAGATCCCGCGTCGACTACCGGCGGATGGACGCGGTCGATCTGCACGAGCTCGCCGAACGTTTCGATGTCGTGCTGTGTTTTGGCATCTTGCACCGGGTGACTGACCCGATCAGGTTGCTGCGGGCGCTCGCGGATGTGTTGGCCCCGGGCGGCGAGATCGTGATCGAGACCTACGGCTCTAGTCTGCCCGACGACGCGCCCGCGATCGAGGTTCACGAGTCGGGCGACGTGTACGCACGCGATGACTTTGTCTATTGGGGCTTCTCGGCGGAGGCTCTTCGGCGGTTGGCGCGGCTCGCTGGCCTCGACGAGGTCGAGGTCGTCGACGAGCCCGAGATCGATGGCCACCCGCGGATCCTCGCGCTGCTGCGAGCGCGCGGCTAACCGTGCCCTGCGGCAACGACTGGCCCTGATCCCAAGAGCGCGGTTGTTATCGTCGACGACAGCCCGAGCACTCGGCTCGGACTGACATGTGCCAGCGCCCGCAGTCGTCGCTTTGGCTTCCTCCGCCGTCGCGGCACCAGAACACGGAGGACCAACATGCCCACCGGAACAGTCAAATGGTTCAAAGCGGACAAGGGGTTCGGTTTCATTACCCCCGATGACGGCACAGACGACGTCTTCGTCCATCAGTCAGCGATCAACTCAAGCGGCTATCGGGACCTT
>JBOGZU010000055.1:0-1073 GCA_050697455.1 Gaiellaceae bacterium | reverse complement strand
CGTCAAGGGCGACGGCGAGCACGCGCTCGGGCGCGGTGTCGGCCAGGTCGGCGACCCTGGTGACGTCGCGTGCGGTGACGACGGCGTTGTGGCCGGCGCCGATCACAGCTTCGGCGAGGGCGCGGCCGAGTCCGGTCGAGCAGCCGGTGATGAGCCAGGTGGACATCGCAAATGTCTACTTCCAATCGAGGCGTAACGCAACTGCTTGACCTGAAGTCCGGTTGAGGTCTTAGCGTCGACGCCGTGAAGCCGCAACCGTCCGTTCAGGATCAAACCAAGCCCGCGTCTACTCCGCCGGCGGCGGGCTGGCCCGGCGAATTGGCCTCGATCGGCGCGATCCGATTCGCTCGCCGCTCCGCACAGTTCGAGCCGACCGTCCGGTTTTACCGCGACGTCGTCGGACTGCCGCTGTGCGCCACGTTCGCGGATAGCTATGGCAGCACGGGGGCGGTATTCGGGATACCCGGATCAGCCCTGACCTTCGAGATCGTCGAGGCTACCGAACCCGTTGCGGTCGATAGTCATGAGCAGTTGTGCCTGTACTTTCCCGACGCGACAGCACAGCAGCACGCGACAGCGCGTCTGACGGCGGCGGGGATAAAACCCGTGGAGTCCCACCCGTATTGGGCGGCGACGCGAGCCGTCACCTACCGCGATCCCGACGGCCGCGAAGTCGTGTTCGCGCCGTTCGTATTCGGAGCCGACGAACCGGCCGAGGGTAGCGCCTCAAGCCAACACTCGTCCGCCGCGTCGACCTGAGAGGTCCGAAGCGGCGATACGCGGCGGCTGTGGCAGATTGGCACGATGCGGGTCGCCATTCTCGACGATTACCAGAATGTCGCGCTGAGCATGGCCGACTGGTCGCAGGTGGCGGCGCGCGCGGAAATCACGGTTTTCCAGGACCACCTCGCCGAGCAAGACGCCGTCGTCGAGAGGCTGGCGCCGTTCGACGTGGTGTGCGTGATGCGCGAGCGAACACCATTGCCGCGCAATGCCATCGAGCGCCTGCCCCGGCTGAAGATGATCGCGTCCACTGGGCCGTTCAACGCTTCCATTGACGTCGCGGCCGCCAA
>JBOGZU010000054.1:0-1114 GCA_050697455.1 Gaiellaceae bacterium | reverse complement strand
GCGTGTAACTGGAGGATCTTCTTTTTGACGCGAAAGTACTTTGGCACGGACGGAGTGAGAGGTCGTGTGGGTGAGCACCCCATGACCGTGGATTTCGCGCTGAACCTCGCCAGCGCCGCGGGTCGCGTGCTGGTCCCCGACGGGGGCACCGTCCTCATCGGAAAAGACACCCGCCTCTCGGGCTACATGTTCGAATCGGCGCTCGAAGCCGGCTTCGTGGCTTCCGGCGTGAACGTGATGCTGATCGGGCCGCTGCCGACCCCGGGCATCGCCTACATGACGACTCATTTCAACTGTGACTTCGGCGTCGTCATCAGCGCCTCGCACAATGCTTACGACGACAACGGCATCAAATTCTTCGATCGCGGCGGGGCCAAGCTTTCCGACGAGCTCGAGGAGCGCATCGAGGCGGAGCTTGCCCAGCCCATCATCACCAGAGCGTCCCGCAGCCTGGGGCGCGCGACGCGCGTCGACCGGTCGCGCATCCAGTACCAGGAGTTCTGCGCCTCCACCTTGCCGGAAGGAGTCGACCTCGCCGGACTGAAGATCGTCGTCGACTGCGCCAACGGCGCGGCCTACAAAGTCGGCCCGCGAGTGCTGGCCGATCTCGGCGCGGAGATCGTTCCCATCGGCTGCTCGCCCAACGGCCGCAACATCAACGACGGCTGCGGCTCGACGGCTCCCGAGCTGCTGCAGCTCACCGTCCCCGGCGTACGCGCCAACGTCGGACTCGCGCTCGACGGCGATGGCGACCGCCTGGTCATGATCGATCATCTCGGCCGCATCCTCGACGGCGATCAGCTTCTCTATGTCATCGCCCAGGCCCGCCGCGGCAGCGGCACCTTGCGCGGCCCCGTCGTCGGCACGGTGATGAGCAACCTCGGCCTCGAAGTGGCGCTGCGCGAGAGCGGCATCGAATTCCAACGCGCCCCGGTGGGCGACCGCTACGTCCTCAGCCTCTTGCGCGAGACCGGCGGCATCCTGGGCGGCGAGACCTCCGGCCACATCATCTGCCTCGACAAGACGACGACCGGTGACGGTATCGTGAGCGCACTGCAGGTCCTCGCCGTCATGAAGCAGACCGGCCGCTCGCTCGCGGAGCTCGCCTCCGGAA
>JBOGZU010000053.1:0-1122 GCA_050697455.1 Gaiellaceae bacterium | reverse complement strand
TCCGTGGACAGCTCGGCTCGCCGGCGCGCGAGAGCTCGGTGCGCCAGATGATCGGGCGGGTCGCGGGCACGATCGCCGGCTGGGGGCGCGAGCGCGGCTACTTCGCCTCCGACGCCGACGCCGACGCGTTCGAGAGCGAACTGACCCACATCCTCCTGCACCAACTGGCGGCCTTCAACTCGCCGGTCTGGTTCAACGTCGGCTTCGAGGAGAGCCCTCAGTGCTCTGCGTGCTTCATCCTCTCGGTCGAGGACGAGATGGACTCGATCCTCGCCTGGAACACCAAGGAGGGCAACATCTTCCGCGGTGGCTCGGGCTCCGGGATCAACCTGTCGAAGATCCGCGGCTCGATGGAGCCGCTGGCCAAGGGTGGCACCGCATCGGGACCGGTGTCGTTCATGCGCGGCGCCGACGCCTGGGCGGGGACGATCAAGTCGGGCGGCAAGACGCGTCGGGCGGCGAAGATGGTCGTGCTCGACGTCGACCATCCCGACATCCGCGACTTCATCTCGTGCAAGGCCAAGGAGGAGGAGAAGGCCGCCGCGCTGCGGGACGCCGGCTTCGACATGTCGATCGACGGCGACGGCTTCTTCTCGATCCAGTACCAGAACGCCAACAACTCGGTTCGCGTCACAGACGAATTCATGCAGGCGGTGGAGCACGACGAGGACTGGCACCTGATCGCACGCGTCACAGGCGAGCCGGTCGGCGATCCGATCCCGGCGCGCCAGTTGATGAAGGAGATCGCCGAGGCCGCCTGGCGCTGCGCCGACCCGGGCGTCCAGTACGACACGACGATCAACCGCTGGCACACCTGCCCCGAGTCGGGCCGGATCAATGCCTCCAATCCGTGCAGTGAATACATGCACGTCGACGACTCGGCCTGCAACCTGGCGTCGCTGAACCTGATGAAGTTCCGTCGCGGCGACGGGACGTTCGACGTCGAGTCCTTCGAGCATGCGGTCGACATCATGCTGCTGGCACAGGAGATCGTCGTCTCGCCGTCGAGCTATCCGACCGAGCAGATCGGCGTCAACGCGCGCGCGTTTCGACAGCTCGGGCTCGGCTACGCGAACCTCGGCGCCTATCTGATGGCCGACGGCGTTCCGTACGACTCAGACG
>JBOGZU010000052.1:0-1125 GCA_050697455.1 Gaiellaceae bacterium | reverse complement strand
GCTCGAAGCCCTGCGAGAGGATCCCGTCGGCGACCTCCAGCGCGACCTCGCGCACCCAGGCGGCGCGCTCGCCCTCGTCGCCGGGCACAGCGACCTTCTGGTCGTCGAGCAGGTAGTAGTAGGCCTGTCGCGAGGCGTCCAGCCGCCAGGCCTCGCGCGCTCCGACCGCATACAGCGACAGCTGAACGTCGTCGGCCAGCTGGGCGGCGGTCTTCGGCCGCCCGGTCTTGTAGTCGATCAGCTCGTAGTCGCCGTCGGGCAGGCGGTCGACGCGGTCGACGCGACCGCGCAGCAGGTGAGGCCCGAGCCGGAACGTGAACTGGCGCTCGAACCACACCGGCCGGCCCTCCTCGGAGCCGAACCGCTCGTGGTAGCGGGTCAGCGCCGAGGCGGCCTTGCCGCGCAGCTGACGCTCCTCCTCGGAATCGCCGAAGCCACCGCGGCGCCAGCCGTCCTGCAGCAGCCCGAGCAGCTCCGGCAGCGACGATGCGCTCGGGGAGGCCTCCCGCTCGCCCGCGTGGAAGCGCTCCAGCACCTGGTGCACGAGGATCCCGAACCGCTGGTGCAGCGTGGGCTCCTGCGGAATTCGGAAGACCCGCGCGAACTTGTACTTCAGAGGGCAGGTGCGGTACGTGTCGATGTCGGTCGCCGACAGCACCACGCCATCCCCGCGCCGCGGCAGGAACGGCTCCAGCGAAGGCTCGTCACGCGACGCGACCGCCTGGGCGCGACGGCGCGCGTCGCGCTCGGAGTCCAGCAGGTACTCGTCGAGCGCGGAGGACTCGAAGATCTCCCGCTGCTCGGAGGTCACGGCCTGCAGGATTCTCGAATTGACGTCGCGCAGCGAGTCGGCGACGCTCTGCCCGTCCGGTCGCGCGATCAGCGCCGCCAGCTTGAGCAGCTCCAGATAGCGAACGACGGCGTGCGAGACGTCCAGGTCGGTGTCGAAGCGCAGCTCGCCGAGCCGGCCGCCGGCGCGCATCGTCCCCTCCAGCAGCTCGTCGCGCAGCAGCCGGTAGGTGGAGTGCAGCGCCTCCGCCGGGCCGAACAGCTCCTCCTCCCGTTCCTCCCATGCGAGCCCGAGCCGGGCTCGGATCGCCTCGATCGCGGGGGCTGGAGACAGGG
>JBOGZU010000051.1:0-1128 GCA_050697455.1 Gaiellaceae bacterium | reverse complement strand
CGCGCCGACTGCTTCAGCTCCCAGGCGCCCGGCGTCGCCGACACGAAGACGAGCTGCGGCGCCTTGCCGAGGAACTCGTCGAAGCGCAGCGGCCGGTTGTCGAGCGCCGACGGCAGCCGGAAGCCGTAGTCGACCAGCGTCTGCTTGCGCGACCGGTCGCCCTCGTACATGCCGCCGATCTGCGGCACCGTCTGGTGCGACTCGTCGATGAAGATCACGAAGTCCTCGGGGAAGTAGTCGAGCAGCGTGAACGGGTGCGTGCCCGGCTGCCGTCCCTCGAGGATGCGCGAGTAGTTCTCGATCCCGTTGCAGAAGCCGAGCTCCTGCAGCATCTCGAGGTCGTAGTCGGTGCGCTGACGGATGCGATGCGCCTCGAGCATCCGGTTCTCGGCTTCGAACTTCCGCACCTGCGCGTCGACCTCGGAGCGGATCTCGGCGACAGCGCGCTCGACGGTCGGCTGCGACGTCACGTACTCGGTCGCGGGCCAGATCGAGAGGTTGTCGAGCCTCGCGTAGACCTCGCCGGTGAGCGGGTCGAAATGGGAGATCTGCTCGACCTCGTCGCCGAAGAACGAGATGCGATAGGCCGTCTCGGCGTTCGCCGGCTGCACCTCGAGGATGTCGCCCTTCACGCGGAAGCGGCCGCGGCCGAGCACGGTGTCGTTCCGGACGTACTGCGACTCGATCAGCTTCCGCAGCACCAGGTCGCGGTCCTGCTCGGCCCCCACCTCCAGATAGAGCATCCGCTCGCGCCACTCCTCCGGCGAGCCGAGGCCGTAGATGCACGACACGGACGCGACGACGATCACGTCCCGGCGCGTGAAGAGCGACGAGGTCGCCGACAGCCGCAGCCTCGAGATGTCGTCGTTCCGCGAGGAGTCCTTCTCGATGTAGAGGTCGGCCTGGGGAACGTACGCCTCTGGCTGGTAGTAGTCGTAGTACGACACGAAGTACTCCACGGCGTTGTCCGGGAAGAACTCGCGAAACTCGTTGCAGAGCTGCGCGGCAAGCGTCTTGTTGTGGGCGATCACGAGCGTCGGCTTCTGCACCTGCTCGACGATCCACGCCATCGTCGCCGTCTTGCCGGTCCCCGTCGCCCCCAGCAGCGTCTGGTAGCGCTCGCCGGCG
>JBOGZU010000050.1:0-1134 GCA_050697455.1 Gaiellaceae bacterium | reverse complement strand
AGGCCGAGCCAGCCGGTGAGCTTGGCCGGCCGTGGGAAGCGGGCAAACTCGCCGATCTCGAGGGTGAGCGCGAACGCGGTCAGGGTGTCGACGCCGCGGAAGCAGCGCAGCCGGGCGACGGTCTCTGACCACTCGCCCTCGAGTGCGAGTCGCGAGAGCCGCTCGTCGAGCGCGGCTTTGCGCGCGACCAGCCCGTCGACGGCGGCGAGCGCGTCCAGGAAAGCGAGCTCGGCCGCCGGCTGCTCGAAGCGCTGCTGGGCGAGCCAACGCCGGTGCGTCTTTGTCCACGCGCCGCCCCCGTAGACACGGCCATGGAGCAAAAGCAGCTTGGAGACGCGATGGCGGCAACGCATCAGATCGCCTCGCACCTGCTCACGCCCACGAGCGAGATGCCGGGCCGCCTCGACCGGCGGCGGTGGCACCGTCACCGCCTGCAGCTGACCCGCGAGCAGCAGCCGCGCCAGCAACTCGGCGTCTTTGCGGTCGCTCTTGACCCGATCGCCGGGCGCACGCGGCGTCTTCGACGGCGCGATCACCTCGACGGAAAGATCGGCGGCGACCGCGGCGCGATACAGGCCATAGCCGGTCGGGCCGGCCTCATAGCAGCCCCTGAGCGGCTGCGGCAACGACCGCAGCCAGCCGATCACCTCCTCGCAGCCGCTACCGAAACGCGCGCGGCGCAGCTCGCCGGTCGCGACGTCGATCGCCGCCGCGTGCGTCGAGCGGGCGTGGACATCAAGGCCCACGTACGTCATCGTCTCCAACATGGCCGGACCTCCTTCGTCCGGGGTCAGCCGGAGCCCGTCTCCGGCCAGACAAACCCCCGCACGCACGAAGTGTCCGGCCCTCAAAGCCTCGCGGCTACACAGACTCCATAGGGTCTAGACGCCGCTCTGGAGCGAGCGCATCCTCGAGGAGATGCGACGCAACCTCGCCGAGCGCCAGATCAGCAAGGAGCAAGCCAACCGGCTCGCCTCGACGATGCGCGACGCGTTCGAGGAAGCCATGGTGAGGAGGGGGTCCGCGGTTCAGGGTATAAGGGGGCGGTGAGCATTGCTCTCACAGCGGCGTACGAGAATCTGACCTTCATGACGCCGCTGTCCGAGGTGCGCGCGAGCAGGCTTGTGTCGTTTC
>JBOGZU010000049.1:0-1467 GCA_050697455.1 Gaiellaceae bacterium | reverse complement strand
GGCTCGGGCTCGGGCTCCGGCTCGGGCTCGACTTCGGGCTCGGGCTCGGGCTCCGGCTCGGGCTCGACTTCGGCCACGCGCCCGGGCTCCGGCTCGGGCTCGACGGCGGTCACGGGCTCGGGCTCGGGCTCCGGCTCGGGCTCGACTTCGGGCTCGGGCTCGGGCTCCGGCTCGGGCTCGACTTCGGGCACGGGCTCGGCCTCCGGCTCGGGCTCGACGGCGGCCACGGGCTCGGGCTCGCCGAGCTCGTCGAAGGCGATGAAGGCGGGCGCCTCGGGCGCGGGCGCCTCGGGCGCGGCCGCCGGCGGCTCGGCGGCGATCGTCGCCTCCTCCAGGCGGGCCGCGAACGACGCCTCGTCGAGGAACGGGGCGGCGGGCCTGGGGACCGGCACGTCCTCGGCAACCAGCACGTCCTCGGCAACGGGCACGTCCTCGGCAACCGGCACGTCCTCGGCAACCGGCACGTCCTCGGCAACCGGCACGTCGTCGGCGACCGAGACCGGCTCGACGGCGTCCGGCTCCTCGTCTGCGTACTGCACCGCGCCGGCCGGCTCGACGGCGTCCTCCTCTTCCTCCCACTCCTCCTCGTCGTCGTAGAAGCTCAAATGCGTGGCCGCCCGCGCGTCGATCTCGACGCAGCGCTGGGCGAAGAAGCCGCCGATCCCGCCGGTCAGCCCCTCGCGCTCGCGCAGGATGATCGCGTCGGGCCCAAGCTCCTCGCGGATCCGCGGGATCAGCTCCTCGATGGAGCGGCCACGATAGGTGCGCACGCCCTCGGCGCCGGCAACGGATGACTGTGAATCATTCATGCGCTGATCACTCCGATCGTCTCGACGCTGATCCCGGACGCGATCTCGTTGTAGGAGCAGACGGGCAGGTGCGGCATCGCCGACTCGACCAGACGGCGCAGGTGGCGGCGCACGCGCGCCGAGCACAGCAGCACCGGCCGGGTCCCGCCGCGTGCCGCGGCCTGGTCGGACTGGCTGCGGACAGCGCCGAGCAGTGCCTGGGCGCGCGCCGGGTCGAGCGCCAGATACTCCCCGTCGGTCGTCTGGGTGATCGAGGTCGCCACTTCCTGCTCAATCGCGGGGTCGAGGGTGATGACGCACAGCCGGTGGTCTGGCGCCAGATGTGGAGCGGTGATCGCGCGACCGAGCGCCTGGCGAGCGTACTCCGCCAGAAGGCCCGTGTCGCGCGTGATCCGCGCCTTGTCGCCCACTGCTTCGACAATCGCCCCCAGATCCCTGATCGAGACCCCCTCCGACAACAACACTTGCAACACGCGCTGGATCTCCCCGACGGAGAGGATGTCTGGCACGACCTCGGTGACGACCGCCTCGTTGGAGTCCTTCAGCTGGTCCAACAGCGCGCGCACGTCCTGGCGCGTGAGCAGCTGCGCTGAGTGCGAGCGGATCGTCTCGGTCAGGTGGGTGACGATCACCGACTCGGAATCGACGACCGTATACC
>JBOGZU010000048.1:0-1533 GCA_050697455.1 Gaiellaceae bacterium | reverse complement strand
CGCGACGACGTCGACCTGGCGAGCGGCGTGATCACGATCCGAGAGGCGAAGTTCGACCGCTCGAGGATCGTCCCGCTGCACGACTCTGCGACCGTGGCGCTTGCCGCCTATGCACGAGATCGCGACGCGGCGGAGCGCTCTTCGCATCGGTTCTTCCTCGCCGAGGGCGGCCGGCCACTGCGCTACGGGGTTGTGCAGCGAGCGTTCATAGAAGTCACCGCCGCCCTCGGTCTCCGATCGTGCCCGGTGCTTCCGAGAATTCATGATCTGCGTCACCACTTCGCGATCGCGACCCTCCTCGAGTGGCACCGCAGGGGCATGCTCCCGGAGAACCGGCTGGCTGTGCTCTCGACCTACCTCGGTCACGCCGATCCGTCCGGCACGTACTGGTACTTCACCGCGACGCCCGAGCTCATGGAGCTCGTCGTGGGTCGCGTCGCCGCAGGGAGCCCGAGATGAGCGCGCTCGGCCCGACGCTCGAAGCGTTCTTCGTCGAGCGGCTCATCGGCCAGCGCGGGGCGAGTCCGCTCACGGTCGCCTCGTATCGTGACGCTTTCCGGCTGCTCGTGCTCTTCGCCGCCAAGCGACACAAGAAGGCACCTTGGCAACTCGACTTCTCCGATCTCGGCGCCGAGACGATCGGCGCGTTCTTGGAGCATCTCGAGACCGAGCGGCACAACAGCGTCCGGACCCGCAACGTCCGGCTCGGAGCGATCCGGTCGTTTTTCTCGTTCGCGGCGTTGCGCCACCCGGAACACGCAGGCTCCATCGGGCGCGTGCTCGCGATCGCGCCGAAGCGCTTCGAGCGCAACCTCGTCACCTACCTGACGGACGTCGAGATCAACTCCCTGCTCGGTGCGTGCGACCTCTCGAGATGGGTCGGACGGCGCGACCGGGCGATGTTCCTCCTCGCCATCGAGACCGGGCTGCGGGTCTCCGAGCTCATCGGCTTGCGCAACGAGGACGTCGTCCTCGCACACGGGCCGCATGTCCACGTCATCGGCAAGGGGAGAAAGGAGCGGCGGACCCCGCTCCTCGGTGAGAGCGTCGAAGTGCTGCAGACGTGGGCCGCGGAACGAAAGGGAGGACTGTCCGATCCCTTCTTCCCGACGAGCACCGGCCGCCGTCTTTCCCGAGACGCCGTCGAGCACCGCATCGCCCACTACGTCGATCTCGCGGGAGTGTCCTGCCCGTCGCTCGCAAGCAAGCAGGTGAGCGCCCATACGCTGCGTCACAGCTGTGCGATGCGACTTCTCCAGGGTGGCAACGACGTCGCGGTCATCGCCCTCTTTCTCGGTCACGAGCAGATCTCGACGACGAGCATCTACCTCCACGCTGACATGGCCCAGAAAGAACGGGCGCTCGCTCGGACGACGGCGTTCGGCGTGAAGCCCGGTCGCTATCGGCCAGACGATCAGCTGCTCGCATTCCTCGAGGCCCTGTGATTATGCCGATCATTCGGCTGCGCTCACCTCCGTGAGCAGGTCGTCTCTACAAAGGTCGGCATAATCCGCGAGTCGGCATAGTCGGCAT
>JBOGZU010000047.1:0-1540 GCA_050697455.1 Gaiellaceae bacterium | reverse complement strand
ATGAACGATGGCGTGCGGGGCGCGACTCAGCGCCGCCTGCTCGAGGACTTCCGGGTAACGCACGAGCGAGCTCAGCACGGCCTGCTCGTGCGGGCCGGTGAGGAGCGAGGCGCCGGCGAGCCCTTCGGCGCGGTCGAAGGACAGGCCGCGGGCGGCGAGCTGCTTCATGACGCTCGCGACGCGGGCGTGCGCGTACTGGATGTAGTAGACGGGATTCTCGTTGGTGCGCGACTTCGCGAGCTCGAGGTCGAAGTCGAGCGGCTGGTCGTGGCTGCGCATCAGATAGAAGAGCCGGCAGGCATCGTTGCCGACCTCCTCGCGCAGCTGGCGCAGCGTCACGAACTGCGCCTCGCGCTTGCCCATGGGCACTTTCTCGCCGCCGCGGAACAGGCTCACGAACTGGATCAGATTGACCTCGAGGCAGTCCCCGGGCTCGCCCATCGCCGTCAGTCCCGCCCGCACCCGCGCCACGTAGCCATGATGATCGGCGCCGAGAATGTCGATCAGGCGTTGGAACCCGCGCTGCCGCTTCTCCAGGTGATAGGCGATGTCGGAGGCGAAATACGTCTTCTGCCCGTTCTCGCGCACGACCACGCGATCCTTCTCATCGCCGAGATCGGTGGCGCGGAACCAGGTCGCGCCGTCCTTCGAGTAGAGGCGCGATTCGCGCTCGAGGCGCGCGAGCGCCCGATCGATCGCGCCGCTCTGCTCCAGCGCTCGCTCCGAATACCAGCGGTCGAAGGTCACGCCGAACTCGCCGAGATCGTCGCGGATGTCCGCAAGCATCGCCGCCAGTGATCGCGCGAGCACGCGGCCGAATGCGTCAGGCCCGATAAGCTCTCTCGCGCGCGCGATCAGCGCATCGATGTAGGCCTCTTTGTCTCCTGCGGGCGCATCCGGCGGGAGGCCGACGAGCACCGTGGCCGAGGGATGCCTCAGCCCCTCCCCTTCGGCTGCGCGAATCGTCTGCGCCAGCTCTCGAACGTAGTCGCCGCGGTAGCCGTTCTCCGGAAACGGCAGCGTCTCGCCACAGGCCTCCAGGTACCGTATCCACGCGCTTACAGCGAGAATATCGACCTGCCGTCCTGCGTCGTTGATGTAGTACTCGCGCGATACGTTGAATCCGACGGCGGCGAGGATGTTCGCGAGCGTCGCTCCGTAGGCGGCTTGCCGTCCGTGCCCGACGTGTAGCGGCCCCGTCGGATTGGCGGACACAAACTCCAGCAGGACCCGCTCTCCCCGGCCAAGGCTGGCGTCGCCGTCCGACTGGCCGTAGTGCTCGCCGCGCTCGTGGATCACGGCGAGCTCGCGGCCGTACGCATCGGGGGTCAGAAAGAAGTTGATGAAGCCGGCACCGGCGATCTCGGTGCGCGCGAGGAGCGGGCTCGCCGGCAAGGCGGCGATGATCTTCTGCGCCAGCTCCCGCGGCTTGCAGCCGGCCGCCTTCGCGAGGCGCAGCGCGGCGTTGGTGGCGAAGTCGCCATGCTGCGGATCGCGGGTGCGCTCCAGGGTCAGCACCCCCGGCGGCGCCGGCTCGGGC
>JBOGZU010000046.1:0-1549 GCA_050697455.1 Gaiellaceae bacterium | reverse complement strand
GCGCAGGACTCCCGTAGCATGAAGCGGCCCCACGGGGCCGTCCCATGAGTGTGCTCAGCCGCCTGGAGAGCAAGATCGCCGGCCTCGTCGAGGGGACGTTCAGCCGTGCCTTTCGCTCCGAGGTGCGACCGGTCGAGATCGCGCGCAAGCTCGTGCGCGAGATGGAGGAGCATCGCACCGTATCGCTGCACAGGACCTACGTGCCGAATGAGTATCGGGTGTACCTCTCGGCCCGCGACCGCGATCGTCTGTCCGACTACGAGGACGCGCTCGTCGGCGAGCTGGTCGGCTTCCTGCTCGAACACGCCCGCAACGAGCGCCTGGTGCTACTCGCACGGCCGACGGTGGCGTTCGAGACCGACGAGCGACTGGGCCTCGGGGAGTTCGGGATCGAGACCCGAGCGGTGTCGCCGCGGCCGGCGCCCGCCGGCGACAACGACGACCACTTCGACAACCGGTACGAGGACCGCTACGACGACGAGGCGGGACCGCAGCCGGGACCGGGGGCGACGGTCGTCCAGGGCGCGCCGGCGCGCGGCGCACCGTCGTCGCCCGGGACCGCGCTGCTGGTTCTCGGCGGACGGCGCCTGGTGGTCGGCCCGGCGGGTGCGACGATCGGACGCAGCCGCGACTGCGACATCGTTGTCGACGACCCCAACATCTCCCGCGCTCACGCCGAGTGCAGGCCTGCCGGCGGCTCATGGGAGCTGGCCGATCTCGGCTCGACCAACGGGACGCGGCTCAACGGCCACCGCGTGCGCGGCACGGAGCCGCTGGCGCCGGGCGACGAGATCGAGGTCGGCACCACCCGACTGCGGTTCGAGCTGGAGTAGGCGGCGCAGCGGTGTTGCAGCCCGTGTCGGTCGCCCTGAAGTTCGGCTTCCTGGTGGTCCTGTACCTGTTCCTGGTCTGGGTCGCATGGAGTGCCACGCGTGATCTGCGTCGCGGTCGCGGCTCGCGCGCGATGCCCGGATCGGGCCAGGCGAGCACGCAGGGCCCGGCGCCCGGCGAGACCGGTGCCTACGCCGCGGTCGACGGACTCGGCGACGGCGCCGGAGATGGCGCCGGCTTCGAGCCACGGCTCCTGGTCGAGCGAGCGCAGGGGCACGAGAGCGGCGTCGCGTACGACCTGGCGCACGGCGCCACGCTCGGTCGCGGAGACGTCGAGATCCGGCTCGAGGACCCGTTCGCCTCCACGCGCCACGCGCGGATCTCGCGCGAGGGCCACGTTCTGGTGATCGAGGACCTCGACTCGACCAATGGCACCTACCTGAACGAGGAGCAGCTGTCGGGTCCCCAGCCGCTGTACGACGGCGACCGGATCCGGATCGGCGAGAGCGAGTTCTCCTACCTTCAGTGAGGGCAGACTGAGACGATGCTGCGCGCCGCCGACACGATCCTGAAGACCGACACCGGTCGCCAACGCCGCGACAACGAGGACAGCGCGTTCATGCGCGTGCCGCTGTTCGTGGTGGCCGACGGGATGGGCGGTGCCCAGGCCGGCGAGGTCGCCTCTTGGCTGGCGGTGCAGGAGTTCGAGCAGCACGAG
>JBOGZU010000045.1:0-1592 GCA_050697455.1 Gaiellaceae bacterium | reverse complement strand
TACGAAGCAGCTTTCGCAGATATACAAGGACACCGCGGCGCAGAAAGGCAACAACGCCGCGATAATCGCCGTCAACAAAACGCACGGCCAGCAGGTCGCCGCGCTGCAGCGGACGCTCGCGAAGATGGGAATCACGGGCAAGGCGGCCGACGAGCTGATCGCGAAATACGCCGGGGTGCCGAAAGACATCTCCACCGACGTGCAGCTCGCCCGAGTCGCGCAGGCCAAGCACGACGCCGACGACGTCAAGAAGCACGTCAACGATATTCCGATCGAGCACACGACACAGGCCAAGGCCGAAATCGCGCAGGCCGAGCGCGACCTCGCGTCGGTCAAGCAGCAGATCAAAGACGTGCCCAACTCGAAAAAGACGACGCTGCTAGCCGAGATATCGCAGCTCGAGGCGACCATCGACACCGCCAAGTACTACATCGATCACAACATTCCGCGGAACGTCGAGATCAACATCAACGGCGTATTTCACACGCCCTCGAGCGGACCGAACGGGCTCGGCGGGCCGATCATGTCGCCACGCGCGGCCGGCGGCCGGCTCGGCGGAATCGGCACGGCGACGAGCGACTCGAACCTGACGCCGACCTCGGTCGACGAGTTCATGATCAAGGCCAGCTCGTCGAAAAAGGTCGGTTACGACGTCCTGGACTACATCAACAAATACGGCCAGCTGCCGCCGAAGGCGACCAAGTCACCGGGGTACGCCTCGAGCCGTTCCGGCGGTCCGGGCGGCCCTGCCGGGCTGCGGATCAAGGTCGAGCTCGTGCCGGGCGCCGACGGAAAGCTCGACACCCGGATCAAGGACGTGATCGCCGACAACGCCGCGTATGACGCGCAGATAGGACGGATGAGCCGATGAGCTCCGCGACGCTGCGCAACGGCATCGATTCGTGGGTCGGATCCAACGAGCCGGGCACCAACCGGGGCGGCGACAAGCGGCTGATCGTCCGCAGCGACGGCACGATCACCAACTACTCCTATATCTACTTCAAGAATCCGGCGCCGCGCGGCGCGACCGTGACCTCGGCGACGCTGCGGCTGTTCAGCCTCGGCACGTTCGCCTCGAAAGCGGTACGGGCGCGTCTGATCATCCGCTCGTGGCGCGAGTCGTTCATCACCTGGAACAACGCCCCGGACGTGTCCGGCGTCGGCCCTACGGTCACGCAGGCGTCCACGGCGGACGGGCAGGAATGGGCGTTCGACGTCACCGCGCTACTGCAGGCGCTGTCCGACGGGCAGGCGAACTACGGCTTCCGGCTCGCCGCCACCGTCGTCGACGCCACAATCGCGCGCTTCTACTCGCTGGATTCGGCGGTCAATCAGCCGGTGCTCGACGTCGAGTGGTCCGACGCTCCGGTCGCGCCGCACACGCTGTCACCTTCCGGCGGGCGGGCGACGTCGCTGGCCGCGCCGGTGCTGCGGTTCGATTACGCCGACCCTGCAGGGCAGTCGCCGCTCACGGCCGTGCAGGTGCAGGTCAACAACAACGCCGACCAATTCACCACGCCGACGTTCGACTCGGGCACCGTGGCGACGACGCTGCCCGAGCTCGACCTCTCGACGACCACCTACGTCGGGCT
>JBOGZU010000044.1:0-1767 GCA_050697455.1 Gaiellaceae bacterium | reverse complement strand
CCCGTAAGACACCAGCCACCTAGGAGCGTGGGTCAGAACCTCGTTTCGGCAACCCATGCAGGACAAGTTGTGAAAAAGGGGTCGTGACCGGCGCGTCCATCTCCGAGTGATACTCGCGAAACCGTCGATGAGCAGGAAGAATGGTCCTCATGATCACGGCTGGCAACGATGAACGCCTGTTCGCGCTGGAGCTGGGCGAAGAAGGTCCGCCGAGACTGACCGCACCGGCCGGCGACTCCAAGACCTTCCGCCGCTACGACCAGTCCCAGCAGTTCCTGTTGCCACCCAGCCTCGACGACTGGCTCGAGGAGGACGACGAGGCCCGCTTCGTCTCTGAGGTCGTCGAGGACCTGCTCGATCTCTCGGCGATCTACGCCTCCTACGAGAGCTCTTCGGGCGCCCCGCCCTATGAGCCGCGGATGATGCTGAAGCTCCTCGTCTATGGCTACGCGACCGGTGTCACCTCCAGCCGGGAGCTCGAGCGGCGCTGCAAGAAGGACCTCGCCTTCGCCTGGCTCGCCGCGACCGCCGCCCCGGACTACCGCTCGATCAGCCGCTTCCGCCGCCGCCACCTCGACGCGCTGGGGCCGCTCTTTCTCCAGGTGCTCGGTCTGTGTGGGAAAGCGGGCCTCGTGAAGCTCGGGCGCGTCGCCCTCGACGGGACCAAGCTCATTGCCAACGCCTCCGCGCACAAGGCGATGAGCTATGACCACATCGTGCCGAAGATCCAACACCTGCAGGCCGAGGTCGACGCGATGCTCGCCGAGGCCGAGGCCATCGACCAAGAGGAGGACGCGGCCTTCGGGGTGGACCGCCGGGGCGACGAAGTCGCCCCTGAGCTGCGACGTCGCGAGAGCCGCCTCGAAAAGCTCCGCGAGGCGAAGGAGGCGATCGAACAAGAGGCGCGTGACAAGGCCAAGGCCGCGGCGCGCAACAAGGCCGAGGCGGCCGGCAAGCCCGAGGAGGAGGTCGCCGCGGCCGGCGCCGAGGCGGCAGAGAGGGCACGGCCGAAGCCCTCCGCCCAGCGCAACTTCACCGACCCTGAGTCGCGGATGATGAAGACGAACCACGGGTGGGCCTACGCCTTCAACGCTCAGGCCGTCGTCGACGAGGCCAACCAGGTCGTGCTCGCCGCCGAGGTCACCCAAGAGGCCACTGACGTGAACCAGCTCGTCTCGATGATCGAGGCGACCGAGGAGAACCTCGACGCGGCAGGGATCGAGGGTTCTCCGACGACCGCTCTTGTCGATGCCGGCTACTGCTCGGAGGACAACCTCGAAGCCGCAGAGAGCCTCGCCCCCGACGTCCTTGTCGCGACCGGGCGCCAGCGCCACGGCGAGAGGTTCCAAACGACACCACGCGGACCGATCCCGAAGGACGCGACGCGCCGGGAGAAGATGGCCCGTCGGCTGCGGACCAAGAAGGGCCGTGCCGACTACGCGAGGAGAAAGGTGATCGTCGAGCCGGCTTTCGGACAGGTGAAGGTCCGTCAGGCGGCCGGGCAGCTCCGCCTGCGCGGCCTCGAAGGCGCACAGGGCGAGTGGACGCTCCACATGCTCTGTCACAACCTGCGCAAGCTGCGCAGCGCCAGAGGAACCACGGCGTTGGCGTTCGCCTGAGGCGATTCGGCGGCTTCTCGGCCCTACCGCCTCGACACATCTGGCCGTTCTCGGCCCGGAGGAGAAGAGATCATCACGAAACCACTATCCCCGTGTGTCGCGGCTGGCCACCTGGCCGGTTCCGACCCACGCTCCTAGTAGTTCAACC
>JBOGZU010000043.1:0-1975 GCA_050697455.1 Gaiellaceae bacterium | reverse complement strand
CGGCGAGGAAGAACCGATGCGAAGAGCGCTCCTCCGTGTCGCGATCTCGTGCATAGGCGGCAAGCGCCACGGTCGCAGAGTCGTGCAGCGGGACGATCCTCGAGCGGTCGAACTTCGCCTCTCGGATCGTGATCACGCCGCTCGCCAGGTCGACGTCGTCGCGTTCGAGACCGAGCGCCTCGCCGACCCGCATGCCGGTCGAGACGAGGAGCCCGAAGAGCGCCTCGAGGCTGGCACCGAGGGAGGGTGGGAGTGTCGCACCAGCAGCGACAAGGAGACGGGTGAGGTCCTCGTCGGAGAAGAGGAACGGGCTTCGTCGTGGCGTCTTCGTGGGCCAGACGCCGGTCGGCGGCACCTCGGTCTCGGGGTCGATCGACGCCAGGTAGCGGGCGAAGCCGCGCACCGCGCCGAGGCGATGTGCCCGATAGACGGGAAGTGCGTCCTTCGGGAGCCCGGCCCAGGCGATCGCGAGCTCGGTCGTGATCCTCGTCGCACCTTGCGCGTCGAGGTAGGCGAGGAACTGCAGGAGCGCCTGGCCGGGATGCTCGAGCTTGAACCCGAGCGCCCGGCGGAGCCGGAGGTAGTCCTCGAGGTGCGGAGCGAGCTCGCTCATCGCCCGACGCTCCCCGGCCAGGGCTGCGCGACCGTGCGCAACGTGGCGAGGTCGACGCGGGCATAGTTCGCCGTCGACATCGCGTTCCGGTGCCGGAGCAGCTGACCGATCTCTTCGAGCGGCGCGCCGGCCGCGAGCATCTCGGAAGCAGCAGTGTGGCGAAGCCGGTGGGCCCCGACTTCGGGAAGACCAACCTTGCGGCACGCCCGTCGGACGACCGTGGAGATCCCACCACGCCCGAGCGGGGCGGTCGGCGCAATCGCACGCAGGAAGATCTCCCGACACTCGGTGTGCGGTCGACCACGGCGGATATAGGCGGCGATCGCCTCGCCCACTTCTGCCGGGAGCGGGAGACGGTCGATCCTCGCGCCCTTGCCAGAGACGGTGATCTCACCGGCGCGCCAGTCGACGTCATCGAGGGTGAGCCCCGCCACCTCGCTCGCGCGAAGCCCGAGCCGGAGGAGGACCATCAGCACGGCGAAGTCGCGCCGTCCCCGGTTCTGGCGCCGGTCGCAGGAGTCGAGGAGGCGCTGCGCGTCGGCTCGAGCGATCCCCGACGGAAGTGACGAGCGCCGGCGGCCGGTGACCGCAAGCGCTGAGGTGGACAGGTCCCGGTCGAGGACGCCCTCGAGGAAGAGGTAGCGGAGGAAGGCGCGCAGCGCCGCGACGAAGTGCTGGCCGGAGCCGACCGACACGTCGGCCCAGCGCAGCACGGCTGCCGTGATCTGTGTTGCGCCGATCTCGGGGAGTGCGCTTTGCCCGCCGCAGTCGGCGAGGAAGCGCCTGGCGCGCAGCACGTACGCGCCGGTCGTCGAGGGTGCGAGGGCCCGTTCTTCTCGCAGGTAGCGCTCGAAACAAGAGAGCAGCTGCTCGTCCGGGCTCGGTGGTGCGGACGGCTCGGCCGGAGGCAGCAGACCCTTCTCGGCGAGCATGGCCAAGACGGGAGAGAAAGACGCCGGCGTAAGCGCGAAGTTGTGACCAGCCACACGGCGCGCCGTGAGGTAGTGCTCGAGGGCCTCGGACGACAGGTGGCCCACCCCAAGGCCGTTCGCATCGAGCCAGCGGCTCAGATCCGAGAACTGCCGCAGGACGTTGGCCGTCGTGAGCGGCGTATGGCCCGAGCGCCAGAGCCGGCCTTCGAGCTCTTCGGCAAAGGGCATGAGGGGTCCACGGAAACGGACATCCTTCGCACACGTGGCTTTCGATCTCGGTCGAGACATTGCTCCTCCTTCTTTTCGAGTGGAGGAGCAGAGGCTGACCCAGGCCTTGTGATTATGCCGATCATTCGGCTGCGCTCACCTCCGTGAGCAGGTCGTCTCTACAAAGGTCGGCATAATCCGCGAGTCGGCATAGTCGGCAAAA
>JBOGZU010000042.1:0-1990 GCA_050697455.1 Gaiellaceae bacterium | reverse complement strand
CAGGGTCGTGGGCGCAGATCAGCCGCATCAGCCCGCGCTGCCCGAGCGTGTACAGCAGCCAGCGCGAGATCCAGCGCGTCGGCCCGAAGTACATGAACAGCCGGTACTGGAGGTCGAACAGCCACGGCAGCCAGCGGAACATGAAGGCGGAGTTGTCTCGCAGCAGCTTGGTCGCCTGGGGGCCCATCGCAGGCAGGCCGTTGACGATCGACACCAGCGCGTCGGGATCCTCGTCACGAAACTCCCGCGCGACCGCGCGGGCCGGCAGATCGTGGCCCTCGCCGATGTCGGCGGAGATGATCAGCACCTTGCGGGGCGCCGCCTCGGCGTCGGCCTCGCCGGCCGGGATGATCGCGGCCTGCTCCCCCTCGCTGCGGCGCGTGGCCTGGTCGCCGCGCCAGTCGATGTAGCTGCGCACGCCCTCCGAGAACGGCGTCGCGGCGCGCCACCCGAGCTCCGCCAGGGCGCGGGCCGAGGAGACGATCTTGCCTCCGAAGTCGCCCGGTCGCGCCGGCGTGTGGACGATCTCGACGTCGCCGATCAGCTGCTTGACGGTCTCGGCGATCTGCTTGATCGTGACCGTCTCGTCGGAGGCGAGGTTGTAGACCCGGTTGACGGCCACATCGGCGAGCCCCAGCGCGACCCCGTCTGCAAGGTCCTCGACGTAGACGAACTTGCGTGTTTGCATGCCGTCGCCGGCGAGCGTCAGCGGCTCCCCGGCCAGCGCCTTGTTCACGAACGCGGGGATCACCGCGGCCTCTCGCGCGCGCGGGCCATATGGGATACCGAAGCGCAGGATCGTGAAGTCGATTCCGTACAGCTCCTGGTAGGCCTTGCAGTACAGCTCGCCGGCCAGCTTGGTCGAGGTGTAGAGGTGGCTGGGCGGCGGCAGCAGCGTGTCCTCGTCGACCTCCTCGGGCTCGCAGTCGGAGTAGACCCAGATCGTCGACGCGTAGACGATCCGCTTGACGCCGGCGCGGCGCGCCGCCTCGAGCACCGCGACGGTGCCGCGCGCGTTGACGCGCTCGGCGTCCTCAGGCTCGGCGTGGACGTCGTTGACGTCGGCGACCGCAGCGAGGTGAGCGACGGCGTCGCAGGAGTGCAGCGCGCGCTCGAGCGCCTCGCGATCGGTGATCGAGCCGAGCACGGTGTCGACCGGCGCGGCGCCGTCTTCGCCGGTGTGCCACGGCGACGGTCGCAGGTCGTAGATCACCGGCTCGTGGCCGCGCTCGCGCAGCTTGTCGACGACGTGCGAGCCGATGAAGCCCGAGCCGCCTGTGACGAGAACCCTCATGCCTGTTCGCTCGGCCTGTAGTACAGCGGAACGCACGAGTGGTTTCGCGCCACCCAGTCGGAGTTGGGCAGCTCGATCTCGTGGCCCATGATCCGATGGCAGGGCTCGTCGTACACGCGACCGGTCGAGCGCTCCAGCCAGTCGAACACGATGTACTTGTACAAGCCGGAGGTCATCCCCTCGGGCAGCTCGAGCCGGCTCGCGTAGGCGGGGTGCAGCTCGGCGCGCGCCACCTCGTTCTTCCAGGCCACGATTTCCGGGAGGCGTTCGATCTGCACGAGCCCGAGCGCGGCCGTCAGCTCGTTCATGCGGAAATTCAGCCCCTGGACCTCGTAGGTCGGCTTGCCGTAGTTGCGAAATGCGCGCGCGTGCTCGATCACCTCCGGCCGGCGCGAGACGAGCACGCCGCCCTCGCCGGTCGAGATCGTCTTGGTCGCGTACAGCGAGTAGACGCCGGCGTCGCCCCAGGTGCCGGCCCGGCGACCGCGCCAGTCGGCCCCGTGCGCGTGAGCGCAGTCCTCGATCAGGAAGATCCCGTGCTCGGCGCAGTAGGCCGAGATCCGCTCGACATCGAACGCGATGTGGCCGCCGATGTGGACCAGAAACGCAGCCCGCGGCGCAAACTGCTCGGCGGCGCGCTCGAAGTCCGCAAACGACATGCACAGATCCTCGCGGTTGCAGTCGACGAACTGCACC
>JBOGZU010000041.1:0-2125 GCA_050697455.1 Gaiellaceae bacterium | reverse complement strand
GGTGTGAAAGACACGAAATTTGTAGCGGGGGCAGGATTTGAACCTGCGACCTCCGGGTTATGAGCCGCTTGTTGCCAGGTCAGGCAGCACGCTAGTCGACATTCCTCCGTCGGCTCAGGTCACGTGGG
The DNA here is from genome assembly GCA_050697455.1 of Gaiellaceae bacterium. Taxonomy (GTDB): domain Bacteria; phylum Actinomycetota; class Thermoleophilia; order Gaiellales; family Gaiellaceae; genus Palsa-739. Next base: position 1,997 of record JBOGZU010000041.1, on the reverse strand, counting down.
ATCAGGTCGGATTGCCTGGCTCGGGCAAAAGTTCTGGCAAAAGTTCCCGCCTCAGCAGAGAACGCTGAGCCTCAAGCCGCGGGAAGAGTCGACCTCGGGGTTATGTCCCCTGTCGAACAGCTGGCGCTTGACCCACGCTCGCGCCAGCGCTAGGGAGTGTCCGGGCGCGTCAGGGCGTTTCTCGGGGTCCGAATCTGTCGCGCCGATCGGAGATCGAGGGGCGTAGGCGAGTACCGTTCGCGCTGTGAAGTCGCGGGCGCAGTTGCTCGTTGGGGTCATCGCGAGCGCGGCGGCGGTGGCAATCGTGAGCGCGGTCGTTGCGCTGCTGAAGCCGCATGTGCCGGTGCTCAGCCTCGGTGCCCTCTTCGTTCTCGCCGTTCTGCCGGTCGCGATCTTTTGGGGGACGGCGCTGGCGGCTGTGGTTTCGGTCGCGAGCATGCTCGCTTTCAACTGGATCTTCCTCCCGCCGTACCATTCGTTTCACTTGCGCGAGAGCCAGAACTGGCTGGCGCTCGCCGTCTATCTGACCATCGCCTTCGCCGTGAGCGCGCTCGCCGCGCGGGCTCGCGCTCGACGCGAGGACGCCGAGCAACGGAGCGTTGAGGCGCACGCACTCGCCGAGGCGGCGCTCGATCTCCTGCGCGGGCGCGACCTCGACGAGGAACTCGGGCTGCTGGCCGCGCTGACCGCCGGCGTGCTTAGCCTGGAGCGCGCGCGGCTCGAGCTCGGTGAGCAGCGAGCGCGGCCCGGCGAGCGCGCCTTGCCGGTCGAGGCTGGGCTCCGCTCGGTCGCGACCCTCCTCGTCGACGAGGGCGCGACCGTTGACGAGGCCGTCCGCCGCCGCTTCCTGCCTTCGCTCGCCGCGCTCCTCGCCGTTGCGGTCGAAAGCCGGCGTCTCGAGGCGGAGGCGCTCGAAGCCGACGCCTTGCGACGCCGCGACGCGCTCAAGACCGCGCTTCTGCGCTCCGTCTCGCACGACCTCCGCTCGCCGCTCACCACGATCCTCGCCTCGGCCGATGCGCTTTCGAGCCCGGAGCTCGCCCTCGAGGCGGAGGATCGGCTTGGCCTCGCTGAGGCGATTCGTGGGGAGGCGACGCGCCTCGACCGTGTCGTCGAGCAGCTACTCGACCTTTCGCGGCTCGAAGCGGGTGCCGCCGAGCCGCACCGGGAGCTCTGGCATGTGGACGAGCTCGTCGGCCAGGCGCTCGCCGGGCTCGGAGCCGACGCTTCGCGCGTGCGGCTCGAGATCGCGCCCGAAACGCCGCCGGTCGAGGTCGACGCGGCCCAGGTCGAGCGCGCGCTCGCGAACCTGATCGACAACGCACTCCACTACTCGCCGAGCGGCTCCGGTGTCCTCGTCCGAGCTGAGCCGGGCGCGACCGAGCTTCGCCTCCATGTCGTCGATTGCGGCCCTGGCCTACCCAACGAGCAGCGGGAGACTCTCTTTCAGCCTTTCCGACGCGGCACAGTGGGACACGGCTCTGGGCTTGGCCTCGCGATCGCGCGCGGGTTCGTCGAGGCGAACGGCGGCAGGCTTTGGGCGCAAGACGACCCGGGAGGCGGGCACTTCGTGCTCGCCCTCCCGCTCGCCGCTCGCGCGGTGGTGCGAGCGTGAGCCGCGTTCTCGTCGTCGATGACGAGCCGCAGATCCTGCGCGCGCTCCGCACAAGCCTGCGCGGCGCGGGCTACGAGGTCGAGACCGCCGAGACGGCTGAGGACGCTCTCGCCGCACTCGCGAGCAACCCGCCCGACGCAGTCGTGCTCGACCTCGTGCTGCCGGACGGCAGCGGGACCGAAGTCTGCCGCGAGCTGCGTACGTGGAGCAGCGCACCAGTGATCGTCCTCTCAGTCGTCGGCGACGAGACGGAGAAGGTCGCCGCGCTTGACGCCGGAGCCGACGACTACGTGACGAAACCGTTCGGAGTCGACGAGCTACTGGCTCGACTACGCGCCGCGCTCCGCCGCGTCGACGCACCCTCCGAGCCGGTCGTCGAGCT
>JBOGZU010000040.1:0-2718 GCA_050697455.1 Gaiellaceae bacterium | reverse complement strand
CTCGCGAGAAGCGTCACGCATTGTGGCCACCCCCTGACGCTCGACGGCGCCTTGGTGCCGTTGGCGACGCGGGCCGCGGACCCAAGGTGGGCTTCTCGTTCGGCCGGTAGGACTCGCCTTCGATGACGAGCTCCCACGCCGCGCTCTTCAGCCGGTCGACGGCGGACTGGGCGAGCATCGGGTCAGCCATCATCGCCAACCACTCACTCGGGTCGCGGTTCGAGCTCAAGACCGTAGCTGCTCGGCGGTGGCGCTCGACGCAGATCTCGTAGACGTCCGCGGTCTCGATCGTGTCCAGCGCTGCGAGTGCAAAGTCGTCGACGATCAACAGGTCGACACCGATGAGCTTGCGCATCTCTTGGTCGTAGCTCGCGTCGAGACGCGCGGCCTTGAGGCGCTTGAGCAGTCTGTCCGCGCGCTCGAAGTGTACGCCGATGCGGCGCCGGCACGCGATGTGACCGAGAGCGGTCGCAAGGAACGTCTTTCCGACGCCGACGGGTCCCAGGATCAGCGCGTTCTGCGATGCCTCCACGAAGCGCATCGAGCAAAGCTCGGACCACACCGTCTTGTCGTAGGTGACCTTGGCGTCGTCGTCCCATGCCTCGAGGCGCATCGTCGGATCGAGCTTCGCGTTTCTCGCCCTGCGTGTGGCCGACGACGCGTCCCGCCGCTGCACCTCGTCACTGAACAGGTGCTCCAAGAACTCGGCGTGGCTGAGGTCGTGGGTCTTGGCCAGCGCGAGCCGCTCGGGCAAGGTGTCGAGGAGCTGGCCGAGCTTCAAACGCCGCATGAGGGACTTGAGCTCGGACGAGACGGAGGGTGCCGGCACGCTCATCGTCGAGCCTCCTCCGAGGAGAACGCTGACGCCGGGCGAGCGAAGCGTCCTTGGATGACCGTGCGACCGCTGGGATGCTCCTCTCCCGGCGCGTCCTCGCGTGCGCGCTCCAACATGCGACTGACGAGGTTCGCGTCGATCGCTTCTGCCTCAAGCGCCCGGACGCACGCCGCCTCGAGACGGGCGTCGCCCCACTTCTTGGCGAGTCCAAGAAGGCGGTAGACCTGGCGCATCTTGGTCCACGGGAGCGGCGAGTCGAGCAGTGCCGCGGCGTAGGTGCCGACGGCCGGGCCGATCTCGCCCGCCCGGCGCACGAGTGACTCCACGTCGCGCATCGCGTAGACCTCGGTTCCCGGCGGGTAGTCCGCCGGGTCGCTCGAGCGCTCGCCGGGAGCCTTCCTCGGATGCAGCTTCACGAGCTCGCCACGCAGATAGAACTTGACCGTCTGTGAGTCCCGCCTCACCCGGAGCGTCTTGCCCCGCAGCGTGTAGTTGACGCTGTAGAGCGCCTTCCCCGTCTCGCAGTGGAAGTCCCGGTGGACGACGGCTGTCGACCACACCGGGGTGTCGAACGGCTGACCGGGATGGGGCAGGAGGAGCGAGAGCTCTTGTGCTCTGAAGGACTCGATCGGGTGCAACTGGGTCGTGCCGTGGACCCGCATCCCCGCTCTCTGCGTGCACCACGTCTCGGCGCGGCTCCTGCAGTCGGCGAGGTCCATGAACTCCTCGCCCTTGAAGAAGTTTGTGCGTACGTAGGGCACAATCCGTTCAACACGAGGTTTATCGGTCGGCGTCCTCACCCTCGCGGCGTCGATGACGAAGCCCCGAGACTGCGCGTACTCGATGAAGACGTCGTTGAACCGCGGTGCGGTGTTCTCCGCCTGGGTCACGATCTGGGACATGTTGTCGGGGATCACGACCGGGAAGACGCCGGCGAAGAAGCCCCACGCGGCCTCGAAGCCGCGGATCACTTCCTCCGTCGTCTGGAGGAAGGTCGGCCAGGCGAACATGTGCCGGCTGAAGCACGCCGTGAAGATGAGCGCCTGGCACACACGGCGCTTCGCACCGTCGGGGACGAGACCGAGGCGTCCGAAGTCCACCTGTAGTTCCCGACCGGGCGGCGGATCGTCGACGCGCACCGTCGGCTTCCTCCGGCCGGCCCCGCAGCGCTCGACGCAGAAGCGCGCGAGAGTGCGGTGCGGGACCTCGATGCCGCGACGGGCAAGCAGGATCCCGATCTTGACGACGGTGAGGTCGTCGTCCACCCACTTCTTGATCTGCTTGTGCTCGGCGACGAGCGTGCGCCAGGCCTCCCCATGCCCGTCCGTCCGGTGCGGGCGAACGCGCTCACAGACTTGGCCGATCAGCTCGTCGGTGAGCTGACCTTCCCCGCTGGAACGATCGACACCCAGCTCCATCGCGGCGCGGATGTAGTTGCGCGCGGTCGTGCGAGCGATGCCGACCGCACGCGCGGCCGGCCGTTCGCCGTCACCGCTGAGCCACCGACGCAGCACCTCTTTGACTTGGACCACCGATACCTCCCTGAACGCCATGGGGCCTCCTCCGCACGCGCTGTGGAGGCCCAGCCGAACCGCTGTCCGGCCGGCGCAGGTGGATGCTCAGGTGGTCCAACAACTGGCAACGGAGGTGGTCCAATGCCGCTGGCAAAACCACCGCTCAGGTGGTCCAATGCCGCTGGCAAACGACACTCATCGTCTTCGATCGCGGTAGCCGTCACTTGTGCTCCCAGCGCCTTTGCAAGCTGCACCGCCAGGGAACCCACCCCTCCTGCGCCACCTTGGATGAACACTCGTTCGCCGGGCTGCACGCGGGCACGATCCGAGAGCGCCTGCCACGCGGTACTAATGCGACCGCTGATTACT
>JBOGZU010000039.1:0-2812 GCA_050697455.1 Gaiellaceae bacterium | reverse complement strand
TGTCCCGGCCGGATACGTCCGGTGCCTGGAGCTCAACTCAGAATGCGCGGCTGAGGATGATGATCAGGGCGAGGGTGAGGTAGGCGTGGTAGACGGCGCTGTTGGGTTCGGTGCGGATGCTGAGGCGTCGGAAGCGGCGCAGCCAGGCGTTGGTTCGTTCGACGACCCAGCGGTGGCGGGCGAGCGGGTCGCTGGTCTTGGTCACGCGTTGGCGGCCGCGGCTGCCGCTTCGGCTGGTTTGGCCGGGTTGGAGGGGGTCGCCGGCGCGGCGGCGCTTGCTGATCATCGGCACGATCTCGCGTTCGCGGAGCTCGTCGCGGAGCGGCTCGCTGCAGTAGCCGCGGTCGGCCCAGACCTCGAGCGGCCGGTAGCCCTGCTCGAGCAGCTCGTCGATCAGCGGCAGCAGGTGTGCGCGTTCGTTTTCGTTTCCGGGGCCGAGCCGTACCAGCAGCGGCCAGCCGCGGCCCTCTACGGCGAGGTGGTACTTGGTCGAAGGAAAGCCGCGGTTGACAGGGCTTGCCCCGACCAGGTCGCCCCTTTTTTCGCGTCCACGATCGAGGCGTCGACCACCACCCGCGACCAATCGAGACGGCCGAGCCGGTCGAGTTCTGCGACCAAGATCGCCAGCGCCTGCGGCCAGACGCCGCGTCCCATCCACTCGTGCAGCCTGCGCCGGCAGGTCTCGCCGCTCGGGAAACCCAGCTCGCGCGGCAGATCGACATAACGCATCCCCGTGTAGAGCAGGTAGAGGATCCCCTGCAAACAGACCCGCGGCGGATACCGCTTCCGGCCCATGTTGCAGCGACGCCGCGGCGGATCGACCAGCAACGGCTCCAACTGCTCCCAGACACGATCATCAAGCGTCCAAAACGGCGGCCTCGGCCCACTCGGCGAGCGCCGCCTCCCTGACTTCGGTGAGCCTCTCATAGCCACCCACTTCGCCACCCCACCCCGGGTCCCTGCATAACGAGTTCAGCTCCAGGCACCGGACGTGGCCGCGAAGGACGGTGTCGCATCCATCCGCTCGCGGTTGTATGGTCGCGGTCGTGGACGGAGAGGCGATCGCCCGGGCGCAGCAGCGGATCGAGGCCGCGGCCGCCGGGCGCACCGACCCGGCAGCGCTCGAAGCCGCGCTCGAGCGCGCACGGGCCGCGGTCGAGGAGCTCGCCCAGACGAGCGCAGAGCTCCAGGTCGGCCTGCCCGAAGCGATGCAGGACGGGCTCCGCGAGCACTTCCGGCCGAGCGCACGTCACCTCGCCGAGCTGCGCGGCCTGATGAACCAGGTCGTCCGCCGGCTCGAGCGCCTCGAAGGCGACCTGCTCGCCGAGCGGCACGCCCGCGTCGACGACCTCGCGCTCCTCGTCGACCTCGTCACCTCCGGCTGGCGGAGCGTCGAGGAGCGGCTGGAGAAGCTCGAGCAGGGCCTCCGCCGCGACGGCGCCGTCGTCTACCACCTCGAAGACCGCCAGGCCGGCTAGCGCGGCTAGCGCGTCGCGGCGGGCGCCGGCTCCTCTACGGGCGCGTCCGCCGGCAGCACGAGCCGGAAGCGGCTGCCGCGTCCCGGTCGGCTGTCCAGCTCGATCCGGCCGCCGAGCGCGACCGAGAGCTCACGCGCGATCGTCAGCCCGAGCCCGGTCCCGCCGCCGTCGCGCGACCAGAACGGCCGGAAGATCCGCTGCCGCTCCTCGGGCGTGATCCCCGGCCCGTTGTCCGAGACGCTCACCATCACCTCGTGCTCGCGCTGCGCGAGCGTCAGCTCGATGCGGCCGCTCTCCGGCGTCCAGCGGAACGCGTTCGCGAGCAGATTCGAGATGATCTGCAGCACCCGGTCGCCGTCGGTGACGATCACCGGCTCGCTCTCGAGCGTCTGCCGGTAGTCGATCGAGCGGCGCCGCGCCTCCTCGCCGAACGCGGCGTACGCCCGCTCGCAGAGCCGCGCCATGTCGACCTCCTCCCGCAGCACGGCGAACCGCTTCGCGTCGAGCTTGGCGAGGTCGAGGACGTCGCCGACGAGCCGCTCGAGCCGCACCGCCTCCTCCCCGATCACGCCGAGCGACTGCCCCTGCGCCTCGGCCCCGTCGACCACGCCCTCCTGGAGCGCCGCGACGTGCCCGCGGATCGCCGTCAGCGGCGTCCGCAGCTCGTGCGACACGGTCATCAGGAAGTGCCGCGAGAGCTGCTCGGACTCGGACAGCTTCGCGGCCATGTCGCCGAACCGCGCGGAGAGGTGCGCGATCTCGTCGCCGCCGCGCGCCTCCGGCAACTCGACCGCGTAGTTGCCGGCCGCGACCTCGTCGGCCGCGCGCGACAGCGCCTGCAGCGGCCGCGTGATCCGCCGCGTCAGATAGACGCCGAGCAGGCCGGCCACGAGGATGCCGCCGCCGAACGCTGCCGCCAGCCGGTAGACGAGCGTCAGGAGGCGGCTCCGCACCTTGGAGTACGGCTTCCCGACAACGAGCGCGCCGACGGGGATGTTGGCCAGCCGCACCGCCTGGGCGACCGCGATGTAGTGATCCCCGTGCCAGCGCAGGTCGAGCGTCTGCGTTCCCGCCTGCTCGAGCGCCGGGATGTCGACCGTGTCCAGCGGTAGCGGCGGGAGCCGGCCGACGACGAGCGAGGCGCCGCGGACGATCGGCACGTAGAAGATCCGGTCGCCGCCGATCGCCTTCTCGAGCTTGGCGAGCGGCACCTCGTCGCCGCCCGCCTGGCGGGCGTACAGGCTGACGATCCCGGCCGACTCGGCGGTCAGCTCGCCGATCGCGCGCGTCCGCGTGTAGCTCTGGAAGAAGCGGATCGCGATCAGGGTCGCAAC
>JBOGZU010000038.1:0-3113 GCA_050697455.1 Gaiellaceae bacterium | reverse complement strand
GGGGCGGCCTGCCCGCCGAGCCCAAAAGAATCCACACGTTGTGCTCTTTGTGCCGACGTCGGCACAAGAACCATTATGCCGACGTCCGCGTTATGCCGACTTGCTCGGAAAGTCCCTCGTCAGCGACGGTGAGCACGCTCAGGAGGTCGGCATAATCAGGGAGGTCTGAACGACGCTTCCTTCTCTGACACCAAGAGAAGGAGGCAAGATGTCGAAGCCATCACGGGTCCGGATCCATGGGCCCCTCACGCCGTTCGCGGTCGGCTTTCGCGCCGAGCTCGAGCGCATCGGCTATCGATCCAACGCGGTCGGCAGTCAGCTGCAGCTGCTGGCGCACTTGAGCCGATGGCTCGACGAACGAGGGCTCGCTGTCGGCGATCTCACCGAACGGACCGCCGACGAGTTCCTCGGAGACCGCCGGACGGCGGGCTACACCTTGTGGCTCTCGACGAAGGCGCTGGTGCCACTCGTCGACCACCTCGGTGGCCTGGGCGTCCTACCTGCACGCGAGGCGCCGGTCTGTTCGCCGTCGGGCGTGCTGCTCGACGACTACTGCGCCTATCTCGTCGGCGAGCGCGGCCTTGCAGACGCGACGGCACGGAACTACGCCTGGCACCTTCGGTCGTTCCTCTCCGAGAGGACCGTGGGCGATCACGTCGAACTCGAGCACGTCACCGCCGCCGACCTGCGGAGTTTCCTCCTCGCCTCGCGTGCCGGAAGCTCGATCGGCACGGCGAAGCTCGTCGTGACGGCCCTGCGGTCCTTCCTCGGATGGTGCTTCCGTGAGGGTCTCGTCGAGAGGTCACTCGAGGCCGCGGTGCCCTCGGTCGCAGGCTCGCGCCTTGCAGGGTTGCCCATGGGCATCAGTGCATCCGAGCTCGCGCGGATGCTCTCGGCATGTGACAGACGGACGCCAGCAGGGCGCAGGGACGCCGCGATCATCACGGTGCTCGGTCGTCTCGGACTGCGTGCTGGAGAGGTGTGCGCCCTTCGTCTCGACGACATCGACTGGCGAGCGGGCGAGCTCATCGTCACCGGCAAGGGAAGCCGGGTCGAACGGCTCCCGCTGCCCGCAGAAGTCGGCGAGGCGATCGCCGCCTACCTGCGCAGGGGACGCCCCAAGACCGCCCAGGGGCGCAGCGTCTTCGTGCGAGTGCACGCGCCGCACCGGGAGCTCACCCCCGCTGCCGTCACGAACGCGGTGCAGAGAGTCGCCACTCGCGCCGGGCTTGGCCGGATGAGCGCGCGTACGCTCCGCCACAGTGTCGCGACCCAGATGGTGCGGGCGGGCGCGGCGCTCCCCGAGGTCGGCCAGGTGCTGCGGCATCGTCGCCTTCTCACCACGGCGATCTACGCGAAGGTCGACCGGGAGGGGTTGCGCGAGCTCGCACGACCCTGGCCGGGCGGTGCGGCATGACCCCGCTTCGAGATGCCCTCGCCGAGTACCTCGAGCTCCGACGCGCCCTCGGTTATCGCCTCGCGCGTACCGAGAAGCTGCTCGGCCAGTTCTGCTCCTACCTCGAAGCCAAGGGCGCCGAGACGCTCACGGTCGACGACGCGCTCGTTTGGGCGCGCCTCCCCGAAGGCGCCGACCCTTCTTGGTGGTCCCAGCGACTGTCGGTCGTGCGCTCGTTCGCGCGTTATCTCTCGGCCGAGGACGACACGGTGGAGGTGCCGCCGACGGGTCTTCTTCCCGGGAGCTCACCTCGCGCGCATCCTTACCTCTACACCGACGCCGAGGTGGCCAGGCTCCTTGCGGCGACGAGGATCCTTCGAGGCGAACTGCGGCGGGCGACCTACGCAACGCTGCTGGGGCTCCTCGCCTCGACCGGCATGCGAGTCGGTGAGGCGATCGCGCTCGACTGCGCAGACGTCGACGTGGACGCCGGCGTCGTGCTCGTGCGCCGGGCGAAGGGAACAAAGACTCGCGAGCTCCCGCTCCATGCCTCTGTCACCCAAGCGCTCTCGGACTACCTGGCACTTCGAGTGAGGCAGCGTCTGCTGCCCGAGACCGAGGCGTTCTTCGTCTCGCCGGCAGGGACCCGCCTCCTCTACTGCGGCGTGCACTGGACGTTCCACCGCCGGCTCATCGTCGAGGCGGGGATCGAGCCGCGCTCTGCAGCGTGTCGCCCGAGGATCCACGATCTGCGCCACCGCTTCGCCGTCAACGCCCTCCTCGACGCCTACCGAGAGGGCCTCGACGTCGCTCGCCGGCTCAGTCTGCTTGCCACCTATCTCGGTCACGTGGACCCGGCTGGCACGTATTGGTATTTATCGGCCGCTCCCGAGCTTCTCGGCTTGGCCGCGGCGCGCCTCGAAGAACACGCGGCGAAGCCATGAGCGCGCTCGCCCCCACCCTCCAAGCCTTCTTCACCGACCGGCTCGTGCATGAACGAGACGCGAGCCCGAGGACCGTCGCCTCCTACCGGGACACGTGGCGCCTATTCATCGAGTTCGCGGCACGACGGGCGGGAAAGGCGCCGTCTCTGCTCGAGATCGAAGAGGTCGAGGCGTCGGTCGTGGCCGCGTTCTTGGACCACGTCGAGGTCGAGCGGCACAACAGTGTGCGCACCCGAAACGTCCGGCTCGCCGCGATCCACTCGTTCTTCTCCTACGCGGCGCTCCGACACCCCGAACATTCGGGAACGATCGCGAGGGTGCTCGCGATCGCGCCGAAACGCTTCGAGCGGGCGCTCGTCACCTTCCTCACCGAGGAGGAGACTGATGCCCTGCTCGCCGCACCGGACATCGGGACCTGGACCGGGCGGCGGGACCGGGCGCTGCTCCTCGTCGCCCTCCAGTGCGGCTTGCGGATCTCCGAGCTCATCGGGCTTCGCTGCTCCGACGTGCACGTAGGCGTCGGCGCACACATCGCGTGTCGTGGCAAGGGACGAAAGGAACGCGTGACGCCGCTCACGAAAGCGACCGCCGCGGCACTTCGAGACTGGCTTGCCGAACGCGGGAGCGGTGCGAACGATCCGCTCTATCCGACTCGCACCGGAGGCGCGCTCAGCCGCGACGCCGTCGAGCACCGACTTGCGATCCACGTCCGGCGTGCACAGGAGACCTGTCCGAGCCTGGTGAACAAGCGGACCACTGCCCATGTGCTCCGC
>JBOGZU010000037.1:0-3127 GCA_050697455.1 Gaiellaceae bacterium | reverse complement strand
GTCGAGCGCCCGGCGTTCGAGCCCAGTGCCGGACAGCCAGTCCTCTCCGAGGACCCGCTTGCAGGTCACCAGCTCCTCGGGGGTCGCGGGGCGGTAGTCGAGGTACGGCGCGTACCCGCCGGGCGAGCCGTTGCCGTCTCGGTCGACGCTCACGAACTCGAAGCGCCGGGAGACGATGTGGTCTCGCCCGCCTTGGCCGGGCCGGGCATCGGTGATGGTGTGCTCCAGATAGCACAGGACCCGGGGCACCTCGGTGGGGTCGGTCTCGTCGATCAGCACCGCCCCGGTCGAAAGGAGCGACCCGTGGCGTTCGATGACAAGGGCCACTACGGCGTCGAGGAGGGGATGTCCGGGGGCGACGAGCTCGGCAGGGGGCCGGCCGGGCTGGCGGATGAGCGTCTTGTCGAAGCAGATCCGCTCGTAGCGGCGCAGCACCGGCCGACCCGAACGAACGGTGCGGGCCCGGACCTCGGCGGGTACGTGGGTCACCTCGTAGCGTTCGGGTTCGCGCTCGACGAGTCGGCCGCCCAGGGTCGCGAGCGCCTTTTCGAAGAAGGCGTGGACGTAGTGGGGCTGGAGCCGGCGCGCCGCGGCCTCTTCCATCAGGAGGCGCAGGCGGGTGACGTCGGCTTCAGACAGCACCTCGGAGGCGAGCGCTTCGGCCGCGATGAGCGCGCCGATGCCGTCGCCGACGTGGGCATCGATCACCTCTTCGAGGCGAGCACGGACATCTGGGCGTTTCCCGTAGCGGATGGCCTCGATGAGCAGGTCGCGTAGTGCCCGACCGGACATGGCTTGGCCGAGGACGTCGAAGACCTGACCGCCGAGTGCCTGGCGTTGCTCGTCGAGCTTGTGCAGCAGCAGTTGGTACACCTGGCCCTCGCGGGTCTCGGCGGCGACGAGGTTCCACATGTGGCAGACCTCTTCTTGGCCGATGCGGTGCACCCGTCCGAAGCGTTGCTCGATGCGGTTCGGGTTCCACGGCAGGTCGTAGTTGACGACGAGATGGGCCCGCTGGAGGTTGATGCCCTCACCGGCCGCGTCGGTCGCCACGAGCACGACACAGCCCGGGTCGGAGGTGAAGGAGTCCTGGGCGACTCGGCGTTGCTCTCGGCGCATCCCTCCGTGGATCGAGACGACCGCCTCGGGGCGCCCAAGGAAGCCTTGGAGGCGGCGGACGAGATAGTTGAGGGTGTCGCGGTGCTCGGTGAAGATGAGCAGCTTTCGTCGGGTGCCGGAGTCCTCGAACATCTCGGGCTTCTCGGCGAGCAGGCCCGCGAGCTCGATCCACTTGCGGTCGGTTCCCGAGGCGAGCACCGAGCGGGCAAGGTCCTCCAGATGCGACAAAGTGGCGACCTCGGCTTGGAGCTCGGCCGCGGTCTCGGCCGCGGAGGCCTGGTCGACGAGGCGCTCCTCGACCTCTTCGAGTTCAGCGGCTTCCAGGTCGTCGGTATCGAAATCGTCGGCGAGGTCCTCGCCGAGTCCGAATCGGGCGAGGTCGTCGCCGGTCGCGTCCGGCCCGGTGCGGTCTGCTGCGACGCGCAGCTCGGCGAGGTGGTCTTCGAGGCGCTTGCGCCGCCGAGCGAGGGACTGGCTGATCGCTTCGGGTGAGGAGGCGAGACGACGCTGCAGAACGGTGAGGGCGAAGCCGACCACGTTGCGCCGCCCTGAAGTGAGCCGCTCGGCTCGGTTCATTTCCTCGGTCACATAGGTGGTGACCGCCTCGTAGAGATCGGTCTCTGCCGCGGAGAGCTCGAAGGGAACGGTGTAGGCGCGCCGTTCTGGGAACAGCGGCCGACCGTCGAAGCGAAGGAGCTTCTCCTTCACCATCCTGCGCATCAAGTCGGAGGTGTCGATCTCACCTGAGGCGGAACGCCGTCGGCCCTCGAAGCGGTCGGCGTCCAACAAGGCCAGGAACAGCTGGAAGTCTTCGTTCTTGCCGGCGTGCGGGGTGGCGGTGAGCAAGAGCAAGTGGCGGGTAGTGGAGGACAAGAGGCGCCCGAGGCGGTAGCGGCGGGTCTCGCGCACCTCGTCGCCTTCGTAGTGGGCCGACATGCGGTGTGCCTCGTCGACGACGACGAGGTCCCACTCGGGCGACTCCAAGCGAGCCTGGATGTCGTCGTTTCGCGACAGGTGGTCCAAGCGGGCGATGACGAGGTCGCGCTCGGCGAGCGGGTTGCCGGTGTGGCTTGCCTCGATGGCGTCTCGGGTGAGGATCTCGAAGTCGAGGGAGAACTTCTCTGCGAGCTCGTCCTGCCACTGGGCGACGAGACCACCCGGCGCGACGATGAGGCAACGGGCGACATCGGCTCGGAGCAGCAGCTCTTTGATGTAGAGCCCGGCCATGATCGTCTTGCCGGCTCCTGGGTCATCCGCGAGGACGAAGCGCAGCGGCTGGCGGGGGAGCAGCTCGCCGTAGACGGCCCGGATCTGATGGGGGAGCGGCTCGACGAGGGAGAGGTGCACAGCGAGGAGCGGATCGAACAGGTGCGCCAGGCGGATCCGCCTGGCCTCGGAGACGAGGCTGAACAGCTCGCCATCCGCGTCGAAGCTCCACCGGACCCCGGACCCTCGAATCGAGAGTGACTCCTCGTCGGAGCGGTAGAGGAGGCGCTCGCCCACCCGGCCGTCTGGGTCGCGGTAGGTGAGGGTGACCGCCGCTCCACCGTGCCAGGAGAGCGCCACGGACGTGACGTCCTTGGCGGGGACGACTCCGCCGATCACCGAGCCGGGGACCAGGTCCTCCAGCTGGGCGCTCACGCGCTCCTCGCTTCGCGCTCGTGGTGAGACGGGGACGGCAGCGGCATCGGGTCCATCGTCGCAGGTAGCGGCGATGGCAATGGGGCTTCCGACTGGCCGGCGTCGAGGCTCGCCGCGATGTGATCGAGCTGGACGACAAGCGGTGCTAGAAGGGGCGGGAGCAGCTCGGCGACCCTCTCGGGAATGAGCGCGCGAAGCGCCGGAGGCAGCAGTTCCAGCAGGTTCGTCACCACCGGGATCGCGGCTCGCAGCTCGTCGAGCGGCGCGTGCTCGGCGACATCGGCCAGCTCGTCGAAGGAGAAGGCACCGAATACGGCGTCCATGAAGTGAGCGACGGCAACCCGCTCATCGGGCGGCAGCTCGGCGA
>JBOGZU010000036.1:0-3207 GCA_050697455.1 Gaiellaceae bacterium | reverse complement strand
GCGACCTCCCCCGATGGGTCGCCGGTCGCGCTTTCTCTGCCACCGCATCGGGGACAGTCGGGAGTAGAAATGTCGGACATCGAAACACTCATTGCCGCGGCGAAGCCGGCCGAGCAGTCAGTCACGCTGTGCCTCCGCGGCGACCTCAACGTCAAGATCGAGGATCTCGAGCGCGAGCTCGAAGCGGCGAAGGGGTGGAAGCCGGGCAGCCTGGCCGACACCGACCCCGCGCGCGAGCTCGCCGAGCAGATCGAGGCGACCCGCGAGGAGATGCGCGAGCACTCGCACGTTTTCAAGTTCCGCGCAGTGGCGCCGAAAGCGTGGTCGGACCTGCTCGCGCTGCACCCGCCGCGCAAGGACAACGACGCCGACGGGCTGTTCAACCTGCAGACCTTCCCCTCGGCCGTGATCGCCGCCTGCGCGATCGAGCCTGAGATGACCGCAGAGCAGCTCGACCGGCTCGCCGCGGTACTGAACCAAGGCCAGTACGACGACCTGTTTATGGCGGCGTGGCGGGTCAACACGAGGGCAACAGATATCCCTTTCTCCGGCGCCGCCTACGCGATTCTGCACAACACCGAGCAGAGCTAGAAGCAGCTCGCGCCTGGGGAGTGCCGCGGTCGGTGTTCCTCGGGCGCGTAGTCGGCGACGGCGAGCCGCTCTGGCTCGAGGACGACCGGGCGTGGTCGATCGCACTGCAGCAGGTCGAGGCCGACGAGTGCGCCGGCTGCGGCCAGCCGCGCAGCGAAACCATGGCCACCACGCACAACGAGCGCGGAAACATCATTCCCGCGCACATGTACGAGGCCGAAACGATCCGCTGCGCCGCGTGCCGGGCCAAGGATCAGCATCTCGCTGAGGTCGAGGACCACGACGGCGCATTCATCACCGTGACGAAAATTCGATAGAGGAGGCCCGCCGATGGCCGAGCGCTCGATTTCCGTCCGCGTCTCGGCCGCAGTCGGCGGCTATGTCACGTCGATGCAGGCCGCCGCCGCGGCGACCAAGGAGCTCGGCGCCAGTACGGCCGCCGCTGCAGCGACCAACGAGAAAGCGTTCACGCGGATCGGGAGCGGGGCGGCGATCGGCGGGGCGCTGATTCTCGCCAGTCTCGGCGCCGCGGCGAAGGCAGCCGCCGAGTTCGACGCGCAGATGTCCGTCGTCAAGGCGAATATCGACGACAAGTCAGCGCCGAGCATGAAGCGGCTATCCGACGCCGCGCTGCAGGCCGGTTCCACAACCGCGTACTCGGCTACCCAAGCCGGCAAGGCTGAGGAGGAGCTCGCCAAGGCGGGCCTGTCCGCGGCCGACATCACCGGCGGCGCGCTCACCGCGGCACTCAACCTGGCCAGCGCCGGGCAGCTCGACCTCGGCGACGCCGCCGAGACGACCGCCTCGACCATGGTGCAGTTCAAGCTCAAGGCGTCCGACGCGGCCCATATCGCCGACGTCCTGGCCGCCGGTGCCGACAAGTCCCTCGGTGGCGTGCAGGATCTCTCAGAGGCCCTGAAGTACGCCGGTGTTCCCGCGTCGCAGTTCGGCATCAGCCTCGACTCGACCGTCGGCGTGCTGGCCGAATTCGCGAGCAACGGCATCACCGGATCGATGGCCGGCACCTCGCTCCGGCAGATGCTGCTCTCGCTCGCCTCGCCGACCAAAGAGGCGCAAGGCGTCATGGACGAGTACGGCATCTCTGTCTTCGACGCGTCCGGCAAATTCGTCGGGCTGGCGGGCGCTGCCGAGCAGCTCAAGTCCAAGCTCGGCCCGCTCAGTCAGAAGCAGCAGCAGGCCGCGCTTTCCTCGCTGTTCACCGCCCGCTCGGTCGCGACCGCGAATATCCTCATGCGCGGCGGCGCGGCTGACGTCAACAAGTGGACGAAGGCCGTTAATGACCAGGGATTCGCGAGTCAGCAGGCGTCGACCAAGCTGGACAACCTCAACGGCGATCTGCGCAAGCTGAAGAACACGCTCAACGTCGATCTGATCAAGGCCGGTCAGGACGCGACGGGCGCACTCCGCGGCACCGCGAAGGGCGCTAATTTCATGGCGAAAGCGTTCGGCGATCTGCCCGGCCCGGCCCGTGAGGTGCTGACCGGGCTCGCGCTGGTCTCCGGCGCCGGGCTGCTACTGATCGGCACGATCGGCACGGCCATTCCCAAGGTGCAGAACTTCCGCACCTCGCTCGAGAGCATGGGCACGGCCGGCGCCAAGGTCAACAGCGCGCTCGGTGTCGTCGGCAAATCGCTCGGCATCGGTATCCCGCTGATCGGTCTCGGCGCTGCCGCGTGGGAGCTGTGGAAGCAGCACACCGAAGCTGCGCGCCGGGCGACCGAGGACATGACGCAGGCGATCGAGGCCGACAACGGCGTGATCGGCGAGAACACCAACAAGCTGATCGCTCACGGACTGCAGACCTCCGGCGCCGTCGACGCGGCAAAGCGGCTGAAGATCCCGCTGCAAGAGGTCACCGAGGCCATTCTCAACGGCGGCCCGGCACTGGACAAGCTCAACAGTAAGCTCGAGCAGTCCGGTCTCGACGCGGCCAGGGCGAGCCTCAAGCACCACGATCTCGGCGGTCAGTACGCCAAGAATGCCGGCGCCGCGCAGACGCTCAAGGATGCGATCAACGGGCAAAACAGCACGCTGGAAAAGGCCGTGCACGCGAGCAAAAACGACGCGACTGCGCAGAAGGCGGTCAAGGCCGCGACCGACGACGCGACCAAGTCCAAGAAATCGGCGGCGCAGGTCACCAAGGACCAGGTGCAAGCGCAGAAGGATCTCGCCAAGGCGAACGCGTCGAATCCGACCTATCTCCTGACCGGCGCGCTGCTCGACCTCTCGCCGGCCGCCGCCAGGTCGGCCGACAAAATCAAAGCGCTGTCGACCGCGCTGCAGCAGTACAACGACCTGGCCTACGGCTCGGCGTCCGCGTCGGCCGCCGCGGGTGACGCGCTCGCCGCACTGGCCAAGGCCAAGACCGCCAACGTCAACGTCGACCAAATCCTGAGCGACAATCTGCTGAGCGCTAACGACAACACGCGGACGCTCGCCGAGCAGCTCGGCTCGACCGGCGACGCGTACACGAAGCAGCTTTCGCAGATATACAAGGACACCGCGGCGCAGAAAGGCAACAACGCCGCGATAATCGCCGTCAACAAAACGCACGGCCAGCAGGTCGCCGCGCTGCAGCGGACGCTCGCGAAGATG
>JBOGZU010000035.1:0-3351 GCA_050697455.1 Gaiellaceae bacterium | reverse complement strand
TCCTCGACGTGCTCGCTGCAGAGCTGAACGACGGGACCTACCGTCCGAAGGCGCTCCAGCGGGTGCACATCCCCAAGCTGGGCAAGTCAGGCGAGACCCGACCGCTCGGCATACCGACGGAGCGCGCATAGCGCCCGTCTTTCAAAGTCGAGCCCGCTTTCGGGCTCGATCGTCGTCACCCACCCGTTCCACCCGCTCTTCGGCGAGCGCCTGACGGTCATCTTCGAGAAGCGCCGCCTGGGGACCGAGCGGGTGCTCGTCTGCGAGGGCGGTGCGGCCGGGCGGGTGACGCTGCCGATCGCCTGGACCGACCGGGCGCCCGCCCGGCAGGCCCACCGGCTCGCTACCGAGGGATTGGCCGAGCTGGCAGCGCTGGCGGCTGCGCTGGAGCATCCACCACTTGCGAGACGGGACCGGGCATGATCTTGTGTAGCAATGACGAACAAGACCGTGATCGCGGAGAAGACGACCCGAGCGTTGCGGGCCCGCCGCCGCAGCCTCGCCCGCTCCCTCCCCGACGTCGAGGGGCTGATCGCGGGCGCGGTGGTCGAACAGGGACGGCGTTGCGGCAAGGAGGGGTGCAGATGCACGAGGGGCGAGCTGCACGGGCCCTACACCTACGTGGTGCTGCCCCGGGACGGGGGTCGCACTCGCACGGTGTACGTCCCGGCGAGCGCGGCAGCAGCGGTGCGGGAAGGGGCCGCGTTGTCGGTCTCGGTGCGACAGGTGATCGAGGAGATCTCGGCGATCAACGTCGAGCTGCTCCGGCGCGGAGAGCTCGTCTGAATGCCCCTCGTCGCCGAGGCGGTCGCGGTGATCGCCAATATGGCTGTCTCGGCCTTGGCGGGCGGCGATGAGGGGCACCGAGAAGATCACGACCGCCCATCTGGACCGGACCGGCCTCGTCTACATCCGCCAGTCGAGCCTCGCCCAGGTGCGCAACAACACCGAGTCGACCGCCCGCCAGTATGCGCTGGCGGACGAGGCGGTCCGTCTCGGGTGGCCCCGGTCCAAGGTGGAGGTGATCGACGCCGATCTCGGGCTGTCGGGCCGTTCGGCGGAGCACCGTTCGGGGTTCAAGGACCTGGTGAGCCGGGTCTGTCTCGGCGAGGTCGGCGCCATCTTCGGCCTCGAGGTGTCCCGCCTCGCGCGTTCCTCGGCGGACCTGTCGCGGTTGCTGGAGCTGGCCCGGCTCACCGACACCTTGGTCGTCGACTCCGACGGCATCTACGACCTGGCGAACTTCAACGACCGTCTCCTCCTCGGCCTGAAGGGCACGATGTCCGAGGCGGAGCTGCACTTCCTCACCGGCCGGATGAACGGCGCGAAGCTGGCGGCTGCCGAGCGCGGCGAGCTTCGCTCCCCCCTCCCAGTGGGCCTCGTCTACGACGACGAGGGCAAGACGATCATCGACCCTGACGCCGAGGTCCAAGCCGCTGTCCGCGACGTGTTCTCGGCGTTCCGCTCCGCCGGATCCGCCTACGGGGTCGTCGCCGCGTTCAAGGGACGACGGTTCCCCCAGCGCGCCTACGGCGGGACCTGGGCCGGGGAGCTGCGCTTTGGACGGCTCACCCACGCCCGGGTGCTCGGCATCTTGGCCAACCCCGCCTACGCGGGTGCCTACGTCTACGGCCGCTACCACTCGACGCGGATCGTGAGCCCGGAGGGGAAGATCTCCACCAAGGTCGTCGAGCTGCCTCGGGAGGAGTGGCCGATCGTCATCTTCGACCACCACCCCGGCTACCTCGGCTTCGACGACTACCTCGCGAACGCCGCACGCCTCGCGGCGAACACGACCAATGCCGGGGCCCGCCCGCCCCGAGAGGGAGCTGCCCTCTGCCAGGGGATCATCACCTGCGGCTCGTGCGGGCGGCCGATGTCGACCCGCTACCACGCGAACGGGCACCCCGCCTACGAGTGCTCGGCATCACGGGCCGACCAGATGGCGACTGAGACGTGCCGCTCGATCGCCGCGTCGAGCGTGGACGATGCGGTGGCAGACGCCCTTCTGGTCGCGCTCAACCCCGACGAGGTCGCCCTCGCGCTCGCCGCGGCGGACGAGGTCGCGGACCGCCGCGCCAGCCGCTCCCGGGCGGGCGAGCTCGCGGTGGAACGGGCCCGCTACGAAGCCGAGCGGGCAGAACGTACCTTCCTCGCCTGCGAGCCGGAGAACCGCCTCGTTGCTCGCAGCCTCGAAGCGCGCTGGGAGGGCCGCCTCGCCGATCTTGCCGAGGCCGAGAAGGCGCTCGCCGCCGAGATGGCTGTGGCTCCGGCGCTGCCGGGACGCGCCGAGCTCGAAGCGCTCACCGGGGATGTGGCCGCGCTCTGGCATGCGCCCACGACCTCAGCCCGGGACCGCAAGCGCCTGCTTCGCACGCTCATCGCGGACGTCACGCTGCTCCCCGAGCCGGACCTCGGAAAGGCGCGAATCGGGATCGCCTGGCATACCGGCGCCACCGACGAGATCGTCGTCGCACGACGCATGCGCGTGACCGAGTACCGGCGCACCGACCAGGGAGCGATCGAGCTCGCCCGTTCCCAGGCGCAGCGCTCGAACCGCGAGCTCGCCGAGCAGCTGAACGCGGCGGGCTACATGACCGGCGCCGGGAGAGCTTTCGACGTCGACGCGGTGGCGAACCTCCGCCACTACCACCAGATCCCCCCGGCGAACCTGCTTCGCGAGGGCGAAGTGACCGCCTCCGAGCTCGCGCGGCGCCTCGGCGTCGGCCACGGTGCGGTGATCCACTGGATCAAGCGGGGCTGGCTCAATGCGCGGCGCGGGATGAACGACCAGTGGTGCGTTCCCCTCGACGCCGGGGTCGAAAAGACGTGCCGCGAGCGGGTCGCGTCATCGGTCCACCTATCGCGTCCCGACAGCACCGAAGGACAACGTGACGCCGAGCGGACCGTCGGAGAGATCGCCGCCGCGCTCGAGGTGAGCACGCACGTCGTCTACTACTGGATCGAGCGCCGCCAGGTGCCGGCCCGGCGGGGACCGGCGGGGCGCTGGTTCATCGACTTCATCCCGGAGGTCGAGGCAGACTGTCGTGAGCGGATCGCGGCATCGGTCCATCTGCCTTCTTCGGTCACCGCGGCAGAGCAGGGCCGGTGAGCACTCGCGACCGGCCAGCTGATCCGCAGGGCGCCAAGAGCGCGCACGTCGGGCCGGGCGGAATGCGTGACGCTTTGCCCGAGCCGGAGCGGACCGGCTTCGTCTGCGCCACCTGCGGACGTTTCATCATCACCGCCGTCGAGGGGCTGTTCCGGTCAGCGCGTGCAGGCTCTCCGCAGCGCTTTTGCGATCACGCCTGTCGGCAGGCCGCATATCGTCGTCGCCGTGCCGAAGCCGCT
>JBOGZU010000034.1:0-3733 GCA_050697455.1 Gaiellaceae bacterium | reverse complement strand
GGAGACGAAGATGCCGCCGGCCGGCGCCGCCGCGCGCGCTGAGCAGCAAGGCACGCTCGCGCGGATCGCCCACGAGCTCGCGACGACGCCCGAGCTGGGCGAGCTGCTCGAGGAGCTACGCGATGTAGAGGCTCAGCACGAGCCGGAGTCCTTCGAGGCGAGCGTTATCCGCGTTACGCGCCGCGACTACGAGAAGGACCGTCGCGTGCCGGCCGAGTTGCGCGCGGAGATGACCCGCGCCGGCTCGATCGGCTACCAGACTTGGCTGCAGGCGAGGGAGGCGTGTGACTATGACGTCTTCCGGCCGCAGCTCGAACGGCTGCTCGAGCTGACGCGCCAGTACATCGCCTGCCACGAGCCATACGACGATCCGTACGACGTCGTCCTCGACGACTACGAGCCGGGCATGAAAACCGGCGAGGTCGAGGCCGTTTTCGACCAGCTCCGCGACGGCTTGGTCGCGCTCGTCGCCGGGCTCGGCGAGCCGGTGGACGACTCCTGCCTCTTCGGCGATTACCCGCCCGAGCGGCAGCGGGCGTTCTCGCTCGACCTGCTCAAGCGCTGGGGGATGGACGAGGACGCATGGCGACTCGACGGCACCGTCCACCCGTTCGCCGTCTCGCTCGCGCACAACGACATCCGTCTGACGACGCGGCTGTTCCCGGACAACGTCACCGGCATCCTGTCCTGCCTGCACGAATTCGGGCACGGCCTCTACGAGCGCCAGGTCGACCCGGCCTATTTCCGCACGCCGCTCGCTTCGGGCGTCTCGTCCGCGTTCCACGAATCGCAGAGCCGTCTGTGGGAGAACGTCGTCGGACGCTCTCTCTCGACGTGGCAGTACTTCTATCCGCGCCTGCAGGAGATGTTCCCGGAGCGGCTCGCCGACGTGCCGCTCGAGGAGTTCCACCGCGCGCTGAACCGCGTCGCGCCGAGCACGCGCCGCGTCGAGGCCGACGAGGTGACGTACTCGCTCCACGTCATCCTGCGCTTCGAGCTCGAGCGGGAGATGCTTGCCGGCACGGTGACACCGGCCGACCTGCCGGAGGCGTTCGACGCGAAGCTGCGCGACTACCTCGGCGTCGAGCCGGTGGACGTCGTGGACGGCGTTCTTCAGGACGTCCACTGGTCGGGCACGAGCTTCGGCTACTTCCCGACGTACGCGCTCGGCAACGTCATCTCCATCCAGCTCTGGGAGAAAGCGGCCGCAGAGCTCGGCGATCTCGACGCCCAGTTCGAGCGTGGCGAGTTCGACCCGCTGCGCGAATGGCTCGGCGAGCACGTACATCGCTGGGGGCGGACGTTCGAGCCGCCCGAGCTGCTCGAGCGCGCGGCCGGCGGGCCGCTCGACCCCGAGCCTTACCTCCGCTATCTCCGCGGCAAGGTCGACGCGCTTTATGCCGGGGAGACCGCGTCAAGCTAGACTCGGTCGCGTGAGCTGGCTGTACATCGCCCTGCTCGCAGCAGCGGTCGTCCTCGTTGCAGGCGCAGAGTGGCCGCGGCTCGAGGAGCGGTTCGGGGGCGGCCCCCGCCGCCGTCGCCAGCGCGCGAAGCGCAAGGCGAACCTGCGGCTAGTCCAGGACGACGAGGCCGACGAGTTCGCGGCGAGCGTCGAGCGCGACCTCGCCAAGCTCCCCACGTTCGATCCTCGCGAACGCCACTGACTCGCTCAGCGGCGGATCGTGACCGCCGCGCGTAGGACGCGCGTGTTGGGCAACACCGGCCCGACGTCCTCCATGTTCTTCTCTTCCTGCCAGTCGGAGGCGATCACCGTCAGCCGCTCGTGCCCGACCGGAAGCGAGCCGGTCGCGATCGAGAGGATGCCGTGCGCGTAGGTGAAATGGGGGCGCGCGCCCGCGACCACCGCCGCGAGCGAGGACCGGTCGACGCCGGAGCCCGAGTCGCCGACTGCGAGGCGGATGGGCTGTCCGCGCGTGACCGAGCGCGTCAGGAGCCTGATCGACGGCGGCGTCGTGTCGTTGATCCAGAAGCGGAAGGTGAACGGTCCCGGCCCCTGGGTCGTCGGCGTGTCGAAGACGAAGTCGTACGTGCCTGGGCTGGGGAGGACGGCGCCCACGACCGGCACCGCGCGGCCGAAGTCGCCGTACGGGTTGAGACTGGCCGGGATCCCGGTGTAGCCGTCGACGCGGTTCTCGTCGTCGTCGCGCACGAGCCGCGGCGAGATCTGGACGTTGCTCCCCTTGTGCACGATGACGACTCCGAAGTTCGCAACCGGCTTCAGGAGCGTGAACTGGAACACCTGCTCGGGGCCGCCGAGCTGCGTCGGGACGCCCGGCGCAAGGCCGTCGGACGGATAACGGTACGAGCCGACGCGCGACGCCTGACCGGCGGTGTCGCCGCGGTAGAGGCCCGGGCGGGTGAGCGTCTTGTGCGGGTCGAGCGCGAGGCGCGGCATTTCGACGTGGAACCAGAAGGGCACGTGGCGGACGTCGCTGCCGTGGGTGAGGACGACGAACCCGACGCCGTCGCCGATCTTCGCGCTCTGGGAAACCGCGAGCTGGACCGTGAGCGTCGCGCCGGCGACGAGGGTCGCGGTCTGCGGCGTCACGGTCACGCCGGGCGGCGTGGATTGCGTCGCGACGGAGACCGTCCACGGATCTGCGCCGCCGCCGGCGTCGGAAGTGCCAAGTACCAGGCTCTTCGTTAAGCCGCGCTTGACGAGGCCGAAGTCGAGCGAGCTCGGTGCCGTGAAGATCAGCGGCTGGTCGGCGCGGGGGATGTCGATGCGGCCACCGCCCGCGCGTAGGACGGAGGTTTGTGCCGAGTGGCCGGCGACCGGGTCTCCGGTCGAGACGAGCGCCGACTTCACCTGCGCGACCGTCCAGGCCGGATGGCGCTGCAGCAGGAGAGCCGCTGCGCCGGCGACGTGCGGCGTCGCCATGCTCGTGCCGTCCCAGGAGTCCCACCGGTTCGGCGGGATCGAGGAGAGGACCTGGACGCCCGGCGCCGTCACGTCCGGCTTGAGCAGCAGCGAGACCGGCGTCGGCCCGGCGGACGAGAACGAGGCGATTCGGTCCGGTGTGCCGTCCCACGAGCCTCCGGTCGACGCCGCCACGGTGATCGCTGCAGGCGCGTTCGCCGGGGAGCCGACGGAGCCGTTGCCCGCGACGGTGTAATCGTTGCCGGCCGCGACCACGGGTACGACCCCGCTCTTGGCGGCGTTGTCGAGCGCCTGGACGACGATGTCGCGCTGCGGAGCAACCTCCGGCTCGCCGATCGAGAGGTTGATCACGTTCATCCCGTCGGAGACCGCCTGGTCGATGGCCTTGGCAATCTCCGGCGAGTTGCCGTCGAGGCCGAACCCGGCCGTCGGAACGGTGAGGGCCTTGTAGTTGCCGAGGTACGCCTCTGGCGCGATGCCCGAGACGAGCGCGTTCTGGTCGACGGGCGTCGGCGTGTCGTAGTCGCCGGCGGCGATTCCCGCAACGTGCGTGGCGTGGTCGGAGTAGTCCGGGTCGAACGGCGCGCTCTGGTACTTCCAGGTGCTCGATGGAGACGGGAAGGCGCGGGCGACGATCACCTTCGGCGTCGTGTACTTGGTGTTCCCCTTCGGGAAGCCGGCGGGATAGGAGAAACCCGACGGGTCGAAGTAGGGATGCGCCTGGTCGAGACCATCGTCGATGATCCCGATCTTCATCCCCTGCCCGGCAGTGGCGAGGCTCTGCCCCCAGATCGCCGGCGCGCCGATCAACTGGGGCGGGCGGTTCTGTGG
>JBOGZU010000033.1:0-7031 GCA_050697455.1 Gaiellaceae bacterium | reverse complement strand
CCCGCGACGATTCCCTCGGCGATGTTGGCGAGAATCGCGACGGAGCGCTCGCGCTCGAGCGCGACGCGCTGGTAGAGCTCGGCGTTCGAGAGCGCGGCGGAGGTGCTCGCGGCAACTGCCTGCAGTGCCTCGATTTCCTCCTCCCGCCACTCACGCGGCAGTTCCGCGTAGACGGCCAGGACGCCTACGACGTCTCCCTCCGGCCCGCCGACGGGAATGCCGAGGAAGGCCGTGAGCCCCGCGGCGAGCATCGGGTCGAGCGCGCGAAGACGCTCATCGGCGCCGGCGTCGGTGAGCGCAAGAGGTGCACCGGACTGGACGACGTCGCCCGACAGCCAGCCGCCGGCCGGGCTGCGCGAGCCGAGCGCCGACTCGATGCCGGTTCCCTCGGCCGCGGTGACGACAAGCTCCTCCCCCTCGAGCAGCCGGAACGCGGCGGCCTCGGCGTTGACGAGCGCCGGCGCCTGCTGCACGACCTCGTCGAGCACTGCCGCCGGGTCGAGCTCGCTCGTCAGGAGCCGGCCGGTGCGCGTCAGCTGCTGAGCGAGGGCGCGCGCGCTGCGCTCGGCCTCGAAGAGCTCACTCCGCTCGAGCGCGCCGCGCGTCGCGTCACCGAGGTGGCGCGCCAGCTCGAGGTCGTCGTCGGTGAACGAACGCTCCTCGGAGAAGAAGATGAGGACGAGACCGCGGCCGGCCCCGCGCGGCGCGTCGACCGGCACCGCAAGCATCGAGCGGTAGCCATTCGCGGCGCTCGCCTCGCGGAGATCGGGCAGAAGCCGCTCGTCGTCTGCGATTGCCGGCGACGCCATGATCCGCCCTTCCGCGGCAGTCCGGAAGAGTGGGCCTTCTCGCGTCGCAGCGCGCTGTTCCAGCACCTTGCCGACCGCCTCCGGCAGGTCGTAGGTCCCGACCGGCTCCAGCCTGCCGCTCGACGCGACGAGGACGGACGCGGAGCTCCCGCCGAGCGCCTCGGCCGCCGCCTGAGCGACGGCCTCGAGCGTCGCGGAACGGGACAGCGACTGGCCGAGCACAGAGGCGATCCGATAGAAGCCGCGCTGGATCCGCGCCTGCCTCGCGCTCTGGGTGAACGT
Organism: Gaiellaceae bacterium; assembly: GCA_050697455.1. Lineage (GTDB taxonomy): Bacteria > Actinomycetota > Thermoleophilia > Gaiellales > Gaiellaceae > Palsa-739. The sequence continues at coordinate 5,940 of JBOGZU010000033.1, read as the reverse complement.
CTCCGCGTTCCGCACGGCGAGCGAGGCGAGACCGGCGAACGCCTCGAGCACGCCGGCGTCGCCCGACCGGAAGCGGCGGTCGCTGCGCCGGCCGACGCCGAGAACGCCGCGCACCTCCTCGCTCCACGACATGGGCGCGGTGATGGCGTCGGTGAACGCCTCGTAGGCAGGGTGCTGCACCGGCTGCTCGATCTCGCCGTAGGCGCTCTCGATCAGCGGCCGCCCCTCGCGCACGGCGGCGCCGGCGAGGCCATGCTCGATCGGGAACTCGAAGCCGAGCAGTGACTGGTCGAGGCCGTGCACCGCGACGCACCGGAAGACGCCGCGCTCGCGATCGAGGAGGTAACAGTCCGCCGCGTCGGCGTCGAGGAGCCCGGCGAGCTGGTCCGCGAGCCTCTGCAAGACGAAGCCGAGGTCGAGCTCGCTGCTCAGCGCGTGGGCCGCGCGGAGAAGCGCAGCCTGCTGCGAGAGCCGCTCCTCGTTCTCCGCGAGCGCCTCCTCGAGCGCGACTCCCGAGCGCAGCCGCTCGAGCGCGACGGCCGCCTCGGAGGCCAGTGTCTGCATCAGCGCGAGGTCCTCGGCGGAGAAGATCCGGCGCTCGTTGTCGGTCGCGACGGAGATCACGGCGATCACCCGCTCCTGCACGAGCAACGGCACGAACGCCGCGCTCCGCGCGCCCGTCGCCTCGACGAGCCTCGGGCTGACGACGTTCGACTCGTGGGCGTCGTAGACAGCGAAGGCGGCCGCCTCGAAAACGGCACTGGCGACCCCGGAGGGCTCGCTCTCGAGGTCGAGCCGCAGGTCGCGCCACCACGCGACGTCCCGGCCGGCGGAGCGAGCGAGATAGCCGACCGCCTCGCTCCCGTCATCGGAGACAAACGTCAGACCGGCGAACGAGACACCGAAGAGCGTGGCGATCTCGTCGAGCAGCGTGCGCGCGACGCCCTCGACATCGGCGGTACGCGCAAGCTCACCCGCGACGCGGCTGACGCTTTCGAGCTCTTTGCCGCTGCCGCCGCGCTGGCGGCGCGGGCCTTTACGGCTTGGGATCCTCACTGGGCGGTGAGATTGTAGGAGTACGACGGGCCCCGCGGGGGAGGCGCCCACCGGTTCGTTCTCCGACCTTTGTCGTGTGCGAATGGGCGTCGCCTGTTTTGCAAAGATGGGCCGGACGGCCCATTGTCCGCCCAGCAAACGCCCACTAGCCTCCTTTTCACTGGGCGATGCGAACCGCGGCGCGTCCTAGACGTTTTCGCGGCGAGCACACGGGAGAGCCCGCCGCACCGACCCCCCGAGCGGCGGGCTTTTCCACCTCCGTATCTTCCCGGCGCCTCTCTCACGAAGCGCTAACACGGCGGAGCTATCGTGGCCGCGTAGTGGTGAAGCGCCTTCTCCTCGCCTCGCCGCGCGGCTATTGCGCCGGCGTCGAGCGGGCGGTCGAGACGGTCGAGCGAGCTCTCGCGCTCTACGGGAGCCCTGTCTACGTCCGCAAGCAGATCGTCCACAACTCGCACGTGGTCCGTGACCTCGAAGCGCGCGGCGCCGTCTTCGTCGACGAGCTCTCGTCCGTGCCGGAGGGAGCGGCGGTCGTTTTCTCCGCCCACGGGATCGCGCCGGCGGTGCGCGCCGAGGCGGGCACGAGGAGCCTGACGGCGATCGACGCGACCTGCCCACTCGTGACCAAGGTGCACACGCAGGCTCGTCGCTATGCGGACGCCGGCTATGAGATCGTCCTCGTCGGCCACGCCGGGCACGAAGAGGTCGAGGGGACGCTCGGCGAGGCGCCCGACGCGATCGTCCTCGTCGAGTCGACGGAGGAGGCGGAGCACGTCGCGCTTCCCTCCGACCGACCGCTCGCCTACATCACACAGACGACGCTCTCGGTCGACGAGACGAGCGAGATCGTGGCGGTGCTCCGGCGCCGCTTCCCCGCGATCGAGGGGCCGGCGCGCGAGGACATCTGTTACGCCACCTCGAATCGCCAATGGGCGGTGAAGGAGCTGCTGCAAGACGTCGATCTCTTGCTCGTCGTCGGCTCGGGGAACTCGTCGAACTCCCTGCGGCTCGTCGACGTGGCGCGAGCGGTCGGGGTGAAGGCGCAGCTCGTGGACGATCTACACGCGATCGACGAGAGCTGGCTCGAGGGATGCGAGACGGTCGGCCTGACGTCGGGCGCGTCGGCGCCCGAACGGCTCGTCGACGAGGTCTGCGCGTGGTTCGCCGAGCGTGGCGCCGAGGTGACCGAGCGGAAGCCCGTCCACGAGGACGTCAACTTCAAGCTGCCGGTCGAGCTGCGGCGCGCCGAGCGCGCGGTCGCCTAGCTCTTCTCGATCGCGAGCTCGCCGCCGACGCGCGTCTCGGTCGCGAGCACGTCGCGCGCGATCCAGTCGCCATGCGCCTCGACGAGAACGCCCATCTCCTCGGGCACCGTGAGGACGATCCGGTCGGTGACGTCGAAGCCCTGGTCCTTGCGGAGCGTGTTGACCCGGTGGATGAGCTCGTACGCCTCGCCCTCGAGCAGCAGCCCGCCGTCGAGCTCGAGGTCGAGCGCCACGGTGACGCCGTCCGCCGAGGCGACCGCCCAGCCCTCCTTGCCGCCGCGCTCGACGAGCACTTCGTCCGGCTCGAGCTCGTGACCGAGGACCCGGAAGCGCCCGCCCTCGAGCTCCTCGAACTCGCCGGCCGCGAGCGCGGCGCGAACCGTGCCGAGCTCCTTCCCGAGCTTCGGCCCGAGCGCGGGCAGGTTCGGCTTGACGCGGAGCTCGTAGACCGACTCCTTCTCCCGAGCGACGAGGACTTTCACGCGGAGCTCGTCGCGGAACTCGTCCGCATGCGAAGCCGAGAGCGTCGCGCCCTCCACGATCGCCCTGCGGAGCGGCTGCCGCAGCTTGATCCCCGAGCTCGAGCGTGCCTGACGGCCGAGCTCGACGACGCGTCGCACCTCGGCGATCTCGTCCAGCAGAGCGCGGTCGGGCTCCTCCAGCTCCGGCCAGCCGGCGAGGTGGACGGACTCCGGCCCGTCGAGGACGAGCGTCCGCCAGAGCTGGTCGGTGACGAACGGCAGGATCGGCGCGAGCACGCGGAGCGTCTGGACGAGCGCGTACCAGAGCGTCCGCAGCGCGGCCTCGTCCTCGTCCCAGAAGCGGCGCCGCGAGCGGCGGATGTACCAGTTCGAGAGATCGTCGAGATACCCCTCGAACTCGCGCATCACGTCCACGGTTTCCCAGCGGTCGTAGGCAGCGGTCGCCTCGGCGACGAAGGCGTGCGTCCGCTCGACGAGCCAGCGGTCGAGCGATTCCGTCGGCGACGGCTCGATGCTCCCCCACTCGGGCCGGAAGCCGGCGATGTTCGCGTAGTCGGAGAAGAACTTGACCGAGTTCCAGAAGGTGAGGAACCGCCGCTTCACATCCTCGGCAAGGCCGTAGCCGAAGCGGAGCTCCTGGGCCGGGTTCTGCGAGCAGTAGAGCCAGCGCATCGTGTCGGCGCCCATCCGGTCGAGCGCGTCGTCGAGGTCGATTGCGTTGCCCCACGACTTGTGCATCTCGCGACCGGTCTCGTCGACGACGTTCTCGTACGTGAGCACGCGCCGGTACGGCTGCTCGCCGGCGAGCGTGATCGCCATGAAGCATTGCGAGTAGAACCAGAGGCGGATCTGCGCGCGCCCCTCCGAGACCCAGTCTGCGGGGAACCACTTCTCCCACCAGGCGTTGTCGGGCAGATCGGCCCCGGACAGGCCCGCGGACGATCCCGTCGCGTAGCCGTGCGGGATCCACTCGGGGTTCAGCCAGCCGAGCGTCGAGAAGTGGACGATGCCGGCATCGAGCCACGCGTCGCCGACGTCGGGGATCCGCTCGACTTCGCTATCGCATTCCTCGCAGCGGATCCTCACTCCGTCGATCCATGGCCGGTGAAGCTCCTCGAGCTGTTCGAGTCCGGAGACGGCGCGCTCCTCGAGCTCGGCGCGCGAGCCGACCACGTTGAGCTTCCCGCACTCGCACTCGTAGAAGGGGAGCGGCAGGCCGAAGTAGCGGCGACGGGAGATGTTCCAGTCGCCCATGTTCCGCAGCCAGTCGTCCATCCGCTTCTTGTATTGCGGCGGCGTCCACTCGACTTTCGCGTTGCCGTCGAGCATCGGCTGCCGGATCTCACCGGCGGAGATGAACCAGTCGTCGACGACGCGGAAGACGAGCGGCGTGCGACAGCGCCAGCAGACCGGATAGCGGTGGACGATCGACGTCGCCTCGACCAGCAGCCCGCGTTCCCGGAGCGCCTCGATGACCGGCGTCACGACCTCGTCGGTGCTGGATCCCTCGAGGTCGCCGTAACCGGGCAGCATCCGTCCCGACTCGTCGATCGGCGCCAGCACCGCGAGATCGTGGACGCGCGAGAGCTCGAAGTCCTCGGCGCCGCAGCCGGGCGCGATGTGGACGATGCCGGTCCCCTCGTCGAGCGAGACCTCGTCCCAGGGAATGACGCGGTGGACGACGCCGTCCTGCGCCGCGAACTCGTCGAACGGCCCGTCGTACTCCCAGCCGACGAGCTCCGACCCGCGCAGTCGCTCCTCGAAGTGCTCTTCCGGGTAGCGCTCGACCGCGACCCACTCACCGGCGTCGTTGCGCCCGTACTCGGCTTCCGGCTTCACCGCGGCAGCGACGTTGGCCGGCAGAGTCCACGGCGTCGTCGTCCAGACGACGAGCGACTGACCGTTGCGCCCCCGCAGCGGGAAGCGGACGAAGAGCGACGGGTGCTCGAGCTCCTCGTAGTTCTCTTCCCCGGCCTGCTCGTGCTTCGAGAGCGACGTGCCGCAGCGCGGGCACCACTGCGTCGAGCGGTGTCCCTTGTACAGCCAGCCGCGCCGCTCCACCTCCTTTAGGAACCGCCAGATGTACGCGATGTTCGTGTCGCTGAAGGTGAAGTAGTCGTTGCCCCAGTCCATCCACATGCCGAGCCGCTTCGACTGCGCGGTCTGGATGCCGGAGAACTTGGCGACGAAATCGCGGCAGTCGTGGGCGAAGCGGTCGAGCCCGTACTCCTCGATCTCTCGCTTCGAGTTGAAGCCGAGCGCCTTCTCGACCTGTACCTCGACGTGGAGGCCCTGCGAGTCGAAGCCGTTCTGGTAGCGGAGCTCGTGGCCCTGCATCGCCTTGTAGCGCTGGAAGACGTCCTTCAGCGTGCGACCGAGGCCGTGGTGGACGCCGGCCGGGCCGTTCGCGGTGATCGGCCCGTCCATGAACGAGAAGGTCGGCCCGCCGGCGTTCTGCTCACGCAGCTTGGCGAACGTCCCCTCCGCGTCCCAGCGCGCGAGCATCTCCTCCTCGAGGCGAGGATGGTCGGGTTTGTCCGGTAGAGGTTGGAAGATCTGCTTCCCCATCGGGAAGGCAAGTCTAGGCAGCAGCGTTCTTACCCTTGAGAGGCTGGGTAACCCGCCCTCACCCGAAGCAGAAACCGAGAAAGGAAACGATGGCAACCAACGTCACCGACGCCACCTTCGAGAGCGAGGTGCTGCAGTCCGGCGAGCCGGTGCTCGTCGACTTCTGGGCCGAATGGTGCGGACCGTGCCACGCGGTCGAGCCCGTCCTCGAGCGGATCGCGGAGGAGCGGAACCTCAAGCTCGTGAAGGTGAACATCGACGAGAACCAGGAGCTCGCCATGCGGTACGGGATCCAGTCGATCCCGAACACCATGCTCTTCGAGGCCGGCGCGCCCAAGGCCGCTGCTGTCGGCGCGATGCCGAAGGGCATGCTCGAGAGCCAGCTCGGCCTGGGTTCCTAGCGGAGGATTACGCGCGGCGGAGCACGCGACGTGCCGCCGCAGGCGGCCCGGCTCTTCGCCGCGGGGCAGCGGCTCCGCCGCTGACCCTTGCAGCGGCCCGGCTCTTCGCCGCGGGGCAGCGGCTCCGCCGCTGACCCTTGCAGCGGGAGCCGCGCTCCGCGCGCCCTC
>JBOGZU010000032.1:0-9126 GCA_050697455.1 Gaiellaceae bacterium | reverse complement strand
CGGCGACCCATCGGGGGAGGTCGCCGGTCGCGCGCTTGGGGTTGGCTCAGGCAGCCGCGACCGCGTCGCGCTCGTAGTCGCCGGAGGCGTAGAGCTTCTGCTGCACCTTGACGTCCTCGTTCTTGGCCGGCTTGACCGGCTGCTGCTCACCGCACATCACGGTGTAGACGCGGCACACGTCGGCGGCGGTCCACGCGGTGGCGTGCGGCGAGCCCTCACGGATCGCCAGGAAGCCGCGCGTGTTCCGCTTCAGCGTCGTATAGGAGACGTCGTCGGTCGCCGGCACGTCGCCGCGGAAGTACGTGAGCTGCAGGCTGGGCATCGTGCGGCCCGGCTCCTCGTAGTTGGAAGTCGAGCAGAAGACGGTGGTGTCTTTCGTGTCCTCCGCGACGCTCTCATCCAGCCCGTCCGGGGTCAGGAAGCACTCGATGTCGAGGGCACCGGTCGCGGTCAGCTCGGTCACGCTCGGCGCGGCGATGTTCGCACAGGTCGGGAAAAAGGTGACCTTGACGTTGCCATCAACGGGAATTTTCGCCATGTTGGCTTGCTCCTTCGGGTTCGGCCGGCTCGACGGCCTGCTCGACGACCGCCGGGAGTGCGGGCGCCTTGGGTGTTTTCGGTTTCGGCCGACCGGCCGAGCTTGTGGCGGGTTTCTCCTCGATCACGTGCTCGCGCAGTCCGAGGACGTCGAGCGCGGATTCGGGGCAGTCCCAGTGCGCGCCCGTTTCGGGAATGCGGACGCGGCGAAATGACGTAGACATCGGTTTGCCTTCCTACGCAGGACGCGAGCAGAGGTCGAAAATCACGAGCTGCTGAAACAGCGGCGGCGTGATCGTGGCGTCGCGCTCGACCGGCGGCGGCGCGGCCGTGTCCTGATAGATCTTGAGCGCCCGACCGGTGACGGCGATGCCACCGGAAAGCATGATCGTTCGGGCGCGCGATGCCGCCTTCTGCGCCTGGTCGGCACTCTCGCCGACACCGCGCAGCGAGATCGTGACGTCGAGGTCACGGCCGGGACAGAACGGGTACCCGCCGGGCGTACCGAGGTCGGCGTAGAGCACGACATAGGGCACGGTCACGGCCGGATCGGACGGGCCGACCGCCTCGGTCACGGTGTAGCTGCTCGGCAGCCCGGCGCGCAGCGCGGCGAGCACGGCGTCGACGTGCACCCGCAGGTCCGGCACGGTGACAGCGGCCATCAGAGCACCCCGGCTACTGCGGCCTCGGCCGCGGACAGAAATTTCGGTTCCTCGGCGTCGGCGGCGCGCTTGCCGTCGAGGTGCGGCGGTTGGTTCTGCGATCCGTACTCGAACCCTTTGCCCATGCCGCCCTGCGGTTTGCCGATCTCGGGGCCGACCTCGTAGGCGATCGAGCCGAAACTGATCCGGCGCTCGGCCGTGATGCTCGCCGGGTAGCGCCGGCCGTGCTTGCCCGCGGTGGCGCGCGCGTTGGCCCGCCATGCGTCTTTGAGCGACTCGGCGTGGCCCTGCACGACGACGGCGACCGTCGGCAGCACGCGCGCCTCGGCCTTGGCAAATGACGCCGTGACCTCGGTGATACCGATCGCCTCGACGGCCATTACCCGCGGTCCTCGACCGTGATGTGCCGCTTGGTCGTGGTGCCGGAGTAGTCGACCGCGAGCACGGTCAGCGGCACGTCGGCCGAGCGCTCGACGAGCCACGCGTCATCGCACACGGTCGCGACGTATAGGTCGTCTTTCTGCACGCGGCCGGTCGCGTTCCATGGCAGCTGAACGACGTACCGCTGCACCTCGAGCGGCGAGTCGCCGGCTGTGCGCGCGACCGGTGTCCGGTTCGGTTTTACCCGGCACGGCCCGGTGTAGATCGTGGTGTAGATCGGCACGATTACGTCGGTCGCCGGGTCGGTCGTCGAGCCGGTCACGCGCTTGATCACGCACTCGTCAATGAGCAGGATCAGCGAGCGACGCCGGCCGCTCGCGAGGACGCCGCGGACGCTCACCCCATGCTCACAGTCGCCGCACCGGTGCCGTAGCGGGCGCGTAGCCGGTTGACTGTGCCCTCGGGCAGCGTCATCACGTGCGGCACCGCGTCGGCGCCGCTGGCGATGTTCCGCCGGTAGTCATCGATCGCCTCGCCGGTGACGCCGGCCGGATCGCCGAGCGTCTCGCCGTCGAGCAGCTGCGCCTTGGCCGCCGATGCCAGCGCGAGGCACAACGTCTGCAGCTCTTTCGGCACGGTGTCGACGCCGTGTGTGTAGGTCACGGTGACGACGGCCGGCTCGGTCCATCGAAAGTAGGTGTGTTGCTGCCAGCCGTACCAACGCCACAGCGTTCCGCCGAGCTTCTTGTAGTCGGTCACTGCGGCGCCGTCGATCGCGACCGCAGAGACCGAAACGACCGGCTGCTCGGGCAGCTCGAGGGTTTGGTCGTTGGTGATGACCGGGAGGCTGATCGTCTCGTCGATCACGCGGGTTACGACCTGCCCGATCGCCGACCGGATCTCGGCCGAGGCGCGGTCGAGCAGGTCGGTTACCTGCGCGAGCTCGTCGCCGGTGTACGCCGGCACCTTGAGCAGCGTTGCAAGGTCAGTCGGTGTTGCCAGCGGGTCCGGCATCCTCGTCTGCCTTCCTCACTCGGACACGCGTCCGCTTGGTTGCGCGTTCGCTGTTGTCCTCGACCGCGACCTCGTCGTCGTCGGTCGAGCTCTCGTCGTCGTCTTCGGCCGCGTCGTCTTCGGCCGAGAGGACAACCGCGGCCGGCCGAGCCTGAACGGGTTCAGCGCTCGGCGCGGTCGCGCGGTTGTCCTGCTCGGCGTATGCGGCGCGCCCGGCGGCGACCATGGCCGAGGCGACGTCGTCTGCGACGTCGAGCTCACGGCCGTTGCGCCCTCGGATGCGTCGCATGATCAGGGCTGGTAAATCTGGATTGCCTGCGGGCGGACGGTCTTGCCGCCGTAGACGTGCAGCGCCCGGAACACGTCAGCGAAGCTGTCATGCGACCGGAAAGCCTCGTTCTTGTCGATCTGCGAGACGTAGGCAGACGCCGAACCGTGGTAGCCGACCGCGGTCGGAATGGACGGGTCAGCCGTCAGCAGCGGGGTCGTCACAACGGTGAAACCGAGCAGGCGCCCGATGACCGCGTCGCGCAGACCTTCGGACATGCCGGACGTGTTGACGTTCGACAGCTTGGAGTTGGCGCCGAGCAGGAACTGCGAGTACGCGCCGTTGACCGCGAGGAAGCGGTTGCTCAGCGGCACCTTGTTGTTCGTGAGCGCGGTCGCCAGGCTGAGCGCCATGTTGTAGGCGTCATCGCCCGTGGCGACAGCCGTCGGGTCGGTGCCGATGGTGAGCACGTCACCCGTGGCGGCGGCGACGGTCAGCGCGTTGTTGATCGTCGCCGTGGTGCCGTCGTTGCTGACGTCCGTGATCTTGCTCGACGCGGGCACGTTCGTGCCGGTGATCGCCTTGCCGATGTCGTGGCGCTGAAACGCGTTCCAGCCGGCGACGAGCTTGGTTGCGCCGATGGCAGCGTCAGCCGTGGTCGCAACCGTGCGGTCGCCGATCGGCATGCCCTCGGAGAGCAGCTGCGCGGCGAGGAACGCCTCGGCGTCCTCGACCAGAGCCGCGGCCGAGTCACTCATGATCGGACCGAACGAACCGGCGGCCTGCGTGGCGTCGATGTCGTCGACCTCGAACTGGAAACCCTTCTCCTGATCGATGTTGAGGTCGATCTGCACCGTGTTCGGCTTCTCGGTGTTCATCGTGCGGGCGACGCCACCGGTGCCGGTCGCGTAGTTCTGGATCGTCGGCGTAGAGCTGCCGGTGATCTTGACCTTGTTACCCCGGCGCGCATCGCCTTCGTACTGGCGATTCATCGTCGCGGCGAGCACCTCGTGCGCGGCGAACCGCGTCACCAGCGAGGCATTCCAGATCGACGGAATGAAGTTTGCGACAGACATCGCGGGTTGTCCTTTCTGGACGGTTGAGCCGCCCAGATTTCGGGCGGGAATTGGGTTACTTGCTCTTGCCCATGAGGCGGTCGAGCCGGCCGTCGAGTCGGGCCTGCTCGATCTCGGCCGGCTTCATGCGGTCGAGGTCGGCCTGCGTGAGCTGCGACTTCCGGTCGGCGTTGCGCGGTCCGGCGTCGCTCGAGCCCTTGAACCGTTTCCCGCTTTGCGCGGCGAGGTAGGGCTTGTCAGTGACGAGTTTCTCGATCGCGTCGGCGATCTCGTCTTCGTCGACCTGGCCGTCTTCGTCGACGTCGAAGTCGGCCAGGTCGAGGTATCGGAATGCGTCGGTGGGGTCGGCGAGCACGCCTTTCGCGGCGGCCTTGACCTCGGATTTGAGGATGCGCGCGTTTGCCTTGGTGACCGCGGCGGCGTCGGCTTTCTTCTGCGCCTCGGTGTCCTTGTCCTCTTGCGCGGCGTTGGCGAGTTTCGACTCGGCGTCGCGGCGCTTCTGCCGTTCGGCGCGCAGTTTCGTCTTCATCGCGTCGAGCGCTTTCTTGCCCTTGGGGCCGAGCGGCTCGTCGTCCTCGGAATCGTCGCCAGAATCGCCGCTGTCGTCGCCGTCGGCGGCGCCCGCGTCATCGGTGCCGGAATCGGCGCCGGACTCCTCAGCGTCGCTGTCAGCGCCACCATTGTCGGTGCCTGCGTCGCCGTCGTCCTGCGCGCCGCCTTGAATGAGCCAGATCGGCTCGCCGTTCTTGCGGTACCCGATGATTTGTGGCCTGCGCATCATTTCTCGGTCTCTCCTTGCGAGAGGTCGCGCCCGGCGCCTTGCGCGTCGAGCTCTTTGCGGAATCCCCGGTGCCATGCGGCCTCGGCCTGCCGAATGATCAGCGGGCCGGACCATGGCGACCGGCGAGGCTTGGGGACGGTGCCGTGCTCGAGGTAGGCGCGGCCAGCGGCCTGCCCTTTCTCGAGGTAGTCGGCGACGATCCGGGCGCGCGCGGCGGGTGAAATCACAGCCAGTACCCGCCCTTCGCGCCCGAGACTTTCTCGCCGAGCAGCCCGGCGCGGAAGTTCTCGAGGGTGAGCCGCTCGTTGTCCTGCCACCACTGCAGCAATTCCTCGGACGCGTACTTACGCGCCCGCGATTCGGGGCCGGTAAACAGCGATATCGCGCTGACGTCGGCGCGCACGCCGGCCGCATTGATCACGTTGCCGCGGGTCGCGTCCTCGGCGGCGAAATACTGCCGATCGGCCTCGTCCTTGAACGCGCGCGAGGTCAGCTCGTCGAAACTGCGGCCGGTGTATCCCGTGGCGCGCAGCTGCGCGACCGCGGCGTCGCGGCGCTGCTGATCGGATTCGACACCGAACGCCTCGGCGAACGCGTCCTCGGGGTTGACGCCGTCCTCGAGCAGCCGCTCGTAGAGCGCGTCCTGCTCGGCCTGCTTCGCCGCTTTCTGGCCGGCGCGGCGCTCCTTGTCGGCGGCGGCTTTCTTGGCGACGGCGTCGCGGCGGTCGAGCTCGGCGACGACCTGGTCGATCCGGTGCTCGTCGTCGGTGGCCAGCTCGAGCGCGAGCTCGTCGTCGGTGAGCTCGGCCAGCGGCCGGAGCGCGACCGGCTTCGGGATCGTCGAACGGGCGACGTCGGTAATCGTCTGGCCCTTCGCGGGCAGCACGTAACCGTTTTCGGTGAGCATCCGTATCGTCAGGTCGCGGTCGTCGCCTGCGATCCGGTAAATCGTCTCCGGCGTGAGTCGCTGCTGCGCTACTCGCCGTTCGGTGTAGTTCTTGACGTATCCGCGCTGGCCCAAATTTCGCGCGGTGTACGAGGTCTCTTGGCCCTTGGCGCGGTCGATGGCGCGCTGCACGTAGGCGTAGTAGCCCGATTTCGTGGTGCCCTCGGTCGTGCCCCATGAGCCGATCTCGGACATGCCGCGGCGCGCGTTGACGACTTGCGACATGTCGGCGCCGTCTCGGATCGCCTGCGCGCCCGCGCGCCCGAAAAGCTTGTCCTGCTGCGCGCCGCTCAGATTCGCGAAGTACTTCTGCGGCGAGAAACCGAGCGGGTTACGGCCCGCCTCATCTGCTGCGGCGACCGCAGTGCACACGCACCGCGGGTGACGCTCGAAACCGGCGCCGCCTGCCGTCGAGTACCACGCGCCGGCCAGGATCGCGCAGCGCGCGCACGCGCCGGCACCGACCTCGCGGTAGTAGCCCCGCACGCGCCGGTCGACCTTCATGGCGACGTGCACGGCCTGGCGGCCGGAGTCGACGACTTCGGTCTTGGTGATCATCTGCAGCGCGTTGAGCCCGTTGGAAAGTGCCTGCTCGACCGGCGCCCCGGCGGCGATCTGCGCCTGCGCCTGCGCGGCCGGCGTGTACAGCAGCGAGCCGAGCGGGCGACCGTCGGTGGCGGTCTCGGCAAACGCGCTGGAGAGGACGTCGCCGGCCGGCGCCGGTACGGTGTCCTGCGCCTGCAGTGCGGCCGAGACGTAATCGTCGGATCCGTTGGCGGCGGCGATCTTGCCCTGCCGCAGCACGCCGACGGCATCCGGTAGCTGCCGGATCCATGAATCGGCGATGTTGTGCGGGTCGATCGTGCGCCACGCTTGCGCGACGTGCTGCTCGGCGCGGTTGGCTATCGCTCGCTGCCGGTCGTTGTGCCTGCGTGACAGCTCGACGAGCGACACGGCCTACTCGGCGGCTGCAGCTGCGGGGAGTTGTTCGGGGGCCGGCGCGTCGTTTTCGTCCGGCGGCGGCGGGTTGAGCAGCCCGGCGAGCATCGCCTGCCGCTGCTCGTCCTCGCGCATGCCCAGCACGCGCGAGACCTCGACCGGGTCGAGCCCGTACCGTTCAGCGCACCATTGGAACGGGAAGCCGATCGAGCGCAGCTTGACGATGCCGTCGACGAGCTGCGCCTCAGAGCGCATCTCGGCGTCTTTCCATAGCATCGTGGCCGAGCGGACGGCCTTCGCCTTGCTGTCGTCGCCCTGCGCGAGCGCGACGAGCTCCTGACCGTCGCGGATGCCGCTGCCGTAGTAGAGCTGCTTTTCCTCGCACTTCTTGACCTGGCCGGTCTCGGAAGCCTTGAGCGCCTCCGGTCCGATGTTGATCATTTTGCCGACGAGGTAATACGGCGGCGTGCGCGTCTGCGCGGCGACGTGCTCGACGGCGATGCCGAGTACGCCGGTGAACATGTCGAGGTTGGCCGGCGACCATTCGGCGACCTTGGCGTCTTTGCTCGGCACCCACAGCATCCGCCGCTGCCGTAGCTCCTCCATGCTGACTTTGCGCTCGCCGACCTGCTTGCCGCTATCGTCGAGCACGGGGATCTTCGGGACGTCGGCGCCGAGCAGGATCCTTTGCGGCAGCGCGGCGAAATCGGAGTCGGTGAACAGGTGCGCCCACAGCAGATTGATCGCGTCCTGCATCGCGCGGACCCCGCCGATATCCGAAAGCGGGTGCTCGGCCAGTAGCGGCCGGTTGGGCAGCTCGACGAGCGGCACCTTCTTGAGCGGGTTCGGCAGCGGCCACACGTCGTCGCCTGTTTCCTCGACGTCGCGCGGTATCCACTGGCCCGACCCGTAGACGACGTTGCCGGGAATCTGCAGCCCTTCGGGCACCTTCCGCGCGGCCTTGCGCTTGTACTTCCAGATGTAGTCGGGAAATTCGACCGTCGCGAATTCCCAGCCGCCCCAGTCGTCAGCCCACATCTTGAGCCCGACCCTGCGCTTGCGGCGCGAGCCCGGCGCGTACTCGACGATCGCCTCGCGCGCGTCCTCGAAACAAATCTCGGGGGTGCTCTCGTCGTCGGGGTTGCCCCAGACGTGCATAAACGCCGTGCTGGCAATGCCGGAATTCAGGAACGCGAGACCCGACTCGACCTCGGCGTCGTTCTCGACCCAGACACGCCACGTGTCCTTGTCGGCCTTGCCGTCCTTCGCGTCAGGCAGGCGAATACCCTGCCACTGCAGCCGCTCGGGCGGTGATACCGCGACGACCTCGCACCAGTTGTCGGCGAATTCGGCGTACTGATGGCCGAAATAGTGCGAGAAAGCCTTAGAGGCGAACCGGAGCGGCTGTTGACCGCGGAAATACTCATGGTTGCGCTGCATTTCCGGGCGGCGCAGCAGCAGGCGGTCGGCGAGGCGAGTAATCGCTTGGCGCGCGGACTCCTCGTCGCTCATGCGCGCCGCCTCTCCGGGTCAGTACTCGTCGAAATAGATGTAGGGGTCGTCTTCCTCGATCACGTTCAGCCCGGCGGCGATCGCGTCGCCCGCGCACTCGTGCGCGAGCGTTGAGGAAACCGTGAGGTCGATCTTGTTTTTCGACTGCGGCCGGTCCTTGCCGATCAGGATCAGCACCTTTGAACCGACCAGCCGGCGCACCCGGCGCGCGTTGCGCACGTGCACGCTCGTCGTTTCGCAGCCGTCGTGCCCGAGGTTGCCCTTGGTGATGTCGGTGTGGATCCGCTCGAGCGCGGCGGCCATCTGCACCGGCCGGTACGTCGCCCAGCCGATAAAGACCTTTTCGCCGTACAGCGCGGCCCATGTGTCGATCTCGGTCTGCCACAGCGGCGGGTCGAGGTACGCGCGCACGAGGTTGTACCGCGCGTTGATCTCGGCCCATGCTGCGGAAACCTCGCCGCGGGGGATCTCGCCGCCGTGCTCGTCCGGCACCCAAATCATCGGCTTGCCGTCGTCGAATTTCGGCGTCCATTGGTAGCCGTCGAGGGTCTCGAGCCGGATGCCCGACCAGTCGTCGGTATCCGAACCGTCGAAACCGCCGACGATCGGCTGTTTCGCGCTGATCTCGCGCGGTCCGACGTTCCGCCCGTCCCAGGTGGTTTGAGGCATCCACACGTCGGCGCCTGCGATGCAGCGGTTGCCGTAGAACCGTTCGGCCTCGCCGGGGTCGTTTTCCATGAGCTCGGCGGCCTCGGCCTCGATCGAGTCGAGGTCGACGTGCTTGGTACCGGCGTATACGTACCGGTGGATCTTGCGCCGGTCCGTTTTGACCGCGTAATTCAGGCTCGCGGGCGGTAGCCGGTGGTACTTGTGAATGTCCGGCCGCTTGGAGTCCATCGTCGTCTGTGCGACCGACTCCTCGGCCGGATTCGGCGCGTTGGTCGTCTCCATCGTGCGACCGCCCATGCCGGCGGCGCCCCGGCGCTGTGTCCGCGCGACGCGGTGCATGC
>JBOGZU010000031.1:0-11682 GCA_050697455.1 Gaiellaceae bacterium | reverse complement strand
CGGCCGCGCGAGGCAGGTCACGAGGATTCCGAGGCCCAGCGTGTTGAGGGGATTCGACTGTAGGTGGTCCGCGGCGGCGAACGCCTGCGCGATTCCGATCAGCGGCAGCGCCGCGTAGATCACGATCGTCGGGTCGCGATCTCGCGCCGCCCGCTCGAGTCCCCGGAAGATGACCACGACGGCTCCGAGCAGAAATGTGACCAGCCACGCGAGGCCGAGAAAGCCCTCCTTGAGCAGGAACGAGTACGGAAGCAGGTGGACTTCCGGCACGTGGGCGAGGTCACGGCCGCCTGTCGTGAGCGACTGCGCGAACCCTGCGGGTGCTTTCCGTTCGTCGATCGACGCGCCGAGCCCGCGGCCGAAGACGAGCGAGATCGGCGAGGAGCGGACCGCGGCCCGAATCTGGTGCGCCTCGAATGTACGTCCGACATTGGACGGATCGGAGCCGTGGTATTGCCCGCGGACGGTTGCGCCGTCGGGGGTGAGGCCGATGAAGCCGATGAAGCCGACCACCGCTACGGCGGCGATCAGCCACTGAGGCACCAACGGCCGCATGCGGATGACGAGGTAGCCGATAACGGCGATGGCGCCGGCGAGCTGGATCGAGAGGGACGACCCGGTACTCGCGTTCGGCAGTGACGCCGCGTCAGCCGCGAGGAAGACGAGCGCCGCGGCGACGGCCGCCAGGCGGGCGGTGCCTGGCCACAACACCGCGAACGCGAGGGCGCCCGCGGCAGCTGCCTCGACGTACACGTAGAGCGGGTAGGGCTGCCAGCCGAAGAGCACAACCTGGGCGACCGCCAGCATGAGAAGGACGCCGACCACGTCCGTCGCAGCGGCTCGGGCCGCGCCTGCATCGACCGTGCGCCCCACGCCGTACATGAAGACCAGGAAGACGATGAGCCCGAGGTCCTGCCCGACGAACAGAAGCCGGTCGTGGTGGGCGAGGCCGACCAAGAGGGCGGGGAGCGCCACGACGGTCGCGTAGGCGGCGATGATTGCGTCCATTCGTGGCGCCGTGCGCCACAGCTCGTTCCGTCGAATCCAGAGGTCGCGCGGAAGTCTGCGCGCGGCCAGCGGTGCGAGCAGGACGACAAGCAGCGGGAGGACGATGCGCTCGGCGAGCCCGCCGACTCCGAAGAACGTGCTTGGGCCGGCGATCCCGAGCACGTGGAAGAGCCAGTTGGTCGTCACCGCGACGGCGACGATCGCGCCGAGGATCGAGCGGATGTACCGGCGACCCGGATCCGACGTCAGGCGGGAGACGACGAGAATTGTGACCACACCTGCCAACGCCGCTGCTGCCCCCGTGGCGCGGCGATCGAGGCCAGGCTGAGCCCCCGCCACGATCGCGGAGCCGAGTACCCAGAACGCGACGACCCGCGCCTCCCCGCGCAGGGCTCCGGAGAGCCTCATCGACCCTCGGTGACGTCGACTCCGTCCACGGCGAACCAGCCGCTCAGCGCGATCGAGGTGGTGGCATAGATCCAGACTCCGAGCGACAACGGGTGAGGGAGGGTCGGTTTCCCGCTCACGCGGAGACGCTGCCACCGGCCGGTAACGGTTCTGGGGACGGCCGCGAAGCCCACCGGCCCGTGGGCGGTCATGCCCCAAAGCTGAATGTAGATCCGGCCTCCGACGAGGCTCCGACTCCCCTTCACCCACGCGGACGCCGCGTATGTCCTGCTTCGCGTCGGGTTCGAGATCACCCTCACCTGGGCGCCAAAAGGCTTGAACGCCGTCGGCCCCACGAGCAAGGCCTTGTGACCGAACCGGCGAGGCCTGCGGGTCAGCTCGAGCGAGGATTTGGGAAAGGGCTGCCACGGGAGGCTGTCGTGCTCGAAGCTGGGGTTGGAGAGGAGGTTCGCCGCTCCCCCGTAATGGTTCGGCGGCGTCGGGCTCTGCGCGGCTTGAAACGGAGGGGCAGGGGCGACGGTGACAGTGGCAGGGGGCGGGCTGGAGCCGACCGCTGCGCCCTCGAGGCCGGACGTACAGGCGCTCGCGCCGAGGGCGACGAACACGACGACCGCACCGCGAGCCCAGACGCCCAGCCTCACGGCGCGCATCGTACCCGGCAATGCCGCGGTCGCCCCGGCGGAGCGACGCTTCTGTCGGCGGAGTAGGAATCCGCGAGTCGCTGGGATATATAGAACGGCGGTGCGGTTGCGGGCGGCGTCTTCTCTGCGGTTGTCAGTGCTTGCGCTGGCGGTCCTGTCTGCCTGCGGCGTCACGGCGACGGGCATACCGATCGCTTCCGCGGCCCACTCGCACGGCGGCAAGCCGCACCGCGGCAAGCCGCCTGGTAAGTCCCACGGCGGCAAGTCGCACGGCGGCAAGGTCATCTCGACGCCGGCGACTGCGCCGTTGCAGACTGGGGTCTTCGATCCCTTCCTCGCCGGTATCGGCCAGGAGGAGGGTTTCAGCATGATCCGCGCGGCCGGCGGCTCCTATGTGCGAGTCCTGGTGCGCTGGTCCCGGATCGCGCCGGCCCTGCCCCCGCTCGGGTTCGACGCGTCCAACCCCGAGTCGCTCGGCTATTGGTGGGCCGGCATCGACGGGACCGTCTCCGCGGCGGAGGCCGCCGGCCTTACGCCGATTCTCGACATCGGCGGCGCGCCCGGCTGGGCGATCGTGCCGTCGACGGTCGGCACCGGGCCTGGAACGCCCCAGGCGCAGGCGCTCGGCGACTTTGCGACCGCGCTCGCCACCCACTTCGACGGCAATCACGGCGCGCCGGCCGCCCATGTCTTCCAGGTCTGGAACGAGCCGAACCATCGGCGAGACCTCTCGCCGGTCAACGGCGCGACGTATCGAGGCATGGTCAACGCGGTCGCGACCGGGGTGCACGGCGTGAACGCCTCGAACGTCGTCGTCGCCGGCGGGCTCGATCCGCGCGGGTCCGAAGCGGCGGGAGGCTTCACGCAAGCGCCGCTCGCCTTCATGCGGGCTTTCCTGTGCATCTCGCACACGAAGAAGCAGCGCGCCACGTGCAACGACCCCGTCCACATGGATGCGTGGTCGATGCATCCCTACTCGTACTACGGGCCGACAGCGAAGGCGAAGGGCCACGACAACGTCTCGCTGGGTGACCTGCAGACGATGGACGCGCTGCTCGAGGTAGGCGTGAACCGTGGCCAGGTCGTCTCCAGCCACCCCGTTCAGTTCTGGGTCACCGAGTTCAGCTGGGACACGAACCCGCCGCGCTCGGGTGCTGTGCCGGCGGCTCTCGAGGCCAGCTGGGCCGACGAGGCGTTTCACCAGATGTGGATCTCCGGTGTGTCGCTGGTGACGTGGTTCATGCTCGAGGACGAGGGCGGCACGACGCCGTGGCAGAGCGGCCTCTACTACCACTCGCCGACACTCTCGGCCGCGACGCCGAAGCCGATGCTGACGGCGTTCGAATTCCCCTTCGTCGCCTCCTTCGGCAAGAAGCATGTGGTGAGCATCTGGGGGCGCGACGCGACGAGCTCGGCCGACCTCATCACGATCCAGCAGCGCAATGGCAGCAGCGGATCGTTCAAGACGGTCGGTCTGGTCAAGGCGAACAAGTACGGGATCTTTCTCGCCACCCTTCGTCTCAAAGCGACCCAGAAGAGCTGGCTGCGGGCTACCGCCTCCGGCTCCGGCAGCTCTCTCCCCTTCCCCCTCAGGCGGCCCTCGACGAACCGCAAGTACAGCCCGTGGGGCCGCTAGAGAGCAAGGGGTAAGTCTTCTGTAATCGTCGCTGGCATCTGCCGCAACCTGGGCTACAGTGAATCGCGGTGCGGTTGAGGGTCTCGTATTCGCAGCGGTCGTTATTTGTCGCCGCCGCCGTCGTCGTTTGCGCGTGCGTCGCAACGGCCGCGGGCGCTTTGGCAGCGCCCTCTAAGCGGGCTCATCGCCAGAGGGTCATCAAGACCCGGGCAACGCTGCCGTTGCGCACCGCGATGTTCGACCCGTTCCTCTTCAGCGGCGCGCAGCAGACGCCGGCATTCACGGCGCTCCACTCCGCGGGCGGCAGCTACGTGCGGATCATCGTGCACTGGTACAAGGTCGCGCCGCTGACCTTGCCGGCTGGTTTCGTCGCCTCCGACCCGAACTCGGTCGGCTACGACTGGGCCTACCTCGACAGCACCGTCAGCGCAGCCGAGGCGGCGGGCCTCACTCCGATCCTCGACATCGGGAATGCGCCGTCGTGGGGCTACAAGGTCCAGCCTCGCGGAACGAGCGGCGGGACGCCGAAGATCAGTGCGGTCGGCGACTTCGCCACTGCGCTCGCGACCCATTTCGACGGCAAGCTCGGCGCCCCCTCCGTGCACGTCTTCGAGGTCTGGAACGAGCCAAACCTCAGTCTCGACCTCAACCCTGTCGACCCGAAGGCCTATCGCAACATGGTCAACGCCGTGGCCTCGTCGGTGCATGCCGTGAGCCCGGCGAATCTCGTGGTCGCGGGTGGGATGGACCCCTTCGGAGGCAAGGCGAAGCGCTATCACACGATGTCGCCGCTCACGTTCATGCGCGCTCTCCTGTGTGTCTCGAACGGCAAGAAGCCGCGCAGGACGTGCCACAACCCCGTGCACTTCGACGTCTGGTCGCACCACCCGTACACCTTCCAGGGGCCGTTCGGGCACGCCCGGAACCCCAACGACGTCTCGCTCGGCGACCTGCCGAAGATGCGGACGCTGCTCCGGGAAGCGGTCAAGCTCCACCAGGTGGTCTCGAGTCACCCGGTCCAGTTCTGGGTCACCGAGTTCAGCTGGGACACGGGCCCGCCGCGACGGAAAGCAGCTCCGCCGGCGCTCGAGGCCAGATGGACGGCCGAGGCGTTTCACCAGATGTGGCTCTCGGGCGTCTCGCTCGTGACGTGGTTCCTGCTGCAGGACCAGCCTGGGAAGAGCCCGTGGCAGAGCGGCCTCTTCTACTCCGCTCCCAGACTCGGCAGAGCACACGCAAAACCGATGCGGACCTCCTATCGCTTCCCCTTTGTCGCCTATCTCGGCAAGAAGCGCGCGGTCAGCGTCTGGGGACGCGACGCGACGAGCTCGACCACGACCGTCGCGATCCAGCAGCAGCACAACGGCAAGGGAGCGTGGAGGACCATCGCCCGCATCCGCGCGAACCGGTACGGGATCTTTCTCGCGAAACTGAAGCTGAGGAGGGTGACGGCGAAGGACCGGCTGCGCGCGAGCGCCCATGGCTCCGGCAACTCGATGGCGTTCTCCCTGAAGCGGCCGTCACCCAAGCTTAGATTCGGGCCTTGGGGGAATCCGTAGGGCGTTCATGCGTCGCCTAGTGGGGGTCACTGTCTGTCTGATCGCGCTCTTGGGAGCGACGATCGCGTCTGCCCGAACCGGGCATTCGCTCCGAACCTATAAGACGCCGCTCACACGGCCGTTTCGGACAGGGCTGATGGATCCCGACCTCTTCGCGAACGCGCAGCAGGCGCAGGCGTTCTCGGTCGCGCACCGCGCCGGGGCGACATATGCGCGCTTGATGGTGTCGTGGGCGAGGATTGCGCCGAAGACACAGGACTCGAGCTTCGACGCCTCCAATCCCGACTCGTCCGGCTACAAGTGGGGCTACATGGACGGGCTCGTGGGGAACGCGGAGACCGCCGGCCTCACGCCGATTCTCGACATCGTTCACGCCCCTGACTGGGCCTTCAAGATTCGTCCGAAGGGAGTCAATGGGGGCACGCCGGACGTGAGGGCGCTCAAGAAGTTCGCGCACGCACTCGCGCTTCACTACGACGGCGCCCACAACGCCCCGGCGGAGCATGTCTTCCAGGTCTGGAACGAACCGAATCTCAGCCTCGACCTCTCGCCGGTGAGACCGGCCATCTACCGCGCGATGGTCAACGCCGTTGCGACGGGCGTCCACGGGGTCGACCACAAGAATGTCGTCATCGCGGGCGGCCTGGATCCGTTCGGGCATCGGAAGACCAAGCGGCAGAAGTGGTACTCCTTCACGCCGCTCTCCTTCATGCGCTCTCTGCTCTGCCTCTCGAAGGGCGCGCACCCGCATCGCACCTGCAGGGCGAAGATCCATTTCGACGTCTGGTCGCACCACCCGTACACCTTCGGCGGGCCTTTCGGCCACGCGAAGGAGTCCGACGACATCTCGCTCGGCGACCTCCCACGGATGCGGTCGCTGCTCCGGGCCGGCGTCCGGCAGCACCATGTCCTCTCCTCCCACTCCGTCCAGTTCTGGGTGACCGAGTTCTCATGGGACACGAACCCGCCGCGCCGCAACACGCTGAAGCTGCGGCTGCAAGCTCGGGCCACGGCGGAGTCGCTGTACCAGATGTGGCGCTCCGGGGTCACGGTCGCGACGTGGTTCCTGCTTCAGGACATGCCCGGGCGGACGCCGTACAAGAGTGGTCTCTACTTCGCCGGGAAGCCGATCGCCAGGGCGCGCGCGAAACCGGGCCGGACCGCGTTCCGCTTCCCGTTCGTCGCCTACCTCCACCACCGCTCCGTGACCATCTGGGGGAGAGACGCGACGAGCACCAAGACCGTCGTCACGATCGAGCGGCGCCACGGGCTGCGGGGAAGGTGGCGGAGGGTGGCGAGGGTCAGGACCAACCGCTACGGGATCTTCCGGACCAAGCTCAAGCTCCGGGCGACGAGGAGGGACTGGCTGCGCGCGACGGCGGCCGGCTCGGGGAACTCGCTCGCATTCTCTCTGACGCAGCCGAAGTACCCGCACGTCGGGCCCTGGGGCTACTAGCCAGCCGCCGGACCGGCGTCGGCTGGCGCCGTCGCTAGCGTTGCAAACGTGACCGCGGCCGTCGTCCTCTTCTGGGGCTCGCTTGCCGCGCTCGCGTGGGCGCACGTCGTTTACCCACTCGTGGCCGCCGTTGCCGCGCGGATCCGCCCGCACCCGGTCGCCAAGGACGATTCGTACCTGCCGTCCGTCGCCGTGATCGTCACCGCCTACAACGAGGAGGCGGCGATCGAGGCGCGCATCGCCAACCTGCGCGCGCTCGACTACCCGGCGGAGCTGCTCGAGCTCGTCGTGACCTCCGACGCCTCGACCGACCGCACGGAGGAGCTTGCCGAGGCGGCGGGCGCGCGCGTGATCCGGAATCCGCGCGGCGGCAAGGTCGCTGCACAGGATGCAGCCGTTCGCGCGACGGACGCGGAAGTCGTCGCCTTCTCCGACGCGAATTCGACCTGGAATTCCCTGGCGCTCCGCAGACTCGTCCGCAACCTTGCCGACCCCAAGGTCGCGTACGTTTGCGGCCGGCTCCGGCTCGATGCGCCCGGCGGCTCGAACAAGGAGGGCCTCTACTGGCGCTATGAGCTCGTGACTCGCGATTCAGAGTCGCGGCTCGGCTCGATCACGGGTGGCAACGGCGCCATCTATGCGTTGCGGCGCGCCGACTACGTCGAGGTCGACCCGCGCTTCGGGCACGACCTCTCGCTGCCGTACCTCATGCCGCAGCGCGGCCGCCGCTCCGTCTACGAGCCGGAGGCCGTGGCGCATGAGCGCCCCACGCCGACGAACGAGTCGGAGTACCGGCGGAAGGTGCGGATGTTCGAGCACGTCTGGCTGATCGTGCTGCGTGGCCGGATGCTGCGACGCCAGCCCCTCGGCTACCTCATCGCGCTCCTCTCGCACCGGCACCTCCGCTATGCGAGCGGGCTCCTCCACCTCGTCCTGCTGGGAAGCTCGATCGCGCTGCTCGGCCACGGGCCGGTCTACGCCGTCTTTCTCGGCCTCCAGCTCGGGCTCCTGGCCGCTGCGCTCGCCGGTGTCGGCATCGCCCGCTACTACGTCTTGATCACTGCCGCGACCGCCGTCTCGCTCTGGAACTACCTCCGCCGCGGCGTGCCGGCGACGTGGACGCCGCAGCGCGAGGGAGAGCTCGTGTGAGCGTCGACGCGGAGGCAAGTAGCCGGCCGGTCGCCGCGGCGGAGCTGCGAGTCGCCCCCACCGTCGTTCTCGCCGTGGTCGACGGATGTGTCGCCTTTTGGTTTCTCGCCGCGCTCCTCGTGGTCGCTTTCGGCCACACAGAGCGCGTCGAATTCGCGTCCTACGCCGTGACCTTCTTCGTTCTCGCACCGGCACTTGCTTGGGTTGCCGCTCGCCGGCGTCAATGGCTGATACGGAGGAGCAGGGACACGCTGGCAGTGCTGGCTGCCGTCGACGGAGCAGTCCTCTTCGCTGCCATCGTCGTCGCGCGGTTCGTCTGGCTCGTCTCGCCGGGAGCATTGGCGATGGCGCTCGTTGCCATCGGTGCCGCCGCGCTGCTCGTTGCGATGCGTGTTGTCACTGTGAGAGGTCCAACTCCGTCGGTCGAACGGCTTCTAGACCACAGGTGGTTTCTGGCGGCAATCGGCCCCTTGCTCTTCGGAGCGTCCCTGGCCGCATTCCTGCCGGCAAGCGTTTTCGCGGGCAACGACTGGGTCGTCTTCGTTGCAGCGCTCGTCGTGGCCGTGGCGTTGCTGCGCCTCGCATCGCTACGGCATGCGCTGACGACGCGCGTCAGTCGAGTTGTCGACGGGCTCGTCGTGCTGCTGCTCGCGTCCGTGCTCCTCGTCGTCAGAGGGCAGGACGTCGTCGTCGCCACCTACCACCAGGGGTTTTTCCTGGCTCCTGCGAATGCGGTCTTGCACGGTCAGGCGCTTCTCGTGACCGTCTTTTCGCAGTACGGCGTCGGGCTCATCTACTTCCTGGCCGCGGTTTTTGCTGTGATCGGGATCGGTTACGGACTCCTCGCAGTCGTCGTCGCCGTGGTCACGGTGATCGAGTTCGCGCTCCTGTACTTCGTCCTGAGGCTCACGGTGCGCTCGCAGGCGATCGCGGTGACGGGTGTCGCGGTCGCCGTCGTCGCCTGCGTGCTCACGCCGGAGCAGCTCTACGTCGACTACCCGAGCGCCACTGCCCTCCGGTTCGGGATCCCGTTCCTGCTGATCGCTGTCGAAGTCGTCGCGGGCTCGTCACCGGGGAAAGCCACCTCGTGGACGAGCGCTGCTCTCGTGGGGCTCGCTTCGTTCTGGAGCTTCGAGACCTTCGTCTACACCGCTCTCGCTTACATCGCGATGGTCGGGGCCGCGGCTGTGCGGCGGCGGCGGCGGACCGAGCTTTTGCGGGCCTCGGCGTTGCCGCTTCTCGCCGTCGTGGTCGTGCAGCTCGGCTATGCGTTCGTCACGAGGATCGTCGCGGGAGCATGGCCGGATTGGGGTACGTACTTCAGCTACCTGCGCTTGTACTCGACCCAGGGCTTTGGAGGCCTGCCGGTCGGAGCCTGGTCTCCCGGATTCCTGCTCGGCGTCGTCTACTTCGCCTCGGCGCTCGGGGTCTGGTTTCTGTCGACATCACCGATCGCTGACGATCTCGCGCGCCAGCTCACGGCGACGGCCGGATTTACCGGATTCGGCATCGCCTCCTTCTCGTACTTCGTCGGGAGATCGCACCCGAACAACCTCCACGTCATCGTTGTCCCGGCTGTGGCTTTGGTCGTCCTGTGGATCGAGATCGGGTTGCGTCTGCAGATCGGTACGGTGCGCGCGATCCGCCACTTGGCAGCAGGACTCGCGGTGGTGGTCGTGGCTGCAGTCGTCGGTTCGGGCTGGCAAAACCTTCGCGCTGCCTGGTCGGACACTGCGCTCGGTCTCGTGACGACGGTGAGGCCGCCGCAGTCCCTGCACCTCCTCCACCGTGACCTGGTCCAGCTTCGGGGTCCCTATCCATACGATTCCGCCGTAGCCGACGGCAGAGATCTAGTCGCTCGTTATGACCCGGGAGGGCGTCGCCCCGTGGTTGTTCTCATGAGCGGCGAGCTGACCGACGAGTACCTGATCGCCGCGCACGAGGCCAACGCCATCCCCTTGTCCGACCCGAACCAGGAAGCCCTGCTTCCAGCGACGCGACGGAGGGTCTTCGAGGCTGCGGCCGGTCTGCGCGCCGACACATTCGTGCTCACCGACTCCTACCCCTCACCCGCCTCACCTCTCGACTTGAGCGGACGGGTCTACTTGGAGCTGAAGCGGCGTTACTCGCTCGTTCTCGTAGGGCGAACGCCGAATGTGGCGCTCTTGAGGTTCCGCCCGTGAAACGCGTCGCTGACGTCGCGATTGCGGGCGCCTCGCTCCTCGCCGCCTCGCCCGTCCTGGCGCTCGCGGCGCTCGCCGTCAAGATCGAGGACGGCGGCCCCGTTCTCTACCGGCAGACGCGCGTCGGGAAGGACGGCGTCGACTTCGACCTGCTCAAGCTGCGGACGATGGTCGTCGGCGCCGAGACGATGGGCGCCGGGCTTGCAGTGAACAAGGGAGACGCACGCATCACCCGCACCGGTCGCCTGCTGCGGAAGCTCTCGCTCGACGAGCTGCCGCAGCTCTGGAACGTCGTGCGCGGGGAGATGAGCGTGATCGGGCCGCGGCCGACGCTCCGCTACCAGGTCGAGAGATACGACGAGAGGCAGCGACACCGCCTCGACGTCCTGCCGGGCATCACCGGCTGGGCGCAGATCCACGGCCGCGCGACTCTGCCCTGGGCGGAGCGGATCGAGCTCGACGTCTGGTACGTGGAGCACCGCTCGACGCTCGTCGACCTGCGGATCCTGGCGCGCACGCCGGCGGCGCTCTTCGGCGGCACCTACAAGGGCGAGACCGGCGGCTGGCACGGCTCGAATTGACGGCGCCGTAAGACGCGCCCGCTACCGTACGGCTCAGTGACCGCGGTCCTGTTCACGTGCGCGGGGCAGCGCGTCGACATCGTCAGCGAGTTCGGCCGCGCGGGGGCGTTCACCGTCGCTGCCGACCTGAACCCGCTCGCGCCGGCGCTCTACCACGCGGATCAGCACCACCTCGTGCCGCGCATCGACGACCCCGGCTACGTCGCGGCGCTCGCCGAGATCGTGCGGCAGCACGACGTCAAGCTGATCGTGCCGCTGACCGACCTCGACCACCTGCAGCTGCTCGCCGGCCGGGCGCAGCTCGGCGCGCTCGTCCTCCTCGCCGAGCCGGACGTGATCCGGGCCGTCGGCGACAAGTACCTCGCGCACGGGCTCTTCCTCGAGCGCGGAATCCCGTCGCCGCCGACCTGGCTGCCCGACGATGTACCCGACGACGCGCGCTACCCGTTGCTCGTGAAGGCGCGGGAGGGCTTCGGCTCGCGCCATATCTACCGCGCCGAGACGCGCGCCGAGCTCGACTTCTTCCTCGGCTACACCAAGGCCGACTCGATGGTGCAGCAGGTGTGCCTCGGCGAGGAGTTCTCGATCGACGTCTTCTGCGACCTTGAGAGTCGCTGCCTGAACGCGATTCCGCGCACGATGATCGAGTCGAAAGGCGGCGAGTCGATCAAGGGCATGACCATCAAGGACTGGGAGCTGATCGAGCACGGCCGCTTCGTTGCCGAGACGCTCCGGCTCGTCGGCCCGGCGAACATCCAGTGCTTCCGCGACGACGGCGAGCTGCGCGTGACCGACATCAACCCGCGCTTCGGCGGCGCCTTCCCGCTGCCGCGCAGCGCCGGCTCCCGCTACCCGGAGCTCGCGATCGCGCTCGCGAACGGCGAGCGGCCCGAGCCGCGCCTCGGCGAGTTCGTCGAGGGGATCGTGATGACGCGCTTCTTCTCGCACCTGATCCTCGCCCGGGACGGCGACGGGACGCTCGTCCCGTACGCGGAGGAGCTGCCGGAGCCGGTCGCGAGCGACACCGGGGAGGCATGAGGCGCGGCGCCGTCGTATTCCTC
>JBOGZU010000030.1:0-12065 GCA_050697455.1 Gaiellaceae bacterium | reverse complement strand
GCTCACGGTCAGCCCGCGCTGCTCTGGCTCGGCGCGGCGCTCCTGCTCCTGCGACTGCGCGGCCGCGCCCTCGCCTGGATCGCGGCACGCGCCGCGGGCGAGCGGGCGAGCACCTCGCTCGGCTTCCTGCTCGCCAGCGCAGGCCGGCGCGGCGCGGCGCTCAACCGCGGCCTGCTCGTGCTCGGGTTGTTGCTCGCCTTCGGCGTCAACCTCGGCATCTTCGCCGCCACCTACGACCAGCAGGCGCGCGTGGATGCGCAGCTCACGCTCGGCGCCGACGTGGTCGCCACCGCGCCGCCCGGTGCGGTCGCACGGCATGCACTCGTGCAGAAGATCGGCGCGCTTACCGGCGTCGCGGGCGTCTCCGCCGTCGACCACTCCTACGCCTACGTCGGGCCCGACCTCCAGGACACCTTCGGCATCGACGCGACGACGCTCACGCGCGGCACGAGCCTGCGCGACTCGTACTTCGTCGGCGGCAGCGCCGCCCAGATGCTCGCCCGGCTGCGCGCCACCCCGGACGGGATCCTCGTCTCGAAGGAGACGATCACCGACTACTCGCTCAACCTCGGCGACCTGCTCCGGCTGCGGGTGCTCGACCACCGCAGCGGCAGCTTCCGTGTCGCGCCCTTCCACGTTGTCGGCATCGTGCAGGAGTTCCCGTCCGCGCCGAAGGACTCGTTCATGGTCGCCAACCTCGCCTACCTCCACCGGCTCACGCACGATCCCGGCTCGAACGTCGTCTTCGTCCGCGCCGCCGGCGACCCGGGCGCGCTCGCCCGCCGCGTCGCGGCCGCGACCGCGCCGTTCGGGGTGAGCGTGAAGGACATCGGAGCGCAGACAGCGCAGACGGTCAGCTCGATCACGACCGTCGACCTGCGCGGGATCAGCCGCATCGAAGAGGTCTTCGTGCTCGTGCTCGCCGCCGCGACGATGGCGCTCTTCGTCACCGTCGGCCTCGCGGAGCGGCGGCAGGAGCTCGCGACGATGGCCGCGCTCGGCGCGTCCCTGCGCCGGGCGGCAGCGTTTCTCTGGAGCGAGGCGGTGCTCGTGCTCACGGCCGCGCTCGCGCTGGCCGCATTGCTCGGCTGGCTGCTCGCGGAGATGCTCGTCGCGATGCTCCAGCACGTCTTCGACCCGCCGCCCGACCAGCTCGCCGTGCCGTGGGCGTTCCTCGGCGGCCTCGGCGGCGCCGCCCTCGCCGGCGGCCTCGCCGCCGCCGCGCTCGCTGCCTTGCTGATCCGGCGGCTACCGCTCGGCGCGATCCTGCGCGAGGAATGACGACAATCCGCCCGTGAGCTTCGGGCAGACCATCCTGGTGGTCGAAGACGACGAGGAACTGCGGAGCCTGCTCGGCCGCGGCCTGCGGGAGGAGGGCTTCGCGGTCGAGGCGGTCGCGACCGGGGCCGCCGCGCTCGACCGCGTCCCTGGCTTGGAGCCGGACGTGCTCGTGGTCGACATCGGCCTGCCGGACGCGGACGGCCGCGACGTCTGCCAGGCGCTGCGCGCGCGCGGGGTGCAAACCCCGGTGCTCTTCCTGACCGCGCGCGACGCGCTTGTCGACCGGATCGCCGGCTTCGACGCCGGCGGCGACGACTACCTCGCGAAGCCGTTCGCGCTCGCCGAGCTCGTCGCACGCCTCCGCGCGCTCCTTCGCCGTACGGGGGCGAACGGCGCTGTCGAGGCGGCCGGGCTCCGGCTCGACCCGGTCACGCACTCCGTCGCTGACGACTCGCAGGAGGTGCCGTTGACGCCGACGGAGTTCCGGCTGCTCGCGCGACTGCTCGCGAATCCCGGCGAGGCGGTGCGCAGGCGCGACCTCGTCCGCGCCGGCTGGCCGCACGGTGCGATCGTGCGCGAGAACACGCTCGACGCCTACATCGCACGCCTGCGCCGCAAGCTTCGCCCGCTCCACCGTGCACCCGCGGTCACCACCGTTCACGGCGTCGGCTACCGGATCGCATGAGCAGGCTCGGTATCCGCCGCCGCCTCTTCCTCGTCGTGGTCGCGACAGTCGGCGTCGCCGTGGCCGCACTCGTGCTCGGCTTCAACCTCATCCTGGCAGGCACGCTGACCCGCGACTCGCGCGATCTCGCCCGCACCCGAGCCTCCGCGCAGCTCGCGCTGCTCACGACAGCGCACGGAAGGCTCAGCGTGCGCGAGGCCCCCGATGACGCCACCGCCGACGCCTACATCTGGGTGTTCTCACGAGGAGCCGTGCTCGAGCAGCCGCGCAGCGGCGCGAGCGTCTTCGCAGCAGCGCGTGCGCTCACGAGCGGCGGCGCACGCTACGCCGACATCCCCGGCGCGGACATCCGGCTGTACGCAGCCCCGGTCGTTTCGGGCGGCCGCCGCATCGGCACCGTCGTCGCTGGCGTCTCGCTCGCGCCTTATGAGCAGACGCGTCGGCTCGCGCTGATCGCCTCGCTCGTCCTCGGCGGCCTCGTGCTCCTGGCCGTCACGTTCGCCGCGCGCTGGCTGCTCACCGCCTCGCTCCGGCCGGTGGTGCGGATGACCCGACAGGCGGCCGCCTGGAGCGAGCGCGACCTCGATCGCCGCTTCGCCCTCGGCGAGCCACACGACGAGCTGAGTGAGCTCGCGGCGACGCTCGACGGTCTGCTCGACCGGCTTGCCGCGAGCCTGCGCCGGGAGCAGCGCTTCTCGGCAGAGCTCTCGCACGAGCTGCGTACACCGCTCGCGCGCGTCATGGCAGAGTCCGAGCTCGCGCTCCGCCGCGAGCGTGAGCCGGGCGAGTACCGACGCGCCCTCGAGCTGATCAACAGCAACGCCGTACAGCTCACGCGCACGGTCGACGCGCTCGTCGCCGCTGCCCGCCACGAAGCCGGCTCCGAACGCGGCACCACCGATGCCTACGCACTCGCGGTCGAAGCGACCGCAGCCTGCGCCGAGTTCGCAGCCCAGCACGGGATCGACCTCGACGTGAGCGCACCGGAAACGACGATTCGCGTCGCGCTCGAACCCGAGCTCGGCGAGCGGATCCTGCAGCCGCTCATCGACAACGCCTGCCGCTACGGCTCGAGCAGGGTCAGCGTTTCCATCGAGCGCGCCCACGGCGGCGTGCGCTACACGATCGACGACGACGGCGCCGGCGTCGGCGACGAGGAACGTGAGCGCATCTTCGAGCCCGGCGTCCGCGGCAACCAGGGAGCACGCAACGGCGCCGGCGCGGGCCTCGGCCTCGCCCTCGCCCGCCGGCTTGCCCGCAGCGCGAGCGGCGACGTCGAAGCGGTCGCACGACTCGGCGGCGGCCGCTTCGTCGTCATCCTCCCCTCCGCCTGACGCCGCCCGCAGGTTGTCCGCGGTCAGGTGGCGTTCAGGCAGCAGCGAGGACAGTTGCTGCATGCGCCCGCTGCCAGCGGCATGCCTTGCCCTGCTCTCCGTCATCGCGGGAACCGGCGCTGCGCTCGCCACGTCCGCCACATCATCGGCCCATCCGGTGTCGACGCTGGGGACGAGGCACGTGCTCGGGTACTCGGTCGGCCATCGCCCGATCGTGGCCTGGCTGATCGCGTCCGGATGTGCGCGGCGTTCGGTGCTGGTCATCGGCTCGATCGCCGGGGACGAGCCAGGCGGCATCGCGGTCACCAAGCTGCTCGCTGCGCAGCGGGCGGTCGCGGGTGTGCGGCTGTGGTTGATTCCGGACATGAATCCGGACGGTGCCGCACAAGGGACGCGCGTCAATGCTGACGGCGTCGACCTAAACCGCAACTTCCCCTTCCGCTGGCGTCACCTGAGCGCGCCGGGCAGTCGCTTCTACTCAGGCCCGCAGCCCTCCTCGGAGCCGGAATCGCGGGCGATCGAGGCGTTCATCCGCCGCACGCGCCCGGGGCTTACGATCTGGCTGCACCAGCCGTACGGATTGATCGACGACTCGCAAGGCCCCCGCTGGGCCGAGCGGCAACTGGCTCGAGCGCTCGGGCTGCCCCTGCAACCTCTGCGCGACTATCCGGGAAGCGCGATCGGCTGGGACGACCACGTCGTGCCCGCATCGGCGTTCGACGTCGAGCTGCCGGGCGGGCAGCTGGGTGGAGCGACAGTCGGGCGCGTCGCCTCCGCGATCCGCTCACTCGCCCGACGCTTCGCCAGCAACCGTTCGGTTCACTGAGGGATCCGTGCGCCCGATCGGATCCGTCATCGACTTGACAGGGCGCGCCGTGCGGGAGTTCGGCGGGTGAGCCGCGTGGCGCGCACCGGTCGCGTGGTGAGACCGAACCGCGGCCGGCGGCGCCGGCGGCGGCTGATGCCGGTTGCTGGCGTCGGGCTCGCAGCAGCGGCTGCCATCCTCGCCGCGATACTGCTCGGGTCGGGCGGCAAGCCAGGTGCAGCCACCTCTCGCCTGACCTCGACAGCTCAAGCTGCGGCTCGCGCGGCGCGCACCCCCGCGCCGAGGCGTCTCGCCGAGCAGGCGTTGGCTTCGCTGGCCGCGCCGGTCCAAGATGCGGCCGCGGTTGCGCTCGTAGGCGGGCGGCTGATGCTGCTCGGCGGTTTGACCGCGGCAGACACGTCCAGGGCGGACGTGCGAATCGTCGATGCGCGTGGTGATCGCCTCGTCGGGTCGCTGCCCGTCGGGTTGCACGACACGGCCGCGGTCCGCGTCGGCAACGACGTGTACGTGTTCGGCGGCGGGACTTCTGCGAACACGCAGAGCGATCAGATCATTCGCGTCCCGGTGTCGGGTGGACGTACGGCGGTGGTCGGGCGGCTGCCGGCGCCGAGCTCGGACCAGTCGGCGGCCGTGATCGGCGGCACGGCGTACATCGTCGGCGGCTACACCGGGAGCAGGTGGCTGGACACGATCGTCGCTTGGCGGCCGGGAACCACGGCGCGCGTCGTCGCGCGGCTGCCGACGCCGATTCGGTACGCGGCGGTGACGGCGGCGGCGGGGAGGCTCGTGATCGCGGGCGGCTCGCTTCCCGCCGGAGCGGCGAGCGCCGTCGTCTTCGCCTACCGTCCCGGAAGCGGCCGCGTCACACGGGCCAACAGGCTGCCGGCACCGACGACGCACGCCGCTGCCGCGGCGCTCGGCGGAACCGCGTACGTGATCGGCGGCCGCGGTTCCGCGGTCGACACGCCCACCGCGCGGATCGTCGCTGTCGACCCGTCCGGACGCGTGCATGCGGCCGGAAGCCTTGCCTCGCCGCGCTCCGACCTGGCCGCGGTCAGCGTGGGGAGGCGGATCCTGCTCGCGGGTGGCCGCGGCTCCGCCGGAACCGAGTCGAGGATGAGCGAACTCGTGCCCGCACCGACCCGTCGCCCCGCCCCGGCCAGCTCGCCCCGCACCCGCGTAAAGAGCAACGTGTACGCCTTCGACGGCGCGAACAAGCTGACCGGGGCCGCACGGTCTGCCCGGCAGCTGGTGTACGTGCCGAACAGCGAGAGCGCGAGCGTGGACGTGATCGACCCGCGCACGTACAAGATCGTCGAGCACTTCCCGGTCGGTTTGCTGCCGCAGCATGTCGTTCCGAGCTACGACCTGAAGACGCTGTATGTGACGAACGATGTCGGCAACAGCCTGACCGTGATCGATCCGCGCACCGGCCGGCCGGGACGGACGATTCCGGTCGAGGATCCCTACAACATGTACTTCACCCCCGGCGGCCGCTACGCGATCGTCGTCGCGGAGCGGCTGCGGCGGCTCGACTTCCGCGACCCGCACACCTTCGCGCTCCACCACTCGCTGAGCGTCCCGTGCGCCGGGGTCGATCACCTGGACTTCTCAGCCGACGGCCGCTACCTGATCGCGAGCTGCGAGTTCTCCGGCCAGCTGGTCAAGGTCGACGTCGCAAGCGAGCGCGTCGTCGGTGTCCTCGATCTTCCCGACGGACGCGCCGGCGAGCCGCAGGACGTGCGCATCTCTCCCGACGGGAGCGTCTTCTACGTCGCCGATCTGACCGCCAACGGCGTCTGGAAGGTCGACGGCCGCCGCCTGAAGGTGGTCGGCTTCATCCGCACCGGCGCCAGCGCGCACGGCCTGTACCCGAGCCGCGACGGCAAGGATCTGTATGTCTCCAACCGGGGCGAGGGGTCGGTGTCGGTGATCAGCTTCACGACGCAGAAGGTGATCGCGAAGTGGCGGATCCCGGGCGGAGGTAGTCCGGATATGGGCGGCGTCTCCGCCGACGGCAAGGTCCTCTGGCTCTCCGGCCGGTACAACAGCGAGGTGTATGCCATCTCCACCCGCACCGGTCGGCTGCTTGCGCGCATCCCGGTCGGCGCCGGCCCGCATGGGCTGTGCGTGTGGCCGCAGCCGGGCCGCTACTCGCTCGGCCATACCGACAACATGCGCTGAACGGATGTGCCCGCTCGCGGCCGCAGCGGCCCTCACCCTCCTCCTCTGCGGCTGCGGCGGGCACAGGCAAGCTCAACCGGCGCACCCGCAACGCGGCAGCACCGTCTTCGCTGCCGCCTGCGCCGGTTGCCACACCCTCACCGGTCACGACACGTCCGCCGGCGGAGGCGACCTCGCGATCGCCAAGCTGAGCACGAGCGACATCGAGAGTTTCGTCCGTGTCATGCCCGTCCGGCTCTCGCCCGCCGCGGTGGACGCGGTCGCCGCTTACGTCCACGCGGCAGCAACGAGGCCTAGTCGCTGACCGGGTTGAACCGTCTTCTCTGGTCGACCGGGCTGCGCCGGCTCGCCACCGTCCTCGCACTGCTCGCCGTCGCGATCCTCGCCGTCGGTGCTGCCGCCTGGCTTGCCAGCCCGACGCCGTCGGCGCTCGCGGCCCGGGTCGGGAGCCGGCTGCACGGAACGACCGGAGAACCTGTCAATCAGGCCGCAATTCCGGCGATCCTGCGCGAAGCGGTGGTGGCGACTGAGGACGAGCGCTTCTACCGCCATCACGGCATCGACATCATCGGCGTGTTCCGGGCGCTCCCCTACGACATCACCCACCTCTCGTTCGCGCAGGGGGCGAGCACGATCAGCGAGCAGGTCGCGAAGGTCCTCTATCTCGGCGGCAACGACCACAACCCGTGGCGCAAGCTGGAAGACGCCGCGGTCGCCTGGAAGCTCGAGAACCGGTACACGAAGGCGCAGATCCTCGCCGCCTACCTGAACAGCGCCTACTTCGGCGAGAACGCCTACGGGATTCGGGCGGCGAGCAAGCGCTACTTCGGGATCCCGCCCCAACGCCTGGATCTGGCGCAGGCGAGCCTGCTCACCGGCCTGATCCAGGCGCCCTCCCTCTACGACCCCTACCGGGATCCCGGCCTGGCACGGGCTCGCCAGGCGGAGGTGCTGCGCTCGCTTGTGCGCAACGGCTTCGTCGATGTGAGCCAGGCGACCCACACGCTCGCACGGCCGCTTCGCCTGCGCTCGGGAGTGATGCTGCCGCCGCTGCGCGGCGTCGAGCTCGCGCCGGGGCCCGCGTTCGTCTGGTGGCAGCTTCTGCTCGGCGCGACGGTCGTTCTCTTCGCGACCGCCGGCCTGGTCGGCAGCCGCGTGCGCCGTGGGCGGCCCCTCCGCGGCATGCTTGTGCTGAGGCTCGGGCTCCTCGCTCTCATCGTGATCGGCGCGGCCGCGATCGTCCGCTCGTTCCGGACAGCCTAGGCTGACCGCGTGGTCTCGATCCTCGTCGTCGACGACGACTCGCCGATCCGGCGCATGCTCGAGCGGACATTCACGGCCGAGGGCTATCGCGTCGACGCCGCCGCCAACGGTGGCGAAGCGCTGGCCGCGGTCGAGCGCGCCGTTCCCGATCTGCTCGTGCTCGACGTCGCGATGCCCGGGATCGACGGCCTTGCCGTCTGCCGGCGGCTGCGCAGCCGGGGCCTGGCGCTCCCGATTCTGCTCTTGACTGCGCGAGATGCCGTGCCCGCCCGGGTCGCCGGCCTCGACGCGGGCGCCGACGATTACCTGGTCAAGCCTTTGCATCCGAGGAGCTGCTGGACTCGAGCGCGCGCCCTCCTGCCGAGCGTTCACGAGCGGCTGCGCCTGTCAGCTTGCGTTCACGTGCCAGCGGGAAAGCTTCCCGGGCGGCCATGGGGATGAATTTGAGTGAGCAGAGAGCAGTCGCGCCGTTCCATGGCTTCGCGCTGCGGGCGATCGCTGTTGGCGTCGGTGTGGCCGTCGCCGCCGGCTGTGCGTTCTGGCTTGCCGGGGGCAGCGTGCATCCGGCGCTCTCCGCGACCTCGCGAGCCGACCCGAGGCTCGAGTTGCTCGCCGGAGGCGGGTTCGCGCTCTCGCTGATCGCCACCGCCTTTGCGTGGCGGCGTGCCTTTGCATCGCTTGGCGCCGGTCTTTCACGCGCCGACTCGTGTGCGCGCTACGCGGCCGGTTCGCTCATCAACACCGTTTCGCCGGCCCGGATGGGGGATGCCGTCCGCCTCGGGCTCTTCGCCAGGGCGCTTCCCGCCGGTGGCCGCGCCTTGCCGGCGGCTGGAGCACTCGCGGCGCTTGCGCTCACGCGTGCGCTAATCAATGCGCTCGTGCTGGTTGTCGGAGCGGCAATGGGCGCTGTCCCTCTCTTGCCGCTCCTTGTTGTCGCGCTCGTCGTCAGCGCCGGCGCGGCAGCGCTGCTGTTCTCGCAGCGCTTGCGTCGTGGCCCCGTGGGCAGGCTCACCGCGGCGATGCGCGAATTGCTCCTGCAGCCGCGACTTGCTGCCGGCCTGGCTGGTTGGGCCCTGGTCGCCGTACTCGCACGGATGATCGCGACCGTTGCGATCGTGTCCGCGCTCGGCGCTCCGCACCCGCTCGCGACATCCATAGCGGTGACTGCCGCACTCGATGTCGCCGCCTTGCTGCCTCTCTCGCCGGGGGGCCTCGGCATCACCAGTGGTGCCGTCTCCGTCGTGCTTGTCGCGCGCGGAATCGGAACAGGGACCGCGGTCGGCGCAGGCCTCCTGTTTCACGCAGTCGAGACGCTGGCGAGTCTCGCCTTCGTCGCCGTTGCGTTCGCGCTGCAAACACAAGAGCGGCTCGTGCAGCGGCCGACGCTACGCCTCGCTGCAATCGCAGTCGTCGTGGCCTCGATCGCCGGCGTCGCGTCGGTCGCGCTTGACATCGCATGACGAGTGCTGCCGCCGCGGTCGCGGAGCCGCTGGCAATCGCTCGGCGTCGCGAGCTCGTCG
The DNA here is from genome assembly GCA_050697455.1 of Gaiellaceae bacterium. GTDB lineage: Bacteria > Actinomycetota > Thermoleophilia > Gaiellales > Gaiellaceae > Palsa-739. Next base: position 2,972 of record JBOGZU010000030.1, on the reverse strand, counting down.
TCCTCGCAGCACTCACCGCCCTCGTTGCGGCAGCCGTTCTCACGCTGGGGCCAGCCCCGGGTGATGCTCCGGCACACCTCTACCGGACGCTGCTCGTGCGCCACGGCGCACTCGTCTGGGACAACTTCTGGTATTCAGGGTCGTACCCGCTCGGCTCCTACAGCCTTCTCTATTACTTCCCCGCTGCGCTCGTGGGCAACGTGCCGCTCGTCTTCGCCGCCGCGGTGCTTTCGACCGTGCTCTTTTCATCGATCGCTACACGGGAATGGGGCCGCGCGGCACTCTGGCCTGCTCGCGTCTTCGGCGTCCTTGCTGCGGCGCCGATGTTCACGGGTCTCTATGCCTACTCGCTCGGCTTTGTCGCGATGCTCGGCGCGGTGCGCGCTTTGCAACGGGGACGCCGCTGGCTGACCGTGCTCTTGGCTGCGGCGACGGTTGGCTTCAGCCCGCTCGCTTTCGCTTTTCTCTGCCTCCTGCTGGCCGCGTGCGCGGTCGCGCGGCGGAGCTTCTCGCGCAGTTCACTTGTCTTGATCGTTGGCCTCGCGGGCGTCGCCGCGGTCGAACTGGCAGCGCTCGCACTGTTCTCGACGGGGACGGGCTCCTACCCATTCCACTCGATCGATTTCGCCGGCGTCCTCCTCGTGTCCGTTCTCGGTGCGCTTCTAGCTCGGCGGGGACGCGCGGCCGCGCCTCTCGTCGGGTTCTTCGTGCTCTGGGGGATTGGCAGCACGGTCATCTTCATCGTCCCGACGCCGCTTGGCGACAACTGGACGCGCCTCGGTGCGTTCTCGTTTCCGGTGATGCTGTTGACGGCAGGCCTCGCCGGCTTCAGGCCACGCCGGCTGGCAGTGCTGGCACTGACCGTCGCCCTCGCCTACAACATCACGCCGTATCTGCTGCTGATCCCCTACCGGCTCGACAACCGGCCCGCAACCGCGCGCTTCTGGGCACCTGCAATCCGCTTCCTGAAAGCACATGCGCAGCCGGGCTTTCGAGTTGAGGTCGTCCCGACCGCAGCGCACTGGGAGGCGTACTGGATCCCGAAGGCCGGCTTTCCGCTCGCCCGCGGCTGGTACCGGCAGCTCGACGAAGTCACGAACCCGGCGCTCTACAGCAAGCAGCTCGACGCCGTTTCGTATCGGCGCTGGCTGCGCTCGGCGGCGGTCGACTACGTCCTCCTGCCCTCGACTGCGCTCGACTGGGACGGCGCAACGCGCGAGGCGGCGATCCTGCGCTCTTCGAGGTCGGGGCTGCAGGTCGTCTTCCGCAGCACGAACTGGACGATCTACCGACTGCCGCGTCCGACTCCGCTCTTGACCGGTCCCGCGCCCGCCCGCATCACCGCGTTCGGGCACACGACGATCAGCGGCACCGTCTCGAGCCCCGGTCGGTACACGCTGCGCACGCACTTCAATCCCTACTGGCAGCTCGCCGGCGCCGGCTGTGTCAGCCGTGGTCCTGCGAAGATGACGTGGCTAGAGCTCCGACGCGCCGGCAGCTTCTCGCTCTCGATCCCGTCGACCCCAGGGCGGCTTTTCGACAGCCTCAGCGACGGTCACAGCGGCGGCTGCTGATGCGCCAGTCGCGGCTCCTGCACGCCGGGCTTGTCGCGGTCGCAGCGGCGGGCGTCGCGGGTCTGCTTGTCTTTCACGGCCCGAACTGGGGGCAAGTGGGCCACGCGCTCGCGGCGATGCGCTGGTCGTGGGCGCTCGCAGCAGTCGGCCTCAATCTCGTCTCCGCGATCGTGCGCGGACTCGCCTGGCGCACTGTCCTCACCGAGGCGATTCCGCCGCCACACGCGCGCCTGCTCGACGTCCTCTCGGCCTTCTTCGTCGGCATTTTCGCTAACGGGATCCTGCCGGGACGGGCAGGAGAGATCGCCCGAGTAGGCGTACTCGCCCGACACCTGCCGCGCCGCGAGGGTACGTGGCCGGCGCTCATCGGCACGGTCGTCGCGCATCGGCTGCTCGAGATACTCCCTTCACTCGCCCTGATCGTGTGGGTGCTCCTGTTCGCGAAGGTTCCAGCCTGGGGACACGATGCGCTCATCGGTGTCTTCGCCGGCGCGTTGGTCGTCCTCGTCGTCGGTCTTTTCGTCGCGCGCCGCCATGAAGCGGGACAGCCGGCCGCCGCGGGCCGCGTGGCCACCGTCCTCGTCCGGGCCCGCGAGGGGCTCGGCATCCTCCGCAGTCCGCAGGCTGCCACCGTCGCCGCAGCCCTCCAGACAGCTGCGTGGGCGCTCCAGCTCGCTGCCGTCTGGACTGCGATGCGCGCCTTCCACCTATCGCTGCCCATCACGGCGGCCGCCGCCGTCCTCGCTCTCATGAACGTCGCGCTGATCCTGCCGCTCTGGCCCGGCAACGTCGGGCTCCAGCAAGCGGCCATAGCGTTGCCGCTGATCGCGTATGGCGTCGCGTACGCGCACGGCTTCGCCTACGGGATCGGACTCCAGGCGATCGAGTCGTCGGTCGGCTACGTCCTCGGAGTAGCCTTCCTCTTCCGCGAGGGCCTCACGATCGGGCTCCTGCGAGTACGGCCGCAACCCATCCCGGATCGGCCACGCGTCGCTCCGGTTCCGAGGCACGCCGAGCCCAATCAGGCCGACCGACAGGTTGCCAGGGACCGCTAGCCGGTGCGCCGCTCCATCACCGCTAGGAAGGCGTGTGCACCCTGAGCAGCGTGCCACCCCTCGCGTTCGTTCTCGCTGGCTTCCTCGTCATCGCATCGAGTGCCCGCCACTTCGCGCGAGCGAGCACATCCTTTGCTTCGCTCGAGTTGATCGGGGGCGCCGCGGCGGTTGCGTTTGGCCTTTGGTCGCACCACCGACCTCGATAATCCTCGCCTAGTGACGTCCTTCGCGCTCCACGCGATCGAGCCGGCCGGCGGGCCTTCCGCCGATGCCCACCAACGTCACACTCCACAGCAGCTGCAATGAGACGCGTGCTGACGCTCGTCGTCGTCGCGCTCGCCGC
>JBOGZU010000029.1:0-12395 GCA_050697455.1 Gaiellaceae bacterium | reverse complement strand
GGCGCCGGCGGCGCAGGCGCAGGGCGTCCGTCGCCGTCGGCGGCGAGCTCGAGCAGTCGCGCGAGCCCGGGCTGGATCGCGGCGAGCGCGGCCGGATCGTTCTCGAACAGGTCGCGCCACTCCTCCGGCACGGAGCCGGGGTTGTCGAGGTACTGCTCGAGGAGAAGTGCGGCGTAGCCCGTGTTCAGGCCGTCGACGTCAGGTCGTCCCATGACACTTCCGTTGTAGCAGCGAGGTGCCGTCTACCAGAGTGCGTGGCTCGTGACGACGGCCACCGTCAACCCGAGGAAGAGGCAGGCGGCGCCGATCATCACGGCCGCCTGCTGCAGCCGGCGGTCGGGGCCGGCCATTCCCGACGCGACGAGCGCGATCACGAGTGACGGCAGGATCAGCCGCAGCGGGTGCCAGAAGATCCCGATGAAGCTGACGAAGATGGAGATTGCCGCGAGGAAGCCAGAAACCGTGTGTGACGTTTTCCGGCCCGCGGGGTCATGAACGATCTGGCTCTCGGCCTCGAAGCTCACCGGCCGCCGATCCTATCGGCGCGCGTGTGGGCGGCACGGGCGGTACGGGCGTAGGCGCGCGACGGGCCACCGTGCGGCCGTGGCGGGCGGCGGCGCGAACGAACCCGCACCCGGTCGGAGCCAGGCGGCGGGCCATCCGGCGCCACGCGAACCGCGGCGGCCTCCCCATGCCCGGGCCGCGGCTTGGCCTTGATCGCGTAGTAGACGACCGAACAGAGGTAGACGATCGGGATCTTCAGGACGACCATCAGGAAGATCAGCTCGACGAGTGAGTCCGGACCGTGCACCTGAGCCAAAGTTTACCCGTCTGTAAGGCTAAAAACTCCTCGCGTTAACGATCCGATCGGCGGGGGCAGAGCGGAGTCATGACTCATGACCAGCTTCGCGCCCTGATGGAGCACGGCGAGGAGGTCGGCTGCGTCAACCTCTCCGCGTTCACACAGACCCTGACCGAGCTCGAGATCGACGACGAAGAGGCGCAGTCGCTCTACGAGCAGCTCGACGACCACGGCATCGAGCTGACCGACGACTGCTCGCTGCCGGACCCCGAGGAGACGCACTTCTCGAACGAGACGGTCGCGGCAATGACGACCGACTCGCTGCAGCTCTTCCTCAACGAGGCCGGCCGCTACAAGCTCCTGACGGCGCCGGAGGAGGTCGAGCTCGCGAAGCGGATCGAGCGCGGCGACCAGATCGCCAAAGACCTGATGATCAACTCCAACCTCCGTCTCGTCGTCTCGATCGCGAAGAAGTACCAGGGGCACGGCCTCACGCTGCTCGACCTGATCCAGGAGGGGATCATCGGGCTGATCCGCGCGGTGGAGAAGTTCGACTGGCGGCGCGGCTACAAGTTCTCGACGTACGCGACGTGGTGGATCCGCCAGGCCGTGCAGCGCGGCGTGGCCAACAAGTCACGGACGATCCGGATCCCGGTCCACATCGTCGAGCGCGAGCAGAAGATCGCGCGCGCCGAGCGGGAGCTGACGCTGAAGCTCGAGCGGGCGCCGACCGACGAAGAAGTGGCGAAGACCGCGAAGCTCTCCCTCAAGCACGTCCGCGAGGTGCGGAAGGCGGCGCGAGCGGTCGCGAGCCTCGACAAGCCGCTCGGCGACGACAGCGACACGTCCTTCGGTGACATCGTCGCCACGCATCCCACCGACGTCGAGGAGGAGGTCGTGGTCGGACTGAGCGAGATCCTCCTGCGGGATTGCGTGGCCAAGCTGCCGGAGCGGGAGCAGCAGGTGATCAAGCTCCGCTACGGGCTGAACGGCGATCGCGACCCGATGTCGCTCGAGACGATCGGGCGCGAGATGGGCCTGACGCGCGAGCGCGTCCGCCAGATCGAGACGCAGGCTCTGGAACGCCTCGCGCGCGAGCGCGAGATCGCCGCGATGGCGCCTGCCTAGAGTCGCTCGCGCCGGTCTACGCGGAGGCGGCGTACGCAGTGAGCGCCTCGACCACGTAGCGCAGCCTTCGTCCTGCTTCCGTTAGCTGGTACTCGACTCGCGGCGGGCGCGTGTCGAAGACGTGCCGCTCGAGGACGCCCGCTTCCTCGAGGTCCGCGAGTCGCGCGGCGAGCGTGCGCGGCGGGATTCCCTCGAGCGTCTGCTTGAACTCGTTGAAGCGGACGGCGCCCGCCTCCGCCGACGCCCAGACGATCGCGAGCGCCCAGCGCCGCCCGAGCAGGTCGACCGCGCGGGCGACCTCCTCGGGCAGCGGCTGGCAGGCCCTACACCGCATGGAGATGCGACGGCCTCGGCTCGAGCGCGAGGTCGAGCACCTCGCCGAGCGTCATGACCGGATGGAACTTCATCGCCTCGCGCACGTCTTCCGGCACGTCGTCGAGGTCGGCGCGGTTCCGCTCGGGGATGATCACGTCGGTCAGGCCGGCGGCGTGCGCGGCGAGCACCTTCTGCTTCAGCCCGCCGATCGGCAGGACGCGTCCCTGCAGCGTCACCTCGCCGGTCATCCCGACCGTGTGCTTCACGGGTCGTTCGGAGAGGAGCGACGCGAGCGCCGTCGCCATCGTGATCCCGGCGCTCGGCCCGTCCTTCGGGATCGCGCCGGCCGGCACATGCACGTGGAAGGAGCGGTCCTTGAACGCGTCGTCGTCGACGCCGAGCTCGTCGGCATGCGAGCGGACGTAGGACAGCGCGATCCGCGCCGACTCCTTCATCACGTCGCCGAGCTGGCCGGTGAGGACGAGCTCGTTGCCGCCCTCCATCCCGGTCGCCTCGACGAAGAGCACGTCGCCGCCGGTGCCGGTGACCGCGAGGCCCGTGGCCACGCCCGGCACTGCGGTGCGCTCCGCGACTTCCTGGAACACCTTCTGGCGCCCGAGCGCAACCCGGACGACGTCGACGTCGACCTCAACGGGCGCCTCGACCTGAGCCGCGGCGATCCGCGTCGCGGTCTTGCGCAGGATCGTCCCGAGCTCGCGCTCGAGCTGGCGAACGCCGGCCTCGCGCGTGTACTCGGAGACGACCAGCTGGATCACGTCGTCGGCGATCGAGACCTCGTCCTCGCGCAGCCCGTGCCGCTCGACCTGCCGCGGCCAGAGGTAGCCGCGCGCGATCGCGGTCTTCTCGTCGACCGTGTACCCGTCGAAGCGGATGACCTCCATCCGGTCGAGCAGCGGGCCGGGGATCGTGTCCGCGACGTTCGCCGTAGCGATGAAGAACACGTCGGAGAGATCGAGCTCGACGTCGAGGTAGTGGTCACGGAACGAGTGGTTCTGCGCGGGATCGAGCACCTCGAGCAGCGCCGCGGACGGGTCGCCGCGCCAATCGGCGCCGACCTTGTCCACTTCGTCGAGGAGGATCACCGGGTTCATCGTCCCGGCGTCGCGGAGGGCGCGGACGAGCCGGCCCGGCAGCGAGCCGATGTACGTGCGCCGGTGGCCGCGGATCTCGGCCTCGTCGCGAATGCCGCCGAGCGACATCCGCACGAACTCGCGGTTGAGCGCGCGCGCGACCGACTCGCCGATCGACGTCTTGCCGGTGCCGGGCGGGCCGATCAGCGTCAGGATCGCGCCACTCTTCTTGTCGTTCGGGATGCCGCGGTCCTGGCGTAGCTTGCGCACTGCCAGGTACTCGACGATCCGGTCCTTGACGTCGTCGAGGCCGGCATGGTCGGCGTCGAGCACCTCACGCGCGCCGGTCGGGTCGAGCGTCTCGTCGCTTCGCTTCGACCACGGCACGGCGATCAACCAGTCGAGATACGTGCGGATCATCGACGCCTCGGCGTTCTCGCCCATCGTCTCGAGCCGCCGCAGCTCACGCTCGGCCTGCGCCCGCACGTCGTCGGGCATCCCGGCCTCGTCGATCTTCGTCCCGTACTCCTCGACGATCGAGCCCTCGTCCTCGCCGAGCTCCTTGCGGATCGAGTTCATCTGCTGGCGGAGGAACCACTCGCGCTGCTGCTTCTGCGCGCCCTCCTCCACGTCGTCGCGGATGCGCCGGCGCACCTGCAGCTCGGCGAGCCGCTCCTTCTGGATGGCGAGGGAGAGCTGCAGCCGCTCGACGACATCGACCGTCTCGAGCAGCTCGACCCGCTGCGTGAAGTTCACGTCGGGCGCGTAGGCACACGTGTCTGCGAGCGCGCCGGCCTCGGTGATCGCGCGGAGGAACTCGCGAACACGGTCGTCCGCGTCGCGCAGGTCGAGGATCTCCTCGACGACCGCGCGGTACTCGCGCTCGAGCTCGCGCGTCTGGACGGGCGGCGGATTCTCGTCGGGCTTCTCCTCCACCTCGGCGCGGAGCTGGCCCATGGCGTCGGTGTGCGCGACGCCGATGACGCCGCGATGAAGGCCTTCGAGGGAGACGGCTCGCGCTCCGCCGGGCAGGCGGACGCGGTCCGAAACCTCGGCCACGGTGCCGACGGCGGCGTACTCACTCTCGTGCCGCGGCACGAGCAGGACGCGGTCCTCGTCGCCGACATCCACCGTGAGGGTGACGTTCATGCCCGGGAAGACGACGGTGTCCTCGAGCGGGACGAGCAGCAGATCGGTCAAGAGTGAATCACGCTCCAAGCTGTAGTAGGTATCCGGATTGTACCTACTAATTCGGAGCCTCCGCGCGGCTCTACGCGGCCACGAGGATCGTCCGCGCGGCGCGAACGAGGGTCGCGAGCGGCATCGTGGGCGTCGCCCGCTCCAACGCCTGCTCCGGCAGGAGCGGCAGGTGGACGAAGCCGCCGCGCACACCGGTTCGCTCGCCGAGGGCGCGCATGAGGACGTAGAAGACGTGGTTGCAGAGGAAACCGCCGGCATCGCGGGAGGCCGTCGCCGGGATCCCCTCCGCATGGAGCGCGTCCACGACCGCGTCCACCGGCAGGGAGGATCGATAGGCGACCGGCCCGCCCATGACGATCTCCGCCCGGCGCCCCTCGCCCTCGTCGTCGGAGCCGTCATCCAAATTGAGCGCGAAGCGCTCGACCTCTACATGCGCGCGTCCGTCTGCCTGCCCGAAGCAGACGACGAGCTCCGGCTCCGCCCTCTCGAGCGCGCGCGCGAGCTCGTCCCCTGCGCGCGCCCACACGACCGGCAGCACCGCAGTCGCGAGCTCGACCCCGTCCGGCGGCTCAGCGGCAAGCGCCTCCACCAGCTTCTGCGACGGGTTCACGTCCGCTCCGCCGAATGGCTCGAAGCCGGTGACGAGCACCCGCATCAACCGACCTCGTCTTTGAGCCCCGCTGCCTCGAGAGCAGCTTCGAGATGGGGGTACTCCTCCACGCGCACGACGCGCCCGTCACGCGGGTAGACCACGCCGGCCCAACGGCCGAGGAGGTACGAGCGCCGGCTCTGCAGAGGCCGCTCGTCGGCCGGATCGACCTCGACTTTGGAGAAGCGCATGCTCACGACGACGCGGTCGGCGAGGCCGATCGCGCGGTCGACGACGACGTTGTAGTCCTCGGCCACGCGCTCGGCGAGCACCTCGAGGACGCGGTCGCGGCTGACGAGGATCGCCTCCTCGCCGGCGGCGACCCACTCGACGTCCGGATCGAGCATCCCCTCGAGCGCGGCGAGGTCGCCTGCGACGAAGGCCCGATAACCGCGGAGGAGAAGCTCGACGCTGTCGTGACTCACAACTCCGAGTCTATGGAGCCGAGGGGGCTCGAACCCCTGACCTTCTGGCTGCCAGCCAGACGCTCTCCCAGCTGAGCTACGGCCCCGAGACGGCTCAGTGTAGCCCCGGAAGTGTTCTTCCATCGGCATCCGGGCCGTTAACTGAAGTGCAATGGCGGTTGAAGGCGCGGTCCGCCACAATCCCGGCCCGTGTTCGAGATCGGTGCCAGCCTGCGCGAAGCGCGCATCAAGCGCGGGCTCTCCCCCGCGGACGTTCACAAGGCGATTCGTATCCGCGACCGCTATCTCCAGGCGCTCGAGGAGGAGCGGTGGGAGCTGTTGCCCGGCGACGCGTACGTCAAGGGTTTCCTCCGTACCTACGCCGATTTCCTCGGGCTCGACGGGAACCTCTGCGTCGACGAGTACAACAGCCGTTTCGGCGAGCGCGAGGAGCAGCCACTCGCGCCGCAGCCGCTGGCCAGAGCGGAGCTGGGCGGCCGCGGCGTCGGCTTGCTCCGGCCGCTGCTCGCAATCGGCGTGCTCGTGGCCATCGTCGCCGCCGTCGCCGCCTGGCAGCTCGATCGCGGCTCGAACAACGCGGCACCGCCGACCACCGGCTCGAGTACTACCGGCAGCACCACCACGACGAAGAAGCACCACGCACCGCCGCCGGTGGCGCTGCCGACGAAGGCCGTCTTCATCGCCGCGCGTGGCCCTTGCTGGCTCGAGATCCGCCGCAGCGGGGCACACGGCCCACTCCTCTACGAGAACGTATTGCCGCAGAGCCACACACTGCAGATGGACCTCACGAGTGGCCCGCTGTGGGTCTCGGTGGGCAACCCGCCGGCCCTCGACGTCCGGCTGGGGAGCAGGCTCGCGCGTGGCTTGCCGACCAGGCCGGGCGGGAGCGTGCTCCTCACGCGCCGCGGCACGAAGCCGGCCTAGGTCTAGACGGCGGCCGCGTCGAGCTCGACCGCGGGCACGTCGCTCCACAGATCCTCGAGCCGGTAGTACGCGCGCGCCTCCGGCGTGAAGACGTGGAGGACGATGTCGAGGTAGTCGGCGACGATCCACGCGCCTTCGCGCACGCCGTCGACGCTCGTCGGCAGCAGCTTCGCCTCCTGCTTCAGCTGCGTATGCACCTCGTCCCAGATCGCGCCGGTCTGACGCGGGTTACGCCCGCTCGCGATCACGAAGTAGTCGGTGAACGAGCACGCGGGCCGCATGTCGAGGATGACGACGTCCTCCGCCAGCTTCTCCTGTGCGAGAGCGGCGATGCGGCGGGCGTGTTCGAGAGAAGTCAGCTTGAAGTCGTCCTCGGTGTTCGTCGATCAGTGTAGCCCTGAGTCACGGACGGTAAAAGCGCCGCTCCGCGATCAGCCGGGCGACGGCCGGCGGCACGAGCCCGTCGAGCGGCTCGCCGGCCGCGGCCAGCGCTCGCAGGTCGGTGGAGGCAGCGGGATTCGGCTCGATCTCGAAGAAGACGACCTGCTCCGGCCGGGCGAGGCGCGCGAGCACCGGCTCAAGCTCTTCGCGCGGGAAGCCGGGCCGCGTCGCGACCGCGAGCCGCGTCCGCTCGAGCACCTCGTCCGGCTCGGTCCAGTCGAGGAAGCCGCGGAACTGATCGGCGCCCACGACGAAGACGGGATCGTCGAAGCTCTCCGCGCGCAGCAACTCGACCGTGCGTGGATGCGGATCGAGGCGGACGTCGTCCTGCGGGAAGGCGACGCGCGCGAGCATGAGCCTGTCCTTTGCGGCCGCGACGAGAGCGCGGTGGGCCGGCTTCTCGCTGACGAGGACGACGAGCCGCTCGGCGCGGAACCGCTCGCGCGCAGCGTCGGCGACCGCTACGTGCCCGAGATGCGGCGGGTCGAAGGCGCCGCCGTAGAGGACGGTCATCGGCAGCACTTTCGCTGCTGACCGTCAGGGAGGGGGTGTGGGGGAACATGGCGGTTCCCCCACGATTTCCAGAAGAAGGGGGCTCGTGGGGGAAACGTGGTTTCCCCCACGGGAGCGAGCTGGAGGCGAGCGACCACTACTCCCACTCGAGCGACTCCTCCCCCAGCTCCACCTCGTCGCCGGCCCGGACGCCGGCGGCGCGGAGGATCGCCTCGAGCTCGGCCTCCGGCGGCGGCGTCCCCGTGACGCGAAAGCCGTCCTCGGTGCGAAAGACGCGGAACTGCCGCCGCCCGGAGGTCGGCCGGTAGACGAGGAAGTCGACTATCTCCTCGGCGGCCTCGACAGGCGGCGCCGCGTCTGGCGGCACCAGCTCGAACAGCACGCGGCGCAGCTCGTCGAGACCCGCGCCGGTCGCGGCCGAGATGCGCAAGACACGCAGGATCCGCTCGTCCTCGATCCCGAACGACGGCGGCTCGGGCCGCAGGTCGATCTTGTTGAGGACGACGATCTGCGGCCGTTCGTCGAGGCCTGCGCCGTACGCGGCGAGCTCGGCGTCGATCGTCCGCCAGCGCTCGTCGGCGTCGTCCTCGCCCGAGTCGATGACGTGGACGAGCAGGCGCGCGCGCTCGAGGTGCGCGAGGAACTCGTGGCCGAGCCCGACGCCCTCGCTCGCTCCTTCGATGAGGCCCGGCACGTCGGCGACGACGAGCTGGCGGCCGTCCGAGGACTCCACCGTCCCGAGCACCGGCGAGAGCGTCGTGAACGGATACTCGGCGACCTTCGGCCGCGCGTTCGAGATGCGCGTCAGGAGCGACGACTTGCCCGCGTTCGGGAGACCGACGAGAGCGGCGTCGGCGAGGAGCTTGAGTCGCAACTCGAGCTCCTTCTCCTCGCCAGGCATGCCGATCTCGGCGAAACGCGGGGTCTGCCGGGTCGGGCCGGCGAAGTGCTTGTTGCCACGGCCGCCGCTGCCGCCCAGCGCAACCACGACGCGCGCGCCGGGGTGCGCGAGGTCGGCGACGAGCTCGTCGCCGGAGAAGACCTGCGTCCCGATCGGAACCGCGAGCACGGCGTCGTCGCCGCGCGCGCCGTTGGAGAGCTGGCCGCCACCACCACCGCCGCGACCGGCCTGGAGCTTCTGGTTCGGACGAAAGCCGGAGAGGTCGCGCCGCCGCGCCTCGGCGACGAGCACGATGTCGCCGCCGTCCCCGCCGTCGCCGCCGTCCGGTCCGCCGCGCGGCACGTACTTCTCGCGCCGAAAGTGGATCGAGCCGTCGCCGCCGCGGCCCGCGACGGCGGTCAGTTGTACGCGGTCGTGGAACACGGCGGAACGGTACTCGGCTCTCGTCGCCGCGCGCGCCTGCGCAACAAGTGTCCGCTAGCCCGTAGCGGGCGAAGCGGGCTCAACGCTGATGAAGCGGCGCTCGCCGCTCGTGCGGAACGCGACCTTGCCGTCGCGCTTCGCGAAGATGGTGTCGTCCTTACCGATGCCGGTGCCATCGCCTGGGCGGAAGCGCGTGCCGCGCTGGCGGACGAGGATCATCCCCGCCGTCACGTCCTGGCCGGCGAAGAGCTTCACGCCGAGCATCTTCGGATTCGAGTCGCGGCCGTTCCGCGACGAGCCGAGTCCCTTCTTATGCGCCATTACTTGTCCTCCAATGCGCTCTCGAGCGCCGCCAGCGCGCCCTTGCGGGCCTTGCCGGAGCGCTCGTGCTCGAGCGCCGCCTCGACCTCCGCTCTGCTCCAGCCGGCCGCCGCCTCGGTGAGCTGCGCGATCGTCATCGACGCGTAGCCCTCCGGCAGCCCGGCCTCAACCTTGGCCTCGACCTTCGCGGGAGCCGCCTTCTTGGGAGCGGCCTTCTCCGTCGCCGGCTTCGCAGCCGCGGCCTTCGCCTTGGCGGTTTTGGCCCCGATCGACTCGATCTCGATCCGCGTCAGACGGCTGCGATGGCCGTTGTGCCTCTTGTAGCCGGTGCGCTTGCGGTACTTGCCGATCCGGATCTTCTCGCCGAGCTCGTGCCCCACGACGCGCGCGGTGACCGTGATCGACGGTGCGAGATCAGGCGTCCCATTCCCGCCGACGAGCAGAACGCGCGGCTGGAGGGTCTTGCCCTCCTCGACCTTGAGACGGTCGACGAGCAGCCGCTCGCCCTCCCGGACGCGGTACTGCTTGCCGCAAAGACTGATGATCGCGTAGCCGCTCATGGCGTGGAAACGCGGGCTCGGCGCCCGCGAGTCGTGCAGTGTAGCTAACGACTCCTTTCGATCTCGTCGGCCCATTCGGACATGGGGACGTAGTCCCAGTCGCCGTCCGTGGACGGCTCCTCGGCGGGCGGTGGAATCTCGGATTCGCCGGACGCCTCGGCTCCGTTCGTCGTGGCAGCGGCCGGCTTCTTCTTGCGGTTCTTGCCGCCGCGGGAGCCGCGTCGCGTCTTCTTCTTCGGCGTGGGAGCCTCGTCCCCGGCTGCCTCCTCGGCTGCGGCCGGAGCCTCTTCGCCAGCCGGAGCCTCTTCGCCAGCCGGAGCCTCCACGGGCGCCGCGGGCTCCTCGGCTTCGGGCTCGCGGCCGAGCTCGGCGCCTGGCACATGGATCGTGACCGCCTTCGGCGCCTCACCGGTCGCGGCTTCCGCGTCCGCAGTAGCCGCAGCCGGCTTCTTCTTTCGGTTCTTGCCGCCTCTGGAGCCGCGCCGCGTCCTCTTCTTCGGCGTCGGCGCCTCGGCGTCACCAGACACCGCTTCCGTCTCCGCCTCGACCTCCGCGTCGGTCTCCGGCTCCGTCTCCGGCTGGGCGACCTCCGGCTCCTCGGCGGCCTGCTCCACGGTCTCCGCTTCGACCGCCGCCTCGACTTCCTCGACGGCCGCAGCGGCGCCCTTGCGCGCCGGCGGCTTGCGGGTTGGCTTCTCGGCCTCCGCTTCGGCCGTGAGCGGCTCGGCGACGGCCTTCGTCTTCTTCACGAGGACGGCGTAGGCACGCCCATCGAGGACGCGCTCGACGCTCACCTTGAGTCGCTTGCCCACGAGCGACGCGGCCTCCCCGACGACGACGTCGAGCCCGTCGACCTTGCCCACCGCGGCCGAGCCGTCGTAGCGGTCGACCTCGACGAGCTGGAGCATGACCTCGGCGCCTTCGGCGAGGGGCGCGTCCGGTGCCAGATCGGCGAGCTTTCCCTCCGACACCACCACGAGATGATCGAGGTGCGTCTCGTTCTTCCCCTCGAGGAAGAACCGCTTCTTCGTCATCGCCTCGAGCTCTACCAGCCGCCGCGCGCCCGGGCCGATCAACACGCTCGCGATCGGCTCGGCGAGCTCGACCCGGAACGCCTGCGAGCGGGAGCCCGCAGCGAGCGCCCGGAGCCGCCGCTCGACATCGATCGCAGCGGAGGCCTCGGAGTAGACGATTCCGTCCCCGCCGCAGGTCGGGCACTTGCGCGTCATCACCTCGCGCGGCCCGTCGGTGACGTTCTGGCGCGTCATCTCGACCAAGCCGAGCGGGGAGATCTCCACGACGTAGGTCTTCGTCCGGTCGCGCTCGAGCTCCGTCCGCAGCGCCTCCTCGACGGTGGCGCGGTTCTTCGGGTTCGCCATGTCGATGAAGTCGATGACGATGATCCCGCCGATGTCGCGGAGCCGGAGCTGCCGCACGACTTCCTTCACGGCCTCGAGGTTGTTCTTCGTGATCGTGTCCTCGAGCCGGCCGCCGGCGTTCTTGCCACGTCCGCCGACGAAGCGGCCCGTGTTGACGTCGATGACGGTGAACGCCTCGGCGTAGTCGAAGATCAGATAGCCACCGGAAGGGAGATCGACGCGGCGACCGATCGTCGAGCGGATCTCCTGCTCCACGCCCATCGACTCCATGAGCGGCGCCTTCTCCCGGTAGCGGACGACGCGCTCGACCATGTGCGGCGAGGTCTTCTTCAGGTAGCCGACGATGCGCTTGTAGGTGCGCTCGTCGTCGACCCACGCCTTCTCGAAGTCGCCGGTGAAGAGGTCGCGGACGACACGGAGCGGTAGCTCCGCCTCCTGGTAGACGAGCTCGGGCGCTTTCGCAGTCTTGGCGCGCGCCTGGATCGACTTCCAGAGCCGCTGCAGGAAGACGAGGTCGCGCTCGATGTCCTCCTCGGACGCGCCTTCGGCGGCGGTGCGGACGATGACACCGCCCTCCTTCACGTTCAGGCGCTTGAGGATGTCCTTGAGCCGGTTGCGCTCGTCGTCCTCGAGCCTGCGCGAGACGCCGAGGCCCTCGCCCTGCGGCACGAACACGACGAAGCGGCCGGGCAGCGAGATCTGCGTCGTCAGCCGTGCGCCCTTCGTCTTCATCGGATCCTTGACCGCCTGGACGAGGATCGTCTCGCCGCGCTTGATCAGGTCCTGGATCTTGCGGCCGTGGCCCTTCTCGATCTCGGGCCCGACGATCTCGTCGACGTAGAGGAAGCCATTCTTCTCGAGGCCGATCTCGACGAACGCCGCCTCCATCCCGGGCAGGACGTTGTCCACCTGGCCGAGATAGATGTTGCCGGCGATCGAGCGGCGCTCCGGCCGCTCGAGGTAGACCTCCGCGACCTGATCGTCCTCCAGGACGGCGACGCGCTTCTCGCCGACGTCGACGGAGACGACGAGCTGGCGCTTCGCGGCCGGGAGTGGCGCGCGGCGCTGCGGCTCACGGCGGCGGCGCTGCGACGGGTCGCGGCGGCGTTCCTGCCGCTGCGACATCTGGCGGCCGCCGGCTGCAGGGGTCGCCGGCGAAGCCGACGATGCGCGGCCAGATGCGCGGGGCTGCTTCCCCGGCTCCTTGCGTTCGGGAGCGGCAGCGCCGGCGGTGGCCGCCGAGCCGGGCTTCTTGCGCCCACGCCCACCACGACTGCCGCGGCGGCGCTTCGGCTTGGTCGGATCGCTGGATTCGGGGTCGGG
>JBOGZU010000028.1:0-12989 GCA_050697455.1 Gaiellaceae bacterium | reverse complement strand
ACTCTCCGACGAACCGCCCCGCCCGGCCGGCGCCGCGCAGTTCTTCGGCGTGGGCGCGCGTGAAGAGTGCCCTGTGCGTGACGTTGAGCCCGATCATCGTGATCGGGATCCCGCTCGCGAAGACCGCTGCGGCGGCCTCGGGGTCGACGAAGCAGTTGAACTCCGCGGCCGGCGTGACGTTCCCCTCGACGGTCGAGCCACCCATCCAGACGATCCTTTCGAGCCGGTCCCGGACATCGGGATGCCGCTCGAGCATGAGCGCCACGTTCGTCAGCGGCGCCGTCGGGACAAGCACGACGCCCGGCTCGATCAGCTCCGCGAGGAAGTCCGCCGCGTGGGCGTCCACGGGTGCCGCGGCCGGCTCGGGCAGCTCCGGGCCGTCCAGTCCCGTCTCGCCGTGCACGTGGGCGGCGGTGCGCAGCTCCCGGCGCAGCGGCCTGTCGGCCCCAGCCGCGACCGGGACGTCGCCGCGGCCCGCGATCTCGAGCGCGATCAGCGCGTTGCGGGTCGTCTTGTCGAGGGTCTGGTTGCCGGCGACGGTCGTGACGCCGAGCAGCTCGAGCTCGGGCGATGCGAGCGCGAGGAGGATGGCCATTGCGTCGTCGTGACCGGGGTCGCAGTCCATGACGATCTTCGTGCTCACAAGAGAGAGTCCACCTCCATCGCTGTCGGGAACGAGCTTTGCGCGCCTGGGCGTGATGCGGCAAGCGCTCCGGCCACGCAGGCGCGGCGGAGGGACTCCTCGCGCTCTCGTCCTTCGAGGAGTGAGACGACGAGGCAGGCGGTGAACGCGTCGCCGGCTCCCGTCCCGTCGACCGCCTCGACGCGCGGCGGCTCCGCGCGCGCGACCTCCTCGCCGTCGTCGAGCAGGACGGCGCCCTCGGCCCCGAGCGTCAGGCAGACGAGGCCGCGCCGCTCGCCGAGCGCTTCGTGCTCGAGCCGGTTGACGATCGTCAACTCCGCGCCGGGCGCGCCGGGCGCGCCGGGACGCGTGGGCGCAGCGTTGAGGAAGAAGCGTGGCGCGAGCTCCGCAGCGCGCGCGACGGTGTCCGACGGGATCTCCTGCTGGCAGAGGACGGCGTCCGCGTCCTCGAGGTCGAGATCGTCCGGCCGAAGCTGCTCGTTCGCGCCGGGCGAGACGACGATCGTCGTCTCGCCTTCGGCATCCACGGTGACCAGGGCCACGCCGGTCGGCGCGTCACGCACGAGCCAACCCTCCCCCACGCCGGCCTCGCGCAGACCGGCGAGCGCCTCGTCGGCGAAGGCGTCGCTCCCCACGCAGCCGACCAGCCGCACCTCGGCGCCGAGCCGCGCCGCCGCAACCGCCTGGTTCGCTCCCTTGCCGCCCGGGCCGCGCGAGAAGGACGCGCCGGTGACGGTCTCGCCGGGCCGGGGCAGGGCCGAGCCACGCACGGCGAGGTCGAGGTTGATCGAGCCGACCACGGTGAGCTGGGCCTCCGCCACAGGGCGAGCCTAGACCTCCGTGCGCTGCACTAGCCGTGGATGAAGGGGAAGAGCGGATCGCTGCGGGCCCACTGGCCGCCTGCGACGCCGTCGGCGCCGATGACGTCGTGCACGACGAGGAACGGCACACCCCGCTCGTCGAGCGCCTCGAGATAGAACGCCCGGAAGCTCCAACCGGTCAAGTCGTCGCGGCCCTCGTGCGGGTCGACAGAGTGATCGATCGCGGGAACGGCCCGCGCAAACGCGACGTACCGACTCGTCTGGACGACCACGAGCGGCGTCGGCAGCGGCTGATGGAGAAACTCGACCCGCTTCACGACGAAGCCGTACCGACTCGCCGCTGCCGCGAGGCGGGAGCGGAACTCTCGCGAGGGGACGCCGGAGAAGCGAACGCCGAGGCCGTGCCCGTTCTCGCGCCTGATCGTCGCGACCCACTCGGCGTGCACCGAGCCGGCGTCACGAACGGCCACCGCATCCGTGATGATCGTCCGCTTCCCCGAGAGGCCGACGGTGACTCCGCTATAGAGGACCGACCGGCTGCTCGCACACCCGGTGAGCAGGAGACCGGCCGCAACCGTCAGCAGCAGCGAGCGCTTCACGCACCCGTTATACGGCGCGGGCGCCGGGGGTTGTCACGGAGGCTAGACCTCGACGATCACGGGGAGCACCATCGGCCGGCGGCGCGTGCGGTCGTAGACGACCTTTCCGAGCGCGTCGTGCAGATGCTCCTGGAGGAGCTTGATCTCAGTCACGTCCTCGCCGAGTAGCTCCACGAGCACACGGCTCGCCGCCTCGCGCAGCTCGTCCAGGAGGGGTTCCGCCTGCTCGCCGAAGCCGCGGGCGATCAGCTCCGGCGCCGCGGTCAGGCCGCCACCGTCCTGCGCCGCGAGGGTGGCGACCACGATGAGGATCCCATCCTCGGAGAGCTTGCGCCGGTCGCGGAGCGCGACGTCATGGACGTCCCCGACACCGAGCCCGTCGACGAACGTCATGCCCGCGGCCACCTCGCCGACGATCGCGGGCACACCGTCTCGCAGCTCAACGACGGTGCCGTTCTCGGCCATCACGATCCGGTCGTCGGGCACGCCTCCTTCGCGCGCGAGCTGCGCGTGCGCGGCCAGCATCCGGAACTCACCGTGCACCGGCATCACCGCGCGCGGGCGCAGGAGGCCGATGACCGTGCGCAGCTCCTCTGCCTTCCCGTGGCCGGAGACATGCACCGGCGCGTTGTCCTCGTGCAGCACCTCCGCGCCCATCTTCGCGAGCCTGTTGATCGCGTCGTGGACGCGGAGCTCGTTCCCCGGGATCGGCTTCGCGGAGATGATCACCGTGTCGCCGCGCTCGACCTTGACCTGGTGGTCGCCGTAGGCGATCCGCGTCATCGCCGACATCGGCTCGCCCTGGCTGCCGGTGCAGAGGATCAGCTGCTGGTCGCGCGGCAGCTCGGCCAGCTCGTTCGGCCGCAGGATCGCCTCGTCGGGCACGTCCATGTAGCCGAGGTTGCGCGCGATGTTCGCGTTCTTGCGCATCGAGCGGCCGACGAACGCGACCTTGCGTCCGCAATCGACCGCGACGTCCGCCGCCTGCTGCATGCGGTGCACGTTCGACGCGAAGGAGGAGACGAGTATCCGGCCGGTGCGGCGCGGGAAGAGCTGGCGGAACGCCTCGCCGACGACGCGCTCCGACTCGGTGACGCCGGGCCGCTCCGCGTTCGTCGAGTCGCCGAGGAGAAGGTCGACGCCAAGGCTGCCGATCTCCGCGAGGCGGCCGACGTCCGTGCGCTGCCCGTCGACCGGCGTGTGATCGAGCTTGTAGTCGCCGGTGTGGACGCAGCGGCCGCCCGGCGTCTCGAGGGCGACGGCGGCGCAATCGGGGATCGAGTGCGCCATGCGGACGAGCTCGATCCGGAACGGGCCGAGCTGGACGGGGTCGTCGCCCGGCATCAGCTCCTGCAGCTCTGCCGAGTTCGAGAGGCCGTGCTCGTCGAGCTTCGACTTGACGAGCGCAAGCGTCAGGCGCGTCCCGATCACGAGCGGCACGCGCACCTCTCGCATGAGATACGGCAGCGCGCCGACGTGATCCTCGTGGCCGTGCGTGAGGACGACCGCGCGCACCATCTCCTCCCGCTCCTGCAGATAACCGAAGTCGGGCAGGACGAGGTCGACGCCGAGATGCTCGTCGCGCGGGAAGGCAAGACCCGCGTCGACGACGACGATCGAGCCGTCCGCCTCGTAGACGGTCATGTTCTTGCCGACCTCGCCGAGGCCGCCGAGCGGGATGATCCGGCAAACGCCCATCGCGAGAAGTCTAGGGCTGTTGCCTACGCGGAAGCGCCGGCGAGCAGTCCCGAGCGCTCGAGGCAGGAGCGGATCTGCGCCAGCTCGGTCTCGTCCGGGTCGACCATCGGCAGCCGGTGGCCGCCGACCTCGTGGCCGGTGAGGTTGAGCGCCGCCTTGATCGGGATCGGGTTCACCTGGATCTGCAGGAGGTCGTAGGACGGCTGCAGCTCCTCGTGGATCGCGCGCGCGCCGTCGGCGTCACCTTCGTTGTGCAGGCGAATCAGCTCGGCGATCTGCCTGCCCCAGAGGTGCGCGGTGACGGAGACGACGCCGACGCCGCCGAGCTCGAGGAAGGCGAGAGTGTTGGGGTCGTCGCCGGAGTAGAGGTCGAGCCGCGTCTCCGCCGCGATGAAGCGCGCCTGCACGGGATCTTCGAGCGCCTGCTTCACTGCGACGACGTTCTCGATCTCCGCGAGCCGCGCGATCGTCTCCGACTCGATGTTGACGACGACGCGACCCGGGATGTTGTAGGCGATGACCGGCAGGCTCGTTGCGCCGGCGATCGCCTCGAAGTGGCGCACGATCGCCCGTTGCGGCGGCTTGTTGTAGTACGGCGTCACGACGAGGATCCCGTCGACGCCGAGATCCGTCGCCTGCGCGGTGAGATGGGCGGAGTGACCGGTGTCGTAGCTGCCGGTGCCGGCGATGATCGTCGCGCGGTCGCCGACCGCATCGACAGCCGCAGCGAAGAGGACGAGCTTCTCCTTGTCGCTCAGCGTCGGCGACTCGCCGGTGGTGCCGCAGACGACGACTCCGTCGGAGCCGTTGTCGACGAGGAAGGTCGCGAGCTCGCGGAACCGCTCGACGTCGACCGCGCCGTCGGCGCGGAACGGCGTCACCATCGCGGTCAGGACGGAGCCCAGCATGTGACCGGAGTTTACGAGAGGGCGCCCTGCAACTCCTGCAAGGCTCCGAAGACGCCTTCGGAGAAGGTCGGGTACGGCTGGATCGTGTCGAGGAGCGTGTCCAGCGGCACCGCGGCGCGGACCGCGAGCGTCAGCTGGCCGAGCCACTCCGCCGCCTGCGGCCCGACGCAGACCGCGCCGACCAGGACGCTCTCAGCCGGATCTGCGAAGAGGCGGATGAAGCCGTCACGCTTCGGCTTCTCGTAGGTCGAGAGCCGCGGCACGGAGTCGAGGCCGAGTCTTGCCGTGACGAGGTCGTCGCCGTCCACGCGGCCGACCGTGCCGACCTCCGGATCGGTGAAGACGCCGGCCGGAATCGCGCGGTAGTCGGCCTTGACGTCGCGGCCGCAGAGATCGGCCGCCGCGACGCGCGCCTGGTACTTGCCGACGTGCGTGAAGAGAGCGATGCCGTTCACGTCGCCGATCGCCCAGACGTCCTCCGCGGCGCGCAGCCGCTCGTCGACCTCCACCCCGCGCTGCGAGATCTCGACGCGGAGCTGCTCGAGGCCGAGCTCCTCGACATTCGCGCGCCGGCCCACCGCCACGAGCAGCCGCTCGCCTTCGACGACCGAGCCGTCCGAGAGCTGGACGCGGATTCCCGGCTCGACCTTCTCGATCCCGACGCTGGTGCGAACCTCGATCCCTTCCTCCCGGAACGCGTCGCCGAGCACGTCCCCCGCGTCCGGATGCAGGCGCCCGAGCAGCCGCTCGCCGCGCTCGACGATGGTCACGTCGGCGCCCATCCGCGCGTAGAACTGCGCGAGCTCGACGCCGACCGGCCCGCCGCCCATCACGACGAGACTCGCGGGAATCTCGTGCGACTGGGTCGCCTCGCGGTTCGTCCAGTACTCGACGGAATCGAGCCCTTCGACCGGCGGGATCGCCGGCCGCGAGCCGGTGGCGACGACGAGCTTGTCGTACGGGATCTCCTCCCCGCCGGCCTCCACGACCCCCGCCCGCGCGACGCGTCCCTCGCCGCGCACGAGCCGGCAGTTCCACTCCTCGAGGTAGTGGAGCTGGCCGGAGTCGTCCCAGTCGCTCGTCATCCAGTCACGCCACGACCAGACGCCTTCCGGATCCGGTCGCTCGGGCTCCAGCCCCGGCGCGCGGTCGAGCGACGCCGCGAGCTCCGTCGCCCGCAGCATCGTCTTCGTCGGCATGCACGCGAAGTACGAGCACTCGCCGCCGACGAGCCGGCTCTCGACGAGCGTGACCTCCGCCTGTGTGTCGAGCCGACGGAGGGCGCCGACGAAATGCTCGCCGGTCGACCCTCCGCCGAGGACGACGACCTTCAACTACTTGATGAGCCCGTTGGCCTTCAGGAACCCGTGCGCAATCTGCTTCGGGGTTGCCTTCTGGACGTAATAAGCACTGTTCATCGCCTGCATCGCCTTGAGGCTGAGATCCTTCGAGACCGCGTTGCAGACCTGCTCGAGCAACATTCCGTTCGATCCCGAGAGCAAGTTCTGGGACACGACCGGCGCGACGTTCTGGAAGCCGAAGATGTGCTTGTCGTCGACCAGCGCCGTGTACTTCTTCTCGAGCTGCTGCGGATCGGTCGAGAAGCCATCTCCACCCGTCGCCTTGCCCTGGTCGAGCAGCGTGTAGACGCTGATGTTCCCGATCGGGACGAAGCGAATGTGCTTCAGCCCGTAGACCTGCTTCATCCCGAGGATGCACGTGATCCGCGTGTCGCACTCCGGGAAGGCAGCGTACGAGAAGGACTTGAGCTTGCTCAGGTCGCTCATCGTCTTCAGGCCGTCCTTACTGGCAGTCGACGTGAGCATCGTGAAGGTGTCGCTGTCGTAGAACGGCGTCGGGTCGAGCAACGTCGCATGCCGCGAGTGCTGTTCGAACGTCTTCGCAGCCGTATACGTCGCCGCGGCCGACTTCGGCGCGTTCTTGAGCTTCGCGATGTCGAGTGCGATCACACCGGTGTACTCGGGGTAGAGGTTGATCTTGCCGCTCTTGAACGCGGTGTCGATCACCTCGGAGCTGCCGATGTTGTTCTTGTAGGTGACCTTGAAGCCCTTCGCGGCGAGCGCCTGGCCGTAGAGCTGGCCGAGAATGAACTCCTCCGCGAAGTTCTTCGTCCCGATCGTGATCGACGGCTTCGGTCCGGTCGAGGTCGTGGTCGGCGACCCGCCCCCGCCACTCCCCCCACCGCCGCACGCGACAAGGCCGATGAGAAGCGCGACTCCGAACGAGATCGCGAACGCCGCCTTGGCAGCGCGACGCGTGTGCTTCCGGAACATCTGTGCCTCCTCTCGAGTTGCCCTCGGGAGACCCTAAGCCTTCGGAGCCATCCTGCGGAAGGCCGCGCCCTGCGCGAGTCCGAGCACGCCCGCGGTGAGGAGCGCAATCGCCGAGACGCAGAGTGCGGCCGCCAGCGTCCCGGCGAGCCCGAACTTCACGGGGCGCACCATGATGTCGCCAAGACCGCCGCCGCCAAAGGCCCCGGCGAGCGTCGCGGTCGCGATCACGAAGACCGCTGCGATCCGCAGGCCGGCAAGGAGGAACGGCAAACCGAGCGGCAGCTCGACGCGCGCGAGGATCTGCGCCTCCGTCAATCCCATGCCGCGGGCGGCGTCGACCGCGTCTTTGTCGACGCCCTCGACCGCGAAGTACGCGTTGGTGAGGATCGGCGGGATCCCGAGCACGACGAGCGCGGCGGCGTTGTTCCAGAAGCCGACGCCGAGCACTCCGATCCCAATTCCGATCAGCGCGACGCTCGGCAGCGCGCGACCCGCACTCGAGACCCCGAGCGCGAGGAACAGGCCTCGGTGCCTATGACCCAGCCAAAGCCCGAAAGGCAGCGCGAGCAGGATGGCGATCCCGAGCGCCGCGAAGGCCAGCTCCGCCGTCTGGCCGGACTCGTCGAGGAGGAGGCTCGCGTGGCCCGGGATGAACCGGAACGCGTCGACAAAGGCGCCGCCGACGATCATCGCGACCGGGCCCATGGCGTGAGGGCGCGCTGCACGGCCGCCAGTAGACCGTCCGCGCAGAGCGCGAGCAGGATCGCAAGGACGCCGGCCGCGAGCAGCTCGGTCTTGAAGATGTCCGGCGTCTCGATCGCGTCGAAGATCGGCGCGCCGAGCCCATCCTGGATGAGAAAGGCAGCGACGGTGGCGATCGAGATCGTCGAGACCGTCGCGATCCGGAGCCCCGCGAGGATCGCCGGCGCCGCGAGTGGCAGCTCGACCCGGCGGAAGGTCTGGAAGCGCGTCAGCCCCATGCCGCGCGCCGACTCGAGAACCTCCTCGGGCACCGCGTCCAGCCCGGCCACGATGTTCCGGTACAGAACGAACAGCGTGTATGAGGTGAGCGCAACCTCGACCGAGGTCACCGTCACGCCGGTCAGCGGCACGAGCAGCTGGAAGAACGCGAGGCTCGGGATCGTGTAGAGGACGTCGGTGAACGCGCCGAGCGGCGTGTCGAGCAGGCGGAATCGGAAGCCGGCGAGCGCCAGGAGGAAGGCGATCGCGAAGCCGATCCCGACCGCGATGACGGTCAGCTGGATGTGCTGGATCAGCGCAGGCTGGAGGTTGTCTCCCCAATGCGCGCGCATCCAATCCGTGCAGAACCAGCCGTTGTGGAGGAGGCACTTGCTCGCGTGCCCGAAGTTCGGGATGACCGGGCCGCCGGCGGCGAGCCGCATCACCGCAGGATGTCCTCGCGCGTGACGACGCCGAGCGGCCCGCCGTCGCCGTCCGTGACGAGAAGCCTGTCGCTGCGCTCGGCGATGAGCACCGAGAGCGCGTCGCGCAAGCTCGCCTTGGCCGGCAGCTGTGGCAGGCCGTCTCCCCCGCCACCCGCGGGCTGGAGGTCGCCGAGCGTCCGAAGCGTGAGCGCCTTGAGGGCGCGATCCCGGCCGACGAAGTCCGCGACGAACTCGTCGACGGGATGCTCGAGGATCTGCGCCGGCGTGTCGTACTGCGCGAGCTTGCCGCCCTCGCGCAGGATCGCGATCCGGTCGCCGACCTTGATCGCCTCGTCGATGTCGTGCGTGACGAACACGACCGTCTTCCGCAGCTCGCCCTGCAGCCGCAGGAACTCGTCCTGCAGGCGCGTGCGCACGATCGGGTCGATCGCGCCGAACGGCTCGTCCATCAGCATCAGCGGCGGATTCGCGGCGAGCGCACGCGCGAGGCCGACGCGCTGCCGCTCGCCGCCGGAGAGCTGCGCCGGGAAAAGCTTCGCGTAGGACGGGTCGAGCCCGACGAGCTCGAGCAGCTCCGCGGAGCGCGTCTTGATCCACGAGCGCGGCCGGCCAAGGAGCCGCGGCACCGTGCCGATGTTCGCCTCGACCGTGAAGTGTGGGAAGAGGCCGACCTGCTGGATGACGTAGCCGATCTCCCGTCGCAGCGCGGTCAGGTCGTGCTCGAGGATCGACTTCCCGTCGATCCGGATGTCGCCGCTCGTGAGCGGGATGAGCCGGTTGACGAGCTTGAGCGCCGTCGTCTTGCCACCGCCGGACGGCCCGACGAGGACGCAGATCTCCCCCGCGGGGACGGTGAGCGAGAGGTGATCGACCGCAGCGCCCTCGCGGCCGGCGTACACCTTCGTCGCCTCGTCGAAGACGAGCTCGGCCGCCTCGGTCGGCATCCGGGGATTGTCTACGACAGAAGCGCTTCTAGGCCAATCGTCAGGCCAGGCGGCAGCTCGTTCAGCTTGCCAAGTGCGAGGAGAACGCCGTCCGCGAACGACTCGCGGCCGGTCGTGTCGTGGCGGATCGTCAGCAGCTGACCCTCGCCGCCGAAGATCACTTCCTGGTGCGCGACGAGGCCCGGCAGGCGTACCGAATGGATCGTGGGATCGCCACCGATCAGCTCCGCCGTGGCCTTGGCCGTGCCGGACGGCGCGTCCTTCTTCGCCGCGTTGTGGAGCTCGATGATCTCCGCGCTCGCGAAATGCCCGGCGGCCTCGCGCGCGAAGCGCATCATCAGCACTGCTCCGATCGAGAAGTTCGGAGCGACGAACAGGCGGAGGCCGTTCTGCTCGGCGAGCGCGCCGAGCTCGGCCGGCTCCCAGCCCGTCGTGCCGACCACGCAGGAGACGCCCTGCTCGAGTGCCGCGCGAACGTTCTGCGGCGCCGCCTCCGGCGTGGTGAAGTCCACGGCCGCGTCGCAGCCGCTCGCGTCGGGCTTGTCACCGACCTCCAGCGCGCGCACCTCGTGCCCGGCTGCCTCGAGCCGCCCCACGAGCGCTGAGCCAACCTTCCCTTCGGCTCCGAAGAAGGCGATCTTCACGCGGCCGCCTGCTCGACGAGGTTCGAGCTCGCGCGCCCGACCGCTGCCCGGAACCGCTCCTCGTCGGGCCCGACGCCCGAGGCCGCGAGCCGCTCCGTCGGCAGAAGCGTCGCCGCAAGCTCGG
Source organism: Gaiellaceae bacterium (assembly GCA_050697455.1). Lineage (GTDB taxonomy): Bacteria > Actinomycetota > Thermoleophilia > Gaiellales > Gaiellaceae > Palsa-739. Next base: position 2,908 of record JBOGZU010000028.1, on the reverse strand, counting down.
CGAGCTCGTCGCCGTCGACCGCGTCGATCTCCGCCATCACGCGCTCGACGGTCAGCAGCTCGGTGTCGGTGACGAGCGACTTGCCGAGCCGGCTCATCCGGTTCGAGGTGGATTCGAGCGAGAGGACGATCCGCCCCTTGAGGTTCTCCTTCGCCCGCTCGAGCTCGCCCTTGCGCAGTCTCCCCGCGGCGATCTCGGCGATCTGCTCGACGGTGATCTCGACGCAGGCGCCGAGGTTCTCCTCCCGCGTGCCGACGTAGACGCCGAGCACGCCGGTGTCGGTGTACTGCGCCCCGAAGCTGTAGACCGAGTAGGCCATGCCGCGCTTCTCGCGGATCTCCTGGAAGAGCCGCGACGAGGCCGAGCCGCCGAGGATCGAGTCGAAGAGCGAGGAGGCGAAGCGGCGCCGGTCGGAGCGCGAGATGCCGGTCGCGCCGAGGCAGAGGTGGTACTGCTCGGTGTCCTTGCGCTGGAAGCGGAGATCCGGGCCCGGCAGCTTCGCGAGCGGGCGGCGTACGCGCGTGCCCGCGCGCGCGGGGGCTCCGGCGCGGCGCTCGCTCCGCTGCAGGAGCGCGACGAGGCGGTCGTGCTCGAGGTTCCCGGCCGCCGCGACGACGACGTTCCCCGGCGCGTAGGCGGTGCGGTGATAGCCGGCGAGCGCCCGCCGGCTCACGTTGGAGATGACAGCCGCCGTCCCGATCACCGGCCGGCCCAGCGGGTGGTCGCCGAAGACCGCCTGGGAGAAGAGGTCGTGCACGAGCTCCTGCGGCGTGTCCTCGTACATCGCGATCTCCTCGAGGACGACCTCCCGCTCCTGGTCGACCTCGGCGAAGGCCGGCGCGAAGACCATGTCCGTCATCACCTCGAGCGCCGTCTCGACGTGATGGTCGGGCACGCGCGCGTAGACGACCGTGTTCTCGCGCGAGGTCGCCGCGTTCAGCTCGGCGCCCATCGCGTCGAACGTCTCCGCGATCTCCTGCGCCGCAAAGCGCCGCGAGCCCTTGAACAGGAGGTGCTCGATGAAGTGGGAGACGCCTGCCCGGTCGTCGCGCTCGTCGCGCGAGCCGACGTCGATCCAGAAGCCGAGCGCGACGGAGCGGACGCTCGGCACGCGCTCGGAGACGACGCGCTCGCCGCTGTCGAGCTCGCTCAGCGTGACCCTCTGCACGCCCCGATGGTAGTGCTAGGTGCGCGTGACGAAGCGGACGCCGTCGCCGGCGCGCTTCGCCTCGTACAGCGCCTCGTCCGCGAGGCGGAACAAGGTCTGGGCGTCGCTCGCGTCCTCGGGACACGAAGCGCAGCCGAAGCTCGCGCTGAGGTCGCCCAGCCACGGCTGGCCGGTCTCGCTCTCGCTCATCTCGCCGAGCATCGTCTGCACCCGGTCGACGACGAGCCGCGCGTCCTCGTCGGTCGCCTCTGCGAGCAGCATCGCGAACTCGTCTCCGCCGATCCGGAACGCCGCGTCCGGCTTGCGCAACGCTCGCGTCAGGACGCCGGAGAAGATCACGAGCGCCGTGTCGCCGGCGGGATGGCCGTAGCGGTCGTTGAGCTGCTTGAAGTGGTCGAGGTCGCAGATGACGAGGCCGAACGAGCGCCCGTAGCGCGTCGCCCGCGCCACTTCCCCGTCGAGCCGCTGCACGAAGGCGCGGCGGTTGAGGAGACGGGTGAGCGGGTCGTGGTCGGCGAGGAAGCGCAGCTCGCCGAGGTGCCGGCCCGAGACGAGGGCCGCCGAGGCGTCGTTCGCAAAGATCCGCAGCGCCTGCAGGCGGTCCGGAGAGGGGATGAGCCGATCGCACGGGTTGTCCACCCAGATCACGCCGAGCAGCACGCCGTCGCCGTCGCGGAGCGGCACAGCGAGCCAGTGGCGATTCCACGCCCACGCACCGCGCCCGTTCAGCTGCGACGGATAGACGTCGACGTCGGCGGCGATCCGCGCGCGCGCCTGCTCGTTCGTGAGCAGGTAGCAGCCCTCGCGCTCGAACTCGTCGTCGAGGAGCGGCTCGATCTGAGCGACGGAGACGCGCGGACGATTCCGCATCTCGTCGAGCTGCCAGCCGGCGGCGGCATGCGGGATGACGGCGCCCGTGTCCGGATCGACGAGCGCCGCGCTGACGTTGTTGAACTCGAGCGCGTCGCGGATGCCGATGCAGACGCGGCGGAGGATCTCGTCGCTCGACGTCTCGCCGGTGAGCCGCGAGGAGACAGCGAGCAGCTCCTCGAGCGCGCGCTGGTGCCGTTGCGTATCCCGCGCCTCCTTCGCCTCCTCGAGCGCGAGCGCCGCGTGGTCGGCGATCGCGACGAGCACCTCGAGCTCCTCGTCGTCAGGGCGGCGGCCGCTCGTCGGCTCGTCGACGGAGATGATCCCGAGCAAGTGCCCGTCCTGGTCACGCATCGGGACGAAGAGCGCGTCCTCCGGATCCCACGCGTCAGGATCGGCCGGGCGTTCGCCCTGCGGCGTGTAGCTCGTGCCGAGCGCATCCCAGTCGATCGAGCCGCTCGGAATCACGTAGGCCCCGAGCCGCTGGAAACGGTCGTTCAGCAGAACGGCCCACTCGCCGCCTTCACGCACGTTGCCGAGCAAGGTCTGGCGAGCGGCGTCGCTCCCGTACACGGTCGACACCTCGAAGTCGTCCCAGGCGGGCCGGTAGAGGTTGACCGCGACGGTGCCGTAGCCGAGCGACTCGCCGATCGTGCGCGCGACAGCATCCAACAGGCCCGGGAGGTCCTCACGCGCCCGCAGAAGGCGGGTCACCTCGACGAGGCCCCGCAGCGGTGAGATTGTCGGATGTCTCAAAGAGTTCGCCCGCTCGGTCCATCGGCATCCGAAGGCTTGCCGATAAGAGTTGGCGGGATTATTGCCCCGTTTGGGTGATTCGTCACGTACGAAGAGAGGGGCGGCCGTTCGGCC
>JBOGZU010000027.1:0-13031 GCA_050697455.1 Gaiellaceae bacterium | reverse complement strand
GTACCGGCCGCCGCCGCCCGCGGCGAGCTCGGCCAGCGTGCCGGCACGCTCGCCCCGCTCGCCGACTGCGACAGCTCGCTGCTGCCGGAGCTGCTCGCCGCGCTCGAAGGCGAGCAGGGCGAAGCACTCCTGCAGCTCAGCCTGCGCCCCCTCCCGTCCGGGTGGATCAGCCGCGCGCTCAGCGAAGCGCAGGCGCTCGACCAAGGCCGCCAGCGCCGCTCCCCGCTGGCGGCGCTCGCCCGGCTGCCGCTGTTCCTGGTCGAGCAGGCGCTGCTGGCCGTGCTCGAGCTGATCGAGCCCGGCCCCTCCCAGCGCACCAGCACCCCCGCGGCACCCCAGGCGAGCCTGCACATGCAGGAGCGGGCGCGGGCGCTACGCGCCCGAGCCCGCTCAGGGGGCGTCGCCTACGCGTGCGGGCTTCGCTTCTACTGCCACGCCCCCCACCCGGCCCGCTCGAAGGCGTGGGCGCAGGCGGTGCAGTCGCAGCTGCGGCCGCTCGAGGGGCCGCACAACGGGCTCGCGCCGGTGCGCGTCTGGCCGTGGCGGCGGCGCGGCTTCGACGCGGTCGTCTCCGATCGCGGCTTCGCCGGCTCGATGCTGCTCACCGCCGCCGAGCTGGCGCTGCTTACCACCCCCAGCCGCAGCGAGCAGCTGGCCGAGCTGCAGCCGGCCGGCGCCCGCAAGGCACCGCCGCCGCTCACCATCGACCGCGGCGAGGAGGGCGACGGGCGCCCGTTCGCGGTCGCCACCTTCCCCGGCCGCGAACGCGACGTCGTCCTCACCCGGGCGGGGGCGCGCACGCACCTGCACGTGCTCGGACCGCCCGGCTCCGGCAAGACCTCCATGCTGCTGCGACTCGCGCTCGGCTCCGCCCAGGCCGGCGACGGCACCGGCGTCTGGGAGCCGAAGAGCGACCTCGCCCGCGCCTTCCTGCTCGCCCTCCCCGAGGCCTGCTACGAGCGGCTGTGCCTGATCGACCTGGCCGAGCACGACCTGGTGGTCGGCCTCAACCCGCTCGAGTGCACAAGCGAGGAGGAGCGCGAGCGAGTCGCCGACGACACCCTCTCGGTCTTCAAGCGCCGCTTCCAGCGCTACTGGGGACCGCAAACCGACGACCTCTTCAAAGGCGCGCTGCGCACGCTCCTGCACGTTGAAGGCTCGACGCTGCTCGAGCTGCCGCTGCTGCTCACCGACCCCAGCTTCCGCAAGCGCTACCTGGACAAGATCGACGACCCGGTCGCGCTCGGCCCCTTCTGGTCGCGGTACGAGACCCTCTCACCGGGGGCGCAGGCGCAGGCGATCGGCCCCGTCCTGAACAAGCTCAGGGACTTCCTCTTCCGCTCGCAGCTGCGCTACATGCTCGGCCAGTCTCACTCGACCGTCTCCTTCGAGCGGCTGCTCGCCGACCGGTCGATCCTGGTCATGAACCTGCCCAAGGGCGCCGGCCGCGAGGCAGCCGAGGTCGTCGGCGCCTTCTCACTCGCCAAGCTCTGGCAAGCCGCCCTCAGCAGGTCGGAGCTGCCCGAGCGCGAACGCGCCGACTTCCACTGCTACCTGGACGAGTTCCAGAACTTCCTCCACTCCGAAGACTTCGCCGAGATCCTCGCCGAAGCCCGGGCGCTGCGGCTCTCGCTCTGCCTCGCCCACCAGACGCTCGCGCAGCTGCCGGAGCGCGAGACGGGGCTGCTCTTGAACCTGGTGCGAAACCTCGTCTGCTTCCAGCCCGGCCACGAAGACGCCGCCCGGCTCGCGCGCGCGCTCGCGCCCAGCTTCGAGCGCGACGACCTGCTCCGGCTCGGCCCCTACGAGATCGCCGTCCGCCTCAGCCAAGACGGCGCCACCCACCCCGCCTTCTCCGCCCGCACCCTCCCACCACCAAGCTTCGACCCCACCCCCTGGATCCACACCTGCAAACAGCAGCACCCAGCAGCCGACACGACCGCGCCGCTGCGACCGGCGGCGCTGCGCGCCGCCGCGGCCGCCGCCTGGAACAACCTCGACCCGGGCCCGCGCGAGCAGCTCCTCGCACAGCTCGAACCGTTACTCACGTCCGCGGCGACGACAGTGAGCGCACGCGTCGAAGCACTCGACGCCCTCCCAGACGAGCTGCTCGACCGCTACCGCCAACTGACCGCGGCGCTGCGGCGACGCGAGCGCGCCCAGCTCCAGCACCTCGACCAGGCTGAGATCGCGCAGCGGATCGTTCGCGTCGCGCTCGCCCGCACCCGCAACCAGCACGGCGTCGATCCGACCAGCCAGGACGACGACGACACGGCGCTGCTCGCCGAACTGAACGACGAGCAGTGGGCATCGGCGGTCGAACAGGAACGCCTGCAACGGCTGCGGCGACTGTCCGCGCTCCGCTACGGCACCCCGGTCTGGGAGGTGGAGCTGGCGATCCGCCGCCGCCTCGGCGTCACCCTCCCCAGCGCCGGCAGCGACGGCATCGAGGACATGGCCCCATGACGACGACAACCACTGCCGCCCTCGTCGAGCAGGCGCTGCCGCTGCCCGAACGCGACCTCGCCCTGCTCGAAGCGCTCTACGAGCACCGCTTCCTCACCGGCCGCCAGATCCGAACGCTCCTCTTCCACCAGCACCCGGACCCGCGAACGCGCACGCCCGTGCCGACGCGCACCGGCCGGGTCGCGCACCGGCGGCTGGCGCTGCTCCGCCAACACGATCTACTGCACCGGCGCGTCCTGCGCAAACCGGACGGCAGCCGCGAGCCCGAGCCGTACTACTGCCTCAGCCGCACCGGCGCCCAACTTGTCGCCTGGCGGCGCGGAGTCCCGGCAAGCGAGGTGCGCGCCCGCGCCGCCGACGCGCTCGCCGGGCCGCTCTTCGTCCGCCACTCGCTCGCCTGCGCCGAGCTCGCCTGCGCGCTCGTCAGCGCCGCCCGCGCCAACGACGGGCACGCCTGCGAGCCGGGCTGGTGGCAAGGGGAGCGCAGCAGCCGCGCCAGCTTCCGCTTCCGCGGCCGCAAGCTCACCGTGTGCCCGGACGGCTACACCCGCTACCAGGTAGGACGCCAGCAGCACCACCTGCTGGTCGAGGTCGACCGCGCCACCGGCACGCTCGCCCGGCTCGCCGCGAAGATCGACCGCTACCAGGACTACGCCCGCTCCGGCGCCTGGCAGGAGCGCTACCCCGTCTTCCCCAAACTGCTCCTGACAACGACCAGCGAGCGCCGCCTCGAGACCCTGCTCGCCCGGGTCGAACCGCCGAGCGAGTTCGTCCTCCTCTGCGCCAACTCCGCCGAGCTCGCCAAGCACGGCCCGCTCGCCCCGATCTGGAAGCAACCCGGCGCCCCCGCGCCGCGGCCACTGCTGGAGGCACAGCCATAGCGCCCGTCGCCGACCCCCAGCGCCGTCGGCAAACGACGCGACCCCGCCCCCAACACCCATTTGCACCGTTTCGCAGCGACCGCTGCGAAGGCGCCTCTGCCGGCCCCACATGACTGACAACCACACAATCGAACACCACTGAGCTACCACTGGCCGTCTGGCCCTGCGCGCAGACGACCAGCCAATGGCAGCGCCACCAGCGCTACCTCGCCGACTGCAAGCACCACCCGGGCAAGATGCTGCCCGAACTCGCGCGCCGCGCGATCTGCGCCTACAGCGACCCGGGCGACCTCGTCGTCGACCCGATGTGCGGCATCGGCACCACCCTGGTCGAGGCGATCCACCTCGACCGCAACGCGCTCGGCATCGAACTCGAGCCGCGCTGGGCAAGCCTCGCCACCGCAAACCTCGCCCACGCCCGCGAACAGGGCGCAACCGGCAAAGCCGGCGTCGTCGAAGGCGACGCCCGCGCGCTGCCGCGCCTGCTCACCCGCAACGCCCGCAAGCTCCTCCGCACCAGTGGCGCGAAGGCGTCGCCGGGAAACGTGGCGCGGCTCGGCGCAGGCAGCGTCGACCTGATCCTCACCTCGCCGCCCTACCGCTGCGAGATCCAGATGATCGACAAGCCCGCCTGGCTCGCCGGCGGCCGCCTCGGCGCCAACGACACACGCAACTACAGCGCCGACCGTGACAACCTCGGCCACGCCCGCGGCGCCCACTACCGCGACGCGATGGCAGACGTCTACGCGGCAGCAGCCGCGGCGCTCAAGCCGGGCGGCTTCCTCGTCGTCGTCACCAAGAACCTGCGCGCCGGCGGAGCACTGCACGACCTCGCCGGCGACACCGCCGAGCTCTGCCAGCAGACCGGACTTCTCTACTGGCAGCACGTGATCGCGCTGCACGCCGCGATCCGCGACAGCCAGCTCGTCGCCCGCCCCTCCTTCTGGCAGCTCAGCACCACCCGCAAAGCGCTCACCCGCGGCGAGCGCATCCACCTCGTCTGCCACGAAGACGTGCTCGTCTTCCGCAAACCCGACACCGCCGCCGCCCCCGCGACACGACAGAAGCGCACGAAGACGGCCGACGCAAGGAGGGCGGCATGAGCACCCGCAACGAACGCTCCTCCCGCGCGACCGACGTCGCCGACGAGGCGGCCCGCTACCTCGACGTCGTCAACACGTTCGCGACCCTCGAAGCGGATCCGCACGCAGCCGCGCGGGCACGCGCAGCGACCGCGCGAGTGCGCGAAGACCGCGCAGCACAACAAGCGAGCACAACAGCACGGAAGGGGGCGCGGCGGTGGCGGAGCTGACCCGGCTCTCAGTCTGGCCGGTCGCGCAGCAACCGGCGCGCGTGCAACGACGCGCTCGCTACTTGCCGGAGTCGAACGCGCACCCCGGCAAGATGCTGCCCGAGCTCGCGCGCACGATCATCAGCAGCTACAGCGACCCGGGCCAGCTCGTGCTCGACCCGATGTGCGGCATCGGCACCACCCTGGTCGAGGCGATCCACCTCGACCGCGACGCGATCGGCGTCGAGCTCGAACCACGCTGGGCCGCGCTCGCCGCCAGCAACATCCGCCACGCCGAAACCCAAGGCGCGACAGGCACCGCGCTCGCGTTGCGCGGCGACGCCCGCAAGCTCGGGACACGCCTGCTCGACGAACTCGCCGGCAGCGTCCCGCTGATCGTCAGCTCGCCGCCGTACGGCCCCTCCACGCACGGGCATGTACGCAAACACCCCGACCGGGTCGAGAAGCTCAACACCCACTACTCGCGCAACCCCGAGAACCTCGCCCACTTGCCGCCACGTCCAACACGGAGCGGGCGCGAGAGCTTCGAGGCCGCGTTCGCGGCCATCCTCGCCCGCTGCGCACGCATGCTCTCGCCCGGCGGCCACCTCGTGCTCACCGTCCGGCCGTACCGCGTCCATGGCGCGCTCGTCGACCTGCCGGCCGCGACGATCAGACTCGCCCGCGCCGCCGGCCTGACGCTGACCGATCGTCACGTCGCGCTGCTCTGCGGCCTGCGTGGGAGCGGACTCGTCTCGCGCACCAGCTTCTTCCAGATCCAGCACCAGCGCAAAGGCGCGATCCCACGCATGCTCCTGATCGCACACGAAGACGTCCTCGTCTTCACGCGCACGCCGGCGCGTGCACCTCGGAGATCGGAACCGCGGTGAGCGCGCCAGTCGAGTCTACGATCGCGCTCGGCGTCTCGGAGCAGCTGCTCGACGCGCTCGCCGAGCGGGTCGCCCGCCGCGTCGTCATGCGGCTCGAAATGCCGCAGCCGGCCTCGCCCTGGCTCGATCTGGAGGGGGCGCTCGAGTTCCTGCCCTTCAGCCGCGACCAGCTGTACAAGCTCACCTCGGCGCGGGCGATCCCGTTCCGCAAGAAGCGCGGCGGCCAGGGATTGCTCTTCCATCGGGGCGAGCTGGAGCGCTGGCTGGAGGCCGAGTACGAGCCGACTGGCTGTGCCGGCGAGGTGGAGCTATGGTCGTGCACCGACCAGTGACCCGTAAATGCCCCGGCGGCGCTAGTGACGCCCCGGGGCCGGCAACGGAGGTGAACTCTCCGATGCGAACGAAGGCTAACCCGCCGCGGCGGCGGCCGGTCTCCCGCCATCCCGGCATCTACTACCGGCCCCGCCCCGGCGGCCGCGTCGGCCCCCCGTACGAGGTTCCCTACCTCGACTCGAGCGGCAAGCGCCGCTGGGCGGTCGTGCACGGCTCGCTCGACGACGCCGAAGCCAAACGCTCCGAGCTGCGGCTGCGGCGGCGGCGGGGCGAGCGGATCCAGCCGATCCGCAAGTCCTTCCAGGAGTACGCGTGGGAGTGGCTCAACCGCCAACCGATGCGTGAGCGCACCCGCGAGGTGCACGAGTGGGCGTTGCGCGAGCACCTGATCCCGTACTTCGGCCGCAGACGTCTCGACCAGATCACCGTCGACGACGTCGCCGCCTACATCGCCGCCATGCAACGGAAAGGCCTGCGCGGCTCGACGGTGCTGACGACGCTGCGGCCGTTGTCGAGGATCCTCGCCCAGGCAGCCCGCCGCGGCGCGATCCCCGTCAACCCCTGCAGCCAGCTCGAACGCGGCGAGCGCCCCCGCCTCGACGACCAGCGCCCCAAGCGCATCCTCACCCTGCAGGAGATGCACGCGCTCTTGGATGCGTGCGAGTGCGAGCAGTACCGCTGCCTGCTCGAACTGCTGCTCACCGGCGGTCTGCGCATCGGCGAAGCACTCGGGCTCTGCGTTGCTGATCTCGACCAGCGGCACGCGCTGATCCGGGTCGAGTACCAGCTCGGACGCGACGGCGAACGCACGCCACTGAAGACGGAAGAGTCGCGGCGCGCGGTCGACATCCCGCCCCAGTTGATGCAGCGGCTCGTCGTGCTCGTCCGCGAGCGAGGCGCGCTCGACGATCCGCGCGCGTTCGTGTTTGCGAGCAGAAACGGCAGCGGCCTCGTCAGAAAGGTCGCCCGCGGTGCGCTCGACCGTGCGGCGAAGGCGGCCGGGCTCGCTGCGCCGAAGCCGAGCCTGCACGACCTGCGCCACAGCCACGCCAGCATGCTGATCGCGCTCGACACCCCGGTCGTCGACGTGCAACGCCGGCTCGGACACCGCAAGCCCGACACCACCTTGCGCGTCTACGCGCACCAGTGGAAGGAACGCGAAGCGCGGCGAAGCCAGATCGGCCAGCGACTCGGCGACCTCTTCCACACCAGCCGCGAACTCCCACCCGACCCGGCCAGCGTCCGGCTCGCGCTCCCACCCGCGCCCGACGATGCCTGACAAGCATGGCTTCAACCACCTCGGCGACAGCGTCCGCTGCATCGACTGCCCCACCGGCGGACCGCTCGGACAGTGGCCCGAGCACAAACGCGCCCAGCACGCCCGCGCCCACGGCCGGAGCACGAGCGCGAGCGCGGGCGATCTTCGGCGGCATCGGCCCCTCCTCGCCGCGTCGCCCGCAACCAGCCAAGAGGAGAAGGAGGCAACCATGCCAACCACCACCGCAAAGCAGGACGCGTCTGCGAAGCAGGTCGCGATCGACATCCTGGGTCAGGCGGGCGAGCCGCTGCGCGCGAGCGAGATCGCCAAGCGCGTGCTCGCCTCCGGCCGCTGCGCCGGACTCAAAGGCAAGACCCCGGAGGCGACGATCAGCGCCATGCTCGCCGTCGGCTCCAAGCCCGGCGGACCGTTCACGCGCGTCGACAAAGGCACCTACACCCTCGCCGACACGCCCACTGCCGCGACGACCACCACGAAGACGAGTCGACCCGCGGCGAAGCGTGCACCGGCGCGCAAGACCGCTGCGCGCAGCAAAACGAAGAAAGCAAGCACGGCGCGCACGCGCGGCGCAGCGAAGCGCACGCACTAACGAACGATCGGAGTCACACCGACTGCGGGAGCCGCGACGGCGGCTCCCGCTCCTTCAGCAACAACTTCTTATGCGCTCGTCTCGTCGCTGCCGCCCGGCGGCGGTACCGCATGCACCGGTCGGCGCGGATACAAGTCGTATCGCGCGTCGATCCCGCGCTCGGCCTTCGCTTGCGCGGTGTCGAGCGCATCGGCGTGGCGGCGTTGCACGAACTCCGGCAGACCGGCGCGGTAACGCTCGAACAGCGGCAGTCGCCGTTCGAGGTCGCGTTCCGCCGCCCGCCCCGGCCCGTAGGCGATCTCCTCCTGCTCCAGCGAGCGGCGCAGCTCGAGATCGTCCACCTCGGCGAGGAAGACGCTGCCCATCCTGCCCTCCTGGAAGACGCGCGTCCGCACCTGCAGGCCGAGCGCGCGCAGATCGCGCGCAACCGCCTGCCGCCACGCCTCCACCGCAGGAACACCGCCGCGGCGACCGCCGCCGAGATCAACGCGCTCGGCCTCGGCGTCCTCCTCGCTCGCCCAGAACACCGCCGTCCGCGTCAGCAGCACCGAGCTGACGCCGAACACGACCTCTTCGTTCTCTCGAGGGAGCGGTCTCGGCCGTTCCGCCATGTCCGAGAGAGTAATCGGCCCTGACTACTTGGGTCGCTCGCGGGCGGGGTCGAATTCGCGCGCCGCACAGTCGGGACAGAAGATCGCAACCGACGGAGTCGCATCTTCTCCCGGAATGTCCTCCCGGTAGGCGCGCCAGCCGCTCGCGTTCTCGCCAGCGACACGGCTGCACTCGGCGCAGACAAGCACGCGCACATTCTCAACGCACCGAGCTAACGTTGAGCGGGATCGTCGCGCGTCAGTTGCACGACGAGGCGCAGCTCCTGCTTGGCGAGCAGCGGCTCGACGGTTGCGGACGATGCCGGAGACTGGGCGAGGGCGTCGTTGCGGATTGTTCTCAGTTCTCGATCGTGACCAGGGCGCCGATCGGGGTGTACGGCCACACCTTCGCCGCCTGGGCGAGGGGCAGCTCGACGCAGCCGAGGCTTTGGGGCGTGCCGAACGAGGCGCGGTTGAACGCGTGCAGCGCCTCGCCGCCGTGGAAGTAGCTGATCCAGCGGATCCCCGGGTCGTGGTAGTGCGAGCCGTTCGGGTTGGTGCCGCTCATTGTCCCTACCGGGATGTGCTCGAACACCGGGAACGTCCCCAGCTGGGTTGGCGCCTGCGGCACGCCGGTGTTGCCGGGCGAGGTGAGCACGATCTTGCCGTTGTGCCATAGCGTCAGCAGCTGCGGCACGTTGCGGTGCACGAAGACGTAGCTGTAGCCGTCCGTCTTGTCTTTGCCGGCGATTGTGTCGGTGACGATTGTGCGCCACACCCGCGGTCCTGCGAGGCCGTCGACGGCCAAGTGGTGGTCGTGCTCGAACATCATCACGGCGCCGCGCGTGATCGCGTTCGGCCGGCCGGCGGCCCAGAGTGCCTGCAGCTCGGGCGGCGTGTGGGGGTAGCGCCACGCGAACCGGCCGAGCGGCGGTTCGACTGCCGCCGACAGCTGCGCGCGCGCCGTTCGCGCGACGCTCGGCCCGATCCAGTCGAGCGGCAGGTAGCCCGCCTGCGCGAGCATCTCCTGCAGCCGCCGGAAGGACGCGCCCGGCACCGTCCACGCGATCTGCCGGGTCGAGGTGACCGTGCTCCTGGCCGCCGCCGCGACAGTGATCGGCAACTCGAGGTGCACATGAACGTTCAGCGGCGCACCGAGTCCGGTCGGTGTGAAGAGCAGCGTGTGGCTGTCCGGCTCGCTCCAGCTCCCCTCGACGCCCGGGACGAGCACCGGCCGATTCGAACCAAGCACATCGGCCACCGGCCTGGAGAACGTGAGCCTGATCGGCTCGACCGGCAACAGCCGACCATCGGGCGCAGGTGTCGCGAACACCACCGGCAAGCGGGATGCCGGGAACCAGGTCACCGTCTGCGGCGCGCCGAGCCACTCCCACGCGCGCGCCGCCGCCCGCACCGTGACCGCACCGGCGGGCGGCCGCTGCCCGAGGGTGACGGTCGAGCCGCTCGCCAGCATCTGGTGCGACCCGAACTGCACAACGCTCACGGGCCGGTCGAATCTCACCCGCGCCGGCGCACCGTGCGCGACTGTGAGCCACGCCGAACTGACCTTCGCGACGGGTGCGCGCAGCGTCAGCCGCTCGTGCCGCTCTCTGCCGAGCGCCCAGCCGAGCCAGCCGGGCCGGCGCACGATCACGTCCACCGTCACCCGCTCGCCCGGCACGACGCGACCGCGCGGCGTCAGCTTTCCGCCCGCCACCTCGAGCGGGATCCGCCTGCCGTCCGGCGCGAACGCCTGCGCACTGACGAGCGTGCCACCGAACGGCTCGACGTCGACGCGCGCAAGCGCAACCGGATCGCCCGCCAGCGTGGCGCCCGACCAGAACAGCACCGCAGCCGCGAACAGCCCGACCACCAAGACGACGGGCGCGAGAACCGCGGCTGTTCTCACTCGCAAAGCATAGGCACGCTCGAAATCTCGTCTCGGCGTACCCTACGATCGTGGAGGCCGCCGGGGTCGAGCTCGCGCGGGCAGGCCATCGACGCCGCGTGCGTCTTGTTCGCCTGGGTTGGCGTGTTTCTTCGTGGCTGCTCGCACCGGTTTATGCGCTGTATACGCGGCGGTTGCGGGCCCGTGTTCGGCTGCGGCCGCCGCCGCGGCACGTTGCGGTGATCCTGGATGGGAACCGTCGCTGGGCGAGCATGGCCGGCCGGCGGGAGCCCGGGGCCGGGCACCGGCAGGGTGCGGACAAGCTCGACGAGTTGGTCGCTTGGTGCGAGACGCTCGAGATCGGGGAGCTCACGGTCTGGGCGCTCTCGACCGAGAACCTGGCACGGCCCAGCGGCGAGCTGGCCGCCCTGGCCGACATCGTGGCGCGGAAGCTACTCACGCTGTCGGAGCCCGATCCAGGCCGCCGCCACGCCGTGCGGGTGCGCGTGTTCGGACGACTCGGGGCGCTGCCGGCGGCGCTCGCTGACGCAGCCCGGCTCGCGCAGGAGCGCACCGCTACCAACGGCGGGCTTCGCCTCAACGTCGCGCTCGGCTACAGCGGTCGCGACGAACTCGTCGACGCGACCAGGCAATTGATCCGCACGCTCTCCGCAGCCGGCGTCCCATCCGCGCAGATGCCCGAACACGTCGACGCGGAAGCGATCGCCCGTCACCTGTACACCGCCGAGCACACCGACCCCGAATTGATCATCCGCACCAGTGGCGAGATGCGGCTGAGCGGCTTCCTGCCCTGGCAGAGCAGCCAGAGCGAGTTCTACTTCACCGACGTCTACTGGCCCGCATTCCGCGAACTCGACTTCTTGCGCGCCGTGCGGACCTTCCAGGCGCGCGAACGCCGCTACGGACGCTAACCACGCGCAGACGGAGTAAATGGAAGAAGAGGTGGGGATGGGTAAGAGGCGGAGTGTGCGCACGCATGCGGAGCGGGTTGCCGCTACAGACGGGTACTTCGAGCCGGAGAGCATGGTGCGGCGGCTGGGAAACTCGCCGGTGACGCCGTTCCTCGGCGGCGGCACCGCCGTACTGCTCCAGGTTGCACACCCGCTCGTCGCCGCCGGCGTAGTCGCCCACTCGGGGTACAACCACGACTTGTGGCGGCGGCTGGTGCGGACGCTACGGGCTCTGTACCTGATTACGTTCGGCGACAAGGAGGAGGCCGAGCAGGCCGGTGCCGCGGTGCAGGCCGCGCACGACCGCGTGCGCGGGACGACGCGGGAACAGCTCGGCCCGTTCCCGGCGGGCACCGACTACTCCGCCTCTGATCCCGAGCTGATGCTCTGGGTACACGCCACGCTGGTGTACGCCTCGCTCGCGGCATACGAACGATTCGTGTCTCGCCTCTCGGAGCGCGAGCACAAGCGGTACGTCGTGGAGATGAACCTCGTCGCGCGCCTGTTCGGCGTGCCGGCACACGTCCTCCCGTCCACGTACTCGGCCTTTCACGAGTACTTCCGATCGCAGCTAGCGAGCGAGGTGATCACCGTCACTGCTCCGGCGCGCGAGGTGGCGTCAGTCATCCTCACGACGCCGATGCCCGCGCCGATGCGACTGCTGGTGCCTGCGCATCGCTTGGCCACCGCGCGGCTGCTTCCCCCGCGGCTGCGGGACGAGTACGGGCTCCGCTGGAGCGGCGCACGCGAGCTCGTGCTCCCGCTCGCGGGCGGCGCCGTACGGTATGGCACCGCACCCGCCCTGCGGATCGCGGCTCATCTGCATCCGCCACGACGGGTGCTTGCCGGCCTCGCCTAGAGATGAAACGCGGCACGCATGCCGCGCGTCGACGGATCGCCGGCGTGAGCGAGACGCCCGCGGACTCCGAGCAGCTGCTCGGTCGTCTTCAGAAGGGAGTAGTGGTTGAAGGGAGTTGATGATCGCGTTCCCGAAGGAGTGCTCGGGGCGACGACGAGGGTTGCTACGTGGTTCGAGCCGCTGCCCTCGTCGAACGTGATGAAGATGGCGGTCGTGCCCGAGCGGTAGCTCTCACTCGTGATGATCGCAGAGATCCATCGGCGGAGCCATGCGTCGCCCGTCGCGATGCTGCAGTCGTGCATGTCGTCGCACAGGTTCGGCGTCACGAACGCGAACGACGGCAGACGCCCGCGGCGCAATGCCGAGGCGAGCAGGCCCGACGAGAGCGTGCCCATCGGAACGTCCCACCGTCCGCACTGGGCTCGGAGGCCGGTGTAGTACGCGGCGGGATTGTGCTTGACCGCATAGAGGCCCGCACTCGATAGCGCGCAGTTGGACGGCATGCTCTCCTCATAGCTGCGCCAACTCAGGCCGGCGGCGCTCACCTGGCTGAAGATGCTCGGCCGGGCGATCGGATGCGCCGCGGGCGGGTCGTCGTCAGCGATCCCCCAGGTGGAGCCGGACGTGGCAGCGATGTAATTCGGCAGCGACGGATGCGAGACCGCCGCGTAGTTCGTCGCGACGCCGCACACGTGCGCGAGTTGCGTCAGGTAGCGCCCGGAGGCCTTCCCGATGACCTGGTCGTAGGACTCGTTCTCCATCCAGATCCAGACCACATGCCGCCAGCGCGCCGGCGGCTTCGCCCTCCACCCGCACGGCCCATGCACAGGCTTCGCGCCCGGCACCGCCGCGGCGGCGGCGAGCGCGACGACGACGACGAGCGTCAGCACGCGTCTCATTGCAGCTGCTGTGGAGTGTGACGTTGGTGGGCATCGGCGGAAGGCCCGCCGGCCGGCTCGATCGCGTGGAGCGCGAAGGACGTCACTAGGCGAGG
>JBOGZU010000026.1:0-14478 GCA_050697455.1 Gaiellaceae bacterium | reverse complement strand
GCCGGCGCCCGGCCGAAAGACCGGCCGCCAGAGGCGGCCCGGGCTCTGATCCTCGGTTGTGGCGGCTTCGGCGGCGTCGGCTCGGCCCCCCAGTTCTTCGGCCAGGGGGACACGCTGGAGCAGGCCTTCGAGCTCATGGACGCCGCCTGGGAAGCGGGGATCACATGGTTCGACACCGCCGACGCGTACGGCGGCGGCCGCAGCGAGACCTTCATCGGCGAGTGGATCCGCTCGCGCCGGCCCGAGGGTCTCCGCATCACGACGAAGACGTTCAACGCGATGGACGAGGGAGACGACCACGGCCTCGCACCCGCCCGCGTCCGCCGGCAGATCGAGACGAGCCTGCAGCGCCTCGGCGTCGAGCGCGTCGACCTCTACCTCGCGCACGCGCCGGACCCGGACGTCCCGCTCGCCGAGACGGCCGGAGTCTTCGACGAGCTGGTCGCCGCCGGGAAGATCGGCGCTTACGGGCTGAGCAATGCCGGCGGCGCAGAGCTGCGCGACGCGCTCGCGGCGGGATCCTTCGCCGCCGTCCAGAACTCGTACTCGCTGCTCGATCGCGACCCAGAGCAAGAGGTGCTGCCGCTCTGCGGCGAGCACCGGATCGGGTTCCAGGCGTTCAGCCCGCTCGCCGGCGGCTGGCTGACGGGGAAGTACCGGCGCGGCGAGCCGGTGCCCGAGGGCTCGCGGATGACGCAGCGGCCCGAGCCGTACGAGGAGTTCCGGAACGACCGCGTCTTCGACGCGCTCGAGGAGCTCGAGCGACACGGCGATCCGGCGACGCTCGCGATCGCGTGGCTCCTCGCCCAGCCGAGCGTCTCGGTGATCGCCGGCCCGCGCCGTCCCGAGCACCTCGCTCCCGTTCTCGCAGCGCTCGCGAAACCGCTCACCCCGTCGGAGCGCGACGCGCTTTCGGCACTCTTCCCGGCATGACTCCCGCCGAACTGCTCGAGCGCTACGCCGCCGCCGCCCACGGGAAGGACGTCGAGGCCTTCCTCGCTCTCTACGCCGACGACGTCCGCACCTTCGACCTCTGGGAGCGCTGGTCGTACGACGGCCTCGGCGAATTGCGGCCGATGGTCGAGGACTGGTTCGGCTCGCTCGGCGACGAGTTGGTCGCGGTCGAGTTCGACGAGGTGCGCGAGCAGACCGGCGACCAGCTCGCCTTCATCAGCGCATTCACGACCTTCCGCGGCTTGTCCGCCGAGGGCGAAGAGCTGCGCTCGATGAACAACCGGCTGACCTGGGTGCTCCGGAAAGACGGCGCTGACGAGTGGAAGATCGTCCACGAGCACACCTCGGCGCCCGCGGGTGACGAGGGCAAGGTCCTGCTGAAGCGCTAGCTTCGGCACGCCACCATGCGCGCGATTTCCCATTTGACCGGCTGCGGATGGTTCTGGGCTTGGGCGCTCGTCGGCGTCGGCGTCGCGCTCGGCTTCCTCTCGCTCGGGGTCCTCGCTCTCGCCCCCGTCGTCCTCGTGGCCGTGTTCCTCGCGCGCCGGCATGCCGTCAACCCGTTCGGACTGGTCGCGGGAATCGGTCTGATGCTGCTGGCCATCGCTTACATCCAGCGAAGCGGGCAGTCCTACGACCCCGTGCACTGGCTCGTCGCCGGGCTCGTCTTCCTCACGGCCGGCCTTGTCGGCCACGCTTGGCGCGGCGCCGGTAGCGGCTAGCGCTTCGCGAGCGGCACGACGTCGCGCTCGTCGTAGCCCGTGTAGATCTGCCGCGGCCGCGCGATCTTCTGCTCCGGGTCGCTGAGCATCTCCTCCCACTGCGCGAGCCAGCCGGACAGCCGGCCGAGCGCGAACAGCACCGTGAAGTAGTCGGTCGGATAGCCCATCGCCCGGTAGATGATCCCGGAGTAGAAGTCGACGTTGGGATAGAGCTTGCGCTCGACGAAGAAGTCGTCGGAGAGCGCGATCCGCTCCAGCTCGAGCGCGATCTCGAGCTTCGGGTCGAGCCCGGTCTGCGCGAAGACGTCGTCGGCGACGCGCTTGATGAGCTTGGCGCGCGGGTCGTAGTTCTTGTAGACGCGATGCCCGAAGCCCATCAGCAGCCGCTCGCGCTTCTTCACTCCCTCGATGAAGGCAGGCACGTTCTCGACGTCGCCGATCTCGTCGAGCATCCGCAGAACCGCCTCGTTGGCGCCGCCGTGCAGCGGCCCGTACAGCGCGGCGATTCCCGCCGAGACAGCCGAGAACGGATCCACCTGCGTCGAGCCGACGCCGCGCACCGCGTTCGTCGAGGCGTTCTGCTCGTGATCGGCGTGGAGGATGAGCAGGATCTCGAGCGCCCGCTGCAGCACCGGGTTCGGCTCGTGCTGCCCGCCGATCTCGAACGTCATGTTGACGAAGTTGCCGATGTAGTCGAGGTCGTTGCGCGGGAAGACGTACGGCAGGCCTCGGCTGTGCCGGAACACCCACGCCGCGATCGTCGGGAACTTCGCGATCAGCCGCAGCTTCTGTAGCCGGCGGCTCTCCTCGTCGCCGATCTCCTTCGCGTCGGGATAGAACGTCGAGAGCGCCGCGGTTGCCCCGAGCAGCATCCCCATCGGGTGCGCGTCGTGGCGGAAGCCGTCCAGAAAAGTCGTCACGTTCGTATGGACGTAGGTGTGGAGGCGAACCTCGTCCTGCCACGCCTCGAGCTGCTCTTGCGTCGGCAGCTCGCCCTCGAACAGCAGCCAGACGATCTCGAGGAAGCTCGCCTGCTCGGCGAGCTGCTCGATCGGGTAGCCGCGGTAGCGGAGGATGCCGGCGTCGCCGTCGATGTAGGTGATGCTGCTCCGCGTCGAGGCGGTGTTGAGGAAGGCCGGGTCGTACGACATCAGGCCGAGCTTCTGCAGCTCCGTCGCGTGGATCGTTCCGTCCACGATCGGGATCTCGACCTCGTCTCCGGTGCGGTTGTCCCGGATCGTCAGCGTCTCGTCGGCCACGGAGTCACCTTAGTCCGGCCTGTCCGTTTGCCGTTCGACAAGCGCGGTAGGTGCCGTGGGAACACACCATTCCGAGGAAAGGGGTCACGCGATGGGTTTTCAGTCGCTGAAGGACGTCCTGAAGGAGCAGCTCGAGGATCTCTACAGCGCCGAGACGCAGCTGACGACTGCGCTGCCGAAGCTCGAGCAGGCGGCGCACAACGACGAGCTCAAGCAGGCGTTCAAGGAGCATCTCGAGGAGACGCGCGGCCACGTGAAGCGCGTCGAGGAGGCGCTCGGTGAGCTCGGCATCACGAGCCCGACCGAGGAGTGCAAGGGGATGAAGGGCCTGATCGCCGAGGGCGAGGAGATCATCGAGATGCAGGGCGACCCGACCGCGAAGGACGCGGCGCTGATCGCTGCCGCGCAGCGGGTCGAGCACTACGAGATCGCGGCCTACGGCACGGTGCGGCAGCTCGCCGACGATTGCGGTCTCGACGGCGTTCGCGACCTCATGGACCAGACGCTCGACGAGGAGTCGACCGCCGACAAGCTCCTGACGAAG
Organism: Gaiellaceae bacterium; assembly: GCA_050697455.1. Classification (GTDB taxonomy): domain Bacteria; phylum Actinomycetota; class Thermoleophilia; order Gaiellales; family Gaiellaceae; genus Palsa-739. The sequence continues at coordinate 10,999 of JBOGZU010000026.1, read as the reverse complement.
ATCGCGACGGGCGGCATGTTCAAGGCCGGCCTGAACCAGCAAGCCTCGAGCTGAGAAAGGCTCCACCCGAAGTAGCATCGGCGGCGTGTCTGTCACGCCGCCGATCGTTTGGGAGCCGAGCTCAGAGCGGGTCGCCTCGGCGACCATCACGCGCTACCGCGAGTGGCTGAACGAGACGCGCGGCCTCGAGCTCGCCGACTACCGCGATCTCTGGACGTGGTCGGTCGACGAGCTCGAGGCGTTCTGGGAGTCGATCTGGGAGTTCTTCGAGGTGGAGGCGAGCGCGCCGTACGAGCGCGTCCTCACCTCGCGGCAGATGCCCGGCGCCGAATGGTTCCCGGGCGCGCGCCTCAGCTACGCGCAGCACGTTTTCCGCAACCGCGACGACTCGGAGGTCGCGATCCGCCATGCCTCCGAGCTGCGGCCGCTCGGCGAGTGGACCTGGGGAGAGCTGCGGGAGCAGACGGCGCGGCTGGCGGCGGCGCTGCGCGAGATGGGCGTGGAGCCGGGTGACCGGGTCGTCGCCTACCTCCCGAACCTCCCCGAGACGGTTGCGGCCTTTCTGGCGTGCGCGAGCATCGGCGCGACGTGGTCGAGCTGCGCGCCGGAGTTCGGCGTCCGCAGCGTCGTCGACCGCTTCGCCCAGATCGAGCCGAAGGTCCTCCTCGCTGTTGACGGCTACCGCTACGGCGGCAAGGACTTCGACCGGCTCGACTCCGTCGCGCGGCTGCAGAACGCGCTGCCGACGCTGCGGCGCACGGTCGTCCTGCCGTATCTCGACGCGATGCCGAGCCTGCGCCCGCTGCGCGACGCGGTCACGTGGGACGAGGCGCTCGCCGCGGGCGGCGGCGCCGAGCTCGAGTTCTCGCAGCTCCCGTTCGATCATCCGCTCTGGGTGCTCTACAGCTCGGGCACGACCGGATTGCCGAAGGCAATCGTGCACGGGCAGGGCGGCATCCTGCTCGAGCACCTGAAGAAGCTCCGCCTCCACCTCGACGCGCGCGCGGGCGACCGGCTCTTCTGGTTCACGACGACCGGCTGGATGATGTGGAACTTCCTCGTCGGCGGGCTGCTCTCGGAGGCCTCGATCGTCCTCTTCGACGGCAACCCCGCCTACCCGAACCTCGGCACGCTCTGGGATCTCGCCGACGCGGCCGGAATCACGTCGTTCGGGACGAGCGCCGGCTACATCGCTTCTTGCCACAAGGAGAGCGTCGAGCCTCGCGCCGGCCGCGACCTCTCGCGTCTCGAGAGCGTCGGCTCGACAGGCTCGCCGCTCGCGCCCGAGGGCTTCGACTGGGTGCGCGAGGAGCTCGGCGAGGACGTCTGGCTCTTCTCCACCTCGGGCGGCACCGACGTCTGCTCCGCCTTCGTCGGCGGTGTCCCGACCCTGCCCGTCTACCGCGGCGAGCTGCAGGCGCGCGCTCTCGGGGCGAAGGTCGAGTCGTGGAGCGAGGACGGCCGCTCGCTCGTCGGCCAGGTCGGCGAGCTGGTGATCACCGAGCCGATGCCGTCGATGCCTCTTTATCTCTGGGGCGACGAGGACGGGGCGCGTTACCGCGAGAGCTACTTCGCGGAGTTCCCGGGCGTCTGGCGGCACGGCGACTGGATCGAGATCACCGAGCGCGGCACGGCGATCATCACCGGCCGCTCCGACGCGACGATCAATCGCGGCGGCGTCCGCATGGGGACGAGCGAGCTCTACCGGACTGTGCTCGCGCTCGACGAAGTGCTCGACGCGCTCGTCGTCGACGTCCCCCACGGCGACGGCAGCCGCCTCTCCCTGTTCGTTGTCCTGCGCGACGGCGACGAGCTCGACGACGCGCTCGCGGCGGAGATTCGCCGGCGGATCCGCGAGGACTGCTCGCCGCGCCACGTCCCCGACGAGGTGATTGCCGCGCCGGGGATTCCCCGCACGCTTTCCGGGAAGAGTCTCGAGGTGCCGGTGAAACGACTGCTGACAGGCGCGTCGATCGACGCTGTGGCGAGCCGGGACTCGCTTGCCAATCCCGAGGCTCTCGACTGGTTCGCAGCGCTCGCCGAGCCCGCCGCTAACTTGCCCGAGAGCGAGCCGTCATAGAAGAGGAGGCATGTTGACGCTCTCGCTTACAGACTGTGATCGCGCGCGCGAGTCGGTTTCTGCCGAGCTCGACGGCGAGCTGCCGGAGCTCGAGCGCGAACGTCTGTCCGCGCACCTGCGCACCTGCCTCGACTGCTCGGCCTGGGCGGAGCAGGTAGCGGACACGGCCCGGCTGCTACGGGAGGCGACGCTCGAGACGCCTGCCATGAGCTCCGCGCTGCCGGGGCACGCGCGCAGGCTACGGGTCGCTCCGGCGCTCGCGGTCTCGTCGGCCGCCGCTCTCGTCGCGAGCCTCGTCGTCGCCGTCAGCCTGCAGAACGCCTCCTTGGGATCGCGGCCCGCGCTCTCGGGCGACGCGCCCTCCGGGCAGTCGACGAAGCTGGATCCCGTGATGACCGACCAGCCCGCGATGTCGCTGACGCGCACAGCCGGCTTCGACGGCCTCGTGCAGGTCTACTCGGCGCAGCCCGCGGTGCGCGGGCCTTTCCGCCCCGTCTAGGCGCCGTCGCGCCCGTCGGTTTCCCGCGCTTCCGGCTGGCTTTCTTGGCGCTTTCTAACTAAGCTTGCGAGCCGTCGTCTATAGCAGTTGACGGACGCTCTGCGGAGCGTCGGAGCGAGCTGGCGCCGCCGTCCTGAGGGCTCCCGGCGCAAATCAAACGGAGGGAATCAATGCACAGACGGATTTGGTTCCTCGCGGCCGCCGCGATCGGGGTTCTTGCCCTGGCCGGGTCTGCTGCCGCGATGAGGGCTACGTCGGTGACTACGCCCGCTTCGAACGGCTCCACCATGTCCAAGGTGCAGCCGTTTGCGAAGTCTTGGGCGGCCACGCCCCGGACTCCTGCCGCTCGCGCCGCGAAGTCGACCATCACGGTCGCGATGGAGCAGGATGTCAGTAGCGGAGCGACCTGGAACGTCAACCAGGCGTCCAGCACCCTCGCGTGGGCGACGTGGGTCGGGTGGAACCCGATCCTGCGCGGCCCGTACGAGCTGACGAACAAGTACAAGTACGTGCCTGACCTCGCGACGAAGGTCGTCGTGACCAGGAAGTACATCCGGTACTACATCCGCCACAACGCGAACTGGAACTGGGGCGGCAAGAAGATCCCGGTCACCTACCAGGACTTCGTCTACACCGTCGAGCTCCTGAACAACCCGAAGAACGACGTCGCCAGCAACATCGGCGTCAACCAGATCGGCAAGGCGACGCACACGGGCTCGAAGATCGTCACCTTCTACTGGAAGAAGAAGGGCCAGAAGGCCCTCGGCGGTCCCGGCTCGAGTGCGAAGTGCACCGCCGACGCGCCGTGCGGCCCGTTCGCCGACTACCGCGACCTGCTTGGCGGGATCTATCCGTATTCGGCCACGAAGAAGCTGAAGTTCAACACGATGTGGCCGAAGTGCATCTGCGGTAGCAACGGCAAGCCGGTTTCCGACGGCCCGTACTACATGTCGAACTACACCAAGGGCCAGGGCGTGACGCTCAAGGCGAACGCGGACTGGTACGGCCACAAGCCGGCCCTCAAGCAGATCAACTTCAAGATCATCACCAACGTGAACTCCGAGATCCAGGCGATCCGTGGTGGTGAAGTCGACGCGGCGGCGCCGCAGCCGGTTCCGGCGATTGCGTCCATCCGCAGCGACAAGTCGGTCGTGTACCACGTCGCTCCTGGTAACTACCTCGAGCACATCGACATCCAGCAGGGCACGAATCAGCACGACCCGCTGGCCCGCCAGAAGTGGATGAGGCAGGCCCTGATGCTCGGCATCAACCGGTCGGGCATCATCAAGGCGGCCTTCCCGGGCGGTGTCGCACCGGGCCTCAAGCCGCTCAACAGCCTGCTCGTCTTCCAGGCGGACAACAGGTACAAGAACTACTTCAACGAGTGGAACTACAACCCGCAGAAGGCGATCAACCTGCTCAAGGCTCACGGCTGCACCGGTGGCCCGAGCACGCCGACGAACGGGAACACGCGCTACTACTCCTGCGGCGGCCAGCTGGCCACGTTCGCCTACACGACGGCGTCTGACAACGCCCGCCGCGTGGCGAGCTTCCAGATCGTCCAGGCGAACCTCGCCGCGGTCGGGATCCAGATCACCAACAACCTGATGCCGACGAGCGTCATGTTCGGTGACACGGTTCTCTCGGCCGGCAACTACGACGTCATGGAGTTCGCATGGGGCGGCAGCGTCGACCCGGGCGGCTTCATCGCCATCTGGGGCTGCAACCAGGGCGAGAACTTCCTGCACTACTGCAACAAGACGGTCACGGCTGACCTGAACAAGACGAAGACCCAGCTGAACGCGCCTTTGCGTGACGCGGACTTCGTCGCGGCAGACAAGCTGATGTCGCAGGACGTACCGGCGATTCCGCTGTACGCGCTGCCTGACATCGTGGTCTACAAGAAGGCGGTCCAGCAGATCCTGAACAACCCCGCTGCCGGCTTCACGTGGAACATCGAGCAGTGGAAGTGGAAGAAGTAAGTTCGAAGTAGCAGGAGGACGGCGCTAGCCTCCGTCCTCGACGACGGCCCGCATCTGCCATCGTGCAGGTGCGGGCCGCCTTTATCGTTCGGCTCTCCCACCACCACAAGCCACCAAGGACATCTGCGTGCTCGTATACATCACCCGGCGGATCCTCTACAGCATCCCGGTGCTGATCATCTCGACCTTCATAACCTTCACGGCAGTGTCGCTGGGCGGCGATCCGCTCGGGCAGCTCCGCATCCAGCCCAAGATCTCGCAGCACACGATCCACCTCCTGACCCTCCAGTACCACCTGAACGACTCGATCCCCCTCCGCTACTGGTTCTGGGTCAAGGACGTCTTCGAGCACAAGTTCGGCTTCTACCTGATCGGGCAGCAGCCGATCTGGCCCGATCTCACGCGCACGCTCGGCCATACGCTCCAAGTCGTCGGCACGGCTGAGCTGCTCGCGTTCATCCTTGGCGTGCTGATCGGCATCTTCTCGGCCGTGAAGCAGTACTCGTTCTTCGACTACTTCTTCACGGGATTCAGCTTCCTCGGTTTTGCGATGCCGACGTTCTGGCTCGCGCTCCTGCTCCAGATCCTGTTCGTGGACATCTACATCAAGTGGAACACGCGGGTCTTCTACACGTCCGGCTTGAACAGCCCGGGGCAGGATGGAACGTGGACGCTCGACCGGCTACAGCACATCGCGCTGCCGGTGATCACGCTTTGCATCATCAGTCTTGCCGTCTACAGCCGCTTCATGCGCGCGTCGATGCTCGACGTCCTCAACACGGATTACGTGCGCACGGCCCGGGCGAAGGGCCTGGCGGAGTGGCGGGTGATCATGGGCCATGTCTTCCGCAACGCGCTCATTCCGATGGCGACGATCGCGGCGCTCAGCGTCGGCGGTCTCTTCGGCGGTGCGATCATCACCGAGACGATCTTCCAGCTCGACGGCATCGGGGCGTGGTTCATTCGCGAGCTGAGCTCGCTCGACGCATACGGGGTGATGGCGTATCTCCTCGTCACGGCTGTGATGATCATCCTTTTCAACCTGGTCGCCGACATCGTCTACGGCTTCCTCGACCCGCGGATCCGGTATGACTGAGATCGGTCCGTCCGGGATCAACCCGCTCGGCGACACCATGGCCACGGCGGACGGCTCGCTGCTGGCTCCTCCGCCCGGCGGCGTCGAGTCGACGGCCGAGGCCGGGCTCGAGATCAAGGCGCGCAGCCAGTGGTCATACGTGCGGAGCCGCTTCATGCGCCACCGGCTCGCGATGGTGAGCCTCATACTCCTGATCGCGATCTTCCTCGTCGGCGCCTTCGCGAGCTACATCGCCCCGTACTCGTTTTCCTCACTCAACCTCAGCGCCATCCTCAGTCCGCCGACGACCGCGGGCCATCACTTCTTCGGTACCGACGGACTCGGCGAGGACTACTTCAGCCGCGTCATCTACGGCGTCCGCACCTCCGAGGAGGTCGGCGTCTTCGTCGCGATCCTCTCTTCGATCATGGGGCTCGTGATCGGCGCCGTGGCCGGGTACTACAGAGGCTGGATCGACAACCTCTTGATGCGGATCACCGACCTCGTTCTCACGCTGCCGGCGCTGGCGATCCTGCTCGTCGCCGCGGCGTTGCTCGGCGCAGGAAACCAGTGGCGTGTGTCGCTGATCCTCGCCGGCTTCTTCTGGACGGGCCTCGCCCGTATCGTGCGCGGCGTCTTCCTCTCGCTGCGCGAGAAGGAGTACGTCGAGGCGGCGAGGGCGAGCGGGTCGGGCGATCTACGGATCATGTTCCGACACATCCTCCCCAACACGCTCGGGCCGATCATCGTCAACGGAACGCTGGCGGTGGCGACGGCGATTCTCACGGAGGCCGCGCTCTCGTTCCTCGGCTTCGGGATCAGGCCGCCCACGCCGTCGCTCGGGAACCTCGTCGCCGGCGGCGAGAACTATCCGCAGCAGTGGTGGTTGACGATCTTCCCCGGGCTGGCGATCGTGGTGATGGTGCTGTGCGTGAACTTCGTCGGCGACGGGCTCCGCGACGCCTTCGATCCGACCCAGAGGAGAGTTCGTGCCTGAGACGCTGCTGTCGATCCGCGACCTGATCGTCGAGTTCAGGACCGAGGACGGCGTCGTCCACGCTGTCGACGGGGTCTCGTACGACCTCTTCCCCGGCGAGATTCTCGGCATCGTCGGCGAGTCCGGCTCCGGCAAGAGCGTCTCGACGCTCGCGCTGCTCGGGCTGATCCCGCAGCCGCCCGGCCGAATCGCCAGCGGCACCGCGACCTTCAAGGGCCGGGACCTGCTGAAGCTGGGCAAGAAAGACTTGCGCGCCGTGCGCGGCAAGGAAGTCGCGATGATCTTCCAGGATCCGATGACGTCCCTCAACCCGGTCCTGACGATCGGAAAGCAGCTCGGGGAGGCGATCAAGACGCACTTCCCGAAGGAGAAGCACGCCGTCGTGAAGCAGCGCGTGATCGACCTGCTCGACCTCGTCGGCGTCCCGAACCCGGAGACGCGCTACGGCCAGTATCCGCACGAGTTCTCGGGCGGCATGCGCCAGCGCGCGATGATCGCGATGGCGATGTCGAACTCGCCGTCGCTCCTGATCGCCGACGAGCCGACGACTGCGCTCGACGTGACCATCCAGGCGCAGGTGCTCGAGGTGCTGAAGCGCGTTCAGCAGCAGACCGACGCGGGGACGATCCTGATCACGCACGATCTCGGAATCGTCGCCGAGTTGTGCGACCGCGTCCTCGTCATGTACGCCGGCCATGTCGTCGAGAGCGGCGACGTGGCGACGATCTTCCGGTCGCCGCGCCATCCATACACGATCGGGCTGATGGACAGCCTGCCGAAGCTGACGGAGGACGAGGATTGGTTGCGTCCGATCCCCGGCGCGCCGCCTTCGCTGATCGACCTCCCCACCGGCTGCCCGTTCCATCCCCGCTGTTTCCTGGCTCAGGGTCGTGAACGTTGCCGCGATGAGCGCCCGCCGCTCGCCGCGGTGGAGGGCGAGCATGGCACCGCGTGCCACTTCTCCGAGGAGCTGATCGGCTACAAGTCGAAGTACTCGCACACGGAAACGGAGGTCGCATGAGCGCCGCCGCGGCGGAGACGGTTCACGAGCGCGCGGACGCCGGCGACGAAATCCTCCGCGTCGAGCAGCTCGTCAAGTACTTCCCGATCCGTGCCGGCGTGCTCAAGCGCACGGTCGGGCAGATCCACGCCGTCGACGGCGTCGACCTGTCGGTGCGATCCGGTGAGACCCTCGGGCTCGTCGGCGAGTCCGGCTGCGGCAAGACGACTCTCGCGCGAACGCTCATCAAGCTGACCGAGCCGACCCGCGGCGAGATCATCTTCAACGGAGCCGACATCACGCGGTTCTCGCGCCGGCAGATGCGCGAGGTTCGGCGCGAGATGCAGATCGTCTTCCAGGACCCGTACGCGTCGCTGAACCCGCGGATGACCGTCCGCGACATCGTCAGCGAGCCGTTGCGGATCAACCGTCGCTACGAGCGCGGCACCGGGCGCGCCCGCGTCGACGAGCTCCTGCGCACGGTCGGACTCTCCCCCGAGCACGCAAACCGCTTCCCGCACGAGTTCTCTGGCGGCCAGCGGCAGCGCATCGGCATCGCGCGCGCTCTCGCGCTCAATCCGCAGCTGATCATCCTCGACGAGCCGGTCTCTGCGCTCGACGTCTCGATCCGGGCGCAGGTCGTGAACCTGCTCGAGTCGCTCCAGCGCGACTTCGGATTGACGTACATCTTCGTCGCCCACGACCTCTCCGTCGTGCGGCACGTCTCCGACCGCGTCGCCGTGATGTACCTCGGCAAGATCGTCGAGCTCGGGACGAAGGAGGAGATCTACCAGAAGCCGTCCCATCCGTACACGCAGGCGCTCTTGTCGGCGGTCCCGATCGAGGAGCCCGGCCAGCGAGGCAAGCGCGAGCGGATCGTGCTCGAGGGCGATGTGCCGAGCCCGGCGAATCCGCCGTCCGGCTGCCGCTTCCGCACTCGCTGCTGGAAGGCGCAGGAGATCTGCGCGCAGGAGGAGCCGGAGCTCGTCGATCGCGGCACCGGCCATCCGACCGCCTGCCATTTCGCCGAGATCGTCAAGCCGCTCGACATCGCGGCTTCGCCTACAGACGCTAAGTAACTAGGAGCCGAGCGGCTCGAGCTCGGGCGTGGGCGCTTCGTCGTCCGCGGTCGCTGTCAGCACGGCGTCGGCTTCGATGTCGAGCGGATGCACGACGTGCGCGCGTTCCGATTCCTTCAGCGCCCGGATGAGGAGCTCGTGCTCGATGCAGTACGTGCTGAGGGTGAAGGTCGTGCAACCCGAAAACGCGCACCCATGCAGCATCGGCATGAGTGGAGATTAATCGGACCCGGCTACAAATGCGAGGCGGATAGGGCGGGGCCGCGGCGGGTACAGGAGGACGACGTGCTACGGACCGGACTCGTCGGGTGCCTCGTCGTGCTGCTCGTCGCCGCTTGCGGTGGTGCTCCGGCGCGCCAGGCCACGCCCCCGAAGCTGCCGCGCACGCTTGCCCAGCGGTGGGCCGGCGACGCCGACAAGATCGCAGCCGCCGTGCAGGCGAATCGCGGCTGCGAGGCGCAGCAGCTCGCCCGCTCGCTCGCTCGCGAGGTTGACCTAAAAGCCAGCCGAATTTCCGCCCGCTTCCGGGCGACCGTGATCACGGCCGCCGCGAAGCTCGCCAACCGGATCTCCTGCACCCCGAAGCCGCCCAAAGCGCCGAAACAACCCAAAGGTCCGCACGGGCACCGGCACGGGGACGGGAAGGGACATGGGGGAGAAGGCGGATGAGCGCGGCCGTCCTCGCGGGTCGTTACGAGGTGATCCGGCCGCTCGGGCACGGCGCGATGGCCGTCGTCGACCTCGCCCGCGACGTCGAGCTCGACCGGCCGGTGGCGCTGAAGCGGCTCGCCGAGAATCTCGCGCGGGACGAGGACCTCCGTCGCCGTTTCCTCCGCGAGGCGCGGCTTGCGGCGCGTCTCTCCCACCCGAACGTCGTGCGCGTGTTCGACATCGGGGTCGACCGCGAACGGCCGTTCATCGCTATGGAGTACGTCGACGGCGAGACGCTTGCTGAGCTCGTTGCTCGTCGCGGGCGGCTGCCGGCAGACGAGGCGGCGGGTCTGGCGTTGCAGGCGTGCGCGGGGCTCGCGGCGGTGCACGAGGCGGGGCTCGTCCACCGCGATGTCAAGCCGCAGAACCTTCTGCTGGGCCGCGACGGTGTCCTCAAGCTCGGCGACTTCGGCATCGCGCTCGGCGAGGAGGGAACACGCTTGACTCTCGCCGGCACGGTGCTCGGCACTGCGGGATATCTCGCGCCGGAGCAGGCGCGCGGCGAGCAGGTGACGGCGGCGGCCGACATCTACGCAGTCGGCGCCGTTCTCTGCGAGCTGTTGACCGGCGAGTTGCCGCGGCAGCCGCAATCGCTCGCGGAGCTCGGGAGCGCGGGCGCTTTCCGGCCGCCTGATCTGAGCCGGAAGTACGGCGTCCCGGCCGCGCTGGCCGCCGTGGTCACGGACTGCCTCGCCGAGCGGCCGGACGACCGGCCGCCCTCGGCGGCCGCGCTCGCGCGACGCCTTGCGCCGCTCACCTCCGAGGCGCAAACGCTGCGGCTTCCCGCGGAACCCGAATTACCCGCGACGAAGATCCTCGCGCCTTCGGCGCGGCGCGGGAGCAGCCCCTGGCTGGGCCGGCTCGCTCTCGGCGCAGCGGTCGTCGCGGCGGCGACGATCGGACTCGTCGTCGCGCTCGTCGCGACGAGTGGCGGAAGCCCCGCGAAGCCACGTACGACGTCGCCTCCCAAGGTGGCGCCGCCGGTGTTCGGGCCGGACGCCGCCCGGGACGCGCAGATCTTTGCGGCGTGGCTGCGGTCGAACTCCCGCTGAAAAGTCTGCGTAAAGCGCGTAACCCCTCGCCGCGGCGCGGCGTTTGTCGAGCGTCCGTAAACCGCCTCAAGGGGAGAAACTCATGTCATACAAAAATCGCGGGCGACGTGGCCGCGCCCTGCTGGCGACACTCGGGATTGCTGCGACCGTCGCGGCCTCCGTCGTCGCCGCTTCGGCAGTGCCGGCCCTCGCCAACGGCTCGCATGGGCAGAGCGCCGCGCACTCGCAGAGCGCGTCCCACTCGCAGAGCGCGTCCCACTCGCAGAGCGCGTCCCACTCGCAGAGCAGCTCGCATTCGAAGAGCAGCTCGCACTCGAACAGCGGCACAAATGGCAACAGCGGTTCGCGGGGCAACTCCGCGAACGCGCAGGTGCACGTGACGATCTGTCACGCGACGCCGCCTGACACGGCTGCGAACGGTTATGTGGAGATCTCGCCGTCGGCGGCCGGTGTCTTCAACGGCCACCTGAAGGAGCATGCGGCGGACATCATCCCGCCGTTCACGTACAGCGGTCAGACGTACT
>JBOGZU010000025.1:0-18025 GCA_050697455.1 Gaiellaceae bacterium | reverse complement strand
GCTGAGCGAGGCGAGAACGGACTCCTCGGCTTCGAGGTTCTGCGGCGGGATCGTGCCGAGAGCGGGCGCGGGAGAGGGGACGGGGGCGAGCGCCATGCGTCTCGAGTCAACCACCCGCGGCGCCGCGTTGCTAGGTGTGGGAATGTCCATTGTGAACAGGTCTTTTTTGGCCATTTGCAGGAGAAACAGCCATCCTTGCAGGCGCGCCGGACGGCGCACCTGTGGACGGGGGAGCCGCTCGGAGCGGGAACTTCCTTCGCATTTACACAGGCCGTGGACGGCCTGTGAACTTCTCGTCAGCTAGTGCCGGCCGAGGATGGGACGGAAGCCTTCGATCGTCACCGGGGTGGTGAAGGATCCCTCGACGCCGTCGGCGCCGAGCAGGACGTGGAGGATCCCGGTGCGTGCGGTCACCCCCGAGGACGGGAAGACGAAGTTGCCGAGCGTCCACGCGACCAGCGTGTGTCGCGTCGGGCGAGTGACGGGCCCGAAGACGTGCGGATGCGCGCCGAGGACGAGCGACGCGCCGGCGCGGAGGCAGGCGGCGGCGAGCTGCCGCTGGCGCAGGTCTGGATCGGGATGCAGCTCCACTCCCCAGTGGAAGAAGCAGACGGCGACGTCCGCCCGCCGCAGGGCGGCGCGCACGTCGGCGGCGACCGTCGCCGGATCGGCGCGAGCGGTGCCGGGCGCGCCGGCGGTGGCGGAGAAGCCGGGCGGGTTGATGTCGGAGTAGCCGAGGAACGCGATCCGGAGCCCGCCCGCTGTGACGATCGCGGGCCGGCGCGCGCGCCACGCGTTCGCGCCCGCGCCGATCGGCTCCATTCCCGCGGCGCGAACCGCGTGGAGCGAGTCGAGCAGCGCCGTGCGGCCGTAGTCGACAGCGTGATTGTTCGCGAGGGTGAGCACGTCGAACCCGGCGAGCGAGTGAACGGGCCGGAGCCAGCTCGGCGCGCCGCGAAACACGTACTGCTTCACCGCCGGCGTGCCGCGACGCGAGACGGCTGTCTCGAGATTCCCGGTCGTGACGTCGGCGGAGCGGAGCGTGCGCGCGACCCTCGTCCACGGATAGCCGGCGCCGAGCCGTGCGACCGCCGGCCCGACCGACTCCCCGAAGGTGATGTCCCCGACCGCGGCAAGCGAGACTGGCCGAACCTTGATCGTCCCGAGCGGGTAGCGGTCGCCGGCCGCGGAGACGGACAGCGGGTAGCTCCCGGGGTGGAAGGTCGAGAACGCGAAGTGGAAGCCGCCGCGCGGGCCCGCCGTCGTGGTCGTGACCGCGTGGTGGCGCTCGATGAGGGTTACGGTCGCGCCGGGATCCGTCCAGCCGCTGACCGGGACCGCGACGCCGGGAGCCCTCCAGCCCGGGACGAGGCTCGCGGAGAGGTCCCGCGTCGCTGCCCGCGCGGTCGCGAGCGCAGTGCACGCCAGTCCGGCCGCGCACACGAGTGCGCCGGCCCGGACGACCCCCCGTCCCATCGCGTTACTCCTCGGCGAGTGCCGCGTCGGCGTCGGCCCGCCAGTCGGGCTCGGGCTCCGCCTCTTCGGGCTGGGCGTTGGCCTCGGCGGCCTCCGCCGCCGCAGCCTCCGCTGCGTCTTCCTGGGCGAGAATCTCCTCGAGATCCGCGCGATCCTTGGTCTCTTCCGCGGCCTCCTGCTCGGTGCGCTCGCTCGCCTCCAGCGCCGCGAGCTCCTCCTCGGACGGCAGCTCGCCGCCCTCCGGGATCACTTCGGTGCTGACCTCGACGCGGACGTCCTGGAACAGGTCGATGGGGATCGAGTAGCGGCCGATCCGCTTGATCGGATCGGTGTCGATCTTGCGCCGGTCGACGCGGATCTTCTGGGTGCTCCAGAGCTCGTCGACGATGTCGGTCGGCGTGACCGAGCCGAACAGGGAGCCGGTCGGGCCTGCCTTGACCTCGAAGCGGAGCACGGTCTTCGCCAGCGTCTCGGCGATCCCCTGGGCCTCCTCGAACGTCTTCGCTTCGTGCCGCGCGCGCTGATCGTCCCGCTTGCGCAGCTCGCCGACGCGAGCGGTGGTCGCCTCCTCGGCGAGCTTGCGGGGCAGCAGGTAGTTGCGGGCGTAGCCGCGCGCCACCGAGACGACGTCGCCGCGCAGGCCGACGTGGTCGACGTCCTTGAGGAGGATGACCTCCATCAGCGATCGCCCCTGTCGCCGCGATCACCGCGATCGCGCCGCCCGCCGCCGCGGCCTTCCTCGGCGCCTTCGGCGACGTACGGCAGCAGCGCCATCTCGCGTGCGCGCTTGACGGCCTGCGCGACCTGCACCTGGTGCCGGCGGCAGGCCCCGGTGATGCGACGGCTGCGGATCTTCCCCCGCTCGGAGATGTAGCGGCGCAGCTGGTTGATGTTCTTGTAGTCGATCTCCGTGATGTGGTCCTTGCAGAAGAAGCAGTTGCGGCGCCGGATCTGGCCCGCAGGCCCGCCGGGCCGCCTCCGCTGTTGCTGTTGGGACTTCTCTCTGGCCATACCTCTCCTAGAACGGGATGTCGTCGTCTGCTGCGGCGGGGAAGTCGGCGCTCTCCTGCGCCGCCCCTGCCGGCACGAACTGATTGCCGCCGCCGCCGCCTTCGCCGTCGCCACGGGAGCCCAGGAACTGGACGCTGTCGGCGACGACCTCGACGGCCTCGCGCTTCACGCCGTCCTTCTCCCACTCGCGCCAGCGCAGCTTGCCGTCGATGCCGACGGGCCGGCCCTTCGAGAGGTACTGCGCGCAGCTCTCGGCCTGGTTGCCGAAGACGGAGACGCTGAAGTAATTGGGCGCGTCGACCCAGTTGCCCGACTCGTCCTTCTTGCGGTCGTTGACCGCCACGCGGAGGCTGCAGACGGGCGTGCCGCCCGGCGTGTGTCGGAGCTCGGGGTCCCTCGTCAGGTTGCCGACGAGCACGACGCGGTTGATGTTGGCTGCCATCGCTTACTCCTCTTCCTTGGCTGGAACCTCGTCCGGTTCCTCGTCCGTGGGAGCGTACTCCGGCTCCTCCTCGGCGGAAACGTCCGCTTCGGGCTCGGCCGGCGCGGCCTCGGCCGGCTCCGACTCGGCGGATTCGGACTCGGCCGGCTCCGACTCGCCCGGCTCCGACTCGCTGGGAGCGGACGCGACCGGTGCCGCAGCGGCGTCGTCGCGCGGAGCGCTCGTGCGGGATCCCGCGATGTGGCGGGTCGCCATGTGGCGCAGCACCGCGTCGTCGATCTTGAGCACGCGGGAGACCTCGTCGAGCGTCCCGGCCTCCGACTCGAAGACGACGAGGTGGTAGACGCCCTCCTCCTTCTTCTCGATCGGATAGGCGAGGCGCCGGCGGCCCCACGGGTCGTGGCTCTGCCAGGTACCGCCGCTCTTCTCGACCAGCTCGCGTGCGCGCGCGACGATCTCGTCCTGGCGCGCCTCGGCCTGGTCGGGGTCCAGCATCAGCAAAATCTCGTAGGTCGTCACAGTCCCGATCGCCTTCCTTCCCATGGTCTCGATGTCGGCCCCGACTGCTGGCGCCGCTCGGGACAGAACGGCGCGATGACGGGGCAGGAAGCGACGGCCACAGTAGCATCCGTCCCATGCGCCGCTATCTCGACTGGCTCGGTGGAGCGCTCTGGGGCGTCGCCGTCTACCGGCTCTGGAGGCGCTGGCGCGGGGAGGAGGAGGCCGAGCCGGCGCCCGAGCCGGCGACTGTCGAGGAGTCGGACGACCCGGCGGAGGAGCTTCGCGCGAAGCTCGCGGAGACGCGCGCGGCCGACGAGGCGCCTACTCCCGAGGAGCCGCCGCAGCCCGAGACGCTCGACGAGCGCCGCCGGCGCGTGCACGACGAGGGCCGCGCCGCGCTCGACGAGATGCGCGGGGACTAGGGAGGGGCCTGGCGCGCCGCCCCGCGCGCGGCGATACTCCGTGCTCGCCCTCTGGTCCGGCGAGTGCGAGGTGCCGTTCACGTCCGCTGCGTCGCGACCGAGCCGCCACAGCCGGCGAGGAGAAACGCGACCGCCATGAGCGCGCCCTTGCGCACGGCCCGCACGTACCTGATCTCGGCCGACGGAGCGGCCGTTCGCCCGGTCTTCGTCCCCTTCCCGTCGACGCCGCTCGGGTGGACGAGCGACGGCCTCGCGCGGGTCAAGCTGCTCGTCTCGACGGAGGGGAAGGCGCACACCCGGTTCCGGCCGGGGGTCTATCTCCTCACGCTCGCCGGTCGTGTGGTGCGGCAGGAGCGGCGGCTGCCGGCCTCGCCCGGCTGCTGACGGAGCGGCGCCGGAGTCGAACCGACCTAGCCGTGGGTTACACGACCGTACGGGTTTTGAAGACCCGCTGGGCCACCAGGCCCTGCCGCTCCGGCCCGAGCGTATCCGGCTAGCTCTCGTCGCCGAGGTACTGCGTATCCCAGCCGGACGGGGCGTACGCCTCACCCGGCTTGGCGGCGCCGATCGCGAGGACGAGCGTGTCGTCGGCCTTTGCGGTCGCGACGCGGCGGGCGCTCGCGTCATTCACCCAGACGCACGTGCCGGCCGGCGCGTCGAGCTCGTCGTCCCCGACGGTGAACGTGGCGTGGCCGGTGGCGACGTAGAAGAGCTCGGGCGCTCCGCTCGCCGACTCGTCGTGCTCGGGCACGAGGCCCTCGCCGGCGTTGCGGCGGTAGGCGTTCATCCCGAACGTCTCGATGCCGAGGCGGTGGCGGATCGGGATCCAGTGCGGCCATTGCTTCGCCGCCATCTCGTCGATGTGGGCCTTCTCGTAGGCAGCCATGGTGCGACCCTATTCCCCTGCGAAGCGGCTGAGCAATGCGTCTGGCGGCAGGTCGGCGAGAGAGTCGAGGAGCAGGTCGGCTCCGGCCTGGTCGAGCGCCAGGTCGCGAGTCACGTCGTTCGGGATCGCGACGCAGAAGATCCCGGCCGCCTTCGCCGCTTTCACGCCGTTCGGGGAATCCTCGAACGCGACCGCCTCGCCGGCGGCGACCGCGAGCCGGTCGAGCGCCTCCAGGTAGAGGGTCGGCGCCG
The DNA here is from genome assembly GCA_050697455.1 of Gaiellaceae bacterium. Lineage (GTDB taxonomy): Bacteria > Actinomycetota > Thermoleophilia > Gaiellales > Gaiellaceae > Palsa-739. Next base: position 13,036 of record JBOGZU010000025.1, on the reverse strand, counting down.
GCTTCGCGCGGGTGGCGTCGCCGTCGGCGGTGCAGATCGCGTCCCAGCCGACCGCCTCCTCGAGCCGTTCGAGGTGCATCCTGACCCAGCGCTGGTTCGAGCTGGAGACGACCGCGCGCTTCAGTCCGAGTCGGCGCGCAGCTGCGAGGTAGTCGGCGATGCCGGGTCGCAGCTCCTCCGCCTCGATCAGCGCGAGCTCGTGCGCGTAACGCCGCTCGTTCAGCGCCTCCCGCTCGAGCGGGGCGCCGACTAGCTCCTCGAGGTGCGCCATCGGATTCCACGGCGCGTGCGTCGTGCCGACGAGCGTCGCCCAGAGATCCTGCGGCAGCTCGTGGCCGTGGTCGCGGTAGAGCAGCTCCCAGCCGGCGCGTGAGGCGAGCTCGGTGTCGAGGATCAGCCCGTCGAAATCGAAGAGGAAGGCGCGGATCGCCACGGCAGTGCCAGAGTAGGGGCGTGGCGATCTTGGGCGTCGACGTGGGCGGCACGTTCACCGACGCGGTGCTCGTCGAGGAGGGACGGATCCGGACGGCGAAGGTGCCGACCGCGGAGCGGCAGGAAGAGTCCGTGCTCGCGGCTGCGCGCGCGGTCGGGGCGAGCGACGTCGCGCTCGAGCGCTTCGCGCACGGGACGACTGCTGCGACGAACGCGCTCCTCGAGCGGCGCGGCGCGCGCACCGCCTACATCGGCAATGCCGGCTTCGAGCATCTCCTCCACCTCCGTCGCCAGACTCGCGCCCATCTCTACCGGCTCTGCGCGCGCCACCCGGAGCCGCTCGTCCCCCTCGACCGCTGTCACGGCGTGCGAGGCCGGCTCGGGCCGGACGGCGAGCTCGAGCCGCTCGACCTCGATTCGCTCCCCGGGCTCGGGGATGCCGAGGCCGCGGCTGTCTGTCTCCTTTTCTCGTTCCGGGACCCGTCGCACGAGCGGGCTGTCGCAGAGGAGCTGCGCCGGCGTAATCCCGGCGTCCACGTGGTCGCGTCGCACGAGGTCGCGCCGGAGTTCCGCGAGTACGAGCGTGCCTCGACGACCGCGGCGGACGCCTACCTCGGGCCTGTGACGACGCGATACCTGCAGGCGCTCGCCGCGGTCGCGGCCGAGGCGGGATTGCCGGCGCCGGTGGTCATGCTCTCCTCCGGCGGAGTCGCCTCGGTGGAGGAGGCGGCTGCGCACCCGGCCCGGCTCCTCCTCTCCGGTCCGGCCGGCGGGGTCGTCGGCGCGGGACTGATCGCGCGGCGCGCCGGCTTCGAGAACGCGATCGCCTTCGACATGGGCGGCACCTCGACCGACGTCTGCCTGCTGCCGGGCGGCCGCGCGGCACGCGTTGCCGAACGTGAGGTGGGCGGCTTCCCGATCCGCCTCCCGTCGGTCGACGTGCATACGGTCGGCGCCGGCGGCGGCTCGTTGGTGCGTCGAGACGCGGGAGGGGCGCTCCGGGTCGGGCCGGAGTCGGCGGGTGCGGAGCCGGGGCCGGCCTGCTACGGCCGCGGCGGCCGGGCGACGGTGACCGATGCGAACCTGTTGCTCGGGCGGCTCCCTGAGCAGTTGCCGGGCGGGCTCGTCCTCGACCGGGCGGCGGCCGAGGCGGCGCTGGACGGGATCGATCCGGCGGAGGTCGTCGAGGTCGTGAATGCCGAGATGCTGCGCGCCCTGCGGGTCGTCTCGGTCGAGCGCGGCCACGACCCACGGGACTTCGCGCTCGTCGCCTACGGCGGCGCGGGGCCGTTGCATGCGTGCGCGCTCGCCGAGGAGCTCGGGATCGAGACGGTGCTCGTGCCGGCGGCGGCCGGGGTCCTCTCGGCGCTCGGTCTTGCGGCGACCGAGGAGCGGCGCGACCGCGTCGTCTCGCATGTGCGCCCGCTCGCGGAGGTAGCCGACCTGCCGCGCGATGGAGAGGCGGATCTGCGCTACCGCGGCCAGTCGTTCGAGCTGACGGTGCCGCTCGGCGGCGACCTCGCCGGTCGCTTTCACGCTGCGCACGAGGAGCGCTACGGCTACGCGGATCGCGCGCGGGGGATCGAGCTCGTCGCCGTCCGCACCGCCGAGGTGCGGCCCGGACCCGAGCTGGAGCTACCGAACGGCGAGGCGAGGCACCTGTTCGGCCCGGCCCTGCTCGAACTGGACGGCTCGACCGTCTGGATCGCCCCCGGGTGGGAGGGGGCTAGGGATGGTTCCAGCTGGGTGGTAACGCGTGGGTGACGCAATCGCACCGATTCAGCTCCAAGTGATCGGCGCGTCCCTGCGGTCGATTGCGGAAGAGATGGGCGCCGTCCTGATCCGCTCCGCCTTCTCCGCCAACATCAAGGAGCGGCGCGACTGCTCGACCGCGCTGTTCGACGAGCGGGGGCGGATGATCGCGCAGGCCGAGCACATTCCCGTCCACCTCGGTGCCATGCCCGACGCGGTCGCCGCTGTGATGCGGCTGGGTCTCGCAGCCGGCGACGTCGCCTTCCTCAACGACCCCTACACCGGCGGCACGCACCTGCCCGACGTGACCCTCGTCTCCCGCACCGCGCTCGGGTACGCGGTCTCGCGCGCGCACCACGCCGACGTCGGCGGCATCGAGCCCGCGAGCCTGCCCGCCTTCTCCCGCACGCTCGAGGAGGAGGGGGCGATCGTGCCGCCGACGCTTTTCACCGACGACGCGCTCGAGGAGTTCGTCGCCGCGACCCGGCAGCCGGAGGAGCGGCGCGGCGACCTCCGAGCCCAGCTCGCCGCCCACCGGCTTGCCGAGCGCCGGCTGGATGAGCTCTGCGCCCGGCGTGGTCGCGAGCATGTCGCTGCGGCGATGGACGAGCTGTACGCCTACTCCGAGCGGATGGTTCGGGCCGCGCTCACGCGTCTTCCCGACGGGCGCGGCGAGGCGGAGGACGTCGTCGAGGCGGTTGAAGGAGACGTCCCGATTCACTGCACCGTCGAGCTAGCCGGCGACGAGATCCGGATCGACTTCGCGGGCACCTCGCCGCAGCACGACGGCAACCTCAACTGCCCGCTCTCCGTGACGAAGTCGGCGTGTTACTTCGTCGTCCGCTGCCTCACCGAGCCGGACCTGCCGGCCTCGGGAGGCGCTTTCGCGCCCGTGACGGTGACGGCGCCCGAGGGCTGTCTCGTCAACGCGCGCCCGCCGCACGCGGTCGTCGCCGGCAACACCGAGACGTCCTCTCGCATCGTCGACACCGTCTTCGCCGCGTTCGGGGCCTTCCTCGACGTGCCGGCGCAGGGACAGGGGACGATGAACAACGTCGCGCTCGGCAACGACTCGTTCACCTACTACGAGACGATCGGCGGCGGTCAGGGTGCGTGCCCGGACGCCGACGGCCCGAGTGGCGTCCACGTCGCGATGTCGAACACGCTCGCGACGCCTGCCGAGGCGCTCGAGCTCGAGTATCCGCTACGTGTCGAGCGCTGGGAGCTGCGGCTCGGCTCAGGCGGGGAGGGAACGCACCGTGGCGGCGACGGCGTCGTCCGCGAGCTGCGCGTGCTCGAGGACTGCCGCCTCTCCGTCTTGGCCGAGCGCCGTCGCCATCCCCCGCACGCTGCCGGCGGTGGCGAGGACGGCGCTCCGGGGCGGACGCTCGTGAACGGCGAGGAGCAGGAGCCGAAGCTGACGCGGCAGCTTCATGGGGGCGACGTCGTCCGGGTGGAGACGCCCGGTGGCGGCGGTTTCGGCCGGGCGTAGGATCCGGGCATGGCGCCGACCGAGCGGAAGTACGACCTCTACAGCGACGCCTTCCGCGGCGCTGCCTACGAGACCTTCGCGCAGATGCGGGAGCACGACCCGGTCTTCCGCCAACCCGGCCTCGACGAGACGCCGATCTGGTTCGTCACCCGCCACGAGGACGCCGAGGCGGTGCTGCGCGAGGACGAGCGCTACGTCCGCGATCCTCGGCTCGCCGTCCCGCCGGAGCAACTCGCCGCCTTCGGCGCGCGTCTCCCCGACGCGATCGCCTTCGTCGACAGCCACATGCTGAACCGGGACGGCGACGATCATCGGCGCCTGCGTCGTCTCGTCTCGAAGGCGTTCACGCCGCGGATGATCGAGCGCCTGCGGCCGCGGATCCAGGAGCTTGCCGACGAGCTCGTCGAGCGCGTCGCAGCCGACGGCGAGATGGATCTCGTCTCCGCCTTCGCGTTCCCGCTGCCGATCACCGTGATCGCGGAGCTCCTCGGCGTTCCGCCCTCCGACCGGGATCGCTTTCGCGAGTGGTCCGACGCGATGGTGCGGCCGTCGCTCGCCGCCGACGAGCTCGAGCGGTTCGGAGCCTTGATGGAGGAGTTCGCGGGATATCTGCACTCGCTGTTCGAGGAGCGCCGGCGCGAGCCCGGCGACGACCTCGTCAGCGCGCTCGTTGCGGTCGAGGACGGGGGCGACACGCTGTCCGAAGAGGAGCTGTCGAGCATGGTCGCTCTCCTCATCGTCGCCGGCCACGAGACGACGGTGAGCTTGATCGGCAACGCGACGCTCGCGCTCCTCACGCATCCCGAGCAGCGCGCCGCGCTCGAGCGAGATCCGGCGCTCTTGCCGCGCGCCGTCGAGGAGCTGATCCGCTACGACGGCCCGGTCGAGCGGACGCTAACGCGCTGGGCGTCGGTCGACGTCGAGCTCGGCGGGGAGACGATCCGGCGCGGCGAGGCCGTGATCGTCATCCTCGGTGCCGCCGACCGCGATCCCGAACGCTTCGACGCGCCGGACGAGCTCGAGGTCACGGCCGAGCGGCCACGGCATCTCGGCTTCGGCCGCGGGAGCCACTTCTGCCTGGGCGCGCCGCTCGCGCGGCTCGAAGCGGAGATCGCACTGGGGACGCTGTTCCGCCGCCTGCCGGGCCTCCGCCTCGCGACTCCGGAGACCGAACTGCGCTGGCGGCCCGTGCCGCTGTTCCGAAGCCTGTCCGCCCTCCCGGTCGCCTGGGATCGCTAGCCACGGCGCCCGGCGCGACCGAGGACGATCAGCGCCGAGAGTGTCACCACTCGGTCGCTCGGCGCGTGCTCGGGGAAGCCGCCGTCCGGAAGCCGCTTCGCCCCCAGCCATAGGCGGATCGACGGCTCTGGCGGCGTGAGCAGTCGCTCGAGCACTACGTCCTCCTCCGCAACACGCGTCCGGCCCCGACGCGCCTTGTCACGCCGTCCGCGTCGAAACGCTCGAGGTAGAGCTGCGCCGTGCGGCGGCCGACGCCGAGTGCGTCGCGGAACTCCGCGAGCGTGATCCCGTCGTGGAGGACGGCGCGGGCTTGCTCGTACGCCGCGCTCGAGATCGCGTAGCCGTTCCCGACGCGGACGAGCCGCCCCTGCTCCTCGAGGAAACGGGCCAGCGCGGCGTCCTCGACGCGGACCGGCTCGAGGCCGAGCTCCGACGCGAGCGTCGCGGCGTCGTCGGCTCTGTCGCCGAGGCCGGCTGTGGCGCCTGGCCGGTAGAGCTTCGAGCCGCGCTGCTCGAGCCGGAGGTGGGGGAGGACGGCTTTCGCCCACGCAGTCGCCGGCAGCGGGACGCCGGGGTCGAGCGGATCGGCGGCGTCGATCGCGCGCTCGAGCTCGGCGCGCAGCTCGTCGAGCCACGCCTCTGACCAGCGCCACTCACCGTCCATCTGCACCGGCGCGTGAACGACGACGTCGCCGCGCTCGAGCGCCTCGAAGCGCGCGAGGTCGGCGTGGCGCCGCGGCGCCGGGTCGAGGACGACGCCGCCGCCGACTGTCGTGTCGGTGCGGAGGACGACACGGTCGCCGCGGGCGGCGACCACCGGCCGCGCCACGCGAAGCTGGGCGAAGCGGTCGCCGGCGTGCGCGACTCGGGCGACCGTCTCCGCCGTGCCGTGGTGGAGCTGGACGCGCGCCGGGATCTCAGCCACCGCGTCGAGCGCGACGTCGAGCCGGAAGCTCGGCCGGAAGGCGCCCGGCGTGACGAGCGCGTCCCCGCGGCCGACCTCCGTCCGCTCGACTCCGGGCAGGGAAACGGCAACGCGCTGGCCCGCTTCCGCCCGCTCGACCGGCCGGTCGTGCACCTGGATGCTGCGCACCCGAACCGTTCGACCATGCGGCTCGACGCGGAGCTCGTCGCCCTCGCCGATCGTCCCCGACCACAGCGTCCCGGTCACGACGGTGCCGATCCCGCGCAGCGAGAAGGAGCGGTCGACGTGGAGGCGCGCCGGCCCGTCGACGGCATGGCGCTCGACCCGCGCCGCGACGTCCGCGAGTGTCGCGCGCAGCTCGTCGAGCCCGGCGCCGGTGCGGGCGCTCGTCGCCACGACGGGCGCGCCGGGGACGAGCTCCTCCGCTTCGAGCCGCGCGAGCCCGACCGTCTCCTCGTCCACGAGATCCGCCTTCGTCAGCGCGACGACGCCGTGCTCGATCCTGAGCAGGCGGAGGATTGCGAGATGCTCGTGTGTCTGCGGGCGCGCGCCCTCCCGCGCGTCGATCACGAGGAGAAAGAGGTCGATGCCGCTCGCACCGGCGACCATCGTGCGGACGAAACGCTCGTGGCCGGGGACGTCGACGACGGAGAGGTGCGTCCCGTCTGGTAGCTCGAGCGGCGCGTAGCCGAGGTCGATCGAGATCCCGCCCTCGTGCTCCTCGGGCAGCCGGTCGGTGTTCTTGCCCGTGAGCGCCTCGACGAGCGCGGTCTTGCCGTGGTCGATGTGGCCGGCGGTGCCGACCGTCAGCGGCATTGGTGCACGGCGGCCGCGGCTTGGTCGGCCTCCTCGTCCGTCAGCGTCAGGCAGTCGAGGAGGAGGCGTCCGTCGCGGACGACGCCGACGACCGGCGGCTCGCCGGCGCGGAGCGGCTCAGAGAGCGATTCCTCGACCGCGCACGCGAAGCTCGGGAGCTCGGCGAGCGGCAGCGCGCCGCCGCCGACGCGGCCGACCGTCTCCTCGACCTCGCCTCCCGTCGCCGCCGCGAGCCGCTCCGCCCGCGCGCGCACGGTTGCCGAGTCCTGGGCGAGCGTGCGGAGAACGGGGATCCGCTCCGGCGCCTCGAGGTGGAGAAGCAGCGTCCCTTCGAGGGCGGCGAGGGAGAGCTTGTCGATCCGCAACGCGCGTTGCAGCGGATGGCGGCGGAGGCGCTCGACAAGCTCCGCCCGGCCCAGGACGATGCCCGCCTGCGGCCCGCCGAGCAGCTTATCGCCGGAGAAGCAGACAAGGTCCGCGCCCGCCGCGAGCGACTCGCGCGCCGTCGGCTCGAAATCACCTAGCAACACAGTGTTACTTAGTGAGCCGGAGCCGAGGTCGTCGACGAGCGGCAGCGCGTGTTTCCGCGCGACTTCGGCAACTTCTTCGAGCCGCGGCCGTTCCTCGAAGCCGACGACGCGGAAGTTCGACTGGTGGACGCGCAACAGAACGGCCGTCTCCGGCCCGATCGCGCGCTCGTAGTCGGCGGCGCGCGTCCGGTTCGTCGTCCCCACCTCGACGAGCCGCGCTCCCGAGCGCGCGAGGACGTCCGGGATGCGGAAGCCGTCGCCGATCTCGATCAGCTCGCCGCGGGAGACGACGACCTCGCGTCCTTCCCCGAGTGCGGCGAGCGCGAGCAGCACCGCGCCGGCGTTGTTGTTGACGACGAGCGCCGCCTCGCAGCCGGTCAGCCGCCGCAGGATCGCGGCGGCGTGGTCCTGCCGCGAGCCGCGCGCGCCGGCCGCGAGGTCGAACTCGAGATTCGAGTAGCCGCGCCCCACCTCGACGACGCGCGCGAGCGCCTCCTCCGCGAGCGGCGCCCGGCCGAGATTCGTATGGACGACGACCCCTGTCGCATTTAGGACGCCGTGCAGCCGCGGCCGTCGCGCATCCGTGAGCTCGTCCCGCAATCGCGCCGCGAGATCGCCAGGCTCGCCGCCCGCCTGGATCTCCTCGCGCGCCCGCTCGATCACTGCGCGTGCGGCGTCGACGGCGAGCGGATCGCCGGCCTCGCGCGCGAGCTCGTCCACCGAGGGCAGATCGCGGAGCTGCACGGGCGAAAAGCTACTGCGCGTCGGCCTTGTGCGGCTCGTGCGGGCTCGAGCCGCCGTTCTTCGCGTACGCGGCGAGCACCGTGTCGAGCGCGACCTGCGGCTCATCCGTCACGGTCAGCAGCGCGAGATCGTCCGGGGAGACCATCCCGTCGGCGAGCGCGCTGCGGCGCACCCAGTCGAGCAGCCCCGTCCAGTACGACTCGCCGAGCAGGACGACCGGGAAGTGCAGCACCTTTCCCGTCTGGATCAGCGTCAGCGACTCGAACAGCTCGTCCGCGGTGCCGAAGCCGCCGGGGCAGACGACGAAACCCTCGGCCGCCTTCACGAACATCGTCTTGCGCGCGTAGAAGTGGTCGAAGACGAGCCCGAGGTCGAGGTAGGGATTCATCGATTGCTCGTGCGGCAGCTCGATCCCAAAGCCGACCGAGAGCCCGCCGCCCTCCTGGCAGCCGCGGTTCGCTGCCTCCATCACGCCCGGGCCGCCGCCGGTGACGACCGCCCAACCGGCCGCGGCGAAGAGCCGCCCGACCTCGCGCGCGAGCTCGTACGGGCGCGAGCCCTCCGGCGTCCGCGCCGAGCCGAAGCACGACACGGCCGGCCGGTCGATCTTCTCAACCGCCTCGAAGCCGGCGAGGAACTCGCGTCCGATCGTCTCGGTGTGCTGCCGCAGCTCCGCTGCGTCGTGATGGGTCTGGAGGAGGTCGCGATCCTGCTGCATCAGATGGAGCCGTTCTGCTTCGTCGCAATGAGGGCGACGACGATCACCGCCGCCAGCAGAACGTAGAGGATCAGAATCGTCCGGGCGCGCCGGGAATCGGGCGGCATGGCTGCCACCGGCACTCCGTTCTCGTAGCGGATCCACCCGTGCCGCGCCTCACCGATCGCGCGCGACACGCTGCCGCCGTCGAGGAAGCCGATCGGCAGCAGGTTGAAGGCGTTCAGGAGGAAGCCGATGTTGGCGAGGCCGACGAGCAGTTGCGCGTCGCCGAACGTCGAGGCTCCCCAGGCGATCGCCGCGCCGATGCTCCCCACGAACGGCCCGGCGAGCGAGACGAGCGCGTTCCCCCAGGGCGAGAGATGCGCCTGGCGGATCCGCACGAACGCGCCGAAGAACGGCACGAACTGCGGCAGCGTCGGGCTCAGTCCCTGCCGCTTCGCCTCGGCGAAATGCCCCATCTCGTGCACGAGGATCAGGAGGACGAGCCCGAGGCCGAACCCCCAGCTGCCGAAGAGATACGAGTAGAGCGCGAACGAGACGAAGACCGCGAAGAACTTCCCGAACAGGAAGGCCCACTTGAGGGCAGTCGCCCCGAGCACGAGCGCCGAGCCGCCCCAACGCTGGAGCGTGCGGCGGAGGCTGCCGCGGTCGTCCTGGACGGGGCTGGCGCTCACGAGCCCCGACCGATCCACTCCTCGCCGCCTTCGTACACCTCTTTCTTCCAGAGCGGGATCGTCGACTTCAGCGTCTCGATGGCCTCGCGGCAGGCATCGAGAGCCGCGGCGCGGTGCGCGGCCGAGAGGGCGATCACGACGCTCGCCTCGCCGATCTCGACCTGCCCGAGCCGGTGTTGGATGGCCACTGCGACGAGACCGTGCCGCTCGGTGAGCTCGGCGCCGAGCCCGGCGAGCATCTCCTCCGCCATCTCCTCGTACGCCTCGTACGCGAGGAAGAGAACGTCGCGGCCGCGGGACTTGCGGCGCACGGTCCCGACGAAGCTCGCGACCGCGCCGGCCTCGGGAGACTCGACCTCGCGCAGCACTGCGGCGACGTCGAGCGGGCCCTCGACGAGGAGGAACGAGCCGCCGCTGACGGGCGGGATCACCGCGACCTCGTCCCCGTCCGCGAGCTCCTGCTCACGCTCGACATACGAGCGGTTGACGGCGTAGAGAAGGCCCGGCGGCTCCTCGCCGAGGCCGAGCTTCGGCCAGACGTCCGAGACGCGTACGATGTCGGCCAGCTCGACGCTGGACTTCCCGACCTGCTCACGCAGGCCGGCGAAGAGACGGACGGTGACCCGCATTGAGCGATGTATAGCTCGCCGTGCACCCTTGAACGAGACCAGCGCGGAGCGCCGGACTTCTAGGATCGTCCCATGGACGATCGGAAGACCGACTCCGGCATCGAGGTAAAGCCGGTCTACTCGGCTGACGACGCGCCGGGCGAGCTCGAGGCGCCCGGCGAGTTCCCCTACACGCGCGGGCCGTATCCGGACATGTACCGCGGCCGCCCGTGGACGATTCGCCAGTACGCCGGCTTCGCCTCGGCGGAGGAGTCGAACGCGCGCTACCGCTATCTCCTCGCGCGCGGCCAGACCGGCCTCTCGATCGCCTTCGACCTGCCGACCCAGCTCGGCTACGACTCCGACGACCCGCGCGCGCTCGGCGAGGTGGGCCGCACCGGCGTGGCCATCGACTCGCTCGCCGACATGGAGATCCTGCTCGACGGGATCCCGCTCGGCGAGGTCTCGACCTCGATGACGATCAACGCACCGGCCGCGCTCCTGCTCCTCCTCTACGAGCTCGTCGCCGAACGCCAAGGAGTCGCGCCGGCGGCGCTGCGCGGCACGGTCCAGAACGACATCCTCAAGGAGTACATCGCGCGCGGGAACTACATCTTCCCGCCGCGCCCGTCGATGCGGCTGACGACGGATCTGTTCGCCTACTGCGCCGAGCGGATCCCGAGCTGGAACACGATCTCGATCAGCGGCTACCACATCCGCGAGGCCGGCTCGACCGCGGTGCAGGAGCTCGCGTTCACGCTCTCCAACGGGATCGCGTACTGCCAGGCCGCGGTGGACGCCGGCCTCTCGCCCGACGAGTTCGGCGCGCGCCTGTCCTTCTTCTTCAACGCGCACAACCACTTCTTCCAGGAGGTGGCGAAGTTCCGCGCGGCGCGCCGGCTGTGGGCGCGGATCATGCAGGAGCGGTTCGGCGCGACCAACCCGAAGGCGCTCGCCCTTCGCTTCCACGCCCAGACCGGCGGGTCGACGCTCACAGCGCAGCAGCCGGAGAACAACATCGTGCGCGTCGCGATCCAGGCGCTGTCGGCGATCGCGGGCGGCGCGCAAAGCCTCCACACGAACTCCTTCGACGAGGCGCTCGCGCTGCCGAGCGAGCACGCCGCGCACGTCGCCCTCCGCACGCAGCAGATCCTCGCGGCCGAGGGAGGCACCACCGATACAGCCGATCCGCTCGGCGGCTCCTACTTCATCGAGGCGCTCACCGACGAGCTCGAGGCGCTCGCGTGGGAGCTGATCTCTTCCGTGGACGAGCAGGGCGGCGCCGTGGCCGCAGTCGAGTCCGGCTTCGTGCAGGACGAGATCGAGCGCGCGGCCTTCGAGTTCCAGCAGGCGGTCGAGGCGGGCGAGCGCATCATCGTCGGCGTCAACGCCTTCCACGAGGACGAGGCGGAGCGGATCGAGCTGCTGCGGATCGACCCGGCCGCGGAGAGCCGCCAGCTCGAGCGAACCGCGCGGGTGCGCGCGGAGCGGAACGCGGACGAGGCCGCCGCTGCGATCGCGGCGGTGCGCGAGACGGCGCGCGGCGAGACGAACCTGCTGCCGCCGCTGCGCGAGGCGCTGCGAGCGCGCTGCACCGTCGGCGAGATCTGCGAGACGCTGCGCGAGGAGTGGGGGATGTACGACGCCCTTCGCGCCCGGTCCTAGCCCTCCGCTGCGAGCCGGCGCCAAGCACTTCTTAAGCGCACCCGGCGATCGTTCTCCCGACGCCGATACAACGCTGCTCAAGGGAGGACGAATGCACCACATGCTGACCACCCCGCTGCCCGGTTCCTGGCTCACCAGCCGGCTCGGCGTAAAGCCCGGGGAGATCGATCGCTTGCGCGAGTCGGGCGAGCTCTTCGCCGTCGAGGAGAACGGCGAGTGGCTCTACCCGGCGTGGCAGTTCGGCCCCGGCGGCAAGGTCCCCGCAGGCGTGCGCGCAGCTGTCAAGGCTGCTCATGCCGTCGGCTTGGACGAGACCCGGCTTGTCGCCCTGCTCCGCCGGCCTGCCGGCCTTCTCGGCGCCAGCCGCCTGGTCGACCTGCTCTACGAAGGCCGCTCCGACTTCGTCGTCGACGCGGTCCGAGGCGCGGCCGCGGCCTGACGCGAGACGATTCCGCACGGGGCCCGCGTACGCTGGCCCCGTGCGGATTCTCCTCGTCTCGCAGATGTATCCCGGGCCCGACGCGCCGGACCTCGGCACGTTCGTCGCGCAGGTCGAGCGCGGGCTCGTCGAGCGCGGACACGAGGTCGAGCTCGCCGTCCTCGACACGCGCGGTGGGGGAAAGCTCCGCTACCTGACGCTCGCGCGCAGGACGCTCGCCGCGAGGCGCCCCGACGTCGTCTACGCGCACTTCCTCGTCCCCGCCGGGCTGATCGCCGCGCTTGCCGGCCGCGCGCCGCTCGTCGTCACGGCGCACGGCCGCGACGTCCGGAACATCGGCGCTTACCGGGGCATCGCGGCTGCGACGCGGCTCGTCGTCCGGCGCGCCGCGACGGTGATCTGCGTCTCGGACTACCTCCGCCGCGAGCTCGAGACGAAGCTGCCGGAGGCGCGCGGCAAGACCGAGGTCGTCTCGAGCGGCGTCGACCGGCAGCGGTTCTGCGTCGAGCCTGCGCCCGACGGCCCGCCGCGCTTCCTGTGCGTCGGCGCGCTCGACGAGCGTAAAAACGTCGTCCGCCTCGCCGACGCCTTCGCGCGGCTCGAGGAAGGGACGCTCACGTTTGTCGGTGACGGCCCGGCGCTCGGGGAGCTCGAGTTCCGCGCGAACGTCGAGCTGCGCGGCCGCGTCCCGCACGAAGAGGTTCCGTACCTGCTCGCGGCAAGTCACGTGCTCGCGCAACCGAGCCTCGTCGAGCCGCTCGGCCAGGCGCTGCTCGAGGCGATGGCCTGCGGACGATCGGTCGTCGCGACCCGGATCGGCGGCCCGCCCGAGTTCGTGCCGCCGGAGGCCGGCGTCCTCGTGGATCCGCTCGACGTGGAGGAGCTCGCACGCGGCCTCGCCACCGCGGCGGCGCTGCCATGCCCGAACGAGGCGGCGCGCGAGGCGACCGCCGAGCACGACGTCCGTCGCCAGGCGGAGCGGATCGAGGCGATCCTCAGCCG
>JBOGZU010000024.1:0-18455 GCA_050697455.1 Gaiellaceae bacterium | reverse complement strand
GCGATGTGCAAGACATCGCCGCGCCGATTCTCAACCGATTACTTCTGGCACATCTGCGCCAGATCGTCTTGCGAGTCGGTGAAGATGTCGCAGCTCATGTCCATCTTCGATGAGAAGAACGAGGTCAGGAGGCCGTTGAGATACGGCACCGTCGACGCGTACTTCGTCATCAACTCGTTGTCGACTGCCGCCCACGCCTTGTTCGTCGCGGCGGAGAGTGCCTGCGACGGCGGGAGGGCGTCGAGATGGTCGATCTGTGCGTTGACGTCCTTGAAGTTGACATTCCCGTAGTTGTTGTTGTGCGTCTGGGTGATCAGCTCGCCGTTCTGGAGGATGTTGAACCAGTCCGACGGATACGGGTAGTCCTCGAACCAGTCGGTGAAAGCCATGCTGGCCTTCGTCTTCTGGTCGCCCATCAGCGTGAAGTAGTCCGCGCCGGCGAGCTCGTGGATCGTGACGTTGTAACCGATCGACTTGAGGACGCCCTGCATGTATTCACCCGCAGCCTTGTCGGTGCTGACGTCGCCGATCGTGTAGAGGTCGACGTGGGCACCCTTGGTCCCTGACTGCTGGACGAGCTGCTTCGCCTTGGCCAGGTTGTAGGGGTACGGGTTGATCTTCGTGTACTGCGGATAGCTCGGCGGCAAGAAGTTCTCGGTCGTGAGGCCGAGGCCACCGCGGAGCTTGACGAGCGACTTGCGGTTGGTGGCGTAGTTGACCGCCTGCCGCGCCTTCAGGTTGTTGAACGGCGCGAAACTCTCGTTCAGCGTGAAGTAGTACGTCGAAGGCGTCGTATAGAACTTGATCTGGCTCGGGTACTTGGCCTTCAACGCCGCCAGCCGTGACGTCGGGAGCAGGTTCTCGTCGTAGGCGTCCGTACCGGACTGGACGAGCTGCGCCGACCGGTTGGTGTCGTCCGTCATCGTTCCGACGACCTCGTTCGGGTTCCCGTTCGGAACGGCCGTGCCGAGCTCGTTCGCCTTCCAGTTCGGATTCCGCTTCATGACGAACGACCGGCTCGGCTTGTACGACGAGACGTAGTACGGCCCGCTCGCCGCCGGCGGCGGGTTCTCCGTGTCGGTCTGCTTCGTCGAGGACGGAACAGGCGAGGAGAACGGAATCGAGAGCACGTAGAGGAAGTCCGACTCGGCCTTCTTCAGCTTGATCTCGATCGTTCCAGCGTTGTCGTCGGTGATGATCCCCGAGATGCTTTTGGCGGTGCACTTCCCCGGGTTCCCCTCACAGGCGTCGATACCGACGATGTTCCCGTAGAAGCCGATGCCCGGTGAGTTCAGCTTGAAGTCACGGACGATCGTGTTCTTGAAGTCACTCGCCGTGATCGGGTCGCCGTTCGAGTACTTCAACCCGCTGCGGAGCGTGAACTTGTAGTCGGTGCCGGCCTTGTTCACGGTCGGCAGGGCCGTGGCGAGCCCGGGCAGGATCTCCGCGCAGTTGCCGGTCTGGCAACTGACGTGCGCCTTGACCACGAGGCCCATGTACACATCCTGGAAGATCTGCCACGACTCGAGCCGGTAGGACAGGCCCGGATCCATGTAATCCGTGGTGCCCCAAACGACCTTCAGGCTCGGGAAGGTCTTGCCGGTCGCGGTCGGCGTCGAGCTTCCGCCGCCTCCACTGCCACCACAGGCACTCACCACCAGTGCGAGCCCCGTCGCGACGACCGCCGCCAGCACGACGGTTCTACCTCGCTTCGTCCTCACTCTTTCCACCTCCTGGGTAGCGAGCACCCGATCTGTGGGCCGCGTGGCCCCTCGCCATGGGCCGAACGGCCCCCAACGGCGACAAGTCTTACCACCTTCGCCTACTTCCTGACGCAGATCGTGGCGTAGTCGAACTCATATAGAACGTTGTTGACGTAACAGTCGAGGTCTACACGCGGGCTGAAGAAGTCGATCGCCTCGCGGTTGAGGAACGGGGCCCAGGGCGCCAGTCCCATCACCTGCCGGTCGAATTTCGCCCAGCGGAGATTGACCCGGGACGTGAGCTTCGGCTTCCGCGTCAGCGCATCGATGGTGCGATTCACCCACGGCACGTCGAAGTTCGCGTAGTTGTCGTTGTGCGTCGGCGTGATCCGCTGGCCGTTGAGCAGGACGCCGAACCAGTCGAGCGGGTGCGGATAGTCCTGAAACCAGTCGGCGAAGCCGATCTGCGCGCGCGTCGATTGCTCGCCCAGCGTCGACCAGTAGTCGCTCGCCGTGACGACGCGCGGGTGGGCGTGGAAGCCGATGCGGTTGAGGACCGAGACGAGGTATCTCGTGAACGGGAGATCCGCGGCGACGGCGTGGTTCCAGACGGTGACCCGCCTTCCCCGCTCCCCCGACGCGCGCACGAGCCGGATCGCCTTGCGCAGGTCGTGCCGGTACAGCTCGTGCTTCCGGTAGGACGGATACACGGGCGGCAGGATGTTCTCTGTCTGTTTCGCACGCGCCGGGCCGCCGGCGAGGTGGACGAGCCAGCGGCGCGAGATCGCGTAGTTCACGGCTCGCCGCACCGCGAGCTTGTCGAACGGCGCGACGCGCGTGTTCATGAAGAAGTACATGAGGTTCGGCGGAGTGAATACGCGCAGCCGGCTCTCGTACTTCTTCTCGACGCCCGCCAGCCGCTTCTGCGGGATCGACCAGTAACCCATCCAGTCGTCCTTGCCGCTGAGGACCCGTCGCAGCGCCAAGCCTGCGTTGGGGACGATGTCCCATGTGACGCGGTCGGGATTGCCGGCGGGGACAACGCCGTGGTACCGCCATGCCTGGAAGTACGGGTTCCGCACCTCGACGATCCGCGAGTGCGGCTGGTAGCTCTGGATCTCGTACGGCCCGGTCGCGGGAAGCGGATGGAGCGACGTGTCGGCGCGCGGCGCGTTCGACGGCACGGGTGCGGCGAACTCTGAGGCCAGGACGTTCTCGAAGTCCCCTTCCGGCGCCTTCAGGTGGATGACGATCCTCCCCGTCGCGTCGTTCACGACGATCCCGGAGATGCCGCCCCTGTCGCGCTTCGTAAACTGCGCGGCGCCGACGATGTTGCGGAAGAGGCCCGCGCCGGCCGAGTCGAGGACGAAGTCCCGCTCGACCGTCTTCTTGAAGTCGCCCGCCTGGACCGGCGCGCCGTTCGAGTACTGGAGGTTCGGGCGTAGCGTGAGCGTGTACGTCCGCTGGTCGGGCGAGATCGTCGGCAGCGCGGTGGCGAGGTACGGGACGATGGTCGCGCCCTTGGAGCGGTTGGCGTGCTTGTAGCCGAGCAGCGGCAGGTAGACGTTCCACATCACGCCCCAGCCCTCCGTGGTGTCCGAGAGGGCAGGGTCGAGGTAGTCGGTCGCCTCGTCCATCGCGATCCGGAATTCCGGGAAGGCGTCGGCCGGCGAGGCCGACTTCGGCGCCGGCTTCGGGGCGGCCACCGTGGTGGTGGCGCGGTGCGTCGTGGCCGTCGTCGTCGGCGGCGCGGCATGACTCGATCCGCACGCCGCAACGAGGAGCGGTACGGAGGCAACGAGTACGGCTCTGACCCAGGGAGCCACGCGAGCCGCGAAATCTACCGCCGCTCGGGCGGCGCGAGGCGGACGAGGGCGCGGCGACGAGAGCGCAGCTCCTCCGGCTCCTCCTCCTCGACGACCCCGTCGACCCCGTCGCGCCGGGTCGCGTGGAGGATGCGGCCGTCGCCGAGCCAGAACGCGACGTGGTCGGCGCCCTCGGGCGGGCCGTAGGTGATCAGGTCGCCGGCGCGCAGCTCGTCCTCGCGCAGCTGCTCGCCCGACTCCTCCTGCTGGTCGGCGTCGCGAGGGACGAGTCCGCCGCAGGCACGGAAGGACATGTGAACGAGTCCCGAGCAGTCGATGCCCAGCTCGGTCATCCCGCCCCACTCGTAGCGGGTGCCGAGCAGCGTGCGGGCGTGAGCGACCGGATCGGCATGGCGCGGCGCGAGCCAATCCGGGTCGGCGATGCCGCCGAGCGCCTCTCGGCGGATCCAGCCCGGGTAGGCATAGGCCGTCTCGACCCGCGCCCAGTCGCCGCTTTCCTCGCGCACGCGCAGCGGCTCACCGGGCAGCGCCTGTGTCACCTGCTCCGCTTCCTCGCTCGGCTCGGCGCGAAGGGCTGTCAGCTGGCGCGCGAACGTATGTTCGCCTACGCTCTCGACCATGCAGCTCAGGCTAGACGCGGCCGACCGGCTCGTGGAGCTGGTGGAGGAGCGGCGCGGGCCGGTGCCGGCAGAAGACGCGGCGCGGCAGCTCTTCGCGCTCCGGCAGGCCCCTGTCGCGCTCGCGCGCTCGCTGCTCACGGAGGTCGTCGAGGCTGACGCGCGACTCACCTGGAACGGCGACACGGTCGGCCTCGCCGAACCGCCGGGCGCAGGGCTTCTCCTCGAGGAGGCAACGTACGTGGTCGTCGACCTCGAGACGACGGGCTTGCGCCCGGGCAGCTCGGCGATCTGCGAGATCGGAGCGGTGCGCGTCCGAGCATTCGAGGTGGAGGCGGAGTTCGAGACGCTTGTGAACCCGGGAATGCGGCTGGCGCCGGGCGCCGCCGCGGTCACGGGCTTGCGGGACGGGCAGTTGCGCGGCGCCCCGCGACCGGCGGAGGCGGTGCGACGCTTCCTCGACTTCGCCGGCGACGCAGTTCTCGTCGCCCACAACGCGCGCTTCGACCTCGCCTTCCTCGACCGTGAGACGGAGCGGCTGAACGGCTCGCGGATCGCGGCACCGGTGGTCGACACGGTGCTGCTCGCCCGGACGCTGCTCGCGGGGCGCGTGTCGGGGTTCTCGCTCGGGCAGCTCGCGTGGTTCCTCGGGACGACGGAGCGGCCCTGCCACCGGGCGCTGCCCGACGCGCGCGCGACGGCCGAGCTCCTGCTCGCCCTGATCGGGCTGGCGCAAGAGCGCGGCGCGAGATCGATCGCGGATCTCGGCGCGCTCGCGGCGACGCGCAGCCGGCGGTTGCTCGACAAGCGTCATCTCGCGTTCGGCGCTCCTCCCCGGCCCGGCGTCTACCTCTTCCGCGGCCGCGGCGACCAGGTGCTCTACGTCGGGCGCGCGCGCGACCTGCACGCGAGGCTTCGCTCGTACTTCCGCAGCGACCGGCAGCGCCCCGCGGTCGAGGCGGCGCTCGGTGCAACCGAGCGGATCGAGTGGCGCGTCCTCGGCTCGGAGCTCGAGGCGGGGCTCGAAGAACTGCGGCTGATCCGGGAGCTACGCCCGCCCGGCAACACGCGGGTGTCGCGCCCGGAGCGCCACGTGTGGCTGCGAGCGCGCGGCGACACCGTCGTCTCCAGTCATGTCCAACCTAGTAACAGTCTGTTACTTGGTCCACTCCGTTCCCGCCGGACGGCACAGCTGGCCGCGCGAGCGCTGACCCCGGCGGACATGTCCGCGCCGGACAAGGCTCTGCCGCGGCTCAGAAGGAGGCTGCGCGAGCTCGCCGAGGCGCGTCGCTTCGAGGATGCGGCGCGGCTGCGCGACCGAATCGCCGCTCTGGAGCGAGTTTGCGCGGAACTAAAGCGTCTCGAGAGGATCCGCCGGCTCGAGTGCTGCGTCCTCGTTCCGGCTCGCGAGCCGGGCTATGTCCATGCCGTGTTCGTCGCCGGCGGCTTGGTCGCTGCCGAACGGACACTGCCTCCGGGAGGTGGCGCGGTCCTCGAAATCGAGGCCGGACTCGCCTCGATCAGACACGTCGAAGCTAGTAACAGTCTGTTACTTGCGAATCTCGACGAGCTGCTCCTCGTCGACTCGTTTCTGCGCAAGCCGCCGCCGGAGCTTCGCGTGGCGCCGCTCGCGCGCGAGGCGATCCTCCACGTCGCAGCGCAGGTTCCGGGGACGAGCTAGAGCTAGGCGGCCGCGACCGAGATCAGGTCGCGCAGCGCGCCGAGCCGGGCGAGCGCCTGGCCCTCGAGCTGGCGGACGCGCTCGCGTGTCAGCTCGAGCTCGTTGCCGATCGCCTCGAGTGTCCACGGCTCGCCATCGAACCCGAAGCGGAGCTCGAGGATGCGCCGCTCGCGCTCGGGAAGCGCCTCGAGCGCCCGCCGCACGCCTTGCCGGCGCAGCGACTCCTCGGCCTCGTCGAACGGGTCGGCGGCCTCGCGATCGGCGAAAAGATCGCCGAGCTCGCCCTCGTCGTCGGCGCCGACCGTCTGGTTGAGCGAAACGGACGCGTTCGCGGCTCCCAGCGCTTCGTCGACGTGCTGCATCGGCAGCCCCGTCGCCTCGGCGAGCTCCTCCTTCGTCGCCTCGCGCCCGAGCTCGACCTCGAGGCGGCGGGCGGCGCGCGACAACTTCTGTTGCCGCTCGACGACGTGGACGGGAACGCGAATCGTGCGCGCGTGGTTCGCGACCGCGCGCTGCACCGACTGGCGGATCCACCAGGTCGCGTACGTCGAGAACTTGTAGCCGCGGCGCCAGTCGAACTTCTCAACGGCGCGGTTCAGCCCGAGCGTCCCCTCCTGGATCAGGTCGAGGAACGGAACGCCGAGCCCGCGGTAGCCCTTGGCGATGGAGACGACGAGGCGGAGGTTCGACTCGATCATGCGGCGCTTCGCCGTCGGGTCGCCGCGCTCGATCCGCTTCGCGAGCATGACCTCGTCGGCCGCGGTGAGCAGCTTGTGGCGGCCGACGTCGGCGAGGAAGAGCTGCAGGCTGTCGGCCGAGCCGGAGATGGCGACCGCCGGCTGCGCGGGCTCCTTCTCCTTCTCCTTCTCCTTCTCCTTCTCGTTCTTCTCGTCCTTGTCGCTCTCGCCCTGCGTCACTGCGGGTGCGGCCGCGACGGGCTGGCCGATCTCGATGCCGGTCCGCTCGAGCTCGCGCGTCAGCTCCTCGACCTCGTCCTGGTTGAGGTCTTGCTCGGCCGCGAACGCTTCGATGTCGGCCGGATCCACGTAGCCACGCTCCTCGGAGCCCTCGACGATCGCGCGGATCTGGTCCGATTCGAGCAGTTCCTGCAACTGGTTCTGCGTCAGCGCCCTCACAGTCCTTTCGTTCTGCCTCGTAGAACGTCGGCGAGCACTACCACGTTAGGAGGAAAATCCTCCGCCCGCCACCCGGTCGCTCGAACGAGTCGACGCGCAAGTGTATTCCGCGTTTCGGCTGCGTCCGGAGCATAGGACGCCGGTCGGCCGTCGAAGTTTGCGGGAGGCCCGTCAGGAGGTCTTGCGCCGGCTTCGGGTCGGCTTCTTGGCCGGACCCTTCGCGCGACGCTCGGCAAGAAGCTCGAGCGCGCGATCGAGCTCGACCGACTCGGGGTCGTCGCCGCGCCGCAGGCTCGCGTTCGTCTCGCCGTCGGTGACGTAGGGGCCGAAGCGTCCTTCCTTGAGGACGATCGCCTTGCCGGTCGCGGGATCGGAGCCGAGCTCGCGCTTCGGAGCGGCCGAGGCGGCGCGCTGCCCACGACGCTGCTTCGGCTGGGCGAGAAGCGCCAGCGCCTCCTCCAGCGTGACCGTGAGGAGTTGCTCTTCCGACTCGAGCGAGCGCGTCTCCTTCTCCTTCTGGATGAACGGGCCGTAGCGGCCGTTCCGGGCAATGACTTCTTCGCTGTCGGGCGCGGCGCCGAGTGTGCGCGGCAGCGTCAGAAGCCGAAGCGCGTCTTCCAAAGACACGGTCTCGACGGACATCGACTTGAAGAGGGAGGCGGTGCGCGGCTTCTCCTTCGAGTCCTCCGGCATGACCTCGGTGACGTACGGCCCGTAGCGGCCCGTCTTCGCGACGAGCTGGAGGCCGGAGCCGGGATCGACGCCCAGCTCGCGGTCGCCGCTGGGCTGGGAAAGGAGCTCCTCGGCGCGCTCGAGCGTCAGCTCGTCGGGCGCGGTGTCGTCGGGAACGCTGGCGCGCTGGCCGTCGCGCTCGAGGTACGGGCCGTAGCGGCCGACGCGCAGGACGATCCCCTGGCCTATCTCGAACGAGTTGATCTCTCGCGCATCGATCGCGTCGAGGTCGGAGACGAGCTCGTGCAATCCGACGCCGTCGTCCCCGAAGTAGAAGCGGCGGAGCCACTCGTTGCGGCGCTCGTCGCCGGCGGCGATCCGGTCGAGGTCGTCCTCCATCCGGGCCGTGAAGTCGTAGTCGACGAGCTGCCCGAAATGCTGCTCGAGGAGGTTGACGACCGAGAAGGCAAGGAAGGCCGGGACGAGCGCGCCGCCACGCTTGAAGACGTAGCCGCGGTCGAGGATCGTGCCGATGATCGACGCGTAGGTGGACGGGCGGCCGATGCCGAGCTCCTCGAGCGTGCGGACGAGGGTGGCCTCGGTGTAGCGCGCCGGCGGGCTCGTCTCGTGACCCTGTGGCTCGAGCTCGCCCAGCTCGACGGCGTCGCCCTCGGCCAGGTGCGGGAGACGCCGCTCTTCGTCGTCGGCCGACCCGGCACGGTCGTCGTCGCGTCCCTCCTCGTACGCCGCGAGGAAGCCGCGGAACGTGATCACGGTGCCGCTCGCGCCGAACTCGACGGCCTCACCGGTTGACGACTCACCACCGATCCGCAGCGAGACCGTCTGGCCTGCCGCGTCCTTCATCTGCGAGGCGATCGTCCGCATCCAGATCAGCTCGTAGAGCGAATGCTCGTCGCGGGAGAGCTCGCTCTTCACCTGCTGCGGCGCGCGGAAGTGGTCGCCGGCGGGGCGGATCGCCTCGTGCGCCTCCTGCGCGTTCTTCACCTTGCGCTCATAGCGCCGCGGCTGGGCCGGCACGTACTCGGCGCCGAAGAGCTGCGTCGCCTGGGCGCGCGCGGCGGCGAGCGCCGACTCCGACAGCGTCGTGGAGTCGGTGCGCATGTAGGTGATGTAGCCGTTCTCGTAGAGGCGCTGGGCGAGGCTCATCGTCGTCTGCGCCGTGAAACGCAGCTTGCGGCTCGCCTCCTGCTGCAAGGTCGAAGTCATGAACGGGGCGGCCGGCTTGCGTGAGTACGGCTTCTCCTCGACGCGCGTGACGCGGAAGGAGGAGGACTCGAGCCGCGAGGCGAGACCGCGCGCCAGCTCCTCGTCGACGGGTCGCGCGTCGGTGCGGAGCTTGCCGTCCGGGCCGAAGTCGCGGCCGACCGCGACGCGCTGCCCGTCGAGCGAGACGAGCCGCGCCCCGAATGAGTCCCCCCTGGTCGCTTGCGACCCGGATTCCCGGCCGGGCGACGGCGGCTCCGCCGGCGTCGCTTCCAGCCTTGAGCCGAACGTCGCGAGGAGGTCCCACCATGCGGCGGCGCGGAAGGCCATCCGCTCGCGCTCGCGCTCGACGACGAGCCGCGTCGCGACCGACTGGACGCGACCGGCGGAGAGCCGGGGCATGATCTTCTTCCAGAGGACGGGCGAGACCTCGTAGCCGTAGAGCCGGTCGAGGATGCGGCGGGATTCCTGCGCGTCGACGAGCCTGTCGTCGACGTCGCGCGTCTCCTCGAGCGCGCGCTCGATCGCCTCGCGCGTGATCTCGTGGAAGACCATCCGGCGCGCCGGGACCTTCGGCTGCAGCACCTCGAGGAGGTGCCACGCGATCGCCTCGCCCTCGCGGTCCTCGTCCGTCGCGAGCAGGAGCTCGTCGGCGCCCGCCAGCTCCTTGCGCAGCTCCGCGACCTTCTTCTTCTTGTCGGGATCGACGACATACAGCGGCTCGAAGTCGTGCTCGATGTCGACGCCGAGCCGCGCCCATGGCTCTCCCTTGAGCTTCTCGGGGACCTCGGCGGCGCTGTCCGGCAGGTCGCGGATGTGACCGACGGAGGACTCGACGACGAAGTCGGGACCGAGGTAGCCGGCGATGGTCCGAGCCTTCGCAGGCGACTCGACGATGACGAGGCGCTTCGACACGGCCGGTCACGATAGCCACCACCCTGGATACTCCCCCTACATGCGGCCGCCGTTTGTGTACCAAGTCCTTGCCGCCCTCAGCTGGCCTTTTCTCCATTGGCTGTTCCGGCTGCGGGCGCGCGGGACGGAGAATTTGCCCGCGTCGGGCGGCTACGTGCTCGCCTGTAGCCACGTCTCGAACCTCGACCCGTGGCCGCTCGGGCTGCCGCTCTTACCGCGGCGTTGGCTGCGTTTCATGGCGAAGTCGGAGCTCTACTGGTGGCCCGCCAAGTACGTGCTCGACGGTGCCGGCGCGTTCCCGGTGCGGCGCGGGCTCTCCGACGTCGAGGCGATCGAGACAGCGGTGCGACTGGCGCGTGAAGGTCACGCGGTCGTGATGTTCCCGGAGGGGACGCGGCGGACGAAAGGGCTCGTCAAGAAGCATCAAGCGCGGCCGCGGACCGGCGCCGCGCGGATCGCGATCGAGGCGGGAGTACCGCTCGTCCCGGCTGCCGTCTCCGGCACCGACCGGCTGCTGCGCCTCGGGCCGGTGCGCGTCGCCTACGGCGAGCCGCTCGACATCGACAACCTCCGAGCGAGCGACGACCTGCGGCGTTCATCACAGGAGGCGACGGAGCTGCTGATGGCCCGCATCGGCGAGCTCGAAGCATCTCTCACATGAGCACGCTGCTCGCGGTCGACGGCGACTCGTTCGCGCATCGCGCCTACCACGCGCTGCCGAAGTCGATCCGCCTCAACGCCGTCGTCGGCTTCACGAACATGCTCGTCCGCCTCTGGGAGGGCGAGCGCCCCGACGCGGTGGTCGTCGCCTGGGACACGCTCTCGGTCCCGACCTACCGGCACGAGGCGTTCCAGCCGTACCAGTCGGGTCGCGTCTTCGAGGACTCGATCGTCGAGCAGCTCGAGATCCTGCCGGAGCTCACGGCCGCGTTCGGGTTCGTCGCGGCGAAGGCGCCGGGCTACGAGGCGGACGACTTCCTCGCGGCGGCCGCGGCAAAGTGGAAAGGCGATGTGCTCGTCGCCACCTCCGACCGCGACGCGTTCCAGCTCGCGAGCGACCGCGTAACGATTCTCCAGCCGACGCGCGGCGTCAGCGAGCTGGCGCGGATCGGGCCGGCCGAGGTGCGGGAGCGCTACGGCGTCGAGCCCGAGCAGGTGCCGGACCTGATCGCGCTGCGCGGCGACCCGTCCGACAAGCTGCCGGGAGCGCGCGGGATCGGCCCGAAGAAGGCAGCGGAGGTTCTCAGGCAATACGGGACGCTCGAGGCGGCGCTCGCCGACGGACGCTTCGCGGCCGAGGCGGAGGACTTGCGGCTGTTCCGGCGAATCGCGGCGATGGACGCCTCCGCTCCCCTTCCTCCCCTCGCACAGGCACAACCGGCGTGGGCGGAGGCGTCTTCTTTCCTCGAGCAACTCGGCCTCGGCGGCGTCGCGCAGCGAGTAGGCGCCCTATCGAAGTCCTGACACACCCGGCGTTCGCGCGCCTCCACCCAACCGGCTCTCACCCCGAGCGACCCGAGCGGCTCGCCGTCCTTCTCGCCCATCAGGACGTGTGGAGCGAGGGGCGGGCTGCGAGCGAGGACGAGCTGCTCCTCTGTCACACCGCCGAGCACGTCGCGCTCGTACGGGGAATCGAGGAGCCGCTCTTGCTCGACGGGGAGACACTCGGCACCGCGACGACGTTCGAGGCGGCGGCGCTCGCGGCCGGGACCGCGATCGAGGCCGCACTGCGCGACGGATTCGCGCTCGTCCGCCCGCCGGGCCATCACGCGCTTCCGGGCCGCGCGATGGGTTTCTGCATCTTCAACAACGTCGCGATCGCGGCGCGCGCGGCACAGCAACGACTCGGGATCGAGCGCGTCGCAATCGTCGACTTCGACGTCCACCACGGCAACGGCACCGAGGCGATCTTTCGGGACGACGACAGCGTCCTCTACGTCTCGCTTCACCAGTGGCCGCTCTATCCGGGTAGCGGCGGACAGGACGCGCAGTCGGAGACCACGCTGAACGTGCCGCTGCCGCCGGGCTCGGGCGACGAGGAGTACCTGGCCGCATTCGACCGCGTCGTCACGCCGAAGGTGGAGAGCTTCGAGCCGGCGCTCGTCCTGGTCTCGGCCGGCTTCGATGCCCACGAGTCGGATCCGCTCGCCGACATGCGTGTGAGCGAGGACGGCTTTCGCCAGCTTGCGCGCCGGTGCCGCTCGCTCGGCGACCACGTCGCGGCAGTGCTCGAGGGCGGCTACGAGATCGAGACGCTGCCGCGGCTCGTCGACGCCGCGCTCGAAGGCTTCGGCTCTTGAAAAAGGAGCGGGGCGGCCCGGACGCCCGGGCCACCCCGTATATCTCGCCGCGCCACCCTTTCCTCTGAAAGGGGAACTGCTGTAGCCGTGAGATCGGCGGGCGCACGCGTTTCCCCGCGACCCAAAGCGGGTGAATCGCATCCCCCCGCGCGGGGGATTCGCCGGCCTACGCGCGCGCGAGCGTGAGCTGCTCGAGCGCCTCGCGGCGCGACGAGACGCCGAGCTTCCGCAGGAGGCTTTTCACGTGCGAGCGCACGGTGTGCTCGGAGATGAAGAGGCGTTGCGCGATCTCATCGGTGCCGTGGTGCTCGTCGAGCAGGAGGAGCACCTCCACCTCGCGGGCCGAGAGAACAGAGGCGATCCGGTCGGGGACGCCGGAGCCGCGGCCGCCGCCGTTCCGCACCTGGTCGAGGAGTCGCCGCGCGACCGGCCCGGAGAGCGCCGCCTCGCCGCGCGCGACGCCCGCGAGAAAGGAAGCGATTCGCTCGGGCGGCTCCGTCTTCAGGAGGTAGCCGGCCGCGCCGGCCCGGATCGCCGAGAGGAGGTTTTCCTCGGTGCCGGACGCCGTGAGGACGACGACCTCGCAGTCGGGCGCGGCCTCGCGAATTCGTGGCAGCGCCGAGAGCCCGTCGAGACCCGGCATCGAGAGGTCGAGCAGGACGAGGTCGGGCTGCGCGGCTTCGGCGGCGGTGATCGCCTCCTCGCCGTCCGACGCGACTCCGGCCACCTCGAAGCCGTGCGCGCGGAGCAGCGCGACAAGCGCCTCGCGCGTGAGGGGATGGTCGTCGACGACGAGAACCCGGTCGGCCATGCCGTCCTTATCGGCAGCGGCGCTTCTGCCGACAAGTCCCCTATGGGTGTCCGTCGGAGCACGGAGCTGCAGTCCTGGCTGTGGGGAGAAATCCTCCTCACCGGTCTGCTCGGCGCGAGCCTCGCGCTCTTCCTCTCCTATCCGGTTCTGCGGACGCAGTACGACAAGCCGCAACTGCTGCTCGTGCTCGAGACGACGATGGCGCTGGCCGGAATCCTCGTGGCGGTGCTCGCGGCAGCCCGCTTCGCGGCGGACGGGCTCCGCACCGACCTGCTCCTCGCGACCGGCTTTCTCGTCGGCTCGCTCTCACTCGGCGCGTTCGCGATCGGCCCGGTGCTCGGCGGTGAGACGCTGCAGCGGCCGGAAGGCTGGGCGGCGCTCGTCGGCGGGATTCTCGGCACCGGCCTCATCGCGGCCGCTCCGTTCGTCGGTGGACGGAGCCGCGTCCGCGAGCGCGCGCTCGGCAACTCGCTCGCCGCGGCCGCGGTGGTGCTCGTCGTCGCGTGGCTCCTCCTCCACGCGCACGGCAGCTCGCTCCCCGCGCTCACTGCAGCGCCGCCCGGCGCCCACGAACCGGCGGGGCTGACCTCCGCGCTGTCGCTGCAGGCTCTTCTCGACCTGCTCGCCGTCGTCGGCTGGGGCCAGCGGTTCGCGCGAACGGGCGATGACCTCGCGCGCTGGCTCGCGCTCGCCTTCACGCTGCAGCTCTTCGCAGCGCTTCATCTCGTCTTCACGCCGCCGCGCGCTACCACGTACGTCGCCGCGGGGGACTTCCTCCGATTGCTCGCCTTCGTCGTCGTGCTCGTCGGCGCCTGGCGCGCGATTCGGGCTGCGGAGTTCGGCCGCGCGGTTGCAGAGGAGCGCGCGCGCGTCGCGCGGGAGATCCACGACGGGCTCGCGCAATATCTCTTCACGCTCGCCACGCATGCCCAGATGCTCGAAGCGGGCGCGCCGGTCGAGGAGGTCGCGCCCCGGCTGAAGGAGGCCGCGACCCTCGCGCAGCAGGAGGCGCGCTTCGCGATCCTCGCCCTCTCATCGGCGAGCGGGACGGCGCCGTTC
Source organism: Gaiellaceae bacterium (assembly GCA_050697455.1). Lineage (GTDB taxonomy): Bacteria > Actinomycetota > Thermoleophilia > Gaiellales > Gaiellaceae > Palsa-739. The sequence continues at coordinate 4,511 of JBOGZU010000024.1, read as the reverse complement.
GACGCCGCGCTGCGGCGCTACGTCGAGCTGCTCACCGCGGACGGCGCACTCGAAGTCGAGCTCGAGGTCGATCCCGACATCCGGCTCGCGCCGGACGAGCAGATCGAGATCTTCCGGATCGTGCAGGAAGGTCTCGGAAACGTTCGCCGCCACGCGCGGGCGACCCGGGCAGACGTCGTGATCGGGCGGCGGCCTTCCGGTGAGCGCTTCGTCGGAGTCTCGGACGACGGCGAGGGCTTCGAGGGCGACGCGCCGGGGGCCGGACAAGGACTGCGCAACATGCGGGCGCGGGCCGCGTCGATCGAGGGCGGCTTCAGCCTCCAGAGCGCACCGGGACGAGGCACCGCGCTCGAGGTAGTTCTGAGAACGTAAAGAGCCTTCCCATCGCCGTCCGCTCCGCCTATCCTGCTGGCCGTGGGTCGGGTCTTCGTTCTGCTGTGTGCGGCTGTCGTCGCGTGCGTGCTCGCCGCGAGTGCAGGCGCGCACAAGCGCGCGCCGCTGCAGCACGTGACGATTTTCGGCGACTCGGTCGCGGCCGCTCTCAGCTGGGATCCGACCGCTCGTCACGTGCTGGAGAGGGCCAACAGGCTGACCCTCGAGCTCGCTCCCTGCGGACGCCTCTGGACGACCGGCTGCTTCTCCCCGCCGCCGCCCAGCGTCCTCAGCGAGATACACACGCTCGGCCACCGGATCGGGCCCACCGCCATCGTCCTCGTCGGCTACAACGACGACCCGCACACCTACCGGTCGGGGATCGACAAGGTGCTCCACGCGATGCGTGGCCGAGGCGTCAAGCAGGTGCTCTGGCTGACGCTCCGGCCGGTCTACAAGCAGTACAGGCTCACGAACGAGGTGATCCGCGGCGCCTCGCACCGGTTCTCGTGGCTGAAGGTCGTCGATTGGGGCAGCTACTCGTGGAGCCATCCCTCGTGGTTCGGCTCAGACGGTATCCACTTCAACGGCAGCGGCGCGGTGGCGTTCGCCACGTACCTCCACCGGACGCTCAAGGAGTACGGGCTGGCAGGCCCGATCTCCTCGAACGCCGGGTAGAGATTTCCTGGCTAGCTACCGCTTGGAGCGGTGCACGACGTGACCCAGGTGCAGGCGTTGAAGCCGTCCGCGTCGGGGTCGGGCGCCGAGGGCGTCCCGATCACGTTGCCGTTCGAGTCGATCAGCTGTATCTCCTCGGACGAATTGAGGTTCGCGGGCCGGCCGTTCACCGTTGCGAGATCGAAGGCCGGCGAGGTCAGGCTCGGCAGCGCTGCGAAGCCGGCATTCGTGCCGATCAAGAGCGGCGTCTCCTCGATCCACTCGGCCGTGAGGTGCGTCGAGCTATAGGGGATCGTCTGGGTGAACGTCTCGTTCTCGGTCACGTCGACGAGCGTGATGACCCAGAGGTTCGAGTCCGGCACGATCTCGGCGATCGAGGCGTGCATGTGATCGCCGGGCTTGACCGTCATCGAGACGGCGAGAGACGGGCCGGGGATGATCTCCCACCAAGCGGAATAAGACGTCTGGCCCGTGGCCGAGACATCCTGCTCGGTGCCTGTCTGGATGAGCGTGTTGTCGCCGACCGTGCAGTTGGCGTCGACACAGCCGCCACCGATCCCGATCCAGTCGGACGAGTACTCGTCCTGGGCCGGGTTGTGGAGACTGGCTGCCGGGACTGTCCAGTCGCCGCTGATCGAGTTGAAGAGGGTGCCGCCCTGCTCGAGCGTCCCCTGGTTGTAGCCGAACCAGTTCGAGCTCTGATTCGAGTTCGCATGGATGTGGAGGAGCTGCCCGTGGGCGCTCAGCCCCGAGCCTGCGGCGGCCGGAACCGCCGCGAGCAAGGCAAGAGCGAGCCCGACGAGGAGCGCGTATGGCCAGCGTAGGTTCATTCGGGAAGTTCTCCTTTCCGACGCGAGAGCGGCGCGTCAAAGGAGGGTTTCCGAGGTCTCGCGTCGAAAACCCTTGCTCGTTCGGTCCGATACAAACTCAATGGGAGAGGTGTCATGAACATCGGACTCAGGGCTTTGCTGCTCGTCGCTGCGGTCGTGCTCTTCGTGATCGCGATCTTCGTGAACGCTGTCCACCAGTTGGACTGGATGGCTGCCGGACTCGCCTGCTCGGCGGGCGCGGTGCTCGTCCGCGAGATGGGCTGGGATCGCGTGATGGCCGGCGGGCGCGCTTCGGCGTAGCTCCCGCACGCGCACGCAGGAATGGAAAAGCCCCGCCTGAGCGGGGCTTTTCGTTAGCAGGCCTGTAAGCCGGATTTTGTCGGGGGTGACCATCCATCTGTGCAGCTACCCGGCTCCTCGGCGGGCCGCCTCAGCGGAGCCTGTTCGCCTTGCACCGGACGGGGTTTGACGAGCCGACCCTGTCGCCAGGGCCGCTGGTGGGCTCTTACCCCACCGTTTCACCCTTACCGGCCGCGACTCCGGAGATCCGCGGCCGGCGGTCTGTTTTCTGTGCCACTTTCCGTCGGCTTTCGCCGCCTCTCTCGCGAGAGCGTCCTGCCCTGTGGTGTCCGGACTTTCCTCGACGCCCCCTCTAAGCCAATAGAGAAAGGCGCCGCGGTCACCCGGCCTGCGCCCCGGATTGTACCGGCGCCTCCGCGAGCCCGATCCGCCCGTGCAAACGCATCCCGCATTCGGGGCACCGCACGAGCGGCCCTTCGTGGAGGACGAACTCGCCGCAGACCGGGCACTCGAGCGAGGCCCCGCGCAGCACGGCGAGAAGCTCTTGCTCGAGCGAGCGATGGAGAGGCGCGACGCCCATCAGATCTCCCGGAAGACCCCCACGACCTTGCCCAGGATCTGGACGTAGTTCGCGTAGATCGGCTCGAGAGCGCTGTTCTCCGGCTGCAGCCGGATGCGATTGCCTTCCTTGAAGAACCGCTTCACCGTCGCCTCGTCGGCGGTCTCGTCGTCACCCGCGAGCGCGACGACGATCTCGCCGTCCCGCGCGTCCTGCGCGCGGCGCACGACGACCAGGTCGCCCTCGAGGATTCCCGCTTCGATCATCGAGTCGCCCTTGACGCGAAGGAGGAAGTCGCCCTTCAGGGTTTCGGGGACGGCGATCTCGTCCTCGACGTTCTGGTCGGCGAGTAGCGGTCCGCCGGCGGCGATCTGCCCCAGGAGCGGCAGCTTCGGCAGCTCGGCAGGGGCCTCCGCGGCAGGCTTGCTGCGACCCAGGAGCTCGAGGGCGCGCGGTTTCGTCGGGTCGCGCCGAAGCAAGCCGGCTCGCTCGAGGTTCGCTAGGTGCGCATGCACGGTCGACGGCGAGGCGAGCCCGACCGCCTCGCCGATCTCGCGCACCGTCGGCGGGTAGCCATGCCGGTCGACGTAGTCGAGGACGAAGCTCCAGATCTCGCGCTGGCGGGACGTCAGTTCCGTGCTGGTCTGCATCTCACGCTCCGGTGTCGGGGATACGGTCGGGGACGAGTCCGAACGTGTGTTCGCCGTCAGGGTACGGACTCCTTCGGACGGCGTCAAACGATCCCCCAATGGAAAGGGCCGCCTTGCGGCGACCCAGAGATGCGCTGGAGAGGACTTGAACCTCCACGGCCTTTTAAGGCCACTAGGCCCTCAACCTAGCGCGTCTACCAATTCCGCCACCAGCGCGCGAGAGCCCGGGCAGTGTAGCGGCGCGAAGGGAGCGCTAGAGGTAGTGGAAGAGCGCGATGCTGTTGACGAAGAAGAGGAAGGCGACGACGAGCGTGACCCGCGTCAGGTTCCGTTCCACGATGTGCGTGCCGCCCTGCGACGTCGGCGTGAAGCCGAGGCCGCCCATGCCGGCGTCACGGCCGGAGTGCATGAGGATGAGCGAGCAGAGGCCGACGACGATCAGCACCTGCGTGATGGCGAGGAACTGCAGCACGCGCCTAGGGTAGCCGCCGTTTGCTCACTTCGACGATCGCCTCCACGAGCTCGGAAGCGATCCGGTCCTTCGTCACGTAGCCGGATGCGCCCAGCTCCCTCGACCGATCGACGTCGGCCCGGGAGTTCGAGCCGGACAGCATGAGCACACGCACCCGGCTGCCCGCGGTGCGGATCTCCTTCGTCGCCTCGAAGCCGTCGAGCACGGGCATGCTCACGTCCATCAGGACGACGTTCGGCTTGAGCTTCTTCGCAAGATCGACCGCTTCCTGGCCGTCTCCTGCCCGACCGACCACCTCCATCCGCTCGTCCGCAGTGAGGATCGCTTCGAGCGCCTCGGCGAAGAGACGGTGGTCGTCGGCGATGAGAACTCGGACCGGACGCTTGGCCATCGGTCCATCCTGCTTGTTAGCGTCGCGATATGGAAGGGGAAGACGTGCGCGAGCGGATCCAGAAGCTTCTCGTCACGGGTGACAACCGGCTGAAGCAGGGCGTCGACCCGGCGAAGGCGCGGGAGAGCTGGGAGCAGGCGCTCGCGCTCGCGCGGGAGGCCGGGCTGGAGGCGCGGATCCGGCCGCTCGTCGAGGTCAGGCTCGCGGACCTGGGCCCGCCGCCCGGCTGAGGATCGCCTCGATCCGCTCCGCCTGGCGA
>JBOGZU010000023.1:0-25732 GCA_050697455.1 Gaiellaceae bacterium | reverse complement strand
CGCTCGACCTCAACGGCGTCGTCAAGTCACTCGCCGTCGACGACGCCGCGGCGTTGATCGCCGGCGAGGGCTTCGTCTCCTGCGGCGGCGACATTGCCGTGCGCGGGCCGGTGGACGTCGCGCTGCCGGGCGGCGACGCGATCCGCGTGGTCGAGGGAGGCCTCGCCACGAGCGGCATCGCCTCGCGCGGACGGCATCTCGTCGATCCGCGCACGGGAGCGCCGAGCGACTCGCCGTGGGAGCAGGTCACGGCCTCGGGCGCGTCCTGTCTTGCCGCCGACGTCGCCGCGAAGACGGCGTTCCTGCTCGGAGAGGACGGCCCCGGCTGGCTCGACGCGCGCGGCATTGCCGGACGCTTCGTCGTTCTCGACGGCGACGTCGTCGAGAACTCCATCTGGACGGGAGCGCTGGCGTGCATCTGACCTCGAGCCCCGCGATCTGGTACGCCGCCCGTGCCGCCGGGATCGCCGCCTACCTCATCCTCAGCGTTGTCCTCTGCATCGGCCTCTCGATGGGCGGCAAGGCGCAGAGCAAGCGTTGGCCGCGCTTCTCGGTCGAGGACATCCACCGCTTCGGCGGTCTGCTCGTCGGCTCGCTGATCACGATCCACGTCGCGACGATCGCCGTGGACTCGTTCCTGCCGTTCTCGATCGTCAACCTGGTTGTGCCGTTCACCGCGACGTACCGACCGATCTGGACAGGTCTCGGAATCGCCGCCGCCGAGATCCTCCTCGCGCTCGCAGTCACGAACCACTACCGCAAGCGCCTGCCTTACCGGTTCTGGCGGCTGGCGCACTACCTCAATTTCGCCGTCTGGACGCTCGCCTCGGTGCACGGCTTGATGTCCGGAACAGACCGCGGCACCTGGTGGCTCGCGCTGATCTATGGAGTCTGCGTAGCGAGCGTCGTGATGCTCCTCGTCTGGCGCTTCGGCGGCTCGGTCCTCCGCTCGCCGCGCGTCGCGACCGCCGGCCTGGTGACCGTCGTCGGCCTGCCACTACTCATCGCGCTCGGCCCGCTCCGCCACTCTGCCCCGGTCTGGAACGCCAAGAACATCAGCGAGCAGCTGACCGGCTCGGTGATCAGGAACGGGACGAACCTGAAGGAGATCGTCTCCTTCGTCGGCCAAAGCAACGCGCCGCAAAAGATGCTCATCCGCGCCGACCTGCTCGTCTCGCCGCAGAACCTTCAGGCGACGTCGCTGCAGCTCGAATACCTGCCGAGCGGCGACGTCTGTCGCGGCCAGGTCGCCCAGGTCGGTAGCACGAGCTTCAGTGGCAGCTGCCGGATGGCGAACGGCGAGCGGCGCGCGATCAACGCGAGCTGGGTGCCGAACGGCGCGGGCACCGGCGTCATCGGTCAGATTCAGCTGAGTGGCTAGGAAACTTCTCGCCCTCGCGGCCGTCGCGCTTCTCGCCGCCGGCTGCGGGAGCGCCGCCCACCCCTCAGCAAGTAACAGACTGTTCCTAACTAAGACACGTCTGAAAGTGGCGCGGATCGGCTCGCTGCAGCAGGCGATCTCCAAGGCTTCGGCGGTCGCGTTGCCGGGCGGGAAGCTGATGATCCTCGGCGGCTACACCGGATCGACGTCGGTGGACACGATCGCCGCCGGCCTGCCGAACAACCTGCGCGTGGTCGGTCATCTGCCGCAGCCGACGCACGACGCCGCGGCAGTTTTGCTCGGCAGCTCCGTCTATCTCTTCGGCGGCGGCTCGAGCGTCTCGACTCCGAGCGTCGTTCGCGTGTCGCTCGCGGGAAACGCAGCCGAAGCGCCGGCGCTCGACGAGCCGCTCTCCGATCTCGGCGCAGTGACGCTCGGCGGCCGCGCGTATCTGGTCGGCGGCTACACGGGGACGCAGTTCGCGACCGCGATCCTTCGTTACGACCCAGCGGGCGGAACGAAGGTCGTCGCGCGCCTCCCGCAGGGGCTTCGGTATGCCGGGGTGGCGGCTGCCGGTCACGCGATCTTCGTAGCCGGCGGCCTCACGACATCAGGCCCGTCGCGCGTCGTCTACGCCGTCTCGCCGGGCGGCAAGCCGAAAAAGGTCGCGTCACTTCCGAAGCCGGAGGATCACGCCGCGCTCGCCGTGCTCGGCGATACCCTCTTCCTGATCGGCGGGCGACAGGTGATCGCCATCGGCCTCCGCACCGACGTGATCACGGTCGCCGCGCGGCTACCCGAGCGGCTCACAGATCCGAGCGTGGCCACCGTCGGGAACCGGATAATCGTGGCGGGCGGCGGCACGAACGGCGTCTGGGCTCTTACGCCCTGACGAACGCCGCGGACTCCCAGAACACACCCCGACGACGCCGCTCCCCGAGTTTCAGCCCGTGCGTGCCGGCCGCTGCGGTCATCTGCGCCACCGGGTGGACGAAGGCACGGAACTCGGAGCCCGTCAGGCGCATGAAGAGATTGATGGCGCCGATTCCGGCGCGCGTCCACGGCCGCTCCTGGGGATAGGTCAGGAGCAGTCGCCGCCGCGTGCGCTCGGCCGCGGTGCCGACGAGCGCGTCGACATCGGGGTAACAGCAGACGACGCGGTGCATCACCACGACGTCGTGCGGCTCCACCGCTTCCACCACGAAGTCGCCGATGCGACGCTCGACGCGCTCACTCAGCCCGCGCTCGGCGAGCAGCTTCGCCGCCTCCTCCTCGTACTCGCCCGACAGCTCGACGTCGGTGGCGCGATCGGCGCCGGCGGCGAGCAGCTCGAGCTCGATCGCGCCGACCCCGCCGCCGACCTCCAAAACCGATGCGCCGGAGACGTCGCCGGCCAGCTCGACGAGATCGCGCGACGTCCCGCGCACCCCACGCATCCGGTAGCGCTTGGCGTCGAGCTTCGCCTGCCGCGTCCCGAACATCCGCTCGTACGACTTCACGTCGCAGCAACCCGCCACGCGGCGATCGTACTCCGGCTCAGACCGGCCCGCGCCAGGACGATCTCGGTGTCGCCGGGCCAGTCCCAGAAGACTCCGGCCGGGGAGCGCGCACTCAACAATTCGCGCACTTCTGCGGCGAACCCGTCTGCCCGGTCACCGAATAGATGCGGCGCCGATGACGCCATGGAGAAATAGCCCGAGAGCACGCTCTCGGTGTCGCGCACGAGGTCGGGGACGCCCGGCGCGAAGAGTATCTCCGGCTCGCCGAACCGAGAGCGGGCGAGGATGTCCTCGAAGCGCCAGTCGCGGCTCGGCCCGAAGCCCAGGCCGGCGCGGCGCGTCGAGCCGAGGTACTTCTCCACGAGCTGCCTGATCTCGGCGTGCGGAATCGGCGGCGGGCCGGGGCTCGGCGGCGTCGGCCGCCCCTCGACGGTGTGGACGATCATCGCCAGCGCGCCGCGCGGCTCGAGCACGTCGTACACGAGCTCGGCGACGCGCGGCTCGTCCGTCCAGTGGAAGGACTGCCCGAAGGTGACGAGCCGGTACGGCCCCGGCGCAGCGTCGGGGAGATCCTCGGCGAGCGCCTGCACCCAGCGGATGTTCTCGATCCCGAGCGCCTCGGCTGCGCGGCGGCCTTCGACGAGCATGGCCGCGTCGGGATCGAGGCCAACTGTCTCCTCGAACAGCGGCGAGAGCCGGACGGTGAGGATGCCGGGGCCGCAACCGGCGTCGAGCAGCCGGCCGCTCCCGTCGAGGCCGAGCTCCTCGGTCAGAACCGCCTCGAGCTGAGGCGAATACGGCGGCCGCCCCGGCCGATAGTGGACGGCGGAGCCGCTGTAGATCGTCGGGTCGTATGGCATCACGCCGCTATCGTCGCAAGCCGTGGCCGGCGAATACATCTTCACCATGCACCGGGTCGACAAGTTCTACGGCCCGGAGCGGCAGGTGCTCTCGAACATCTCGCTCTCCTTCTATCCCGGCGCGAAGATCGGCGTGCTCGGCCCGAACGGCGCCGGCAAGTCGACCGTCCTGCGGATCATGGCCGGCAAGGACGAGCCCTCCTCCGGGGTCGCCGAGCTCGCGCCCGGCGCGACTGTCGGGATGCTCGAGCAGGAGCCCGAGCTCGACCCGGCCAAGACCGTGCGCGAGAACGTCGAGGACGGAGTCCGCGCGACCCGCGACCTCCTCGACCGCTTCAACGAGATCAGCGCATCCTTCGCGGAGCCGGACGCCGACTTCGACACGCTGCTCGCCGAGCAGGGGAAGGTGCAGGACAAGATCGACCGCGCCGGCGCGTGGGAGCTCGACGACCGGCTCGACCACGCGATGGACGCGCTCCGCCTGCCGGACGGCGACCGCGACGTCGAGACGCTCTCGGGCGGCGAGCGCCGCCGCGTCGCGCTCTGCCGGCTGCTGCTCTCCGCGCCCGACCTGCTCCTCCTCGACGAGCCGACGAACCACCTCGACGCCGAGTCGGTCCTCTGGCTCGAGCGCTTCCTCGCCGACTACAAGGGCACCGTCGTCGCGGTCACGCACGACCGCTACTTCCTCGACAACGTCGCCGGCTGGATCCTCGAGCTCGACCGCGGCAAGGGCATCCCGTTCCAGGGCAACTACTCCTCGTGGCTCGAGCAGAAGCAGCAGCGGCTCGCGGTCGAGGAGAAGACGGAGTCGAACCGCCAGCGCACGCTCGCGCGCGAGCTCGAGTGGGTGCAGGCGAGCCCGCGCGCGCGGCATGCAAAGGCGAAGGCGCGGCTCGGCGCGTACGAACGGCTGCTCGCCGAGGAGCAGAACGTCAAGCTCGACCGCGTCGAGATCCACATCCCGCCCGGCCCGCGGCTCGGGGACGTCGTGATCGAGGCCGAGGGCGTGCGAAAGGGCTTCGGCGACCGGCTCCTCGTCGACGACCTGACCTTCTCCCTGCCGCCGGCGGGGATCGTCGGCGTCGTCGGCCCGAACGGCGCCGGCAAGACGACGCTGTTCCGGATGATCGCGGGAGAGGAGCAGCCCGACGACGGGACGCTGCGCATCGGCGACACCGTCCAGCTCGCCTACGTCGACCAGGCGCGCGCCGATCTCGACCCGGCGAGCACGGTCTGGAAGGAGATCTCGGGCGGCCACGACACGATCGAGCTCGGCAAGAAGGAGATCAACTCGCGCCAGTACGTCTCCTGGTTCAACTTCAGGAGCGGCGACCAGCAGAAGCGCGTCAGCGACCTGTCGGGCGGCGAGCGGAACCGCGTCCATCTCGCGAAGCTCCTGCGCTCGGGCGGCAACGTCCTGCTCCTCGACGAGCCGACGAACGACCTCGACGTCGACACGCTGCGGGCGCTCGAGGAGGCGCTGCTCGAGTTCGCCGGCTGCGCCGTCGTGATCACGCACGACCGCTGGTTCCTCGACCGAGTCGCGACGCACATCCTCGCGTTCGAGGGGAACAGCGAGACGATCTGGCACGAGGGCTCGTGGGCCGAGTACGTGGAGTGGATGAAGGAAACGCGCGGCCCGGACGCGCTAGAGCCGCACCGGATCAAGTACAAGCCGTTGGTTCGCGGCTAGCCGATTCGACCGCGGAGATCAGCACCTTCGACCACAAGCAGTCGAGAGGACAACTATCCGCTCGGCGCACAAACGGCCTCACTAACGCGAAAAGAGGGCCGAAGCCCTCTTTTCGCTGAAGCCTGTGCCACGGGGTGCATGCTCGAAAGCAGGGGCGACTCCGTAGCGGACTGTCAGAGGGTAGCAGACTACGATCACGCGCTAGCGATGCGTGCAGACGAAATAGTCGAAACCCTCTCCCGCCTGCGAATGAAGCCATTCTTGGCTGCGGCCGGGGGGAATCGCGTACGAGCACTGCGCTTGTACCGCTGGAATGCCCAGCTCGCTTCGGCGTATTGGACGCCGATCCACTTTCTTGAGGTCGCCGTCCGGAACGCCGTTCACGACGCGCTTACGGCAGAGGCAGGGAGCCACTGGTGGTTTGCTGAGGACGATCGCACGTGCTCGGTGGACTGGATGCATGAGCGTGAGGGCAATGCGGTAGCGGACGCAATCAGCAAAATCAAAGAGTCGAACGCGAAAAAAGCCCAGCGGAGCGGCGACCCGGTGCCTGCCGCTGTCACGCCGGGTAGCGTGGTCGCGGAACTTCCGTTTGGCTTCTGGGTGGGGCTTCTCTCTGGTCGTCGGGAAGTCGACGGTTCGGACTATCACTTCAAGGTGTGGGTCGAGGGACGCGTGTCGGAGCGCTTCTCAGGAACTCCAAAGCGCTCTGCTCTCCACGGCCGTCTCAATGCCCTTCGCGCTTTTCGGAATCGGATCGCACACCACGAACATCTTCTGAATCAAGAGCTAGACGTCCTCTCTGAGGACCTTCACGTGATCCTGCGCAGCCTGTGCCCCCAGACGGCTATGTGGGTGCAAGCGATGAGCGAAGTCGAGGACATCAGGTCGCGTCGCCCGTAGCTTGCGGCTGCGGGTGGCGGCCGAGGTACGCCGTCACGAACGGGCAGACCACGCGGTACTCGATCCCGCGCTCGCGCAGGTCGTCGAGCGCGCCCTGGACGAGGACGTTGCCGAGCCCCTCGCCCTTGTGGCTCGGGTCAACTTCGGTGTGGACGAGCACGACCTTCCCGTCCTCGTGCGTGTAGCGGATCTCGCCGGCGAGCTCGTTGCCGAGCCAGAGCTCGTAGCGCAGCTCGTTCGGGTTGTCGATTACGCGCGGCTCCACGAGGGCACGCTAGCGGCCGGATGCTGGAGCTCTACCAAGCGGAGTGGTGCCCGTACTCGTCCGCCGTGCGCGAGCGGCTGACGGAGCTCGGGATCGACTTCGTCGCCAAGCAAGTCGCGCCGCGCCAGGAGGATCGGGAGGGCGAGCACGAGATCCCGCTGCTGGTGACAGAGGACGGCGAGCGCCTCGAGGGGACGGACGCCGTGTTCGAATACCTGCCGACGCTGCCAGCCGGCGAGTGGGAGCGCGGGCACCGCGCGCAGTACCGCGCGCACCGCGAGGATCGGGCGCAGGAGACGACCGCCGAAATGCTCGAAAACGAAGCTGCCTTGTAGCCGGACAGGCTCGCTGCTGGCTCCTCGGCTATTCCAGAGGAGCATGGACTTGGAGCAGCTCGGCAAGCACGCTGTCGACGTACATCTTCAACTGCCGGACCTCCTGCTCGCTCGATGCGATGTGCGCCGAGAGCGAACTTCGGGTGTAGCTCGCGCGTGCAACTGCCCCCGTCAGCTCTTCAATTAGGGACACAGACTCTTCCGGAACCCGACGTGCGGCCGACGGGAGTTGCCGCGATCTGAGGATGTATCGCACCTTCTGCCGCTGGGTCGGACCTGTCTGATCGGCTTCGAGACGGAAGCCCGATGCCGCCATCACGTCGGCGTCGGGCGCGAGGTGGTCAACGGTTTCACGCAAAGCCTCTCGCAATTCGTTTGCCGTGCCGCGAAACGACTGCCGGTCGGTGCTGTTAGCAAGATCCCGTAGCGCCTGCTCGTAGGAGAGGGCTGCGGTCGGGACGAGCTGCTTGAGCGTGGAGATCAATCTCGATTCAACATCGGACACGAGGACCGTTGGCGCGGCGCGGCGTTGTTCCCCGAGCCGCCTCTCGCGTGCGAGTTCGATCCGCTGCAGCTCGCGGCGAATCTGCCGGAGAGCGAGGACGTACGAAGTTCGTGCATTGCGGCCGTTCGCTAGGGCGAGGAGGCGTTGCATCTGCTCGTCGAGCCCCCCGAGATCCCCGTCGTCGAAGCCAAGCCCGGCGAGGTCCGGCCGCACCCGTCGGAAATAGTCCTGAATGAGTGATCGGGCTGCGTCCCGTGCCGGTGATGCGTTGACATTCACGGCGCTCACTCGACCAATCGCTCGATCGACCTCGCCGAGCGTGTCGATGAGCGACTGCCAACGGTCGTCGGCCACGCTACTTCTTGCGGCTCTTTGCGGGCGCCTCGGTCGTTCGCTTTCGGGCGGCTGGCCGACTGGTCGCCTGCCCGGTGGTTCGTGGCAGGCCATGGGTGACGAGGTTGAAGCCAACCGGGTTTAGCCGAAACTCGCCTCTTCCCGTTCGATCGAAATAACCGGCTGCGGCCGCATTGTGCAGCGCCTTATCGATGCGCTGCGGCAGGCGGTACTGAGCTTGCTTGAAGTACTTCTCGATGTCAGCTGAACCTATGGCCTCCTTCTGCTCACCGCTTGGCGCGAGCTCCGAGAGGTAGTAGGCCACAACTGCCGCCATCTCGACCGCTGACGTCGGCTCCTTCTCTTTTCTCAGTGACCGGATGTCGGTGGTCGGAGTGGTCGACGGCGACGCCACGTCGACCACGAGGGTGTCGCGCTTGTCCGTGAGGGGTGTCACGACCTGGCTCGAAAGGTCACGCACTCCCAACCGCCTGAGCGTGTAATCGAGCACGCGGCCGCGGGCCTCGTCGTCTAGCGGCTCAAGCGCGTCATAGACGGCTTGGAGCGCGCGAATCTCTGCATCGGCACTGCTCTCCGGCATCCTGCCCTCCTAGAGCGACTTGGTCACGACCTGCCAAGTGTAGAAGCGACTTCGTCGCTTTAGGCACATCGATCGCCCGCAAGGCGTCCAAACGGCTGTCCGAGGGGTCATCTAGCCACCTCGATAGCCACCTGCTTGACTCCGGGCATGCTCGAGGAGCTTCGGCTTGAGAACTTTCGCGGGTTTGAGGACCACACAGTCCCTCTTACTGACCTGACGCTACTTGTTGGTCGGAACAACGCCGGCAAGTCGACGATCGTGGAGGCGATAAGGCTCTTGGCAGCGGTCACGGATCGAACCCGTGGCCGCGCTCCGCGGTTCGTCCACCAACCGGGATGGCTCGCAGACTCTCGCGGCTGGTGGGGAATCGCGCCCGGCGCACGGCGAGACTTCGACTTCCAGCCTGAGACTTTCTTCCATCGCTACGGCGATCCGCCGGCTTGCGTTACGGGCACGTTCTCCGACGGAGTGAGCATCGCCGTGTTCGTCGGACCGGCTGGTGAGCTTCACGGGGTCATACGGGGTGCCGACGGGGATGCCATCAGTTCTGGCGGAGATGCGCGGGGATTGGACATACCGAATATCCGAGTGCAGCCGCAGGTTGCCCCGCTTCCTCGAAGCGAGACCGTCCTCGCCCCAACAACGGTCGAGCGGGGCCTCGGCACATCGCTCTCACCCCTCCACTTTCGCAACCAGTTGAACCTCTACCGCAAGGAGCATCTTCCGACGTTCAAGGAGATTGCGGAGGCGACGTGGCCTCAGCTCCAAGTGGTCGAACTTCAGGGACGTGGTGGGGTCCGGGAGACGCCCCTAGCACTCCTTCTGCGAGAAGGCGATTTCTCAGCCGAGGTCGGATTGATGGGCCATGGACTGCAAATGTGGTTGCAGCTGATCTGGTTTGTCGCTCAAGCCCCACGCAACTCGACCGTGGTTCTCGATGAGCCCGACGTATACATGCATCCAGACCTGCAACACCGGCTCCTTGAGTTCGTAGAAGGACGATACGAGCAAGTCGTCGTCACGACCCACTCAGTCGAGATCATCGCGACGGCCGATCCTGGCTCTCTAGTTCTCGTCGATCGGGCGGCGCGGAACTCGACGTTCGCAACGTCGTTGCCCGCCGCTCAGAGCGTGATCCACAGCCTCGGGGGCGTCTACAGCCTCGACGTGGCGCGTCTCTTCCAATCACGCCGATTCCTAATGGTCGAAGGCAAAGACGTCCCGATCCTCCACGCACTCCAGCGCACCGCACTACCGGAGGCGCGCACGTCGATTGCGAGCATTCCGAAGTACGAGACGGGTGGGTGGGGGGGCTGGCGGCACGCAATCGGCTCCGAGCTGCCCCGGAAGAACGGGATAGGCGAGCGGATTCACACGTATGCGATCTTCGACCGCGATTACTTCCCGCAGTCCGTGATCGACGAGCGGTACGCCGAGGGGAAAGCCAAGTCCGTCCGCCTCCACGTGTGGCGGCGGAAGGAGATCGAGAACTACCTCTTGGTCCCCGGGGCAATAGCGCGCGCCATCGCCTCGCGTCACCGCAAAGGACAGCCGCCAAGCCCGGCTGAGGTCGAGGCAAAGCTTGAGGAAGCGCTTGACGAGTTGAAGGAAGACACGGTGCATGCCATGGCGGACTATCTGCAGCACGAAGACGGGCACTTGAGCGTCAAGGGCGCTATCGCAAGAGCAAGAACGATCTTGGACCCTCAGTGGCAAACCCAAGAGGGCAGGTGCTCAGTCGTGAGTGGCAAAGCAGCCTTGCGGGTGCTATCGCGGTGGGCTGACCACACCTACGGTTCCGGCTTCACCGCGATCACCGTCGCTAAAGCAATGCATGGGGACGAGATAGACAAGGACGTCACAAGGGTGTTACGCGCGATCGAAGGCCTCTCTCGCGTCCCCACTTGAGCGGGCCTAGGCCTGCGGAATCCGCGCCTCGAGCGCGGCGGTAACAGCCTCCCGCACCGGCTCCAGTTCTATCCGGTCGAGGATCTCCTGGAAGAAGCCTCGCACGATGAGACGCTCCGCTTCGTGGCGCGGTAGGCCGCGCGACTGGAGATAGAACAAGTCCTCGCGGTTGACGCGCCCCACCGTCGCTCCGTGCGTGCACCGCACGTCGTTCGCCAGGATCTCGAGCCCCGGGATCGGGACTGCGTGCGTCGTCGGGCTCAGCATCAGGTTGCGGCACTCCTGGTACGCGTTCGTCTTCTGCGCGTCCTTCTCCACGCGGATCATCCCGCGCCACACCGCTGTCGCCGAGTCGCGCAGCGCGCCCTTGAACGCGAAGTCGCTCTCGCAGTCGGGTGCGATGTGCTCCTGGAACGTGTCGTAGTCGAGGTGCTGCGTCCCGTCGGCGAAGTACGCGCCCGTCACGCGCGACGTGGCGCCGCGCCCCGAGAGGTCGTTCTGGATCCGCGTCTTGCCCTTCTTCGAGCCGAAGCCGCCGGCGACCCAGTCGAGCTCCGCGTCGCGCTCGACGCGCGCGTGATGGCTCGCGAAATGCCACGTCTGCTGCGAGAGGTTCTGGAGGGAGACGTACTCGAGCTTCGCGGCCGGCTCGACGAAGAGCTCGGTCACCGCGTTCGAGTAGGCCTCCGTGTCGGGAGCCGGCGACGCGTACTCCTCGATGATCGAGGCACGCGCGCCCTCCTCCGCCACGACGACGAGCCGCCAGAACGTCTGGCCGGTCGCCGAGATGCGGACGTACAGCGGCTTCTCGAGCACGACGCCCTTCGGGACGACGACGAGGAGGCCGTGCTTCCAGAGCGCCGCGTTGTGGGCCGCGAACTTCTCGTCCCAGCCGATCAGGGAATAGAGGCGCTCATTGTCCTCGGGAAGTGGCTCGAACGTCACGCCTTCCGGCGCCTTCTCGATCTCGATCCCGTCGGCGGTGACGGTCGCGTAGCCGGAGACGTCGAGGTCGAGCATCGTCTCGATCTCCGCCGATGCCGCGCCCTCGAACGCATTCGGGTCGAAGCCGCGCAGGTCGGTGAAGCGCCAGTGCTCCTCGGTCGTGTCCGGCAGCGGCAGCGCCTCGTAGGCGGCGAGTGCGTCAGTCCTGCTCATAAGGCCCGTAGCGGTGGTGGAGGAGGATGCGATTGCCGGCCGGATCGCTGACGCCGGCGCCGTTGCAAGCGCCCGAGTCCCAGACCTCACCGACCTCGACGCCCTGCGTCTCGAGCTGCGCCTTCGCCGCCGCGACGTCGGGAACTCCGAGCGCGATCGTCGCCGACGGGAGCGCCGCGAACTCGTAGTCGTGCGTCTCCGGCGTCATAACGGCGAGCGTGACGTTCGAGGCCTCGTACTCGACCCAGTCTTCGTGGTGAAGCTTCTCGTTCCGCGGCAGTCCCAGCACCTCTCCGTAGAACTGCTTCGCCTTCTCGATGTCGTCCACCGGAACACGGATGTAGTCGATGCGCGTGACCTCAATCATTCGGCGCGTACCTGCGGTGGAGCATGAAGCGATTGCCGTCGGGGTCGTCGAACGGCGCCATGTGGCAGACGCCCGAGTCGTGGATCTCGCCGTTGAAGACGATGCCGCGCTCCGCGAGCTCCTTACGCCCGGCCTCGACGTCGTCCACCCGCAACGCGATCGGCGCGGTGTGCGGGGCGGAGAACTCGCCGCCCATCGACTTCGGGTCGACGATGTACAGGAAGACGTTGTCGCCGAGCTTGAACTCCGGAAAGCCGCCTTCGTTCGTCTGCGGCAGGCCGAGCGTGTCGCGGTACCAGGCGACCGAGCGCTCCATGTCGGAGGTCGGCACGCAGATGAAGTCGACGTGCTGGACGTTCATTCGTAGGGCGCGTAGCGCTTGTGGAGGACGAGCGGATTGCCGTCGGGATCGCGGAACGTCGCCATGTGGCAGACGCTCGTGTCGACGGTCTCGCCGTCGAACTCGACGCCCTTCGCCTCGAGCTCGGCGCGCGCCGCCTCGACGTCGTCGACGCGCAGCAGCACGATCGCGTTCGCCTGCGACTTGAACTCCTCGCCCCACTGCTCGGGCATCCAGATCGCGAAGCACGTGTCGCCGACCCAGAACTCGCCCTTCGCGTGCTCGTCCGGGCGCAGGCCGAGCGTCTCGACGTAGAACCGCCGCGACCGCTCCCAATCTCTCGAAGGAATGCCGACCGAGTCGACCTTCGAGATCGCGCTCAACCTACGGAACCTTCCATCTGGAGCTGGATCAGCCGGTTCATCTCGACGGCGTACTCGAGCGGCAGCTCCTTCGTGATCGGCTCGACGAAGCCGCTCACGATCATCGCGCTCGCCTCCGACTCGGTCAGGCCGCGCGACATCAAGTAGAAGAGCTGCTCCTCGCCGATCTTGGAGACGGTCGCCTCGTGTCCGATGTCCACGTCGTCGGCGTCGATCTTGATGTACGGGTACGTGTCGGAGCGCGACTCCTCGTCGAGGATCAGCGCGTCGCAGACGACCTTCGACTTCGAGCCGATCGCGTTCTTGTCCACCTGCAGCAGGCCTCGATAGCCGGCGCGCCCGCCGTTCTTGGAGATGGACTTGGACGTGATCACCGACGTCGTGTTCGGCGCGACGTGGACGCACTTGCCGCCCGCGTCTTGGTGCTGCCCCGAGCCCGCGAAGGCGATGGACAGGACTTCGCCGTGCGCGCGCTCGCCGAGCAGCCAGATCGCCGGGTACTTCATCGTCAGCTTCGAGCCGAGGTTCCCGTCGACCCACTCCATCGTCGCGTCCTCGTAGGCGACGGCCCGCTTCGTGACGAGGTTGTAGACGTTGTTCGACCAGTTCTGGATCGTCGTGTAGCGGCAGCGCGCGCCCTTCTTGACGACGATCTCGACCACCGCGGAGTGCAGCGAGTCGGTGGAGTAGATCGGCGCTGTGCAGCCCTCGACGTAATGGACGTACGCGCCTTCGTCGACGAGGATCAGCGTCCGCTCGAACTGGCCCATGTTCTCGGCGTTGATGCGGAAGTAGGCCTGCAGCGGCATGTCGATCGAGACGCCCGGCGGCACGTAGATGAAGGAGCCGCCCGACCAGACGGCCGAGTTGAGCGCCGCGAACTTGTTGTCGTTCTGCGGGATGATCGTCCCGAAGTACTGCTTGAAGAGATCCTCGTGCTCGCGCAGCGCCGTGTCGGTGTCGAGGAAGATCACGCCCTTCTTCTCGAGATCCTCCTGAAGCTTGTGGTAGACGACCTCCGACTCGTACTGCGCGCCGACGCCGGCGAGGTACTTCTTCTCCGCCTCCGGGATGCCGAGCTTGTCCCAGGTCTCGAGGATGTCGGCGGGCAGGTCCTCCCACGAGTTGGCCTGCTTCTCGGTCGGCTTGATGTAGTAGTAGATGTTGTCGAAGTCGATCTCGGCGACGTTGCCGCCCCAGGTCGGCAGCGGGCGCGCGAGGAAGTAGTCGAGCGACTTGTGGCGGAACTTCCGCATCCAGTCGGGCTCGTTCTTGTGGGACGAGATCGCGTCGACGAGCTCGTGCGAGACGCCGCGCCCCGACTTGAAGAAGTAGTCCTCGGGGACGGAGAAGCCGTACTTGATCGCGTAGTCGGAGCCGATGCCCTCGACGATCTCGGTCTCGGTTTGCGTCACGCGGTCACCTCCTCCGGCTCGTACGGCGCGTAGCCGCCCTTCTCGAGCTTCTTCGCCAGCTCGGGGCCACCTTCCTCGACGATCTTGCCGTCGACAAAGACGTGTACCCGGTCGGGCGTGATGTAGTCGAGGATCCGCTGGTAGTGCGTGATCACGAGCGCGCCCATCTCAGGGCCGACGAGCTCCTTCACGCCGCCCGCGACGACCCGCAGCGCGTCGATGTCGAGGCCGGAGTCGGTCTCGTCGAGCACCGCGATGCGCGGCTTCAGCATCGCCATCTGGAGGATCTCCACCCGCTTCTTCTCGCCGCCCGAGAAGCCGTCGTTGAGGTAGCGCGAGGCGAGCTCGCGGCTGACCTTGAGGCGATCCATCTGGGCGAGCAGCGTCTTGCGGAACTCGGGGATTGCGATCGGATCGTCGGTGCCGCCGTTGCGGGCCTTGCGCACGGCGTTGATCGCGCTGCGCAGGAAGCTCGTCACGGTCACGCCGGGAATCGCGTGCGGATACTGGAAGGCGAGGAAGAGACCCCGCTGCGCGCGCTCGTCGGCGCCCATCTCCGTGATGTCGTCGCCGTCGAGAAGGATGCGGCCCTCGGTGATCTGGTAGGCCGGATGGCCCATGATCGCGTAGGAGAGGGTCGACTTGCCGGAGCCGTTCGGCCCCATGATCGCGTGCACCTCGTTGGTGTCCACCTCGAGGTCGACGCCCTTGACGATCTCGGTGCCGTCCTCGAGCGCGACGTGCAGGTTCTCGAGTTTCAGCAATGCCATGCGTCCAGGGTACCGACACGACCCATGCGGCCGTCCCGGTCCTCGCGCGCCAAAAACAAAACGCGCTACCCTCCGCGTGTGGGTTACTTGCAGACCCCCTGGCACATCGTCCTGCTCCTCCTGATCGCGCTGCTCCTGTTCGGGGGCAAGCGGCTGCCGGAGATCGGGCGCTCGCTCGGGTCCGGGATGCGCGAGTTCAAGGACGCGATCACGGGCAATTCGCCGGAGCCGCCGGCCGAGCTGCCGCCCGCCGAGCCGGTTGCGACGACAGCGACGCCGTCCGAGCACGAGACCGAAAAGGTCTAGGACGCCATGGCGAGGCTTCCGCGCCGCCTCGGGCACGCGGAGGAGGCGACGCTCGCCGAGCACCTGGACGAGCTGCGCGGCCGGATCTTCGTCATGCTCGGCGCGCTCGTCGTCGGCACCATCGTCGCGTTCGTCTTCCACGTTCGTCTCCTCCACTGGCTGACCCGGCCGCTGCCGGCCGGCCACCAGAAGCTGTTCGCGCTCGGCGTCGCGGAGCCGCTCACCGTGGTCCTGACGCTCAGCGTCTACGCCGGCTTCCTCCTCGCGCTGCCGGTGATCCTCTGGCAGCTCTGGGCGTTCTTCGCGCCGGCGGTCGATCCGGCCGCGCAGCGGAAGGTGGTCGGGCTCGCCGCGTTCGGCGTCTCGCTCGCCGCGGCCGCGGTCGCCTTCGGCTACTGGGTGTTGCTGCCTCGCGCGCTCCACTTCCTCACGAACTACGACAACGCCCAGTTCACGCACCCGATCCAGGCGCGGTCGTATCTCTCCTTCGTCACCGCACTTCTCCTCGGGATCGTCGTCGTCTTCCAGACGCCGCTCATCGTCACAGGGCTCGTCTCGCTCGGAGTGCTCAGCTCCCGCATGCTGCGGAAGCAGCGGCGGCTCGGCTACCTGGTCACGGCGGCGGTCGCGCTCGCGCTGCCAGGCCCTGATCCGGTCACGACCTTCCTCGAGCTGCTGCCGATGTGGATCCTGTTCGAGAGCTCGATCTGGCTCGCGGTTCTCGTCGAGCGGCGGCGCCGGAGACTCATTCCAAGCTCGGCTACTCTGGGCGGCTGAATGGCTAGGGCTGCGGTCAAGGCGAAGCAGGCGGCGCGCGCGAAGGCTGCGCCCGCAAAACCCCAGCGCGGGCGGCGCGGTCACGCGGGCGGCGGCAACCCGAACCAGGACCTCTTCTTCTCACGCCTACGGCGGCGCCAGAAGTGGGTCTTCCTCGCTGTCGCAATCGTCTTCGCGGCGACGTTCGTCGGCGTCGGCGTCGGCTCGGGTAACGGCAACGGCCTGAGCCAGCTCTACTCCGGCCTCTTCGGCGGCGGCTCGAACGCCGTCTCGAAGGCGACGAATGAGATCAAGACGAACCCGAGGCAGGGCTACCGCGATCTCGCGAATGCCTACGTCTCGCAGAACGACCTCCCGTCCGCGATCAAGGCCCTCCAGACCTACCTCGCGATCAGGAACACGGACGCGGGGCTCTGGACGCAGCTCGGCGGCCTCGAGCAGCAGCAGGGAACCACCTACGCGCAGCAGTACCAGGCGGCGCTGCAGGCGGCGCAGCTCCAAGCCCCGGGGCTGGCGTTCACGCCGACCGGCCCGCTCGCGACGCAGCTCGGCAAGAACCCCATCAACGACTACTACGCCCAGCAGGGCTCGGCGCAGACGTCGCTCTACTACCAGCAGGCGACGAGCTCCTTCTCCTCCGCGCTCAAGGACTACAGGCACGCCGCGCTGATCCAGCCGCGCAACGCCAACCTGCAGTACCTCATCTCCCAGGTGGCCCTTTACTCGAACCAGAATGCGGTCGCGATCAAGGCGCTGAAGCGTTTCGTGCAGATCGACCCGCGCTCGCCGCAGGTCGGCTCGGCCGAGCAAGAGTGCAAGCAGCTCGGCGGCTCCTGCACGCCGAAGCACGCGAAGAAGTAGCTGGATTGCGGCGCGCGCCGCGCGGATAGACTCATCCCAAGGCGGCCCAGCCGGGCCGGCGAGCGACTTCGGGGGGACGAACCGCGCATGAATTTCGACATTCAGACCGAGCAGCTCAGCGGCAACGCCTACGTCATCTCACTCACGGGTGAGGTCGATCTGTACACGGCGCCGGAGTTCAAGCAGCAGCTGCTCGAGGTGATCGGGCAGGGCGGCAAAGAGGTCATCGTCGACTTCAGCGGCACGACGTTCATCGACTCGACGACGCTCGGCGTCCTGGTCGGCGGCGTCAAGCGGCTGCGAACGAACGACGGTCAGCTCTCGCTCGTCTGCGACGACCGGAACATCACGAAGATCTTCGAGATCACGGGGCTCGACAAGGTCTTCGAGATCTATCCGACGCGCGACGAAGCCGTCTCGGCCCTTGGAGTCCCACAGGGTTGAAACGGGCGGGACGGGTCGGGGGCGTAGGACTGGCGGCGATCGCGGGCGCCACTCTGCTCGCGTCCGGTTGCGGTTACGGCGGTGTCGTATCCGCGTCGGCGCATCCCGACGTCCAGAACGGCCAAAAGCTCTTCTCCGCCACCTGCGGCAGCTGCCACACGCTGCAGGCGGCCGGCACGAGCGGAACGATCGGCCCGAATCTCGACAACGCCTTCGCCGCCGATCGCACCCAGGGCTATCCAGACAGCACGGTCGAGAACGTCGTCCTCGACCAGATCCGGCTCGGCTCCGGCCCGATCGCGACCTACACGACGCACGAGCACGGCGTGAAGGGGCTCACGCCTCAGACGCCGATGCCGTCGAACCTCCTCACCGGCCAGGACGCGATCGATGTCGCCGCGTATGTCGGCTCGGTCGCCGGCACCGGCGGCTACACGAAGTCGGTGAACCTGGCGAGCCTCGGCAACAACGGCGAGGCGATCTTCAAGAACGCGGGCTGCTCCGGCTGCCACACACTCGGCGCGGCGGGCTCGACCGGAACGGTCGGGCCGAACCTCGACCAGCTGGCGTCGAAGCTGACGCCGGCGATCGTCGTCCGCCAGGTGACGAACGGCGGCGCGATCATGCCGCCCTTCCAGGGAAAGCTGAGCACCGCGCAGATCCAGGCGGTGGCGCAGTACGTGCTCTCGGTCGCCGGCAAGAAGAAGTAGCGCCGGCTGGAACCGTCCCGCGCGCTGCGGGAAGCTCGTCGTATGGGGCGCTCTTTCGAGGCTGCCTTCGAGGCGGAGTTCGCGCCCCTGCATCGCTACCTCGCGCGACGGGTCGGCGCTTCGGCGGCCGACGAGCTCGCGGCCGAGACGTTCTCCGTCGCGTTTCGCAACTGGGAGCGGCTCGACCCGGCGCGGCCCGTGCGGCCATGGCTCTACGGGATCGCGGTCAATCTGATGCGCCACCACTGGCGCAAGGAGCGGAGGATGCTCCGCGCCTACGCGCGCACCGGCGTCGATCCCGTCTTCGCGGAGGACGAGGAAGCGGTCGAGCGCGCCGACGCGGACGCGCGCCAGCGCGAGCTGGCGGCAGCTTTGGCGGAGCTGCGAAGCGACGAGCGCGAGATCCTTCTCCTCCACGCCTGGGCGGAGCTGACCGACTCCGAGATCGCGGACGCGCTCGGGATCCCAGCCGGCACCGTCAAGTCGCGGCTGAGCCGGACGCGGGAGAAGCTCCGGAACCAGCTCGGCGACGTCGGACAAGAACCGGTTGAAGCCCAATGACCGAAGACCTCCTCACCGAGTTCCGTTCCGACGTCGCTGTGCCGGACGAGACGACAGCGCGGCGGATCTACGCGCAAGCCATCTCAAGCCGCCGTCGGCTTCCGCGCCGCCGGCTCACCCTCGTCGCTGCCGCCGCAGTCTGTGCGGCCATCGCCGCCGCCGCTCTCGCGGGAGCCTTTCGTAGCAGTACGACTGAGATCAACCGGCAGTCAGGACAAGCGAAAGGCGACCGTCTATTCATCATGGTGCCCAGCATCAAGTACACGCGCGCCGGGGGCGAGCTGACCTCAATCGCGGCCACGATCAACGACGACCATTTCTCCGCTGCGGCTCTGAACATCGAGGTTTTGCACACCGACGTCCCTCTTTCTGAGCTTCAGGGCACCAATCCGGAAACCCAATTGGTGTTCTCCGAGCAGACTCCCATGACCGCCACCGGGTCGACGACGCCCGACACTGCCTGGTGGACGTGGTCAGGGACGATTTCGCCGAGCGACTGGAGCGGCGGCTGCACGGACGGGTCGTACGGCATCCGGTTCGCCGTCGCTACCGCGGGAACCTCGATCGCAGACGCATTCGCGTCGGGGACGGGCACAGACAGAACCGGGATCGCCTGGTTCCGGTGTAACTCGAGCTAGGCGCGGCTGACGGGGATTGCGACCCGTTCGCGGATCGCGTCCACCATCTCCGCGTCGCCGGCGACCAGCACTTCGTCGGCGCCGAAGACTCGTAGCGCGTCTTCGGCCGCGAGTGCGGGATCGTCCGCGCCGACCTCCGCGCGCGAGCCCGGGATCCGTGCCTCGAGCGCGGCTGCCGTCGATTCTGCGTCGCCGCGGCGATCGTCCACCGCGCCGGTCAACGCCTCGACCTTCGACGACAGCGCCGGCACGACGACGAGCACCTCCGCGCCGTCCGGCACGGCGACGCTCTCCGTCCCCGGCGGCGCGACGACGAGGATGCGGCGCGTCCCGGGCGGCGTCTCGGAGACGACCGCCTTCGGCGGGTCCGCGGCGCCCGGCACCGGCTCTTTCACGAGCCACCAGCCGAGGGCGCCGAATGCGATCACGGCGACCGCGACGCCGAGCCATTTGTCGATCACCGCGGCGACGACGATCACGATCGCGCCGCCGACGACGATCCAGAGGAACCGGTACGCCTCCCCCTCGCTGCGAAGCGGATTACGCATGTCCGCCTCTTACCCCGGCGTCAGAGGATGTAGACCGTCGTGAAAACGACGATCCACATCACGTCGACGAAGTGCCAGTAGATCCCGCCGATCTCGACGCCGTGATGCTGATCGGCGGAGAAATGCCCTCGGAAGGCGCGGATCGTCATGAACAGCAGGATCGTGAGCCCGACGAAGACGTGGCAGCCGTGCAGCCCCGTCAGGCAGAAGAAGATCGTCGGGAAGGCGCCGTCCTTCGTCGCGAAGCCCGCGCGCATGTACTCGTAGACCTGAGAGATGAGGAAAGCCAAACCCATCAGGAACGTCAGCAGCAGTCCCGCCCGCATCCCCCAGAGGTTGCCGCGCTTGATCGCGGTCGTCGCCCAGTGCATCGTCGCGCTCGACGTCATGAGGATGACCGTGTTGATCCCCGCGACGAAGACCGGCAGGTGGTACGGCGGCGTCGGCCAGGGCGTTCCGTTGACGATCCGCACGAAGAAATAGGCCGTGAAGAAGGAGCCGAAGAGCATGATCTCCGACGCGATGAAGAGGTACATCCCGAGCGTCTCGGGCCTGATCCGCGAGCTGTAGTGCGGGACCGGCGGGCCGTGGTGCTCATGCTCGGCGTGGGCATGCGCGGCGGCGGTCACGCGGGAACCTCCGTCTCGACCTTGGCGACGACGACGTGCTCGACCGGGAGGCCGGTCTCCTTGCGCAGCCGCTCGACGAGGTCGCGGCGCAGCCAGCCGGAGCGCTCGGGCTGGAACGTCGAGACGACAATCTCGTCGACGCGCTCGTCGTGCACCTCCTCCATCGCCGCGCTGAACGGATCGGGATGCGCGACCTGCCCGTGCACGTCGATCCCTTCGCCGCGCAGCGCGCCGAGCGCGCGCTTGAGGCGGCTCTCCGCCTCGGGATGCGCACCCGCGGTCGGGTCGCTCTGCGGCGAGAGGATGAGGAAGCTCGCCGGGCTCGCGGCCGCGCGCTCGCGGATCTTCTCCAGCAACGGCTCGCCGAGGACGGTCTCATTGGCGATCACGAGGACGTTCGCCTCGCTCGGCGCGGTCCCGTCGGAGACGAGGTGCTCGACCGGCACGCCGCCGGCCCCCGAGCGAATGCGATCGAGGACGCCGCGGCGCAGCCAGCCGGACTTCTCCTGCGGATGGGTCGAGACGAGGATCTCGTCGACCGGCGGCTCGAGCGTCGCGAGCGCATCGCGCACGGCGGCGCCGGGATCCGCCTCGACGACGTAGCCGTCGGCCGAGACGCCCGCGTCGCGCAGGTGCCCGAGCGCGCGCTCGAGGCGGCGCCTGGCCGAGGCGCGCCGCGTGTCGGCGTAGACGACGTAGCCGCGCCGCGGCTCGCTGACCGGCGAGACGACCGTCACCCAGAGATCGTCGCCGCGCGAAGCGAGCGCCTCGCGCAGCGTCCTCCCGTCCACCGTCTCGTTCGCCACCACGAGCAGGTGCGTCATACGGGGACTTCCTCCATTTCCCGCGCCTTCGACGGCGCGAGGATCGCGTGCTGCGCGCCGGGGACGCCGTACTCGTACGGCGAGCCGACGACCTGCGGGATCTCGTCGAAGTTGAAGGTCGGCGGCGGCGACGTGACGAGCCACTCGAGCGTCATCGCGCGCCACGGGTTCGCGGGCGCGATCTCGCCGAAGCGCCAGCTCGTGATCATGTTGTAGAGGAAGACGAGCACCGAGGCTCCGAGCCCGAACGAGGCGAGCGAGATGAACATGTTCAGGCCGGCGAAGCGCGGCGGGTAGTCGGCGACGCGGCGGATCATCCCCTCCGTCCCGAGGATGTGCATCGGGAAGAAGGTGAGGTTGAAGCCGACGAAGGTCAGCCAGAAGTGGAGCTTGCCGAGCCGCTCGTTGTACATCCGGCCGGTCATCTTCGGGAACCAGTAGTAGATCCCCGCGAAGATCGTGAACACGGAACCGCCGAAGAGCACGTAGTGGATGTGCGCGACGATGAAGTAGGTGTCGGTGACGTGGATGTCGATCGGGACGGCGCCGAGCATCACGCCGGAGAGCCCGCCGATCACGAACATCGAGAGGAAGCCGAGCGCGAACAGCATCGGCGTTCGGAAGTGGAGCTTCCCCTCCCACATCGTCGCGAGCCAGCTGAAGATCTTGATCCCGGTCGGGATGGCGATCAGCAGCGTCGTGATCATCATCGGGACGCGCAGCCACGACGACATCCCGCTCGTGAACATGTGGTGCGCCCAGACCGAGAAACCGAGGACGACGATCGCCATCAGCGACAGAGCCATCAGCCGGTAGCCGAAGACCGGTTTTCGGCTGAACACGGATATGACCTCGCTCATGATCCCGAAGCCGGGCAGCATCATGATGTAGACCGCGGGGTGCGAGTAGAACCAGAAGATGTGCTGGTAACCGAGTGGATAGCCGCCTCCCACCGGCGTGAAGAAGGCTGTGTGCATCACATGGTCGAACATCGAGAAGAACTGCGAGCCGGCGATGAACGGCGTCGCGATCACGACGAGCAGCGACGTCGTGAAGTTCGCCCAGACGAGTAGCGGCATCCGCCAGAAGGTCATCCCCGGCGCCCGCATCGTGATGATCGTGACCAGGAAGTTGAGGGCGGTCATGATCGACGAGGCGCCCGCCCACTGGACTCCCTGGTTGAAGAAGATCGCGCCGATCGGCTGATGGGTGGAGTTGAGCGGCGCGTAACCCGTCCAGCCGCCGGCGAATGCGCCGACGATGAACGAGCTGAGCATCATCAGCCCGGCGATCGGCAGCAGCCAGAACGAGAGAGCGTTGAGCCGTGGGAAGGCCATGTCCGCCGCGCCGAGCATCAGCGGCACGACGAAGTTCGCGAGCCCGGCGAAGGCCGGGATCACGAAGAGGAAGATCATCAGCGAGGCGTGGACGGAGAAGAGCCCGTTGTACGTCTGTGGATCGAAGTACTGGATGCCCGGCTTCGCGAGCTCGGCGCGGACGAGGAGCGCGAGCATCCCGCCGGCGAGGAAGAAGAAGACCGTCGTGACGAGGTACTGGACGCCGATCACCTTGTGGTCGGTGTTGACCCGGAAGTAGTCGCGCCAGCTCTGCGCGCCGTGGGTCGAGTGGTCCTCCGGTCGCGTCGGGCGGCCGAGGCAGTAGTACGTCCAATAGTCGAAGGCGCCGATGCCGCCGAGGAATCCGACCGGCGCGGCGACGAGACCGGCGACGAGGATGAGCGGCTCGCTCAGGAGGATCGGGTGCCACCCGCCGCCCCAGCGCGCGAGCACGACGAGCCCGAATCCGACCGCCCCCATGAGCGGCGTCATCCACAGCGCGCGGATGAGCCCGCCGCCGAGGAGCAGACGGCGTGCGCGCCCGCGAGGCGGAGCCGGCGCGTGGTGGACGTCGTGGCCGGTCGTAGTCGTCGTGCTCAACTCAGATTCACCCCTTGCTTGCTTTCTGTGCGGACTGGGCGAGGAACGAAACGAGGGCGCTCAGCTGCGACTTCGAGAGCGTCGTCCCGAATGTCTGCGGCATCGTGTTCTTCGGGTAGCCCTTCTGGATGTAGGCGTTCGGGTTCACGATCGACTCGCGGATGAACGTGGAGAGCGGCTGGTGCGCCTGTTGCGCGTAGGCGACGAGCTTGTCGAGATCGGGCCCGATCGTGCCGGTCGCATTCGCCGCGCCGAGCGTGTGGCACGTCGCGCAGGGCTGCGACTTGAAAACGGCGAGACCGCTCGCCTGTCCTGACGAGCCGGACGGCCCGGTGGCGTTGGCCGGCGCCGCGCTCTTCTTCTGGCCGTTGAGCCACTTGTCGAAGGCCGCCTGTGTCAGCACGACCGCCTCGGTCCGCATCGTCGAATGCCCGAGCCCGCAGAGCTCGTTGCAGATCAGGTCGTAGGTGCCCACGCGGTCCGGCGTGACGTGGAGGTTCGTGACCATGCCCGGGACGATGTCCTCGTTGAGCCGGAACTCCGGCACGAAGAAGGCGTGGATCACGTCGAGCGAACGCATGTACAGCTCGACCGAACGTCCCTTGGGCAGGTAGAGCACCGGGCTCGTCGCGTTGTTCGCGTCCGGGTAGCCGAAGCTCCACTCGAACTGCTGCGCCGTCACGTTGATCCGCAGTGTGTCGGCGCCCTGGGCGTCGTTACGGGAGAGGACGATCCCGCACACGACCGCGATCGCGATGACGAGCACGAACGGGATCGCCGTCCACGCGATCTCCAGGCCGGTGTGCCCGTGGATCGGCGGCCCGTCCTCGAGATCGTCCGGCCGCACCCGGAACCGGATGACCGAATAGACGATCGCCGCGGCGATGATCGAGAAGAGCCCGATGCAGATCGCGATCACGAACCAGAAGACGAAGTCGATGCGGCCCGCCTCGCGAGAAGCGTCGACGGGAAGCCAGGTAGGGAGTAGCGCAACGGCGGCGGCCACGCCGCCGGCGATCACCGCGAGTCCCAAAAGGGCGACGATAGAGCCCCTGCGCATCCGATTCGGAGCCTACCCGAGCGTTGCCGCACCCGAATCCTGAACCGGCACTCGTCCGTTTCCCTCTCCGACCCCAGCTAAAGGAGGACTCATGGGACTCGGAGTCGGACTGATCCTTGCAGCGGTGGGCGCGGTCCTCGCGTTCGCCGTGAACACCGAAGTCTCCGGCGTGAACATCCACACGATCGGCTGGATTCTCCTGATCGTGGGCATCGTCGGAATCCTGCTCTCGCTCGTTTTCTGGTCTTCGTGGGCAGGCCCCGGCGGCTGGAACCGCCGCCGGACGTACTACGACGAAGGCCCCGCCGGCCCGCCGGCCGGCCCGCCTTACTAGGCCGCAGAGATGTCTGAATCGGATACGTCCGGTGCCTGGCACCGGACGTATCCGCACGAGACGTGTTCTAGGCGAGCGGTAGCTCGAGGAAGAACGACGAGCCGCTGCGACCGTCCGAGACGACCCAGATACGGCCGTTCATCCTGGTCACGAGCTCGCGCGAGATGTAGAGGCCGAGGCCGGTGCCGCCGACGCCGCGGGTGAGGTTCGGGTCGAGGCGGAAGAACTTCTCGAAGATCCGGTCCTGCTCGGCCGGCGGAATGCCGAGCCCCTCGTCACTGATGCGGAAGCGAACCCGCGCGCCGCTGCGGGCCACCTCGAGCTCGACGCGGCCGCCATCGGGTGAGTACTTGACGGCGTTGTCGAGGAGGTTGGTGAGGATCTGTCGCAGCTTGTCGGGGTCCGCCGCGACCCGCGGCAGCCCGCCCGGCGTGCTGGCGACGAGCTCGATCTCCTTCGGAAGCCGCGCCCGTGAAATGTCTGCGATCTCGGCGGCGATCGCGGCGGCGTCGCACCGCTCGATCGCGACCTGCATCCGTCCCGACTCGAGCCTGCTCGCCCAGAGGATGTCGTTGACGATGCGAGCGAGCCGGTCCGACTCGCTCGAGATGACGTCGAGAAGCCGGTCGCGCTGCGGCTCGTCGACCGCGACGTCGCGGCGGCGCAGGGTCATCGCCGCGCCGTAGATCGCGGCGAGCGGCGTCCGCAGCTCGTGCGAGACGGTCGAGACGAAGTCCGTCTTCAGCTGCTCGACCGCGCGCTCGTCGGTCACGTCGCGGAAGGCGTAGACCGTGCCGCGCGGGAACCGGACGGCCGAGATCGAGAGCCAGCGCTCCTCGCCGTCGACCTCGACCGGGATCGTCTCGGGCCGCGGCGGCGCCGCTTCGGGATCGGCCGGGACCGAGATGCGCGCCCGCAGCGAGGGCCAGTCGGTGATCAGCTCGGCGATCGGACGGCCGACCGCCTCCTCGGGCTGGCGCCGGAGGCTGGTCGCTGCGTTCGGGTTCCAGAGCCGGACGATCCCGAGCTCGTCGACGAGGAAGACGCCGTCGGCGACGTACTCGAGCGCCTCCGCCGCGTGGGCGCGCTCCTGCGCCTCCGAGAAGAGGCGCGCGTTGTCGAGCGCGAGCGAGACGCGCCGCGCTAGCTCCGAGGCCATCTCCCGGTCGGACTCGTCGAAGCGCCGCTGCTCACCGACGGTGCCGAGGCTGATCGCGCCGAGCGTCCGGCCACGCGCGATGAGTGGCGCGACCATCCCCGACGTGTTCGCAATCTCGCGGATCGCGCGCGCGTGCTTCGTGTCGTGGGCCATCACGTCGACCGACGACTGGAGGTCAGGCAGGAGCTGGGTCTCGCCGGTGCGCAGCGCGACCTGGATCGGCCC
>JBOGZU010000022.1:0-26291 GCA_050697455.1 Gaiellaceae bacterium | reverse complement strand
GCTCGGGGACGGCAAGCAGGTCGCGCACGCTCATCTCCGCTACCTCAACCCGTTCCCGCGCAACACGGGTGAGCTGCTGCGCCGCTACGACAAGGTGCTGATCCCGGAGATGAACCTCGGCCAGCTCCTGCAGCTCGTGCGCTCGCAGTTCCTCGTCGACGCGGCCGGCTACAACCGCGTCGCCGGCGTGCCGTTGCGCGCGAGCGAGCTCGCCGAGGCGATCGAAGCGATGGTGGACGCATGAGCGAAGGCAACGGCAACGGCGCGCTGACGGCGAAGGACTTCCGCACCGACCAGGAGGTGCGCTGGTGCCCGGGCTGCGGCGACTACGCGATCCTCGCCGCGCTCCAGTCGTTCATGCCCGAGCTCGGCATCGAGCGCGAGAACACCGTTTTCATCAGCGGGATCGGCTGCGCGGCCCGCTTCCCGTACTACATGAACACGTACGGGATGCACTCGATTCACGGGCGCGCGCCGGCGATCGCGACCGGGCTCGCGACGACGCGGCCGGATCTCTCGGTGTGGGTCGTGACCGGCGACGGCGACGCGCTCTCGATCGGCGGCAACCACCTGATCCACGCGCTCCGCCGCAACGTCAACTTCAAGATCCTCCTCTTCAACAACCGCATCTACGGGCTGACGAAGGGGCAGTACTCGCCCACCAGCGAGCTCGGGAAGGTGACGAAGTCGACGCCGATGGGGTCGCTCGACTGGCCCTTCAACCCGATCTCGCTCGCGGTCGGCGCCGAGGCGACGTTCGTCGGACGCGCGATCGACACCGACAAGAAGGGGATGACCGGGGTGCTGCGCGCCGCGGCCGAGCATCGCGGCAGCGCCTTCGTCGAGATCTTCCAGAATTGCCCGATCTTCAACGACGACGCGTTCCACGCCGTTCGCGACGACAAGGAAGGCGTCAGCCGGATCGTGCTGCGCCACGGCGAGCCGATCACGTGGGGCAAGGACGGCGAGAAGGCGCTGCGCCAGCGGCGCAACGGCTCGATCGAAGTGTGCGGCGCCGACGAGGAGAACATCCTCACGCACGACGAGACGAGGGAGGAGCCGACGCTCGCCTTCGCGCTGTCGCGCGTGACGCAGGGCTCGCACGGCGGCACACCGGTCGGCGTCTTCCGCAACATCGAGCGCCCGGTCTACGACGACCTGATGGCGGAGCAGCTGGAAACGGCCGTCGGCAGGCAGGGCGAGGGCGATCTCGCGGAGCTATTGCACTCCGGCGAGACCTGGGAGGTCAGCTAACCGGGCTTTGCGGCGCCGGTCGACGTTCCTGCTCCCGTGACTGACGAACGTCCGCTGCTGGGAATCCCCTGTGGCCGGCGACGGAGTAGGTGATCTGTTGTTGCGGGCGAGCGTGGTCGGCGCTCGCCCGCGCTCGCCCTAGGCGTCAACCGAGGCCGCGAACTCGGACGGGTAAGCGGCGACGAGACGTGCGAGGTCGTCGCCGTCGATCAAGCAGTAGTAGACGCGAGCCCCGGTCAACGCACGTGCCGCCGCGTGTGCGTGCACCTGCTGCGCGACTGCCTCGTCGATCTTGGAGTGGTAGACGACGAAGAACACCTGGGCCTCGCTCAAGAACAGGCGCCCGATTTGATCGCCGTTCTTCCCCATCTTCCTGGGGGTCAGCGCGCCGGTCGTGGCCCGGCCTTTGAGCGCAAACGCGGCGGCGCGCCGGTTGCCCTTGAAGCGGAGCTTGTCTGTGTAGAGATCGTTCCGCTCGCCGCCCCAATCTCGGAACTCCTGGGTCTCGCCAATCACCTTCTGGAGGAACCGCTTAACCCGTTCTTCCGGGAGGCTGTTCATCGCCGGGAGCGCGCCCGAAGGCTGCCCGTCCGTCACGGCGGAGAACGAGTCGATGTCGTCCACGGTGACGCGCTCCGGAAGTGACTGCGACGCCTGGAGGCGAATCTTGACTATCGGCGCCTGCTTACTGCCCCGCGGCTCCTGCTTGGTTGGGTACTTGGAGCGGTTCTTGGGGTTGTCGACCAAGGCCAGCACCTTGTTCTTCCGTTGCGAGAAGAAGTCGTCCTTCTCGTATCCGGTCTGTCCATCCACCTTGACCTGCGTGACAATGTCGTTGTCGGCGAGCTTCTTGCCCTGGGTCAGCACCTGCTTCTGCGTGAGGTGCGTCGCATCCATCAACTGCCGAACCGTCTTGATCTTCTTCTTGCCGCGGTAGATCGCGGCGAAGACGGTTCGGCAGTGCGCCGAGCGACCGATCACATCAGCCGCGTGAACGACGTTCTCGTTCGGGTTGCCTCGAACGTCAGCGACCTTATGGGCCATAGACCTCAGTCAGTCGATTTGACGCGGACGGTGACCTCGCGGCTTACACCTTTGAGACATTCAGTAATGGTGGTGCTCCCGACCCCGAGGCGGGCCTTGATCTCTGCCTGGGTCAGGCCGCCACGCCATAGCTCGATGGCGAGTAGCTGCCGAAGCAGCATGACCGCATCGTCCGGCTCTGCCTTAGCCATCGGACCCACGCTTGCGCAGCGCCGTCTGAATGTCGCGGGCCGGGACCATCTTGCTGATCGTGCTCGGGTCGATCCCGAGGGCTTTGGCGATGTGCGCACCCTGCACGCCGTCCGCGATGAGTTGGATGACGAGGAGCCGCTTGACGTCCTCCATCTGCTTGCTGAGCTTGGCGAGCAGCTCGTCGGTCTTCGGGTCGGCGGCCTTCGCCATCGCAGTTAGCGTCTCCTCCCCTTGCCGTCCTTGCCAGCAGCGCTCTGAAGCTGGATCTGGACCGCGCGGTCGGTCTTGCCGAGCATCTTGGCGATGGTCGCGGTGTTGAGGCCTGCGTCGGCGAGCATCTTGTCTACAGACCGCGGTTTGGGTCGCGCCACTCCCGTCTCACGGCGGTAGCTGTCCAGGGTCAGCACAAGGAGCGCGCCGATTTTCGCGTCGATGCGCTCAAGAACATCGTTGTCCATCTGAACGAGATCGTGACATTCGGCTCGGACGGACTGTCGACGACGGTAAGAGCGTTGGTCGCGCGCGAGAAGTTTACGGTTCGCATGTCAGTCCCTCTCGCTGACGAACGCCCGCACGATCGCTGCGGCGACCTCGACTGGGGCGTCTTCCTGGAGGAAGTGCCCGGCGCCGGGGATCGTCTCCGGGCCTGTCGCGCCCGGGATGAGGGAGATGAAGCGCTCGGCGACGGCTAGCGGCAGGACGGCGTCCTCTGCGCCCCAGATCACGTGCGCCGGCTTGTCCCAGCGCGCCAGACCTTCGCGCACCGGCTCTAGCGCCGCCCCGGTTGGATGGCTTGGCTCGACTGGGACGAGCTCCGGGAAGGCGAGCGCGCCGGCTTTTGACTCCGGCGTGGGGAACGGGGCGGCGTAGGCGGCGCGCACGTCCTCGCTTAGGCCCCGCCGCGTCCCGCTCTCGACGAGTCGCGCCACGTCGAGCTCGCCGCCGACGCTGCGGAGCGCCTCCCGAAACTGCAGCCACGTCTCGCTTGGCGCACGGCCCGACCAGACGCCCGTGTCCAGGATCACCAACCGCTCGACTCGCTCCGGGTTCTCGACGGCGACGCGCAACCCGATCAATCCGCCCCAGTCGTGGACGACGACTGCGAGATCGCGGAGATCGAGCTCGATCACGAGGCGCGTCACCGCCTCGACGTGGCGGTCGTACGAGTACCAGTCCTGCTCCGTCGGCTTGTCGGAGCGGCCGAAGCCGATCAGGTCCGGCGCGATGGCCCGTCGCCCCGCGGCGACCACCTCCGGGACGACGTGGCGCCAGAGAAACGACCACGTCGGCTCGCCGTGGAGGAGGAGGACCGGCGCCCCGTCGCCCTCGTCGACGTAGTGCATGCGCAGCCCGTCGGCCTCGAGCCAATGCGGCGCGAACGGGTAGTCGGGCAGGTCGGAGAAGCGCTCGTCCGGCGTGCGCTCGACGTTCACGCGTGGAGTCTCCCAGTTGCGCGTGCAGCGGCGTATCGTCGGAGACGTGAAGACCGCGACCGTCCTGGTCGTCGACGACGACGCCGACATCCGCCGCCTCGTCCGCACGCTGCTCGAGAAGGAGGGCACGGTCGTCCACGAGGCTGCGGATGGACGCCAGGCTCTCCGCGAGTTCCACGCTCGCAGTCCCGACCTCGTGATCCTCGACGTCTCGATGCCGGAGCTCGACGGCTGGACGGTGCTCGAGCGGATTCGCGATCTCTCCGACGTTCCCGTCCTCATGCTCACCGCGCTCGGGCAGGAGAAGGATCGCGTTCGCGGGCTGCGGGCCGGCGCCGACGATTACGTCGTCAAGCCGTTCCGCAACCAGGAGTTCCTCGCCCGCGTCCAGGCGCTGCTCCGTCGCGCGCGCCGTGAGTCAGGCGCCGCCGAGCCCGAGAAGTACGCCGACGCCTACCTCGCCATCGACTTCGCGCAGGCGCGCGTCACGGTCGGCGAGCGCGAGGTCACGCTCACGCCGCTCGAGTTCAAGCTCCTGACGTGCTTCGTCCGCAACCCGCGCCAGGTGCTGAGCCGCGACCAGCTGCTCGAACTCGTCTGGGGAGGGACCCTCGGGATCGGCGCCGAGCAGGTGAAGCTCTACGTCGGCTACCTCCGCCGCAAGCTCGACCCCGACGCGCCCGCCTCCGTCCCGGTCAAGACGGTGCGCGGCTTCGGGTACCGCTACGAGCCGGTCTGACCGGCGACGACGCGGCTATTTCTTGGCCCGCTTGGCCTGGCGCTTCTCTTTCAGCGTCATCTGGGCCGGTTTCTTCGCCGCAGTCTTCTTGGTGTTCTTGTCCTTCGTCGCCATCGCGACCTCTTTCGTAGACGGGATGAGACTGTGTCAGTGATCGTCAGGGATGTCCACCGACGAGCTCGGCGACCTTCGCGGAGAGCTCGGCGAGGCCGAACGGCTTGCGGATGTAGCCGTCCGCGCCCGCATCGAACGCGCGGCGGACGTCGTGCTCCTGCGCCATCGCCGTGAGGAGGACGACGCGGGTCGCCGTCAGCGCCTCGTCGCGGCGGATACGCGTCAGCACCTCGAACCCGTCGAGCGCCGGCATGCTCACGTCGAGGAGCGCCAGCGCCGGCTTCCGGTCGCGCACCGCCGCGAGCGCCTGCGCACCGTCGCGCGTCTGCACGACCTCGTAGCCGTCGCGGTCGAGGCGCGTCGCGACGAGCCGGAGGATGTCCTCGTCGTCCTCGGCGACGACGATCACCGCGCGATCGTTCACGCAGTCAGCTCCGCGCCGCTCGCCACGCGCGGCGTCGGCCTCGTCTCGACCGGAAGCTCGACGCGGAAGATCGTGCCGCCGCCGTCGCGCGAGCGCGCGGAGATCTGCCCGCCGTGCGCGATCGTGATCGCCTGGGCGATGAACAGCCCGAGGCCCGTGCCCGGGATCTGCGCCGAGGTCGCGCGCTCGGTGCGGAAGAACCGCTCGAAGAGGTGCTCGGCGTCGGTCGGATCGAGACCGATGCCGGTGTCCCGCACCTCGAGCGTCACCGAGTCGGAGGCCGACTCAGCGGCTACCTCGACGAGCCCGCCGGCGGGCGTGAACTTGATCGCGTTGCCGACGAGGTTGTCGAGTAGCTGGAAGACCCGGCCGCGGTCGGCGATCGCCGGCGCCGCGTCGGCGCCCGTGTAGCGAAGCTCGATGCCGCGATCGTGCGCGCGCGGCTGGCCTTCGAGCACCGTCTGCTGCGCGATCGTCGCGACGTCGAGCGGCCCGGTCTGCAGCTCGAGCCCGCGTCCCGCCTGCAGGCGCGCGATGAAGAGGAGGTCGTCGACGAGGCGCAGTAGCCGCTGTGCATTGCGGGAGACGATCTCGAGGTAGTTGCGCCGCTCCGTGTCGGTCCCGCCGCCGTCGTCGAGCGCGAGCTCGGTGTAGCCGATCACCGACGTGAGCGGCGTCCGCAGGTCGTGGGAGACGAGGGAGACGAACTCGTCCTTCAGCTGATCGGCCTCACGCAGCCGCTCGTTCTGCTCCCTGAGCAGCATCTGGGCCTCCTCCGCCTCGCCGCGCACGGCGCGCTCGCGCATGCGCAGGCGCTCGAGCGCACGCAGGATCCCGACCAGGCGCCAGAGGACGAGGATCGAGATCGCGAGTGTCGCCGCCGCGACCGCCGGCACGTAGAGCGGCTTGTGGCGCGACCATTGGACGACGAGGATCGCGATCGGCGTCAGCAGCGCGCCCATCAGCAAGGCGATCCGCAGATTGCTGACGCGAAGGGTCGACATGCGGCGCGGCTCCCCGAGCTCGCGCATCGACGGGTGCAGCGCCGCCGCTCCGAAGAGGAGGTACGAGGTCAGCCAGGTCGAGTCGAGCGGCGAGGCCGTGTAGTACGAGGACATCGTCAGCGAGTAGATCTCGTCGCCGAACAGGAGCGCAGCGACGGCGGCGACGAGAAGAACGAAGGCAGGCTTCTTCCACGCGGCCGAGACGAAGAAGCCGGCGAAGCCCGCGATCAGGACGACGTCGGCCTGCGTGTAGGCGACGTCGACCGTACGAGTCAGGACGGAACCGCTCTCGTTCAGCGCGGGCCGGGCCAGGAAGACCCACTGGAAGATCGCGAACGCGAACGTCGCGATGCCGGCCTCGTCGATCGCGGCGAGCCGGTGGTGACCGCCGGCGCGGTAGATGAGCACGATCAGGCCCGCCGCGAGGAGTGGATACCCCGCGAGATAGAAAGCCTCGCTGTCGGCCGACGAGAGTGACGTCGGCGCCGTGCTCGAGAGGATGTCGCCCACGACGAAGAGCAACATCGCGCCGGAGAACAGGAACCACGGCGCGGCTGCGCTCGGCCGATAGAGCCGGACGCCGACGAGGATGGCAACCGCGGCGGAGACGCCGATCAGGTCATAGACCGCGTTCTGGACGTCGCCGGCGGGCAGCGCGAAATAGACGCCCATGACGACCGCGCCGCCCGCGACATATGCGGCGGGGACGCGCAACCCCCGATCGACTCCGATCCACCCCATCTACCTAGAAACACTGTATTCCGGGCGCGGGAACCGAAATCCCCCGCCCGGGTTAGGCGTGCTGAGGAGCCTGAGCGCGGCGGCGAGGCGCCAGACGCGGCGTCCAGCCGAGGCTCAGCGCGGCGAGAATCATCGCGACGAGGCCGATGATCCCGGAGACGAGAAAGGCGAGCCCGGTGCCGCCGGAGGCGCAGAGCCAGCCGGTCATCAGCCCGGCGAGTGCGCCCGTGCCGTTGAAGGCATAGAAGTACAAGCCGATCACGCGGCCGCGCAGATGGTCGGGCGCGGCGAGCTGCATGCTCGCGTTCGAGTTCGCCGACCAGGCCGTGAAGCCCGCCCCGATGAGGAAGAGCAGGACGCCGGCGAGCACCGCCGAGTGGAGCGGCGCGAGCAGGAGCTCTCCTCCCGTGAAGATGACGCCGCCGATCAGCAGCACCTTCGTCGACGCGCGCCCGAGCGACGCGGCGGCCAGCGCGCCGACGAGCGCGCCGGCGCCGAAGACCGCGGAGAGCAGGCCGTACACGTAGCTGTGCCCGTGCAGCGTGACCTTGGCGAGCACCGGCAGCGTCACGTTGAAGTTGAAGCTGAACGTGCTGAGGACGAAGACGAGCGTGAGGAGGACGAGCATCCGCGGCTGCCCGCGCAGCCAGACGAGGCCTTCCCGCGTGCCGGCGAGGATCTTCGGCCGCTCGAACTCCTCGAGCGGGAAGAACTCCGAGACGCGCATCACGAGCAATCCGACGAGGACGGCGAGGAAGCTGATCGCGTTGACGAGGAAGCAGACCCCGGCGCCCGCGACGAGCACGACTCCCGCGATCGCCGGCCCGAAGATCCGCGAGGCGTTGAACAGCGTCGAGTTGAGCGCGATCGCGTTCGGCAGATCCTCGCGTCCGACCATCCGGTACGTGAGCTGTTGGCGCGACGGGACGTCGAGGACGAGCACCGTCCCGTTGAGGAAGGCGATGAGGTAGAGCATCCACGGCTGCGCGAAACCACCGAGCGCGATCCACGCGAGCGCCGACGCGGAGACGAGCTGCGCAATCTGCGTGCCGATCACGGTGCGCCGCGCGTCGAGCCGGTCGGTGAGGACGCCGGCGAAGAGGCCGAAGGTCATATACGGCGTGAACTGGGCGAAGGCCATGACGCCGACGTCGAAGGCCGAGTGCGTCAGCTCCAGAACGAACCAGCCGAGCGCGATCCGCTGCATCCACGAGCCGGTCTGGGAGACGATCTGGCCACCGAAGAAAAGCCGGTAGTTGCGGTAGCGGAGGCTCTGGAAGGTGCGCCGCGCGGTCGTCATCGCCGGCCCTCTTCGTCGGCGATGAGTTGCATGAGCGGCTCGACTGCGGCGCCGACCGCGGCAAGCTCGTCGCGGCTCAGCGTGCCGAGGCGGCTCGCGAGCCAGGCGGTGCGGCGGGAGCGAACGCGGCGCAGCGTGCGCTGCCCGTCGCCGCTCAACGTGAGACCGACGCAGCGGCGGTCGATGGCGCTCGGCGTGCGCTCGACGAGGCCGTCGCGCTCGAGCCGCGTGACGCGCTTCGACATCGCAGCGGTGGAGACGCGCTCCTCGGCGGCGAGCTCGCCGACCGTGATGCCGGGCGAGTACTTGATCGAGACGAGGAGACCGACCTGCTGCGGCGAGACGCCGGCGATCTTCTCGCGGCGCAGCTCGCGGGCGAGGTGGAGAAGCGTCGGCCGGAGGCGATCGGCGACAGCCATCGCGTCCAGCTCTTTCTTCGTCGCTGCCTCTACCACTTCGATAACCAGGTTAGCAAAATGCCTAACCCGGTTAACGAGTTGCTTACAGGATCTTCGAGAGGAACTGCTTCGTGCGCTCGTGCTCGGGCGCGACGAAGAAGTGCTCGGGCGTGCCCTCCTCGATGATCAGCCCGTCGTCCATCATCATGACCCGGTCCGCAGCCTCGCGAGCGAAGCCCATCTCGTGCGTGACGACGATCATCGTCATGCCTGCCTTCGCCAGCTCCTCCATCACGGCGAGCACCTCGCCCGTCACCTCCGGATCGAGGGCGCTCGTCGGCTCGTCGAAGAGGATCAGCGCCGGCTCCATCGCGAGCGCCCGCGCGATCGCCACGCGCTGCTGCTGGCCGCCCGAGAGCTTGCCGGGATATGCGTCGAGCTTGTCCGCGAGCCCGACGCGGCCGAGCAGCACCTTCGCCTTGTCGACCGCGTGCTCCTTCGAATGCCCGAGGACTTTGAGCGGCGCCTCGACCACGTTCTCGAGCGCCGTCTTGTGCGGGAAGAGGTTGAACCGCTGGAAGACCATCCCGATCTGCGTGCGCTGGCGCGCGATGTTCCGCTCGCTGTCCTCGACGAGCTTCCCGTTTCGCTGCCGGTAGCCGATCAGCTGGCCGTTGACCTCGATCCGGCCCGAGTCGATCTTCTCGAGGTGGTTGATGCAGCGGATGAAGGTCGTCTTCCCCGAGCCGGAGGGCCCGATGATGCAGACCGTCTCGCCCTTCGTCACCTCGAGTGAGACACCCTTGAGGACTTCGAGACGCCCGAACTTCTTGTGGACGTCCTCGGCGGTCATCACGACGTCGCTCATCGCGCGCCCCTTGCCCACGCGTTGACGGGATTCCACGCCTGCTCGAGCCGCTCGCGGAAGCTCAGCTCCTCGCCGCGCTCGCTCCTTGCGAGCCTGCGCTCGATCCACGCCTGGACGAACGTCCACGCGGTGGTGAGCATGAGGTACCAGAACGCAACGATGACGAAGTACACGCTGAGGAGCGTCGCGGAGTAGCCCTGCTGCGCGTCGGCGAACAACTCGTAGACGCCGATCACCGACAACAGCGAGCTGTTCTTCATCATGTTGTTGAACTCGTTGCCGAGCGGCGGGATGATCACGCGCGCCGCCTGCGGCAGTACGATCCGTCGCATCGCGAGGCCGTAGCGCATGCCGAGTGACTTCGCCGCCTCCATCTGACCCTTGTCGATCGAGTCGATGCCGGCCCGGATGATCTCCCGCATGTAGGCGCCTTCGTTGACGCTCAACGCGACGATCCCCGTGAGCGCCTCGGACGGGACGTTCCAGAAGCCGAAGTTGATGTTCGGCAGGTTGACCGTCACATAGATGAAGAAGATCTGGACGAGGAGTGGCGTGCCGCGGAAGATCCAGACGTAGATCGCCGAGAGCCAGCGGAACGGCGCGAAGCGCGACATCCGCATGAGCGCGGCGAGCAGCCCGAGCAGCACGCCCGCGATCTGGGAGACGATCGAGATGTAGACCGTCGCCCAGAGCGCGCGGGCGAAGACGTTGTTCGGATGAAAGATGCGCAGCCAGATGACGTGCCAGTGGACTGCAGCTAGCACGTGCATCCGGCTCCGCTTTCTACTTGCTCAGCGCGAACTGGCTCGCTTGCCACTTCGTGAGGATGGTCTTCATCTTCCCGCTCGAGTAGAGCTTGTTCACCGCCGACTGGATCTGCGCGGCGAGCGGATCGTTCTTGCGGGTGGCGATGCCTTCGGGCGCCGTCTCGACCTGCGAGCCGGCAGTCTCGAACTGCCCGTGTGTCGTGCGGATGTAGTACAGGACCGGCGGCGCGTCGGCGAAGTAGGCGTCGACATGCCCGGAGAGGATCGCCTGGGCCGCTGCCGTGTCAGCCGGGTAGATCTTGATCGTGATCTGCGGCTTCCCCTGCTTCTGCAGGGTCTTGTTCTCGGCCTGAAGCCCGGCGAGCTCGGTCGTAGAGGCCTCCACCGCGGCGCTCCTGCCGGAGAGGCTGGCGAGCGTCGAGATGTGCGACGGATTGCCCTTCTTCACCATCAGGAACGCGCCGACGGTGATGTACGGCGTGAAGTGGACCTGCTTGGCCCGCTCCGCCGTGATCGTCATCGAGCTGATGATCGCGTTGCACCTCTTGTGGAGCAGCGCGGGGATGATCACGTCGAAGCCGGTCGTTTTGATCTGAGCCGTCGAGCCGAGCTGCGTCGCGATCGCGTTCGCGATGTCGATGTCGGCGCCTTGAGCATTGCCGTTGACGATCGACTCCATCGGCGGGTAGGTCGTGTCGACGCAGTAGACGATCGGGTTCGGCGTGGACGACGCCTGCGACGTGTTGGTGCTCGAACCTCCGCCGCCACAAGCGGCGAGAACGGAAACGAGCGCTGCGACCCCGAGCAGCGGGAGAAAACGCTTCAACGATGCCCTCCTATGTCGAAACCAGCGGGAGAGCTGACTCTAACGCTCTGCGATGAGACGGGCTACTCCGCCAGCGCCGCCTCGGTGAGCGCCTCGAAGTGGCCGATCAGCTGCTCGCTACGGCCCATCAGGACGCCACGTTCGAGCGCGCCCGACGCGACCCCGCGCTGCACGGCCTCGACGAGGGCGCGATCCTCCTTGCCGACCTGGTCGTCGAACGCCATCAGCTCGTCGATCCACGCCGGCTCGACGTCCGGGCCGAAGAAGTAGTCGAGGAAGCGGTAGGTGCGGTCTGGCGCGAGCGGGACGATGGGGCCGATCGAGAGGTTGGGCCGGCCGCCGAAGATGTTGATGCCGAGGTTCGGCCAGAGGAAATGGAATTGCGCGCGCGGCAGCTCGTCCTGCGGCGTCACCGTCCGCAGCTGGCCGCGCTGAGTGGAAAGGCGGCCGTCGGTCGAGAGGAGATACGACTCGGCCGAGGTGTCGACGACCTCGCTGAAGGCGGGATGCGCGACCTGGCAGTGGTAGCACTCGAGGAAGTTCTCGCAGACGATCTTCCAGTTCGCGGCGAGCTCCGCCTCCCAGCGAGAGTGGTGGACGAGCGAGTCGACGTCCAGACCAAGCTCCCCGACCTGCGCCGGCAGCGAGCCGAGCGCGTCCGCGAGCGGTTCGGGGTCGGGGGCCGCGTTGACGAAGACGAACGGCCCCCACGTGCCGGCGGCGAGCGGGACGAGGCCGAGCTGGTCGCTCGGGAAGCCGGACTCCTCCTCGCTGCGCGGCGCCGTGCGGAGGCGGCCGTCGAGGCCGTACGTCCACGCGTGGTACGGGCACTGCAATGTCTCGCGGCTCCGTTCTCCCTCGGCGACGACGGAGCCGCGGTGGCGGCAGACGTTGAGGAAGGCGCGGAGCTCGCCGTAGCGGTCACGCGTCACGACGACCGGCATGCGGCCGGCCCGCGTAGCGAAGTAACCGGGCTCCGCGAGCTGGCCGGCGTGGCCGGCGTACTGCCAGGCGGCGTGGAAAACGCGCTCCTGCTCGCGGCGCAGAATCTCCGGGTCGGAGTACCAGCTGTAGGGCAGCGTGCTCTCCACGCGAGAGAATCTAGTGATGCACCGCCGTGCTACCACTGCAAGCGTGAGCCGTCTTCGTGTCATCGCCGCATGGGCCTCCGCGCACCGGCGGCTTCTGGGCGCGGTCCAGGTCGGGCTGCTCTTCCTCTTCTTCGGACTGCTCGGCTGGGGGCTGCGCGGCTCGCTCCATTCCGCTGCGCGGGACCTCGATCACGCCAATCTCGCCCTCTTCGGGCTCGGCTGCCTTGCCGTCGGCGCGTATTACCTCGTTTTCGTGCTCGGCTGGATGCGGATCCTCGCGGAGTGGGGGATCGAGCTCTCGTATCCCGCCGCCTTGCGCGCCGAGATGATCTCGATGCTCGCGAAGTACGTGCCGGGCGGGATCTGGACGCCGGCCGCCCGTGTGCTCGCCGCCCGCCGCGCCGGAGTCACCGACGCCGCGCTCGTCACCTCCTCGATGCTGCTCGAGGCGGGAATCTCCGCGGTCGCGGGCGTGATCGTCTTCGTCCTCGGTCTCGCGTTCGTCGACAACGTCAACGCCCCGCTCGCACCGCTCATCGCCTTCGGCGTCGTGCTCGCGATCCTCGTCCAGCCGCGCGTCTTCCGCCCGCTCGCGGGAAAGGTGCTGCGCCGGCTCGGCTACGCGCGCGACCTGCCGAACCTGCGTGGGCGGACGCTGACCGGGCTGCTCCTCTTCTACTCCGGCACGTGGGTGCTCGGCGGCTTCGCGCTGTGGCTGCTGCTGCGCTCGGTCGGCGCGCATCCGGAGCCGGCCTCGATCGTCTTCCTCGGCGGGACTGCCGCGGTCGGGGCGATCGTGGCAGTGCTCTTCGTCTTCGCGCCGTCGGGGCTCGGCCCGCGCGAGGCGTCGATGTATGGGCTGCTGCTCGCCCTCACCACGCCCGGTCGCGCGCTCGGCGCGGTCGCGCTGAACCGGCTCGCGTTGACGGCGGTCGAGGTCGTCCTGCTCCTCGTCGGCGGGCTCGTCCTGCGCGGGCGTCGCGAGCAGACCTCGGCCGAAGTCCCCTCCACCTGATGCACGTCCTGATCGACATCGGGCACTCGTGCCGCGAGGGCTTCTTCATGCTCTGGGAGACGCTCTGGGCGCTCGTGCTCGGCTTCGGGCTCTCGGGCGCGGTGCAGGCGTTCGTCTCGCGTGCCGAGATGGAGCGGCTGCTCGGCCGCAGCGGCCCACGCGAGATCGCGCGCGCGAGCTTCCTCGGCGCCGCCTCGTCCTCGTGCTCGTACGCGGCGACGGCGATGGCCAAGACGCTCTTCCAGCGCGGCGCCGACTTCGTCAGCTCGCTCGTCTTCATGTTCGCGTCGACGAATCTCGTGATCGAGCTCGGGATCGTCCTCTGGGTGCTGATCGGCTGGCAGTTCGCGCTGGCCGAGTTCGTGGGCGGCGCGATCATGATCGTCCTCCTCGTGCTCGGCGCGCGGCTCGTGCTGCGGCGGGAGGAGGTGGAAGCGGCGCGCGAGCGGCTGGGTGCGGCACACGCCTCGGCGGCCGGCGTGGCTCCGAGCTGGCGCGAGCGGCTGACCTCGCCGGCCGGCTGGTCGGACGCTGCGAGCTACACGCTCGCCGACGCGAAGATGCTGCGGAAGGAGATGGTCGCCGGCTACCTCGTCGCCGGCTTCCTCGCCGTCCTTGTCCCCGTCCACGTCTGGCGCGACGTCTTCATCAGCGGCCACGGCTTCTGGACGTCGCTCGAGAACGTCGTCGTCGGCCCGTTCATCGCGATCA
The DNA here is from genome assembly GCA_050697455.1 of Gaiellaceae bacterium. GTDB lineage: Bacteria > Actinomycetota > Thermoleophilia > Gaiellales > Gaiellaceae > Palsa-739. The sequence goes on along the minus strand of JBOGZU010000022.1, from coordinate 12,370 downwards.
TCAGCTTCGTCTGCTCGGTCGGAAACGTGCCGCTCGGCGCCGCTCTCTGGCATGGCGGGATCAGCTTCGGCGGCGTCGTCAGCTTCGTCTTCGCCGATCTGATCACGCTGCCGCTCCTGCTCATCTACCGCCGCTATTACGGCGGCCGGCTGACGCTGAAGCTGCTCGCGCTCTTCTGGACGGTGATGAGCGCCGCCGGGCTTGCGACGCAGTACCTCTTCCGCGCCCTGGAGATCGTCCCGACGAAGCACCCGGCGGTCGTTGCGCCGACGAGCTTCCAGTGGAACTACACGACGTATCTCAACATCGTCTTCCTCGCCGTCCTCGCCGGCCTGTGGTGGCTCGCCCGGAACCAGCAGCGGCTCGGCGGCGGCAGCGGCTACGCGATCGATCCGGTCTGCGGGATGCAGGTCGAGACCGCGAACGCAGCGGCGACCCTGGAGCTCGACGGCGTCACGCACTGGTTCTGCTCCGACCACTGCCGTCACCGCTTCGAGGCTGGCGCTGCGACGCACGCCTCGCCCTAGCGCGCCCACGTGCCGGCCGAGCTCACGCGCGCGACCGCCGGCTCCACGTCACGAGCACCGTTGCGGCGGTGAGGACGGCCGACGCGCAGAGGACGGTAGCGCCGACCCGCGCCGCGTTCTGGCTGCCGGCGACGATCCCCGCCGCAAGAACCTCCACACCCGCGGCGAACGCAAGCGTCTCCACGAGACCGAGCCGGCGCGGGTAGAGGTCGACCTGCTTGGGGCGCGGGCCTGGCGGCCACCAGACCCAGAGGGACAGGGAGAGCAGCTTCGCAGCGTGGCCCAGGACGACGCCTGCGGCCCAGCCGACGAGCAGGAGCACCACGTAGCCGATGACCAGACGCCGGCCGCCCGCCCCGGCCGCCGCCGTCAACCCGACTCCGGCCGCCTGGGCCAGGAAGAGGCCGCCGACAAGGAGATGGGCGAGCGGCGCCTCGAACGCTCCGCGGCGCTGCAGCGCGATGCGCAGCAGCAGCCGCGCGAACGAGCCCAGGCTCAGGACGACCGCGACTCCCCCGGCCAGGGTCACGGCCCGGTTGCCGACGGCGATACCGGCCAGCAGCACCCATAGCCCGGCCACGAGCGAGACTTCCTGGAGCGGCCGGCTGCGGCTCGGCGCTGTGGGCGCCTGGGCGAGCATCGGCACGAGGCTGCGGCCGATCGTCACGACGAGCACCGCGATCCAGCCGAGCAGACCGATCTGCAGATGGACGAGAAGCCAGCGGCCGTAGGCGACGCCGGCGAACGGCGCGTCCTGCGAGAAGATCACCGCGCCTAGGCATAGCGCGACGACGACGTGCCCGGCCGACAGCGCCACGCCGAGTCGGCTCGCGATCAGCATCCGTCCTTGCGGCGCGCGGGCGACGAGCATTGCGATCTCCCAGAGAACGATCGCCAATCCACACGTGACGAGGCCGGCGCCGACCCAGACCGCGGGATGCGTCGCGCTCGCCATGCCCGCCGCGACGACGAAGCCCCCGCCGAGCAACGGCAGCGCGAGCCACAGCGCGCGCTGCGACGGCAGGTCGTTCCGCAACATCACCGGCAGGAGGTGGAAGGAGGCGCCGCTGACCGCAAACGGTAGAGCGCCCAGCGTGACCAGATGGACAGCGAGGACAGGCGCCGCCGAGAGCGGCTGGTTCGCCGCGAGATCACCCGCCGCGACGATTCCCGCCACCGTCGCACCCAGCCACGCGGCCGACGCGACGCCGAAGTAGGCAGCGAGCAGGCTGCGCGACACCGGCCCGCCGACCGCTCGGCCGGTCAGCAGGCGCACCGGGTTGACAACGGGCTCGGGTACCGCACTCACTCGCCCCATGCTGCACGCGGGCGCGCCGTCACCGCTCCGAGACCGGCGCCGCGACGCACGCCTCGGCGTAGGCCGACTGCTTCGCGCAGCAGCGGGTGAGGGTCGCGACGAACGCCGACTCGGCGGGAGAGAGCGGACGGCTCGCGAGCCGCGCGATGGAGAACTCCCGTCTCAGCGGCGGCCTGCCGCGTAGACGGAAGGCGTCGAGCTCGCCACGCTCGATCTCTTCCGCGACCGCATAGCGCGAGAGGAACGCGACGCCGAGCCCCTCGCGGACAGCGCGCTTCACCGCCTCGGTCGAGCCGAGTTCCCAAACGCTCGCCGGCTCGACCCCGATCGCCCGCAGTTCGCGCTCGACGCGGGCACGCGACGATGAGTCGGGCTCGCGGCAGAGGAGCGTCAGCTCGGCGAGCTTCTTCGGCGCGAGCTTGCCGTCGGCGGCCGCGACGACTCCTGGCCTCGCTACGCCCACGATCTCGTCCGCCAGGAACGGCTCGAGCACGACCCGCTCGTCCGTCTGGTCGAGTCCGACGATTGCGAGCTCGATTCGGCCGCTGAGCAGACGGCGGAGGATCTCGCCGCTTGCAGCGATCTCGACATCGACCTCGACGCTCGGGAAATCACGGCGGAAGCAGCCGAGCGTGTCGGGAAGCACGTAGGCGCCGGGCGCCGTCGAGGCGCCGAGACGGATCTTCCCGGTCTGCAGCCCCGCGAGCGCGCCGAGCTCCTGCTCGCCGGCGGCGAGAGCGGCCAGGGCCTGGGCGGCGTGCGCGGCGAGGGCGCGCCCGGCCTCCGTCAGCCGACTGCCGCGGCCATTGCGCTCGACGAGGCGCTGGCCGGCCGCGGCCTCGAGAGTGCGCAGATGCTGGCTCGCCGACGGCTGGCCGATCCCGATTGCCTGCGCCGCCGCCGAGAGACTGCCGCGCCGCTCGATCTCGACGAGGAGCCGCATCCGCGTCGTGTTCCAGAGCCCCGACAGAAGCGTCATATCGGCGCAGACGATATGTCCCATCCTGCATTTCGTCTAGACCGAATGGGCGTCGAGCGCTTAGCGTTGGACGTCGTTCGCAAACGCCGACGAAACAGAGGTTGGGATGGCCGGGCAGAAAGTAGTGATCAATCTCGCGACGGGGCTCGAGGACGGGGAACGCGTCATCGTTGCCTTCCTCGTCGCGAATGCCGCGCTCTCGGCGGGGAAGCACGTCGCGATGTTCCTGACGAAGGAGGCTGTCCGGCTCGGTCTGGGCGGCTTCGCCGAGGGGACGGCGTGCGACGGCTGCCCGCCGCTCTCGGCGCAGTTCCGGCAGTACGTGGAAGGCGGCGGTGAGTTGCTCGTCTGCCCGATCTGCTTCAACTCCCGCAAGCTCGACGAGGGCGGGCTCGTGTCCAACGCGCGAATCGCCGGCGCAACGCCGCTGTGGGAATGGATCGGCGAAGGCGCGATGGTCTTCAGCTACTGATGAGCCTCGACGTGGACATCGACGTCGATCTCCTCAAGAGCGAGATCAAGAAGACGTACGCCTCGGTCTCGGCCGAGCCGGGCACGGCTCGCATCTTCCCGACCGGCCGCGCCTGGGCGGAGGATCTCGACCATCCGCCCGAGCTCGCCAACGTCCCCGAAACGGCCGTCGAGTCGTTCGCCGGGGTCGCGAATCCGTTCTCCCTCGGGCGGCTCCAGCCCGGCGAGCGTGTCCTCGATCTCGGCTCGGGGGCGGGGACCGACTCTCTCGTCGCGGCGCAGATGGTCGGGCCCGAGGGCAGCGTCACCGGCATCGACATGACGCCGGAGATGCTCGGGAAGGCGTCCGCCGCCGCGGCAGAGATGGGCGCGACGAACGTCGAGTTCGTCGAGTCCGAGGCGGAGCATCTCCCGTTCCCGGACGCGAGCTTCGACGTCGTGATCTCGAACGGAGTGATCGACCTGATCCCGGACAAGGATGCGGTCTTCTCCGAGCTGTTTCGCGTCCTCGCGCCCGGCGGACGCATGCAGATCGCGGACGTGACGATCCAGCAACCGGTCAGCGAGGAGGGGCGGCGCAACATCGACCTCTGGACCGGCTGAATTGCCGGGGCGCTGCTGGAAGCAGCGTACGCGAGGTTGCTGGAGGGGCACGGCTTCGAGCGGATCGAGACGGGTCAGCTCATCGACACCTACGCCCAGTCCGCGTTCGAGGACACACGGGAGAAGGCCGCCAAGTACGGAGCGCGCGGCACGACCGTGAAGGCCTACAAGGCTGCGCTGCGCTTCGATCCGAGCTCGGCCTAGAGGCCGGGCAAGAGAACGGGACAGCTCCGCAAAATGCGTTAGCCGCTCTAGGAGCGAGATCGAGCGAGCCGTTGAGAAGATACTGCACGACGTCTCAACGGCTAGTGCAGTTGAGGATCTCGCTCATAGGCGCGGCTTCGCCGACTCGATCCGCTCGCCGCGTCGAGCTCCGGCCGAAGGTACTACTCGTTGTCGCGTTCTTTGGCCGGCCCTAGGGCCGGCACGGATCACTTGAAAAGCTGAACGGCGACCTCTTCGGTCGCCGTTCGCATCGTTCTCTCCGCGAACGACCTGCATTTGCAGAGACATTTGGGGAGCTAACCGAACGGGAGCGACGGGACTCGAACCCGCGACCTCCGGCGTGACAGGCCGGCGTTCTAACCAACTGAACTACGCCCCCGCGGCCGGCCCAGTGTAGCCGCGCCGGTTCGGGCACTACGCTCCTGCGGTGACGCTCGTCGACTGGATCGCGATCGGGATCGTGTTCCTCGCGGCGCTCGCCGGATTGCGGCGCGGGCTCGTTCTGAGCGCGTTCTCGCTCGTCGGGCTCGCCGGCGGCGCCTACGCAGGCTCGCGCGTCGCGCCGTTGTTCCTGACCGGCGGGGCGACCTCGGTCTGGACGCCGGTGGTCGGCCTCGTCGGCGCTGTGCTCGGCGCAACGCTGCTCCAGATCGGCGCGCTCGTAGCCGGGTCGGCGATCCGCGGCGGGCTGCGCCTGACGCCGTTACGCCTCGTCGACTCCGCCGGTGGGCTTCTCCTCGGCGCGGCGACGGGGCTCGCGATCGTCTGGGTCGGCGCCGCCGTGGCGTTTCTGACGCCCGGCCAGACGCGGTTCAGCCACGACATCCAGGGATCGTGGGTGGTGCAGCGGCTCGACGCCGCGCTGCCGCCGCGGACGCTGCTCAATCTCCTCGCGCGGATCGATCCGTTCCCGTCCGTCGCCGGACCGGCCGCTCCGACGCTGCCGCCGTCCACCGGCGTCCTGCGCAACCGGGCGATTCACTCCGCGCTGACGCGCGTCGTCAAGGTGCTCGGGACGGCGTGCGGAGTCGGGGTGGAGGGAAGCGGCTGGTTCGCGAGCAGCGACCTCGTCGTCACTGCCGCGCACGTCGTCGCCGGGGAGCACGCCACGACCGTCCAGATTCCCGACGATCCGGTCTCGCACGCCGCGACCGTCGTCGTGTTCGACACGCGCAACGACATCGCCATCCTCCGCATCGGCGGCGTCAGCGCCGACCCCCTGCGCCTTGCGGGCCCGCGGCCCGGCGCGCCGGTCGTGATCGCCGGCTATCCGCTCGACGGGAACTTGACCGCGACCCCCGGTCGCATGGGGCGCACAGCGAATGCGCTGACGCAGGACGCGTTGGGCCACGGTCCCGTCAACAGGACGATCACCGCGGTCGCCGGACAGGTCGAGCACGGCGACTCGGGAGGCCCGGTGATCGACACCGCCGGCGCGGTGGAGGCGACGATGTTCGCGGCGCGGGTCGGATCCGCGAGCGGCTACGGCGTCCCGGCCTCGATCGTGCGTGCCGACCTGGCGCACGCGGGCACGAGCGCCGTCTCGACCCAGAGCTGCGCGCCCTAACGCTCGGGAAGAAGCTCGACGACGTTGAGCGGCTGCCGGAACGGCGCCATGACGTAGACGCCGCTCGCGAGGTCGCGCGCGTCTGCGATCAGCTCCCGCCCAAGCTCGAGCCCCACGTCGCGCGCCTTGGCGCCGGCGGCCTGGTACCTCTCCTGCACGTGCTCGGGGACGACCATCCCCGGTACCTCGTTGTGAACCCGGATCAGCGTCTCCACCGTCCGGATCGGCCACACGCCGACGAGCACCGGAACGGGCCAGCCGCCGAGCCGCTCCCGGAACTCCTCGAGCGGCGCGAGATCGAAAAGGATCTGCGTCATCGCAAAGCGCGCGCCGGCGGCGATCTTGCGGTGGAAGCGTTCTGCCTCGACGTCGAGGTCGTCGGCGGTCGGGTTGACCGCGACGCCGGGGAAGAAGGACGTCGGCGCGTCGATCGCGCGACCGTGCCAGTCCTCGCCGGCGTTCAGGCGCGCGATCAGCTCCGTGAGCCCGATTGCGTCGACGTCGTAGACCGCGCCCGTGCCGGGATAGTCGCCCGCCTCGGGTGGATCGCCGGTCACGGCGAGGATGTTGCGGACTCCCTCCGCGTGGGCGCCGAGCAGGATCGACTCGAGGCCGGTGATCGTCATGTCGCGTGGCGTCAGGTGCGGGATCGTCTCCACTCCCGTGAATCGCTCGATCGCGACCGAGGCCATGATCCCGCTCATCCGCGCCCGCGCCCGCGGGTTGTCGTTGACGTCGACGAACTGCGCGCGGCCGGAGTCCCGCACAGCGCGCGCGGTCTCGATCAAGGCTTCCGGATTCGCACCGAGCGGCGGGTCGACCTGGACTGAGATCACGAACTCGCCCTCGCGCAGGAGCCGCGCGAGCTGCGTCTCGCCCTCGCTCGGTGCGGGCAGCGTCGCCTCCTCGCGCCGGTCGACGAGGAAGGAGCCGGTCGGGCGGCGCTCTTCGTCGACCGCCATCCGAATCGCTTCGATCTGCGCGGGCGTCGTGCCGCAGCAGCCGCCGATCACGCGCGCGCCGAGCTCGCGCGCCCGCGCCGCGAACTCGCCGAAGTAGGCCGGCGTCGCGTGCGGGAAGACGATCCGCTGGCCGGACATGCTCGCGAGGCCAACATTCGGCAGCGCCGCGAGCGCGTCGCCGCTGTCCGCCTGCATGCGCGCGAGCGCGGTGAGCGCCGCCGCCGGCCCGGCGCCATGGTTCGCGCCGAAGGCGGCGAGGCCGAGCGGGCGGAGCCGGGCCGCCGCCTCCTCGGGCGTCACGCCCGCGAGCGTCTCCCCGTCGGCGTCGAACGTGAGGAGCGCGACGATCGGCAGAGAGGAGACCGAACGGATGACGGCGACCGACGCTTCGAGCGCGTCGAGATCGAAGAACGTCTCCACCATGAACAGGTCGACGCCGCGTCCCTCGAGCACGGTTGCCTGTTCGGCGACGAGCTCAGCCGGCTCGAGTCCGCGCAGCTCGACGTCCCCCGCCGGGCCGATCGAGCCGGCGATGAAGACATCCCGCCCGGCCACCTCCCGCGCCTCGCGCGCGACGCGCACCCCCGCGGCGTTGATCGCCTCCGTCTCGTCCGCTAGGAAGTGGCGCGCGAGCTTCGCCCGGTTCGCGCCGAAGGTGTTGGTCTCGATGAGCTCGGCGCCCGCGCGGATGAAGCCGAGGTGCACCTCGAGCACGCTCTCCGGCGCGCGGAGATTCGCCTCCTCGGGGCAGCGGAGGCCGGGAACCGCGCTCGCGAGCAGCGCTCCCATCCCGCCGTCGGCGACGATCGGAGGCCCGGATTCGAGGCGCTCGAGAAAGCGGCTCACGGGTGGACCGTGCGGCCTTCCATCCCGCCCGCCACGGTGACGAGCTCGCCCGTGACGTGGCCCGAGAGCTCGTCGGAGGCAAGGACGACGACGGCGCGCGCGATGTCTTCGGCGACCGCGACCTTGCGCAGCGCCATCGTCCGGCTCAGCCGCTCCACGAGCTCCTCGTCGAGCTCGCCGCGCGTCATCGGGGAGTACGTCCAGCCCGGCGCGACGGCGTTGACGCGGCCACGCGGCGCGATCCGCACGATCTCGTTCTTGAGGCTGAGGAGCAATCCGGCCTGGATCGCGGCTTTCGCCGCGGCGTAGTCGGCGTGGCCGGCCTCGCCGAAGCGGCCGGCGGTGGAGCCGACGAGGACGAGGTTGCCGTGACCGGTTCGCTCGACGATGCGGAGGAAGCCCCGCGCCGTGAGGAACGTCGCCGTGAGATTCGCGTCCAGCGTCTCCCGCCAGCGCTCGAGCGGGAGGCTCCAGACGGGCGCGTCCTCGCGCGGCCAAAAGCCGGCGACCGCTGCGCAGACGTCGACGTCGCCGGCCGCGGCGAACAGCTCGTCGGCCTGCGCCTCGTCGGTCAGATCCGCCTGTAGAGCGACGCCGCCGACCTCGGCTGCGAGCTCATCCGCACGCTCCCGGCTCGTGTTGTAGTGGACGACGACCGTCGCGCCCTCCGCCGCGAAGGCCCGCACGCAAGCCGAGCCGATCCCGCCGGCGCCGCCGGTGACGAGGACGCGTTTTCCCTCGAGTCCAGTCTCCACGGAGGCTGACGTTATCGTCCCGCTCGTGCGCGTCCACATCATCAGCGACATGGAGGGCGTCGCCGGGATCGTCAAGTGGCAGCAGACCACCGGCGGCGAGAAGCTCTACGACGAGGGCCGCGTTCTCTACACGGAGGAGATCAACGCGGCGGTGCGCGGCGCGAAGGCGGCCGGCGCGACCGAGATCGTCGTCATGGACTGCCACGGCGCCGGCGGCGCGTACGACTTCAACTCGCTGCTCCCCGAGCTCCTCGACCCCGACTGCGAGTTCGTCGTGCAGCGGGAGTGGACCGAGTACACCGGCTTCCTCGAATCTGGTTGCGACGCCGCGCTGTTCATCGGCATGCACGCGCTCGCAGGCGCCGCGGACGGCGTCCTCTCGCACACCGTCTCTGGCCAGGCGTGGCAGAGCCTGCGCTTCAACGGGACGCTGGTCGGCGAGACCGGGATCAACGCCGCGTTGTGCGGCCACTGGGGCGTGCCGGTCGTGCTCGTCACCGGCGACCGGGCGGTCTGTCGCGAGGCGCGCGAGCTGCTCGGCGACGGGTTGACGACCGTGGAGGTGAAGGAGGGGCTCGGCCGCTTCAGCGCCCGCATGAAGACCCCCGCCAAGGCGCGTGAGCTGATCGAGGCGGGGGCGAAGCAGGCGCTGTCCGACCTCTCGGCCGTCAAGCCGTACGACCCGGGCCGCCCCGCCGAGATCGCTGTCGAGTTCTTCACGCCCGACCGGATGCAGGAGTACGTGAACCGGCGCGGCGTCGAGGTGACCGGCCCGCGCTCGCTCGTCGTCCGCGGCGACGACTGGTGGGGCGCCTGGTCAGGCTTTTTCTTCTGAGAGGGCGGCAGGTTCGACGATCCCGAGCCCCTCGACGAGCGTGAAGAAGGATCGGGCGAACGGCGACGACGCGGTCCGCGCTCGCACGTCCTCCCAGTCGATCTGCTCCCGCAGCGACCGCGCATAGCTGAGCAGCTGGCCGAAGTCCGGCTCCTGCTCGGTGATCGCGAGGAGCTTCCCCGTCATCACCTCTTCGAGCGAGTAGACGTGGACCCGCAGCGCGGAGACCTCGATCACCGGCGACCGCTCGATCGCCTCGTCGTTGATCGGCCCGCCGGTCGGCTGGAAGATGAGGTCGACGAGCGTCCCGTTCTCGTGCCACGCCTTGTAGAGCCAGCCCTCGGGCGGGATCTCGGTGCGCAGGCCTTCCTCTTCGAGCGCCGCGAGTGCCGCCTCTGCGTCCTCCTGCTTGATCATGAAGTCGACGTCGTGCTCGCTCTTCGGGCCGCCGCGCGCCCAGACGGCCAGCCCGCCGCCGAGCACGAACGGGATCTCGTGCCGCTGGAGCGCTCCGGCAGCGGCTTTCATCGCATCGAGCATCTCCTCGAACGTCGGCTCGGGCACCGGCGGGTCGTTTCCGGTTTGTCCGTTTCAGCAACATGAAGCGGGATGATTCGCATTGCAGCAGCCGCGGACGTCCATGCCTCGGACGTTTCGCGCGAGCGCCTCGCGCGCGCCTTCGCGGAGCTCGAGGGCGAGGTCGATGTCATCCTGCTCGCGGGCGATCTGACGACGAGCGGCGAGCCCGAGCAGGCGGAGGTGCTCGCCGACGCCTGTCGCCAGATCGACGTGCCGATCTTCGCCGTGCTCGGCAACCACGATCACCAGGCGAAGCGGGTCGACGAGCTGACGGAGGTGCTCGCCGCCGCCGGCGTCCGCGTCCTCGACCGCGAGTGCGCGACGTGCGAGATCGACGAGCTCGAGCTTGGCATCGTCGGGACGAAGGGCTTCGTCGGCGGCTTCCCAGGCTCGGCGCTGCCGGACTTCGGAGAGCCGCTCCTGCGCCGCGTCTATGCGGAGACGAGCGCCGAGGCCGAGGCGATTGCGCACGGGCTGCAGGCGATCGTCCATTGCGACGTCCGGATCGTCCTCCTCCACTACGCGCCGGTCATCGACACGCTGGCGGGCGAGCCGCCGGGCATCCACACCTACCTCGGCTGCGACCGTCTCGCGACGCCGATCGCCGAGAACGGCGCCGACCTCGTCCTGCACGGCCATGCCCACGCCGGCGCCTTCGAGGGGCAGATCGGCGAGATCCCGGTCTACAACGTCGCCGTCCACGTGACGGGTCGCAACTTCTGGATCTTCGAGCTCGACGGCAGCGGCCTGCGGCGCGGCGGCGAAGTCGTGGAGGTACGGGAGCCGCCCGGATAGCTAGCGTTGCGGCGTGGAAGGCCGGGTCGTCCGCATCTCGATCGCGCCGGTGAAGGCGCTGCACCTCGTGCACCTCGAGGAGGTCGAGCTCACGGCTGCGGGCGTGGTCGGCGACCGGCGTTTCTGGCTCGTCGACGCGGCCGGGAGGCTGGCCAACGTCAAGCGGATCCCGAGGCTCACCCGCGTCGGCGTGGAGTGGGACGAGGCGACGCGGCGACTCGCGCTCTCGTTCGACGAAGAGACCGTCGAGGGAATCGTGGAGCCGGGCGACGCGGTAGAGGCGATCCTCTATGACGAGACTCATCCTTCTCGCGCCGTCCCAGGCCCTTGGCAGGAGGCACTCTCTGACTACGCGGGTCAGCCGCTGACCCTGCTCTGGTCGGAGCGAGGCGCTGTGGATCGCGGCGCGCTCCGCGGAGGCTGGGCCTCGATCCTCTCGAGCGGCTCGCTCGAGCGGCTTCGCGAGGAGGCCGGCGAGGCCGAGCCGGTGGACGGGCGCCGCTTCCGGATGTTGTTCGAGATCGACGGCGTGCGGCCGCACGCCGAAGACGAGTGGATCGGGCGGCGCGTGACCGTTGGCGGGGCCGTTGTCGAGGCGATCGGCAACGTCGGCCGCTGCGCGGTGACGACGCGGAACCCCGACAGCGGCGAGCTGGATCTCGACACGCTGCGCGTTCTCACGAGCTACCGGCCCGAGGGGCAAACCGAGCGGCTGCCGTTCGGTATCTGGGGCAACGTCGTCCAGCCGGGCCGAGTCCGACTGGGCGATCCGGTCGTTCCCGCATAGCATTAGAGATATGGCGACGGATACTCGCGCCGAGGGGAAGGGGCCGGTCGAGCGGCTTCACGAGAAGATCGCCACGCGCGACCGCGGCTGGTTCTTCGCGCAGATCGCCGATCGCGTCGCCGAGCGGCGATCCGAGATGGGACTATCCCAGCGCGAGCTCGCCGAGCTCTGCGGGACGACGCAGTCGGCGATCGCGCGCCTCGAGCGTGGCGGCCGCCCGCCGCGCATCGACACGCTCCTCCGCATCGCCGAGGCGCTTCAGTGCGATCTCGTGGTCGAGCTCGCACCTCGCAAGTAACACGTTGTTCCTTGGTTAGACGTGGCCGGAATCGTCATCGCCGCCGTCGTCGGCGACTCGATCTCGGCGGGCTCGCCGCTTTGGGATCCCGATCCGGTCGTCCGCGCCCGGTTGCCGGCTCCCGACGAGCGGAGCCACTGGCAGTGGTGGGCGGCGGAGGCCGAGCCGCGCCTCGAGTTCCGGACGACCGCGGTGTACGGCGAGCGAACGGATGAGATCGCGCTGAGGCTCGAGCTCGTCCTCGCAGGCGCTGAGGTGCTCGTCGTGCAGGGCGGCATCAACGACATCGCGCAGCGCCGCCCGGTCGAGGACGCGGCGCGGAACCTCGAGGCGATGCTCGTGCGCGGCCGAGCCGCCGGCGCGAGGCTCGCGGTCGCGGACGTCCTGCCCTGGAACAACGGCGACGGCCGGGCAGCGGAGGAGATCGTCCGCCTCAACGCCCTGATCCGCCGGCTCGCGGACGAGACCGGCGCGACGCTGCTCCCGTTCCACGCCACCCTCGCCGACCCCGACGAGCCGAGCCGGATGCGTACGGGCTGCACCGACGACGGCGATCACCCGTCCGTCGAGGGGCACCGCCTCCTCGGCGAGCTCGCAAGTAACAGTCTGTTCCTTAGTTAGACACGTCCCGCTCAGACGTCGAGCTCGAGGCCGTCGCCGGCGCGTTCGACGCCGTCCGGCAGCGGGAGCTCGTCGGGCCGGTGGACGATGACGAGCCGCGCGGCTCCGGCCGCCGCGTGAGCCGCGAGCGCCTCGTCGGCGGTGAGGTGGCCGCGGATCCCATGCTCGGGCTCGGCGAGCGTTGCCTCGCAGAGGAATAGGT
>JBOGZU010000021.1:0-31463 GCA_050697455.1 Gaiellaceae bacterium | reverse complement strand
CCCCTCTCGACTGGGCTACTCGGCGTCGCTAACGGCCGCGTCCGCCACGGTCACCACGACCCCCGCGGCGATCGCCGCGGGGCTCTTCCGGCGGACGAGGCGGTGCGTCCTTCGCCCGCTCGATCAGCTCCTCCGGCTGGACGAGACCGCCGTTCTCGTGCTTGGCGACGAGCTTGAGGCCGATCCGGCCGCGGGCCTTGTCGACCTCCTGCACGACGACGTCGACGACGTCGCCGCGGCTCATCACGTCCTCGATGTGCGCGACCCTGCCCGGGCCGACGTTCGAGACGTGGAGCAGGCCGTCGGTCCCCTTCTTCAGCTCGACGAAGGCACCGAACTGCGTCGTCTTCACGACCTTGCCGGTGAACGCGTCTCCGACTTCCGGCTCCTTCGTGATCGACTCGACCGCGGCGATCGCGGCAGCTGCCTTCTCGCCGTCGGTCGCGTAGATGAGGATCGTGCCGTCTTCCTCGATGTCGATCTGCACCTCGTAGTCGGCCTCGAGGCCGCGGATCGTCTCGCCGCCCTTGCCGATGACCATGCCGATCTTCTCCTGGTCGATCTTGATCGACGTGATCCGAGGCGCGTTCGCGGCGAGCTCGGAGCGCGACTCCGGGATCACTGCGAGCATCGTGTCGAGGATCGCGTTCCGGGCCTGCTTCGCCTGCTCGAGAGCGCCGCTCATGATCTCCGACGTGACGCCGGTGATCTTGATGTCCATCTGCAGCGCGGTGATCCCGTCGCGGGTGCCGGCCACCTTGAAGTCCATGTCGCCAAGGTGATCCTCGGCTCCCTGGATGTCGGTGAGGATGACGTAGTCGTCGCCCTCCTTCACGAGGCCCATCGCGATGCCGGAGACGGGCGCCTTGATCGGCACGCCCGCGTCCATGAGCGACAGCGTCGATCCGCAGACCGAGCCCATCGAGCTGGAGCCGTTCGACTCGAGTGTCTCCGAGACGATCCGGATCGTGTACGGGAAGTCCTCGGTCGACGGGATCATCGCCTCGAGCGCGCGCTGCGCGAGCGCGCCGTGGCCGATGTCGCGCCGCTTCGGGCCGCGCATGAAGCCGGTCTCCCCGACCGAGTAGGGCGGGAAGTTGTAGTGGTGCATGTAGCGGCGGTCGCGCTCGAGCGAGAGGTCGTCGATGCGTTGACCCTCCTTCGCCGTGCCGAGCGTGATCGACGAGAGCACCTGCGTCTGGCCGCGCGTGAACAGGCCGGAGCCGTGCGCGCGCGGGTTGACGCCGACTTCGACCTCGATCGGCCGGATCTCGTCCGTACCGCGACCGTCGGGGCGGCGCTTGTCGATGGCGATCTTCTTGCGGACGATGTCCTTGTAGATCGCCTCGGCCGCCTTCTTGACGTACGACTTGGTCAGCGAGTCCTTCACCGGTGTCTCGCCCTCGACCGCCGACCCGACGGGGAACGGCAACTCCACGCTCGCCACGATGTGGTCGAAGAGGAGATGACGCTTCGCCGACTTGAGCTCCTTCGAGTCCTGCTCGGCGTCGGTGAGCGCACGCAGGTCATTCTCGAACTGTTCCCGCACCGGGGCCTCGACGGCCGCGAGCCGCTGCTTCTCGAGCAGCATGTTCAGGCTCGTCCGCACCTGCATCTGGCGCTGGATGTCGCTCTCCGTCGAGTCCATCGAGATCGGCGGCGCGAGCTCGGAGCCGAGCTCCTCCACGACCGCTCCCGACGCGATGAGACCGTCGCGCTGGATCCGTTCCCAGATCGCGTGGCCGTGGGACGACTCGATCTCCGAAGAGAGATCGGTGTCGAGCCACTTCGCCTTGCCGGCCTGGTTGCGGAGATCCTCCTGCGCCTCACAGAGGCGGCGAATCTCGCCGTGAGCGAGCTCGAGCGCCTCGAGGAGAAGGTCCTCGTGCACCTCGTCGGCGCCGGCCTCAACCATCGTGAGGCCGTCCTTCGTACCGACGACGATGAGGTCGAGCGTCGTCTCCTCCCAGTTCTGCTGCAACGTCGGGTTGACGACGAGCTCGCCGTCGATGCGCCCGATCCGCACGGCCCCGACGGGACCGAAGAACGGGAGCGGCGACAGCATCAGCGCCGCTGACGCACCGTTGATGCAGAGGATGTCGTGCGGCACGACCATGTCGGCCGACAGCACGGTGCAGATGACCTGCACCTCGTTGCGGAAGCCCTTCGGCCACAGCGGCCGGATCGGGCGGTCGATCATGCGCGCGGTGAGGGTGGCGCGCTCGCTGGCGCGTCCCTCGCGCTTGAAGAAGCCGCCGGGGATCTTGCCCGCGGCGTACATGCGCTCTTCGACATCGATCGTCAGCGGGAAGAAGTCGGCGCCCTCGCGGGCCTCCGGCCTCCCTACTGCGGTGGCGAGAACCATCGTCTCGCCCGAGCGAACGACGACAGCGCCGTCCGCCTGCTTCGCGAGCTTGCCGGTTTCGAAGCTGATCTCCTGCTGTCCAACCTGGACGGAGACCTGCGCCCGGCGTTCGGTCGCGATACTCATAAATTGTCCTCCACTTTGCTTGGTGGAGGGCGGGAGCTCGAGCCAGTCCCTATTGGCCAACGGGGCCGGTGGACTCGCTCGAACTTCCACCCTCCTAATTCTGGAGCTAACGGCGCAGGCCGAGCTCCTTGATGAGGGCGCGATAGCCCTCGAGATCCTTCTTTTGCAGGTAGTTCAGGAAGCGCCGGCGGCGGCCGACGAGCTTCAGGAGCCCGCGCCGCGAGGTGTGGTCCTGCTTGTGCGTGCGCAGATGCTCGGTGAGCTCGTTGATGCGCTCTGTGAGCATTGCGACCTGCACCTGGGTCGAGCCGGTGTCGGCCGAGCTACGGCCGTGCTTCGTGATCAGTTCCTGCTTCGCTTCCTTGGTAAGGGCCACTCGCCCTCTCCTTCCTGTTGTCTCCCTGGGCTCCGCCCGCGGCGCCAAGGACGTTGACGCGAGCCGGGCCTGGGTCGCGGGTAGGGTAGCGAAAACCGGCATGGCAAGCGCGATTCCGCAGGGGGAGCTGGCTGAGATCGTGCGCGAGGCGCGGGCGCGGACAGGCGTGCCTGCGGTCGCGGCGGGGCTGCTTGTGGACGGAGACGTCGAGCTCGCGGCGGACGGGGCTCGGGTGGATACGCCATTTCGCGTGGCATCCATCACGAAGTGGTTCACCGCCTCGCTGGCGGGAGCCTCCGGCGTGCTCGACGCGCGGACGCGCGCACTCCTCTCCCACACGGCGGATCTGCGCAGCGAGGCGCCGGAGGCGCTGCCGGACGCGTGCCGCGGCCTCTGGTCGTACTCGAACGCGGGCTACTGGGCGGCTGGAGACGCGTGCGCCACCGCGGCCGGTTCGTCGTTCTCCGACGCGATGCGGGCGCGGATTCTCGAGCCGCTCGGCCTCACCGCGACGTCGTTCGAGGAGCCGGCGGACGCTGCGGAAGGTCACGTGCAAGAGGGCCAGACCGGCCATCGCGCCGCCGGTCTCGTCGACTACCCGGTCTCGCGGCGCCCGTCGGGGGGCTTGTGGTCGACGGTCGGCGACCTCTTGCGCTTCGCGGAGCATCAATTCGGCGATCCCCATGGCCTCCAGCAGCCGCAGGCGAAAGCGCTCGGCGCGGAGTACTGCCTCGGCTGCTGGCGGCGGGAGCTGGAGGGCGACCGGATCGCGTTCGAGCACGAGGGCTCGGTGGGCGGCTACCAGTCGCTGCTGCTGCTCGTGCCGGAGGAGCGTGCCGCGCTCGTCGTCCTGACGAACAGCTGGCGTGGCAGCGGCCTGATCCGCCGTGTGGCGAAGGCGCTCGGGCTCGTGCCTGCAAGTGACAGCCTGTTCCTTAGTTCGACAGGTCCGATCGAGCCGGGTCGCTACAGGCTGGGTGGCGCAGAAGCGGTCGTCGAGGAGGTCGGCGACGGCTGGCGCGTTGGCGAGGCGGAGACCGATCCGCTCACAGACACGCGCATCGAGCGCGGGCCGTATGCGGTCGAACCCATCGGCGGCGGCGTCTACGGCTTTGCCGGCGGTCTTCTCATGGGCCACCGGATCGACTTCCCGCGGCCGGGCATCGCGCGCGTCGGCTGGGTCGCCATGCCGCGGGCCGAGCCGTGAGCGAACGGCTCCTCCGCTGGGCCGGCACCACTACTTCGGCGGTGTCAGCCTGATCGGTCGAGATGGCGCCGCCGCGGATCCGCGCCATTGCGGCGCGGCGCTCCTGCTGGGCTCGTGAGGAGCTTCAGACGGGACGTGCGGACTCGCGCGTCCGCGCAACGTCGGCGTCGATCGCCGCGACGAGCTCCTCGAGCGAGTCGAAGCGCTGCTGGCCGCGCAGCGGGCTCCACACCTCGACCACGAGACGCTGCTCGTAGAGGTCGGCGTCGAAGTCGAGGAGATGCGCCTCCACCCGCCGCTCCACTCCGTCGAAGTGCGGGTTCGTCCCGATCGAGACCGCTGCGCGGTGCCCGCGGGTCCAACCCGCGTAGACGCCGTCCGGCGGGACGAGCAGTCCCGGTGGCACGTCGAGGTTCGCCGTCGGAAACCCGAGCGCACGGCCGCGGCCGTCACCGTGGACGACGACGCCTTCCACCTCCGGAGGCCGGCCCAAGAGCGCCGCCGCGCGTTCCGTCTCGCCCGCGTGGACGAGTTCGCGGATCCGGCTCGACGAGACATTCTCGAGCAGCGGCACGCGCCGGACGTCGAAGCCGAGCTCGCCGAGCAGCCCGAGGTCGCCCTCGCGGCCCTGGCCGAAGCGGAAAGTCTCGCCGGCGGCGATCGCCTCTGCTCCGATCCCGCGCAGCATCTGCTCGGCGAACTCACTCGGGCGAAGAGCGGCCAGCGACTCGTCAAAGCGCAGCACGAGGACGTCCTCCACCCCAGCCTCCTCGAGCAACTCCAGGCGCCGCTCGAGCGTCGCGAGCAGCTCCACACTGCCGCCGAGGACTGCCCGCGGATGCGGATCGAAGGTCACGACCGCGGTCCGGAGACCCGCCGCACGCGCCGCCTCGATCACGCGCAGGTGACCACGATGGACGCCGTCGAAGGTTCCGACTGCGGCCGCCCGCCGCTCCTCCGGCAACTCTGCCGGTACGCGCGCGACGTTCACGCCTTCTCCGTCGGATCTCGTCGGACGCCCGCAGCCTCGAGCCGCCGAAGCACCTCAGCCTCCGGGAGGAGCCGCTCCGCCGTGAACGCCTCAGGCGTGACCGCGTCGTCGACCGAGAACGGCCCCACCTCCGTCCGGCGCAGCGTGACGCAGTGCCCACCGAGGACGTCCGCGATCGAGCGGATGTAGGTGCCCGAGCTCACCGCGAGGTCGAGCATCAGCCGTCCGTCTCTATACCTGATGACGTCGAGCGCGCGGACGGTCGAGCGGCGAACGGGCATCTCCACCTCGACGCCGCGCCGTGCGAGCTTGTACGCACGCTCCCCACCGATCTTCACGGCCGAAGCAGCCGGGATCGGCAGGTCGACCTCCCCGCGGAGGTGCGCGAGCTGCCCGTCGAGATCTGCCGCCGAGGGCGGCTCCTGTCGCGCGACGACTTCCCCTTCCGGATCTCCGGTCGAGGTCCGCGCGCTGAGATCGATCTCCGTGACGTAGCGCTTGTCCAGCCCAACGAGCCATGGGGCGAGCTTAGTTGTCCTACCGGACAACAGAAGTAAGAGCCCGGTCGCGAACGGGTCGAGCGTCCCGGCGTGGCCCGTCCGCGCTCCGGTCATCCGGCGAATCTGGGCGACGATCGCAAAGGACGACGGGCCGCTCGGCTTGTCGACGAGCGCGACGCCCGCGGGCTCAAGTGCGCGAGGCGGCACGCTGCTCGAGGAAGCCGAGACGGACGCTCTCGACGATCTCCGCGAAGGATGCATCGCTCGAAAATCCCGCCGCCTGGCGATGGCCGCCGCCACCGAACCGGCGCGCGATCGCGGAGACGTCGAGCTCGTCGATCGACGACCGCAGCGAACCCTTGTGGGCGGGGGCGCCGCTACTCAGCTGCTCTCTGACGAACACCGCGAGTTCCGCCCCTTCGACCGCGCGGAGGTAGTCGATGAGCCCCTCGGAGTACGGCTCGGAGGCGCCGACCTCCGTGAAATCGGTGCGGAGGAGGTGCGAGACGACGATGCGCCCGCCTTCGAGCACCTCGGCGCGCCCGAGCACCCGCGCGAGCAGCTTGAGCTTCGCGAACTCGACGGACTCGTAGACGCGCTGGAAAACGGCGTGGATATCGGCGCCCGCCTCCACGAGCTCCGCGGCGAGGCGCAGTGCCTTCGCTGTCGTGTTCGCGTACTGAAAGCGCCCGGTGTCCGTGACGAGCGCGATGTACAGCGGCTCGGCGAGGTCGGCGGTCAGCTCGACGCCGAGCTCCCGGATCACGTCGCGCAGGATCTCGCCGGTGGACGATGCGTCGGGGACGATGAGGTTGATCTCGCCGAAGCGGGTGTTGTCGTGGTGGTGGTCGATGTTGAGGACGACCGGTGCGCGAGAGACAGCTGCCTCGTCGCCGATCCGTTCCGCTTTCGCACAGTCGACGGCGACGAGAACGCGCTCGCCGCTGTCTGCGGGCGGCTCGCGGACGAGGCCCTCGAGTGACATGAAGCCGTATTCCTGGGGCAGCGGCGTGACGCCGGCGAGGTACATGACGGCGTCCTTGCCGAGGTGGCGGAGCGCGAGCGTCGCGGCGAGGAGCGAGCCCAGCGCATCCCCGTCGGGATTCTCGTGCGTGACGACGAGGAAGCGATCGTGCTTCCTCAGCGCGTCGGCGATCGCGTTCAGGTCACTCGTCTGTGTCATGGTCGTGGTCCGGCGCGAGCTCGTCGATGAGCTTGCTCATGCGGACGCCGCGCTCGACCGTCGGATCGTACTCGAAGATCAGTTCAGGAGTCCGCTTCATTCTCAGCTCGCGCGCGAGGCGGGACTGGAGGAGGCCGTGCGCGGCCTGGAGTCCGAGCAGGCTCGCGCGGCGTTTGCGGCCGGAGCCGAGGACGCTCACGAAGACGGTCGCGTGGCGGAGGTCGGGCGTCGTGTCGACGCCGGTCACCGTGACGAGCCCGATGCGCGGGTCTTTGAGCTCGGGCAGGGCTTCGGCCAGCACCTGCCGGACGGACTCATTCACGCGTCGCATTCGCTCGGTCATGGCGCGTATTGAAGCGGCTACGTCACACGTCGGTCGGTGCGGGATTCGTTTGGACACGTCTGTCTCGGCGGAGTCCAGGCCCGCACTCCCCGCCCAGGGTGGGGCTGCGTTCCCTCCGCCCTCGGCGAAGACGCTAGTCGTGAAGCCGTTGCGTCGGCGTGACGGGTCCGCACCAATATCCCGCGAACTTTGTGCCGAAATCGCACGGTCTCGCTTGGCCTAGACCTAGCGGATGACTTCGAGCACGAGCGGCCGCGGCTCCGGCTGCTCCGCGCCGAGCTCATACGCCGCGAGCAGCGCCGTTTCCGCGGCTGAGGCCGCAGCCTCGTCGTGGGCGTGGATCTCCGCCAGCGCCTCCCCCGCCTCGACTGCGTCGCCGCGCTTCTTCAGACAGAGGACACCGACCGCGTGGTCGACCGGCTCGCCCGCTTTCTGGCGCCCGGCGCCGAGCTCCACCGCCGCGACCGCCACGTCGCGCGCCCGCAGCTCCACCACGAACCCCGTTGCCGGCGACAGCACCGCACGCACCACGGGAGCGACGGGGAGCGCGGCAAGATCGGGGTCGCCGCCTTGCGCGCGGATCCAGCGCTCGTACTTCGCCAGGGCCGAACCGTCTGCCAGAACAGCCTCCGCCCGCCGCCGCCCTTCGGCCTCGTCGATCCCGAGATCCGAGAGCGCCAGCAGCTCGGCCGCCGCGTCGACGACGAGCTCACGGAAATCCCGGGGCCCTCCCCCGCTGATCGTCTCCACCGCCTCGCGCACCTCAATCGCGTTGCCGACCGCCTGCCCGAGCGGCTGCTCCATGTCGGTCAACACGCAGACGACGTCCATCCCGGCGCGCTCGCCCAGCGCTCGCATCTCCTCCGCCAGTCGCCGCGCGTCCTCGACGGTTCGCATGAACGCGCCCTCGCCAACCTTGACGTCGAGGACGAGCGCGCTCGCTCCGCCGGCGATCTTCTTCGACATGATGCTCGCCGCGATCAGCGAGATCTCGTCCACCGTCGCCGTCATGTCACGCAGCCCGTAGAGCTTCTTGTCGGCCGGAACGAGATCCGCGCTCTGCCCCGCCACCGCGATCCCGATCTCGCGCGTCTGCTCGACGAGCTCGTCGGTCGACAGTTCGACGCGGAACCCGGGGATCGACTCGAGCTTGTCGAGCGTCCCGCCCGTGTGCCCCAGCCCGCGTCCGCTCATCTTCCCGAAGGGCACGCCACACGCCGCTACGACAGGCCCGACCGCGATCGTGACCTTGTCCCCAACCCCGCCCGTCGAGTGCTTGTCGACGACGCGCCGGCCGAGCCGCGCCGCCAGGTCGACGGTCTCGCCGCTCGCCACCATCGCCTCGGTCAGTGCGAACGTCTCCCCCGCCGAGAGCCCGCGGAAGCACACGGCCATGAGAAACGCGGCCGCCTGGTAGTCCGGGATATCCCCGCGCACATAGCCGGAGACGAACTCGCCCAGCTCGTCGGCCGAGAGCTCCTCGCCCCGCTTCTTCCGCTCGATCAGCTCGACCGCGTTCACGGAGGCGAGCCTAATCGTCGGGATCCACGAGGAGCCGCTCCACGAGCGCGACCTCCCACTCCTGCCCGCGCAACCACCGCTCCGCCTCGTCGAGCAGCCGCTCCACCTCGCGATGCTCGCGCGCGACGCACGCTGCCGTGAGCCGCGCCCGCTGCCAGACGTCGTGATGGTCGACCTCCGCCACCGACGCGCCGACCCGCCGCTCCAGCTGCGCTTTCGCGCCGCGCAGGAACATCCGCTTCTCCTTCAGCGAGTGCGCCTCCGGGAAATGGAGCTCGCACGTCAGGATCCCGACCCAGCCACTCGGCACGGCCGCATTCAAACCGATTCGAGCGAGCGCTCCACAACCTCCGCGGCCGTGCGCACCGCAGCGACCTCGGCCTGGCTCGCGTCCGCGAGCAGCCGTTCCAACAGGTCGAGCCTCCTGGCGCGACCGCGCTCGAGAAGCCTCCGCGCCTTCGCGGTCGCCTCGATCCGGATTGCGCGCGCGTCGTTCACGTCGGGATAGCGGCGGAGGAGCCCCTCGGCCTCCATCGCCGTGACGAGGCGGCTCATCGTCGCTGCAGTCACCCTCTCCTCCGACGCAAGCTCACCGAGCGAGCGCGCTCCGCCGAAGACGAGCACCGACAACGCCGCGGCGCGAGCAGGCGAGATCCCCATCGCCACGGCGTCCACCTCCCGCACACGGCGGAGCAGATGGATCGAGGCCGAATGGATTCGATCCGCCGCCTCGCGTTTTGCACTTGACATCGTTGCTTAGGCTAACTAATCATCGACCATTCTGTCGAGAGGAGGCTGAAGTGGAGACGATCTTCGAGCTGATCGCCCGGGACGACGGCAACGCGATTCGCGAGCTGCTCGCCGGCGATCCCAAGGCTGTGGACGCCCGCGACGAGGTCGGCGTCTCGCCTCTCACCCACGCCCTCTATGGCGGCAGGCAAGCCGCGTTCGAGGCCATTCGCGACACCGGAGAGCTGACCGACCCGTGGGACAGGCTCCTGGCCGGCGAGTCGACCGGCCTGCCCGCGCCCGACGCCTGGAGCTCCGACGGCTTCACGGCGCTCCACCTCGCCGCGTTCGCGCACAACCCCGCCGCCGCGCGCCTTCTGCTCGAGGCCGGCGCCGACCCCGACACGCTGGCGACGGCGACCTTTGCGCGCGTCACGCCGCTCGGCACCTGCGCATTCGCCAACGAGCCCGAGGTCGCGCGCGTCCTCCTCGAACATGGCGCCGACCCGAGTATCGCCGAGCGGGAAGGCGGCACTCCGCTCGCCGTCGCTGAGGCGAACGGCTACACCGAGGTGGCCGAGATACTGCGCGGGGCGAGCTAGGACGCGGCGGGCGCGGGCTCGTCGAGCGACGTCCGCTCGACTTCGCGCGTCTCGAAGACCTCGAGGACGTCGCCTTCCTTCACGTCGTTGAAGCCCTCGAGGAGAATGCCGCACTCGAAGCCTTCGGCGACCTCGCGGGCGTCGTCCTTGAACCGCTTCAGCTGGTCGATCGTCGTCGTGTAGATCACCGCGCCGTCACGGATGACGCGGACGCTCGCGTTGCGGCGGATGACTCCGTCCGTGACCATGCAGCCGGCGATCGTGCCGAGCCGCGAGACGCGGAAGAGCGCGCGCACCTCGGCCTCGCCGATCGTCTCCTCCGTCGAGATGGCGGAGAGCTTCCCGACGAGGGCCTGCTCGATCTCCTCGGTCAGCTTGTAGATGACGTCGTAGGTGCGGATCTCGACGCCTTCGCGCGCCGCGAGCGCGCGGGCCTCGGCGTTTGGCCGGACGTTGAAGCCGACGATGAGAGCGTCGCTCGCGGAGGCGAGCATGATGTCGTTCTGGGTGATCGCGCCGACACCCTGCTGGATGACGTTGAGACGCACCTCGGGATGCTCGAACTTCGAGAGCTCGGAGACGACGGCCTCGACGGAGCCGACGACGTCGCCGCGCACGACGAGGTTGAGATCGGAGACCTCTCCCGCCTGGAGCTGCTCGTAGAGCCGCTCGAGCGAGACTCCGGTCGCCGGCCGCACGGCAGCGAGCTGTTCGCGGCGCAAACGCTCGCCACGCCGGTTCGCGAGCTCACGGGCCTCGCGGTCGTTCTCGACGACGCGCGCGAGCTCGCCCGCAGCCGGAGGCTTGTCGAAACCGAGGATCTCGACCGGCTCGCCCGGCGCCGCGCTCTCTCTGCGCTCGCCCTTGTAGTCGAACAGAGCCTTGACGCGGCCGTACGCATCTCCCGCGACGATCGCGTCGCCGACCTTGAGCGTGCCGCGCTGCACGAGCAGCGTCGCGACCGGGCCGCGGCCGACGTCGAGGCGCGACTCGATGATCGGACCGGAGGCCTCCGTGTTCGGATTCGCCTTCAAGCCTTCGAGCTCGAGATCCGCGACGAGCAGCACCTTCTCGAGCAGCTCGTCGAGATTCTCCTGCGTCTTGGCGGAGACCTCGGCGAACTGCGTGTCGCCGCCCCAGTCCTCCGGGTTGAGACCTTCCTGGGCCAGCTCGCCCTTGACGCGGTCGATGTTCGCGTCGGCGAGGTCGATCTTGTTGACCGCGACGACGATCGGCACCTCGGCGGCGCGCGCATGGGCGATCGACTCCTTCGTCTGCGGCATGACGCCATCGTCGGCTGCGACGACGAGGACGGCGATGTCCGTGACCTTCGCGCCGCGGGCGCGCATTGCCGTGAACGCCTCATGGCCCGGCGTGTCGAGGAACGTGATCTTGCGGCCGTCGACGTCGACCTGGTACGCGCCGATGTGCTGCGTGATGCCGCCGGCCTCGGTGGCGACGACGCGCGCGTCGCGGATCGCGTCGAGGAGAGTCGTCTTGCCGTGGTCGACGTGGCCCATGATCGTCACGACCGGCGGCCGCGCGGCGAGCGACTCCTCCGGATCGTCGAACGTCTCCGGCTCCTCCTCTTCGTCGGCGGCGTGCTTGATCGTGACCTCGCGTTTCAGCTCGGTCGCGATCAGCTCGACCTCCTCGTCACTCAAAGACTGCGTCGCCGTGCGCATCTGGCCGAGGCCCATGAGGATCTTGATCAGCTCGGGCATCGAGACGCCGAGCGCCTGGGAGAAGTCGCGGACGCTGACGCCCGACTCGACGGAGACGGGCCCGGTCGGCGGCGCCGCCGGTGCACGAGGCTCGCGGCGCGCCGCTGCGGCCTCGCGCGCCTGCCGCTGCTCGCGGGAGGGACGCTGGCCGCCCTGGTCGATGACGACGCGGCGCCGCCTGCCGGGCGGGCCGCCGCCACCGCGCGGGCGGAGCGGGCGATTCGGTCTGTTGCCTCCGTTAGCCATGTGGATGTGCAGTGTACGGCCAGGGCGAAGCCGGAACGGCTCGCCCCTAGGACTCGTCCTCCGTGACCGCCTCAGCCTCCGGCGCTTCCGCCGGAACCTCCGCCTCGGGCTCGGCGGCCGCCTCCGCGGCAGCCTCCTCGGCGACAGCTTCCTCCTCGAGCTCGGGCTCTTCGGGCGGCGGGCCGCCGACGTAGTCGCTGCCGCTGCCCTCGAGCTCCTGGTGTGCCTGGACGCCGCAGAAGCGCGAGCTGGGCAGCGCGGCGTTCGGGCAGCGCTTGCCGTTGGCGAGGATCGCGGCGCAGCGGCCGGAGTAGTCCTCGCCGCCCTCACCGTCGCCGCCGCCGAAGGCCGCCTCGGCCTCCGCCTGCGCGAACTCGGTGTCGCTCTGGATGTCGACCTTCCAGCCCGTCAGGCGCGCGGCGAGGCGGGCGTTCATGCCCTCCTTGCCGATCGCGAGCGCGAGCTGGTCGTCGGGGACGACGACGGTCGCCTCGCGCCCCTCGTCGTCGAGATAGACCTCGCGCACCCGTGCGGGCGACAGCGCCTTGGCGACGAAGCGCGCTGGCTCCGGGTTCCACGGGATGATGTCGATCTTCTCGCCGCGCAGCTCGGAGACGACCATGCGGACGCGAGAGCCGCGGGGGCCGACGCAGGCGCCGACCGGGTCGACGCCCTGGGCGTGCGACTCGACCGCGATCTTCGAGCGGTAGCCGGGCTCGCGGGCGACGCCGCGGATCTCGACGAGACCGTCCGCGATCTCCGGCACCTCGAGCTCGAACAGCGTCTTGATCAGCTCCGGATCGCGGCGGGAGAGGATCACCTGCGGCCCCTTGGTGCCCGAGCGCACCTCGGTGATGACGGCCTTGATCCGCGAGCCCTGCTCGTAGCGCTCGCCGTCGACCTGCTCCGAGCGCGGCAGCAGCGCCTCGACCTTGCCGAGATCGACGAGGACGTTGTTGCGGTCGCCGGCCTGCTGGACGATTCCCGTCACGACCTCGCTGACGCGGTCGATGTACTCGTCGTACATCATCCGGCGCTCCTCCTCGCGGATCCGCTGCAGGATGACCTGCTTCGCAGTCTGCGCGGCGATGCGGCCGAAGCCTTCGGGAGTGACGTCCTCGCGCTTGACGTCGTTCTCGGGCACCTCGGACCAGTCGATGTCGAGGTCGTCGTCGGAGATGAGCGTGTGCTGGCGCTCGCCCGTCTCCTCCTCGAGCCGCTCGAGCTCCTCGAGCTTCCGCTCGCGCGCGTCGTCGAGGAGTCGCTCCTCGACGTCGGCCGGCAGCTCGACGGAGAAGACGCGGAACTCGCCGTCGTCATGCATCTCGACGGTGGCGTGGCGGGCGGCGCCCGGCGTCTTCTTGTAGGCGGCGAGCAGCGCGTCCTCGAGCGCGGCGACCAATGCGCCCTCCTCGATCCCCTTGTCGCGCTCGATCTCGCGAACGGCCTCGATTATTTCCTCGCTCATGACACGCTCCTCTGCCCATGATTGTCTGGGTCGATCAGGTTGGCCCGCACGATCTCGGTGTACGGGATCTCGGTCTCGGCGCCGTTCGAAGCGGCGACGGTCACGCTGTTGGCTCCGGCGGAGACGACCTCGCCCTTGAGCTTCTTGCCGGACGTCCGGACGCGCACGCGGTGGCCGACGGCCCCCGCGAAGTGCTCGTGCGTGCGCAGCGGCCGGTCGGTCCCGGGCGAGGAGACCTCGACCGAGTACTCGCGCAGGTAGCCGCGGAGAACGTCGGTGACGCGCTGGCAGAGCGCGTGGTCGACGCCGGCGGGGTGGTCGACGTAGACGCAGAAGCGGGACGGCGACAGCAGCTCGACGGCCAGCACGTCGACGCCCGGCACGTCGTGCGTGACGCGCGGGACGATCTCGTCCTGGAGCTGGCGTTCCTTCTCGAATGTCGACGGCATCTGCTGTCCGGATCCCTTTCCGTCACAAAAAATGGGCCCGCAGGCCCATTTCAGTAACGCCGAAAATGGTGACCCCAGTGTAGCAACGGGGTAGCAACGGGCCGTCGCGGCCGTCACATTTCGAGGACGATGGTGACCGGGCCGTCGTTGACGAGCTCGAGCTCCATCTTCGCGCCGAAGACTCCCGTCTCGACCGGGACGCCGAGCGCGCGCAGCTCCTCACAGAAACGTTCGTAGAGCGGCTCCGCCTCCTCGGGCCTCGCGGCGTTGCCGAAGCTCGGGCGGTTCCCCGTCGCCGTGTCGGCGATCAGCGTGAACTGGGAGACGACCAGCGCGGCTCCGCCCGTGTCGAGCAGCGACCCGTCGAAGCGGCCCTCGCCGTCCGCGAAGATCCTCAGCCGCGCGACCTTGCCTGCGAGCCGCGCCGCCGCCTCCTCCCCATCGGCGCGCGCGACCCCGAGCAGCACACACAGCCCGGGCCCGATCTCGCCGCCGCCCGTTTGCCGAACAGCAGTGACGCGCGCCCGCGCTACCCGCTGGACGACCGCTTTCAAGCGTTAGCTCGTGGGAGCGAAGGAGTGGATGACCTCCGCCATGTCCTGCCGCGCCGCCTTCGACCGGGGGTCGCTGACGAAGTAGAGGACATAGCTGAAGCCGTGCGCGGGCACGAGCACGATGCTCGTCAGCCGGCCGACGTTCTTCTGCGTGTACGCGAAGAAGAAGACGGGGCCGGCCTTGGTGACGACGATCCGGTCGGCGAGCGGGACGTAGCCCTTCAGCCGCTTCCCGAACTCCACGTCGAGGCTGTGGATGAAGCGGTGTGAGATGACCGGCACCCGCGGGTTCTTGCGGATCGTCATGACGACCTTGGTGTCGTTGCGCTCGTAGGCGGCGTCGACGCCGGCGGGGACCGACGAGAGCTGGTGCCAGTCCGCCGGCAGCGTGAAGTTGTACCCCGGCCCCGACTTGCCGCCGCCGCAGCCGGCCACCACGAGCGCGATCGCAGCGATCGCCGCGACACGCAACACCGGGAGCCTCACTTTTTCGGGTAGGAGAGCGTCGTCGACTTGAGGATGCGGCCGATCTCACGCGCGATCGTCTTGCTCTTGGGCGGCGAGGCCGTCTCCACGACGAAGCTGATCGGCTTCGCCGGGATGATCGCGATCGTGTGGAGAACACCCTGCTTCGTACGCCCGTAGGTGAAGAACATCGCTCTGATCGACGGTGCGGCGCCGTTCGGTAGCAAGATCACGTTCGCGCTGAAGAACCTGTAGTCGCTGTACTTCGCCTTCAGCTGACTGTTGATCTTCTGCGCGGTGTGGCTGTTGACGACCGCCTTGCCGGCGCGGAGGACGACGAGGTTCGCGGAGTTGCCATGGCGCTGGATGACAGCGGCGGCGTTCTTGGGCGCGCCGATCGCAGCCCACTTCGCCTTCGGGAGCTGCGTCCACGACTTCGGATAGCGGAAGTGGATCGACGGCACGCCCCTGCTCGTGGCCGGTGCCTGCTTCGAGCCCGAGAAGATGACGTTCGTCTGCCAGAGGATCAAGATGACGATCCCGGCCACAACGAGCGCGCCGACCGCGCCGGCCACACCCGCGAGAGCGGGGTAGGAAATGACCAAACCGCGCTGCTTGGGCGCGCGGGCCGGGTGCCGCTCCTGCATGGGTTGATCCTCCACAGTGGTTTGCAGCAAGGTAACGGAGAATGTCGCCGACCGCGAACCTACTGCTCCCTGCCCGTACGCTGCCTCGATGACGCTGCTCGTCCCGTGGATCGCCTTCCCGATCGTCGCCGCGCTGGCGTCGCTCGGCTTCGGTCTGCTGATCGAGAGCGCGGCCGGCACGCGCCTCCACGGAGCACTGCTCCTGCCGATCGGATTCGCCGGCGTGATCGTCGCGACCGACTTCCTCACGCTGAGCGGGACGACGGCGCGGGCGATGGTTCCCGTCGTCGTCGTGCTCGCCGTCCTCGGCTATGTCATCGCCGCCTACGACAGCGAGAGCCGCGCGCGGCTACGCGCGCTGCGCCCGGATCGCTGGCTGTCGGTCGCCGCGGTCGCGGTCTACGCCGTCTACGCGGCGCCCGTCGTCATGCTCGGCCGCGCGACCTTCGCGGGCTACGCCTCACTCGACGACACCGCGCAGTGGTTCGCCCTGATCGACCGCGTGATGTCGTCGGGGCGGAACGTCGCCGGGCTTCCGCCCTCGACGTACCAACACGTCGTCAACCAGTACCTGATCAGCGGCTATCCAGTCGGGTCGATGATGCCGCTCGGCGCGTTCGCGCGACTCGTCGGCCGCGACGTCGCGTGGGTTCTCCAGCCGTACTTCGCGTTCCAAGCTGTGCTGCTGGCGCTCTCGCTGTGGGTGCTGCTCGCCGGCCCGATCCGCTCGCCGCGCTGGCGAGCGGCCGCGGTCTTCATCGCCGCCCAGCCTGCCCTGCTCTACGGCTACGCGCTCTGGGGATCGATCAAGGAGGTCGTCACGGCAGCGCTGCTCCCGCTGCTCGCTGTGCTCGTCGCGAGAGCGCTTCGGTCTGTTCCGACGCCGCGGGCGTTGATCCCTCTCGCCCTCGTGATGGCCGCCATGCTCGCGACGCTCAATGTCGGCGCGATTGCGTGGCTTCTGCCGGCGCTGCTGCCGCTCCTCGCCCTCGCACGACGGCTGTCGCTGCCGGCCTTCGGGGCGCGGGCGGCCCTTCTCGGCTGCCTCATCGCGGTAATGGCGCTTCCGACCGTCGTCACCGCCCACGCGTTCGCGGCGGGCGCAAGCGGCAACATCACCTCGAGCGCGACCGGGCAGAACGCGCTCGGCGAGCTGGCGCACCCGCTGAGCGGCCTGCAGCTGCTCGGGATCTGGCCGGTCGGAGATTTCCGCGACCGGCCAAGCCCGATCTGGCCGGCCTACCTCCTCGTCGCGGTCGTCCTCGTGGCTGCCCTTGGTGGGCTATGGGGCGCGATCCGACGGCGGGCATGGACGGTCCCGCTCTACGTCGCAATCGCCGTCGTTGGCTGGCTGGTCGTGCAAGTCGAAGGCTCGCCGTGGACTGTCGGCAAAGCTCTCGCGGAAGGCTCTCCTGCGGCGCTCGCTGCGGCGTGTTCGGGACTAGGGCTTCTGCGCCGCCGGTCGGGTTGGCTCCTCGCCGCGGCTGTTGCCGGAGCTGTCGCGGTCTGCGGCGGCGTTCTCTGGTCGAACGCGCTCGCCTACGGCGGCGCGCGCCTGGCGCCGCAGGATCAGCTCGCCGATTTGCAGCAGATCGGCGCGCAGTTCTCCGGCCAGGGCCCGTCGATGATGACGGAGTTCCAGCCCTACGGCGTCCGGCACTTCCTGCGAGGGCTCGCGGTCGAGCAGCTACCCCAGCGCAACCTCGACGCGTTCCCCCTCCGCGAGGTCGAGCGCTTCCGAACGCTCGTGCTCAACCATTCCCCCAGCGAGAGCCGGCCGCCGTCGAACTACCGCCTCGCCTGGAGCGGCCGCTTCTACGACGTCTGGCAGCGCGACGCGAGTGCGCCGAAGGTGCTCGCGCACGTCGGGCTCGGCAGCGGCATCCAGCCCACGGCCACACCCTCCTGCTCCGAGGTCACGAGACTCGCGACGGTTGCCAGGCAGAAGGGAGCTCAGCTCGCCGCCGTCCTGCGCGAGCCGCCGCTCGGCTTCGAGCTCGGCGCCGTCCGCCACCCGGAGAACTGGCTGCCCGACCCGACCGGCGGCCTCTATCCCACGAGCGCGGGCGATGTCGAGGCCGTGCTGAACGTCGCGACCTCGGGCACCTATCGCGTCTGGATGGGCGGCTACACGCCCGGCAGCCTCACGATCACGATCGACGGCCACGCGGTCGGCAGCCTCGACCACCGTATCGAGCTGCCCGGCCAGTTCTTCCCGCTCGACACGGTTCAGCTCACCGCGGGCCAGCACGCCGTGGTGCTCCATTACACGCGGCCGCTCCTGCAGCCGGGCAGTACGTCCGGAGTCGCGCTCCTCCCCATAGGCCCGGTGATCGTCTCGAAGGACACCGAGGACCTCCCCGTGGAACGCGTCCCGCCGAGCCGCGCGCGCTCGCTCTGCGGCAAGTCGCTGGACTGGCTCGAGGTCGTCGCGCGCTAGCGGCGCGAGAGGATCGAAGCCGTTCGGGGACGCGACCCCCACGTAAGATTCCGGGGCAGTGTCGAGCATTTTCGACTGGGTCCACGCGCAGCGCATCCTGGGCGGCGACACACCGCGCAGCGGCGACGGAAACTCGCTGCATCCATCGGCCGGATGAGCAGTCTTGACGAGTTTCTCCGGCTGAGCGCAGTTTTTGGCTTCTCTGATCCCGAGGTCATCCTGGACGTTGGTTCCCGGGATGGCCAGGAAGCACTTGCATTCGCCACCGCTCACCCAAAGGCGCGCGTGTACTTCTTTGAGTGCAATCCCGCAACCCTTCCGCTCTGCCGCAAGGTCGAAGGTCTCAGAGAGAACCTGCAACTCGTCGAAAAAGCCGTCTCTGACAGGGACGGCCTTGTGCAGTTCTACCCGATAGACCCGGCGCTGACCGAGACCACTTGGGAGGACGGGAATCCGGGGGCGTCGTCGCTCTTTCAGGCAAGCGGCAAGTATCCGGTTGAGCGATACGTCCAGACGCAGATAGAAGTGGAAAGCATTCGGTTGGACACGTTCCTCCGTGACACCAACCTTCCTCGGATCGATCTGCTCTGGATGGATGTCCAGGGAGCCGAAGAGATGGTGTGCAAAGGCCTGGGCGAGCGCCTCTCGGACGTAGGCCTCATCCATACCGAGGTCGAGTTCATCGAGATCTACAGCGGGCAGGTGCTGTTCCCGGAGCTGAAGAAGCTGCTCCACCGCGCAGGCTTCGTACTCGTCGGGTTCACGCATCTAGGCACGTACTCGGCCGATGCGGTCTTCGTGAATCGGGACTGGTTGTCGCGGCGGATGCGCGCCCGTGCCCGTGGCAGGGCCCTGTTGTGCGCAGCAACGCTCTGTGCACGGCGAGTCGCACGACCCGCGTACGAGCGGGTCGGCGCCCGACTCCGGCGACTCGGACGCGCGGCCAGACTCACAGCCTCGAGGATCGTCACCGCCCTGGGGCCGGCTGGTCCGCGCCTCGCGATGCGGCGTTTGTGCTGGCTAGCGTGGCTCGTGTGGATCAAACCCGCGTTGCGGCTCGATCCGAACCTATGTCGAGCACCAGTCAGCGATCTCGAGATCGACGTGGTCGTCGTCGCCGGCGAGAACGACCTGGACATCCTGCCTCGCGTGCTCCGCGCCGCCAGAGAGAGCATCCGTCATCCGCTCGGGCGGTTTTACGTCATCGCCGGACGAGGTGGCGCGGGCGATATATGCGAGAAGGAGGGGGCAGTCTTCATCGACGAGGATTCGATCGCCCCTATCGCGCGCGCTCGGATCAACTACACGGTGAACGGAATCGACCGTTCGGGCTGGCTGTTTCAACAGCTGTTGAAGCTCGCCTCGGCAGAGCTGGTGGAGAAGGAGTCCTTTCTCGTTCTTGACGCCGATACGCTCCTGACGCGGCCGCAAATCTTCTGGCACCGCGACGGCCCTGTGGTCAACCATTCGTTGGAGTACCACCGTCCCTACGTCGCTTCCTATCAACGCCTACTGGGGATCCCGCCTCGTTCCCCTCTCTCCTTCATCGCGCACCACATGCTCTGGCAGAAGAGTGTGCTCACCGAGCTCAAACGCGAGATCGGAGCACTGCACTCCAAGCCCTGGTACGAAGCAATAGTTGACGCTACTGATCGCCACCAATCTTCCGGATTCTCCGAGTACGAGCTCTACGGCAACTTCCTCTTGAGCAAGATGCGCAGCCCGATCACCCGGCTCTATTCGTTCAATCGGGTGCAAGCCCGCACGGACATCCCGGAGATGCGGCGAATGCGGCCTCGGCGCCGTGTGAAGAGCATCTCGTTTCACTCGTATCTTCGGTCCCCCTCGGACCAGGCCTCGGGGCGGCGGGCCGGCATTTAGCCCCGTCGGCGACGCAGCGCGAGCACCGCGTCGACGGCGTCGCGTGGCATCGCCCTTGCGCTCCAGGAGACTGTGACGAACACCGTCACGGCGATCACGGCGGCCCACGCAGACGGCAGGCCCGGGACGAAGGCGGGAGCAGAGCACACGGATCCGATCGCGAGCAGCGCCAGCGCCCGCCCGAACCGCGGGCGCAAGGCAGGACGGGCGCGGACGAGCGCCGTAAGTCCCGCCGCTGCGATCGTCGCCTCGCCGAGCACCGCCGCGACCGCGGTGCCTGTGATTCCGAAGAGTGGGATCAGCGGCCCGCCCGCGACCCCGATCATCGCCAGACCGCAGAGGCTGACGAGGATGCGGGCGCGCTGCCGGTGGATCGCGACGAGCGCGGGAAGCCAGACGAGCCCGAGGAGCGTGCCGAAGAGGGCGAAGGACTGGATCCGCACGACGTGCGCCGCGCCGGCGTAGGCGGCGCCGCCGAGGAGAACGGCGATCGGCCGCGCGCCGATCGCGAGAAGCAGAACGCCGGCGACAGCCGCGAACACCGCCACGTCGAAGAGCTGCTGCAGCGCGTATGCCAAGCGCGGCTCGTCGTCGTCCCCGCTTGCACGGGCGACGATCGGGAAGGACACCGAGAACGCGACCCCGGTAGCGGCGGCCAGCACCTCCAGAATCCGGTTCGAGAGCGCGAAGAGGCCTGTCGCGGCCGAGCTGGTGAGGAGCGACGTCATGATCAGCAGCGCCCGCAGGTACACGATCCCGATCACGCCGGCCACACCGAGCGGCAGAGCCTCGGCGAGGATCGGACGCCAGGTGCGCCAGGAGAAGACCGGGCGCGTCGACGCATCCTTGACGAGGGCGTAGGCGACGATCACAGCCATCAACGCGGCGACGGTCGGCACGGTGAGAAAGGCGAGTAGCCCTGCCCCCGCCAGTACGAGCCCGAGGAGGCCTGCAGCGTTGGCGAGGTCTCTCGTAACGTCGACGGCGGTCACCCGTCCGAACCGGAGCCTCGCCGCGGCGGGGATCAGAGCCGTCTGCCAGATCAGGGTGAGCACGACTCCGCCGCCGCCGATCGCGACTCCCGCGACCATCGTTCGGTCGTATCCGGCGACGACGGCGAGGCCCACCGCGATCGCGGCCGCGAGCGGCGCAAACACGAGGCGCATGCCGACGATGCGTGCGAGCAACTCGCGTCTCTCTGCGACGTCCCGGACAAGCACATAGTCCCGCTGCCCGACGATCGTAAGCCCGAGGTCCGCCAGCGCGGCTACCACGGCTGCGATCGAGGTGACAGTCGCGTAGCGCCCGTAGTCGCGGACTCCGAGATACCGGAGCAGGACGATCGTCACCGCGACGCCGACGAGCGTCCCAACGCCGTATCCCGCGAGGCGGAGAATGCCGCCGCGGATGGTGACGTGACCCGCTGCCGGCAGGTCGAGGATGTCCGGCTCGGTCATCGGTAGAGCTCGGTCACGCGCTGCAGTGACGACTCGAGGGAGAGGCGTTCGGCATTCGCGGCGTACCAGGCCAGGGTCGACTCACGCAGCGCCGTCCCCGCCTCGTGGACGGAGACGATCGCCCGGGCGAGCTCAGCCGGATCGTCCGACGCGGCGACGAAGCCGTTCACTCCCTCCTCCACGAGCTCAACGGCCGCATTCTCGTCGCCGTCCACGACGACGCTCGGTACGCCCGCCGCGGCCGCCTCGACCACGATCCGTCCGTAGCCCTCGCGGCGGGAGGGAAGGACGAGACAAAGGGCCGCTGGCAGTGCGTTCGCGAGCTGCTCTACCGGGACGAACCCCGGTGCCTCTACAGCGCCAGCGAGCCCGCGCTCCTCAATCGCACATACGAGAGCCCTGTGATCCGGACCGTCGCCGAAGAGCTGCGCGCGTAACGCGGGAATCCGCTCGCGCGCCAGCGCGAGCGCCGGCGGGAGGGAGAGCACCCGTTTCTCCGGCAGCTGCCGGCCTGCATAGAGCACGGTGGGCTCCTCCGCCGGTGGGCGCGGCTCTGGTGCGCCTCCCACGTACTGCCCGCTTAGCCGGACGATGTCGCCGTTGACGCCCTGCTCGCGCAGCCGCCGCTCATGCAGGCGCGAGAAGCAGATCGCCTCCTGGCGTGGACGTAGGCAGAGTCGCTGAACAAGCCAACCGAGCTGGCCCTTCAGCGGGCCTGCGTAGTCGCGCCAGTACGCCTGTGACCAGAGCTCGTGCCAGTCGACGGCCAGCCGATAGCGCCCGAGCGGCCGCAGTGTCGCGGCGCCGAGGAGCGAGAAATATGGAAACGAGGCGGTGTGGACCACGTCGTATCTCCTCCCGTGCCGCAGCAGGTGTCGGAAGACGCCGAGGCCGAAGAGAATCGCCTCGTCGATCTGCCGCCGCCCGGATTCGTCGTACAGCTCGCGGGGCCCGATCACGGAAACGACCTCCACGCCCGTGGGCTGCACCTCGGCGCCAGGCTCCCACTGCATCCGCGTCAGATACGTGACCTGGTGCCCCTGCGCTACGAGCTCCCGTGCAAGGTCGCGGTACCAGCGCTCCGCGCCGCCGATCGTGTACGGGTAGAGGCAGTCGTAGACGATGCAGATCCGCATGAGCGCCGAGCGTACCGGCGTGCCCGAACACTTCAACTCGTCCGGAGACTCCATTCCAGGCGCGGCGGTTCGGTAACGGCGTTCCGGGCTACGATCGGACGCCAGTAGGTGAGTTCCCGGTCCGGACATCCCGTCCGCCACACCTTGCGCCAAGGAGGCCGCGGCGTTCTCGAGCGGTGGACAAGCCTACGCGTCCGGGCCTCCCGGCTACGTCAGCGCACCGTTCCTGCCTTCGACGAGGCCCCCCTCGCGGAAGCGCTCGAGGTTGGCTGCATCATTTTCTCAAAGGACCGAGCGATGCAACTCGACGCCTGCCTGAGGAGCATCGAGCTGTATGCCCCCTACGCGGGGGCAATCACGGTGATTTACACAGCGTCGACGCCAGTGTTCGACGAGGGCTACCGGCAGCTCCAGCGCTCCGAACGCATACGCCTTGTGCGCGAGAGCGACTTCGAGGCCGACGTGCACAACGAACTCGCGGCGGCAGAAGAACGCGTGGTCTTCCACACGGACGACGATCTTTTCTTCCGCCGGCCGCCCGCCGCGCCGTTCGTTCCCGATGGCTACGCGGCTTTCAGCCTTCGCCTCGGTCGCAACACGACATACTGCTACCCCCTCGACCGCCCGCAGCCGTTGCCGTCGTTCGCCATCGTCGACGGAGTACTGGGGTGGGACTGGCGGCGGGCCGAGCACGACTTCGCCTACCCCCTGTCGGTCAACGGGCACATCTTCCGGGTCCAGCTGCTGCGTCGGCTGCTCGACGGCCGGCGCTTCCGGAACCCGAACGAGCTCGAGCACGTGCTTCACCAACGGCGCCACCTCGCTCCGCCAGGGCTCCTTGCATTCGCGCAGAGTTCGGTCGTCTCGATCCCGGCTAATCTCGTCAACGTCGGGTTCGCCAACCGTGCCGCGCACGACGGCGCGCTTTCAGCCGACGCGCTAAACGCCCGGTTTCTCGCCGGAGAGCGACTCGACCTGGACCGAATCGACTTCTCTGGGGTGAGCTCCACGCATTGCGAGTTGGCGCTGGCGTTCGCCCGGCCGACCTAGGCATTCCGCGGGAATGCCGATACGCTTTGCAAATGCGGCCGCTCGCGCCGCTAAGGGCGAATCGTGGCAAAGACAGGCTCACCTACTGCGGTGACAGAGCCCGGCGACATCGACGCCAGCTCAGGGAACAGCGCAACGACCGCGCTGCGCGTCTCCGTGGTCATCCCCTGCCTCAACGAGGCCGAGCACATCGAGGAGTGCGTGACGCGCGCGCACCGGGTGCTGCGCGAGAACGACATTCCCGGCGAGGTGATCGTCGTCGACAACGCCTCCGAGGACAGCAGCGGCGACATCGCGCGCGCCGCCGGCGCCACCGTCGTCGAGCAGCCGCTGCGCGGCTACGGCAGCGCCTATCTCGCCGGCTTCGGCGCTGCGCAGGGGGACTACATCGTGATGATCGACGCCGACCTCACCTACGACTTCGACGACATCCCGCTCTTCGTGAGCAAGCTCGACGAGGGCGCGCAGCTCGTGATGGGGAACCGCATGGACAACATCCAGGCCGGCGCGATGCCATGGATGAACCGCTACATCGGCAACCCGCTCCTCTCCGGCTTCCTCAACCTCATCTACCGGACGACGGTCGACGACGCGCATTGCGGGATGCGCGGGCTCCGCCGAGACGCCCTCCCGACCCTGCGCCTGCACTCGACCGGGATGGAGTTCGCCTCGGAGATGGTGATCCGCGCCGCGAAGGAGCGGCTCGATGTCGCGCAGGTGCCGATCGCGCTTCATCCGCGCAGCGGCATCTCGAAGCTCTCGCCGGTCCGGGACGGCTGGCGCCACCTGCGCCTGATGCTCGTCCACAGCCCGAACTTCCTCTTCATCCTGCCGGGAGCCGTGCTCTCGAGCCTCGGCGTGCTGCTCATTCTGTTCGTGTTTGCAGGCACTTCGCTCTTCGGGCGCACGCTCTACGTCCACTCGTTGATCGGCGGCTCACTACTGCTCATCGTCGGCAGCCAGGTCGTCGCGCTCGGACTCTGCGGCCGCGCGTACGGCTACTTCCACATGGGAGAGCGGGACGCGAGGTTCGAGCGGCTGAGCCGGCGGTTCAGCCTAGAGCACGGATTGCTTTCCGGGATGGTCGTGACCCTCGCGGGCCTCGCGGTCGGAGCGGCGATCGTCGCCCGGTGGATAGGGCACAGCTTCGGGTCGCTCGGCGAGGCCCGGCTGGCGATTCTCGCCGTGACGCTCGTCATCGTAGGGATCCAGATCTTCTTCGTCTCGTTCCTGCTCTCGGTCATCGCGCTCGACCGGCGAGTCTAGGCCGAGCGCATCTCGTCGCCGGCGGCGTGTCGGCGTAGCCGCCCGCTGAGCGTGCGCACGACCAGCCGCGCCGCAAGCCAGGGCCCGCCGTTCCAGAAGGCGAGCGAGAGTACCTGGAATGCCCAGAGCTTCCAGAGGCGCGGTACGAACGGAAGCCGGTCGACGACCGGGACCAGCGTCTTGACGAGCCGCGGCGGCGCCGCCTGCGCCCGGTTGCGCGGACGCTCCCCGAACAGGCGTGGATGCTCCTCGCGCAATCGAGCGTGGATCTCGTCGAAGCGGGAGAGGGACGCCATGAGCATGCTCCCGGGCCGGCGCCGATACCGCAGCACGACCCCGGGCACGTAGACCCCTCCTCGGCCGTGCTCGGCGAGCGCCAGCCAGAGCATCCAATCCTCAAGGGCGGCCAGCCCGCCCGGCCAGCCGCCTGCCGCGAGGAGGGGCTCGCGCCGGTAGAGCGAGCCCACGGGGATGAGGTTCGCGTAGGTGACGAACCAGGGATCGAGCACCGGCGCTGATGGCATCCTGAAGCTCGTCAGGCCGAACGTCTCGAGATCCCCCCAGGCGACAGCCGCATCAGGATCGCGATCGAGTGCCGTGGCGAGACCGTAGAGCGCTCCGGGAACGAGCAGGTCGTCGGCATCGAGGGGGAAGACATAGGGCGCCGAGGTCGATTCGACGCCAGTCATGCGAGCCGGACCAAGCCCGCCATTCCGCCTGCGTACGACCCGCAGCCCGTCGGCCTCGAACTCGGCGAGCAGACCGAGCGTGGCCGGATCGTCGGAGCCGTCGTCGACGATGACGAGCTCGCCGGCCTCATCACGCGCCGAGGCGACTGTCTCGGCAAGCGTCTCACCCGCGTTGAAGCAGGGCACGATCACGGCGACGGACTCGACCACGCTACGCTCGGACAATCCGGCGAAGCTAGCACCCGACGAGTCATCGCAGACACGACATACACCACGAAGTACTACGACGCAATCGCCAGTCCCTCGTTGCTGGCTGCTCGACTGATCGTGCCGCTCATCCTCGACTTGGTACCTGGAATACGCCGCGTCGTGGACGTCGGCTGCGGGACCGGCGCATGGCTCGTGCCGTTCCTCGAGGCAGGCTGCGAGGTGCAGGGCTTTGACGGGGCCTGGGTCGAAGAGCAGTCCCTGCTCATTCCGGCCGAGCGCTTCTCGGTGCTCGACCTGACGGCTGCTCTCCCGTCGCCGCGTAAGCACGAGTTCGATCTCGCCCTGAGCATCGAGGTCGGGGAGCACCTGCCCCGCGAGAGCTCGGGATCCCTGGTCGAGTACCTCGCCGCGCTGGCGCCCGTGGTGATGTTCTCGGCTGCGCTGACCGGTCAGGGCGGTCTCGACCACATCAACGAGCAGCCACTGGAGCTCTGGCAGGCTCTCTTCGAGGACCGCGGTTACGTGTGTTTCGACCCGATCCGGCCTCGAGTCTGGCGGGATCGGCGGATCCCAATGTGGTACCGGCGCAACATCCGCGTTTACGTCCACGAGGACAGCGTTGCGCACTACGGCGCTCGCCTCGCCACGCCGGCACCTACGACCGAAGAGGAGCAGTCGATGACGCGCGAGTTCGCACGGGTCCGGCCCGTCGATCGGGTGCTCGGGACGCCACCGGGTCGCTGGCTGATGCGGCAGGAGTGGCTGTTCGGTGTGCTCCGGCGCGCCTATTACGCGCTTCGTTCGCCGGCAAAGCCGAGTTAGCTCGCCGCGACCTCTTCGTACAGCGCGCGCGTCTGCGCGATCATCTCGTCGGCGGAGAAGAGCTCCGCGGCGCGCTCTCTCCCCCGTTCTCCGCGTGACGCGCGATCGGCAGGATCGGCGGCCAGGCGGCGGAGCGCAGCCGCGAACGAGTCGGGATCGCCATGCCGCGCAATGACGGCCGCGTCGCCGGCGGCCTCCGCGCAGCCGGGACCGTCCGCCACGATCAGCGGCAGCCCGTGCGCCATCGCTTCGAGGCTGGCAAAGGACGTTCCCTCACGCTGTGAGGCGACGACCAGGATGTCGGACGCCGCATAGATCCGGTCGACGTCGGCAAGCCGCCCGAGCACACGCAGCGCCTGCCCGCCCTCCCCGGTCGCGAGTCGCTCGAGCTCGGGGCGCAGCGGCCCATCTCCCGCGAATAGGAGGACGAGCTCCGAATCTCGTGCCGCGGTCATGGCTGCGCGTGCAGCTGTTAGCGGGTCCTTGACCGGCTCCAGCCCGCCGACGGCGAGCGCAACGACCGCGGACTCCGGCACGCGCAGCTCACGGCGGGCCGCTTCGCGCGCGCCGGGCGGCGCAGGGAGACGAACGCCGTTGGGAACGAGGGCCACCTTCTCCGCCGCCCGCGCGCCGAGCACGCGCTCGACCTCGTCCCGCTCGGTCTCCGAGACGCAGATGGTGCGGGTTGCCGCGCGCACGATTGCGCGCAGGTTCGCCTTCGC
Organism: Gaiellaceae bacterium; assembly: GCA_050697455.1. GTDB lineage: Bacteria > Actinomycetota > Thermoleophilia > Gaiellales > Gaiellaceae > Palsa-739. Next base: position 4,294 of record JBOGZU010000021.1, on the reverse strand, counting down.
GACCATCGCCTTCGGCCCAGACGAGCGCCGTAGGACGTTGATTCCGTGCAGCGTGACGAGCGACGGCTTCGCGGCGAGAGCGGGCAGTGAGAGAAACGCCGCGATCTCGCCGTGCACGTGCACGACGTCGTGGCTCCGGGCCGCCGCGAGCGCTCTCGTTGCGCCACCGAGGAGCCGGTCGGGTCGCCGCTCGAGCGGACTGCCGGCAATGTAACGCCGCTCGAACCGGTACCCGTCCATCCGCTCGAGCAGGTCGACGTACGTCTCACCGCCCCCGCCGGGGTGCGGCAGGACGTGCAGGACGGAGCGCACGACCTCCTGCTGCGGCGTGGACGTCCTAGGCTCCGAAATCGCTCGCGATGTCGCGGCGGTAGACATAGACCGTCAGGTCGCCGAACTGCTCGGTGGCGGCGGGACTGCCGAAGGCCGCCGGCGGCTTCGTGACCGGGAGATACGAGTTCTGAGTCGCCGCGTCCACAATCAGGAAGCTGCTCGTATCCGGGCGCGGCGCATACCAAGAGGAGATCGTGTTGAGGTAGAAGGGGCACAGCGTCGATCCGCACGGGGCGACCGGGAACGCGTCCACTTTCATGCCCGTCGCATATGTCAACGCGGGCGCCGTGGCGTAGTCGGCGTAGCCGACCGTCAAGCCCGAGCGCTCGGCGTAGCTCGTGAACGCCGCAATGTCGCTACTCGACAGCGGTGTCCCGTAGGCGTCCCGGCCCTCCGAGGCGAGCGTGATGACCGCGATGACTGCGAACGCGGCGACCGCGGCAGTCACGGCCGTCCTCGCCCGCGCAGCGCGGCCCACCAGCCACGGGAGAAGCGAGGCGACCCCGAAGTACACCGTCATCAGGTAGCGGGAGCTGGGCACGCCATCGGGAAGGTTCGTGACCACGAACGCGACGCACGTGACGAGGATCGTCGTTCCCCAGAAGACGAGCCACGCCTCCCTCGCTGCGCTGCGAGGCGTGACGCGCGCCACGTGCCTGCCAAGCGACGGCGCGGCCCTCCAACAGCCGAGCACGACCTTCACACCTGCCACGAACGTCAGCACCGCGGCGACGAAGGCGAGCACCGACAGCATGTGGAAGGCCGAGCCGAAGAAGTTCCCCCCTCCCGCAGCGACAAAGGACTCGAGCAGGGTCTCGATGTTGCGCCCGACGCTTCCTGACGCGATGAACGCAGGATGGAAGAAGGGCGTCGGAATCACATGGTCGTGCCGCATCAGGGCGCGCAGCAGCAAGCCACCGATCAGCCCGCCCAGCCCAACCGCCAGGCTGAAGACGGCGATTCGCCGCTGTACGGGATGCCTCGTCCGCCACCAGCCGACGAGAGCCGTGACGACGAACGGCAGGAGCCCGTCGACGAGGAACAGCGTGTCCGTGGCCCCCGCTGCGGTGAAGATCGTGAGCGCAACGCCGCCGGCGACGAGCGTCCCGGTCGGCAGACGCGCGCGGCGGCCGTTGAGGTAGACGAGCACGGCAGCGAGGACCGCCACATGCAGGACGTTCGGCCAGTGCGCGCTCGGAGTGAGCAACACGAACCGGGTCGCGCCCGTCGTCGAGAGAAGGATCGCGGCGGTGACGAGAGCCGCCCAGCCACCTAGCGCGCGCCGCGCCGCCCACACGACCAGCGCTATCGCGAGCAGGGAGCCGACGATAGGGATCGCCTCCCAGATCTGCCGGTGCGCCGGCAGGCTGCGGGTGGCCTCCATCAGCCAGAGTGGTTCGTACCAGGGGTAGTTCCCGAGCGTGACCACGCTGCCGGCCGGGGCGTGAGCCATGAGCGAGCCGATCACCGGCGCGGACGCGATGTCCGGGTTCAGATAGAGCTCCGGGACGAGCGAGGAGAGCGCCGCCAGGAGCGCGAGCACGCTGACCGCTGCGACAGCCCCCAGCGCGAGCGACTGCGGATCAGAGCCCCGCAGCGCGGCCAGCCGGCCACTCATTGGACTAGGACGTGAGCTGGAACGAGTTGACGATGCCGCTGATCTCGTTGGCGGTCGCCGTGTCGCCGATCGGGGCGATCGTCGCCATCACGATGCTGACCCTGCCGACCGGCAGGATGACGACGTTCCGCACCTGGTGGAGGGTCGTCCGCTCGTACGTGAAGTCGAGAGCCTCGCCGTTGTGCAACTGAAGCGGGTGCGAGCTCAGGAACCTGAAATCGGAGCTCTGATGGCCCAGCTGGTACCGCAGCTTGTTGACGTAGACGCGGTTGATGGTCTTGGGAGACGGCTCGAGCCGCATCACCACAATGCCCTTCCGCGCCTTCTGCCGGAAGGCCGCGAACGCGTTCTCACCCGGCGCGACCGTGTTCGGATCGACGATCGTCCAGTCCTTCGGATAGCCGACCTTGTACTGGCCCGTCTTCGCGTTGTTCGTCGGGCCGGTGACCGTCTTGTTGCTCGAGCCACGGAAGGCCGCGAAGTAGACGACGACGCCGATCGCGACGATCACGACTACCGCGGCGACGATCCACGCCGGGCTCAGCCTCACCCCGCGGCTGCCGCGCGGCCGCTTGGAGCCGCCTGGCTGCCGGGGCGGCGGCGCGGGCTCGTCGAAATAGGTCTCTTCGTAGTCGTTGCTCATTGGTTGTCGGGGAAGGTAGCCGATTTCACCGGCCGGTCGGGATAGAAGGAGCGGCCCGGTTTCCCGGGCCGCTCCTGAGTCCAACTCAGTCGGTCTAGACCGTTACCGCTAGCCCACCACGACGTAGTTGAAGTCTCCGCTGGTCGGCGTTGCACCGTTCAGCGTGATCGTGAACGTGGTCGCGTTCTCGGTGACGCTCGGCTCGTCCGTGACGACGGCCGCGGAGCTCGTCCCCGTGATCACGACGACCGGCGGGGTAGCACCGTACGTGGTGTTGAAGGTGACGATGCAGGTGTCGCCAGTCGTCGTCGGGCTGACCCAGTGGACAGTGCCGCGAGTGTCGTTCGAGCTCGCGGTGAGCGTGCAGGTCCCGTTGCTGGCCAGCGGCACGGTGACGTTCTGCGCCGTGGAGCTCCCGACCAAGTGCCCGCCGAACGTCAGGTCACTGGCGAACTGCGCCGTGTTACTGGTCAGCGCACCGGTGAAGCCGGCGCTCGTACCGCCGATCGAGCCGACCGTGACGTTGCCGGAGTAGAGACCCGTCGCTCCGGTCACAGCGCCCGTGAAGCCGGCGCTACCACCGTTGATCGAGCCAACGGTCACGTTGCCCGAGTAGAGGCCCGTGGCTCCGGTCACCGCGCCGGTGAAGCCGGCGCTGCTGCCGTTGATCGAGCCCACGGTCACGTTCCCGGAGAACAGGCCACTCGCGCCGGTAACCGCGCCGGTGAAGCCGGCGCTCGTACCCGCGATCGAGCCGACCGTGACGTTGCCGGAGTAGAGGCCGCTAGCTCCGGTCACCGCACCGGTGAAGCCGGCGCTGCCGCCGCCGATGGAGCCGACGGTCACGTTGTTCGTGAAGTTCGCCGTCCCGCCGGTGACCGCGCCCGAGCCGGCATCCAGCGAGCCGGCCGTGACACCGCCGGAGAAGAGGCCGCTAGCTCCGGTCACAGCGCCCGTGAAGCCGGCGCTGCCGCCGTTGATCGATCCGACCGTGACGTTCCCGGAGTAGATGCCTGTTGCACCGGTCACAGCACCGGTGAAGCCGGCGCTCCCACCGTTGATCGAGCCCACGGTCACGTTGCCCGAGTAGAGGCCCGTCGCGCCGGTGACCGCACCGGTGAAGCCGGCGCTACCACCGTTGATCGAACCGACCGTGACGTTGCCGGTGAAGTTGCCGGTGTTGCCGCTGAACGAATCACCCGTCACAGCACCCGTGAACCCGGCGCTGCCACCGTTGATCGAACCGACCGTCACGTTGCCGGAGAAGTTGCCGGTGTTGCCGCTGAACGAATCACCCGTCACAGCACCCGTGAACCCGGCGCTACCACCGTTGATCGAGCCCACGGTGACGTTGCCGGAGAAGTTGCCGGTCGCGGCGCTGACCCCGCCCGCCGTGCTGAACGAGCCAGCAGTGACGTTGCCCGAGAACAGGCCGGTCGCACCGGTCACAGCACCGGTGAACCCGGCGCTCCCACCGTTGATCGAACCGACGGTCACGTTGCCCGAGAAGCTCGCGTTGGTGGCGTTGAAGTTCGTGGTGTCAATCGAACCGGCCGTCACTGTCCCGGAGAACAGTCCGGTCGCCCCGGTCACAGCACCGGTGAAGCCGGCGCTCCCACCGTTGATCGAGCCCACGGTCACGTTGCCCGAGTAGAGGCCCGTCGCGCCGGTGACCGCACCGGTGAAGCCGGCGCTACCAC
>JBOGZU010000020.1:0-36515 GCA_050697455.1 Gaiellaceae bacterium | reverse complement strand
CTCGACCACGCGGATCGCGTCGCCGCCCGGCAGCGCGACGTCCACCGGCCCGCGCACGGCAATGTCGCCGCCGCAGGAGACGAAGCCCTCGCCGGCGATCAACGCCGCGGCGTCGTCGACGGCGAGCGACTTGACGACGCCGTTGAGGTCGAGCGTGAGTCCGGCCGGCCGCGAGACGACGCGACCCATGAGCCGCACCTCGCGCCAGCGTCCGGCGAGCGTCGGGTCGACGAGCCCGTCCGTCTCCTCCGCCACCTCCAGCGCGACGCCGAGCGCGCGGGCGAAGAGGGGGGAGACGATGAGGACGCGGGCCGGCGAGCGGTTGAAGCGCGAGATCTCAGACTCGGGGCGGAAGAGGCTGAACGCGTCCTCCCACTCCTCGAAGACGGCGGCGACGGCGGTGGGATCGGCCCCGGCAAGCACGATCCCGCAGCCCATGGCCTGGAGGTGATGGACGGTCATGACGTCGAAGAGGCGACGGGTGGCGGCTGGACGGCCGGCGCGATCTGGCCTCCCTGGGCGATGCTGCGCTTGACGGCCTGCTTGAACGACTTCGGAGCGTCGAGCGGCTTCGCCGTCCCCTTCGTGTGGCCGGGCGCATGGATCTTCGCGCCCACGAACGCGACGCCGAAGACAAGCAGCGTTCCGGCCCCGATCACGACTTTCGCCGCACGTGCGCGTCCGCGAGCCCTTGCAATCCGGGAATCCGCAGCCATGACGAGCAGCAGTGTGCCTCAGAGCAATGAGAGGTCCATGTGAGGGCGCGTCATTACCATGGGAGACGTGGCCGTAAAGGCACCCGCCAAGCTCGATGCGCGCACGCTGCGCGCCGACTTCCCGATCTTCGAGCAGGAGTTCCACGGCAAGCCCCTCGCCTTCCTCGATTCCGCGGCGAGCTCGCAGAAGCCGCGCCAGATGCTCGAGGCGATGAATCACTTCTACGAGACGTCGTACGCGAACGTCCATCGCGGCGTCTACGAGCTTGCGGAGCGCGCGACCGAGGGGCTCGAGCACGCGCGCGAGCGGACGCGCGCCTTCCTCAACGCGTCGAGTGCGCGCGAGGTGATCTTCCTTCGCAACGCCACCGAGGGCCTGAACCTCGTCGCGTACGCGTGGGGGCTGAACAACCTCGGCCCCGGCGACGCCGTCGTCGTCACCGAGCTCGAGCACCACTCGAACTTCGTGCCGTGGCAGTACATCGCGAAGCGCCAGGGCGCCGACTTCCTGATGCTGCCGATCGACGAGGCCGGCGATCCCGACCTCTCCGAGCTCGACGCGATCGCACGCGACCACACGGTGAAGGTCGTCGCGACGAACCTCGTCTCGAACTCGCTCGGCACGATCCACGACATCGCGCCGCTCGTCGCGTGGGCGCACGAGCAGGGCGCGATCTTCGTCTGCGACGCGGCCCAGGCGGCGCCGCACATGAAGCTCGACGTGCAGGCGCTCGACTGCGACTTCCTCGCCGTCTCCGGCCACAAGATGTGCGGCCCGAGCGGGATCGGCGTGCTCTGGGGACGGGCCGAGCTGCTGCAGTCGATGGAGCCGTTCCTCCTCGGCGGCCACATGATCAGCTCCGTCCGCCTTGACAAGACGAGCTGGGGCGAGCTGCCGCACAAGTTTGAAGCGGGCACGTCTCCGATGGCCGAGGCGGTCGGTCTCGGCGCGGCGATCGACTACCTCGAGGCGATCGGGCTGGAGAAGATCGAGGCGCACGAGCACGAGCTCGCGGCCTACGCGCTCGGCAAGCTGGCGGACGTTCCCGGGATCACGCTCTACGGCCCTTCGGCGGAGCGCCGCGCCGGCGTCGTCTCCTTCAACATGGACGGGATCCATCCCCACGACGTCGCGCAGATCCTCGACCTGTCGGGAGTCGCGATCCGCGCCGGCCACCACTGCTGCCAGCCGCTCATGCAGAAGCTCGGCGTGGCGGCGACGAACCGCGCGAGCTTCTACCTGTACACGATTCCCGAGGAGATCGACCAGCTCGTCGAAGGGCTCTACGCGGTCCGTAAGGTTTTCGCATGAGCTTCGACCAGATGTATCGCGAGGTCATCCTCGACCACTACAAGAACCCGCGCGGGCACGGGACGATCGAGGACGCCGACGCCGAGGCGGACGGACAGAACCCGCTCTGCGGCGACGAGGTCTCGATCTACGTCGCGTTCGCCGACGACGGCGAGACGATCGAGGACGTGAAGTTCTCGGGCCGCGGCTGCGCGATCTCGCAGGCGGCGACGTCGATGCTGATGGAGATGACCACGGGCCGGAAGGCGGCGGAGGTCGCGACGATGGACAAGGACGAGCTGCTCGAGGAGATCGGGATCCCGCTCACTCCGGTTCGCCTGAAGTGCGCGATGCTCGGACTGACGACGCTGAAGGTCGCGCTCCACAAGGCGAAGGGGACACCGCTCCCCGAAGGCCTCGCCGGTTTCGAAGAGCTCGAGCTGACTTGAGCGACCTCGAGGTCGCCGCGGCGGACTCCTTCCCGTCCGGCTCGTCGAAGATCGTCCGGCAGGGCAACCTCTGGGTCGGCGTCTACAACTGCGGCGGCACGCTCTACGCGATCGAGGACCGCTGCTCGCACGACGACGGCCCGCTCTGCGAGGGCGATTGGGACGAGGAGACGTGCCGCGTCATCTGCCCGCGCCACGGCTCGGCGTTCGACCTCGCGACCGGCACGCCGCGCTCGCTGCCGGCGACCGAGCCGGTCGAGATCTATCCCGTGAAGATCGTCGACGGGGTCGTGCTTGTCGAGCTTCCCTGACGGCCGCCGCCGCTGTTGGGGGACGACCGATCCGGCGTACATCGCGTATCACGACGAGGAGTGGGGCCGGCCGGTGCGGGACGAGCGCGGGCTGTACGAGCGGCTCTGCCTCGAGGGATTCCAGTCGGGGCTCGCGTGGATCACGATCCTGCGGAAGCGGGAGGCCTTTCGCGCCGCATTCGCCGGCTTCGATCCGGAGCGCGTGGCGCGGTTTGACGAGCGCGACATCGAGCGGCTGCTCGGCGACGCGGCGATCGTCCGGCACCGCGGCAAGATCGAGGCGGCGATCGCGAACGCGCGCGCGACCCTCGCGTTGCGCGAGGCGGGGACGCCGCTCGACGAGCTCATGTGGTCGTACCGCGACGCGCTCGACGGCAAGGAGCTGTCGAAGCGGCTCAAGGTGGAGGGCTTCCGCTTCGTCGGTCCGACGACGGTCTTCTCCGCACTCGAAGCGTGCGGGATCGTCAACGGCCACCGCGCCGACTGCTGGGTGCGCGACGCCGTCGAGGCGGAACGGGACGCGTCTAACTAAGGAACAGTCTGTTACTTAGTTGGTTTCGAGGATCTGCTTGAGGCGCGCGAAATCCTTCGAGAACTGCCGCTTGGCGCGCTGCGCGACGAGGCCGCTCGCGAAGCCGGGCACCTCTCCCTCGGCGACGACCGTCAGGCGCGTGCCGTCGCCGTCCGCCGCAGCCGCGAGCTCGTGCCTGACCGTGAACGGAACCGGGCTGTTGAGCGCCCTGAGCGTGAACAGCCGCGGCGCCTCCTGCTCGACGATCTCGAGCGCCGTGTGCAGCTCGCGGCCGAGGAATGAGCGCGTCTCCTCGATCCGACCGTCGCGCAGCTCGGCGGCCTTCACGCCCGATTGCCACGCAGGCAGATTCGAGACGTCGGTGAGGTAGGCGAAGACCTCCTCGGGCCTCCGGGCGATCTCGATGGTCAGCTCCGCGCGCATCGGCGGGCCAAGGATAGGTTGGAGGCGTGTTGGACGACCGGGTTCTCGCCGTCATGGCGCGCCTCGAGCGCGAGGACGCCGAGGAGCGCGAGCAGGGATTGCCGCCCGAGGTGCGGGCCCGCCAGGTGGCGCAGACGACCGGCCGTTTCCTCTTCTCCCTCGTCGCGCCGCAGACCGACTGCGAGGTGCTCGAGATCGGCGGCTCGCGCGGCTACTCGACCCTTTGGCTCGCCGCCGGCGTCCGCCAGCTCGGCGGACGTGTCCTCTCGCTCGAGCACGACCCGCGCAAGGTCGAGGCGTGGCGGAAAAACATCGAAGATGCAGGTCTTTCGGAGTGGACCGAGCTTGTCCAGGGCGACGCGTTCGAGCTCCTCCCGCAGATTGAGGACGTCTTCGACGTCGTTTTCATCGATGCGGAGAAGGACGACTACGAGCGCCTCTTCGAGCTCGCGCGCGGCAAGGTCGAGCCGGGCGGGCTCTTCGTCGCCGACAACGTCCTCTCCCACGCCGACCCGCTCGCGCAGTACTCGGCGGCGCGGCAGGCCGACCCCGACCTCGTCAGCGTCACCGTCCCGCTCGACCGCGGGCTCGAGCTCAGCACGCTCCAACGCTGACCTTGCGCTGACCGCTTCCTTCGCTACATTGCAGGTACCGCGGAAAGGAGGTGGTCCGGCAGTGATTTCAGACAGTACGGGCAGTGGAGGTACCAGCGGGTAGAGGCGCAGTCCCCGGGACCACCTGGGAAACGCCTAGCCAGCGTAGGGGACGACGCGATCCGCGCCGCCCGGCCCTCCTACTACCGGGGCCGCGGCAGGAAAGCGCCTCTGCCACTACGCGCTGGTAACCGGATCGAGGGGCCGCGAAAGCGGCCCCTCGTCTTTCTCCCTTAGGCGGCGACGCGCTCGTCAGCCGCGACGGCTTCCGCGGCGAGCGTCGTCAGATGAAGGCGCAGCTGCTCGAAGAGCTCGCCGTCGAGCAGGCGTCCGTCGTTGTCGAAGCGCTCGTGCGCACGCGATACGGGGATCTCGGTGCCGACGACGCGCGCGCCGGCGATGCCGAGGATCCGCTTCAGATCCTGCTGCGCCCAGAGGGCGCCGAACTGGCCGGTGCTCGCGCCGACGACGGCGACCGTCTTGTTGCGAAGAACCGCGTCGAGCGGGGGCCGCGAGGCCCAGTCGATCGCGTTCTTGAGGCCGCCGGGAACGGAGCCGTTGTACTCCGGCGTCGCGAAGAGGATCGCGTCCGCCGCCGACCAGGCCTCACGCAGGCGGCGCACCGACTCGGGCGCGTCGTCGCCGTCGAGATCCGCGTCGTAGAGCCGCAGCTCGCCGATCCCGTCCCAGAGCTCGAGCTCGACGCCGTCGGGCGCGGCCTCGACGGCGGCCCGCAGGAGGCTCGTGTTGAACGAGTCCTCCCGCAGGCTGCCGGAAACACCGAGGATCCTCATCGCCGTTACGCCTCCTGCTTGATCAGGGCGAGCTCCGCCTTGATCGTGACGTCGTCGCCAAGGTAGTTGCCGCCGCCCTGGTTGGGGGCGTTCCAGCTGATGGCGTACTCGTTGCGGTCGACTGTCGCCTCGAGGGTGACGCCGACGCGCTCGCGGCCGAACGGGTCGACGTTCGGCTCCGAGACGGACGCCGAGATCGTGACCGGGCGCGTGACGCCCTTGATCGTGAGCTCGCCGCTGGCGAGGTCGCTCGTCCGGAAGGAGATCTCCGGGAAGCGCTCGGCGTCGAAGAAGTCCGGCGTCTGGAGGTGACCGTTGAGCTGCTCGTCCTTGACGTCGACGCTGGCGACCTTGGCCGAGCCGGTGAGGACGCCGGCGTCGACGCCGGCCGTGTAGTCGGCGAAGCCGCCGCGGAACGTGTTCGTCCCCGCGTAGGCGACCTCGAAGGAAACGTGCGAGTGAACCGGGTCGGCGCTCCAGCTGCCGGCCGGGACTGTCTTTGTGGTGGTGATAGTGGACATGGAATCTCCTTGTGCGTATACTTGAGTTCGCAAGCAACTATAGCGAGAGAATATTGTCTAGTCAAGTATTGACCGCACAAGGAAGTTCGGAAACCACGCAGGTCGCGTGGGTGCGGTTCCTGCGTGCGCACGCGGCGCTGACGCGGGAGCTCTCGGCGCGCCTCGAAGCCGAGCACGGCCTGACGATGAGCGACTTCGACGTCCTCATCCAGCTCTACCACGCCGACGGCCACGCGATGCGGCGCGTCGACATCGCGCGTTCCGTCCTCCTCACCGCCTCCGGCATAACCCGGCTGCTCGACGGTCTCGAGCGCTGCGGGCTCGTCGCGAAGAAGGCGTGCGAGAGCGATGCCCGCGTCAGCTACGCGGTGCTGACCGACGAAGGCCTCCGGAAGACCAAGGAGGCGCGGAAGTCGCACCAAGCCGACGTCGACGAGTTGTTCGGGGCGCGGCTCGAGCCGAAGGAGCGCGAGCATCTCGCCGAGTTGCTCGGGCGCCTCCCGCTTGCCCATACTTCCGAGGCATGCTCGGATTGACGGTTTGGGAATGACCCACGCGTTCGGATCCCTCGACGAGCTCGGCGACGGCTACGGCTTCCGCAAGATCCGCGCGGCGCTCGGAGTCGAGGCGTTCGGCGTCAACGCCATCGTCTATCCGCCCAACTACGAGGGACCCGAGCACTACCACGACACACAGGACGAGCTCTACTTCGTCCACCGCGGCCGGATCCGGGTCGACGTCGACGGCGAGTCGCGCGAGCTCGGCGAGGGCGGGCTCTTCCACGCGAGCTCCACGACGCCACGCCGGATCTCGAACGCCGGCGACGAGGCCGCGATCGTCTTCGTCATCGGCGGCAAGGACGGCTACGTCGAACGGGACGGGCACCTCGTCAATCCCGACGTCGACCTGCCGCGCCGCCAGGGCCTCGGCTAGCTCAAGCGCCTGTAGCGCCTCGCCTCTTATTACGCCACCGCCAGCGGCGGCCGCTGTTCTCCGGCGGCGGGAAGCTTGCAGGAAGCGGGAGCTTGTATAGCTCGCACATCTCGTCGAGTGCGGCTGCGGCTTCTGGGTCGCGTTCGCGCAGTTCCCCGTATGGCACTGGAGGCGTCTCGTCCCACACCGAGAGCTCGCCGCCGGGACGGCAGATCACAAGGCTCGAAGGATGTCCACCCTCGACCTGCCACGATTCGTAGTGAGGGTCTGGCTCGCATCGGAGAGTTGCCCCGTCCGCAAAGACGAGCAGCAGAACGCCATTCGCCGTCGATGCCGCCGCGACCGAGCGTTCGACTAGATCCGGTAGGGACAAGGGCTCTCCCGTCCGGTCGGTGCAATCCATGGGCGCCTCGACCCGCACGAAGAGTGGCGACTCGGCCTGCTCTCGCGCTTCGAAGTGAATCTGGTTGTTGCTGCGGATCTCTCTGACCGTCTGGTCGACGAGGAAGTCGAGTGCGACGTCGGACGTCGCGTGCCCGATCCGTACTCCTTCCTCCTGCAGGAGGACGTGACCTCGGTTGGGGCTGAAGAAAAGGACGCTGTCCGCGGGCATGTTCCGAGGCCGGCCTAGAGGAGCGCGACCGTTCTGATCTCGCCGTCCTGTCCGATCTTCGGCAGGAACTCTGGGACCTCGTCGAGCGAGATCGTGCTCGTGACGAAGCGGGCGAGGTCGAGCTTCCCGTCGAGCGCCGCCTGGGCGAGGAACGGGAAGTCCTCCTGCGGGATCGTGTCGCCGCCGTGTGTGACGGCGAGGGTGATCTTCGGCCCGAAGACGTCGGCTTCGAGATCGACGTCGAGCTCGGCGCCCGGTAGCGGGACGCCGACGAGCGTCGCCGTGCCGGCGTAGGCGCACATCCGGATCGCCTGGGTGAGAGCAGCCGCCGCGCCGACCGCGGAGAAGGCGAAGTCGACGCCCGCGCCGCCGGTCAGCTCGCGCACCGCCTCGACCGCGTCGACGACGGAGGCGTCGACGACTTCCGTTGCGCCGAGGGCCCGCGCCGTGGCGAGCTTCTCGCGCGCGACGTCGATCCCGATGATCCGCTCCGCGCCTGCGAGCTTGGCTCCCTGCACGACGGCCAGGCCGACGCCGCCGCAGCCGATCACGGCGACGGAGGAGCCTTCGCGCACCGGCGTCGTCCAGAGCGCGGCCCCCGCGCCGGTTGAGAAGCCACATGCGAGGAGCGCCGCCTGCTCGACGGGCAACTCCTGAGGCACCTTGACCGCGCAGGCCTCGTGCACGACCGCCTGGTCGGCGAGCGTGCCGGTGCGCAGCACCGGCGAGAGCAGCGCACCGTCGGCGGCGCGATGCATCCGCCGCTTCGCATGCAGATGGGAGAGGCAGAGGCGCGGCGCGCCGCGTCGGCACTGCGCACACTCCCCGCACGGCGCCCGCCAGGCGACGACGACGCGGTCGCCCGGCGCCACGCTCGTCACCTCGGAGCCGACCTCCTCGACGACGCCGGCGCCTTCGTGGCCAAGCAGGATCGGGAACTTCATCCTCCAGCCCTTCGTCTCGACCACGTGGAGGTCCGAGTGGCAGAGCCCGCAGGCCTCGACGCGGACGAGAACCTCGCGCGGCCCCGGCGGGTCGACGGTGAGCTCCTCGACCGCGGGCGCGGAGTCCGGTTCCGCGTAGACGATTCCCCGCGTCACGCTTTTGTCACCGGCGCAGCACGCTTACGTGCAGTAGCTGCTACCGGTCGGAAGGCGTCACGGGACTGTGGCGAGAGGGTCACGCCGCACGCCGCAGTTGCTCGTCGAGCGGGACTAGCGGCAGCTCGAAGGTCTCGACGGCGCTCGGATCGGTGACGACGTTGTCGCCGAGCGCGAGCATCGTCAGCTGGTCGCGTGTCACCGGCGCGCCGGGCAGCCGCTCGGTCAGCGTCGCCTGCAGCCGCATCGCGCCGAACGGGACGTGCAGCGACGGCCGCCGCACGCCGAGCGTCAGCTTCAGCCGCTCCCAGAACTCGTTCCACGTCACCGCGTCCGGCCCGCCGAGCTCGAATGTCCGGCCGGCCGCTGCCGGCTCCGACACAGCGTGCGCGTAGTACTGCGCGAGATCCTCGACCCAGATCGGCTGTAGCTTCTGCGTCCCCGGCCCGACGATCGGCGTGACAGGGGCGAAGCGCGCGAGCCGGACGAAGGTCGGGAGGACGCCGCCGTCGCGGCCGAAGACGAAGCTCGGCCGGAAGATCACGTGCTCGAGCCCCGAGTCGCGGACGGCGCGTTCCATCTCCCATTTCGCGGCGAAGTACGGCACCGCGTCCTTCGTCCGCTCGTCGACGCCGAGCGCGCTGGCGAGAACGAAGCGGCGGACGCCGGCGTCCTGCGCGGCGCTGACGAGGTCGCGCGTTCCTTGGGACATGACGCGCTCGAAGTCCTGCGGCGCGCCCTTGATGATCGCGACGAGGTGAACGACGCAGTCCACGCCCTCGCACGCAGCGCGCAGCGAGGCGGGATCGGTGATGTCGCCGGCGGCGAGCTCGACGCCCCAGGCGGTCAGGCGCGTACCGCGCGACGGATCGCGGACGAGCGCGCGCACCGGCTCCTCCCGCGCGCGCAACGCGTGCGCGACGTGAGGGCCGATGAAGCCCGTCGCGCCGGTGACGAGAACGGTCATTGCTCGAAGTTCTTCCAGTAACGGCTCGCAGTAGGCCCGCGCTGGCCCTTGTACTTCGAGCCGATCGCCTCAGACCCGTACGGCGTCGCCGCGGGCTCCGTCATCTGCATGAAGGAGATCTGCCCGATCTTCATGCCGGGATAGATCGTGATCGGGAGCTTCGCGACGTTCGACAGCTCGAGCGTCACATGCCCGTCCCAGCCGGGGTCGATGAAGCCGGCCGTGGAGTGGATGAGGAGGCCGAGGCGACCCAGCGACGACTTCCCCTCGAGCCGCGCGACGATGTCGTCGGGCAGCTGGATCCGCTCGAGCGTCGAGCCGAGCACGAACTCGCCGGGATGGAGGATGAACGGATGCTCGTCGTCCACCTCCACCAGCTCGGTCAGCTCCGCCTGCTCGACCTTGACGTCGATGAACGGATAGCGGTTGTTGTGGAAGACGCGAAATAAGCTGTCGACCCGGACGTCGACGCTCGACGGCTGCAGCAGCGACTCGTCGTAGGGGTCGATCTCGATCCTCCCCTCGGCGAGCAGGCGGACGATCGTCGCGTCGGAGAGAACCATGGAGGCTGATCTTACGGGCGACGGTTCCCCCGATTCGGCGTCGTGTGCGCCGGATATCGTGGATATATGGCCGTGACTCGTTCCATCGACCTGCGCACCGAGATTCCCGGCCCGCGCTCCCGCGAGATCGCGGAGCGGAAGGTGCGCGTCGTCGCCGACCCGCTCGGCTTCTACCTCCCGATCGTCGCGTCCGAGGGCCACGGCGCCACGCTGACCGATGTCGACGGCAACACGTTCGTCGACTTCACCGGCGGCGTCGGCTGCCTCAACGTCGGCCATGCCCATCCGCGCGTCGTCGCCGCGATCCAGGCGCAGGCCGCGCGCTTCCTCCATACCGACTTCACGATCGTCCCGTACGAGATCTACGTCGAGTACGCGGAGAGGCTGACAGCGATAGCGCCGTTCGCCGGCCCCTCGAAGGCTGCCTTCTTCAACGCCGGCACCGAAGCGGTCGAGAACGCCGTCAAGTTCGCGCGCGGCTATACGAAACGGCCGGCGGTGATCGGCTTCGAGGGCGCGTTCCACGGGCGGACGCTGCTCTCGCTCACGCTCACCTCGAAGACGCATCCGTACAAGGCCGGGCTCGGGCCGTTCGCGCCGGAGGTCTACCGCGTCCCGTTCCCGAACGAGTACCGCGGCCCGACGGCCGCCGACGCGCTCGCGGCGCTCGAGGAGGCATTCGCGACGCAGGTCGCCGCCGAGACGGTCGCGGCGATCGTCGTCGAGCCGGTGCAGGGCGAGGGCGGCTTCATTCCCGCGCCGCAGGAGTTCATGGACGGGCTCCGCGCAATCTGCGACCGGGAGGGAATCCTCCTCGTCGTCGACGAGGTGCAGACGGGCTTCGGCCGGACAGGCCGGATGTTCGCGATCGAGCACTACGGCGTCGAACCCGACCTGATGACCGTCGCCAAGTCGATCGCCGGCGGCCTGCCGCTCTCCGGCGTCGTCGGCAAGGCGGAGATCATGGACTGCCTCCGGGACAACGCCGTCGGCGGCACCTACGTCGGCAATCCCGTCGCGCTCGCCGCGGCGGTCGCCGTCCTGGACGTCTTCGAGGAGGAGGGACTCGTCGAGCGCGCGAACCGGATCGGCGAGACGATCCGAGCGCAGATGCTCGGCTGGCAGGAGCGCTTCGCGGCGATCGGCGACGTCCGCGGTGTCGGCGCCATGCTCGCGGTCGAGTACGTCGAGGACCGCGCGACGAAGCAGCCGGCGCCCGCGATCGCCACCCGCGTCGCGGAGGAGGCGGCCGCCCGTGGCCTGCTTCTCCTGCAGGCCGGCGTCCACTCGAACTGCAATCGCGTGCTCTGCCCGCTCGTGATCACCGACGCGGAGCTCGAGGAGGCGCTCGGCGCCTGGGAAGAGGCGCTGGACGTAGTTCTCGGCGCGTAGCCCCGCCGCCGCTTTCTACGTTGTAGGGACAGTGCCCGGATCCAGGTCGACCACTCGTGCCGTATCGCGTGCTCCCCGCGCCGGCGACCAGATCGCGGATCGGTACGAGCTCGAGGAGCAGTGCGGCAGCGGCGGGATGTCGAGCGTCTTCCGCGCCTACGACGCTCAGCTCGACCGGCGCGTCGCAATCAAGATCCTCCTCCAGCGTTTCGCGGACGAGGACGAGTACGTCGAGCGCTTCCGCCGCGAGGCGCGCGCCGTCGCGCAGCTTTCACATCCGAACATCGTCACCGTCATCGACCGGGGAGAGGACGAGGGACGCCAGTTCATCGTCTTCGAGTTCGTCGAGGGCGAGAACCTCAAGGAGCTGATCGGCCGCTCCGGGCCGCCGCCGCTGCGGCGCGCCCTCGAGCTCGCGCTCGCAGTCGCGGACGGGCTTTCTTTCGCCCACGAGCACGGCTTGGTGCACCGCGACGTCAAGCCGCAGAACGTTCTCATCAGCTCCGACGGCAAGGTCAAGGTCACCGATTTCGGCATTGCCCGCTCGCTCGAAGTCGAGCACGGCGTGACGCAGACGGGGACGGTCGTCGGCACCGGCGAGTACCTCGCGCCCGAGCAGGCGAGCGGCGGACCGATCTCCCCCGCTACCGACGTCTACTCCCTCGGCGTCGTCGTCTGGGAGCTGCTGACCGGCGACGTGCCGTTCGACGGCGAGAACTTCGTCGCGGTCGCGTTGCGCCACGTCAACGAGCCGGCGCCGAGCCTGCGTGAGCGGCGACCCGACGTGCCGCCGCGTCTCGCCGCCGCCGTCGAGCGCGCGCTCCGGAAGGACCCGGCGGAGCGCTTCGCATCGATGGGGGCGTTCGCGGAAGAGCTGCGCGCCTGCCTCGCCGCGGACGAGAACGAAGGCGCGACCTCGGTCATTCCGGTGCAGAAACCCGCAAGTGACAACTTGTCGCTAAGTGGTTTTTCGCGGCGTCGGGCCTTTCCCGTCGGCTATCTGATCATCGCGGCCGCTATTGCAGCGGCGGGGCTCGTGGCGGCTTTGCTCCTCTCCGGCGCGACGCACCACGGCGGCAATGGCGGCTCGGGTGAAGGCGCCTCTGCCGCGCCGGTGCAGTTGCGCGGCGTCACGACCTACGACCCGCAGGGCGACGGCGGTGAGCACGGCGATACGGCGCCGGCCGCAACGGACGGCTCCCCGTCCACGTACTGGGAGACGGAGACGTACGGCTCGCCCGCTTTCGGCGGGTTGAAGGACGGGGTCGGGCTCGTCGTCGCGGCTGGCGGGTCTGCCAAGAAGCTCAGCAGCCTGACAGTGACGACGCCGACGCCGGGCTTCACGGCGGTGATCGAAGCCGGCAACTCCGCATCGGGAGGCTTCACACCGGACTCGTCGTCGCAGACCGTGTCCGGGACGACCACCTTCACGCTCAACGGGGCGACGGCAAGCTACTACGTCGTCTGGATCACGCAGCTGCCGGCGGGCGACCGCGCCGAGATCTCCGAGGTCACCGCCAAGCGCTAGAAGATGAGCTTGGAACGGCGTTCGTGCCGCTCGAGTGCGAGCTCGATCAGCTTGTCGAGCGCCTCCGCGTAGCCGATTCCCGACGCGTCGAACAGCTTCGCCCACACGCTCGTCGCGGTGAAGCCGGGCATCGTGTTCAGCTCGTTGAGGATCACCTCGCCGTCGCTCGCGCGCACGAAGAAGTCGACCCGCGCGAGGCCCTCGCACTCGCAGGCGACGAAGGACTCGACGGCGCGCCGTTGCAGCAGCTCGATCGTCTCCTGCGCCAGTCCGGGCGGCGGCACATGCAGCTCCATGCCGCCGTCGTCGTACTTCGACGCGTAGTCGTACCACTCGTGCCCGAGCGTGTCGATCTCGCCGGGCAGCGAAGCGACCGGCGGCGGGACGCGGTTGCCGAGCACTGCGACCTCGACCTCCGTGCCCGCGACGAATTCCTCGATCAGCACCTTCTCGTCGTGCCGGAAGGCGAGTTCCACCGCGGGCGCGAGCTCGTCCTCGGAGTGCACCTTCGAGATGCCGACAGAGGAGCCGAGCCGCGCCGGCTTGACGAAGACCGGGTAGCCGAACGGGTTCTCGACCGCATCGCTGAGCCGAAGCGCGTGATGGGCGGCGACCGGGATGCCGCTGTCGCGCATGACCTTCTTGAAGATGTCCTTGTCCATCGCGAGCGCCGACGCGGCGACACCGGCGCCGACGTACGGGATGCCGGCGAGCTCGAGCAGCCCCTGCACCGTTCCGTCCTCGCCGAACGGGCCGTGCAGGAGCGGGAGGACGACGTCGACGTCGCCGAGCCGCTCGAGCGGGCCGCCGTCGTACGGAACCGGCAGCGTCTCGGCGGTCGTCTTGCCGGTGCCGAGCTCCCAGCGGCCGTCGCGGCCGACGCCGATCTCCGCGACGTCGTAGCGCTCGGGGTCGAGGGCGGCGACGACGGAGCGCGCCGAGGCGAGGGAGATCTCGTGCTCGCTCGAGCGGCCGCCCGCGAGGACGACGACGCGCACGCGCCGCGGCATCAGGGCCCGGTGGTCGTCGGCGGGCCGTTGTACTGGCCGACGTCGATCGTGACGGTCGAGCCCTGGGGAGCCTGCTGGCCGCCCGTCGGACTCTGATTCTGCACGATGCCCTGCTGCGTCGGATCCGCGGTGTTCGTCGGCACCTGCTGCACCTTGAAGCCGTGGTTCTCGAGGTCGATCATCGCGTCCTGGGCGCTCTTGCCGACCTCGTTCGGCACGTTCACCTGCGGTGGCCCCTTCGAGAGGATGACCTTGACGTTCGAGCCCTGTTGCGCGTTCTGGTTGGGCTGCGGGTTCTGCGAGACGACGTAGTTCGCGGGCTGTGCGCTGTCCTGGTAGCCGGCCACGACGAGGTTGAAGCCGTCGGCCTGCAATTCGCTCTGCGCCTGAGCCTCGCTCTCGTTCAGCACGTTCGGCACCTGCTTGACGATGGGCCCGGCCGTGACGTTCACGGTCACCGTCGAGCCCTTGGGGATCTTCTTACCGGCGCCAGGGTCGGTCCCGGAGACGATTCCCGTCGTCTTGCCGCCCGGCACGATGTGCTTGACCGGCTTGAAGCCGTGCGCCGTGAGGTCCTGCTGCGCCTTCGCCCAGGTCTCGCCGGCGACGGACGGCACCGGGAACCTCGGCTTGCCGGTCGAGACGTAGAGCGTCACCGTGCCGCCCTTCGGCAGCTTCTGGCCGTCTTGCGGGCTCTGGTTGCAGACAAGGCCGGGCGCGTACTTCGTGCACGGTTGCGGCATCTCCTTCGGGAAGAGGTGCGCGTTCCTCACCTGTCGCTCGGCGCGGGCGATCGGCTCACCAACGTAGGAGTTCACGGTTTCCTGCGGGCCGCCGCCCGAGAGCTGGTGCCAGACGAAGAAGCCGGCGACGAGCGCGGCGATGACGAACGCGGCGGCGACGAGCCACGGCCAGAGCGGACGCTCCCGCAGGCCGCCCGCCTCTTCCTCCTCCTCGACCATCGCGAAATCGCGGCCGCGCGGCCGGATCATCGTGGCGGCGGTGTCGCCTCCCGCAGCCGCCGGCGGGATACGCATCACCTGGGTCGCCGAGTCGCTGGTCGCGGCGGCGACGGGCGCGCCGCGCAGGACGCGCTCGAGGTCGGCCTCCATCTCCTCAGCGTTCTGGTAGCGGTGGGCCGGATCCTTGGCGAGCGCACGCATCACGACCATGTCGAGGTCGCGCGGCACGTCTTTGCGCAGCTGGGACGGCGGCTTCGGCACGGCGGAGAGGTGCTTCATCGCGATCTCGACCGGCGTATCGCCCTCGAACGGCGTCTCTCCGGTCAGTAGCTCGTAGAGGACGACGCCGAGGGAGTAGAGGTCGGAGCGCTGGTCGACCTCGGTGCCGCGGGCCTGCTCGGGAGAGAGGTACTGCGCGGTGCCGACGATCGAGCCCGCCTCCGTCATCTGGCTCGTGCCGGCGCGCGCGATCCCGAAGTCCGTCACCTTGACCCGGCCCTCGCGGTCGACGAGGACATTGTGCGGCTTGATGTCGCGGTGGACGATCCCGTGCCGGTGCGCGAAGCGAAGCGCCGAGAGGATCTGGCGCGCGTACTCGACCGCGACGTTGACCGGCGCCGGCCCGTGCCCGACGATCAGCTCCTTGAGGGAGCGGCCGTCGAGGTACTCCATCGCGATGTAGTAGGTCTCCTCCGCCTCGCCTCGGTCGTAGATCGAGACGATGTTCGGATGGTTGAGCGCCGCCGCGTTCTTCGCCTCGCGCCGGAAGCGCTCGATGAACTGGTCGTCGTTCGCGTGGCGGCCGTTGAGGATCTTGATCGCGACTCGCCGCCCGAGCTCCTGGTCCTCGGCGAGGTAGACGTCCGCCATCCCGCCCGCGCCGAGCTTGCGCACGATGCGGTAGCGCCCGTCGAAGAGGGTGTCGATAAGGGAATCGCTCATGGCCACGACCGGCTAAAGCGTAGAGACAAGCTCAGCGGTGTAGGAAACTTTTGAGGATGTCCCGCGCGATCGGCGCGGAGATCGAGCCGCCGAAGCCGTTCAGCTGCTTCTCGACGACGACCGCGACGGCGATCGTGGGATTGTTGGCCGGCGCGAACGAGACGAACCACGCGTCGTAGACGGAGCCGAGATTGAGTTCCGCGGTTCCCGTCTTGCCCGCGACCTCGACGCCCGGGATCTGCGCCGAGATTCCCGTCCCGCCCTGGACGACGAGCTGCATCATCTGGTTGAGCTCCGCTGCCGTTTTCAGCTTGATCACGCGGCCGAGCATCCGCGGCGCGGTCGTGACGACGTTCGAGCCGTCCGGCGCGACGACCTTCTGAACGAGATATGGCCGCGGCTCCACGCCACGGTTCGCGATCGCCGCCCCCACCAGCGCCATCTGTAGCGGCGTAACGAGCATCCGCTCCTGACCGAACGCGAGCCGGCCGGGGTCGACCTGGGTGGCTGGATGCTTCGGGAACCAGAGGTACCGCGGGCGGTTCTTGGGAGTCTGGTAGAGGCCGCTCGGGTAGATCGTGTTCGGCGGAGTGTCGAGCGGCGGCCTGGAGTAGAAGCCGTAGCGCTTGGCGTAATCGAGGATCGTGCCCGCGCCGAGCGCAATGCCGACTTTGCAGAAGACGGCGTTGACCGAGTGCTCGAGTGCCGAGGCGAAGTCGATGTTCCCGAACGTCTCGTGCGCGCTCGGCGAGTCGGGCGAGGCGGAGTTATAGACCTTCGTCCCGTACTCGACGCAGTAGCCGGGGTCGTAGAAGCCCGAGGTCGGCGTGAACTTGCCCGTGTCGAGCGCGGCCGACGCGGTGACGAGCTTGAACGTCGAGCCCGGCGGATAGAGGCCCTGCGTCGCGTTGTTGTAGAGCGCGGACGCGTCGTGGCAGGTTCCCGTGATCTTGGAGATCTGGGCGATGCCGTTCGTCTTCGCGATCAGGTTCTGGTTGTAGGTCGGGGACGAGGCCATCGCGTAGATCGCGCCGGTCTTCGGGTTGAGCGCGACGACGGCGCCGCAGCGGCCGGCGAGGTCTTTCATGGCGAGCGCCTGCAGAGCGGGCTTGACCGTCAGGTAGACGTTGTCGCCCTTCACGGTCTGGCCGCCGAGCCGGTCGAGCTCCTGCGAGAGCGTGTTGCTGAGGTTCGTGTTCGCGCCGGTCAGGTAGTCGTTGAGCGACTGCTCGAGCCCGGTCTGCGTGTCGCCGCTCGTCGAGTAGCCGACGATCCCGGAGAAGAGCCCGGTCGACGGGTAGTGGCGGGAGTAGATCGTCAGCCCGTTCTTCTTCTTCGCCGTGCTCCACGCGAGCCTCGAACCGTCGGACGCGAGGATCTTCCCGCGCGCGATCTGCAGCTGCACGACCTGCTGGATCGCGTTGTCCTGCCGGTTCGCGAGGCTCGCACCCGCCCACGACTGCCAGTACGTCGTCGAGACGACGAGCGCGGTGAGCAGCACCATCGCCACGACGGAGAGGTGGAGGAGCTGCTTGTTCACGCCGCCACCGCCTGGTCGCGATTCGCCCGGTTCGAGATCAGCATCAACCCGGCCACAAGTAGGAAGTTCGACACGATGCTCGACCCTCCGTACGAGACGAACGGGAGCGTGATGCCGGTGAGCGGGATCACGCGCGTGATTCCTCCGACGATGACGAAGGTCTGGAAGGCGAAGCCGAAGCTCAGTCCTGCGGCGAGCAGCTTCGAAAAGCCGTCGCTTGAAGCGAGCGCGATCCGGAAGCCGCGCAGGACGAACGCCATGTAGAGCAGGAGCAGCGCCCCGGCGCCGATCAGGCCCAGCTCCTGCCCGAGCGCCGAGTAGATGAAGTCGGTGTTGAGGTCGGGGACGATCTGCTGGCCGCTCGCCGTCGTGACGATGCCGCGACCGAGGCCGGTTCCTCCGAAGCCGCCGTGCGCGATCGAGTAGAGCGACTGGACGAGCTGGTAGCTCTGGCAGTTCTGGCGCAAGGTCGGGGCGGAGCCGGGACAGGTCACGTAGTGCGTCGTCCACGGCGAGAGCCAGTCGGTGATCCGCTCCTGCACGTGCGGCGTCGCGCGCGCGACGGCGAACGAGCCGACGAGGAAGAGCCCGAGCGCGACTGCGACGAACGAGAGGCGAGCCGTCGCCACGTAGAGCAGGGCGAGGAAGATCCCGTAGTAGAGGAGTGCGCTGCCGAGGTCGTCGGTCGCGAGGAGGACGAGCATCGCGCCGCCCCAGATGACGAGCAGCGGCCCCCAGTCCTTCAGGCGGCCTTGCGCCAGCACCTCGCGCTTCTCGCGCAGGTAGGCGGCGAGGAAGACGATCAGCGCGATCTTGCCGAGCTCGCCCGGCTGGAACTGCAGCCCGCCGAAGTGGATCCAGAGCCGCGAGCCGTTGATCGTCTCCCCGATCCCCGGCGCAAGCGGCAGGAAGAGCAGGAAGATCGCCGTGACCCCGAAGACGTACTTGTAGCGCTCGAGGACGCGGTAGTCCTTGCGGAGATAGAGGAGCGTGACGCCGAACACCGCGACGCCGATCACGATCCAGATCCCCTGCCGCAGCGCGCTGCTCGGCCCGAGCCGGTAGATCTCTGTGAGCCCGATTGCAGTGAGCAGCGCCGCCATCGGCAGGAGGTAGGGGTCGGCGAGCGGCACGGTGAACCGCGCGACGAGATGCGCGACGAGATAGAGGCCGAAGAAGAAGACGGCGTAGCCGAGCGAGCCGGCCGAGATCTGGGACTTGAGCGCGATGTAGACGCTGGCGAAGCCGACGGCCGTCAGGACGCCGACCGACAGCAGGGCGACCAGCTCGCGGTTGCGGAGGGTCAGCGCGCCAGCCCCCAGACGAGCACGGCGGTCAGGACGAGGAAGAGGACCAGCGCGGAGAGGACGATCCCGACGCGCTTCTGATCGATGGCCGTCGTCGGCCCGGTGCTCTCGGCGGCGGGCTCCTCGACGTCCGCGTATTCGCGGGTCTTCTCGTCCGGCTCCTCCGGCTCGTCGCTCACGGCGGGCATCGTCATCGTGTCCTCCGCATTCGCGGCGGTCTCGTCCGGCGCGGCGTCGATGCGGAAGGCGACGGCGGTGATGTTGTCCTCGCCGCCTTCCTTGTTCGCCGCCTGCACGAGCGACTTCACCGCCTTTTCGAGGTCGCCGCGGTTGCGGTCGACGACCTCGAGGATGTCCACGTCCTCGACCATGTCTGTCAAGCCGTCGGAGCAGATGAGAAAGACGTCGCCGTTCTCCGCCTCGATCGTGAAGGCGTCGACGTCGACATCCGGATCGGTTCCGACGGCGCGCGTGATCACGCTCCGCTGCGGGTGGATCTGCGCCTCTTCCTCAGAGAGCTTGCCGCTCTTGAGCAGCTCGTTGACGAGCGAGTGATCCTCGGTGAGCTGCTCCATCGAGTCGCCGCGCACGAGGTAGGCGCGCGAGTCGCCGACGTGCCCGAGCGCGACCGTCATTCCCTCGACGAGCGCCACGGTCATCGTCGTTCCCATGCCGGAGGCGGACGGGTCGTTCGAGGCGCGGTCGAAGATGCGACGGTTCGCCTCCTGGATCAGGGCGTCGACGCGCTCGAGGCCGCTGAGCCCGTCGGAGTCGCCGCCCTCGAGTGCGGAGGCCGCGAGCTTGGATGCGACCTCGCCCGCCTGCGCGCCGCCCATGCCGTCCGCGACCGCGAAGAGCGGCGGCGCGACGACGTAGTTGTCCTCGTTGCGACGCCGCCGGCGTCCGGTGTCGCTCGCTACTGCGTACTCGCCTACCGGCACGGCTCTGTCACTCCTCCTCGACGCGGAGGTCGGTCTCGCCGACGCGGAGGATGTCTCCCGGCGACATCCGCTCGGCGCCGACCACTCGCGTGCCGTTGACGAAGGTGCCGTTCGTCGACTCGAGATCCTGCACCCAGACGCCGTCGCCGCGCGACTCGACCTTCGCGTGGCGGGCGGAGGCGAACTCGTCGCCGTCGAGGACGAGATCGTTCTGGCCGCCGCGGCCGAGCGTGACGGGCGCCGAGTCGACCGGGAACTCGGCTCCCTCCTCGAGGCTGGGACTGCGCTGAACGACGAGGCGGACCGGCCGGCGCGAGCGCGCCGCCGAGCCGAGCCCCGCAGCCGCGGCCGCGCCGGGCGTGAGGATCATGCTGTCGGAGTGCGGCACCTTCCGTTCCTTCCCCGCCGTGCGGATCACGCGCCAGACGAAGAAATAGAGCAGGACGAGGAACGCGATCTTGAGCACGAGCAGGACCGAGGCGACTGTCGTGGACGCCAGGAGAGTCATGGCCGGGCCTATTCCCGCTCGGTTGAGAACGTGACAGTGGTCTCGCCGATCGTGAACTTCGATCCCTCGTCGAGCTTCGCGCGCTGCACCCGCCGCCCGTTCACCTCCGTGCCATTCGTCGAGCCGAGGTCGACGACCCAGTAGGCCGAGCCCTCCTGCACGATCTCGGCGTGGCGGCGCGAGATGTTGGCGTCCTCGATCTGGACGTCGGCGTCGCGCGAGCGGCCGAGCACCGAGCGGCGCTTGTCGAGGACGCGGCGCTGGCCGTTCCAGCTGAGGACGGCGACGGCGCGGTCGACTCCGAGCTCCTCGATCGACGCTGCCTCGGTCGGTTGCGTGCGCGGCTTGTAGATCATCGTCGCGCCCGGCGGGACTCCTTCGAGCTGCTCCTCCTCGCCGGTGCGGCCGTACTGCGCCATCCGCGTCGCGATCCCGAACTCGCCGACGCCGAGGTCGTCGTCGGTCTCGAAGAGGATCCGCGGTGTCGTCAGCAGTGCGTAGTTCTCCCGCGCCGCGTGCTCGGCGAGGTACTCCTCGAGCTCGGAGACGAGCGAGTTCTCGTACCCCTCGAACTGCTCGCGGTCGCCGGTGGAGAGGAAGACGGTGTACTCGTTCGGGACATAGACCCGCGTCACCGACGTCGAGCGGTGCTCGTCCATCTCCTTGGCGAGCTTGCGCGCGAGCTCGACCGGCTGGACGTTCGTACGGAACGCGCGGCCGAAGACCCCCTCGAAGATCGCCTCCAGCCGTTGCTCGATCGCCCGCAGCACCATGAAGTGGGGCTGAATGTACCCCGCGCTAGGCAGTGCGAAGCGCGGCGAACGCCGCAATCGCGCCTGAGCACATCACCAGGGACACGACGAGGGTCAGGGGCGCGCCGCTCGGGAGGACGAGAACCGAGAGCGTGAGCATCCCGCCGCCGAGCGCTCCGGCTGCCCAGAGACCGCGGCCGCGCGCGTGGGGGATGG
Organism: Gaiellaceae bacterium; assembly: GCA_050697455.1. Classification (GTDB taxonomy): domain Bacteria; phylum Actinomycetota; class Thermoleophilia; order Gaiellales; family Gaiellaceae; genus Palsa-739. Next base: position 15,551 of record JBOGZU010000020.1, on the reverse strand, counting down.
CGAGCGCGACGAGTGCGAGGACGCCCGTTTCGACAAGCAGAGCCGGATGCGCGCCGGCGGCGCGAGCGAGCGAGCCGGCGACGTCGAGCGGCCCAGTCGAGCTACCGACGCCGGCGCCATGCGGCGCGGCGCCGCCGATCAGCGGCAAGGACGCATGGCGGATGCCGGCGACGAGCGCCGCCGTCAGGACTCCGACCACCACCGCGAAGCCGCGGCGCGCGCCGTTGCCGACGCGGGTTGCGGCGAGCGGCAGCAGGCCGAGCGCGGCGAGCGGCGCGAGGAGCGGCCCGAGCGCGAAAAGGAGCGTTGCGCGCGGCTCCTTCCACGTCGCCAGCAGCCAGAGCGCGGCGAGCGCGGTGTAGAGGAGCGCGAGCCCGGACGAGACATTGCCGAGCGGCAGGATCGGGACGGTGAGCGCGAGCGCGAGCCCGGCGCGTTCCCGGGCGACCGTCAGAGCCGCAGCGACGAGGCCGAGCGCGACAGCCCAGCCGGACGGGAAGAAGGGAAGGGTCGCGGCCGTCCAGCCGGCGAAGACGCCGGCGAGCGAGGCGCTGACGAAGCGGCTCGCGTCGGGCGGCGCCGCGAGATTGACGCTCGTGCGGCGGGAATGCGTCGCGGTTCCGGAAAGGCTGCGCAACTCCTCGGCGAGCTCGCGCGCGGCCGGCCGCTTGCCCGGATCCAGCGCGAGCGCGCGGTCGACGAGCCGCAGCAACCGCTTCGGGAGGCCGGGCCGAACGTCGCCGAGCGGCCGCGCACCGGACTCGATTGCGCGCGCGGTCTCGAGCATCGAGCCGCGCCAGAACGGGTGTCGTCCCGCGAGTGCCTCCCAGAGCATCACGCCGACCGCCCACACGTCCGCCGCGGCGGTCGCGGGCTGCCCGGCGAGCCGCTCCGGCGAGATGTAGGCGAGCGTGCCGGGAACGTCGCCTTGCTCGGTCAGCGTCTCGGCCTCCGCCATCTGCGCGAGCCCGAAGTCGAGGACGCGCGCCGAGATCCTGTCGCCTTCCGCCAGCAGGACGTTGGATGGCTTGATGTCGCGGTGGAGGATCCCCGCCGCGTGCGCGTGCGCGAGCCCGTCGCAGACCTGCGCGCACGCCTCGATCGCCGCGTCGTCGCTCAGCTCCTTCGCGCGCAGCGTCTCGCGGAACGTGCGGCCGGGGATGAACTCGTAGGCGATGTAGACGTGGCGCTCGTCGTGCGCGAAGCCGTAGGCGCGGAGGCAGGCCGGATGGCGCAGCTGCGCCGCGGCCGCCGCCTCGCGCTCGGCACGCACGGCCGCCTTCCCCTCGCGCGCGATGATCTTGAGCGCGACGTCGAGCCCGGTCTGTTCGTCGCGGGCCAGCCAAACCGAGCCCGAGCCGCCGCTGCCGAGCGGCCGGAAGGGCCGGTAGCGGCCGACGACGAGTTCCGGGAAGACGAGAGCTGGTGCGGCCTCTCCCATGCCATGCGTAGGTTGGCGTTCCCGTCGGACTGTCCTCCCTCGCAGGGCAGTAAGGTTGGGCGGCTTCCCGCTTATGAACACGTTTGACGACGACACAGAGCTCGACTTCTTCGAGGAGCCGCGGACGCTCGAGAAGCCGGTGCGCTCGCGCCGTCGGATTCGTCCGGAAGGCGGCGGTCCGCGGCGCCCGGCGCCGCCGCCGGGCGCGGTAGGGCTCGCGCGGCTTGCCGGTCTCGTCGCGCTCGGGATCGTGGTCATCGTGGGCCTCGTCTTCTGGGTCGGCTCCTGCCAGGGCCACTCGAAACAGGAGTACGCCTCCTACCTCGCCAAGATCACGCCGCTCGCGCAGAGCTCGGCGCGGGTCGGCTCCGACTTCGCGAACCAGCTCACGACGCGCAATCTCACGCTCGGCGACCTCGAGTCGAAGCTCGAAGCGTGGTCGAGTCAGGAGCAGCTCGACTACGCCGCGGCGCAGCGGATCCAGCCGCCAGGCCCGCTGCAGGCGGCGCACGCGCAGGTGCTCGACGTGTTCCAGCTTCGCGCGCTCGGCTTGGCCGGCTTGGCCGACACGCTCACGCAGGCGAAATCGGCGAGCACGCCGCCGTCGGGAGCGACCGTCGCGGCCGACCTCGCCGCACAGGCGCAGCTGCTGAGCGCGAGCGACGTCGTCTGGACGGAACTGTTCCGCCTGCCCGCCACGGAGACGCTCGCCCACGAGGGCGTCACCGGCGTGATCGTCCCGCCGTCACAGATCGTGACGAGCCCGGACATCGTCAGCAGCCGCTCTCTCGCCATCCTCTACGGCCGGCTCAGCACGACGAGCGGCGGCACCGGCAGCGGCGGCGGCGGCACCGCGTCAGGCCTGCACGGCAGCGCGCTCGTCAGCACGCAGGCGGTCGAGGGCGGGAAGACGACGACCCTCTCCACCTCGACCCCGGAGACGATCGCAGTCGGGTCGGGTCTCGTGATCGGGGTGACGTTCGTCGATTCCGGCAACTACCCCGAGGTGCAGATCCCGGTCACGCTCGACATCATCGTCTCGGGCAGGAGCGTCTATACGAAGACGACGAACGTCGCCCAGATCATCGCGAAACAGCAGACGACGGCCTCGTTCTCGAACATCCAGGTGCCGCCCGCCGCGTTCGGGCACAGCGCGAAGATCAGCGTCAAGATCGGCCAGGTCCCAGGTGAGGTGCGGCTCGACAACAACTCCGCCACGTACCCCGTCTTCTTCAGCCTCGCCGGGCCTTAATGTCCGCGGCCGTCGCAGGATGGATCGCGATCGGAGCCGCGGCTGTCGCTGTCGCTGCGCTCGCGCTCGCCGTCGTCTCCTTCCTCCGCCTCGCGCGGCTTCGCTCCACGCAGCAGGCGGTCGTCGGCGGCGGTAGCGCCGATCTCGTCGACTTCGCGGTCTCGCTGCAGGGCCGGATCGACGGCGTCAACTGCAGCGTCGACGACCTCGAATCCCGCCTCGCGCAGGTCGACCGCCGCGTCGACGGCACCGTCTCCCACGTGGCGGTCGTCCGCTACGACGCCTACGAGAACACCGGCGGCCACCAGTCCGCCTCGGTCGCGCTGCTCGACGCGTCCCGCACCGGAGTCGTCGTGAGCGCGATCCAGGGGCGCGACTACGCCCGCATCTACGTGAAGGAGCTCGAGGACGGACGCGCCGCCGTGTCGCTCTCGCCGGAGGAGCAGGAAGCGGTCGAGCGCGCCATGAAGTCCGCCAAGTAGCAGCGCCTCCCGCTGCTACTTTTCGCCCAGGTTGCAGCACGTTCTCGTCCTGAACGCGAGTTACGAGCCGCTCAACGTTTGCACGGTGAGACGGGCGCACGTGCTCGTCCACAAGGGCAAGGCGGAGGTCGTCGAGCGCCTCGACAAGCCGCTCCGTTCCGCCAGCGGCAGCTTCATCTGGCCGCACGTGATTCGGCTGGTCAACTACGTGCGCGTGCCGCGCGCGATCCAGCGGAAGATCTCGCGCCGCGCGCTCTTCGCGCGTGACGGCTGGAAGTGCGCCTACTGCGGCACGACGAACGGGCGGCTGACGCTCGACCACATCGTGCCGCGCTCGAAGGGCGGCGAGTCGATCTGGGAGAACGTCGTCACCGCCTGCGCGCCGTGCAACCTGCGCAAGGGAGACCGCTCGCTCGAGCAGGCGGGGATGGAGCTGCGGACATCACCGCGCCCGCCCGCGCCCGCGTTGTTCATCCGGCTAGCGGCACCGCGGATCCCGTCCGGCTGGACGCCGTACCTGCCGGGCGTAGCGACCGCTTAGCGCTTCCCGGCGCCAGCCGGAGCGCTCCGCTTTGGGCACACGACGGATAGCGGTGGACTGCGAATCAGGGCGGTCCGGCTCCGCCAGAGGAATCCGAACCGGACTCGGAAATCACCTACGTTTTCGCTTGATCCGGCTGCCCACGCGGCGCATTTCGGGTGTTTCGCCTCGAAGAAGAGGTCCCGCGCCTGGCCGGGACTCATCTCGAAGGGATGGAAGCGCGTGAACGGGCCTTTGACGAAGTTCCCGTGCACGCCGAAATTCTTCAACGGCGCAGACATCATCAGCTTGGTCGGAAAGAAGAGAGCGGGATCGCCGGCACCGAGCACCCTCACCGTGAACGGGCCGGTGTTCTCGATGACGACGCCGAGGCGAAACGGACGATTCTCGCGAACGACGATCGACGCTCCGTCGAGCCCGGGCAGGCTCACGGCGCCCTCCGGGGTGATGCCGAAGTGGATTGGCGTGAGCGGCTGATAGCTCCGAACCCAGGCGATGGCGCCGCCCGCCAGCCCGATCAGCGTGAGGGCGACGACCACCAGGATTACGTTGCGCGGCCGCCGGGCGCGGACGAACGCGAGCGGCCCGCGCCGCAGCTCGAGACCCTCGGCCGAGCGGAGGTCGGCGGCGTATTGCGCAGGAGTGCCGAGTCGCTCGTTCAGATCCGTCCCAGCCGGGAGCTCGGCAAGGTGACTCCGAAGGTCCGCGGCCAGCTCGCGCCGCTGTCGCCAAGGGAGGTCGCGCAATGCGTAGCCGACGCCGCGGAGGTAATTCTCGGTCGTCACGGCTTCACCAGTCCGCCGAACGCCGTGTTGATCCGCGCCCAGGTCTCGGTACCGACGCGGAGCTCCTCGCGTCCGACAGGCGTAATGACGTAGTACTTGCGCGCAGGCCCACTGTCGGAGGCTTCGAGCCGCGAGGTGAGATGCCCCGCTCTCTCGAGCCTACGCAGCGTCCCATACACGGACGCATCGCCAACGCCGTCCAGGCCGGCGGCTTCGAGCGTCGAGAGAATCTCGTAGCCGTAGCTCTCCTCTCGCGCGATCACCGCGAGCAGCGCCAGCTCAAGTACACCCTTGATGAGTTGTGATTGATCCACACTAGCCCGCTTTGCAGAATAGCACGGATACGACAACAGAGACGCCCCGGCCCGCGGTCACGGCTTAGCCCCGTCAGCCGCGCGGGTTGCCGAGGGCAACCGCGCTGATCACCACCGCCGCGAACCCGACGAGCTGAAGCACCGCGCGGGCGCCGCCCGGTAGCGACTCGCCGAACAGGGCGAAGCCGGCGGCGATCGGCACGGCGTTCGTGGCGAGCGTGGCCATGCCGGCCGCCGTCAGCGCGTCACCTTGCTGGAAGGCTGCCTGAAGGCGCATCGTCCCCAAGGCGTAGAACGCCACGAGCGAGACAACTGCCACGAACCAGAGCCCGCTGTGGACGACGAGCTTCACCGAGATGTCGCCTCCGGCGAAGAGAAGGCCCGCGGCGAGGCCAAGGCTCGGCGTGCGCGCGAACGGTAGGCGGGCGAAGACGAGGACGGCGGCGGCGACGGCGCAGCCGGCAAGCCAGAGCGCCACGAGGAGTGGTCGTGGGGTTCGGTCGCTCTGTTCGGCGCCGAGTAACGACAGCGCGAGGCAGACGAGTCCGACGAGTGCTGCAAGGACGGCGAACCGTTGGCGAACACGAAGCCGGCGCGGGTCGCCGCGCGCCGTGAGGAGCGCGAGCACGCCGATTCCTCCTGCGCCGACCGCCTGGACGAGAGCGAGCGGCGCCAGTCGCATCGCCCCGACGTAGAGCAGCCATCCCGTGCTCTCGGTCGCAAAGCCCTTGCGCCAGGCGCGGTCGTGGAGAAGCAGCTTGATCGAGCGGAGCGGCTTGCGCGGGGTCAGCCGAGGGAGGTCGGCAGCCGCGTCGTGCTCCTCGTTGTACGCGAGGTTGACGAGCAGCGCCGACGCGAGTGCGAGCGTGAGTCCGAGCCACCTCACAGCGGGCTGAGCCTACGGAGGAGTGAGCTCGCCAAGGCCGTCGCGCGATGCGATGCAGTCGCGCGCCCAGCCGTTCGCAGCGAGGACGATCCGCTCCGCGAGCACGTCGGGCTCGGCCCCGGTGTGCTCCTGCTCCACCACGACGACTACCTGATGGACGGCCGCTTCGACGTCGCCGCCGAACTCGTGCCGTTCCTCCGCGAGAATCGCGAACGACGGCAGGAGATCGCGGAGCGCAGCGGCGAGATCGTCGATCTCGGCCGGCGTCGCGTGGCGTCCCGCGAAGACGCCGAAGTTGACGCGCACCTCGACGGCGGGCTCCTCGAGCTCGCGCACGCGCAGGGCGACGGCAGGTTCCTTCACCGCCCTTGTGGTTCCCATCTGAAGCGAAGCAATGCAAAGACGAGCCCGACCGCTCCCCAAGCCGCAAGCGCACCGAGCGCGCCGGGCTGTGACCAGATCGCGTGGCCATGCAGGTAGACGGCGTTCGAGAGGTCGACGAAGTACTTGAGCGGCAGCACGTCTCCGATCGCCCGCAGGACGTGCGGGTAGTGACGCGTCGGGCCGAAGGCGCCGCTGAGGAAGGCCATCGGCAGCACGATCAGGTTGACGACCGCGGACGATCCCTCCATCGACCTCACGAGGCCAGAGAGCCCGACGCCCATCGCTGCGAAGCAGACTCCGCCGATCACGATGAGCGCGACGATCGAACCGACCCGGGCGGGGAACGGCGTCCCGAAGACGGCGCGGCCGAGCAGGAACAGCGCCACCGTCTCGAGCGCGAAGACGACGAGGGTTGACGCCAGCAGGGAGGCGACGAAGGTCGCGGGCGACAGCGGCGTCGCGCGGAGCCGCTTCAGCAGCGCCTGCTCCCGCCGGATCACGAGCGTGATCGCCAGCCCGGCGAAGGAGACCATCGCGCAGCCGTACGCGAGCAGCGCCGCGAGCAGCACCTGCGACGCCGGGCGGCCGTAGTACGTCCCCTGATAGACCGAGCCGAGCAGGACGAAGAGCAGCAGCGGGAAGATGAACGTGAAGACCGCCGACTCCCGCGAGCGCCAGTAGAGCGTCTGCTCGGCGCGGAGCTGATGGAGGAACATCTTCACGACTCGGCCTCTTCCTCGTGAACGAGCTCGAGGTAGACCTCTTCGAGCGTCGGCCGCCGCACCTCGAGCGACTCGAGCTCCGCGCCGCGCGCCAGAGCCTCGGTCGTCAGCTCGTTGAGGATCCGCGTCGGCTCGGTCGTGCGGACGACGACGTCGTCGCCGTCGAGCCGGTAGCGGATCTCCACCGCGAGGTCGGTGGTCGTGAGCTCGCGCGGGGTGCCGACGCGCACGATGACGCCGTCGCGCAGGACGGCGACCCGGTCGGCGAGCTGCTCCGCCTCGTCGAGATAGTGCGTCGTGAGGAGAACGGTTTTCCCGAGCGAGCGAAGGGAGCGGATCATCTCCCACGCCGCTCGCCGCGCCGCCGGGTCGAAGCCCGTCGTCGGCTCGTCGAGAAAGACCAGCTCCGGATCGCCGACGAGCGCGACGCCGAGATCGAGACGGCGCTTCTGGCCACCCGAGAGCGTCTTGACGCGCGCATCCCGCTTCTCCGCGAGACCGACGAGCGCGATCACCTCGTCGACCTCTCGCGGCTCGCGGTAGTAGCCGGCGAACACCGCGTGCGTCTCGCGGACGGTGAGGTTCGGCCAGAGGTCCGCCTGCTGGAGGACGACGCCGATGCGCTCGCGGAAATCCGGGCCGGGCCGCTCGGGATCGTGGCCGAGCACGCGCACCTTGCCGCCATCGCGGCGGCGGTAGCCCTCGAGGATCTCGACGGTCGTCGTCTTGCCGGCGCCATTCGGCCCGAGCAGCCCGAAGACCTCGCCCGTCTCGATCGTGAAGTCGACCCCGCGGACAGCCTCGAGGTTCCCGTAGGCCTTGCGCAGGCCGCTCACTTCGATTGCGGGCATCGGCCGACTAGCGTAGATGCATGGCGACCTTCCGCTACGTCGTCGTCGACGTCTTCAGCGATGTTCCCCTCGCCGGCAACCAGCTCGCGGTCTTCACCGACGCGCGGGAGATCCCGGAGGAGCAGCTGCAGCGGCTCGCACGCGAGCTGAAGCTTTCGGAGACGGTGTTCGTCTACCCGCCGGCGGCGGAGGGGCATGTCCGGATGCGAGTCTTCACGCCGGTGCTCGAGCTGCCGTTCGCCGGGCATCCGACGCTCGGGACGGCGTTCGTCCTCGCCGGCCCGCTCAGCCTCGACGGGATCCACCTCGAGACCGGCGCCGGCGTCGTGCCGGTCCGGCTCGAGCGCGACGGCTCGCGGATCGTCTTCGGCTGGATGCGGCAGCCGCGGTGCTCCTTCGAGCCCTACGACCGGGCGGACGAGCTGCTCGCGCTGCTCGGCCCAGCAGCGAGAGAGCTGGCGGAGAGCGGCCTGCCGGTCGAGCTCTACCGGCAAGGACCGGGGCACGTCCTGATCGAGCTCGCCTCGCCCGAGGCGGTGGCGGAGCTTCGGCCCGACTTCGGCCGGCTGCTCGAGCTGTCGCCCTACGGGACGATGTGCTTCGCCCGCGACGGCGAGACCTGGAAGGCGCGCGTCTTCGTCCCTGCCCACGGCATCGACGAGGACCCGGCGACCGGCTCGGCTGCAGGCCCGCTCGCCCTCCATCTCGCGCGCCACGGACGGATCGGGTTCGGCGACGAGATCGTGATCAGTCAGGGCGTGGAGATCGGTCGCCCGTCGACGCTTCATGCCATCGCGCGCTCGGAGGACGAAGCCGAAGTCGGCGGCTCGGCGGTGATCGTCGCGCGCGGCGAATTCCGGCTCTGATGCGCCGCGTCGGCGTGATCGGGCCGTCGTGCTCGGGAAAGACGACGACGGCGCGCAGGCTCGCGGCGATCCTCGGCGTGCCCCACATCGAGCTGGACGGACTTCATTACGGCCCGAACTGGGCTGAGGCGCCCGCCGAGGTGATGCGGGAGCGCGTCCGCGCGGCGCTCGACGCAGCGCCTGACGGCTGGGTCGTGGACGGGAACTACTTCGGCAAGCTCGGCCCGCTCGTCCTCGATCGCGCCGACACGATCGTCTGGATCGACATTCCGCATCGAACCGCCATTCGGAGGGTCCTCTGGCGCACGTGGTCGCGGCTCGTCACGCGCGAGGAGCTCTGGCAGACCGGAAACCGCGAGCGGTTGCGCGACACGTTCGGCCGCGAGTCGATTGTCGGGTACGTGCTGGCGCGCCACCGGGGGTTCGAGACGAGGTGGACGCAGCGTCTCGAAGGCCGCAACGTCATCCGCGTGACTGACGTCAGCGCCTGGCTTCAGTCGATCCAGGCGACCGAGTCGATATCGGGTAGCTCGAAGGGCAGCGAGCGCCAGAAGACGCCGCCGTTCGTCGAGACGTAGAGCCGGTTGCGCGCCGCGTAGAGCATCCGGTCGGGATCGTCCTCGGCGATTGCCACGGCGAAGCCCGGCGGCAGCCCGCCGCCCGCCTCGCGCCAGGTCGCGCCGCCGTCGTTGGAGAGCATCAGCCGCGGCCGCCGCTCGACGACCGCGACCACGGTGGAACCGGATGCCGCGGCCGCGACGACACGCGGCAGGGTTAGCTCGGGACGCTCGGCGGCCGGCACCTCCGTGCCGTCGCCGAGCAGCGTCTCTTCCTCGACGTCGACGAGGAAGACGCCTGCCACCGTTCCAACGGCCGCGATCACGACAAATCTCCAAGTGACAAGTTGTCACTAAGGAGGTTCGCGACGAGCGCGGTCGCGCTGCGGCCGGCCTCGACAGGCTCGGCGCCGGCCGCGCGCGCCGCGAGATATCCCGCCGCGAACATGTCGCCCGCGCCGGTCGGGTCGGCGTCGACGGGATCGGCCGGGATGTGCGTGCCGTTGACCGTCGCGCCGCGAACGCCGTGGGTGACGATGAGCTCGGGCACGTCGACAAGGCCGACGACGGCCGCCTCCTCCTCCGAGAGCTTCAGGATCGACACGCCGCGCAGGATCCCGGGGTCGAAGTCCGCGTCGAGCCGGAGCGGACCGAGGCGCGGCCGGCGGACGAGGCCCTGGCCGTCGAGCAGCACGTGCGGCGCGCGCGGGATGACGACGTCGCCGCGCAGAAGCGGAGCGACCTGTAGCCAGTCGGCGTCGACGTCTGCCGCAAACGGCTCGCCGATGGCGTCGACGACCATGGTGCGTGTGCCCGCCGTGTCATACGAGAACGAGAACGCGGTCGTGGCGCCTGCGGCGTGAAGCTCGAACGGCACTCCGAGCTCGTCCAGCGCCGCGCGGAAAGCGTCCTCCTCGTTCGTCCCGCACGCGGCGACGATCAGCGCGTCTGCGTCGAGCGCGGCGAGTGCGCGTCCCGCGTGCCAGGCTCCGCCGCCGATGCGCGGCGCGCGGCCCTCGACGACGTCAAGCGAGAGAGGTCCGATAACGCCGAGCGGCCGCACGGCTCGCAAGCGTAAGCGCCAGCGCGAGCAGGAACGCCGCACCGAAGCTCGGCAGCGACGCGGTGAACGTGACGCTCACCGGATGGGTGTGCGCGACGAGGCTCGTCCACCAGTGCGGCCCGACCGGAGAGAGCCACTGGTAGAGGCCGAAGCCGACGAACCAGGAGATCAAGCCGGCCGGCCGCCAGGCGCGGCTCTCGAAGATGTGCTCGGGCGTGTAGTGGCCGCCTACCGCGATCCAGTCGGCCATGAGCACGCCGAGGAGCGGAACGAAGAACGAGCCAAGCAGATAGAGAAAGTCCTGGTAATTGCCGAGATTCAGCGCGAGCGCGAGCCCGGTTGCCAGCGCCGAGACGAGCGTGATCAGGAGGCGCTGCGAGACGCGTGGGAAGAAGTTCTGGAGCGAGACCGCGGTCGAGTAGATGTCCGCGAAGGCCTTCTCGCTCTCGTCGATCGTGATCGCGACGAGGGCCACGAACGCGATTCCGCCCGCGGCGGCGACGGCTGCCGGCAGCGCCTGCGCGTCGGAAAAGCCGCGCGCAAGGACGATGAGGACGCCGAGGCCGATGCACCAGAGCGTCGGCACGAAGTAGCCGATCCCCGCGCCGAGACCCGCGCCGCGGCGATCCTTGGCAAAGCGGGTGTAGTCGGCGGCGAGCGGCGACCACGAGACGGTGCTGCCGATCACGAGGTCGACCGCCTGGCCGAAGCTCGGGAAGCCTCCCTTGCCGGGCGCGTTCCAGAACGCGTGCAGGTGCGACTTCGAGATCGCCCAGTACGTGAGGTAGGCCAGCGAGAAGACGAGAGCCCAGGACGCGAACTTCCGCAGATAGCGGCGGACGAAGCCGATCGGGCCGAGCATCCCGAGCGCCCAGCTGAGCGCTCCGAAGACGAGCGTCCAGAGCCACGTGCCGCGCCAATGGAAGAGGTGCTCGGAGGCTGCGGCGGCGGCGGTCGCGATGATGATCAGCTCGAACGTCGACCAGCCGACGTTCTGCGCGACGTTCAGCACGGTCGGCAGCCAGGAGCCGCGCCGGCCGAGCGGCGCCCGCAGCAGCACCATCCCCGGGACGCGTCCGTCCGAGCCGATCGCGGCCGAGATACCGAGGAGGATGTTCCCTGCGACGGCGCCGACGAGGATCGCCAGCAGCGCGTCTCGTAGCGAGAGCGCCGGCACGAGCAGCGCCCCGATCACGATTACGAGCAGCGAGACGGAGAGGTTCCCCCAGAGCAGCGTCGAGTCGAAGGTGCTCAGCACCCGCAGCCGTTCGGGCACAGGCGTGATTCCCCAACTGGGCATGCGCTCGTCCATGGATGTCGAGTCTAGGGAGCGCGGCGCTCTGGCCCGGCGGTTTCGGGAAGCCTCCGAAAGCTCACACTTCTAGTTGCAAATGCTCAAGCTCACGCATGCCGAACCTGAAGCAGCGTTTGTCGACCCACTGGCCGGCGACGAGGCAACCTTCTCCGGTGAGTTCGACGCGCAGGCGTTCCCCGTCCGCGACCTCGAGTTGCTCAGGCTCGAGATCCTGGAGATGAAGGCCGAGATCCGCGAGACACGCGAGGCTCTCGACGAGACAGTGCGGCTGGCCATTCGCCGAGATCGCATTCGGACCGCGGCGCGTGCTCGGCGACAACACCGATCGCGTGGAAGCGTCATCGCCCGCGCGATTCTCAGCCTGACGGTCGCCGTCCTGACCCTCGGTGGAGCGATCGCGGGCGTCGGAGTCGCCGTGACCGTCACCCACGTCTGGGGCGGGAGCGGCTACGTGCTGGTCGCGGCCATCGTTTTCGGAGCCGGCGCCGCCCTCTGCGCGTGGGTGTGCGCGGCGTTGGCGGCGATCGTCGCCGAGACAGCCGACTCGATTCGCGATCTGCCCGTCTGACGCAACGAGAGACCCTCGCCTAAGCGCGGCGCACGAACCGAAAGTAGAAGGCGGCGAACACGAGGACGATGCCGACGTTGGCCGCCAGTCGCTCCCAGACGTGACCCCGGAAGCACAAGACGTCCACGGCGACGACGACAGCCACCATCCCCACGACGTATGGCGCGACGGCTGCAGACCTTCCCATGGAATTACCCTACTGAGGCAGTACTCGGGAGTGTCACCCGAGTCCGAGGCGCCGGTGGGCCAGGGCTCGGGAAGTCCCCTGGCGTGAGCCTGGTTACGCTGCTGCCATGGGTCACACGGCGACATGCGATATCGAGGGGCCTCACACGCACGGAGATCATCTCGATCACGACCACGACCACGATCACGATCACGATCACGACGAGCACCATGGCGATGAGGGACACGGGCACTCCCACGGGCTAGTCGATGGGTCGATCGTTCGCTCCCGTGACGGCGTTCGCACGGTCTCGATCAGCCTCGTCGTGTTGACGGTCGCGGCAGTCGTCCAGACGATCATCTTCGTCGCGACCGGAAGTGTGGCGCTACTCGCCGATCTGATCCACAACTATGGCGACGGCCTGACGGCGGTGCCACTTGGGATCGCGTTCTACCTCCGTTCGGCACGTGGCGAGCGCTGGGCCGGACTCGGCGTCGTCGCGGCGATCTTCATCAGCGCGATGGTCGCCCTCTACGAGACAGTGCTGCGGCTGATCCATCCGCAGCACCTGACGCACTTGTGGGTGCTCGCCGCAGCGGGGGTCGCCGGGTTCGTCGGCAACGAGATTGCTGCCCCGTCCGCCTTCGCGGCGGCAAGCGCCTTGACAGCCCCGCCCTGATAGCCGACGGCAACCATGCCCGGATCGACGGGTTCGTCTCCCTTGGCGTTGTCGCGAGCGCGGCGGTCGTTGGGCTCGGGCTGCGGATCGCCGACCCGATCATCGGCCTGGTGATCACGGTCGTGATCTTGAAGATCACCTGGGACTCCTGGCAGACCATCTATGGGAAGCACGGCGGACAGCCGAGGTAGAAGCACCAGCGCCCTGGGCCAGTACCCGGGAATGTAGGTTGTGCGCGTCGTGAGGCTCTCGTTGGGGTTCTCGCTCGTCGCGGTCTGCGTCTCGATCGGTTCGTTCGTGGCCGTGCAGTTGCAGTCGAATCCTGCTCCGTGGGAACCGACTGCCGCGAACCGCTTCAGTGAGGTGCTCGTGGCACTTGCCCTTGCGTTGGCGCTCGTCGGTGAGCGGCGAGTCGTCACCGGGGCGTGGCAGGCGCAGGCTGCCGCCGCGGTGGTTGCGGTCGGATTCGAGATCGTCCCGCTCGTCAAGCTGTTCGGAGCGCCAGGCCTTGACTGGACTCAGGCCTTTCAGTGGAACGCGGAGGCATTTGTCATTGGCCTGGCGGCTCTTGCGTTCGGGTTGATCGGCTCGCGCACGCGGACCTACGCAGTCAAGGTCGCATGCCCAGCAGCAATGTTGGTGGCCGTCGGCGCGGCTATCTACGCACTCTCGCTGGAGACGGACTTCCGGAGTCAAGTCTGGTACTCGCTCGCCGCGACGGCTGCGATTCTCGCCGCGTCAGCCGCGGCGAGAATGCAGACCGCCCTAATCGGCTAGCCCTCGCGAAAGCGTCTGCTCGCCTGCGCCAGTGATCGGGAATGTCCCCTGGTCGTCAGGGGCTTCATGGGGGCTGGATTTCCTACGTCGTACACTCGAGTAGTGCTCAAGAGATTACGAACGAAGGGGCCGCTGCGCCTCGCGATCGAGGGTTGCCTCATTGCGGGCTTCATGGGTGCAATCGTGACTCGCGGCAACTTCGCGGCTGCCGGAGAGCTGGCGATCGTCTTCGGTGTTCTGTTCGGTCTCCTCGGATTGGTACTTCGCGCCGGGCAACGGCACAAGCCAGGCGAGTAGCGCATCAGCCTGGGTCAGTGCCCTCTCCCTCGAGCCGCTAGGCGCGGCCGTAGCGCGCGGCTCGCGCGGCGGTCGTTGGCGCGACGCCTGCTTCGACCAGCTTCTGCCGCGACTCGCTCTCCTTCAGCACGTTGAGCAGCACCCAGACGAGCGCCGGCAGCATCGTGAAGACGCTCTCCACGAGCATCACGCCGCCGCCCGCCTTCTGGTCGTCCAGCCCGTAGCGGATGTAGTACGGGTGCCCCGACCAGATGAAGACCTGCGACAGGACGAGCATCACGAGCCACATCCCGAGCACGTAGGGGATCTTCCACGGCGCTGTGAACCACGCCGGCCCGGGCAGCGGCTCGAGCAGCGCCGCCCACATCAGCATCCCGAACGCGATGAAGAACGAGTGCTGGAGCGCGTGGATGCCGTTGTTCCGCAGCGCCGCGTCGAACAGCGCAGGGATGTGCCACAGGCAGAAGTTCAGCGCCCAGAGCGGCAGCGCCACGCACGGATGGGCGAGGAAGCGCAGCCGGTAGACGAAGCGCCACCGCAGGAGCGGTTGCAGCAGCCGGCCGTCGAGGCCGAGCACCAGAAAGAGCGCCCCGAGATCCCCGAGCATCAGGTGCTGGAGCATGTGGACGGAGAAGAGCCTCTCCTCGCCGATCGGGTCGATCGGGGAGACGAGCGCCACCAGCACCACGAGCAGTCCCGCCGCGAACGCAACGATCCGCAACCGCTCCACCGGACGGCCGCGGCGGGCGAGCGTCCACGCGCGCCGCCCGTAGAGCGCGCCCGCCGCGGCGACGAGGCAGAGCTCGAGCGGATCGAGGTTCCACTGGTTCATCGGAGTCCCGTGCGTTTGTGGCCGATCGGCTCGGGTACCCGGTGTCTGATTTGGCTACGCATCGGGGGCGCAGGGGATTCGCGGCGTTTGCGCTGCTCTTGCCCTTCGCGGTGACCGGCTGCGGAGGCGCGCAGAACGCGCTCGCGCCGCATAGTCACGCCGCGGCCGACATCGCGAATCTCTTCTGGTGGATGATGGGCATCTCGTTTGGCGGCCTTGCCCTCGTCAGCGGCCTGCTCGTCCTCGCGTGGGTGCGGCGCGGCAAGCGCGGCTTCAGCGCCGCCGACGAGGACGATCCGCATCCCGGCGAGCGAGTCGCCTGGTGGGTCGTGGTCGGGATGGGCGTCGTCTTCCCGCTCGCGATCGTGACGGCGCTGTTCATCGTCTCCGACGGGCTGATCATCAACGTGACCCAGGCGCCTGCCGCGGCGAAAACGGACCTGACCGTCGAGGCGATCGGTCACCAGTGGTACTGGGCGTTTCGGTATCGCGGCACGAAGGCGGTCACGGCGGACGAGATGCACATGCCCGTCGACACACCGGTCAACCTCGTCGCGACGACGGCCGACGTCATCCACAGCTTCTGGGTGCCGGAGCTGAACCGGAAGATCGACACGATCCCGGGCCGGCGGAACCGGATCGAGCTCTACGCGAACCGTGTCGGTGTCTACCGGGGCCAGTGCGCGGAGTACTGCGGGCTCCAGCACGCGCATATGTCGATGCTCGTCTTCGTCCAGTCGAAGGCCGCGTTCCGCAAGTGGCTTCGCAACCAG
>JBOGZU010000019.1:0-46910 GCA_050697455.1 Gaiellaceae bacterium | reverse complement strand
AGTTCAAGGACGGCGGCAACGCGATCAGCGGCTGCGGCGCGCAAACGCTCAGCAGCGGCACAGCGACCTGCACCACCTCGAGCCTCTCGACCGGCAGCAACAGCATCACCGCCGTCTACGGCGGCGACACAAACAACCAGGCCAGCACCTCGTCGGCCATCACCCAGACTGTGCACGACGTCCCCGGCGCGCCTTCCGGTGTGTCGGCGTCGGCAGGCGACGGGCAGGCAACCGTCTCTTGGTCCGCCGCAGCCGACAACGGCTCAGCGGTCACTTCGTACACGGTGACGGCGGCGCCGGGCGGACGCACGTGCACGACGAGCGGGGCGCTTCACTGCACAGTCCCGGGCCTGACGAACGGGACGGCGTACCGGTTCACGGTCAAGGCGACCAACGGCATTGGCAGCGGACCGGCCTCGGCCGCATCGAGCGAGGTCACGCCGCACCAGCCGACGCCGCCCAGCGGCCTGACCGCCGGCTACTCGCACAACGCGCTTGTCCTCAACTGGAAGGCGCCGACCGACCTCCTGGTCGACCACTACGAGCTGTTCCTCAACGGCCAGCCCATCCGCAGCGTCCCTCGCACCCAGACCAGCATCAATGTCCACGGGTTTGAGCGCCGCGGTCCGAGCATCTTCACCCTCCGCGCAGTGGACGCCGCGGGTGACGAGAGCAGCATCGTCGCCTCCTTCAGGGTTGTACCTGCGAGGCGTCCGGCTGCCGCGGCGCGCCGCATTCCGCAGTGGGCCTGGCGGATCCTCGCCTGGCAGAAGCACGGCAAGACCGGCACGCGCCCCCAAGGCGCCCCCCTGCCGCTTCCACACTGGTACTCGGTTTGGAAGCAGTGGCGACTGCACTTGTTCAAACTCGCGTCCTAGAGGTCACACAAGCCCGTGAGCCCGGGGTGCACTGCCTGAAGGGTGCGCAAAGTCGGTTTCATGCGGCGAGGTTGTATTCGTGGATGAGGCCGCCGAGTCGGTCGCGGCGTTCGATGGCGGCGGTGCCTGGTAGGGGCAGGGTGCGGAGCCTGCGCGCGGACGGTTCCGGTGGTCGCAGGTCGAGGGAGCGGTGCGGCCTGTGGCTGTTGTAGTGGCCGACGAACGTGCGGAGCACGCGTTCGAGGTGGCGGCGGTTCGCGATCAGCAGCCAGTCGAGGCACTCGGCGCGGGCTGTGCGGACGAAGCGCTCGGCGAACGCGTTCGCTTTCGGCGCTCGCACCGGCGTCTTGATGATCTCGATTCCCTGGCTGGCGAAGACGGTGTCGAAGTCGCGGCTGAACTTGCTGTCGCGGTCGCGGATCAAAAACCGGAACCGCCCGGGCGGCTCCTGGAGCGTCCAGGCGAACTGGCGTGCTTGTTGCGTAACCCATGCTCCATCCGGGTTGCCGCTGCAGCCGGCGAGGTGGACGCGTCGGCTGCCGAGCTCGATGAAGAAGAGCACGTACAGCCGCTGCAGCGTGATCGTCTCGACCGTGAAGAAGTCGACCGCGAGCATGCTCGAGGCCTGCGCGCGCAGGAACGCGCGCCAGGACAACCCCGCGCGCTCGCCGACAGGGCCGAGTCCCGCCTCGCGCAGGCACCGAGAGCTGGTGTCGGAGCACGACGATCTCCAGTTCTTTGAACGCTTCGGAACGACGACGGAGCAACACGAGTTGGAGCAGGAAGCGGCAGACAAGATAGGGGAACGACCAGAACAAGAACCAGCTCCTCAGAGTCAGCGGGTCGGGGCCGACGACTCTACGGCGGACACGCAACTACCCGGACGCGAACCGAGTTAACGCACCCCTCACGCCAAATCCGCCGGCGTGCTGCGTTTTTGCAGAAGCCCTCTGACGGACTCGAACCGTCGACCCCCTCCTTACCATCAGCTTTTGGGGGGTTGCCGTCCGTTGCGAGGGGCTGCGGATCGCCCTATTCTCGCCGCTTTTGACCTTACCCGATTTGCGACCGGTTGCCACCGGTTGCGCCCGCTTGGCTCCATAAATGCTCCATGACTGGATCGCTCTCAGGTCGATCGCCAGGTCGGGCCCAAGGACGCTCGCGCAGGCGACACCTACGGGTTCGGGTGAAGTGCCAGTTCGTCGACAACCTGTCCACGTGCGTCGTAGAAGACGAGGTTGCCGGTTGACAGTTCTGCGGGAGCGTAGACCAGGTAGTAGCCGCCTGCGACCGGCTCGGCCGTAACGGTGAGGCCGTTGGTAGCTAGTAGAGCGACCTTCGCGGCGGTAGAGGTCGGGGTCGGACCGGCGATGATGGCGTAGGTGACTCCTGACGGTGCTTGCCAGTCGAAGCTCCCTGCCTGCGCGATCGCCGCGCCGGGTGCTCCGCAGTTCGTCATTAGATGCTGTGATCGTCCCTGGGCGTTCTTGACGGCGATCGCCGTGCAGTTTTCCTGATCGGTACCGACCGTCACCGTATTGGTGACGACCTCGAACGTCGTTGACGCAGGCCCTGGCACAGAGAGCCGTACGGTGCTTCCTGCCACAGCGGCTGGATCTGCCGACTTGCCGAACGGCGATGACTCGATCGCGTGCACGCTGTTCCACCACGGCAGCACACCGGTGGCAGCGGCGACTCCTGCTCCTACGACCGTGCAGGCTGCACCCACCGCGGCGATCAGCACTACGCGCCTGCGTCCGAAGCGTCGCTTCGCGGCCGCACGCAGTGCCCTGTTGGCGGCATCGTGACCGAGGTAGAGATCTTCGGTCTGTTCCGTCATGACCTCGCGAACGAGGTTCTCCATGTCGATCATCGGTGCGCCTCCTCGTTGAGGTCAGCGGGCACGAGCGTGCGCAAGCGGTCCAACGCCCGGCTGACCGTCGACTTGACCGTCCCGACGCTGACGTCAAGCTCGCGCGCCGTTTCCTTCTCACTCAGGTCGAGGAAGTATCGGAGCACGAGCGCAGCGCGCTGCTGCGACGGCAACTGTTGCAGCGCTGCGACAAGATCCCGCCGCAGCAGTAACTGATCCATACCGTCGGCGATCGACGGCTCGTCGCCATCGTCGAACACCTCCTGCACGCGGGCGCGTCGCCGCCGCCACCGGTCGGTCGCCGCGTGCAGTAGCACCGTCCGGGCGAATGCCTCGGGTGAACCGGCCAGCCCGGACCAGCGGCGAGCAGTACGCTCTAGAGCGAGTTGCACGAGGTCCTCAGCGTGGCCGCGGTCGCCGGTAAGCAGGAAGGCGGTACGCAACAGCCGATTGCCGAAGAAGGCAACGAACTCCCGGAATTCCGCCTCATCTCTCGTGTCCGTAGCCTCTCACCACCTTCCACCCGACATCACGCATCAGCCACGCGAAAGGTTGCGAAGACGCTTTCAGGCCAGAACACTGACCCGTATGGGGAATCGCGGAACGCCCTACCGGTAAGCGCGAAGCTTGTTCGGGGGACGTCCACGAAGGCTCGCCTGCCGAGCGTCGGCAGGTTGTAACGAAGCCCGGCTTCCCGGCCATTATCTAGGCGAATGGGCGTACCGCCTAGAGATCCAAGAGTCGCAGAGGCGCGGCTGGAGGCGCTCTTTCGACGTCACTATCGCGATGTCGCGGTGTACGTCCGCCGGCGCGCGGAGCCGGATCTGGTTGATGACGTGGTAGCGGAGACGTTCTTGGTCGCCTGGCGACGCCTCGAGGAGGTGCCGATCAACGCTCGGCCGTGGCTAATTGGCGTCGCCCGCAAGACACTCTCGACGCAGCGCCGCTCTACGGGGCGCCGACGCTCGCTTGTCACCAGGCTGGAAGCGGCCCAACGCTCCGCCGAGCAGAGCGATCAGTCGACCGAGCTGGGCGTCGCCGAAGCACTCATGCGGCTGTCAGCGAAGGATCGTGAAGCGATAACGCTCGTCGCTTGGGAGGGGCTAACGCCCAGCGAGGCGGCGCTTGTGATTGGCCAGTCGTCGATCGCCTTCCGCGTTCGCTTGCACCGAGCGAAGGCACGACTTCGTGAGCAGTTGGATACGCAGGGGGCGCCTACTGCGCCGCCCACACTCAGTTCCAGAGAGATTCGGTTGACCGGAGGAGGACCGGAGAGATGAACGATCAAACGTTGCTGGAAACGGTGAGGCGCGCCGATCCCGTGTCAACAGACATTGGCGAGGCGCCGGACGCCCTGTTCGAGCGCGTGCTCGCCTGCGCTCGCGCAGAGGCGCAGTCGCGACCTTCAGCAGTGCGGGTCCGCCGGCATCGGCGCCGCGTTTCCCACTGGGCGGTCGCGGCTGGCGCCGTAGCTGCCCTTGCGCTCGTCGCTGTCGCAGTAACGGCTCTTCTCCCAGCTGGTGATACGGGCGGCCCGAGCCCGGCCGCGGCAGCCGTATTGCTCCACGCCGCACGTGCTGCTGCGAAGCAGCCCGCGAGTGCCCCGCCCGGCCCGGGCCAGTTCGTTTACAGCAAGAGCCAGGGCCTGAACGAGAACACAACCGTCCCGGCCGGCGGAAAGGCGTTCAACGTCCTCCAGACTGTGACTCGCGAGGCTTGGATCGGCCCGGACGGAAGCGGTCGAATCAAGCAAACAGAAGGCCGCCCGCGTTTCGCGACCGACGTCGACCGGGCGGCCTGGATCGCCGACGGCAAGCCGAACCTCAACGACGGCAGCGGTGACATGAACAGCACATTCGGGCCGGGGCAACTCTCCTACCTCAACCTCAACACGCTCCCAACCGACCCTGCCCAGCTCAAGCAGCTGATCGAAAACCGCAGCCTCGAAGGAGGCCCTCCCGGCGACGCCGAGACGTTCACGATCATCGGCGATCTCCTGCGCGAGACCTACGCCCCGCCCGGCGTCCGCTCGGCGCTCTACACAGTCGCCGCACAGCTTCCCGGCGTCCAGCTGATCGGCGCTACTCACGACCAGCTCGGCCGGGCCGGCACCGCCGTCGGCTACACATCACACGGCAACACCCAGGAGTTGATCTTCGACCCGCAGACCTCGGCCCTCCTCGCCGAGCAGACCGTCGACAACACTGGGGCCGTCGTGGGCTGGACCGCCTACCTCAGTTCCGGGATCGTCGACTCCACCTCCATCACCACCTCGGACACGCCCTAGCACGCCAGGGGTCATTCCCTGATCGCTGACCCAGCCGACCGCTACAAGTGCACGCCCGTCAAAATCCGCCGGACGCGACGCTCCTTGTTGATGCAGAAGTCCAGAGCGTCGAGCGAAGTCCCGACTTGCTCTGCGTGATAGGCCCAGCAGGGCCAGCCGTCTGCGACTAGGGCGAGCACCGCAGCAGCCCCGAAGGGACTGGCAGAACGCCTTTAGCGGCCGAGGCGGAGTTCCTCGCGCTTTCGTGGGAACCTCGAGCGCTTGCCCTGTCTGGTCGGGTAGGACGATGGTGTTCACGGCAAGGCGAAGGTGTCCCGCAATGAGCTTGCGGACCGCGAATTCAGTCCCGTCATGGTTCCAGGTTCCACAACGAGCGCTCTCTTGCTAAGCAAGTGACAAGCGGGTATCTTGTTTTGCATGGCAGCAGACTCGCGCCAGAGTCAGCTGCTCCGCGGTGTGCTTGATGTCTGTCTGCTGGCGGTGATCGCGGAGCGGCCGGCGTATGGCTACGAAATGACGAGGCGGCTGACCAAGCGCGGATTGGCGCTTGTCGGCGAAGGGTCGATCTACCCGGTGTTGGGCCGGCTCGAGCGCGACCATTTGATTGAGGGGTTCCAGCAGGCGAGCGATGGTGGCCCGCCGCGTAAGTACTACCGGCTTACCGGTCGGGGCCGCACGAAGCTGCGCGGCTGGGCACAGGAGTGGGTGGTGCTTCGCTTGGCCGTGGACGCCGTTCTCGAAACGACGGACGACAAGGGGGTGCGAGAGTGATCGGCGTAAGCGAGTTCATCGAGGAATGTCGCGGAGAGTGGAAGCGGCTTCGCGTGCCCGAGCCGGCTATGGATGAAATGGCGGCTGAGCTCGCGGCCGATCTGCAGGATGCTGAAGCAGATGGCGTCGCGGCGAGCGATGTTCTCGGCGTCGGCGCATCCGATCCTCGCGCTTTTGCTGCGTCGTGGGCAGCAGAGAGAGGCGTCATCTATCCGCGCTGGCAGGACAAGGTTCGTCGCCCACATCTGGTGGTGGGCGGCGTCGTGCTGGTTGTCGCGCTTGCCGCCGTAGGTGCGACCCTGGCGATCTCCTCCTCGTCTCCGCGGTCGGGTGTGCCGGCTACGACCGCTACCGCACCCGTCACCACGATTACTGCGAGCCAGGTAGTCCCGGACGTGACTGGCTTACAGAAAACGGAAGCGATCGCCGTCGCGCAGGCGGCCGGACTTTCGATTCATGTGACCCTGCACAAGCACACGTCCCAGCCAGCCGGAACGGTTCTCGACCAGACGCCGCCCGCGGGAGAGACTGTTGCGCGAGGGGCGACCGTCGCGCTCGTCGTCGCGGGACGATGAGGACAACGAGCATCGAGCTCGATCCCCAGGGGGCCGATCCGGGCTCAGCTCAGAAGGGATGCCAGTGAGCGAATCCCGGGACTTGGCGGGCAGCGCTGGACGTATGAGTCGCGTGAGGCGCGTTTGTGCTGCTCGCTCTGCTGGTCCTCGCCCCGGCGGCGCCGGCGTGCGGAGGTTCTGGCCGGATGGTCGGCGGCTATGGGGTGAAGGACGTTGCAAGCGGCCGCGTCCTGCGGCAATCGGGCCGCCGCTTTCAAGCCGAGATCACGCCACCCTCGAACAACGGGAAGCCGACGCAGTGCTTGCAACGTTGAAAGCAGCAGCACGGACATCACGTTGAGAGAACTGGAAACGACCATTTGGCGCCGGCTTCGCGCCGATGCAGTGCCGTTCGTGGCTGCATTTTCCAACTCGGATCGACCGGGCACGGTGTTCATGCGAGCCCGGCCCCTGGGCGCGTTGTCGCTGTCGTTGCTGGTGCTGCTGTGCCTGCCCCCGTCCGCGGGCACGGCGTCAGGTGCTCGCGACCGCGGCTCGGCGGTCGTGCTCGATGCCGCGACCGGACGGGAGGTCGCGCGCCTCTCGGCAAACGGTGCACTGGTTGCGGCGGTGGCTGACGGCCGTGGCGGCTGGTTCGTCGCCGGCAGCTTTTCGCGGCTCGACAGGAAGGAGCGCGTCGCGATCGCGCATCTCCTGCCGAGCGGCAGGGTCGATCCGGCCTGGAAGGCTTCAATCGGCAGCGCTAGCGGCCGACCGGTTGCCGTTAACGCGCTCGCCCGCGACGGGACGCGCCTGTTCATCGCCGGCCCGTTCGGCCTGGTCGGCGGGCTGCAGCGCCCGGGCCTCGCAGCGCTCGACGCCCGAACTGGGAAGGTACTTCGCGACTGGGCGCCACGACCGCGCGCCTGGCTCGATGTGGCGGCGCTGGCCATCGTGGATGGCCGTCTGCTCGTGGCGCGGAACTACAGCTACCCAATACCCGGCATCACCGCGCTCGGCATCCAGACCGGCGCCGTCGACCGGCACTGGAACCCGCGCCTGATCCTGATCGGAGACGCCGGCAGCTTCAACACGCTGCTGCCCGTGCACGCACGCGTCTATGTCGCGGGTAGCTTCCACGTCCGCGGCGTGCAGCGCAACGGGCTCGCCGCGCTCGCTGCCGCCGATGGCAGCGTCGACGGGCCCTGGGCGCCACGCCCGGAGAACTGCTCCGTCTGCAACGGCTTTGCCGTGCTCTACGGGCTCGCCGCCTCGGCGCAGCGCATCTATGTGAGCGGCTCCTTCGCCCGCATTGATGGCGTCGCTCGACCTGGGATCGCAGCGCTCGACCCGCGGAGCGGCGCGATTGACCCGAACTGGAAGCCCGCACGCGGCGCGAACAACGTCCTGCACCTCGCGCTCGCCGGCTCGCGCCTCTACCTCGGCGGGCTGAGCGGCCTAGCCGCACTCACCGCCAATACCGGCGGTGTCATCCACCTACCAGCCGATGACGCGCCCGGGGAGGTGCTCGCCCTCGCCCTTAGCGGTGGCAGGCTGCTCGTCGCGGGAAGACCCTGATGCGTACCGCCTCCGGCAAGCAACACGCACGGGTTCACTCGCGTTTTGTTCGATTTGCGCTTTCGGGTCGTGAACCTCGGCAACGGCGCGATCATGCGCAGCACGCTCAGTGCCGTACCGCCGCCGTTCGTGCGGCTCGATGCATGCCCGCGATCGTCGTTGCGGTGCTCGTTCTGCCCGCCAGTATTGGCGCGGCCGCGCGGCACGAAGCGCAGGCACCGGGGACCGTCCGCCTGCACTGGACGGTGGTCTGGCCGCAGGCAGGCCAGAAGCGTGTCTACCTGCGGAAGTTCCAGGCGCGTGGCGGCTTAATCAAGACGGTGCGCGTCCTGATCGACGGGAGCAGCGTCGCGGGACCTCCGAATCTGTCGATCGTGGCCTGCCGGGGAACGCGCGCTCACGCTGCGGCGGAGAAGGCGTGGATCTGGGACGGGCGCAACGTTTACATCTCGCTGCTCCTCGACCCCGGCAAATGCAGCGTCGCCGGAACGGCGGCTCACATAACCGTCATCCTCCGCACTGTCGGAACGTGAGCAAGCCGGCATCGCCGCAACGGATGCGCATGGCTCTGCTTTGCCTCGGCGCGGCGCTACTCGTCTGTGTCGGGTTGGCCGCGCCGCCGGCACGCTCCGCCGGGCAGCGACGTGGCCCGTTCGTGCTCGTCACGCTCCCGTCTCTCGGCACCGTCAGCTGGTCTTGCGGCGGCCCCAGCGACGGCGAGGTGGCGCTTGCATTTCGCGTTTCCCAGATGGACGCGACGACCTTGATCCGATTCGCGGCGGCCGGAGTCAAGCGGGCGGTGACACTGCAACCAGGCGAGTCGACACGATTCCCGTTCTTTGCGCCGGGACGCCAACAGCTCACCGTCGAGCAAGGGACGGAGGCTCGCACGCTGCACGCGATCGTCGTGGCGACCTTCAGCCGCGGCCAGTCGTACTGCTTCCGCTACTTCCCGCCCCGAATCACCGCCCGCGTCTGGCAAGCGCGATGAGCAAACCCATGGTCATGCACGGTGCGTCGGCGCTTTCGACCAGTGGAATCGCGGCAGCTCATCGCGGCGCTCGCGTCAGCGCCAGCAGCGTCGCGGCGGTGTGATCTCGACGAGTCCGAGCTTTCCTTGCTTCAGCGCGAAGAGCCGGTGTCCAGCCGGATCGACCGCCAGCAACTCGGGCGTTTGGGAGGCGGGGACGCGTTCGCTTGCGCGCACGTTCGCGGTTACCGGATCGAGGCAGGCGAGGATGCCGGCGTCGTTCGCGAGCCAGAGCGCTCCGCCGCCGTAGAGGGTGCTGGCGTCCATTGGCCAGTGGAAGAGGCCGTTGGCGGGCATCAAGGCGACGCTCGTGCCCGGCGGCGAAACCATCGCGAGGTCGTGCTGTCGGAGATGGAGGGTGAGGCCGAGCATGCCGGTGCGAAACGAGGCCCAGACGCCTTCCGGGACGGCCGTCAGGTTCGTCGCTGCGACCGAGTCGCTGAGGAGGCGCGCCGTGCTGCGCGCGAGTAGGCGTCCGGTCTGGGCGTCGTACTCGAGCAGCGCGCCGCCGGCGAGGCCGCCGTTGACGACGTGCGCCATTGAGACGTAGAGGTGACGTCCGCTGGGATCGACAGCCAGGCCGCCGATCGCAAGGCCGGGAGGCGCTGTGGCTCGAGCAAGCACGCCGCCGCTCCCCGCGTCGACGCGGGTCAGCGTGCGTGATGTTCCGATCCACACCGAACTCGGAGGCGAAGCTGTGAGGGCGACCCAGTCGTTGCCCGGCGGTGGTTTCGGAAGGGTGATCGACCTGAGCCGCCGTAGCGTGCGCGGCTTACCTCGATCGCCGTGCCGCCCCGCGCCGAAGCGCCATAGATCCACAGCCTCCCTGCTGCAAGGGTGAGGTTCCCGTAGGCGAATCGCGGACCCTTCGCCACGCGCCCGGTTGCGAGCTCGGTGCGTTCGAGCAGGTAGGGGCCGCGCACCGGCGTGTGTGTCAGCGAGACGAGCGCGTAGCGCAAGCCGCCGACGATCGCCTGGCTGGTCACCGTCGGGCTCTCGGCCATCACGACGCGCTCCGGCCACGCCGCGGCCGGGTGCAGCCTCGTCGGAGTTCCCGATGTACGCGCTCCTGCGCCCGTCGAGACAGCGGCGGCGGCGAGAGCAAGCGATGTGATTGCGATCGGGCGCAGGGTCAGTGGATGTAGCCCCACAGGACCCATCCTTGGCGGACGCGGCCGACGGCGAAGGTGTGCTGCGACATGCTCGCGCTGAACTTCTCCACGTGCGGAAGCAGGACCGAGGCGACGACGCTGCGCTGCCACGCAGCCCGGCCGCACCCGCCTGCCTGATAGCTATCGACGGAGCGGGAGGCGGGGGCGACCTTGACGATCGGATTGCGTCCGTCGAGCTTGAGCGTGCGCTCGTACGGCGGCATCGCAAGCTCGACCGCGCGTTTCACGGTCGCAAGCGCATTGGCCGCCAACGGCAGCAAGCGAGGGCAGGCGACGCCTGCGCGCAGTGGCGGCCCGTATAACCGCACACCGGGACGATCGACGAGCAGCGCGTGCCCTGGCAGCCTCGGCGGCGTCGCCGCGCTCTGGACGACGCGGATCGAGCCGACCACTGCACCTAGGTCGTCGCGCTCGGGGTGTGTCGAACGCGCGCCGATCCAGGCGATCGCCCAGTAGTTGACGCTGTTTGCCCGGAAGGCCAGTTGCCGTTGCTCGCCTCGCTGATGTATTCCCCTCCCGACCGTGTGGAAGTCGGCGAGCCTCAGTGGCAGAGCGGGTCCAGCGACGTAGGCCTGCTGGCTCGGCGAGCGGTACAGCTCGACTGCAACGCCGTCGGACGGGAACCTGGCGCCCGAGCCGCCCAGCTCGGGGTTGGGTTTCAGCCGGTAGCTCGCGACAACCACTCCCTGCACGCAGGCGCCGCTGCGGGCGCCGGTGACGGCGAAGCTGCAACTGGAGAAGTAGCGCCAGTGAAGTTCGCTCGAGAAGGTGAGCCGCAACGAGCTGACGCTGATCGACACCGGCGGCGGTAAAGTCATCCGCGCAGAGGCAAGTCCCGCGCTCGTCACGACTGCGAGGCTTGTTACTGCGAGGACACCGAGCCGTTTCATCATATGAGTCATACGACCATCGCACCTCGCTCCGTCACCCGACGAGGTAGCCCGCGGTGGGAACCGTCTCAGGCGAGTATTCAACTGTTCACGTTGAGTGAGACCTCGATCAGCGTTACGTGCGCGTTTGTGCCGATCCAGAACAGGGTGGATGGGTGGAGCGGTGTGCGATCGCCGATGCCGCAGTAGCGCGATCCAGCTTCCGTCCAGCAGCGCGCGCCGCGAAGGCGCTTGATGGCGGCGATCGCTGAACCGACGCCGACCCCGGATGCGGTTGTTTCGCCCGGCTTCGAGGTAAGCACGCTCATCACGACGGCTCGCGTCGCGAGCTTCTGTAGGTCGACGTCGAGGCGCGGGTAGTGCAGCCGGGTCACGAGGAAGCCGAGCGCGCCGCGAGTCTGCGTAATGCCTAGCGGCGGTCCGAGTCGCGCATGGACTTGCGCTTGGGTCATGCGGAGCGTTACGCCGGCGATCCCGTGGCCGGGGACGACTCTCGCCGATGCTGGACCGGCCGCGACCAGCGCGATCGCCACGCAAGCACCTGACAGGGCACGAGCCGGCGGCGAGAAGTACCTGCTGATCACTTTCATGGCTGGGTTAGGGCGCGGGCGACGGTGAGCAGTGTTGTCGGTCCGGTCCCGTTCGTTTGGATGATGACGTAGACGTCGTTGATGGTTGTGGCGCCGATTCCGAGCACCGGCCCGGAACTCCAAGCGCCTGACAGTGGTTCCGCGTAGAGCGTGCCGGCGGCGGGGAAGCCCCCTCGGATGAACCCACCCATCGTCGCAAGCGTCGACGACGGTGCTTCCTGAATCTCGACGTACGGCTTCGTGCGGTCAATGTGGCCGTCGTTTCCGAGTGTGCCGTAAGAGAGTTCGAGTCCAGCTCCGGTCTGCGTGGGGGTGTTGTCGGCGAATCTGGCGGTGAGGGTTTGCTGCTCGACATAGACGAGCGGGAGCCCGGCGACGGTGTTGCCCGCCCAGAGCGCGTTCGGGTAAGCAACCGCGATCGCGGACGCGTTCAATTCGACACTCGGCCCGTCAAAAGCTTTCGTGACCGAGGGAGGAACTTGCGTCTCGGCCGGTGTGGGTCGGGCGAAGTCGGCGGGGTCGTAGGGGATGGTCTCGATGCTGTCGATGCGTACGCTCAGGTGCGGGCCTTCGAGCAGGACCGGCTTGTGCGAGGTCCGGTCGAGGGCGACTCTCTCGGTGCCGCCGTCGCTGGTGTCGAAGGCGAGCCAGTCGACGGGCTGTCCGTTGATGGTGCCGGTGCCATCCTGCTGGGCCTGGCCGGATGCCAACGCGTCGCGGTAGCTGTCGGCGAAGCCGGCGAGGCCGGGATCGAGCGTCGGCTTGGGCCGCGGCACTACGTGTGGAGTGGTGCCGTTGACGCCGGAGGCGTTGCAGCTGACGCGAGCCTTCGTCGCGGCGACGGGATGGGCGGCGATCCAGGCGCAGTCGTAGACGATGCCGTGGGTGGTGTAGCCGCCCTGGGGTGTCTCGAGTACGTCGTCGAGGACTGTCGACCCGTCATGGGTGAGATCGCGCCGCAGCCCGAGGGTGGCGTCGTACCAGATCTCGTCACGCTGCATCACCGGGGTCGTGTTGCCGGTCGCGATGTCCACCAGCCCTGCGCCGGTTGGTGTCTGGGTGACGACGTGGACGACGGGCTGCGAGCCGAGGGCAGCGAGCGCGAGATCGCTCAACGTCCCCTGGGAGCGGTGCCACGGGGCGATCAGCGCGACCGTGACGGCCGCCGCGACCGCGATCGCCACTGACAGCACGGTCGGCCGCGCGAATCGCCGGTGCCGAGTGCGGGTCAGGTTCCCTTCCGTGCGCTTCGGCGTGGTCGCGGCGACCGCGTCGGCGATCGCGAGCAGTTCCGGCTCACCGGCGAACAGCTCCACCAGCTCCGGGTCTGCGAACGCGGTGCTTCCCGTCCGGTTCATGGGGTGATTCCTTCCTCTTCAAGGTGGGTGCGGAGGGTGCGAAGCGCGCGGCTCAGCCTCGCCCGGCAGGCCTGTTCGGTGATACCGAGTTCTGTGGCGATCTCCGCGAAGCGACGCCCCTCGACCAATTTCAGGACGACGACGCGCCGCTGTTCGGCGGGTAGAGCGGCGATAGCTCGAGCGAGCGTCCTTGCGACGTCGATTCCGTAGTCGCTCTGCGATTGCTGCTCGAGCCGCGCGGCGTCGAGCGAGATCACGTGCGCAGGAGTTCGTTGTCTGCGGCGTTGCTCGTCGATCAGTCGGCGCTTGGCGACGGTGTACAGCCAGGCGACCACGGAGTCTGACTCGGCTGCCGCCTGCTCGAGGCCCGTGAGGGCCTCGGTGAACACGGTCTGGGTGAGGTCTTCGGCGTCCTCGCGGTTGCGCGTTCGGCGCCGCACGTACCGGTAGACGCTCGCGTAGTAGCGGCGATGCGCCGCGGCCGCCCGATCAGTCACACCCTCCAAGTCGTACACCGAAGCAAAACGTGACGGCGTCCCGCCTCATCGTTTGGTCGGTTTGAGTGATTCGTGGCCGATCGTCATGCCGGCGGCGTTGTGGGCGATCGCATCGGTGAGTCCGCCGGCGTCGAGTTGGGAGCGGCTGAGCGCGTAGAGGATGAAGCCGTCAGTCGGCTTGATGCTTGTGTGGCTGCCGTCGGCGAAGCGCAGTTCGATGGTGGTGACGTCGGCGCGTGCTTGTCCTTCCCAGATGCCGGTCGGCCCGCCGCCGGAGAGGCTGAGCGCCGAATGTGCAGCGGCGAGCGTGTTGCAGCCGACCATCTCGCCGTTTGCGTGCTTGTTCTGGTACCAGCGGACGTACATGCAGCTGCCGCCGTTCGAGGAGGCGCCACTGTAGAGGGTGGCGGTCGCGCCGGTCGGTGAGATGACGTGCAGGAGCGGCTTGGCGCGGCCGGGGGCCGGCGTTGCCCCGGCGCCGCCCGGTGCCTCATCGACGGGTCTGATGCCGATGACGCGCCCGGCGTCGTCGTAGGCGACAAGCTTGGCGGGGAGCTTCGCGCGTGCGATTTGGACGGCGTAGACGTTGTCGGCGAGCGGCACGGGTTGTGTCTGCCGGTTGGCGAGAAAGGCGATGATCTTGGCGACGTCGTCGCTGGCGAGGCCGTCCACGATCGCGAACTCGTCGGAGCCGTTGACGAGCATGGTGTCGGGGCCGGCGAGCGGGCCGTGTGTGAAGAGCTGGGCGCGGACTGCGCAGCCGCCGCCGGCGGCACCGTGCACGATCACATCTGTGCAGACGCCGATCGCCTTGCCACCGTGGCGGCTAGTGGAAAGCGCGACAGCGACGCGGATCGGCTGGCTGGGGTCGGGGGCGATCACGCGTCCGAAGACGGCGTGACGGAAGATGAATCGCTGCGTTCGCTTCGGCAGCACGCTTAGAGGCTGTCCTTTCGGCTGGCGGTGGTCGAGCCAGCCGATCGTGCCGCGGGTGATGTGGCGCTGCACCGAGGTTGGACCAAACGACGGCTTGGCGCTGCCGCCGGCCCCGAACAGGAAGGGGGCTTGCGCGAATGGGACCGCGACCCGGCCGCTCGCTGTCTGTGCGGAGATCTGCCTGACGCGCTGGCCGACGGCTGGGTTCCGGGCGACGTAGAGAAAGGCGTTGCCGTGTGTTCGGACGGTGTGCTTTCCGGCTTGGTCTGTGAGTGTGACGGTGCGGACGCCGTCGGCGGCGATGCCGGCGGTCACCTGGAGCGCGGAGGAGTGGACGCGATCGAGTCCGTACCAGACTCGATGCTTGCCCGTCCCGAAGCCGTCGTCGACAAGCACGACGCGGACGGGCGCCCCGGATTGGCGCAGTTCCGCGAGCGGCGCGCAGCTTTGCGCTGTGCCAGCGACCTTGCCGGTCACGTGCAGGCGCAGGCAGAGCGTTCCGCCGGAGCGGAAGCCGAGCAGTTCGACGCGCTCTCCGCTCGCCGGATCGGTAACGGCGTCGAGGAGCCGCAGCTTCGTACCTGCTGGGAAGCCAAGCCATGTGCGGGCGTTGGCGCGTGCGAACGCTTGCTGGTCTGCCTTCGGCGCCGGTGAGCCGGGCTCGCCGCTGATCCAGGTCGAAAATCCGCTCAGGCTTCGCGCGATCGCCGCGCCCAATGGGGTCGCGAGCGCGAGGGCGGTCGCGGCGCCGGCTACGGCGAAGACGATCGCTGCCGAGCGGGTCCGGCGACGCCACCGTCGC
Organism: Gaiellaceae bacterium; assembly: GCA_050697455.1. Lineage (GTDB taxonomy): Bacteria > Actinomycetota > Thermoleophilia > Gaiellales > Gaiellaceae > Palsa-739. The sequence goes on along the minus strand of JBOGZU010000019.1, from coordinate 31,694 downwards.
TGGTTCGTGTGGCCGGCGAGCTGCAGGACCTCGGCCCAGTTAGCGCCGGCCGGGACGGGCACGAGCCGGTCGAGCTCGGCGCGGAGCATGTCCTCGACATCGATCATCGTTCAACCTCCTTGAGCGCCTTCCGCAGTTTCGTGTGGACGGCGCTGAGCGTCGCCGACACCGTCCCAACCTCGAGCTCGAGCAGGCGCGCGATCGTGCGGTAATCGAGATCGGCGTAGTAGCGAAGGAACACCACGTCTTTCTGCCGCTCGGGCAAGGCGGCGATCCAGGCTCGCACTCCGAACTCGTCGACGGCTTGTCCATTCGTCGATGGCTCCGCGTCAGCACGTTGAAGTGGTGTTCGTTCTCGGGCAAGCCGGCGCGCTTCATTGATCACGATCCGCCACAGCCACCCCTCCAGTGGGCCTGTGCCGCGGAACGATCGTCGCTCTCGCACCGCGATCGCGAACGCCTGCTGAACCGCATCACGCCCGGTCTCGCCGTCGCCGGCGGTCGCCGCAGCGACACGCGCGAACGCTGAATAGCGCTCCCGATAGACCAGCTCGATCGCCTCCAGCGAGGCGCCACCGCGACCCACATCCCTAAGAGTGCCCGGCGTAGCCGCTTTGTTTATTCGCGCAGGCCACCGAATCGCAGGCTCTGGGTGTTGACCCAAGCAGGTCGGTTCTGCTGGCGGCCGGGTGCTGGCGAGATTGCGGCTAGGTGGTGTAGCCGAGCTTACGAGCGTCGAAGAGAAGTAGGTGGCCGCAGTGCGTGCACTCGAATTGAAGCTTTGGCTTGCGCGCGTCGCCGTCTACCGCCTCTGTCGTGAGGGGGTTGTCGCTGAGTTCGAGGCTGTCTTTGCTGCAGGCAGGGCATGACACGATCCCGGCCTCGCGGAGTCGCTGTCGCAGCGCATCTCGATTCTCGTCGAGCCAGGCCTGGGCGCGAGCGTCGAGCTCTGTCGCCGTTGAGCCGTGGGCGACGGCGCGCATGTATTGGGTGCTGACGCCGCGGCCGGATGCGTGCGCGGGGTCGTCTTCCCAGAGCACGACCGCGTTCGTGGCTGCGGCGCGGAGTTGGTCGGTGTCGATCTCGCTGCGGGTGAGCTCGATCGCGGCGGCGGGCCATTCGCAGACGAATGCGAGCGGCCCGGCCGGTGGGAGTGGCCAGAGGTAGAAGCCGTGTCGCCAGCGGCCCGCGCCTCCGCCGCCGCCTCCGGAGGGTTGCAGCAGCGGGCCCTCGGGTGCGGTGTCGGGCTCGTCGGGGCGGAGCCAGTGCGGGCCGCCGAGGTTGGTGGCTTTGCGGCCATCGCTGAACTCGATGCCGAGTCGCAGCAATTCGGCAGGGAGTTCCTCGGCGGCGTCGCGGCTTCGGCCCCGGTGGTGATGTCGCAGGAAGAACGGATGCTCGAACTGTTCGTCGTCGAGGCGGTGGCGGACTTCGACCTCGAACTCGAACCCGTCGCGGTAGACGGTGAGCGCGGGGATCCAGACGGCGGCTTTCTCTGCGCGACCGATGACGAGGTTGAGCGGGATCGTGTGGCCGATGACGCCGTCGGGCGGTCCTTGCCAGGGCCGGCGCGGCAGCTGCGGGGGCGGCTCGGGTGGCGGGGGAGGCGGCTCGAAGAACGACATCGACAGCTAGTCTTGCCCTCGAGAGCCGGGGGCGTCAAACGATCACGACGATTATCGGCAGTGCGTGCCGATGCCGAAGCGGACTACCGCGCTGCGGTCGCCGACGGTGAACGTGAGCGGGACGCAGGCCGCGCCCGAGCGAAGGTAGAAGCCGCCGGCGTAGGCGTTGCCGGTGTGTGGGTTGCCGTTGCAGCCGGCGATGCGCAGCGATTCGTACGGGCCGCCGCTGTTTCCCCAGACGATCGCCGCGCCCGTCCGCCAGCGAGACGGCACAGTGATCGTCACCGCGTGGTGCCCCGCGCGGACGACGAGCCCGGCTTTGTGCCAGTAACGCCAGGGTTGCTGCCTGGTCGCGATCACCTGCTGCAGATAGGCGGGCGGCACAGAGACGGCGTCGAGCACGGCCCGGTAGCGCTGCTGCGGTTGGCTGTTGCCGATGTACGGGAACGGGGTGGTGTCGATGCTCTCGGCACAGGGAACGGTTCGCTGCGGTCTGATCGGCGCAGCCGCCGCCGCGGTAGCTGAGGCGACGGCTGCTAGGAGTGCGATGGCGGCGACGCGCATGCTCGGGCGGCGGGTTGTCAGCGTTTGATGCGGAGCACCGGGCCGGGTTTGCCGGTCCAGGGTTCGCCCCAGTAGGTGCTGGCGAAGAAGTCGCCGCCCGTGGCGCAGGTGTGACACCAGAACGCGGTCGTGTAGTCGCCGGCTGGCACGTCCGGCACGCGGAAGTGGATTGTCAGCAGGTGGGTGCGGGTGAGTTGCGGTCGGCCGAGCTTGATGAGGTTGTGCTTGGGTGGGCGCGGTAGGAGGTAGCCGCCTGCGGGATCGGGTTTGACGCCCGGCAGCCGTGTCGGGACGAGGTAGACGATCACTCCCGTTGGGGCGCTCGGCCATCCCGGTTCAGATGCGACGACTGTCGCTCCCGGTCGCGCGCTCGCACGGTCGAAGCGGAATGAGAGCGCGGCGGAAGCGGATGGCGCGATGGTTAACAGCACGAGGACGCTCGCGCCGAGCGTAAGCGTCGGCCGCACCGAGCGGGTTGCCAGGCGCAGGCACGTCATCGGAGCGGGAAGAACATGGGGCTTGGCTTGCACCCGGATGGGCCGCAGCCGGTGCCCATGAGGCCGAAGCGGATACCGCGGATGCCACCGGCCGGAACACGGATGCGGACGTGATAGGGCGGCTCGTACTGATGCGCGGTCGCGCTCGTCGCGGCGCCGTCACGGCTGAGAAGACGCACGAACATCCCGATCGCCCCGAAGGGTCGCCGCGTTCCTGGTGCGCCGGGGACGTCGACGGTCCAGCGCACGGTAATCATCGAGCCGGCCGATGGGTGTCTGGGTAGGGGCGTAACCAGATGCGCCTGCGCGCCTTCCTTGGCGGAGGCGGCGGGCGCGGCCAAGGCCGCGATCGCAAGGGCGAGCGGCAGCAGGCGTCTCATCTGCTTCGTTCTACACCTTCGGCGCGATCGAGGTTCCCAGCGAAGAGAGTTCCGCACGTCTCGTCGTCTGCCCGGGCGCGCTAGCTGCGGTTGACGTGGAGGCTGTCCATGAGTGAGAGGGTTGCCGTGCGTGTCGCGACGCTGGCGGCTTTGCCTGGGTAGACGATGAAGCCGAGGTAGCGGCCGTGGGTTTTGAAGTAGCGCATGTGGGCGGGTGAGGCGGGGAGGCCGCAGCAAGGCTCGATGTGCGCGAGCCGGTCCCAGGTGACGGAGAAGTGCTGCGGGCGGTGCAGGTCGCCGATGGGGCGGTCTTGCCGGTAGCGATCCTCGAGCAGGAGGACGAGGACGGTGCCGGCGTGCGGGGATGGGAGCCGTCCGTTGGGACCGATCCGTGTGAGTGTGGAGGAGGCGACAATCAGCCGTGCGGGGTCGCAGGCGGGCATGCTCGCGACGTGTGCATGCCAGCCGGCGGGGATCTGCAGGCTGACTCCGGCGGTCGAGATCGTGCGTCCTTGGTTGCGAGCATGGGCGGAGGACGACGTCGCCGTCAGCAGTGCGAACATGACGAGGGCCGGTGCGATCAGTGCGCGCGCGGTGCGGGGGTGCATGCCGTGGATACGGTCGAGAGAGCTGTAGAGGTTCCATCGTTCGCACCGGCTCGGGACTTCCGGCAGCGTGTGTGCCGTATCTGGAGTGTGTGCGGGAAGGGGGTGCTCGCTTCTGTCGGTGCGGCCGGGGTTGTCGCATTCGCTGTGGCTGCTCCCGTGACCCGTTTGGGGGCGCTGCCGCTTCGGCAGCTGCCGCGGACGTTCCCTGGGCCGCTGCTCGGGTTTGTCTCCGGCCAGTCTTCGACGCGCCTTTCCGCGATCGACCCGGCGACGCTCAAGCCGCTTCCAGGTCGGCGTTCGCAGCCGCTGCCGGGCGTGGTTGGATGGGCGGCCTCACCGGATCGCTCCCGGCTGGCGGTCTCCGTCTGCGGAGGCGCAGGGAGCTGTCAGGGGCTGGTGCGGGTGCTGGCGATGCCGTCGATGCGGCCGCAGGGACGGGTGCTCTCGGTCGGGTCGGAGGCGATCGCGTTCTCGTGGGACGGCAGCAGTCGGCTGCTCGTGCTTGCCGGCAGGTGCTGTCCCGGCAGCGCGCAGATCGTCGCCATCGACGTGCGGTCGGGCACGGTGACAGGACGCTGGCCGGTGCCGGGGACGGTCGTCCGCTTCGCTCGCACCAGGACGGGCTTCGTTCTTCTTGTCGGCCCGCGCAATCAGATCGGTACCGCCGAACTGGTCGCTGCCGACGCACACGGCTTACGGGTCGCGAGGCTCGGCCGTGTGCGCGCCGGGTTTGTGCCGGGCAGCATGCGCACCGTGGCGATCAGCAACGACCGCTTCCCCGCACTCGCAGTCGACGGCGTGGGTAGGCGCGCGTTCGTAGTCGATCCAGACGGGACCGTCGCCACGGTCGCGCTCGGCTCACTCGCCGTCTCCTACCACCTGCCGCAGCCGAGTCGGTCGCTGTTTGCGCGTTTCGATCGCTGGCTGGTGCCGGTTGCGCAGGCGAAGGGCGACAACGGCCCTTGGCGGCAGGCGCAATGGCTCGGCGACGGGCTGCTTGCCGTCGCCGGAACCGACTGGCAGGCGCGCGGGCAGCTGCGCGGCAACGTGATCTCGGAGACGCTCACCGACCGCCCGGCCGGGCTCGAGATCGTCAACACACAAACCTGGCACGTACACACGCTCGACGCGAACGCCGACTCGTTCACGGTCGCCAACGGCCTGCTGCTCGCCACCGGCACCCGCTGGAACGTCACTGCGAGCGAGAACCGCACCAGCGGCGAGGGGCTTGTCGCCTACGACGCGCACGGCAGGGTCCACTTCCGAGTCTTTGCCGGGCGGTCGGTGTACGTGAACGTCGTCGCCGGCGGACGCGCCTACGTCACGGTCGTCGCGTCGAACGGATACGAACATCAGCGCGTCCTCGACTTGCGCACCGGCCGGGTCCTCGCCACGACGGGGTTTGACTGGCCGCGGCTGCTTGTCGGTGAGGGCGACCCTGCGAGCGGATGAGCAAGCCGATCGCACTCGCGTTGGTGACGGTCGCGGCGCTCATGTTCGCCGGCGGCGGCTCGGCACGCACCGAGGGCGGCTCGCCGGTGGCGCTGGTGACGGCCGAGACTGCGAATGAGGTGCTGGCGGTGTCGCTGCCGGAAGGGAAGGTGCTGCGGCGCGTGCACGTGTATGACCCGCAGACGATCGCCGCCGGTGTGGTCGGGCCGGCGGTGGTGGCGAGCCCGTCGGGGACGGTGACGATCCTTGCCTGGCGCAGTCTGCGCGTGCTGGCGGTGCTGCACGGCTTCCGCTCGCCCCAAATCGCCGCGATCACGCCCGATCGGAAGTGGGCCTACGTGACCGACTCCGCGAGCGGCGACCTCTCCGTCGTTTCGCTGACACGGCGGCGTGTTGTCGACCGCGTTGTCGTCGGCGTCGGCGCCCACCATCTCGCCATCAGCCCGGACGGACAGCACACGTGGGTGGCGCTCGGCGAGCGCGCGACCACGATCGTCATGCTCGACAGTTCGCGAGCGAGCCGGCCGCGCGTGGTCGGCAGCATCCACCCGGCCGTGTCGGCGCACGATCTCGCCTTCGCCCCGGACGGGCGCACCGTCTGGATGACCTCCGACAGCGCCTCCTATGTGTCGGTGCTGAACGCGAGCTCCGGGCGCCCGGTCGCGACTGTGCGCGCGGGCCCGCCGCCGCAGCACGTCGTCTTCCTCCCGTACGGACGCACGCGCGCCTACATCGCCAGCGGCTACGGCTCCACGCTCGAACTCGTCGACCCGCGCACCCGGCGGATCCTCAAACGGGTCGAGGTGCCGTACGGCTCCTTCAACCTCGCCACCGCCGGCGACCTGATCGCGATCGCCTCTCTCCTCAACGGCGAGGTGAGCGAGTTCGCCGGCCCCACCCTCGCCCACTGGATGACCGTGAAGCTCGCACCCGAGACCCGCGACCTCGCTATCAGCGTCTGGTGAGCAGATCGCGTATCCGGCGACCGCTTCTGTTCGCGTTCGCCGCGGTGCTTGCGTCTGTCGCGGCATCGGTCGCCTCGTCCAACCCGGGCCCGTCCGCCTGGCCCACGCAGGCGGTGATCGCGTACAAGTGCGCCGACTCGCTCTGTCTCACCGAACCCGGTGGCGGTGCGCCGCGGCGGCTGCTCGCCACGAACCGGCCGTGGCCGCAGTGGGATCCGGCGTTTTCGCCCGATGGGCACGAGATCGCGTTCCGCGGGTACTGGGGGCCCGGTGACGGCGCCTACGCGCTCTATGTCGCATCGAGGAGCGGCTGCACTGCGAGGCGGCTGACGCGGAGCGTTGCCAGCGACCCGTCCTGGTCTCCTGACGGGCGCTGGATCGTTTTCGACACAAGCGGCTACGGCGACATCTACAAGGTGCACCCGAACGGCACCGCACTCACCAAGCTGTTCACCGGACATGGAGTGAAGGAGGGCGGGTACCCGGCCTGGTCGCCGGACGGCCGCCGGATCGCCTATGTGCGCGACCAGCGGCACGGAAGCCAAATCTGGCTGATGCGTCCCGATGGGAGCGACAAGCACCTGCTGCACATCGACGCGACCGCCGTCGATCAGGGCCTCACCTGGTCGCACGACGGACGCTGGCTCGCCTTCGACAGAACGGCGACCAACTACGGGACGATCGCCGTGATCCGCGCGGACGGCTCGGACATGCACACGCTGACCAGCGGGTCTCCGACATGGAACCCGGTTTGGCTACCGAGCGACACCGGCATCGCCTACCTCGCCGGCACCGCGAACAGCAACGGCACCATCGCCGGCGGCAGCCTGTACGTGATGCGCCCGGACGGAACCGGCAAGCACCGCCTCGCCGGCCCGCAAACGATTCAGTTCGCCTCGACAGCTGGTGGACTGACCGGGCGGAGGTGCAAGTGAGCACGGGCCGCTCCGCGCCGAGGCGGTTGCGGGCGGTGTCGCGTTCGATCGTGGTGCTGGCTGTGGTTGCGTGTGCGGCGACGACGGCGGTTACCGCTCCTGCGAGTGGTGGCGCGCACGCGCAAGTGCGCCGCGTCGAGCTTTCCGTTCCCGCGTCCCCGACCGCTGTCGCGGCCGGGGGACGCTCCCTGTGGCTGTTGGCCGGCGGTCGTCTCGTGCGCGTCGACGCGGTGCTCGACAAGGTGATCGCGCAGATTGACGTGGGTGTCCGTCTCGGTAGCGAGCTGACCTGTGATCTCGCTGTCGCCGGCAACGTCGTGTGGGCTGTGGGTGCGGTGGATGCCCGGCGCTCGCGGGTCTTCCGCATCGACACGCGCACCGGCCGCGTCTTGGGTTCAACGGCGGTTGCGGCGGCCGCGTGTGTGGCTGCGACCGCGCAGGGCGCGTGGGTGACGCTCCCCGGGTCTCGGCTCATTCTCCGCCTTGGTCGAGGTGGCCACGTGCTCGGGCGCCTGCCGACTGCTGCGTACTGCGATCGCATCGTCGCCGGGCACGGAGGCGTCTGGGTGGCTTGCCCCGCCGAGACCGCCGGAGCTCGAGTGGGGAAGCACACGGGCACCATCCTTCGCATCGGCGGAAGCGGGGCGCTGCGCGTCGTCGCGCACGGCGTCCTTTCGGGGACGCTTGCTGCCGGGCCGGCGGGAGTGTTCGCGAGCGGAGTCGCGCACAACTCCGGGATGACCGTCCGCGTCGATGCGCGCGGACCCAGCTTCCCAAGCTCGGGGAATCTCGCGATCGGACGATCATCCCTTTGGGTTGCCGACTGGCGCGGACCCGGACGTGCCGGCTTCGCCCGTGAGGTCGGCGCACACACCGGCCGCACCATCCGCCTGACCCGGGCGGGAATCAGCCCCCTCGGGATCACGATCGCCGCCGGATCGGTCTGGCTTACCAACTACACCCAGCCAGGGTCACTGACGCGGATCACCCCGTGACCGAGCCAACCGCCGCGTACGTCAGAACAGACTGCTTCGCAAATACGTGGCGGCGGCTGCGTCGCTTTGGACTCCTTGCTGTCGCGGCCGCGACCGCGATCGTCCTTGCGGCGGCGGTGCCGGCTCGGGCCGGTGGGCAGATGGCCGATCTCGCCGTCGGCGGCGGCCGGCTCTGGCTCGTCGGCGACGTCGGCGTCAAGGCGCTTTCCGCATCGAGCGGTAAGACCATCGCCTCGCCGATGCTGGCGGGTGCCGCCTATCCACTGACAGTCGCCTTGGCTGGCGGCGCGGCCTGGGTGGGGAGTGTCGAGGGGGGCTTCATCGACGGCACGCTTAGCCGCATCGACACGCGCACCGGCAAGGTGCGCATCCTCTGGCGCAAGCAGCAGAGCTCGGTCCAGTACGTCGCCGCCGGTGCCGGCAGTGTCTGGGCGCTCATCGGCTTCAACAGCACCGATGGCCGCCGAGTGGCGATGAAGGTCGCGCGCTTCAACACGGACGGGCGGTTGATGCGGGTGTGGACGGTTCCGCGCGACGCGGGACGGATGGCGGCCGACAGCAGCGGCTGCTGGATCTCCAGCAACGGCGCGCTGCTCCACATCGACGCGAGCGGCCGGCTTCACCGTGCCCTGCAGGCACCGTTCGGCGACGTCGCAACCGGCGCCGGCGCCGTCTGGCTCGCCGAGCGCACCCGTGTCCTTCGGATCGACGAGCGGACCGGACAGACGCGACCCATTCCCACCGGGACGCTCCGACTCGGCGGCTTCCAACACGACCTCGCCGCAACGACCGACCGGCTGTACCTCCTCCAGCACAGCTACACCGAGCCAAGCACCTCGCGCCTCGTGCGGATCGATCTCCGCACCGGCTCTGTGACGCGCAGCGCCCTCATCGCGGGAATCGCCGACGCCGTCGTCGTCACACCACACGCCGTCTGGGTCGCGACCGCGACCTCCGCGATCTACCGTTACGACCCGCGCACGCTCCGCCGCACGCTCACCGTCAACGTCGTCTGACGCGTCCGCGCTTCCAGCGGTCGGCCGCCAGTGTAGTGCCCAAGAGGGTCGGGGACTCGCAGAGGAACGTTCATCGTAAGGAAGTGTGTGACGAGGCCATTTGTGTTCGCCATTGCCGTTGCGCTGATCTCTCTCGTTGGCGGTTTATCTGCTGCGAGCGCCGTTCCACGATGCTCGCGGCAGGCGCACGCCGGGCAGCGGATACCCGCGGCCGTGAAGGTGGTCACGGGCTGCGCGACCTACATGATCTCACGGAGTGGTCACGTCTTCGTCGCGGCAACGTCTCGACCAATCGGCCAGGGCGTTTCCTGGACGTTGTTGGCAGGCGCAGGCGCACCGGTTGTGCAGCGTGGCAGCCACATCGCCGTCTTCGCGCATGGCCGGGTAGTCTGGCACTCGCGGAGACGGTTTCGCGCGAGTGGGGTCTTCGCGCTTGTCGGGCCACGCTCGATCGCGTTCACGTACGAACGCTTCACGAAAAAGGGCGAGCAGCACTCTCTGTACGTCGCGCCGTTGAAGGGCAGCGAGCAGCATGTCTCAGTCAACGAGCAACTGCTCGGCTGGACAGCCGAAGGAGAACTGCTTACCGACCGATTTGAGCACGGCGTCTACCTGCGCGACCCGACTGGTCGCCTCGTGCGCCGTGTCAGCGGCCGTCTGCGCGAGGTGCAGTTCAGCCAGGCGAGTCGGACACTGCTCGCGATCTCGCAGCAAGGAGTGCTCGAGCGCTACCGCGGTCGACGCTGGTCGCCAATCGCGAACCTGCCCACGCTTGGACTCGATCGCCATACGACGTTCGAACAGCTCGCCGGTGGCCTGATCGGCCTGCTCGACGGCCACCGGCTCGCCCTCCTGCACCAGAACGGCTCGCTGTTTGCGTCCGCCCACTTCGACTCGGGGGATGTCGCCGGCGAGAGTGGACTTGTTGCAAACACCACGGGAACCGGCGTCGCCTTCGTGGTCAGCCACGGCACCGCTGCTCAGCCGCGCGGCTCCGAATCAGTCGAACTGCTTCGCCAAAACGACCGCCGCGCGCGAACCCTGTACAAGAGCGCGGTGCCAGGACGACTGTGCGTGCGCTGGGCAACGCTCGCCTGGCGTAGGGACTGGCTCCTGTACAGCGTCACCAGCGGCAAGACCTTCCTGCTTGAGAGCCACGGCGTTCGTCGTCTCGACCTCACCACGGTTGTGCACGAGATCGCCCCGACAAATCCGCGCAGCATCGGCTGGGGCTGAGAGAGCACGAGACCGCGACGCCTCTGTTAATGTCGCACTCGAGTCCTGCGGGCCTTCGGGTTCGCAGGACTCGATCTCCTTTGCGAAGCCCCGAAGTCGACCCCCTCTCTTTCAAGAAGGGGGTCGTCGCAACCCTGGCAACTGGTCGCAACGACGACCTTTACCATCAATTCTTGGACCGTTGTCGTGGGTTGCCGACGGCTGCGAAATGGCCTGGTTGAGCCGTTTTCGGCTCTGAGCGATTTGCCGCCGGTTGCCACCGGTTGCGCCCGCTTGGCTCCATAGATGCTCCATCCGTTGGCTGGTCGGCACCGTGGTGGAGAGGCTTGCCCGCCTCTCCACCACGGTGTCGCGGATCAGTGGAGCTGGATGTCGAGGGCTGCGGTGGTCTGGCTGAGGTAGTGGAAGGTGACGGTGCCGCGGGCTCCCGCGTACGTGCCGGTCCCGCCGGTGACGCGGAGGACGCTTCGCGGCGCCGAGTGGACGATCTTGCCGTCGACCATGAGCGTGCCGTGAGCGAGTCCGAGGTCGAACGACGCGTGGTCGGCCCCGCGGCTCAGGATCGTCCAGATGCCGCCGAGTCGACCGGCCGGCTTGCCGGTGGCGCGGTCGAGCACGCGGCCGGTGGTGACGAAGTAGTCGCCTGCGCTGTAGCCCTTGGGGCCGAGGTCGACGTAGCTGCTCTTGGTGCCGGGCAGCTTCAGGTGGATGGCGGTCGTGGTCGAGCCGGCCGCTGCGGAGCCGGAGAGGATCGCCAGCGCCGCGATCAGCCCGGCGAGGAGTGCGTGTGACTTGTTCAAGGTCTTCTCCTTCGCGTGTTAGACGGTCCGCGTGCGGCGCGCGCGAGCGTGCTGGACGAGGGTCGTGAGGGCGAGGACGATCAGGACGAGCGTGCAGGCGAGGCCGCCGAGCCAGCCGATGCCGCCGAGCACCCACTTGATGCCGTGGTCGGCGTGCTTGAAGGCGGGAATCCCGGCGAGCGCGAAGAGCGCGACGTCGAGTACGAACAGTCCGGTGAGCAGCTTGTAGCGGTTCATCGTGGAACCTCCTGATGGGTCGAGGTGACGCTCTCGACGCTACGGGCGTGTGCGGTTCGCGTCGTCACCGCACGAATTGATCCGACAGCTCGTGCGGGTTGATCCTGCGAGGCCGGCGCTCCACCCGCGGGTGGAGCGGGATCGACTTGCGGGCGGAGTGACAACGCAACGGCGGTGCGGCAGGCTGTGGCGGTGCCCCGTCCCGTCCCACCTCGCTCCGCCGATCTCCTGGTGGCGCTCGCGGTAGCGGTGCTGAGCATCGTCGAGATCCGCTCCGAGCACCTCGCTCCCTACGCGGCGAGCGTGCCGCTTTCCCTGCTGCAGGCGGCTGTGCTCGCGTGGCGGCGGCGGGCGGCGCTCGCTGCTCTGCTCGTTGCGATGGCGGCGCTCTTTGTCGAGACGGCCGCGGGCGTGTCGCTGCACAAGCCCGTCGGCCCGATCGTCGTCGGGCTGGTCATCGTCTACTCGGTTGCGCAGTACGAGCCTCTGCCCCGCGCCTTCGCCGGGCTGGCGGCCGCACTGGCGGGAATCTTCGCGTCGATCCAGCTCGCGGTGGCGAACGGCGAGTCGTATAGCGGCACGGACCGCGCGTTCATCGCGTTCCTGCTCGTTGCTCCCTGGCTGGTCGGGCGAGCGCTGCACGGTCGTACACGCGAAGCGGAGGAGAGCTCGCAACGGGCGCAGCGGCTCGAGCGCGAACGGCATGTCGCAGTCGAGCAGGAGCGGGCGCGGATCGCCCGCGAGCTGCACGACGTGATCGCCCACTCGCTCAGCGTCATGGTCGTCCAGGCAGGCGCCGCCGAGCAGGTCGTCAAGCGCTCGCCCGAGCGGGCGCTCGATCCCATCCGGTCGATTCAGGAGACCGGGCGGCAGGCGCTCTCCGAAATGGGCACGCTGCTCGGCATGCTTCGCGAGGGCCGCGACGAGCTCGGGCTCGCCCCCCAACACGGCGTCGCCGACCTGGAAGCGCTCCTCGAGCAGACGCGACAGGGCGGCCTTCCCGCTGAGCTGACGATCGAGGGAACGCCGCGCCCGCTGCCGCCGGGCCTCGACCTCTCCGCCTACAGGATCGTCCAGGAAGCGCTGACCAACGCACGCAAGCACGCGGGCGACGCCCGCGCGGAGGTTCGCCTCTGCTACCGGCCGGACGTGCTCGAGATCGAGGTGCTCGACGACGGGGCAGGCGCGGTCAACGGCGCCGGTGGCGGCTACGGGCTCGTGGGGTTACGCGAACGTGTCGCCGTCTTCGGCGGTGACCTGGAGGTCGGGCCGCGCTCCTCCGGAGGGTTCGCCGTGCGCGCGAGGTTGCCGCTGCAGGTCACCTCGGCATGATCAGCGTCCTGATCGCCGACGACCAGGCGCTCGTGCGCGGCGGCTTCCGGATGATCCTCGAAGCCGAGGACGACCTCGAGATCGCAGGCGAGGCCGAGGACGGCGCCCAAGCCGTCGAACTGACGCGCGCGGCTCGCCCCGACGTCGTGCTGATGGACGTACGCATGCCGACTCTCGACGGCATCGCCGCCACCGAGCGCATCGTCGCCGAGGGCACGCCGTCGCGCGTACTCGTCCTCACGACCTTCGACCAAGACGAAATCGTCTACCGCGCGATGAAGGCCGGCGCAAGCGGCTTCCTGCTCAAGAGCGTCCCACCCGCACGACTCGCCGACGCCGTCCGCACCATCGCCGCCGGCGAAGCGCTCCTCGCACCCACCGTCACCCGCCGGCTCGTCGAGCAGTTCGTCCGCCGTCCACCACCGGGGCAAGACGATCCACCCGAGCTCGCCGAGCTGACAGACCGCGAGCGCGAAGTGCTACGTCTAATCGGGCGCGGCCGCTCGAACGCCGAGATCGCCGCCGAACTCGTGATCGGCGAAGCGACCGTGAAGACACACGTCAACCGCATCTTCTCCAAGCTCCACCTCCGCGACCGCGTCCAGGCCGTCGTCCTCGCCTACGAAACCGGCCTCGTCCACCCCGGCGAGCATCCGTCACGCTGATGGCACCGTGCGTGCGACCCAGCGCGACCTTCGTCGTCAATCTCTTCAGATAAGACGTCTCTGAGCCGGACCGGTTTTCGCGGCGACCTTGCACTGTGCGCGGACGCCCTCTCGAGCTGAGAGGTGGATGACACCCCTCGATCTCGTTCCGTTCGAGGAGGTCTCCAGGGGTTCGGCGTGGACAGATACTCGCGCTGAGGCGTGCTTGTCGGTGTCACCCGACGCGGTGGACTATCTAAAGATGGGCCAGGGCGCGGTTAACGCGAGCGAGCCATGCGGTTGCGTTGGACCCGGCGAGGCTGCAGTTGACGATGACGCGGATGTTGGCGCGCCACCGCTCGGCGGCGGTCGTGCCGCCCGTGCAACTCGTTGGTGTACGCAGCCAGTGGCCGTGCGAGAAGGTGAGGTAGTCGCTAAAGCCGTACGCAGCGACCTTGGCTGGATTGCCGAACGCACCGACTTCAACGATGACGTTCGCCGTGCTCAGGTCAACGATGGGCGCCGCCTTCGCAGGTTGCGGCTCGTGGGTGTGTTGTATGAGGTTGATCCCGACTGCTGCGAATGCGCGTCGCGCGTCTGCAGCATTGAAGGCGACCTTCGTGTACGAGATGCCGACGCCGGGCGGAGGCGGAATCGTCGATGGCCCTGGCCTTGGACGCGCGAAAGTGAAAACCCCGACCGTCCCCACGATCGCCAGAAGGAGGATGACGAGCGCAGCCGCGCGTGCGGGTAGCCAAGACACGTAACCGGCATCGGTTCTCGGCACCGACGGACGCTCACTCGGACGAGGGACTGACTGCCCTGGGCGAGTGTCCGCGAGTGGCCCTGGACGACTCAGCGGGCCGTTACTAGCCCGCCGAGCCAGTCGGTCAACCCGAGCCGGGGCCACCGAGACTGACGACAACGAGTTGCGCCGTCCCGCCCGAGCATGTAGCCGCTCCCTTCCCGATCAAGCGAAACCATGCACCGCTGCTGTAGTCCCGCGCCGATCGGCGGAGACGATAGGTGAAATTCCCTTCGCCGCGATAAGCGAACGCGAGTAACTGCATCCGATCGCGCTGGGCGTGCCGAGCGCGGAAGTAGGAGAGAAGCGTCGCGCGGTTTTTTGCGGCGCCGAGATTCCGCAATCCGGGAACGTTCGACGAGTACCAGCCGAAGTCTTGCGCTCGCGCGAAGAGAGCGTCGAGGCGCTGATAGTTACCAACGTTGAAGGCAACGATGAAGTTGGACCAGGTCGATCGCGTAAGCGCTGCGTCGCACAGTTGGCCGGGGCGTCCACCCGCCGCGCTCGTCGAGGCGGAGGCGGCGCCAAAAATTGCCGTCACAACAACCACTGCAGCCAAGCATCGCATGCTCGTTCAAGACTACGTCCGCAAGAGGCAGGCGAGTCCCGTGCCGCGGGCAGCGCGCGTCGTGACGAGGGTCCTCGGCTGCGCCAGCGTTCCGCAGCATCCTCGGCGACAGCCGAACCGGCGCCGACGACAAGGCGAACGGTTCGCACCACGAGCGGTTGAAGCTCCGCCAACAACTCCTCGTCGCGGCTCAAGAGATCTAACCGCGGGAGCGGCTCGGTCGCGGGTATCTCCGTCATCACTTACATAAGTGTCAGGGAGGACGCGAAACGTTGGGTTGATGCCGCGGGCCGCTGTGACTTCTCGGGCCGACCACGCACGAACGCATCCGAGGCACGCAATCGGAGCGGCAAGCGCAGCATCCAGGGCGCACTCGACGCGACGCGCCAGATCGTCATGGTCTCGACCGGCGCAGCCCGTTCGATGATGACGCTCCTCTACGGGGCGAACGGCGTGGTGCCCGCGGTTGAGAATGAGTCGGGCAGTCGCTGCTACACCGTCGCCGAGCTGACCGCACTCGGCGAAGCGCGCGCCGGCACGTTGGACGATCTGCAACGGTCGAGCTTGGCGCGCCTCTCGGATAGTCAGACCTGACGGAACGACATTCGGAATCGAGTCAGCCGCCGCGGCCCGAGTCTCCGACAGCGACCGAACGCCGCCACAGCGTCGAGAACGACACTGAGTTCGGTGATGCAACCTGAGCCACAGGTCGCCTTCGTCATGCGGACTGGTGGCGATTTAGTGCGTCAGCGTGACGTGTCGTAGACGCAGGAAGCGCCTCGCCATGGCTAGACGGCGACGCGCACGAGGGCGCCGTCGTTGGTCGTGATCCAGATTGTCTTGTTGGCGAGCGTCATCACGAGCGGGTCGATCAAGCCGTGGCGTACGGTCGTGACCCGTCCGGTCGCGGGGTCGATTCGGCGCAGGCTGCCGTCTCCGGTGGTGGCGACCCAGACCGCGCCGGCGCCGAAGGTGAGCGCGCGCGGCGCCAGACCCACCCAGTGGGTGGTGGTGACTCGATTGGTTGTGGGGTCGATGCGGGAGACGGTGCCGTCGGCGGTGTTCGCGACCCAGACGCCGTTGGCGCCGGCGGCGATCGCGGTTGGCATCCGCCCGACCTTGATCCGCGCGACCACCCGCCGCCGTGTTGGGTCGACGCGGGTGACGGTGCCGTCGAGCTCGTCGGCGACCCAGAGCGATCCGGCCGCGGCGGCGAGCGCGCCGGGGGAGCGGCCGAGCGGGATCGGCCGGCCGACGAGCCGGTTGCTGCGCGGATCGACGCTAACGATCGAGCCGTTCTTGTTGAACGGGATCGCGTCGGTGATCCAGAGTAGGGCGCCCGCCGCCGCGATCGCTTTCGGGAAGCGCCCGACGTTGAGATAGGCGATGCGTTTGCCGCTGCGCGGATCGATGCGAGCGATGCCGCTGTAGGTGGCGACCCAGACCGATCCGGCGAGGATGGTGAGCGCGTGCGGGCCGCCGCCGCCGGCCGGATGGACGCGGCCGGTGATGCGGCCGCTCGCCGCGTCGACGCGGTAGACGGTGCCGGTGAAGTTGCCGCTGAGATCGCCGAGCGAGGCGACCCACATGTTGTGGTGCTCGAGGGCGATCGCGTTCGGCGTCGTGCCGACAGGCGTGCCTCGCTGCGGTGGCACTCGCATCGAGTTGACCGGGCGCAGGCTGGCGATTAGGCGGCCGAGTAGTCGCTCGGTGGCGGTCTCCCCGAAGGTGTGCAGCGTTGCGACCCAGTTCGTCCCCTGCTCGCGGAAGAGGAAGCGGACGTGGTTCGACCAGTAGAGGCCGTTGCCGTAGAACTCGCCCTCGTGCGCCGCGACGAGCAGGCCGTGTTTTCCGCCCAGGACGGCCGGCCGCGCCCCTGCCGGGATCGAGTCGCGACGGGGGGCGCGCCGGAAGACGTTGAAGTGGAAGAAGCAGCATGGCCGGTTGCGCCAGCGGTGTGCCGTCCAGCCCGGCCCCTCCCACGGCGCCCCGTAGCCGATGTCGACGCCCGCGATCCGGCGGCGAAAGAAGTCGCCCATCGGAGTCACCACGAGCGCGCTGGGTGGCACATCGGGAACACCCGCGGCCGCAGCGCGCGGCAGCAGTGTCGGGCAGAGCAGCCGCGCTCTCGCCTGGGCCTGGATCGCCCGGCAGCGCACGACCACCCGCGCCGACACCGGGGCAAGCCGCACCGGCGCGAACGCGAGCGGCGGCGCCGGATCGGAGCGATTCACCGACGCTTGCGCAGAACTGCCGCCCGCCAGCACGAGCAGGCCGACCATGAGTAGGAGCGCTCGAACTCTCACACTGACGCTGCTCGCCCGCAACCTCCGGATCCGCCGTGGCTTCGTCACCGGCGGGCCGCGAAGACGATCAGTTCGCTGAACGAGGTTCCGTCCAGCTGGAGCGCGTAGCAGCCGACCCCGGCCCCGGGGAGCACGGTGTCGGAGGGCTGGTAGCGCCATCCCCGCGAAGCGAACGAGGCGGGCGGGAGGCGAAGCTCGCCGCGGATCGGGCCTCCGACATGGAAACGCACGAGAGCGGGGCGGTCGAGCCGGGCACCACGGATCAGCAGCGGCCCACGGTAGGTGGGGGCAATCGCCCAGAGCGTCTTCTCGAAGGTCGCACCGTGCTGGACGACGTCGCCGGCAAGCGAAATTGTTCCGTGCGTGCCGAGCACCGCGTAGGCCGGGCTGACGCCGACGCCGAAAGCCGTTGCGGGCGTCCTGCGACCGGTGCGCGTGCGCGGGCAGGCGCCGCCCGCGCTCACGCTCGGGAATCGCAGCGGCCGGTGCAGCCGGCGCCAGCTCGCCGCCCCGACGAGCGGCCTGGTCGGCCCGATCGCGAGCGCGGCGAGGACGAGGTTCACCCGCCGCAGCAGCCGCGTCGGCGCGGGCGCGGTGGCGACGTCGACGAGCAGCACGAACGAGCGCCCAGCCGTCCAGAACCGCTGTTCGGCGACCGCATGACTCGCCGGGAGGCCGGGCTGCCGACCGAAGAAGTCGGCGCGCGTGATCCGAAGCGGCAGACGCGTCGGCGGGAAGCGACGCCCGGGAGGGTTCCCGACCTCCGCCAGCAGGATGCGGACATCGCCCCGACGCATCCGCGCCAGGGCTTTCGAGCCGGCCGCGTCGTCGCCCGCCGGCAGCCGAAAGTTCGCCGCCTGCAGGACCGCACACGGGCACGGGGCGGGGTGGGCAAAGACGCGCCCATCCCAACCGCTCGGCAACGCGATCCGAAGAGCGAATCGAGCGACCACCCGAGCCGAATCGTCCGAGGCGGCGCGCGTCCACCCCGTTCCGGCGCTGACCGCCAGAACGAGAACGAGGGGGATGGCAGCCAAACGGGCCAGAGCTCGCACTCCATTCAGGAATACGGAGACGGGCAGGGTCACGGTCCCTCCAATACCCGAACAGAGCGACCCGACCCGTCGCTCGCGCGACGTTTCACCGAGGACGAAGACCTCTGCCGAGCAGTCGGTGCCCGCGCAGTCCGATGTCGTCGGACGGGCGCGAGCGTCTTGCTGCCACGCGCTGCGTAGGGTCTCGGGACCGATGGTGGCGTCTGCGTCGTACCCTCGCTGCATGCCGCGTCGCCGGCTCGTCTGCGCACTCGCCCTTTCTGTGTTCGTCGTCGGTTTCGCACGCGACGGTGTCGCGGTTGCGGCGACAGTGCCCTATGACGTGGTCTCGGCCGTCCATGGGCGCGTCGTCGGCTGGGCGAAGACGGGCGGCGACTGGTTCGTCGTCTACGTCGATCGCAGGGGCGGCGACTGGTGCGGCCTGAAGGGGGCGTCGTGGCGGATGGCGTTCGTCGAGACGACGAAGCTGCCGGTGCGCCCGGTTGCCGACCGGCGGATCGGCGGCGCGATGTGCGGTAACGAGCTTGCCTGGGTGCGCGCCGGCCGTTTCAGCGACGGCCGCCATCGCGAGGTGGCGTTCATGCTCTGGACGACGCCTTCGATCGGCGCGTGGACCTACATCTACCGCGTCGGCGGCGCCGGGTTCGGCTTGCTGGCCAGGTTCGGGGGCGACCGTGTCGTCCTCCGCCGCGGCACCGTCACGGTCAGCTTCGAGAACCGCGGTCGCAGCCCGCATGGCGAGATCGAGGACGTGTACCGCTTCGTCGGCGACTATCGGCTCATCACACGGCGGTCGTGAACGCGTCTAGCGGCCGCACTCGGTGCCCACGTCCGCTGAGGTGGCTCGCCGCCATACTCATCGTCTTCGCGCTTGCCCCCGGGCTCGGCTCGGCCGCTTCTGCTCGCTCGCCCGTGCGGCTGCAGCTCGGACGCTCGTACGCCGGGCGTCCGATCGTCGCGATCCGCGCCGGCGACCCGCATGGGACGCGGGTGTTGGTCGTCGGCTGCATCCACGGCACCGAGTGCGCCGGCATCGCCGTCGCCCGCGCGCTCGAGCGCGTCCACGCCCGCGTCGACCTGTGGATCGTCCCCAACCTCAACCCCGACGGCTACGCCGCCGGCACCCGGCAGAACGGCCGCGGCGTCGACCTGAACGCCAACTGGTCGTCGCAGTGGCGCGGCGGCGGCCGCGCGTGGGATACCTACTACCCCGGCCCGCGCCCCTTCTCGGAACGCGAGACACGGATCGCGCGCAACCTGATCGAGCGCATCCGCCCGCGCGCGACGGTCTGGTTCCACCAGCACATGGACCTCGTCTGGGCCTACGGGCCGAGCACGAGCGCTGGCCGCATCTACGCCCGCGCCGCCGGCATGCGCTTCTACCACCACCACTGGCTCGACGGGACCGCCACCAACTGGCAGAACCACCACCTGCCTGGCACGGCCTCGTTCACGGTCGAGCTGCCCGCCGGCAGCCTGACCGCGGCGCAGGTACGCCGCCAGGTGCATGCGGTGCTGAACCTTGCCGCCGCGCTGCGCGGACGACCGATCGCGTCGTCGAGAGCGAATGGGTAGAGCGTGGCGCGGGTGGTGCGGAGGATGCTGGCTCTCGCCGCCGCCGCGGCGGTCGTTGCGCTCGCCCTCACCCTGCTTCTCGACAGGCGGGGAAGCAGCGAGCTCGCGGTCGCCGTGGCCGGGAAGAGGGAGCAGGTGCCGAAGGGGACGACGCTCGGGCAGGCCGCGGCGCTGTTCGGGCTGCGGCCGAGGGCGGGCGACCTGTTCGACGTCGAGGGCGGGCTGCTCCGCCGCGGCGCCGTTCCCGGCAGGCTACTCCTCGACGGCGAGCCGGCCCCGACCGAGACACGGCTGCGCGACGGCGACCGGATCAGCGTCGTCAACGGCCGCGACCGGCGCGAGCCGCTCAGCCGCCAAGTCGTACGGGCAGCGGGTGGGATCCCCGCCGACCCGCAGTTCACCCTCGCCCGTACACCCGGCAGCGAACTCGTCATCCGCGGCGCGATCTCGCACAAGCTCGTCACCGTCCGCTTCGACCCGCGCGGCAGCCCCGCAACGGTGGGACGCGCGGTTGCGCTCACCTTCGACGACGGCCCCTCACCGCAGTACACGCCGCGCATCCTCGCCGTCCTGCGGCGGCTGCACGTCCGCGCCAGCTTCTTCTGCATCGGCTACCTCGCCGACCAGTACCCCGGCCTGGTCCGGAAGGAGCTGCGCGCGGACATGACGGTCGCAAACCACAGCTACAACCACCCGCAGGTGCCGCCCTTCGACCAGCTGCCCCAGCGCCTCGTCGAGGACGAGATCGCGCTCGGCGCGCAGAGCCTGCGCCGCGCCGGCGCCAACCCGATGCTCTTCCGCCCGCCCGGCGGCAGCTTCTCCCCCACGGTCGTGCGCGCCGCCGAACGATTGGGCGAGCGGATCGTGCTCTGGTCGGTCGATCCGCGCGACTGGCAGCCCGGCACCACCGCCCGCCAGATCACGCGCAGCGTGCTCGCCGCCGTCCGCCCCGGCTCGATCATCGAACTCCACGACGGCGGCGGCGACCGCACCGCCACCATCACCGCCCTACCCGCAATCATCAAAGGCATCCGCCATCGCCACCTCAAGCTCATCGCGCTCGCACCGTCCTAACCGTCCCGATACCGCTCGTCCGAGCCGGCTGCCGCCGCGGGTATGCGGCGGCGCGCGCGGAGTCCGCTGTCGGCGCGCGGCGGCCGCGGCGGCACTGCTCTTGTTCGCCGCCACGCCGGCTGCTGCGACCGCCGCCGCGACCGCGCGCCTCCCCGTTCCCGTCTACCGCACGACCGCAGTCGTCGCCGTCGGTCGCATCTACCTGCTCGGCGGCCACGACCGCGCGGGCGCGACGATCAGCGACGTCTACGCCGTCAACCCGAGGACCGGCCGCGCCTACCGTGCGGGCACGCTCGCGCTACCAACGCACGGCGCGGCGGCCGCTGTCCTTGACGGGCGCATCCTCGTCTTCGGCGGCGCCTCGACCACCGTGCATGACGCCGTGCAGCTGTTCTTCCCCGCAACCGGTCGAACACGCGTGATCGGCCACATGCCGACCGTGCGCGCGGACGTGACAGCCGCCGTGGTCGGACACCGGGCGATCCTCGTCGGCGGCTTCAACGGTGCCGGGCCGCACCCGCGCAGCCCGACCCTGCAACGACCTGATCGGCTGTGCGGGGATGTATTATCGGTCGGTCTGATGCGTCTGCGTCCCTAGCGCACCGGTTCTCTCGGCGCTCGCCGGCGCTGTCGTACGCGTGCCTTTGTTGCCGCAGTGTGCGCGGGCGTTGCGCCTCGCTCCCGATTTGCTCCGCTGATCCGTACCCGTCCCGCGTCGGCGACGAAGCCGATCCCTCCGGAAAGGTGGTGCTCTGATGGACCTGGGTGAACTGCTTGCGCGCTACGAGCGGCTCGGTGAGGAGCGTGACTTCGTCGCTGCAAAGTCCCTGTACGAGCGGGCGATTGCCGAGGGGGAGGATGCGCGGCTGCTGAACGATTACGGGTTCCTGCTGGAGTCGCACGCGCGTTCCGAGCTGCGGCGGGCGGCGGCGCTCTATGAGCGGGCGATCGAGCGCGACCCCGGCTACGACAAGCCGCACTTCCAGCTGATCTCGGCCCGTGCCGGCTTGCAGGAGCCGGAGCTGGCGGTTGCCGTCTATGAGCGGAGGCGCCCGACTCGGTTCGCGAGCATCGCTTCCTCGCGCAGGCGTACTTGGCGGCGCATGCTTACGCGCGCGCGCTCGGGCTGACGCAGGCGGGGCTCGCGCTGGCGCCCGACGATCCGGTCCTGACCGCGGCACGTGGCGAGGCGAAGGCGGGCCTGGGCGACGTGAAGGGGGCACTGTCTGACTGGCAGCGGGCACTGCGGCTCGACCCCGAGGACATCGGCGCCCTGTACAGCAGCGCCTTCCTGCTCGAGCGGGAAGGCCGACTGGACGAAAGCGTCCAGGCCTGGCGGGCGATCCTGGCCTGGAACGCTGTGCGCGGGCTGGCGCTGGAGAGCGAATGGCCGAAACAGGAGCTCGACCGGCTCCAGCGGCTCGCCGCCCGATCGTCGTGATGGCGAGCCGGCTCCCCGACCCGCTGCCCGACGGTGTGCAGGCGATCGGCGACCACCCGGCCGGCCAGGCCTGGCTCGCCCGCCTGCCCGGGCTGCTGGGCGAGGTCGCCGAGCGCTGGCAGCTACAGATCGCCGAGCCGTTCCCGGACGCGTCCGCGTCGTTGACGCTGCGCGCCGTCGGAGCAGACGCGGTCCCGGTCGTGCTCAAGCTCCAGTACCCGCACCGCGAGGCCGAGCAGGAAGCCGCCGCGCTTGCCGCCTGGGACGGCAACGGTGCCGTTCGCCTGCTTGCGCACGACCCCAGCCGTCATGCGCTGCTGATCGAGCCGTGCGAACCAGGGACACCCCTGTTCGAGCTTGCGCCGGACGCGGCGCTCGATGTGCTGCTCGAGCTGCTGCCGCGGCTCTGGCAGCCGGCTGAGGGGCCGTTCACCCTGCTGGCCGACGAGGCGACCCACTGGACCGAGACACTCCCCTCGGCCTGGGAGCAGGCGGGACAGCCCTGCGAGCGCTCCCTCGTCGAGGCGGCGCTCGAGGCGATCGACCAGCTCGCCGCCACTCAGGGCGAGCAGGTGTTGCTGCATCAGGACCTGCACGCCGGCAACGTGCTGCGCGCCCGTCGCGAGCCGTGGCTTGTGATCGACCCGAAGCCGCTTGTGGGGGAGCGCGAGTTCGGGCTGGCGCCGATCGTGCGCGGCTTCGAGCTCGGCGAGCGCCACACCGACGTCTTCCATCGCCTCGATCGTTTGAGCGGCGAGCTTCGGCTCGACCGCCGCCGAGCCTGCGGCTGGGCGTTCGTGCAGACCCTCGCCTGGAGCATCGAGGACAGCTGGGTCTGGACCGAGATGATCGAGGTCGCCCGCTGGCTCGAACGCGACTGGGCGACCGGGTAATCAATCGCTCAGCGACGGGCGTAGAGCAGGTCGTCGTAGTCGATTCCGGTCGCGACGACGTGGCTGCGGACAACCCCTGCACGGGTAATGCCGGCTTTCGTGGCCACACGCTGCGAGGCGAGGTTGCTCTCGCCGATCCGAAGCTCGACCCGCGCCGCCGCGAGCTCGGTGAGACACCAACGCGCAACGAGCGCCACCGCGGCGGTCGCGACGCCGCGATTTGCGATGGGCCGGGGCGACGCCGTAGCTGAGCTCGAGCGAGCCGTGCTCGCGCCGGCGCAGAAAGAGCACGCACCTCGGGATCGTCGCTCTCGCTCTGGGCGAGCATCTCTCCCGGCTCGACCTTCCGCAGCTCGCCGACGAGCTGACCGGATACACGATGACCAAGAGAGTGCGTTGCACTTCCCGGTCGACCGTCCCCTGCCCACGCCGCTCGTCAAGAAGCTGATCGCGGTTCGCCGCGCCGAAGCGGCACGACGTTCGCGTTAGCGACTCAAGCGTCAGGTTCCGAGTCGGGCGATGCGTGACAGCGGCTCGAGCCAGGAACTGAGCGAGATGTCCTCTTGCGGGACGCCGGTCAGCGCCGTGACTGTGTGGGTGGGAGCGCGTGTCGCTTGGCGAGGAGCGCGTGGATGGCGGGGACGGTGAGGGCGCGTCGGAAGGGGAGCAGGTCGAGCCCGTCGGGGGTGTTGAGGTAGCCGGGTTTGCGCCCGGCGATGTCGGTGTGGCCGTATTGCCAGACGATGCGGTGGCGGGGGATGCTGAGGAGGACGACGCGGTGGCGGTAGTCGTCGTTGACGGCGATCAGGCCGTGCCCGAGGGGGAGTGCGAGCGACGGGTGGTCGAGCATGCCCGGGCCGGCGGGTGGGCCGTAGCGCCAGAGCACGCGGCCGGTGCGGGTGAGGATGAGGACGTGGCCGGGGCGGGCGTAGTCGGCGAGCATGATCTTGCCGTGGCCGAGCCATTGCGGGTCGGAGGGGTAGGAAACCGGCGCCTGCAGCGACCAGAGGAGGCGGCCGTGGCTGTTGAAGGCATCGACCCAGGAGCCGCTGATCTCGCTGACGAGGATGCCGCCGCCGGGGAGGGGGGTGCCGCCGTTGACGGCGGTGAGTGAACTTGGCGGGTGGTGCACGCAGGAGGCGGGCGTGCCGATCTGGCGCGTGATCCGCTTGGCGTGGTCGATGTAGAGGATGCGGCAGTTGTAGGCGTCGGCGACGGTGACGATGCCGTGCGGGAGCAGGTAGGCGTCGTCCGGGGTGTTGAGGTAGCCGGGGGCGGAGCCCTTGACGTTGGGGTGACCGTAGTGCCACAGCACCTTGCCTGCGGGGAAGGAGATGACCTGGATCGTGTGCTGGTCTTCCTGGTTCGAGATGATTTCGCGCAGGTCGGGGCCGAAGAAGGCGTCGTCGTCGTAGTAGAACGGGTAGCTCGGCTTGCGGCCGGGTGCGGGGTAGCGCCAGAGGATGCGCTTGCGATTGTCGACAAGCAGGATGCGGTTGTTGCCGCGGTCGGCGATCAGCAGATAGCCGGGAATCGGCTTCGGCAGCGGCAACGGCTTCGGCGCCGTCTGCGGGGAAGCACTCGCGCTCGTCGTTCGCGACGGGGTGCTTGTCAGCGCCGCGGCGATCGCCCCCGCTGCGATTACGGCGGCTGCGACGGAGCCCACCAGGATCCGCTGCCGTCGGAGCGCACGCTGTCGCTGGTGGCGCGGTTGGCGGGGCATGCTCCTCGTCGCTGCTGATCAGGCGTCGTCGACGGCTGCCTCTGCCCGGCCGACGCGGTGGCGACGGTAGGCGAGCAGAGCGATTGCGACGACGGCTACCGCGACGACAGCGATGGACACGTAGTCGAAGGCGTGGTGGAAGTGTTGGTAGCCGGTGCCGATCGCCCAGCCGACGCCGGCGAGGGCGAAGCTCCAGAGCGCGCTGCCGGCGAGGGTGAACGACGTGTATGGCGCGAGCGGCATCCGTTCGAAGCCGGCGGGGATCGAGACGAATGAGCGCACGACCGGGGTGATGCGACCGACGAGGACGGCGAGGGTGCCGTAGCGTCGGAACCAGGCGTCGGCGCGGCCGAGCTTGCCTGGATCGAGGTGGAAGGCGCTCGCGTGCCGCTCGACGAACGGCCGCCCGGCGCGGGCTCCGATCAGCCAGCCGAGCCAGGAGCCGACCAGGTAGCCGAGCGTGCCGGTGGCGGCGACTGCGAGGTAGCCGGCGGTGTGGTCGTGGATTCTGCTGCCGAAGAGGACGACGTGCTGGCCGCCGATCGCACCGCTCGCGAGCGCTCCGCCGTAGACCATCACGAGCTCGCTGGCGGCGGGAAAGACGGCGTCGACGAGCATGAGGATGAACACGGCATAGATGCCGTTGCCGCCGACGAAGTGGGTGATCGAGTGGGTGAGCGAGGCGAGCAGCAGAGGGCCCTCACTGTCGCAGGGCAGAGCTGATGCCGACCTGAACGGCTCAGGCGTTTGCGGCGGCGGGAGCCCGGACGCGTACGCCGGGGATGCACAGGGAGACGTCGGCCCCTCCGCCTGCGAGGTTGGTTGCCGCGCAGGTGCCTCCGTGGGCTGCGGCGATCTCGGCGATGACCGCGAGCCCGAGACCGGTGCCGGGGCCGGTTCGTGCCTCGTCGGCGCGGGTGAAGCGTGCGAATGCGCGGGGCAGAAAGTCGGGCGGGAAGCCTGCTCCCTGGTCGGTGACGTGGAAGGCGACGGTGTCGTCGGTGTCGGCGGCGGCGAGGGTGATGTCGCCGTCGCCGTGGCGGAGGGCGTTTTCGAGCAGGTTGGCGAGCGCCTGCTCGAGCCGCAGCCGGTCTGCGAAGATCTCGATCGGTGGCGCTTTGATGTGGATGGCATGTCCGCTTTCGCTCGCGCGGCGGGCGAAGCGTGCCGCCACGTCGGCGAGGAGGTCGTCCACCGGCAGCTGCTCCTCGCGGAGCGGGAGCCGGCCGTCGTCGAGGCGGGCGAGCAGGAGGAGGTCTTCGGCCAGGTTGGAGAGGCGGTCGGCCTCCTCGCCGATCGAGCGCAGCGCGTCTCGAAGCGTGGTCGCGTCGGGCGGCTGCTCGAGCGCGAGCTCGACCTCTGCACGCAGAAGCGAGAGCGGCGAGCGCAGCTCGTGGCTGGCGTCGGCGACGAAGCGTCGTTCGTTTGCGACGGCCGTCTCGATACGGGCGAGCATGTCGTTGAGCGTCCGGCCGAGTCGCGTGAGCTCGTCACGGACGGCCGGGACGGGCATGCGCTCCGACAGCCGATGTTCGGAGATCGTCTCGGCGCGGCGGCGCATCCGCTCGACGGGGCGGAGGGCGGCCGCGGCGAGCAGGTAGGCGATGAGCGAGGTGAGGAGGAGCGTCGGCGGGCCGGCCCAGAGGAGCTCGCGGTGCAGGTTGCCGACGGCGTTGTCGCGCGCAGCGAGCGGGACCCCGACCAGGATGACGAGCCGCTGCCCTTGGGCGCGAACCGGTGCGGCAAGAAGTCGTACGTCTGCGCCGAGGCGGCGTGCGCGGCCGACGAGCAACGGCGCCGTGCGCGCGTGCGCCAGCTGAGGCTGGTCGAGCAGCGGTCGGGATCCTGCGCCGTGCGTCTCGTCGACGATCCGTCCGCGGGCGTCGAGCACCTGGGCGAAGCTTCCGCTCGCGCTGACGGGGGATGGGCCGGCCTGGCGCAGTGCGCTGTCGGACTGCTGCACGACGGCGGCGACGTCGGCGGCGCGTGCGCGCAGGCCCTGATCGAGGCTCGCGTCGAGCGAGCCCGCGAGGCGCTGCGAGAGGAACAAGCCGACGCCGGCGAGGACGAGCGCCATCACGGCGGCGAAGGCGAGGGTGAGACGGACGCGAACCGGGAGCCGACTCATCCGCCGTCGCTGCGTAGCCGGTAGCCGGACCCGCGCACGGTCTCGATCGCCGCGCGTCCGAAGGGCCGGTCGATCTTCGCGCGCAGGTGCTTGATGTGGACGGTGACGACGTTCGATCGGTTGTCATAGCTCATGTCCCAGGTGTGGTCGAGCAACTCGTAGCGGGAGACGACCTCGCCGGCGCGGCGCATGAGCAGCTCGAGCAATGACAGCTCCTTGGCCGAGAGCTGCACCTCGATCGTCCCGCGCCAGACTCGTTGTGCGGCCGGATCGAGGCGGAGGTCGCCAGTTTGCAGGATCGCGGGACGCTCGCGTGTTCCGCGACGGACGAGGGCGCGGAGGCGTGCGCGCAGCTCGGCGATCGAGAACGGCTTGGTCAAGTAGTCGTCGGCGCCGGCGTCGAGGCCATGCACGCGGTCCTCGACGGCGTCGCGGGCGGTGAGCAGCAGCACCGGCGTCCACACGTCGTCGTCCCGCAGACGCGCACAGGTCTGATAGCCATCGAGGCCGGGGAGCATGACGTCGAGAACGATCACGTCGTAGCTGCGCGCCTTCGCCATCCAGACGGCGTCCTCACCGCTCTCGGCCAGATCGCAGGCGCCGGCTCGTCCGCCGAGCGCCCGCCGCAGCAACGAGCCGAGCTTCGCGTCGTCCTCGACCACGAGCGTGCGCATCGCACCTCAAGGATGGCGCAGAAAATGTGAATTCGACGTGAACATCGAGCGTCACCAAGACTTCACCGTGGCCTTCCTACGGTGAGCGCGCATGTCCAGTTCAGTCCAGACAAAGGAGGCAATGACATGCGTGCACGTCTCAGCAAGTTCGGGATGGTCGTCGCGATGCTGTCGGCGCTCGCGGTGGGCGGCTCGGCGCTCGCCTCGGCGGGCGGCAAGGCGCATATCGCTCGCCCGCACGTGCAGCTCGTCCGCGCGCATGTGCAGCGGACGGCGCAGCACACGCAGCGGGCAAGCACGGCCGGCGAGGATCCGAGCAGCTCCGAGCGGCAGGGCGAGAGCGGCTCGGCTGCCGAGCCGGACAGCGACGCGACCGCGCAGGCGGCCGCCTGCCAGAAGGCCGGCATCGACCCGAACGCGAACAACGTCCAGTACGACGACCAGACCGGCACCTGCAGCCTCGACACGGGTGGCGGCGGGAACAACTGAGCAACCCCCGAGACGCAGGCACGGACGGGCGCCCGCACGGCGCCCGTTCGTCGTTCAGGCGGCGTTCAGCAGACGGTGGCGATCATCGGGGTTATGCGGTCGTCTGTCGCGATCTTCCTCGCCGGTGCGGTGACCGTCGCCGCCGCCGGGTGCGGATCCGGGGGCAAGTCCGCCGGGCCTTCGATGACGGCGGTCGCGCCGGTCACTACGACCGCAGCCACGACCACAACCGCTGCGACCACGAACGGCGCCGGTGCGTTGCAGGCGGAGGCGAACGCGACCGCGGCCGGCGACATCCCCGACAACCAGGTCTTCCTTGTCTTCAGGGACGCGCGCGCCGGCTACTCGATGAAGTACCCGGAGGGCTGGGCGCAGCAGGGCGCGGGCGACAGTGTCAGCTTCCGAGACAAGAACAACATCATCCGCGCGGTCGTCTCCGCCGGTGCTGCGTGGACACGGGCGAGCGTGCAGGCGGACGTGCGCGCGCTAACAGGCGCGCGCGTACAGAACGCGCCGCAGGCGATCACGCTCTCCGGCCGGCCGGCGTTCAAGGTCGTCTATCGGACGGTCAGCGCTCCGAACCCGGTGACGGGCAAGCGGGTGACGCTGTCGGTCGACCGCTACTACGTGTGGAAGCAGGGCCGGCGCGCTGTGCTCGATCTCGGTGGCCCGGTGGGCGTGGACAACGTCGATGCCTATCGGTTGATCAGCGAGAGCTTCCGGTGGAGCTGAGGAGCCTCTACCGCGAGCCGGAACGGCGCACGGAGGTCAGCTTCGGTGCGCTGGAGTTCCACGACGTCTTCCGCATCTTCCGCTCGGGGCCGGCGGAGACGGTGGCGCTGCGCGGACTCGACCTGCGCGTCGAGCCGCGCGAGCTGGTGGCGCTGTTCGGGCCGTCCGGCTCGGGCAAGAGCACGGCGCTGCATCTTGCCGCCGGTCTCGAGGAGCCCTCGGCCGGGGACATCGTCGTCTTCGGGCGCTCGCTCGCACGGTTGAGCGAGGCGGAGCTGGCGTCCTATCGCGCCCGCGAGGTGGCGCTTGTCTTCCAGAGCGGCAACCTGTGGCCGGATCTGAGCGCGCGCGAGAATGTCGTGCTCGGTTTGCGTCTGGCGGGCCGTCGAAACGTGCGTGATGCGGCCGATCGCGCGCTCGACGCGTTCGATCTGCAGCGGCGGGAGGGTCAGCGTGCGGGTTCGCTCTCGGGCGGCGAGCAGCAACGGGTGGCGATCGCCGCGGCGGCGGCGCGGGAGGCGCCGCTCGTGCTCGCCGACGAGCCGACCGCGGAGCTGGACGCCCGCAGCGAGGAGGCGGTGCTCGACGCGCTGCGTCGCCTGCGCGAGGAGTTCGGTAGCACGGTGGTCGTCGTCACGCACTCGCCCCGCGTTGCCGAAGCCGCCGACCGCGTGCTCGAGATCGCCGACGGGAAGGTTGCAGAGTGACCGTCGCGCAGACCGCGCGCGAGACGCTGGCGGCATGCCGCGACGTCGAGGTTCTGTACGGCGAGGGCGACTCGGCCGTGCACGCGCTCGCCGGGGTCGATCTCGAGATCCGCCCGCGCGAGAGCCTGGCGCTTCTCGGTCGCTCCGGCTCGGGCAAGACCACGCTTCTGCACGCGCTCGGCGGCCTCGTCGAGCCGACCGGCGGCGTCGTCGAGTGGCGCGGTCGCCCGCTCGCTTCGCTCGACCGTGCGGCGCGCGGCGCGGTGCGAGCGCACGGAATCGCCTACGTCTTCCAAGGCGCGAACCTGCTGCCGCACTTCACGGCGGTCGAGAACGTCGCCTTCGCTGCGCACCTCGCCGGCGAGTCGGAGCTGACGCCGGAGGGGTTGCTCGAGCTCGTGGGCCTCTCGGCGAAGGCGGATCATCTGCCGGCGGAGCTGTCGGGCGGCGAGGCGCAACGGGTCGCGGTCGCGCGCGCGCTCGCGCAGCGGCCGGAGCTGCTGCTCTGCGACGAGCCGACCGGGCACCTCGATTCGGACACGAGCGAGCGCGTGCTCGACCTGATCGAGGCGCTGCAGCGCGAGCTCGCGTTCGCGCTCGTCGTCGCGACCCACGACGCCGACGTCGGGGCACGGATGCGACTCGCGGTCGAGCTCGAAGACGGCGCCGTCGTCCGGGAGGAGGCCGGATGAGGATCGCCGCGCCGCTCGCGCTCGCCGAGCTCGTGCGCGGGCCGGGACGGACGGCGCTGCGGGTGCTAACCCTCGCTGCCGCGGTCGGGCTGCTCGGCGCGATGGTGCTCTTCGTCGGCCACTCGCTCGGGACGATGACGGGCGGCGCGGTCCGCAGCGTCCCGCTCGACTGGCAGGGCCCGGTCGGCAGCCACCAGGCGGCCGTCTCGGTTGCGCACCGCGTCGCGCGGCAGCCGGGCGTGGCGGAGGCGGCACCGGTCGCCACCGCGCCGTTCGCCGGCATCGAACACGTCTCTCCGGTGACGGGGGCGATCCGCTCGGGCGCGGGCGCGATTCTCGCCGTGCCGCCGGGCTATCTCACGCACCTCCACACGTTCCGCTTCCTGCGCGGCTCGCTGCGCCCGGGCGAGATCGTCTTCGACCAGCAGCTCGCCGCGACCTTGCAGGTGCAGCCGGGAGACACGGTGACGCTGACGCCGCGTCGCGGTGCGAAGCCGATCCGTTTCCGCGTCAGCGGGGTCGCGCTCGTCACCGCCCCCGACGTGCTCTTCCAGCCGCTCAACCCGCTGCTCGGCCCGGCGCCGGCCCAGCCGCCGGCCGATATCGCGATCCTCCCGCTCGACACGTTCGCGGCGAAGGTCGCGCCGCTGCTGCCGTCGATCGGCTCGGCCGCTTCCGCCGTCCCCGGCTCGCCGAGCGGGACGCAGTGGCAGGTGCAGGGGCAGGTCGACCCGACCGCGCTGACGGGAAGCCCCGCGCATGCGCTGGCGCAGGCGACGCAGCTGCGCAACAAGGTCGAGCGCACGCTGCCCGGCCAGGTCGTCTTCGTCGACAACCTCGCCGACAACCTCACCGGCGCCGCCGGCGACGCGCTCTACGCCGAGACGCTGTACATCATGCTCGCCGTCCCCGGCGCGCTCGTCGCGCTCGGGCTCGCCTACCTCGCCGCACTGGGGACGGCCGATCGCGACCGGCGGAACCTCGCGCTGCTACGCGCGCGCGGCGCCCGCCGCCGCGACCTCGTCTGGCTGGCGGCGCTCGAGAGCCTCCTCCTCGGCCTCGTCGCGGGCGGCATCGGGACGGTCGTCGCGCTCGCCGCCGTCCACCTCGCCGGCAGCGCCGGCGGGATCGGCACCGGCCGCATCCTCGCCACCTTCGGCGTGTGCATCCTGCTCGCCGCGGCCGGCGCGGCGGCCGCGCGTGTCGGCGCCGGCCTCGTCGCCTTCCGCGGCAGCGTCGCGGAGAGCAGACGCAGCGTCCGCCGCAGCGCGACGCCGCTCTGGCAGCGCCTGTATCTCGACCTGATCGCGCTTGCGGTGGCGGGGCTCGTCTACTGGCTGACCGCCCGCACAGGCTTTTCGGCCGTCGTCAACCCGGACTCGAACCCGACGCTGTCGCTCTCGGTCTACATGTTCCTCGCGCCCGCGCTGCTCTGGCTCGGCGCGGCGCTCCTGCTCCTGCGACTGCGCGGCCGCGCCCTCGCCTGGATCGCGGCACGCGCCGCGGGCGAGCGGGCGAGCACCTCGCTCGGCTTCCTGCTCGCCAG
>JBOGZU010000018.1:0-47692 GCA_050697455.1 Gaiellaceae bacterium | reverse complement strand
AGTCACGAACGTCTCCACGACTCGGGCGTGTGCGGTGTGCGAGCGGACGCTGCTGATGGGGGAGCGCGCCGTGCGGTTCGCTCCGGCTGAGGGTGCGGAGCTCGTCGACGTCTGCCCGCTCTGCCAGGACGTTGCGGCCGAGGCCGGCTGGATCAAGGAAGGCGCGCCGACCACGCCGACGCTCGGTGGCGAACGACGGCGCAAGCGCAGCTTCACCGAGCTGTTCGGGTTGACGCGCGCCGGCGACGAGGAGCCGCTGGCGCAGCAGGAGCCGATCCTCCGCCGTCTCTCCGAGGACGAGATCTCGCTCCTCGAGGCGGCCGACCTCTTCAACGCGAGCCCGTACAAGCGCACGGTCGGCGGCATCGCCAAGAGTCTCGGCACGCCGCAGGCGAGCATCGTCTCGCTCTCGGGCAGCGCCGGCGAGCTCGTCGTGACGGTGGCGTGGGATCTCTCCTGGTACCAGTACCGCGTCAGTCCCGACTCCGGCCAGCCGGTGCGGCTCGAGCGGCGCGGCCACGAGCTCGACGAGCTCGAGCCCGGCTTCAAGGACTGGAACGCGCACGTCGAGGACGAGGGCCGCCTCGTCCCCGAGATCGCCAAGATCTAGCGCGCTCCGCACGCTGGGTACGCTTTCGCGGTGATCTACTGCGTGATCCCCCGTGAGCTCGCCGACGACCTCTACGACAAGATGGTCGATTACTACGCGGACAACCCAAACGTGACCGTCATCGTCGACCGCCGCGAGGGGCCCGATCGCCGCGCCGGCCAGGAGGTCTCGGCGGAGACGAAAGAGCGGCGGATCACACGCGACCGCCGCCGCGCCCATCCGGGGACGTTCCCCGAGACGACCCCGCCGGAGTGACGCGCCGCCGCCACTAGACTCGGTGGCATGGCGACGACGACAGCGCAGACCTACAAGAACTTCATCGGCGGCGAGTGGGTTGACGCCGCCTCCGGCGAGACTTTCGAGAGCACGAGCCCCGCGAACGGCGACGCGATCGGCGTTTTCCCGCGGTCCGGCGCCGAGGACATCGACCGCGCGGTCGCGGTGGCGAAGGAGGCGTTCGCGGAGTGGCGGCTCGTGCCGGCGCCGAAGCGCGGCGAGATCCTCTTCCGCCTCGCCCGCGTCCTCGAGCAGGCGAAGAGCGAGCTCACCGAGCTGATGACGCACGAGATGGGGAAGGTGAAGGCCGAGGCGGGCGGCGACGTCCAGGAGGCGATCGACATCACGTACTACATGGCCGGCGAGGGCAGGCGCCTCTTCGGTCATACGACGCCGTCCGAGCTCCGCGACAAGTGGAACATGAGCATTCGCCAGCCGATCGGCGTCGTCGGCGCGATCACGCCGTGGAACTTCCCGGTCGCGATTCCGTCGTGGAAGCTGATCCCGGCGCTCGTCTGCGGCAACACCGTCGTCCTCAAACCTGCTTCCGACACGCCCGCGCTTGCGCAGCGCTTCGTCGAGCTGCTCGCCGAGGCGGGAATCCCGAACGGCGTCGTCAACCTCGTGCATGGCGGCGGCGGCACGGTCGGAGACCGGCTCGTCCGCCATCCCGATGTCCGCGTGATCACGCTCACAGGCTCACGCGAGACCGGCGTCGAGGTGCTGAAAGCGGCGGCGGACACGCTCACGCATGTCCATCTCGAGCTCGGCGGGAAGAACGCGATCGTCGTCCTCGACGACGCGGATCTCGAGCTCGCCGTCGACGGGATCGTGTGGTCGGCGTTCGGCACCTCGGGTCAGCGTTGCACCGCTGCGTCCCGGGTCATCGTCCAGCGCGGCGCCTACGACGCGCTGCAGAAGCGGCTGGTCGAGCGCGTCGAGAAGCTGCGGCTCGGGCCTGGCTGGGAGGACGACGTCGAGATCGGCCCTGTGATCAACCAGCGCGCGCTCGAGAAGATCCACTCCTACACCGAGATCGGCAGCGGCGAGGGCGCCAAGCTCCTCACGGGCGGGGAGGTAGCGTCCGACGGCGATCTCGGCAAGGGCTTCTTCTACCGACCGACGGTCTTCGCCGACGTCGACCCGCAGATGCGGATCGCGCAGGAGGAGATCTTCGGCCCGACCACGGCGTTGATCCCGGTCGGCGACCTAGACGAGGCGATCAGTGTCGCGAACGGGATCAAGTACGGCCTCTCGTCCTCGATCTTCACGCGCGACGTCAACGCGGCGTTCCGCGCGATGCGCGACCTCGAGGCAGGGATCACGTACGTCAACGCCGGCACGATCGGCGCCGAGGTGCACCTCCCGTTCGGCGGCACGAAGGACACGGGGAACGGCCACCGCGAGGCAGGGCAGGCCGCGCTCGACGTCTTCACGGAGTGGAAGTCGATCTACGTCGACTACTCCGGCCGCTTGCAGCGCGCGCAGATCGATACCGAAGAGTGAATTACCGGCAGCTCGGAGACAGCGATCTCCAGGTCTCCGAGATCTGCCTCGGCTCGTGGACGACGTTCGGAGGGAGCCTCCCCGACGCCGACGCACTGGCGCTCGTCGATGTCGCCTTCGACTGCGGCATCAACTTCTTCGACACCGCGAACGTCTACAGCGCGGGTCGGTCCGAGGAGGTGCTCGGCGAGGCGCTCGCCGCGAGGTCCCGCGACTCCTTCGCCGTCGCGACGAAGCTCTACGGGACGATGCCGGACGGGGATCGTGGCCTGTCGCGCGAGCAGGTCCTGACGCAGATCGATGCCTCGCTCGCGCGTCTCGGCCTCGACTACGTCGACCTCTACCAGTGCCACGCCTACGACGACGACGTTCCGATGGAGGAGACGCTCGGCGCGCTCACGGAGGTCGTGCAGG
Source organism: Gaiellaceae bacterium (assembly GCA_050697455.1). Classification (GTDB taxonomy): domain Bacteria; phylum Actinomycetota; class Thermoleophilia; order Gaiellales; family Gaiellaceae; genus Palsa-739. The sequence continues at coordinate 44,886 of JBOGZU010000018.1, read as the reverse complement.
CCGGCAAAGTGCGCTACATCGGCGTCTCGAACTGGAGCGGCGAGCAAATCAGCAACGCGGTCGAGCTGGCGCGCGAGCACAGCTTCGCCAAGATCGTCTCCTCGCAGCCCGAGTACTCGTTGGTCCGCCGCGAGCCGGAGGAGGACGTGATTCCCGCGTCACGCGAGAGCGGCGTTTCGCAGATCGTCTACTCGCCGCTCGCTCAGGGCCTGCTCACGGGGAAATACCGGCCGCGCGAGCCGGTGGCCGATGACACTCGCGCCGCTGTCCGCCGCGACGGCAGCATCTGGGATTACCTGACAGACGATGCGCTCGAACGGGTGCAGCGGCTGCGGCCGACCGCCGAGGGTCTCGGGATCACGATGGCGCAGCTCGCGCTCGCCTGGGTGCTGCACGAGCCGAACGTCGCGAGCGCGATCGTCGGCGCCTCTCGGCCCGAGCAGCTGCGCGACAACGCGGCCGCGTCCGGCGTCGAGCTCGACGACGAGACGGTGCGCGCGATCGAAGAGGCCGTCGCAGCGTGAATCGCAAGCTCGTCGTCTTCGTGCCGCGCGAGGCGCTCGACCGCGTCCGCGACGCGCTCTTCGCCGCCGGCGCCGGCCGGATCGGCGACTACGAGCGCTGTTCCTTCTACACCGAGGGCACGGGGACGTTCCTCGGCGGTGAGGGCACGTCGCCCGACGTCGGCCGCGCCGGGCGGGAGGAGCGGGTCGCGGAGTTGCGACTCGAGACCGTCTTCCCGGTGGACCGCCAGGACGAGGTGCTCGCGGCGCTGCGCGAGGCGCACCCGTACGAGGAGCCCGCGCTCGACATCTACGAGCTCGTGACAGTCGAGTGAAGGCGCGGCTTTTCACCGACGGCGGCGCGCGCGGCAATCCCGGCCCGGCGGCATTCGCGTATGTCCTCGAGGCGGAGGACGGAACGGTGCTCGCCGCCCACGGCGAGGCGATCGGCGTGGCGACGAACAACGTCGCGGAGTACCGCGCCCTCGTCGCAGGGCTCGAGCGGGCCGCGGAGATGCAGATTCCGGAGGTCGAGGTCGTCTCCGACTCCGAGCTCCTCGTCAAGCAGATGACCGGCGAGTACCGCGTCAAGAACGAGGCGCTCCGCGAGCTCTCCCTTGCGGCGGCGCGCCATGCGCGACAGGTCGGAAAGGTCAGCTACACAGCTGTGCGCCGAGAGCAGAACAAGCTCGCCGACCGGCTCGTCAACGACGCTCTGGATGCGGCAGACCTCGGCTAGACTGCGCCTCCCACGCGGATGTAGCTCAGTTGGCTAGAGCGTCTGCTTGCCATGCAGAAGGTCGTGGGTTCGAGTCCCATCATCCGCTCCTAAAAGCCCCGCTCCGGCGGGGTTTTCTCTAGCCGCTAGTTGCCGAGCGGTGCGATCAGCTGCCGGTAGAGCTTGAGCGAGTGCGGCTTATTGCGAAGGTCGAAGATCGAGCCGTTCTGCCCGTCGAAGTAGCTCACGACTTTGGTCCGCCGGTGTCCGAGGATGAACCGGTACATCGCGCGGATGAACGCCGGGTCGTCGATGTTCCACAGCCCCCACTCGGGGAACGCGAAGACCTTGTGCCGCCAGCGGCGGTACATCGCGTCGGCGGCAGCCCACTCGGCCTTGCCCTTGATGTCGTAGAGGTCGTCGCCGACGACGTCGGCGTAGCCGTCACCCGGGTAGTAGGCCGCCGCGGAGTTGCCCGGCAGATCGGGTGAGCCATAGCCCTGCGGGTTCCAGATGACCTTGAGCTTCGGCGCCGGTATCACCGAGCCGTTCACCGGCGGCAGTCCCATCTTGTGCAGCTTGGCGTTCGCGTTCGGCGCGCCGTGCAGGATGAGGTAGATCCGCGTGAAGGCTTTTCGGAAGTTGCTCGTGGAATAGCGCGGGCCTTTCGACGAGCCGTTCGCGTTGTACGCGCAGTACGAGTTCCAGTGGCCGTTCATCTCGGCCAGCGGCCGGACGTAGATCGGCATGTCGAACGCGACGATTCCCTGGTTCAGCGCGACGAGGAACCGGTCGCCCGCGCCGTGCGCGATCGACTGCGGCGTCAGAGAGCTGCCGTTCGGGATGCCGATCCCGAGCGTCGGCTCGTCGGCCATCGTCGAGAAGAGGTTGGCGAAGTAGCCCGGGAACCCGCGGTCCTGATCCCAGCCGATGATGATCAGCCGGGTGGTTGTGTGCTGGTGGGTGAGCGGGTCGAACGTCATCGGGTTCCCCAACACGCCGAGCTGGATGTGGGGGCTGGCCGTAGCAGCGAAGGCAGAGGTAACCGCGACGATCGCGGCTGCGAGGAGGGCGGCGACGAAGGCTGGCTTAGCCATGGCTATGAAAGTACGCCTGATAGATCTCCTTTGCACCTGGCGCGGCGGCATCGGCGCCGAACCCACCGTGCTCGATCTGCACCACCACGAGAAGCTTCGGGTGGTTGTACGGCGCCCAAGACGCGTACCAGGAGTGATCGCCGCGCGGCGGAGCCTCGGCCGTGCCTGTCTTGCCGGCGATCGCCGGATGGAAGCCGCCGAACACCTGGAATGACGTTCCCTGCGCCGTGTTCGCCGCCTGATAGAGGCCCTGCTTGATCGCCCACGCGTCCGTAAGCTTCAACTTCCGCACGGGCTTGAAGCGCAGGACGTGCTTGACGCCGTTCCGGATCACGGCCTCTGCCACGTGGGGCCGGAGAACCGTTCCGCCGTTGACCAACGCCGAGTAGGCGACCGCGAGCTGGAGCGGGCTGACCTGCAGCGCGCCCTGGCCGATCGAGAGGTTGATCGTCTGGCCCTCCGTCCAGGGGTAGCCCTCGAGCTTGTCCCAATCCGGACCGGGGGTCGGCAGATACCCGGCGGAGGCACCGGTGAGATCGACCTTCGGCTCGTGCCCCAGCCCGAGCAGACTCGCCCAGTGCTGGATCAACGTCCCTTCCGCCCGTGGCTCGTGCTGCCAGATCCGGTCGCCGAGCCGGTAGAACCACGTGTCGCACGACTGCGCGAGCGCGGTCGGCAGGTCCATCGACTCGAAGATGCCCCGCTCGACGTTGAAGAACGTGTGGTTGCCCAGCGTGAACGAGCCGGTGCACTCCTGCTGCGTGTACGGCGTGATGATCCCGGCGCTGAGCGCCGCCTCCGCGATGATCGGCTTGAACGTCGAGCCGGTCGGATAGACGCCCGCGATCGCGCGGTTCAGGGTCGGCGCCGCGACGGTGTTCCTGTACAGCTGGGCGAGGTATTTCGAGTTGCCCGCGGCGAGCCTCTGGTTGAAGGTCGGATAGCTTGCGATCGCCTTGATCGCGCCCGTGTAGGGATCGATTGCCACCGCCGAGCCGCCCGTCGGGCTGTAGCCGGCGGTGCGCGCATCGGCCATGCCGTCGAGGATCGCCTTCTCGGTCGCCTTCTGCAGCCGCTCGTCGATCGAGAGCTGCAGCGTCGGCGGCCTCTTCTCCTGCGGGACGACGAGCAGGCCCGCGATCCGGCCGAGCGAGTCGACGGGGATCTTCGCCTTGACGAAGCCCGCGTTGAGGACGGAGTCGTACATCGCCTCGACGCCCGTCTGGCCGACGAGCTCGCCGGGCTGCGCGGCCCGGTAGGCGCCCGACTTGAGCTCGTGCCGGCTCACCTGGCCGAGCAGGCCCAGGAACGAGGCGCCGAACGCGCCGAGCGGGTAGCTCCGTGAGTCCTCGACCTCGACCTTGAAGCCGGGGAACGAGTTGGCGCGCTCCTGCAGATAGTTCGCGAGCGCGGCGCGCGGGTGCGGGATGACGATGGCGGGTGCGAACGGCGACTGGAGGACGTCGTGCGCGATCTGGCGGACGAGCGACAGCTTCCGCAGCCCCGCAAAGTGGGCGAGGCGGCTGATCTCCCGCATGCCGTCTGCGCTCGGGCTCCAGACGCCGTGCGCGTCCCGGCTGCCGAGCGACGCGGCATCGGCGTCGACGACGACGTGACCCGTGGTGCCCGCAAGCAGCCGGTCACGGTCGTCGACGATCGCGCCTCTCGCGCCTACGAGATCGACCGTCCGGTACGCCTGCTGGTGGGCTTCCCGCGAGTACTGCTTCCCGTGCAGTACCTGGATCGACCAGGCGCGCAGCAGGAGGAGAGACAGGCCGACGGCGACGACGACGGCGAGGCCGCCGATGCGGACGTAGAAGCCAGGGCTCCGGAAGTACGGGGCGTCGACGTGGGAGTACGGCTGGACACGACGGCGGCCGCCGACATTGCGCGGGAGCTTCGGGCGGCGGCGCGGATCCGGTCTCGAGATCGCCACGGAGTGCGCCTCAGAGTAGTCGCTATTTGGCGCGGCTACTCGTCTGCGAGCTCGTCCGCGAGCAGGGCGAGCGCGAACGACCGCCACGCGAGAGCCGGCTCGGCGCGAAGGGCTTCCACCGCGGCGGCGACGGAGGGCAGATCCTCGGTCGGCAGCTCGTCGAGCGCCGTCGCCAGCGCCGCTCGCCGCTCGGGCGTGTCGAGCTCCGCGGCGAGCCGCTCCGCTGCGACGGAGTCGAGCTCGAGCTCGCGGTTCGGGTCGCCACCCGCAGCGAGGACGAACATCGCGCGGCGGCGAGCGGCGTTCAGCTCCTCCTCGCCGACCCCGACGTGGTCGCGGACGAGCCAGCAGAGGACCACGAGCAGCTCGCCCGAGCGCGGCTCGAAACCGGACTGCTCGAGCTCCTCGAGCTTCGCCCTAGCCGGGATCGCGGCAGTCACCCGTCTCGCCTTCACAGCAGCCGACTTTGAAGCGGCACTTCGGGCACTGAAACGTCCCGTGTCGCCACTCCATCTGGGCGCTGCAGCGTGGGCAGAACTCCTTCATACCCCTGAGCGTAAGCTTGGCGCGTGACGGACACGGCCGACGCACCGGCGCTCACCCGCATTCCGCACTGGATCGCGGGCCGGCGCAGCGACGGCAATTCCGGCCGCAGCGGCCCCGTCTTCAACCCCGCCACCGGCTGCCAGACCGGCGCAGTGGACTTCGCCACGGCTGAGGAGGTCGACGCCGCGGTGCAGGCCGCGAAGGCCGCGTTCCCCGCCTGGCGGGGAACATCGCTCGCCAAGCGGGCGGAGCTCTTCTTCCGAATCCGCGAGCTGCTGCATGCGCGCCGCGAGGAGCTCGCCGAGATCCTCGTCCACGAGCACGGCAAGGTCTTCTCCGACGCGCTCGGCGAGGTGACGCGCGGGCTCGAGGTCGTCGAGTACTGCTGCGGCATCCCTTCGCTGATCAAGGGCGAGCACTCCGAGCAGGTCTCGACGGGCATCGACGTCCACTCGATCCGGCAGCCGCTCGGTGTCGTCGCAGGGATCACGCCCTTCAACTTCCCCGCGATGGTGCCCATGTGGATGTGGGCGCCCGCGCTCGCGTGCGGCAACGCGTTCGTCCTCAAGCCGTCGGAGAAGGACCCGTCGGCGTCGCTCTGGACGGCCGAGCTGCTGCAGGAGGCGGGTCTCCCCGACGGTCTCTTCAACGTCGTCATGGGGGACAAGGTCGCGGTCGACGCGGTGCTCGGGGATCCCGAGATCGCCGCGGTCTCCTTCGTCGGCTCGACGCCGATCGCCCGCTATGTCTACGAGACGGCGACCGCGACCGGCAAGCGCTGCCAGGCGCTCGGCGGCGCAAACAACCACATGATCGTCCTCCCCGACGCGGACATCGACGCGGCTGCCGACGCGGCGATCTCGGCGGGCTACGGCTCCGCCGGCGAGCGCTGCATGGCGGTCTCGCTGGTCGTCGCGGTCGGGGACGTGGCCGGGCCGCTCGTCGCCGCGATCCGCGACCGGATTCCGCGGGTGGCGGTCGGCGACGGGATGGATCCGGCGTCGGAGATGGGGCCGCTCGTCACGGCGGAGCACCGTGACAAGGTCGCCTCCTACCTGGAGAGCGCGCCGGCCGAGGGCGCGACGGTCGTCGTCGACGGGCGCGAGGGGGTGTCCGGCGAGGGCTTCTTCCTCAACCCGAGCCTGCTCGACAACGTCACGCCGGCGATGCGCGCCTACGCGGACGAGATTTTCGGCCCGGTGCTCGGCGTGACACGGGTTGCCACCTACGAGGAAGCGGTGCGGCTCGTCAACGAGAGCCCGTACGGGAACGGCGTCGCTCTCTTCACCCGTGACGGCGGCGCCGCGCGGCGGTTCCAGTTCGAGGTCGAGGCGGGGATGGTCGGGATCAACGTCCCGATCCCGGTTCCCGTCGCGTTCTACTCGTTCGGCGGCTGGGGCGACTCGCTCTTCGGCGATCGCCACGTCTACGGGCCGGAGGCGATCGACTTTTACACGCGCGGCAAGGTCGTCACGACACGCTGGCCCGATCCGGCGACGTCGCAGATCGACCTCGGCTTCCCCCAGACGCGCTAGAGCTCAGCCCTTGTAGACGAACCGCAGCGTCTGCGCGCTCCGGCGCCCCCACGGGTCGACGGCCACGATGCGGAGCCGGTACCTCCCCGCCGCGAGCCGGCGGGCGTTGAGGCGGAGGCGGAGGCGGATCACGCCGGGCCGGTCGAGCTCGGACCGGGCGGTATGTGATGCACGGCCTGTCAGCGGCACGCCGAGCCGGCTCCCCTTCGGGAGAATCGCGATCTTCCTCCCGGTCGCGGACGTGACGGTCGCGGTGAGCCTGGTCTGTGACTTGGCGGCGAAGCGCGTGAGCACGAGGATGCTCTTGGACGCGCGGCGCGGAACGACGTGCAGCCTCGCCTTGCGCGAGAGCGACGGCCCCTTCGGTGAGGTGTAGGTCGGATCGCCCCAGGCTCCGGCGGTGAAGAGGGCGAGCTGGAGCGGCGTGCGGGTGAGGACTTGCAAGAGGCCACCGGACTCGACGTACGAGCCGACGCTCTTGCGGGTGGGAAGCTCCGGCTGCGTGAGGGGCTTGACGGCGTAGTACGTGGCGCCGTCGCTCGAGTAGCCGAGCACCTCGCCTACGGGCTGCGGGGTCGTGTACTCGATTTGGACCGGCCAGCGGAAGCCCTTCGACGGCAAGCCTGCAACGCCGAGCGACACCTCGCTGCCGGGAACCGAGAGCTCGCCCTGGAACGTGTCCAGCGTGACGGTCAGTCCCACCGGCACCGAGCCCGGCTGCCACGTGGCGACCGCGCGTCCGTCCTCTGTCTGGACATTGCCCGCGACGCCCTGCCCGACCGTTTGGGAGCCGATCGAGACGGGCGGCAACGGCGCGGCGGCGACGACATTCGTGAGAACGGCATGCGCGGACGTCGCGCCGCCCGCGCCCGTCGCGGTGACGATGAGCGCCAGCGTCGAGCCGAGGTCGTCGGGCGTGAGGGTGTGGGTCGGCTTCGTCCCCTTGCTGATCGCAAGGCAGTTGGCGCCCGTCGCGTCGCAGCGCTGCCAGCGATAGGCGAACCTCGTCGGGGAGCCGCTCCACGTCCCAACCGAGCTAGAGAGCACCGCGCCGACCTGCGCCGCACCGTGGATCTGGGGAGGATCGAAGTTGGCGGGGCGGGCGCTCGGCGGCGTGCCGGCGGGCGAGACGGCCACCGTCGGCGGGGTCACCGCCTTCGCGCTCCCGCTCGACGCCGTCGCGGTCATGAGCACCTTCAAGGAGTGACCGACATCGGCGCTCACAGGCTTGTAGCTCTCGTGGGTGGCGGCGTCGATCGCGACGCAGTTGGCGCCTGCCGCGTCGCAGCGCCTCCACTGGTACGTGAACGCCAGCGGCTTGCCACCTGCCCACACGCCTGGAACAACGGCGAGGCGCATCCCCGCCTCGGGCGGGCCGACGATGCTCGGGGGCGTCCCGAGCTCGGGAAGATCGGTCGAGTACGGCTGGATTGCGACCGCGCCGGGCCTCAGCCCGTTCATGCGGTCGCCGTCCGAGCAGTGGGCGAGGCCGGGCACGGCGACGCAATCCGTCCACTGCCAGAACGTCCAGCCGGTGCCGTTCCAGTTCTTCGCAGGCACCCAAGGCTGGCTCGCGCTCGTCCAGTGGGCGATCCAGAGGAGAGCGCCCGAGGCGGCAATCGACGTCGCATTGCCGAGATAGGACTGCCAGAAGGCGGGAGACGAGTAGATGAAGGGTTGGACGCCGAGCCGCGCGTAGATCTCGTTCACCCACGCCTGCGTCCACGCCGTCAGCAGCTTCGCCTTGAGGTTGCCGGTTTTCTCGAGGTCGAGTACGGGCGGTAGCTCTCCGGGCTGCGGGTCGGCGACGGAGAGGAAGTAGTCGGCCTGCGCCGTCGCGCTCGCGGTCACGGCGGCGACGCTGCCGCCGGTTGGGCGGGCGAAGTGGTACGCGCCGAAGGCGAGGCCCGCCGCTTCGCTTCCCTCCCGATTCGTGGAGTACGTCCCGTCCGTGAATGTCGTGCCCTCGGTGGCCTTGCCGAACGCGAAGCGATAGCCGGCGCCCGCGACCTTCGACCACTTGATGGCGCCGTTCCAGTTGGAGACGTCGATCCCCTTGGCGTGCCCAGTGGCAGCGCCGGACGCGCCCGTCAGGGCGAGAGCCGCGAACAAAGCGGCAACTGCGGCGAGCAACGGGAGTCGCCCGCGGCAGGGTGCGCTGGGGGACCCCACGTTACGCATGACGGTAGCCCGGATTTCTTCGTGCGATGTAAAGAAAGCCCTGCTGAGCAGGACTAACTTGTGCCGACCGGCTCGACCGCCAGCGGCTCGCCGAATACCGCTCGCCGTACGAACTGCCCGACGCCGGGCGTCGCGACGAGCTCGCCGTTCTCCACGAGGACGTTGCCGCGCAGGAGGACGAGCTCTGGCGTGCCGGTGATCTCCGTCCCCTCGTAGAGGCTGTAATCGCACTTCGAGTGGTGCGAGGAGGCGGAAAGCGTCTCCCGCTTGCCGGGGTCGAAGACGACGAGGTCGGCGTCGGCGCCGACGGCGATCGTGCCTTTGCGCGGGTAGAGCCCGAACAGCTTCGCCGGCTGCGTCGCGAGGAGGTCGACCATCCGCGTCAGGCTGATCCGGCCCTCGCGGACGCCGAAGTGGTGGATCAGCTTGAGGCGGTCCTCGAGGCCCGGCCCGCCGTTCGGGATCTTCGTGAAGTCGTCGGAGCCGAGCGTCTTCTGGCCGTCCCAGAGGAAGGCGCAGTGATCGGTCGAGATCGCCGACAGCGCGTCAGTGCGCACCGCGTCCCAGAGAACCGCGTGATTCGCGGCGTCGCGCGCCGGTGGCGAGTAGACGTACTTCGCGCCCTCGAAGTTCGGCCGCGCAAGGTCGTCGATCGACTTGAAGAAGTACTGCGTGCACGTCTCGCCCCAGACGTCCCAGCCCAGCTCGCGCGCGCGGCGGATCGGCTCGACGGCCTCGCGGCAGGTGACGTGGACGACGTAGAGCGGCGCGCCGGCGATGCGCGCGAGCTGGATGGCGCGGTTGGTCGCCTCGCCCTCGAGCTCCGGCGGCCGGGTCAGCGCGTGGTGGATCGGCGCGGTCTCGCCGCGGGCGAGCGCCTCGCGCACGAGGACGTCGATCGCGTCGCCGTTCTCCGCGTGCACCATCACGAGCGCGCCGCTGGCGGCGGCGACCTCCATGGCGCGGAAAAGCGTCCCGTCGTCGACCTGGAGGACGTTCTTGTACGCCATGAACAGCTTGTAGGACGTGATCCCCTGCGCGGGCAGCGCGGCGAGCTCGGAGAGCCGCTCCTCGTCGCGCAGGTCGGTGACGGCGATGTGGAAGCCGTAGTCGATGAGCGTCTTGCCGTTCGCCTTCGCGTGCCAGCCGTCGAGCGCCTCGGCGAACGTCTGGCCTTGCGCCTGGATGCAGAAATCGACGTGGCAGGTCGTGCCGCCGAACGCCGCCGACGTCTGGCCAGACTCGAAGTCGTCGACAGTTACGGTGCCGCCGAACGGCATGTCGAGATGCGTGTGCGGGTCGATGCAGCCCGGCAGGACGTACTTGCCGCCCGCGTCGATCGTGCGGTCGGCGGCGACGTCGAGATTGGCGCCGATCACGGAGATCCGCTCGCCCTCGACGAGCACGTCCGCGACGACGTCGTCGGCGGCGGTGACGACGCGGCCTCCCTTGATCAGGATCGACATCGGCTTCGAGTCTAAGCTCGCGGCATGAGCCTGTCACCCGCCCGCACCGTCGCGGAGCTCCGGGAGCTGCAGGAGCTGACGGGCGACGAGAACGGCGCGCAGCGCGTCGCCTGGACCGAGACGTGGGAGCGGGCGCGCGGCTGGTTGCGCGAGAAGGCCGCCTCGACGGGCGCGGTGGAGGAGATCGACGAGGCCGGCAACCAGTGGTTCACGCTCGCCGGCGCGTCCGACCGCGCGCTTCTCCTCGGTGGGCACATCGACTCCGTCCCGAACGGCGGCTGGCTCGACGGCTGCCTCAACGTCATGGCCGCGGTCGAGGTGCTGCGCCGCCTTGCGGAGGAGGGGACGCCGCCGCTCACGGTTCGGGTCGTCAACTGGGCGGACGAGGAGGGCGCGCGTTTCGGCCGCTCGCTATTCGGCTCGTCGGCGGCGGGCGGCTCGATGGACGATCAGGACGAGCTGCGCCGGCGGCAGGACGCGGACGGGCTCGCGCTTCCCGACGCGCTCTCCGAGCACGGCGTCGACCTCGACAGCGCGCTCGAGGCGCACTCGCAGTTGGAGAACGCCGTCGCCTACCTCGAGCTCCACATCGAGCAGGGACCGGTGCTCGAGTCGCTCGACCTGCCGCTCGGCGTCGTTCTCGGCACGTTCGGCGTGGAGCGCCACCTGATCACATGGCGTGGCCAGGCCGCGCACGCCGGCTCGACTCCGATGGACCAGCGCCGCGACGCGCTCGCGGGCGCTTCGCGTCTCGAGCTCGAGCTGCGGCCGATCGCGGCGGAGGTGGGGGACGGCGCGGTCTGCACGTCCGGCAGCGTCGTCTGCAAGCCGGGAATCGTCACCTCCGTCGTCGAGACCGCCGAGCAGCTCCTCGACCAGCGCCATCTCGAGCCGGCGAAGCTCGCGCGGCTGCTCGAGCTCGCGCGGGACGCGAGCGAGCGCTTCGCGCGTGAGGAGAACATCGACGTCGAGTGGCAGCGGATCTGGGGGATCGAGCCGATCCCGTTCGACGAGCAGCTGATCGAGCTTGCGGAAGAGTCCATCCGCGAGGTCTCCGGTACCTGCCATCGCCTTCCATCCGGCCCGCTCCACGACGCCGCCGAGGTCGCGCGCGCGGGAATCCCCACGGTGATGCTCTTCGTTCAGTCGCTGCGGGGGCTTTCGCATACGAAGCTCGAGGACACATCCGAAGAGCACCTCGAGCTCGCGGTGCGCGCCCTCGACGGATTGACGACGAAGGCGCTCGAGAGCGTCTAGCCCTGCCGCGCCTCACGGCGGTAGGCTCGCAGCATGGACTTCGGCGTCACCGTCTTGCCCGATCCGCCGTTCTCGCGCTGGCTCGAGCTGATCCAGCTCGCCGAGAAGCACGGCTTCGGCTACGCCTGGACGTACGACTCGCACGTCCTCTGGCAGGAGTCGATCCCGATGCTCGCCGTGGCGGCGCGCGAGACCTCCACGATCAAGCTCGGCCACTTCGTCACGAATCCGGCGACGCGCGACCCGACCGTCCTCGCGAGCTCGTACGCGACGCTGCACGACCTCTCCGACGGCCGCATGGTGATGGGCGTCGGGCGTGGCGACTCGGCCGTTCGCGTCATCGGCCGCAAGCCGATGAAGGTCGCGGAGTTCGAGCAGTCGCTCGCGATGATCCGCGAGTTCATGAACGGCCGCGAGATCAACTGGAACGACAAGGAGCTCGCGCTGAAGTGGGTGCGGCCGGAGCTGCCGCCGATTCCCATGTGGGTTGCGGGCTACGGGCCGAAGGCGCTCGCCGTCGCCGGTCGCGTCGGCGACGGCGTGATCATCCAGCTCGCCGACCCGGAGATCATCAGCTGGATCATGGACACGGCCCGCCGCGCGGCCGAGGAAGCGGGCCGCGACCCGTCGCAGCTCAAGTGCATCGTCGGCGCGCCGGCCCACATCGCCGACGACCTCGCCGACGCGCGCGAGCAGGTGCGGTGGTTCCCGGCCATGGTCTCGAACCACGTCATGGATCTGATCGAGCGCTACGGCACCGACGGCAGCCAGGTTCCCAAGGCGCTCACCGACTATGTCCAGGCGCGGAAGTTCTACGACTACAACGAGCACTCCCGCGTCGGCGCCGCGCACGGCGAGTTCGTCACCGACGAGATCTGCGACCGCTTCTGTGTGCTCGGGAACGTCGAGCAGGCGAAGGCGAAGCTGCGGGAGCTCGAGGCGGTCGGCGTCGACCAGTTCAACATCTACCTCATGACCCACGGCCAGGAAGAGACGCTGCAGGCGTTCGGCGACGACGTCATCCCCGAGCTGGCGGGAGTGACGGCGTAGATCTCCAGGCCTTGTTGGAGCGGCGGCATGCAACGCCGCTCTCGTTCTCTCCGGATGGCAGCGAGCTGCTCGTCTCGTCGAACCTGCCGGGCTCGAACCAGCTGTTCGTCGTGCCGGGCCTGCGGCAGTTGACGCATTTCGAGGAAGCAGTCTCGGGCCAGTTCCTGCCGGACGGTCGCCTCCTCATCGAGCGGGACTCCGGCGGCAACGAGAGGACGCAGTTGTACGTCGGCGACGAGCCGCTCGTCGTCGACGAGCGCTTCATCCACAGGACGCCGCACTCGGCCGGGCGGACGCTCGCCTACACGACGAACCGCCGCAACGGGATCGACTTCGACGTCGTCGCCCGAGATCTCGAGAGCGGGGAGGAGCAAGCTTTCGAGTTCGACGGCTGGGTCGGAGTGGCGGCGATCTCGGCGGACGGCCGTCGCATCGTCGCTGTGCGCATCGGCGACCGGAGCGGCGACACCGACCTCTATCTCTGTGACGTCGATTCGGGCGAGGCGACGCACTTGACGCCGCACGACGAGCCGACGGAGTACACGACGCCGGTCTTCCACGGCGACGAAGTCCTCTGGGCGACGAACGAGGGCCGCGACACGCTCGCGGTCGGCGACGTGGCGCTCGAGTGGGACGTGACCTGCTTCGGCGACGCGGCCGGCCGCCGTCTCCTGCTCCATGTGAACGAGGACGGCTACTCGCGCCTGAGCCTCGACGGCGTCGACGTGCCCTTGCCCGGCCGCGGCGTCGTCGCGTCGCCGGTGTTCTCTCCCGACGGAGCGAAGCTCGCGTACGCCTTCTCCACGCTGACGCAGCCGTACGACGTGTACGTCTACGGCGTTGCGGCCGGCTCGACCGAGCGCCTCACGTCCGTCTCCGATCCCGTCGACGGTCTCGTCGAGCCGACGCTCCACCGCTTCGAGAGCTTCGACGGCGAGTCGGTCCCGGTCTTCCTCTTCCTGCCGGAGGGCGACGGGCCGTTCCCAGTCGTTCTCACCGTGCACGGCGGCCCGGAGGCGCAGTACCACCCGGAGTGGCACGTCAACTATGCGCCGCTGACACAGCACCTCGTTTCACGCGGCTATGCGGTCGCCGCGCCGAACGTGCGCGGCTCGAGCGGCTACGGCAAGCGGTACGAGCATCTCGACGATGTGCGGCTGAGAATGGGCTCGGTGCGCGACCTCGCGTCGCTGCACGAGTGGCTGGCCACGCGCCCCGAGATCGACGGCTCGCGTGCGGTCGTCTATGGCCGCTCGTATGGCGGTTTCATGGTGCTCGCCGCGCTCGCGTTCCAGCCGGAGCTCTGGGCTGCGGGCGTCGAGTCGGTCGGCATCTCGAGCTGGGTCACGTTCCTCGAGAACACCTCGCCCTATCGCCGCAAGGCTCGCGAGCGCGAGTACGGCTCGCTCGAGAACGACCGCGACTTCCTCCACGAGCTCTCGCCGATCACGCACGTCGACGCAATCCGGGTGCCGCTCTTCATCCAGCACGGTGCGAACGACCCGCGGGTGCCGCTGTCCGAGTCGGAGGAGATCGCGCGAGTGCTGAGCGAGAAGGGGATCCGGTGCGAGCTGGTCGTCTATCCCGACGAGGGCCACTCGATCGCGAAGCTCTCGAACCGGATCGACTCGTTCACCCGCGCCGCTGCCTTCCTCGACGAAGTCCTCGGCTGAGTCCCCGGATACCATGGCGCCGCGCGGCGCCTTGGCCGAGTGGTTAGGCACGGGTCTGCAAAACCCGGTACACCGGTTCGACTCCGGTAGGCGCCTTCGTCCCGATCGCCCGTCGGTCCTAGAGATTCCTCCGCCAGAAGAGGAAGCCGAGCGGGACGACGCCGGCAAGCAGGAACCACGGCCCGAGCGCGACGCGCGCGTAGCCGAGGATCAGCGTCTGCGAGGGTCGCGTGCCCGCCTCGGCGCGAATCGCGCCCAGTAACGCGCCGGCGTCCCCGGCGGCGAAGACCTGACCGTGCGTGGCCTGTGCGAACTGCTTGAGAACTGCGCCGCTCGCGAGATCCGGCCGGTAGCGGGGATCGATCCGGCCATGCACGTAGATGTGCTCGGTCGGCGTCCACACGTGCACGAAAAGCGGCGGAATCGTCAGCTGGTGAGCGAGGGCGTAGCCGATGCCGCGCGGCAGCGGGCTCGCCTCGCCGTCCGTGAAGACGACGAGGATCGGGTGCTTGATGTCGGGAGCGAACAGGTGCTCGGCGGGAATCAGGTACAGCGCCTGCAGCGATGTCGCTCGCACGGGATAGCGCTGGCTCGGGGGCGGCTCGTTGACCCCGATCGACTGATCCATCGTCCGCAGGACGAGCGCGGTATTCGTGGTCGGCAGGACGTTCGGGAGAACGCGATCGGTCATCGTCGCGATCCCGACCGGGATGTTGCCGAGCTGGGGGATCACTTGCTTCGCCTCGCGCTCCGCTCGCTCGAGCCGGTTCGGCGATTGCGGACTGCTCTGCGCGCTCATCGAGAGGGAGGTGTCGAAGACGATGAAGACCTGAGCGTCGATCCGCTCGGTCAGCGCCCGCCGGTGCACGACGACGGGCTGCGCCGCGGCGACCGCGACGAGCGCCGGCAAGAGCGTGAGAGCGATCGCGACGACCGCAAGGTCGCGCCGTCCCGGAGCCGTCAGCGAGAAGAGCCGGCGGAGCCGCCGGGTGCGGTTCTCCATGAGCGCGAAGACGACGAGCGGGATCGCTGCAGTGAGAGCGAACAGGCCCGCGAGCGGCGTGAGGAAGGAGATGCCCGTCAGTAGCCTCCGCCGAGAGCGCCGGCGCCATGGGAGCCGCCGGCGCCGTACCCGCCGTGTGCGTCCTTGCCGAAGGGGGACTTGTCCGGCTTCGTCAGGCGGAGCATGAGCTCGAGGTTGACCTTCGCGGCCCAGTTCGTCGAGTCGTCCTCGATCGCCTTCTGGAAATAGAGCCCCGCGCGGTTGATCGTCGCGGTCTGCGTGGCGCCGCTGGCGGCGGGCGATGTGATCGTCATCACGCCGAGGAGATTGGCCGCGGCAGAGCGCTCGGCGCCCGTTCTGGCGTGCTCGATGAGCGCCTGGAGCTGCTCCTGCGTATCGACCCTCGTCTGCGACAAGGTCCCGGAGGAGGAACGGGCGACGCCGACCTCGCTCAACCAGAACAGCTGCAGCGCATGCCGATAGGCGAGCCCGTCGCCGAGGCCGAGCAGGACGCGTGCCGGGTCGCCCGGGAGAACCGCGGGCGAGCGCCAAAGATCCGGGCGCGAGTGGACGGCCCGGAAGCGGACGTCATCGTGCGCGAGTGTCCCCTGCCAGGCGTGAACGTCCATCGCCAGCAACGCGAATCCCGCCGCGAGCCCCAGGAGAACGAGCGCGGCGACGAGCGGCACCAAACGGCGCAGCAGCCTCATGTCGCCGTCTCCGGCCGGAGTCGGGTGTTGAACTGCTCGTTCGCAGCAAGGAGGACGACCAGGATTGCGCCCACGGCGATGAGCCCCCACGGCCACGAGGCCGCGATCGGCTGGACGTGCTGCCCCGAGCTCGACTTGAACGCGGCAGGCGAGATGAAGGCCTGCGACCCGAACAGGGAGGTGAAGATCCGGACGTTCGCGGGCGCCGCGAACAGGGGCACGATCCGGACCGGAATCCGGGCTTTCCTGAGAGCAAAGGCCGCCGCGACGAGCGGCTCCTCGTCGGAGCCTGCGTCGTCGAGGTCGCTGATCAGGAGCAGCGAGCCGTGCGTGACATGAGCCCGGCGCAGGGCTGCCTCACCCTCGATCAGGCCACTCGAGATCCTCGTCCCGCCGCTGAAGTTGTCCCATGGGGTCTGCCCGAAGATCGGCGCGCCGTGGACGATGCTCTGCGGATTGAAGAAGCGCTCGAACGAGAGCAGGGCGCTGACGGGCGAGTTCGCCGGCAGGACGTCGTAGGCAGTGTCGGAGAACATGACGAGGCCCATCGCCTGGTTGGCGGCGGCGAGCCCGTTGATCACCGTCGCGATCCGCTCGCGACTCTCTCCGGCGACGCTTGCGGACATGTCGATCACGATGACGCCGCTCTTGACGCCCGCGGGCAGGACGGCGGCGCGGCCGCTGCCCGCCGAGCTCGCGAGGAGGATGGCGCCGGCCAGTGCCGCTGCAAGGGCGAGCACGAGCGCGCAGCGGACGACCGTAGTGCGTTCCGCGGGCAGCGAGAGCCCATCGAGGTCGCCGAGCGTCGTCGCGCCGCCGCGTCTGAGCGTCGTTCCTCTCATCCGCCGGCCCCGTCCTCGTGGTGTGCAGGGACGCCGGCTCGCTCGGAGATCGCTTCGACTTCGTCTCCCTCGGGCGTCTCGGGCGACCACGCGAGCTCACGGGTTGCGTCCGAGAGATCGATCACGTCGAGCGGCAGCTCGCCCGCGACCCGCTCGAGCGCTTTGCGCTGCAGGGTCTCGTCGCCATGCGCCGTAGCCCAGAAGAACAGCGCGAGCGCGCGCTCGAGATACGACGCCGGCAGAGCCGGTGCCGCAAGGGCCGCGGGCGCGCGGAACCTGAGCGCCCACCGTCCCGCCAGAACGAGCCCGGCCGCGCCGAGAACGGCGGCGAGAACGACGGCGGCCCAGAAGACGAGACCGGGAGGTGTTCGATAACGGGCGGCGGTGCCCGGCGTCAACTGGTACTGCCAGTTGACGATCTTCCTCGTCTCCAGGTAATTGACGATCCCGGGGCTGACCTGGGAGAGCTCCTCGACCGGAGGGAAGAAGACGTGGATCTTCGTGAGCGTTCCGCCGGCTCCGCGATAACGGACATCGACGGGCTTGAAGCGGAAGACGTGAAAGACGTCGCTCGGCGGGACCACCGGGACGCAGGCTTGGGTCAGGCAGCGAAGCGACCACGTCCAGGTCTCCTCGAGCAAGTGGCCGGAGACAGTCCGCACCCTCGTAGGGGGCTTGACCTGCTGGTAGGGGGCGAAGCCGGTGATCACGCGGATTCCGGTCGGGCTCACCAGCCTCCTGTCCGCGAGCACCGTCACCCGCGCCGTGATCGCATCGCCGAACGTCTGGACCGGAGGCGTCACCGTCGCGTAGACCGCGATGGGATCGATGCTGCCGATCGCGGTTTTCGGCACCTTTGCGACCGCCGGCGCGGCGAGCACGAGCGCCAGGAGCAGCGCAACGGGGAGGAGGCGCCTCATACGAGCGCTCCGCGCGCCATCACGCGCAGGTCGGCCCAGCGGAGAAAGGAGGCGAGCACGTCCCCGGCGTCGTGGGAGCCGACCATGACCGGCTCCGCGCCGAAGGAGCGAAAGATCTGCGTCAGCTCGTGGCTCCGCTCCTCGTTCTCGCGCCGCCGTTCTTCTGCCTCGTCCCGGCTGAGGTAGACGGGGACGACACGGCCCGTCGCAGGGTCGGCGTAGGGCACGGTGATCCCGCCGACGTCCGGGAAGGTTTGCTCCCAGACCGGATCCTGGATCACGACCGGTACGAGCTCCCAGCGGTGCTCGAGTGCCCGCCGCCATACGCGCTCCTCGGGCGGCACGAAGAAATCCGAGGCCACGAAGATGAACGCCTGCGTCGGTAGCTCGCGGCGGTGCCCGCCGAGATGCTCGAGCCCGAGCGTGACGGCGTCGGGCGGCGCGCGGAAGGGCCTGTCGTAGGAGCCGGGCTCGGCGAGCCGTTCGGTTCTCGGCGGCTTCCAGTACACCTCGCCTTCGGCGTGGTCGACATAGCCCGTGAGGCTGCGGGCGACGCGCGCGCTCATCCCGATCAGCTCGATGACCGCGAGTAGGGCCAGCGGCTTGTCGAGACGGCGCAGCGTGGATGCCCCGATGCTCATCGACGGGCGGCGGTCGGCGACCACGACGACGCGCGGCGATTCGTCGGCGAAGAGCTCGTGGACGATGAACTGGTCGTCGTTTCGGGCGGCCGAGAGCCGCGCCGACGACGGCCAGTCGATCCACGCGACGTCGTCGCCGGGGCGGTAGGCGCGCGCGCCCGCGACGTCGGAGCCGGTGCCACGGCGGGCGCTCCTCACGCCGCCGAAGGCGAGACCGACGACGCGCCGGCGCGGGATCAGCGGGAAGGTCCCCGCCGTCATCGCTAAGCGGCCGACGTGGGGACGTCGAAATCGATGTCGAAGCCCGGCTTCGGCGCGAGCTCGAGGCAGCGGGCCTGGACGTCGAGCATCGCCGCGCCCCAGCCGTGGTCGCGGATCTCGGCGAGAAAGCTGGGGCGGAAGAGCAGCCGGTGCATGAGGACGGGCTCCAGCAGCCGCTCCACGTCCTCGGGAGTCACGTAGCGCCGCCCGTGCAGCACCGCCCAGGCGCGCGCCGTGCGGTTGAGCGCGAGCGTGCCGCGGACCGAGCTGCCGATGGTCACGATGTCGAGCGCCCGGGTCGCGCGGACGAGCTCGACGATCCAGCGCGAGACGGCCTCGTGCACGAACACGTCTTGCAGAGCCGCGCGCAACGTGGCCATCTCGTCGAGGTCGACCACGGGCCGAAGCCTTCCGAGCGGATGCCCGCCGAGCTGCTCTTCGACGATCCGGTGCTCGTCCTCTCCGTCCGGATAGCCGAGCGTCGCGCGCAGGAGGAAGCGGTCGAGCTGCGCTTCGGGCAGCGGGAACGTGCCCTCGTACTCGATCGGGTTCTGGGTCGCCAACACCATGAACGGCTCCGGCAGCGGGCGGGTCTCGCCGTCCACGGTCACCTGCTGCTCGGCCATCGCCTCGAGCAGCGCCGACTGCGTCTTCGGCATCGCGCGGTTGATCTCGTCGACGAGGACGACGTTCGCGAACACCGGCCCGGGGCGGAACTCGAAGTCGCGCTCGCGCTGGTTGAAGATCGAGAGGCCGGTGACGTCTGTCGGCTGGAGGTCGGGCGTGCACTGGATTCTGGACGCGACCGCGCCCTCGATCGACTGCGCCAGCGCGCGGGCGAGCACAGTCTTCGCGGTGCCGGGAACGTCCTCGAGGAGAATGTGACCGCCGCAGACGAGCCCCGTGGTGACGAGCGTTATCTGCTCGCGCTTGCCGTGGACGACTGTCTCGATGTTGTCGAGAAAGCGCTGCGCGATGTCGTGCGAAACCGAATGTGTCTCGGTTGCCAACGAGCCTCCCGGGGGAAGAGGGACGTCTTCGAACAGAGCCTGGCCTTCTACGGCTGGGACGACGGATCGCGGCTTTTGTTTGTCGTCCCTCGCTATTCTCGTGCGCGTGCGCCGGCTGATCGTCCTCGCTGTTCTCTCACTCGGGCTTGCCGCCTGCGGCTCGTCGGGCGCGCCGAAGCCGGCCCACGGGACTCAGATCGAGTTCGGTATCGAGGGCGGCAACATCGCTCCGTTCGACATCACGATCTCGCCGACCGGGAAGATCACCGAGCTCGGCAACGCCCGGATCACGAAGCGGCACCTTCCGAGCGCGACCGAAGCGAGCCTCTCGAGCGCAGTCCAGTCGAGCTTCGCCGGCCTCTCGAGCCGTCAGTGCAAGGGGACGCTGCCGGACGTCGGCGCGCGCTTCATCCGCGCCGAGGGAAAGACGGTCACGGTGCACGGCTCGTGCGAGACCGGCTTCGAGCAGCTCTGGGGCAAGCTCACCGCAGCCGTCGGCTTCGACTAGTCGATCTTCACGGCGACGTGCTTGAGCTGCGTGTACTCCTCCATGGAGTAGATCGACATGTCCTTGCCGTAGCCGGACTGCTTGTAGCCGCCGTGGGGTAGCTCCGACGCGAGCGGCAGGAGGTGGTCGTTGATCCAGACGCACCCGAACTGGAGCTTGCGCGCCGCGTTCATCGCCCGGCCGACGTCGCGGGTCCAGACCGACGCGGCGAGCCCGTAGCGGACGTCGTTCGCCCAGCGGATCGCCTCGGCGTCGTCCGCGAAGCGCTGCACGGTGACGACCGGCCCGAAGACCTCGTTCTGGACGATCTCGTCGGTCTGTTGGACGTCGGTGACGATGGTCGGCTGGACGAAGTAGCCGCGATCCGAGCCCGTGCCGCCGCCGGTGAGGACGGTCGCGCCCTTCGCGCGCTCGAGGAAGCCGAAGATCCGGGCCTGCTGGTCCTGCGAGATGACGGAGCCCATCTCTGTCTCGTCGTTGAGCGGGTCGCCGACCTTCAGCGACTCGACCTGCGGGACGAGCTCCTCCAACAGCTTCTCGTAGATCTTCGGCCCGGCGATGACGCGTGAGCCGGCGGTGCAGTCCTGGCCGGAGTTCCAGTAACCCGCGAGCCGGATTCCCTCGGCCACGGCCTTCGGGTCGGCGTCGTCGAAGACGACCATCGGCGCCTTGCCGCCGAGCTCGAGGTGGACGCGCTTCAGGGTGTCCGCGGCGGTGCGGGCGATGATCTTCCCGGTCTCGACGTCGCCCGTGATCGAGACCATCCCGACGGCGGGATGCTCGACGATGCGCTGCCCGACCGGCACGCCGTCGCCGGTGACGACCTGGAGAACCCCCGGCGGAATCAGTTCCTGAGCAAGCTGGACGAAACGCAAAAGCGAGAGCGGCGTCTGCTCGGACGGCTTGAGGATCTGGCAGTTGCCGGCGGCGAGCGCAGGCCCGAGCTTCCAGACGGCCATCATCAGCGGGTAGTTCCACGGGCAGACGCCGCCGACGATCCCGATCGGCTCGCGCCGGATCATCGACGTGTAACCCTCGATGTACTCGCCGGCCGACTTGCCCTCGAGGTTGCGGGCGGCGCCGGCGAAGAAGCGGAGATTGTCGGCCGAGAACGGCATCTCGTCGCGCGACGCCATCAGCGGCTTGCCGACGTTGACCGACTCGAGCTGCGCGAGCTCCTCCGCGTTGTCGGAGAGCACGCCGGCGAGCGCGTGCAGCAGCTCCGATCGTTCCTTCGGCGTCTTCTCGAGCCAGGCGGGCAGCGCCGCCTGCGCAGCCTCGACGGCGCGGTCGACGTCCTCCGCGCCACAGCTCGGCACCTGGGCGATCGTCTCGCCGGTCGCCGGTGCGATCACGTCCATCGTCTCGCCGGAGGCCGCCTCGACGAGCTCGCCGCCGATCAGGATCCGGTAGTCGGTCGCTGTCGTGCTCATGTCGGCCATCCTCTCAAATGCTCTCGAACGTTCCGAAGCGGAGCTCGCTGTCGTAGACGAAGCGCGTCTCGTCGACGCGTCGCATGTACTCCTCCTGGTTCGCCGCGACGAACGTGTTGTACGCGTCGGCCGACTCCCAGCGATCGATCACGAGGTAGCGGCCGGGCACCTCGACGTCACGTAGGAGCTCGGAGCCCACGTAGCCGCGCGCGCCGCGAAAGAACTCGGCCCAGTCGCCGTCCTGCGCATAGACGCGCTCGAATTCGCCGGCGTCATGGGCCTCGTAGCTGAAGACGAGTGCGATCACGCGCTGAGGATAAGGTCCGCTGGATGAACGCGGCAGCAGTCCCCGCCGAGCTCGACGACCGCGCCGAGTACGCCGGCGTCCTTCGCTTCTACCACCTCGCGAAGCACCAGGAATGGCAGGTCGACGACGTGCCGTGGGGCGAGATCCCGTTCGTGCCCGAGGGGAAGGGGACATCCGAGCGGCAGGCTCGACGGCGCGACATCTGGCGCTCGGTGATCATGCAGCAGCTCCAGGCAGACGTCTTCGCATGCGAGATGGCGGCCCAGTTGCTCGCGGCGGCGCCCGACCCGGAAGCGCGCCTCTACTACGCGACGATGGTGCAGGACGAGTCGCGTCACACCGAGGCCTGGCTGCGGTTGATCGGTCAGGTCGGCGGGGAGGGGGAGCGCGATCCGTTCCTCGACAAGCTCGCCCACGTGTTCCTCGAGGCGGATCTGCTCGAGGAGAAGGTCTTCCTGATGCAGGTGTTCTTCGAGCGGTTGATCATCCCGCGCTTCCGGCTGATCGCGAAGTCGTCGCGCGGCACGGTTCTCGAGGATCTCTGCAACCGGCTCGCGATCGACGACGGCATCCACCACGGCGCCGGGATGGCCTACGAGAGGGTCCTGCTGCAGTCGGCGGGGAAGAAGGTGAAGAGCCGGCTCGTCGAGGCGGCGAACTCGATGCTGCCGGTCTTCGCGCAGCACGTCCTCTGGCGCCCGAAGGCGCGCGAGGTGATCGGGACGCTGATGGAGGCACGCGACCGCGAGCGCCTGCGCGAGGAGCTGAACCACGGCGTCCGGCTCGCCAACTCGCTTGGTCTCGACGTCTCCGACGTGCGGCTTCCCGCCGGTTGAGCTCGCAGTACGGCATCAAGGCTCTGGACGAGTCGACGTGGGATTCGTTCGCGGCGCTCGTCGAGGCGAACAACGGCGTCTTCGGTGGCTGCTGGTGCATCGGCTTCCACGAGGATCCGAAGCTCAACTCCGGCTACGAGGCCCACCGGCGGCGGAAGCTCGAGCGCGTGCAGGCCGGCGAGGCGCACGCGGCCCTTGTCTTCGAGGGCGACGACTGCGTGGGCTGGTGCCAGTTCGGGCCGCCGGGAGAGCTGCCGCGGATCAAGAGCCGCAAGGAGTACGAGAAGGGATTGACCGAGCTGCCCGACTGGCGGATCGCCTGCAACTTCGTCGGCAGGGGTCACCGCCGCAAGGGCGTCGCGACCGCCGGGCTCGCCGGCGCGCTCGAGTTGATCGCCGGCCTCGGCGGCGGCACCGTCGAGGGCTATCCGGAGGGTGCAGCCTCGGTTCCCGCCGGCTTCCTGTTCAACGGTGCCCTGTCGACCTACGAGCGGCTCGGCTTCGCGCGCAACCGCCAGATCGGCAAGCATCGCTGGGTCGTCCGCAAGGTCGTCGAGCCGGGCTCCGGATGAGACATATTCGCCACACCGTGCGGGCCGTCCGGATCGTCATTCGCGACGGCGGCATCCCGCGGCCGCTGCGCTGGCTCGCCGCGATCGGGCTCGCGCCCATCCCCGGTCCGTTCGACGAGATCGTGCTGCTCCTCGTCGCGCTGATCCTGTTCGTCTTCTACCGCGGCCGGCTGCGGCAGGCCTGGCAGGAGGCCGGAGGCTAGCGCAGGCCGCCGCGCTCGAAGTGGGCGCGGAAGAAGTTCTCGCTGCCGGCCGTCGCCATCGCGGCCGAGGCGCTGATCTCGAGCGCGAGCGCTGTCGCGGCCACGAGCTGGGCCAGGCGGTAGACCTTCCCCGGGCCGGCGCAGCCCATCAGCCCGAGCCAGCGGGCCGGGTCGGGCAACGTCGTGCCGCCGCCGACCGCGCCGACCTCGATGCCCGGGAAGCGAACCGCGACATGGAGGCCGCCGTCGACGCGCTGCTCCGTCCCGTGGCACATCGAGCTCGTCCCGACGAGGCCGAGATCCTGGCCCGTCGCGGCGAAGACGGCCGCGATCGCCGAAGCCGGCGTGAACGCGACCGACTGCATCCCGGACGCGACCGCGCCGTGCGTCCCGGTCCAGGCGAGCTCCTCGAGATCGGTGACGGTCGTCCGGAGGACGCGCGTGATCGCCGCCTCGGTCAGCGTCACCTCGGCGATGACCGTCTTGCCGTGCCCCTGCTGGAAGTACTCGAAGGACGGCTTCTTGTCGCCGCCCATGTTCGCCTCGAGGATCGTCCTTGCGATAGTCACCGGCGCGTTCGGCAGGACGTACGCCATGTTCAGCGCGTACGCGTTGCGGGTCATCATGTTCGCGCCGAACGCGTCGCCGGTCGTGAACCGCCAGAGGACGTGGCACATCGGGCCGACGACGTGCGTCTTCGCCTCGCGCAGGACGGCGTAGCGGGAGAGCTCCTCGATGTCGGAGTCGCGGAGGAAGTCGCGCATCGCCGGCACCTGTTCCTCGACCCAGCGGGCGAGCGCGAGAGCGTCGCCTGCATCCTTGCAGACAAAGCAGGATGCTCTGGTGATTCTGTCGGCGACGACGTATGTTCTGCAGCCGCCGGACTCCGCGATCGCTTTCGCGCCCCGCTGCACCGACGCCGTCAGGCCGCCTTCCGTGTGCGCGAGCGGAATCGTCACCTCGTCGTCGGCGCGACCGGTCTCGACGACGTCGCCGTTCTCCGACAGCTCGTACTCGCCGAGTGAGACCTGCAGCTGCGCGACCGAGACGGGAATCGAGACGAGCCCGGTCACGGACTCGGCGGCCTTCGTCCACGGCTCGACATCGACCTCCGGCAGGCCGAGCGCCTCCTGGCGGGAGCGGATCGAGCCGGGATCGTTCTTGCGCGGAAGCCGTGCCACCCGCGCATTCTCGCCCACTAGTCTGATGTTGTGGCAGCGACCATCCTCGACGGCAAGGCGCTCGGCGCGAAGGTGCGCGAGGAAGTTGCGGCCGCGGTCGCCGAGATCGGCCACGTCGGCCTCGCGACCGTCCTCGTCGGCGACGACCCCGCGTCGCACATCTACATCGACCTCAAGCAGAAGGCCGCGACCGCCGCGGGCATGGAGGCGCGCGATCTCAAACTCCCGGCGGACACGTCCGAGGACGACGTTCTCGCCACGATCGCGGAGCTCAACGCCGACGACGCGGTCGACGGTCTTCTCGTCCAGCTGCCGCTGCCGGGCCACCTCGACGAGAGCCGGATCATCGAGGCGATTGCGCCTGACAAGGACATCGACGGCATCCACCCGATGAACGCGGGCCGTCTCTACCTCGGCCGGCCGACGCTCGTCCCGGGCACGCCGCTCGGGGTCATGCGGATGCTCGACGAGTACGAGATCCCGCTCGAGGGCGCCCGCGCCGTCGTGATCGGCCGCTCCGCGATCGTCGGGAAACCGATGGCGCACCTCCTCCTTCAGCGCAACGCGACCGTGACTGTCTGCCACTCCCGCACGCGGGACCTCGAGCACCACACGCTCGACGCAGACGTCCTCGTCGCAGCGGTCGGCAGCACGCACCTCGTTTCCCCCGCGATGGTCAAGGACGGCGCGACCGTCGTGGATGTCGGGATGAACCGCGCGCCCGACAGCAAGAAGCTGCTCGGCGACGTCGATCCGGGCGCAATGGAGCGGGCCGCGTACATGACCCCGGTGCCCGGCGGCGTCGGCCCGATGACCGTCGCAATGGTGCTTCAGAACACCGTTTCGGCGGCTCGCTCGCGCAGACCGGCGCACGTTGCATCCGCGGGAAACTGAGTTAGACTCCCGCGCGATTCATCATCGTTTTTCTGCAAGGAGGAAGGGTTGGCTGAGGGCACCGTCAAGTGGTTCTCGAACGAGAAGGGCTACGGCTTCATCGAGCGCGAAGGCGGCGATGACGTCTTCGTCCACTTCTCCGCGATCGGCATGGACGGCTACAAGTCGTTGACCGAGGGTCAGCGCGTGTCGTTCGACGTCGTGCAGGGCGACAAGGGCGCGCAGGCGTCCAACGTCCAGGCCGTCTAGAGAACCTGTCGGACCACTGTTGCGAGAAGGCCCCGGCAGGGGCCTTCTCCATTTCCCGCTTCGCCCGCTTCGCTTGTTCAGGCGCCGGCTCGCGCAAGACCCGATGCCGTGACCTCAGCGAGCCGCGACCGCACATGTCGGTCGCGGCGGCGAGGCGGGTTTGCGAGGATCGGATGCTAGATGGCTATCGACCGCGAGACGCTGCTACACGTCGCCCACCTGGCGCGCCTCGAGCTGCGCGAGGACGAGGTCGCGCGTCTCGAACAGCAGCTGAACGACATCCTCGCCGCCGTCTCCAAAGTCTCCGAGCTCGATCTCGCCGATGTCCCCGCGACTTCGCATCCGCTCGACGTCGTCAACGTCTGGGACGAGGACGAGCCGCGGCCGTGTCTCTCCGCGGAGGAAGCTCTGGCGAATGCGCCAGAGCGTGAAGGCGGCTTCTTCAAAGTGCCGCCCGGAGGCACGGCGTGATCGACACGCTGCGGCTGACCGCGGAGGGCGCGAAGGATCTGCTCGAGCGGAAGGAGATCTCCGGCGCCGAGCTGTTTGCTGCCTATCGCGCCGCGATCGGCGAGCACGACGAGGAGCTCCACTGCTTCCTCCACGTCTGCGACGACCCGGGTGGCGATGGCTTGCCAATCGCAGTGAAAGACGTGATCGGCACGAAGGGGATCCCGACGACGGCCGGCTCGAAGATCCTCGAGGGCTACGTCCCGGTCTACGACTCGACCGTAGTGTCGCGACTCAAGGAGCACGGGCTGCGCGTCCTCGGCAAGACGAACACCGACGAGTTCGCGATGGGCTCGTCCACCGAGAACTCCGCCTTTGGGCCGTCTCACAACCCGTGGGACCCCTCGCGCGTGCCCGGCGGCTCGGGCGGCGGCTCGGCGGCCGCGGTGAGCGCCGGGTTGGCGCCGTGGGCGCTCGGCTCCGACACCGGCGGCTCGATCAAGCAGCCGTCCGCGCTGTGCGGCAACGTCGGCCTCCGCCCGACCTACGGCACTGTCTCGCGGTACGGCGTCGTCGCCTTCGCCTCGAGCCTCGACCAGGTCGGTCCGGTCGCGCGCAACGTCCGCGACTGCTCCTACCTCTACTCGCTCCTCGCCGGCCGCGATCCGTGCGACTCGACGACCGTCGAGCTGCCGCACCCGGTCGAGCTGCCCAACGCCGAGGACGTCAAGGGCCTGCGGATCGGCATACCCAAGGAGCTGAACGAGGCGGAGGGGATCGAGCCGGGGGTCGCGGCGGCCGTGCACGCCGCGATCGCGAAGCTCGAGGAGCTCGGCGCAGAGGTGGCGGAGTGCTCGCTGCCGCTCTCCGTCGAGTACGGGATGGCCTGCTACTACCTGATCGCCCCGGCCGAAGCATCCTCCAACCTCGCCCGCTACGACGGCGTCCGCTACGGCTACCGCGCCGACGCGAGCGAGCGCTACGAGATGTACACGCGCACGCGCAACGAGGGGTTCGGCGACGAGCCGAAGCGGCGGATCATGGTCGGGACGTACGCGCTGTCGGCCGGCTACTACGACGCGTTCTACGGGCAGGCGCAGAAGGTGCGGACGGTGATCAAGCGGGAGCACGACGCGCTGTTCGAGACGTTCGACGCGCTGGTCTCGCCGACCTCGCCGACGGTTGCCTTCCCGCTCGGCGCGCGCACCGCCGACCCGATCGCCATGTACCTCAGCGATCTCCTCACGATCCCGTCCTGCATGGCGGGACTGCCGGGATTGAACGTCCCCTGCGGCCTCTCGGAAGGACTGCCGGTCGGCCTCCAGCTGGTCGGCCCACAGTTTGGCGAGAACACGCTGTTCCGGATCGGCCACGCGCTCGAGCAGGCGCTCGGCTTCGATCCCGTCCCGGAGCGCCTGAGGTGACGATGCGGTTCGAGGATCCGGCGGCCGAGTTCGTGCTCGCGGCCGAGCGCATCTTCGGGGAGCATCCGCGCGTGCTCGACAGCTCGCGCGCCGTCCTCGTCGGCGACGTGAAGCTCCAGCTGGAGCGCGGCGAGCGCGAGTTGTGGCTGATCGAGACGCACGGCCCGCTCGAGCACCGCCTGGCGATGGTCGAGGTGCACGAGGACGTCGAGGAGGCGCTGCGCAAGGCGAAGGAGAAGCTCCATGAGCTCGTCTGAGTGGGAGCTCGTCTGCGGTCTCGAGGTGCACGCGCACCTGAAGACGAGGACGAAGATGTTCTGCCGCTGCGCGCTCGAGTACGGCGCAGCCGAGAACACGCACACGTGCCCTGTCTGCCTCGCGCATCCAGGCGCGCTGCCCGTCGCGAACTCGCGCGCGATCGAGATGACCATCCTGCTCGGGCTCGCGCTCGACTGCGAGATCGCCGAGCACGCGGTCTTCGCGCGCAAGAACTACTTCTATCCCGACCTGCCGAAGGGCTACCAGATCAGCCAGTACGAGGCGCCTCTCTGCGGCGCCGGCCGCTTCCTCCTGCCGACCGCCGGCGGCGAGCGCGAGATCGGGATCGTCCGTGCCCATCTCGAGGAGGACGCCGCGAAGACCGTCCACGCGGGCGGCGCGACCGGCCGTTCGGTCGGCGCCGACTACTCGCTCGTCGATTTCAACCGCGGCGGCACGCCACTGCTCGAGATCGTCTCCGCGCCGGATCTCCGCTCGGCGGAAGAGGCGATGTGGTTCGTGCGGCTCCTCCGCCAGACGATCGCCGAGCTCGGGGTCTCCGACGCCGAGATGGAGAAGGGCACGCTGCGCGCCGACGTCAACGTCTCGGTGCGGCGGCCCGGCGAAGAGGGGTTCCGGCCGCGCTGGGAGATCAAGAACATGAACTCGTTCACGTTCATCGGGCGCGCGATCGAGGCGGCATTCCGGCAGCAGGTCGAGTTGCACGAGAGCGGGGCGGAGGTCGTCCAGTCGACGTACGACTACGACCCCGACACCGACCGCCTCACCGTCCACCGCTCGAAGGAGGAGGCCGACGACTACCGCTACTTCCCCGAGCCCGATCTCGTCCCCGTCGAGCCGCCGGCGGAGCTTGTCGAGCGGTTGCGCGAGCAGGTGCCCGAGCGGCCCGCCGACCGGATCCGGCGGCTGGAGCAGGAGCTCGGCTTCGCGGCGGCCGCCGAGCTCGTCATGACCGGCAACGAGGCGAAGGCGGCGGCGCTCGCGGGCGCCGGCCTCGCCTGGAAGGACGCTGCCGCGATCGCGATGAACCGGGGCGACTTCCTCCTCCAGAACGCGCCGGCGCTGGCCAAGATCACGCAGGCGAACGTGACGCGCGAGGCGCTCGACGAGGCATTTGCGGCCGCCGCCGAGGGGTCGATCGAGGCGGAGGACTACCTTGCCCGCGCCGCTGTCGGCGACGAGTCCGAGCTCTCCCCGATCATCGAGTCCGTCATCGCCGCCAACCCGGAGCAGGTCGAGACGTATCGCGGCGGCAAGGAGGGAGTCCTCGGCTTCCTCGTCGGCCAGGTGATGAAGGAGACGCAGGGCAAGGCCGACCCGCGGGTCGTCAATCGGCTTCTGCAGGAAAAGCTTCGAGGCTAGGCAAGTCGCGCAGCGCGGGGCTGATCGTCCCGAGGAACGCCGCGACGACGACGGGCACGGCGAGCACGAGGATGCAGATCCGCGGCGACGTGTCGGCGAGTAGCAGCCCTGCCGCGAGCGGCCCCACCGGCGTCGTCACGGCGCGGAGCGTGTTCGAGGCTGCCATCGCCCGCCCGAGTAGCCGGTCCGGGATGAGCATGTACGAGTACGCCTGGATGGCCGAGTCGGTGTTCGGGAACCAGAAGGCGTGCAACGAGGCGGCCACCGCGAGTACGTAGACGTTCGGGTACGCGATGAACGCGGCGTAGACGAGCGCCATCCAGAACTCCGAGAGGAGGATCGCGCGCATCGGGAACAGGCGCCGTAGCAGCGGCGAGAGGACTGAGCCGGCGAGCAGGAAGGAGCCCTGGAGCGCGATGAAGCTCCCGATCGCCAAGCTCGAGAACCTGTGGTGGTGCGCGAGGATGATCACTGCGAACGGCGCCCCCACCGCGACGATGTTGCTCGCCGCGATCATCCCGGCGGTGGCGCGGAGAAACGGGATCTCCCAGAAGTACGACAGTCCCTCGCGGAACGGCGTCCGT
The DNA here is from genome assembly GCA_050697455.1 of Gaiellaceae bacterium. Lineage (GTDB taxonomy): Bacteria > Actinomycetota > Thermoleophilia > Gaiellales > Gaiellaceae > Palsa-739. The sequence continues at coordinate 15,255 of JBOGZU010000018.1, read as the reverse complement.
GCGCCGGGCTCGCGCTCCTCTTGAAACGGCGTCCGCATCAACAAGAGCGAGACCGTGGAGAAAGCGTACGAGAGCGCATCGACGAGGAAGGGCATCCCGCGCGAAAGGGCGAAAATCGCGCCGCCTGCCGGCGAGGAGCCGAGCCGGACCACCGACATGCGCGCCATCGAGATGCTCGCGGCATCGGCGAGCTGCGGCTGCGGGACGACGGCCTTCATCGCGCCGCTCGAGCCGGCGCGATAGACAACCGCCGCGCTCATATCGACGAACGCGACGACGAGGATCAGCCAGTACTGCGCATGTGCGGTCAGAACGGCCGCTGCCAGCACGGCGAGCGCCGACGCACCGATCACGTCCGCCGCGATCATCAGCCGACGGCGGTCGAAGCGGTCGGCCGCGACGCCCGCGGGGACGCTGAACAGCAAAATCGGAGTGAACTCGACGGCGCCGACGTAGCCGGTCTTTGCTGCCGAGTTCGTCAGGGCGAGCGTGAGCAGGGGGTACGCGATCCCCGAAATCCCGCTGCCGAACAACGAGAGGAACTGGCCGGCCTGGTAGAGGAGAAAGTCGCGGTTCCGTCTAAGCGGCGTCAGCGAGCACGGCCTCCGGCGCGGCGACGGGTTCCGGGCGGCGGGTGAAGAGATACGCGGACGCGACCAGGGTCACGATCGCCATGATGACGATCTCGATGCGATAGTCGATGAGCGTGATGAGCGCGGCGCCCACCGCGATCGACACGGTCTGCGGGACGCTGAAGAGCATGTTCGTCGCCGCCGTAACGCGGCCCTGGATCTCCTGCGGGCTGCGACGCTGGTACGCGGTCGCCGCTGCGATGACCACCCAGGCGATGCCGGCCCCGAAGACGACCACGGAGGGGACAACGGCTCCCAGGCTCGGAGTGAGGAAACCGAAGCTCGCGATCGCGAAGAGGCAGAGCCCGAGCCCCGCGAGTCGGATGTCGCCGATGCGGCGCATCAGCAGTGCAGCGGTGAGGCCGCCGGCGATCGCGCCGACGCCCTGGAAGGTGTCGAGGACACCGACGAACGGCGCACTGTGATGGAGGCCGTTGATGACGATCGCGAAGATGAGCGTCTCGCAGAAGCCGATCACGGCGAGCGCGACGCAGAGACCGATCGTCAGCTCCCGGAGCACCTTCGTCCGCGCGATATGGGCGATGCCGGCGGAGGCCTCACGCAGGAAGTGATGCTCGCGCGGCGCCACCGGCGGCTCGGCGAACGGCAGCGCGATGAGCGTCGCGGCGGAGCCGATGAACGTCGCTGCGTCGATCACGGCGACGACGTGGCCGCCGAAGGCCGCGAAAAGCCCGGCTCCGGTGATCGGCGCGATGATCCGGAGCCCTTCGCGCATCGTCTGCAGCACGCCGTTCGCCTCACCGAGCTCCTCATCCGGCAGCATCGCCTTGAGCATCGAGGCGCGGGATGCGGCGAAGATGTCGCCGCCGAGGCCGTAGAGCAGCGTCACAACGTAGATCAGCCAGAGATCCGAGCGGCCGTGCACGAACAGCAGCAGGCACATCACCGCCGCGAGGGCGAGATGCGTCGAGATCATCAGGCGCCGCTTTGGCAGGCGGTCGACGACGATGCCGCCGAGCGGCGCGATGAGGCCCGTGAGACCGAGGAAGAGGAAGACGAGCCCGGCTTCCGCATTCGATCCCGTCAGGACACGCGCCCAGACGCCGAGCGCGATGAACATCGCCCAGTCGCCGAACATCGACAGGAACTGACCGCCGAACAGGAGGCGGACGTCTGGGCGCCGGAGGATCGCGCGCATCGTTAGGCCGCCCGGAACACCTTGACGTCGCCGCTCACCGTGCGACCGCGGACGACGACCGTGCGACCGGGGCCGCCCTCGGCCTGCGCCGGCTCGCTGCCGAGCGGCACTTCGGAGGAGAGGTCGCCCGAGGTCGAGCCGGCATCGACGTCGACCGCGGAGCCCTGGGCGATTCCGATCTCGACGTCGCCGGAGACGCTCGTGAAGCGCACGTCGCCGGCGCTCACGGACTCGACCCGGATGTCGCCGGAGACGGTCTTCGTCTCGGCGGAGCCGCCGATGGTGCCGGCGCGAAGGTCGCCCGAGACGCTCTGGAGCGAGAGGTTGCCGGCTACGGCGGGGAGCTCGGCGTCGCCGCTGACGGTCTTCAGGTTGGCGCCGCCGGCGATCTCGCCGCGGACGCGGACGTCGCCGGAGACGGTCTTGACGTCGAGCGACCCGACCTGGCCTGTGATTCGGGTGTCCGCCGATGCCGTCTTGGTCTTGACGCTCGCCCCGTGCGGAATCGCGGCCCGCACGCGCAGCTCGCTGCCGAAGACGAGCGTGAAGGGGGAGAGCGAGAAGCCGAACTTCCCCGAGCCGCGGTAGGCGACGACGACGCGGTTGCCTTCCTGCCGGATCTCGACCTCCGCGAGGAGCCGCTCGTCGCCGTCGACGGTGACGGTCGACTCCTCGCCTTCGGTCGTCTCGATCTCAATGTCGCCGGAGGGAATCCCGACCTCGAGCTCGAGAGGCAGTGAAGTGTGGAAGGTCTGCTCGAGCATCTCAGGCCGCCAGCCGGGTCAGCCGCTTGACGCGCAGCCGGATCTCGGCGTCCCGCGGAGTGTCCCGGCGGTCGGCGCGCGGCAGGCGAGTCTCGAGAGTGGACAGGGTTGAGTAGTCGGGGAACATCGCTTGCTCCTTTCAGTTGTGGCCGTAACCGGTGAGCCGGTTGCGGCTTCCGCTCCCGCCGCTGCTGCGGCGCGAGTCGACCGAGCGCTGGAGCGCCTGGACGAGCCATGTGTTGACGGACGCGCCCTCGCGGGAGGCGGCGGATTCGATCCGCTGCTTGAGGCTCTCGGGAAGCCGGAGCGTGATCCGGGCCGAGAACGCCTCGTCGACCTGCTCCGGCGCGCTGCCGTCCTCGCGGACGAGCACGAGCTCCGGATCGCGGCCGACGATGCGGACCTCGACGTGGGCGGCTTCGAGCTGCGTGTTGAGCTCGAGCGCCGCCTCGGCGAGGACGTCCTGCAGCCGCCGGGCGACGGACGATTCGATCGCGACCGAGAGAAGCTCCGCAGCGCGAGCCGTCGCCTCGTCACCGAGGGCGGCGACGCGGCCGAGGTCCTCCCGGAGCGCCTGGATGTAACCGTCGATCTGCATGGCGGCACTATGACATCACAATGATGTCTTTGTCAAGTCGAAATGACGGCAGAACGACTGCGGCCCGCTCGAGGCGGGCCGCAGAAGTGCGTGTATGCAGGCGTTATCTAGTAGACGCCGCAATCGCGGGCTGTGTTCGGCCACGGCGAAAAGCCGCGCACGCGCCAGGCGCGCACCGCAACCCAGATCTGCTCGAGCGACGTCCAGTGGTCTGCAGTCCCTTTGTGGCGGAGCAGCCAGCCGCCGTACGTCGACTGGAAGGAGTAGTCCATCTGCAGGCCGCCCCAGTAAGGCGCGCCGTGATCGGTCCAGCTGCCTTCGTAGTGGTGGATGCAGTTCCAGTCCCGCAGGAGCGGCGGGTGATTGGCTCGCCGCCAGGCGGCATGCTCGCGGCTGTACCAGCGCTTCGCGAGCTGCCGCAGCCGCGCGGCAGAGTCGTGGCTCGCGAGCGAGCGGGAGCCCGGCCGCACCGGGCGTCCCCGAATCACCGTCAGCCAGCGCGCCGTGCCGGCGCGATAGTGCGCCAGGTGCCGTCGCCAGTACCAGGCGCTGCGTCCCCCGGCGCGTGTGCTCGTTCGTCCGGCCGCTGCCGTTGTTGTCACCGGAGCCGTCGAGGTCGCGGTCGTGTCGGTACTCACCCCGACAGAGCGGGCGGCCGCAGCCACCGCGGTGGACATACCTGCGAGCGCGAGCAGGAGCCCGCAGGCCAATATCGATCGCCGCATTCGGATAACCCCCCGTAAAAGTCGCTGGCAAAGTCGGAGGCCAAGATGGGCGGGAGAACGCTCTCGAAAGAGCGAGCACCACTTGGCGCGGCTTATGCGATCTGCGCCAGGATAAGGGCAGATCGCGGTTCTTCGCGGCAGTAAGCCGCCTTTTACCGATTGTTAACGGGACTTATCGCTGAACCATGCGGAATCGCGGTAGCGCGGGAAGCTGCGCCGGAGCGACAAATCCCGCGTAAAGGAGGGCGGCGCCGACCGCAATCCCGATCGCGCTCCCTGCCGAGCCGAGGCCCGCGAGACCGCTCCCGATGGCCGCGGCGGCGATGCCGGCGACGATCAGGCCGTTCCCGAGCGGACGGTGCCGGATCGACCGGAGCGCGATTCCGACGACAGCCAGCGTGCCGAGCGAGTTGGCAAGGATCGCGAGCAGCCGGGCCGGCAGAAAGGCGAGATGGTCTTGTGCGTGTGGGATCCCGTGCGCGGCGAAGACCCCGTGCAGCGGCATTGCGAGCGAGATGCCCACTGCGAGCCCGATGTACAGAAGGATGACCGGCGCGGCGCGGCGTCTGCCGGCGAGCAGCAGAGAGCCCGCGCCGAGTAGCGGCGCTGTGAGGAGCGCGCCGGTGGCGTAGTAGACCCGGAAGGCGCGCCCGTCCCAGCCGGCGGCTTCGCCCCACGCGATCGCTGCGGCGGCGACGGCATAGGCCGCGAGCCCGGTTGACCAGGCCAAAAGCTCGGCCCGCCCGCTGGCGCGATAGCGAGCCGCGAGCAGGCCGGCGAGCCGGAAAGCAAGAAGCGCGGCAGCGAAGGCGACGAGCGCGTCCACGCCGCGCAGACTAGAGCGCTACGCTCGGGACGTGGGGAAGCGGTACCTGTACACGCCCGGACCGACGCCGGTACCGCCGGAGGTGCTCGCGGCGATCGGCGCGCCCGTCCTCCATCACCGCAGCCCCGATTTCCTCCCGGTCTACGAGCGCGTCCTCAGGCGTCTGCGCGACGTCTGCCGAACCGAGCACGACGTCCTGCTCTTCGGCTCCTCCGGCACCGGCGCCTTCGAGTCCGCCGTCGCCAATCTCGTCTCGCCGGGCGAGCCGCACCTCGTCGTCTCGGCCGGAAGCTTCGGCGACCGCTGGGTGGCGATGACGACCGCGTACGGCGCGGACGTCGACGTCCTGCGCTACGCGTGGGGAGAGACGCCGGAGCCGGACGACCTGCGCGCGCGCCTGCGCGAGCGGGAGGCGAAGGCTGTCTGGATCGTCCACTCCGAGACCTCGACCGGCGTCGTGGCCGACGTGCAGGCGCTCGCCGCGGCGGCCAAGGAGATGGGCGCGCTCGTCGTCGTCGACGCCGTCTCGAGCCTCGGCGCGGTTCCGTGCGAGACCGATGCGTGGGGCCTCGACGTCGTCGTCTCCGGCTCCCAGAAGGCGCTCATGTCCCCGCCCGGGCTCGCTCTCGCGGCGGTCTCGCAGGCGGCGCTCGGCGCGACCGGCTCCTCGCCCCGCTTCTACTTCGACTGGGAGAAGACGCGAAAGGGGCAGGCGACGCTCGACGCACCGGTCACGCTGCCGGTCTCGCTCGTCGCGGGTCTCGACGTCGCGCTCGGGCTGCTCTTCGAGGAGGGGCTGGAGGCGGCGTTCGAGCGCCACATCCGGCTCGGGCGCGCAGCGAGGGCCGGCGTCAAGGCGCTCGGCCTCGAGCTTTTCTCCCCGGACGAGGACCGCAGCGCCATCGTCACCGCGGTGCGAACGCCGAACGGGATCGACGCGACCGAGGTCGTCAAGGGCGTCCGGGACCGCTTCGGGATGACGATCGCGAACGGCCAGGGCGAGCTGAAGGGGAAGATCTTCCGGCTCGGCCACATCGGCTGGTTCGACGTCTTCGACATCACGACGCAGATCGCGGCGGCGGAGCTCGTCCTCGCCGATCTCGGGGCGGATGTCGAGCGCGGCGTCGCCGTGACCGCGGCGCTCGAGGCCTTCACCGCAGAACCGTCGCGCACGTGACCGCCCGCGTCCTCGTGCGCGAGGCGATCGCCGAGGCGGGCGTCGATCTTCTCCGCTCGCGCTTCGACGTCGACGTCGATTCGGAGAGCTCGCTCGAGGAGATCATCGCCGGCTACGACGCAATCGTCGTCCGCTCCGCGACGAAGCTGACCGCCGACCTGATCGAGCGCGCCGCCCGGCTGAAGGTGATCGGACGCGCGGGCGTCGGAGTCGACAACGTCGACGTCGAGGCTGCGACCCGGCGCGGGATCATCGTCGCGAACGCGCCGGAGTCGACGGTCGTCTCGGCGGCGGAGCACACGATCGGGCTCCTCGTCGCGCTCGCGCGCCACATCCCGCAGGCGCACGCCGCGCTCAAGCAGGGGCGCTGGGAGCGGAAGACGTACGGCGGCATCGAGCTCGCCGGCAAGACGCTCGGCGTCCTCGGCTTCGGCCGGATCGGCCAGCAGGTCGCGCGCCGCGCGCTCGGGCTCGGGATGCGCGTCGTCGCCTTCGACCCCTTTGTCGCCGGGGAGCGGTTCCGGGAGCTTGGCGCCGAGCGTGTGGAGACGCCGGAGGAGATCTACGCGACCGCCGAGTTCCTCACCCTCCACCTGCCGCTCAACGATGAGACGCGCGGCTCGCTCGACGCCGTCGCGTTCGCCGCGATGCGTGACGGCGTCCGCGTGATCAACGCGGCCCGCGGCGAGCTCGTGGACGAGGATGCGCTTCTCGCGGCGCTCCAGTCCGGCAAGGTCGCCGGCGCGGCGCTCGACGTCTTCTCGAGCGAGCCGTACGCCGGTCCGCTGCTCGAGCTCGACAACGTCGTCGTCACGCCGCATCTCGCAGCCTCGACCGGCGAGGCGCAGGACCGGGCCGGCGTCATTGTCGCGGAGCAGGTCGCCGCCGCCCTCGAGGGTGGCCTCGTCACGAACGCGGTCAACATCCCGGTGATCGGCGCGGAGGAGCTCGAGGTGCTCGGCCCGTATGTCCCGCTCGCAGCGCGGCTCGGCCGCATCGCCATGGAGCTCGCGGACGGCGTCGCCGACGAGATCGTCATCACCGCCTATGGCGGTCTCGCGGACTACGACACGCGGCTCCTCACGGTTGCGGCGCTCAACGGCGCCTTCCAGGGCCGCGCGGACCGGCCCGTCAACTACGTGAATGCGCCGCTGATCGCGGCCGAGCGCGGGGTGGATGTCCGGGAGGAGCGGATGCGCTCTGCGCGCGACTACACCAACCTCGTGCGGGTCGAGGTGCGGGCGGGGGACGCCGCCTGGCGGGTCGCCGGCACGACGATCGGCAGCGACCACCGCCCGTGGCTCGTCAACGTGCTCGGCTTCGAGATCGAGCTCGAGCTCGCGCCGCTCTTCGTCCTCTGCCGCTACGACGACGTGCCCGGCGTGATTGGCCGCGTCGGCACGCTGTTCGGCGAGTCCGGGATCAACATCGCGGGAATGACCGTCTCGCGCGGCCTGCGCGGCGGCAAGGCGCTCATGGCTCTCACCGTCGACTCGCGGCCGCCGGCTGAGCTGGTGGAGCGCCTCCGCGGCGAGGGGTTCGACGAGGCGCGCGTCCTCGAGCTCGGCCCTGTGGCGGACTAGGGCTACGACTCGCTGGGAGCGGCCGGACCGCTGCCACGCCGGCGCGGATCGAGGCGCTTCACCGTCCGCCTCACGACCGCTTGAATCTTCTCCACGACGTAGAAACGTCGCCGTTCGGAGACCACGCGCTCGATGTCGCCCTGCTCATGCCCGGGCGCGACGACGAACGTCGCCGGGTCCGCCCGCACCGTCTCGTACTCCGAGAGCGTCATCGGCACGCGCTCTGTGCAATTCGGATTGGCGCACTCGCAGACGAACTCTGCGCGCTCGGCCTCGAACCGCTCGGCGCTTTCGGCAATTCGCTCGTTGACGTCCCGAAACAGCGCCTCCATCGTGGCACGTCGCTCGTGCTGGTTCACATCGCTCCCTTCCCACGTATCGCCTGCGGGGAGAGAACGCGCGACCGCAGGCGCAGGTTGCGCCGGGATAGCGTCCCCGCATGCAGCCTTGGCCCGAGCCCGTCGAGCGGGTCGCCGCCTTCCTGCGGGACGCGGGAGTCGACGCGCGCGTCGAGGAGTTTCCGGAGGGGACGCCGACCGCGGGCGCGGCGGCGAAGGCCGTCGGCTGTTCACGTGCGCAGATCGTCAAGTCGCTCCTCTTCGTCTGTGACGGCCGGCCGACGCTCGCGCTCGTCCCGGGCGACCGGCGCGCGGACGAGACGAAGGTCGCCTCCGTCGCCGGCGCGAAAGTCGCGCGCGTCGCCAAGCCCGAGGAGGTCCGCGCCGCCACCGGCTTCGAGCCGGGCGGCGTCGCGCCGTTCCCCGCGCCGGCCATCGCCCAGGTGCTGATCGCGAGCGAGCTGCTGGTGCACGAGCAGGTCTGGATCGGAGCCGGCTCCGAGCACCACATGGCCGGCATCGCGCCGTTCGATCTCGCGCGGTTGACCAATGCCCGCGCCGGGGATCTGAGCGCGACGTAGCTGTACGATTCCAGCTCCCGCGCCACCCGACCGAAGGGACGAGCCGCAGATGCTCGAGACGAAGAAGATCTGGATGAACGGCGAGCTGGTCGACTGGGCCGATGCAACCGTCCACGTCGGCACGCACGGCCTCCACTACGGCTCGGGTGTCTTCGAGGGCATCCGCGCCTACGAGACCGAGCGCGGCACTTCGATCTTCCGCCTGACCGACCACCTCGAGCGCCTGCACCGCTCCGCCCAGCTGCTCTACATGGACCTGCCGTACTCCGTGGAGGATCTGCGCACGGCGACGTGGGATCTCGTCGGCGCGAACGAGCTGCCGTCCTGTTACCTCCGCCCGATCGCGTTCGTCGGCTATGGCGAGCTCGGTGTCTCGGCGGCGGGCAACCCGATCGAGGTGGCGATCATGTCGTGGCCGTGGGGCGCGTATCTCGGTGAGGAAGGGCAGCGGAACGGGATCCGCGCCAAGGTCTCGAGCTGGCAGCGCGTCGGCCCGAACGTCATCCCGCACGTCGCGAAGGCGACGGGCGTCTACGTCAACTCCATGCTCGCCGTCGGAGAGGCGAATCGCGCCGGCTACGACGAGGCGATCCTCCTCACCGAGCACGGCACCATCGCCGACGGCTCGGGCGAGAGCATCTTCATCGTCCGCGACGGCGTCATCTACACGCCCGACCTCTCCGCCTCGATCCTCGTCGGCATCACCCGCGACACCGTGATCCAGATTGCACAGGATCTCGGGCATCCCGTCGTCGAGAAGCCGCTCATCCGCACCGACCTCTACCTCGCCGACGAGGTGTTCATGGTCGGGACGGCCGCCGAGGTCACGCCGATCCGCGAGGTCGACGACCAGCTCGTGGGGCCGCCCGGGCCGGTGACGCTGGAGATCCAGGAGGCGTATCTCGACACGGTGCACGGCCGCAGCGACCGCTGGAGCCAGTGGCTCGAGTTCGCGCCCGCCACCAAGCAGGCGTGAAGCAAGAGACGCAGCCGGTCCCGCTCTCGGGGCCGTACCTCGGCGAACGCGAGGAGGAGCTCGTCCTCGAGGTAATGCGCTCCGGGCGGCTCTCGCTCGGGCCGACGATCGACCGCTTCGAGGAGCTGCTCGCCGAGCGGGTCGGCGCGCCGTACGCGGCCGCCGTCTCATCGGGAACAGCCGGTCTCCACCTGCTCGCGATCACCGCCGGCATCCAGCCCGACGACGAGGTGATCACGTCGCCGTACTCCTTCGCGGCCTCCGCCAACTGCTTCCTCTACGAGGGCGGCGTGCCGGTCTTCGCCGACATCGACCCGCGCACGCTCAATCTCACGCCGGAAGCGGTCGAGGCTGCGGTGACCGAGCGGACGAAGGCGATCGTCGCCGTCGACATCTACGGCTACCCCTGCGAGCTCGACGAGCTGCGCGCGATCGCCGAGCGGCACGGTCTGGCGCTGATCGGGGACACCTGCGAGGCGCTCGGCGCGGAGTACCGCGGCGCGCCGCTCGGCTCCCACGGCAACCCGTGCGTCTTCGCCTTCTATCCGAACAAGCAGATGACGACCGGCGAGGGCGGCATCGTCACGACGCACTCGGAGGAGGAGTGGCGGGTCCTTCGCTCGTTGCGGAACCAGGGTCGCGGCGACGCGGGCGGTTGGCTCGAGCACGTCCGCCTCGGCTTCAACTACCGGCTCAGCGACATCGCGGCGGCGCTCGGAATCGGCCAGCTCGAGAGGCTCGACGAGATCTTCTCCCTCCGTCGCGGCGTCGCGACGCGCTACGACGAGCTGCTGGCCGGCATCGACGGCGTCGAGTTGCCGTGCCCGGACGACGCCGACCACAAGCGCTCGTGGTTCGTCTACGTCGTCCTCCTGCCCGACAACGAGACGCGGGAGCGGGCCATCGCGACGTTCGAGCGGGAGGGAATCGGCTTCAACCGCTACCTGCCTTCGATCCACCTGCAGCCGTACATGCGCGAGCGCTACGGCTTTCGCGAGGGGCTCTGCCCAGTCTCGGAGGACATCAGCTCGCGCTCGCTGGCGCTGCCGTTCTTCACCGGCCTCGGAGCGGACGCGCAGGCGCGGGTCGCCGAGGTTCTCAGCGCCGCGCTGCAGTGAGATGATCTGGTCGTGAGCGACGGCGCTCAGCGGATGGTCTTTCTCGGCTTCGGCAAGTGGGCGCGGGCCGACAAGATCTACGCGCTCGAGCCGATCACCGGCGACGAGCGCGGCGGTGGCAGCCGCACGCGCGTCTGGATCGAGGGGATTGCAGAGCCGGTCCTCGCGGGTCGCACCGAGCGGACGATTCTCCACGACATGGGTCAGGACTCGGCGGCCGCGGTCGTCGTCCTCGACGATGCGCTCGACCTCGCCGCGCGGGTGGCGAAGGCCGTCGACGAGGGCCCGCTCGATTTGCGCGATCTCGGCCGGCGCGCGCGCCGCGTGCTGGAGAAGACGGCCCAGCCGGCCGAGGACGAGCAGCGTTTCTAGCTGCCACGGCGTGGCGGCGAAGCGGCTCACGCGCGCGTTCTTCGCGCGCTCCGTGCACGAGGTGGCGCCCGAGCTGATCGGCGCGACGCTGCTGTTCGACGGTGCCGGCGGGACGATCGTCGAGGTGGAGGCGTACGACCAGGACGATCCCGCAAGCCACTCCTTCCGTGGGATGCGCCCGACGACGGCGTCGATGTTCGGGCCGCCGGGCCACGCCTACGTCTACCGCTCGTACGGCGTCCACTGGTGCCTCAACCTCGTCTGCGCTCCGGAGGGACGCGCCGAGGCGGCGCTCGTGCGCGCGCTCGCGCCCACGCACGGGCTCGAGGCGATGCGCGCGCGGCGCCGCCTGACGAAGGAGCGGGCGCTCTGCTCCGGTCCCGGCAAGCTCTGCCAGGCGCTCGGGATCACGCGCGCGCATGACGGCCTGCCGCTCGACGAGCCGCCGTTCGAGCTCCTCGCTCGCGCGACCGAGCCGCCGGTCGCGGTCGGGACACGGATCGGGATCACGCGAGCCGTCGAGCAACCGTGGCGCTACGGCCTGGCCGGCTCGCCGTTCCTATCCCGTCGCTTCTGATCTCTGCGAGGATCGGGATCGTGACCGTTCGGCCCTACGGAACCTGGCCCTCGTCGCTCGACGCGGACACGATTGCCGGCATCCCGGCCTACGGCTCCGATGGCCTGTCGATCGCGGGGCCGGCCGTGCGCTGGCGCGAGGCCCGTCCTTCGGAGGGCGGTCGCATCGCGCTCGTCGAGTGGCGTGACGGACAGACGCGGGAGCTGACGCCGGCCGGGTTCAACGTTCGCTCCCGGGTGCACGAGTACGGCGGCGCCGCCTCGTGGTTCCACGGCGGCACCGCGTACTGCTCGGAGTTCGCGGACGGCCGCCTCTACCGGATCGAGGTTGGCCAAGCGACGCCGCTGACGCCCGAGCCTCCCGAGCCGAGCTCGCTCCGTTACGCCGACGGCGATGTGACCTCCGACGGGCGGCTGATCGTCTGCGTGCGCGAGCGGCACGAAGACGGCGAGGTTCACAACGAGCTCGTCGCGCTGCCCGCCGACGGCACCACGGAGCCGAGGATCGTCGCTTCCGGCCACGACTTCTACGGAGCGCCGCGCATCTCTCCCGACGGACACCGGATCGCCTGGATCAGCTGGGATCACCCGCGTATGCCGTGGGACGGAACCGAGCTATGGGTCGCGGACCTCGCGCCCGACGGGACGTTCTCCGGCGAGACGCTCGTCGCCGGCGGCCCCGAGGAGTCGGTGGTCGAACCGGCCTGGTCGCCGGCTGGGCTCCTCCATTTCGTGAGCGACCGAAACGGCTGGTGGAACCTGTACCGAGAGGGTCGCGCCCTGACCGCGCTCGAGGACGGCGAGGTCGGCGTCCCCGCCTTCATCTTCGGAACGGGTCGCTACACCTTCCTCGGCGACGGCCGGATCGCGTGCGTCGTCACGCGCGCGGCCGTCGACTCGCTCGAGCTGCTCGACCCCGAGACCGGCGCGCTCGAGCCGGCCGGCCTGTCGTGGACGAGCTACGGCCCGACCGCACTGGCCGCAGAGGGAAGCCGGGTCGTCTTCAGCGCAGCCTCCCCGACCGCGCCGTCGATGGTCGTCGTGTGGGACGCCTCGACGGGTGAGGAGACGCTCGTGCGTCGCGGCGTCGATCTCGAGCTCGACCCGGCCTCGGTTCCGATCCCACGCGCCATCGAGTTCCCGACGCGGGACGGCGCGACCGCGCACGCCTTCTACTACCCGCCCACGAGCGCCGACTCCGAGGGGCCGCAGGACGAGCGGCCGCCGCTGCGTGTCGTCTGCCACGGCGGCCCGACGGCCCACCGCTGCCCGTCGTTGACGCCGGCCTTCCTCTTCTGGACGCAGCGCGGGATCGGCGTCGTGGACGTCAACTACCGCGGCAGCTCCGGTTATGGGCGGGCCTATCGCCGTGCGCTCAACGGCCGGTGGGGGGAGATCGACTGGCAGGACTGCGTCGCCGCCGCCCAGTACCTCGCGGCGCAAGGGGAGAGCGATCCGGAGCGGACCTGGGTGGAAGGCGGGAGCGCCGGCGGCTATGTCGTCCTGTGCGCGCTGACCTTCGATCCCACGGCGTTCGCGGCGGGCGTCAGCTTCTTCGGCGTTGCCGACGCGGAGGCGCTTGCGGCCGAGACGCACAAGTTCGAGTCGCGCTACTGCGACTCGCTGATCGGCCCGTATCCCGAGCGCGCGGACCTTTACCGGGAGCGCTCGCCGATTCACTTCTCCGACCGGCTGGAGCGTCCGCTCCTCCTTCTGCAGGGTCTCGAGGACAAGGTCGTCCCCCCGAGCCAGGCCGAGATGATGGCCGAGGCGCTCGACCGCAAGGGAGTCCCGTTCGCGTACGTCCCCTTCGAGGGGGAGGGGCACGGTTTCCGCAGGCGGGAGAACGTCCGTAGTGCGATCGAGGCGACGCTGGAGTTCGTCTCGCGCGTCTTCGGCTTCGAGCCGGCCGACGAGCTCGAGCCGCTCGAGATTCGACACCTCTAGACTCGGCCGGATGGGCATCGCGGAGCTGACCCGGAATGCCGCGAGCGTTCTGCCCGAGGGCGGTCTCGAGGCGAAGCTGAAGCTCGGCCGGCCGCTACGCGTGAAGATGGGCATCGACGTCACCGCACCCGACGTGACGCTCGGGAACGGGGTCGGCCTCGCGCGGATGCGCGCCTTCCAGGACGAGGGTCACGTCGGTGTCCTGATCGTCGGCGATTACACGACGCGCATCGGCGACCCCTCTGGTCGCAAGAGCGAGCGGCCGATCATCGATCCGGACGTGATCGACGCGAACGCCCAGCGCTACTTTGAGCACGCCTCCACGATCATCGACCCCGAAAAGACCGAGGTTCGGTTCAACGGCGAGTGGCTGTCGAAGCTCGACTTCGCCGAGGTGCTCAGGCTGACGCGGACGACGACCGTAGCGCGGATCCTCGAGCGCGACGACTTCCACAAGCGCTTCGGCGCGAGCGAGCCGATCTCCCTCTCCGAGCTTCTCTATCCGGTGATGCAGGCGTACGACTCGGTCGCCGTGGAAGCGGACGTCGAGCTCGGAGGCACGGATCAGACGTACAACCTCCTGATGGGCCGCGAGGTCATGCAAGCCTACGGGCTCGACCCTCAGGTCGCGCTCACCGTCCAATACCTCGATAGCTGGGACGGCACCGGCATGAGCGCGTCGCGCGGCAACTACATCGGCCTCAAGGAGGCACCCGAGGAGCAGTTCGGCAAGGCGATGCGGATCCCGGACTCGCTCCTCGACCAGTGGTACCGCCTCGTCATGCAGCGTGACGGCGCACCCGGCGGCGACCCGCTTGAGGCGAAGCTCGAACTCGCGCGCTTCATCGTCAAGCGGGCCTGGGGCGAGGGCGGCGCACGCGTTGCGGAGGAGCACTTCACGCGTGTCGTGCGCCAGGGCGAGGCGCCGGAGCAGGTTCCTGAGCACCCGCTTCCGGCCGGCGATCCCGTCCATCTGCCGGCGCTCCTCGCGGACGCCTTCGGCCTCTCGACGAGCGAAGCGCGACGCCTGATCGGTCAGGGCGGCGTCAAGCTCGACGGCGCCGCGGTGACCGACCTGGACCTCCCGCGCGAGCGTCTCGCGGGGGCCGTTCTCCAGGCGGGCAAGAGACGCTTCGTTCGGCTCAACGAAGCCGCTTGACGCGGCAGTAGCCCTTGCTACACTTCCCCGGCTGCCCGAGAGGGTGGCGTGGAAAAATCCCTGCAAACGACCCAAACGGAGCGCCTCAGGAGGATTCCCGCAAGTCGGAAGTCCAGCAAGTCCGGAGGCCTCTGGCGTGAGTCGGGGCCTTTTTTACGCCGTCTCGAAGGCTCGGTCCTTGAAAACTCAACAGCGTGCGTTTACGTCGAGAGGCTGGTCCGGCTTCGGCCGGAGCAGCTAATCAACAAACCCTGTCTTCTCCCCGTTGTGGCTCAACAGCAGTGGGGAGAGACTTTGAGCACAAGCTCAAAGTGACAAAGTCTGGTCGGCTTTTAGCCGGCCAACACTTCTTCACGGAGAGTTTGATCCTGGCTCAGGACGAACGCTGGCGGCGCGCTTAACACATGCAAGTCGAGCGAGAACCATGGCTTCGGCCATGGGGACAGCGGCGAACGGGTGAGTAACACGTGGGTAATCAACCCTCGACACTGGGATAGCCCGGGGAAACCCGGATTAATACCGGATGCTCCGTCTGGCCTTCGGGCCGGCCGGAAAAGGTAGCTTTGGCCTCCGGTCGAGGACGAGCCCGCGGCGGATTAGCTTGTTGGTGAGGTAATGGCCCACCAAGGCGACGATCCGTAGCTGGTCTGAGAGGACGATCAGCCACACTGGGACTGAGACACGGCCCAGACTCCTACGGGAGGCAGCAGTGGGGAATCTTGCG
>JBOGZU010000017.1:0-50149 GCA_050697455.1 Gaiellaceae bacterium | reverse complement strand
CCCTCGAGGCGGCGGCGCCTCACGCCCACTCCGAGAGACACGAAGATGAGTAGGAAGAAGGGGCTCTTTCAGGAGGACCACAGCCGGTTCGAGAAGCTCGACCGGCTGATTCCGCTTCTGGGACTCGGCATCGCGGCGTACGTCGCCGGCCGGGCCGCAGCCGACCGGCGGGCGGCGGAGCGGCGGCTCGCGCAGCTGGACGGAGTCGCGACGGAGCTCCTCAACGGCACCCCCGCCGGCGTTGCCGAGCCGGAGGTCGCGGAGCACGGCAAGGTGCGACAGGGCATCGGCAAGCTCAACCGGACGAAGAAGTTCCTGGTCCTCGCCATGCTCACAGGCCTCATCGCCTACGTGATGGGCGGCTCCACCTTCGCGACGTTCAGCGCGCAGACCGCCAACCCGAACAGCTCGGTCGCCTCCGGCACGCTCACGATGAGCGACCAGGTCAACAGCGGCACGGTCTGCAATTCCTACGGCGCGGCCTCGCAGGACAACTACAACGGCGCCTGCGACACGATCCTCGCGCTCACGAACCAGGCGCCTGGCGTGACCGACCCGAGCGGCACGTATCCGGGCGGCTACGCGAAGGTCACGATCAAGAACACCGGCTCGATCGACGCGTCGCTCTTCTCCCTCTTCGCGCCCTATGTCAACGGCCCGCTGAGCACACAGGTCGCCTCGGGCGCGATGGTCGGCAGCGGGCAGACGGTGACGAGCTTCAGCGTCTCGTCGCTCGAAGGCCCGATCTCGACGAACGACAAGCTCATCCTCGGCTTCGGCTCGACGACCCAGGAGTTCTGCGCCGGCGGGGACGTCGCCCCCATCGCGACCACGACGCTGAATGGCGCGATCAACAACAGCACGACGGCGATCACGGTGAGCAGCGGCACCAACTTCAACGACGGCGACACGGTCGTGATCGACGCCGAGGCGATGACGATCGTCTCGGGCGGCGGCAGCACATCGTGGACGGTGACCCGAGGAGCCAGTAGCACGACCGCAGTGAGCCACTCGAATAGCGCCGGGGTGAGGGAGCGGACTCCGTCGACCGTGGCGATTCCGGTCTCGGGTGGATACGCCGTCGCCGCCGGGACGAGCAACGCGTGCCCGGGAACCTCCGGCGCCATCGCCGCCGGCACCACGTTCGCCGTCGGCGCGCGGCTCAACGACTCCAGCAGCGACACCACCCCGAGCAACACGGATTGCTACGACGAGCCGACACCGTTGCCGCCGACCGGCTTCACCGGCGCGACGAAGGGCACCGACCTCAACTTCAACTCGATCACCGGCAACCCGTTCTGCACCTCGGCCCTCTTCTGGATCCAGGAGCAGTCGGTCGTCGGCGCGAACACCTACAACTACTGCTGGTTCGGGCGCGGCTCCGCGTTCGGCGACCAGGGCGGCAACACCGAGGACTCGGCCGGCGAGTGCCGCACTCCGACCCAGATGGCGCTCGTCCCGAACGTGACGACGAGCGCGGCAACGGCGACAGCTCTCAACGGCGCGATCAACAACGTCACGACGGCGATCACCGTCAATAGCGGTGCCAGCTTCAGCAACGGTGACACGGTCGTTATCGACAGCGAGGAGATGACGATCGTCTCCGGCGGCGGCACGACGTCATGGACCGTGACGCGTGCCGTCAATGGCACGAGCGCGTCGAGCCACTCGAACAGCGCAGCAGTGACGAAGACCGAGGCCCTCAGCCTCAACGTCGGCGGCAACCTGAACGGCAACATCAAGACGAACGACCAGATCACGCTCGCCGAGAACGGCTCGACCGAGACCTGCTACTCGACGGCGAACTACTACATCGCCGCCAGCTCGAACCTCGCCGTGACCGGCTGCTCGGGCGCGCCGAGCACGACGTTCAACAGCTCGGCCACGGTCAAGGACGCGACGGCGTTCACGAACCTGAACGGCTCGAACCCCTCGAGCACGATCTCCAACTTCGATACCGCCCACCTCGCCACCGGCGCGATCTTCATGCCGCCGTTGACGGCGAACGCGACGGACAATCCCGCGTCGACCGTGCAGCTCGCTGCGCACGGTGACGCGAACAGCAAGGACATCCGGATCTTCTACATCGGCGTCTACTTCCCGTCGCCGTCCGGCACCAACCAGAACTTCCTGCAAGGCCTGCTCTCGACCTTCGGGCTTACCTTCCGCACCGACCAGTAATGAGGATCGGCGGGATCCGCAAGCGGAGCACGCGGAGCCGGGTCAAGCTCGTGCTCGTTTCGCTGATCGCGCTCAGCGTCATCGTCTCGGCGACCGTGCGCAGCGTCTACGGGCTCTACAGCAGCCAGACGCAGAACAGCGGCAGCATCTCGAGCGGGACGCTGACCCTCGAGAACACCAACGCGCTCGGCAACTCGGCCTCGACCACACTGAGCGCGAAGGTCGGGGTGACCACGCTGAACGGCGCCATCAGTGCCGCGGTGACCTCGATCACCGTCAGCGCCAACACGACCTTCCCCGGCAGCGGCAACTACACGATCATCGTCGACAACGAGGAGATGACCGTGACCGCCGGCCAGGGAACGAACAGCTGGACGGTCACCCGCGGCGTCAACGGGACGCAGGCCGCCAGTCACTCCAGCGGCGCGAACGTCTACCAGGCGAGCATCGGCGTCGCCGCCTTCACGGGTTTCCCGGCGAGTGGCGACTACACGATCAAGGTCGACAGCGAGAAGATGATGGTCACCGCCGGGCAGGGCACCGCGGCTTGGACGGTCACGCGCGGCGGCGACGGCACAACGATCGCCAGCCACGCCTTGGCCGCCGCGGTCAGCGAGCCGGCCTGCACGACGGCAGGCGGCTCGAGCAACATCATCGGCTCCTGCGACTCCGTCTTCACCTTCTCGCCGGCCGAGGAGTGGTATCCCGGCAACACGGCGGTGACGAACGTGACGCTCAAGGACAGCGGCTCGATCGCAGTCAGGGATCTCGAGGTGTACATGCGCGGCTGCCTGCGCGGCGTCACGGCCGACGCGCCGTGGGCCACGTCGACGCCGGCTGCGCCGAGCTCGAGCAGCCCCTCGACGACCGGTGGCTTCCTCTTCGGCGGCAACACGTACTACTACGAGGTCACGGCGGTCGTCTCCGGCAACGAGTCGGTCGCCGGAACCGAGGCGAGCTATACGCCGCCGATCGGCACGAACACGAACCAGGTCACGCTCACCTGGGCCGCGGTGACCGGCGCGACCTCGTACAACGTCTACCGCTCGACGGCCGAGGGAGGCGAGGCGCTCCTCGCGAGCGGCCTTGGGACGACCTCGTACACCGACAACACCAACACGAGCCCGTCCGGCTCGCCCCCGTCCGGGACCGGCTCGGGCAATCCGTGCGTCACCGGCAACGGCGGCTTATACGTCCAGGAGACGAACTCGACCGGCACGGCGAGCCAGTGTTGGTACCCGACCACCAACACGACATGCACGTTCGACGGCACGATCGACCTCGGGCTCTTCGCGACCTCGTTCAACACGCTCGGCCAGTCCCTCGACCTCGGGGCCGGGCCGACGGCGCTCGGCAGCCGCTACTTCCAGATCGGCCTCCAGATACCGAGCGGCACGGGAAACGCACTACAGGGAACCGAAGCTCTGATCACGCTGAATTGGTTCGGCCAGGCGTGATGACGAGGAAACAGGACTAGCGATCAATGGAGGGAACTGGTATGCAGCCCTTGATGGACGCCCAAACTCCCCTCCCGGAGCAGGACGTACCGCACACCGGCAGCAGCACTAAGAGCTGGCGCTGGACCAAGCGGATCGTCAGCACGCTCGTCATCGTCCTCGTGTCGGTGATCGTGCTCGGCCTTGCCGCGATCACAATCGGTCCACGCCTCTTCTCGTACCAGGCGCTCGTCGTCCGGTCGGGCTCGATGGCACCGACGATCCCGGTCGGCTCGATCGTCTTCTACCGGCCGATCGCCGCAGACCAGGTCAAGGTCCGCGACATCATCGTCTTCTCCGAGCCGGGCCAGCCGAACACGAAGGTCACCCACCGGGTGGTCGGGATCGGCACAGGCCCGACCGGCAGGTACTTCTTGACGAAAGGTGACGCGAACGGGGGCCAGGACGACTGGCACATCCCCGCTGTCGGGACCGGCTGGAAAGACGTCTTCCACGTGCCGTATGTCGGGTACATCCTGTTCGACATTCAGTCGACGTACGGACGCCTGCTGCTGTTGCTCGTGCCGGCTGCCGTGCTTGCGCTGATCACGCTCTGGGAGATTTGGGAGGGCCGGCGCCGGGGCCTGGCAACGTGATTTGACCGATCGCCCGCGCCCCTGGTGGCGCTCTTCCTATGTCGTGGTGGCCTGCGCGGTGCTCTTCGCCGCAGGCGCCGTCGCCGTCGGCAGCACCTTCGCCTCCTTCTCGGCGGAGACCGACAACAGCACGTCCACCTTCCCCGGCGGCTGGATCGGCGCGCCGTCGGGTCTCTCCGCCTCGCCGAGCGGCAGCGACGGGTCGCTCGCCTGGACGCCGGGCACCCACGGCCCGGTGACCGGGCAGACGCTCACCTGGGTGGACAACGGCTCGTCGTCGAGCTGCTCGTCGACCATCTCGATCAATTCGACGTCGATGGCGTCGGCCGGCACGTCGAGCTACACGCAGACGAATGTCGAGAACACGACGCTCTCCGACAACGTCGGCACGAGCACGATCAGCGCAGGCCTCACCGCGATCACGACGTCGGTCCCGGTCACGGCAGCGACGAGCTTCCCGTCGACGAACGGATTCAGCGTCCAGGTCGGCTCGGAGCAGATGACCGTCACGGCCGGCGCGGGCACCACGACGTGGACCGTGGCGCGCGGGGTGAACGGAACAACTGCCGCGACACACTCCAAGAACGCTCCGATCTACCAGGTGACCGTCCCCGTGACCTCCGCCGGCGCCTTCCCGCCCAGTGGCAGCTACGCCGTCGAGGTCGGCTCGGAGCAGATGGTCGTCACGGCCGGCGCGGGCACTACCACCTGGACAGTGACGCGCGGCGTCGGCAGCACGATCGCGGCGCACGTCGCCGGAGCGCTGGTAGTTCAGCTCGCCAACCCCATCGCCGGTCACTACTACTGCTATGAGATGACGAGCTCGTCGGCCTCGAACTGGACGGCCGACGCAGAGTTCCCGGCGACCCAGCTCGGGCTCGTGATGACGGGGTTGGCGATCACCAACAGCGGTACTGCGGCCGCCCTTACCACCGGCGACACCGTCGCGATCACGTTCAACCAGCAGCAGTCGACGATCGTGAACGTCGGCAGCAACAGGGCGATCGTCTGCGAGTCGTGGGACGGCGCGACACCGAGCAACATGACCGTCTTCATCGACCACGTCGCCTACGGAGCGGGCAACGTCTGCAGCGCTTCGCCGAACTACGACGTCGAGCTCACGGGCCTGACGATCGCGCATGCCACCGCAGGCACCGCGACCCTGAACGCGCAGGACGTCGTCGCAGGCTCCGCGCCGTGGACGGTGACGTGGACGCTGAAGGCGAACGGCAAGATCCTGAACAGCCAGACGACGATCACCGGCACACCGTCCCAGACGGTGCTGTCGACGAGCGGAGGCAACGACATCTCGCCGGCGTGCACGACCGCGAGCCCTGTCGGCCTCTGCATCCAGACCGCGACGGGGACGAAGTTCTAGGAGGACACGATGGCCCTCGCCGAGCGTCCCAGATACGACAAGCGCACCGCCGTCCGGCGGGAACCGCTCTATCGCAAGAAAGAGCTCCACCTCCTCGTAGGCGTGATCGTCGCCGCGCTGACGGTCGCCTTTGCGTCGCAACGCGCCACCGACGGGGCGCGCGCGGTGCTCGACGACCGCCTCGTCCACGCGGGCGCCGGCGTCGACGCCGGGGTCGTGGACGTCGAGTCCGAGCAGCTCTCCGCCGTCCGCTCGATCGCCTTCACTCCCGGCGTGGCCGCCGACCTCGCCGCCCTCGACGGCCCGGCGCTGAACAAGCTCGTCGCGCCGCTGCAGGCGAACTCGACCGTGCCGATGGTCGACATGGTCGTGCCTGACGGACGCGTCCTCCTTGCCGTTCGCTCGAAGGGCGCGCCGCTGCCGGTGCGCTCGCACGCGGGGCTCCCGGCGCTGAAGTGGGCGATCACGCACGCGCGCGGCCCGCGCGGCGGCCGGCTCAGCCAGATCGTCAGCTTCAAGCGCGGCGGCGCGACGCTCATGACGATCAGCCCGGTGATGTCGGGCGGCAAGCCGGTCGGCGCGGTGCTGGCGATGACGCCGCTCGCGAACGTCCTCGGCCGCCTTTCGCAGGAGGTCTGGACCGACCTCACTGTCTACGACGCGAACGGCTTCCCCCTGACCACGACGGCGGACTTCACGCCGACCTCGCTCGGCAAGGCGAACGCGCAGGCCCTGATCGCCGGCGGCGCGATCGAGACCCGCTACGTGTACGCCGACCACCGCGAGAAGTGCGGACGACTGATCGTCGACCACACCGCCCAGGCGGTGCTCTGCCCCTCGCTCGAGGACGACTCGAACGTCGTCGGCCGGATGGTCGCGATCTACGCGGTGATCGGCCTGATCTGCACCGTCCTCATCCTCGCGACCTTCTGGGCGCGGGTCGTCAACGCCCGCCGCCGGGTGGAATGACCAGGCTGCGGGCACTGCTCTTCGTCGGGGTCGTCGTCGCTCTCGCAGTGACGTCGGCGGCGAGCGGCCGGCGAACGCAGCCGGTGCTGCGCCGCCCGAATCCGCTCTTCGTCAGCCTCGGGCTCGACTACGTCAACCCGATCCCGGCGCCTGGCGGCGGCTACGCGCTCTTCGATCCCCAGGCGCGGCCGGTGGTCAACGCCTCGGTCAGAGACCTCCGGTTCCTCGAGTACGAGAACCGGGGCGACCTCGGCGGCTTCATCGCCGCGCCGAAGGGCTGGCTCGCGATCGGGACATGCCGGCCGAAGGTCAACCTGGGCGACAAGCCGTGCCCCGGCGTGACCCTCACCGGCGTGGGCGGGAAGTCGCAGATCGACTTCTATTCGAACAACCAGGTCGGCAACAAGATCAACAGCTACACGTGGCTGCACGGGTTCGGCGGGGGCAAGAACAAGTGCGCCGCCTGCGGGACGCTCGTCCCGCCGTCACCGTTCCCGAGCAACACCCCGCTACCGGGGCCGAACCAGGGCTTCGGCGGTCTGCCGAAGCCGCCGAAGAAGCCGACGACGCCGGTCACCGTCGGCAACAACACCGGCGACTGCGGCACGAAGGGGATCTCGATCGTCAGCAATCTCCCCAAGTGCCGGATCTACGTCGTCAACCAGGAGCCGGGCGACGGGACGTTCGAGAAGATGAAGATCACCAACACGACGAGCGTCCCGTACATCCTCTCGCTCCACGCGACGGGGACGCCGAACCGGCTCTGGCAGGACCTCGAGATGGGGATCTGGGTGAAGGGCCAGCCCGCCCCGTCGCCACTGCCGCCGCTCCATTTCTGGACGGCGCAGTACAACGAGATCCAGGTCCTCCAGCCCGGCGAGGTGGCGAACTACCTGATCGAGCTCTACCTGCCACTGAGCGCCGGAAACGCCGATCAGAAGCTGCCCGCGATCATCGATTTCAACTGGCGCGCTATCGAGAAGACGTCGGCCTGACCCGATCACCCGAACGGGGGATTTTTCGGATCCTCACCCGTTCGGGGCTGTTTCCCGCCTGACCGCTGCCCTTACGCTCTCCCAACCTGATGCGTGCGGCGAGAGGAATTGGCATCGGGCAGCGGCGGCTGCTCGTGCTCTTTATTGCGGCGATTGCCACGGCGGCGACTCTCTCCGTCGGGTTGATGCGCGCCACCGCGGCGACGCTGCAGGCGACGACGACGACGCTCAGCATCACCGACGCGAACACAGGGAGTCCCGTCGGCTCCTCGCTCCCGTCGACCCAGATGGTGACGCTCACTGCGACGGTGACGGGCACGACGTCGGCGCCGACCGGGACGATCGGTTTCCAGACGACGACGGACGGCGTCAACTACACGCCGATGTGCGATCAGGGAGGCGCCTGCAGCTGGCCGGTATCGCCGACGGGCTCGCTCGGATCGCAGGGCTCTGTGACGCTGTTCCTCCCCGTCGGGACGTACGACGTCCAGGCCACCTTCAGGGGCACCAACGGGTCGATCAACAGCAGCTCGTCGAGGCCGGGGATCCCGGAAACCGTCACCGCGGCCACCGTCCACAACACGTCGACCACGGTGGTCGGCAATCCGAACTCGATCACGACCGGCGACTCGACGACGCTCACGGCCACCGTCTCCACGGACGACGGCAGCGGCATCGTCCCGTCCGGAACGGTGACGTTCTACGCGACGAACGGGAACACCAAGACGTTCATCGCGAACGGGACGCTCGACGCGAACGGCCAGGCGTCGTTCACGAGCGCGGCGTGGGGAGCGCAGGCGTACACGATCGAGGCGGACTATCTCGGCAGGATCTTCACCGACCCGCAGGGGAACACGGTCCAGGTTCAGACATCGTCCGGCACCGCGCTGCTCAACGTCTCGGCGCAGACGAACCCGCAGGTGCGGACGGCGACGACGGTGGTCGCCACGCCGAGCCCGGTCAGGAACGACCAGGTCGTCCATCTCGTCGCGACGATCGTCCAGCAGGGGAACTCGACGCTCCCCGGCGCCACGCTCGCCAGTGACGTGACGTTCACCGCCGTGAGTCAGACGGGCCAGGCTGTGATCGGCACGGCGGTCCTCGTGCAGAACGGCGCCGGCACCGGCACGGCGGTCCTCGACAAGGGCGGCTGGATCCCCGGGACGTACACGATCACCGCCCAGTATTTCGGGAACATCTTCTTCCTCGGCTCGTCCGGCTCGACGTCGACGCTCGTCGTCAACCAGGCGCGGCCGACGGTCACGACGTACATCCACGACACGCTCACGTACGTCGGCGACAACGCGCAGCTCTCGGCGCAGGTGCTCGACTCGCAGTCGCAGCAGCCCGTCCCCGCGGGCGAGCCGGTCGTGCTGACCGCGAACGACACCGCCGGCACGGGCTGCATCGGAATCACCGACCCGACGGGCACCGCGACCTGCCAGGTGCAGTTCCCGGTGGCCGGGACGTACACGGTGACCGCGAGCTACGGCGGCGATACGACCTTCGACCCGAGCACCGGCAACGGGCAGATCACCGTGCGGCAGGTGCCGACGAACCTCACGGTCACTCCTTCGCCGAGCTCGGTGCCGACGGACGCGAGCGACACGCTCTCGGGCCATCTCACCGACGCGCGCAACGGCAACCCGGTTTCCGGCCGGATGCTGACGCTGACGCTCAACCACACCGAGACCTGCACCGCAGGCCCGACCGATGCGAACGGGAACGCTTCGTGCAACGTCACGATCTCCGAGGGCGCCGGCAGCTACGGCGTGACGGATTCGTTCGCGGGTGACGGCCCGAAGGGCCGCTACCTGCCGAGCACCGGCAACAACACGCTCAGCGTCGTCGACGTCATGCCGACGAACTGGACGTACACCGGCACGACGAGCGTCTACGCCGGCCAGCCCGCGACGATCAGCTTCATCCTCAGAGACAACAACGGCCAGATCATGGGCAACCGCCACGTCACGCTCGGCTTCAGCGGAACGAACTACTCGGTCACCACCGACGCCAACGGCGTCGCGACACAGGCGATCACCGCGCCGGCGACGGCGGCCAACTACACGCCGACCGCGTCGTACGGCGGCGAGCCCGGCTACCTCACGAGCACCGGCACCGGCACCCTCGTGGTGAACACCATTCCGACGAGCCTCACGTACACCGGCACCACATCGGCGTACGGCGGCACGCCGGTGACGATCGGCTTCGTCCTCAGGGACGCGAACGGGAACGTCCTGCCGGGCAAGACCGTGACTCTCGGCCTGCCGGACGGCGGCTCGTTCACCGCGACGACGAACGCGAGCGGCGTGATCAGCGACTCGATCACCGCGCCGACGCCGGCCGTGAACACGACGTACACGCCGACCGCGACGTTCGGCGGGTCGCTGCCGTACCTCGCGAGCCAGGGCACGGGCTCCCTGCTCGTCTCGGTCGTGCCGACGAACATCACGTACACGGGCGACACGAGCGTCTACGCGGGCCAGACCGCGGCGATCAGCTTCGTCCTCGAGGATTCGACGACGGGCAACGTCCTGCCGAACATGCCGGTCACGCTGACGCTGCCGGACGGAACGCACTACTCGACGACGACGGACGCGAGCGGCGTCGGCTCGAAGACCGTGACGGCGCCGAGCACGACGGGCTCCTTCCCGGTCTCGATGTCGTTCGGCGGCCAGAACCAGTACCTGCCGAGCACGGGGAACGGGACGCTCGTCGTGAGCACGATCCCGACGGCGGTGACGTACGTCGGCGATACGACGGTGATGCAGGGCGGCAGCGCGACGCTCGCCGCGAAGCTCGTCGACATCAGCGGCAACCCGCTCGCAAACGAGGGCGTGACCCTGACGATGGCCACCGGCGAGACGTGCTCGGGCATCACGAGCGCCACCGGTGTCGCCTCCTGCCAGGTCGTGGTCAACGAGGCCACGACGCTGCCGGGGAGCCCGTACAGCATCGCCATCTCCTTCGGCGGCGACCTCCCCTACCTCGCGAGCGCCGGCACCGGCGCGATCGCGGTCACCGCCCCGTACGCAGCTCCGGCCGACGGCTGGTGCACGACCGGTGGCCACAGGTGCGAGTCGATCATCGCGAACCCGACCGTCGTCTCGAGCACGCAGCTCCAGGTCCTCTACACGGACGACTCCGTGCTACCGACGACCCCGGCGCTCGCCCCGACCGCGGTTCTCGACGGCGCCCGCCAGCTGGCGGTCAGCGTGACGCCTACGAGCGGCGTCGGAGCACCGCCCGGTGCGGTCTCGTACGTCGACACGTACGGCGGCTCGACGGCGACGAAGAACCAGGACTTCGTCAATATCGCCGTCCCCGCCGGCCTCTCGCCGGGCAATCACACGATTCGCGTCTTCATCAGCGATGGTGACGGCGACTGGGATCAGTGGACGTGGACGATCAACGTCGGCTCGAACGGCAGCGTCGGCACGGTCAATCCCGGCCCCGGCCCGATCGACTGCTCGGCCAAGGGCGCGAAGTGCGAGTCGCTCCTCGCCGACCCGGCCGTCGTCTCGAGCTCGCAGCTCTCGATCGTGGCGATGGACGACTCCGCGATCCCGATGGCGGGCGTGAACGCGCCGAGCGCGACGCTGAACGGCCAGGCGCTGCCTCTCTCCGTGAGCGCGACGAGCGGCCAGCCGCAAAACTACGTCGACAACAGCGGCGGCTCGATGGCGACGACGTACCAGGCGCTGATCACGATCAACCTGCCGACGCTCGCCGCGGGCGACTACACGATCCTCGTCACCTCGTACGACGGTGACGGCGACCTCGATCAGTGGGGCTGGTCGATCACGGTCTCGAGTAACGGCACCGTGACGAGCAACTTCAACGAGACGAGCAACTCCAACAACGGCGGCGGCACGACCAGCAAGAGCATCACCAGCTCGATCTCCGGCAGCTTCAGCAACGCGGTGGCGGCAGGCACCACGCTATGGCTCAGCAATACCGCCAAGGTCACCGGCCTGCCGACGGCGGGCGCAACGATCACCCTCACGAACCAGACGGTCACGATCGGCACAACGACGATCTCGCTCCCGAACGCGGAGGTCGACTATTCGCCGGACGCGAGCACGGCGACGACCGCCTGGGATCCCGTCAACGACGAGTGGGATACGGTCGTGCCGGTAAAGCTCGGCGGCAACGTCTTCGCCTCCGCGATCGGCTACCTCGTCCCGGCGGGGATCTCGAAAAACGCGAAGGTGGCGTGGAATGCGACGATCTCGAGCGACACTCCGGGCGTCACCGTCGCCTGGCAGTGGGCCGCGGCGGCGTACTCGAGCTTCAACACCGACCCGAGCCAGCTCGGCATCAAGCCGTGCGACGACCCCAAGGCGAGCCGGTACCAGAGCAAGGACAAGGCCGGCACGCCGGAGAGCTACAAGTCCTACGTCACAGCGGGCGGCACGGGCGGCGGTGGCTCGAACTACACCGGCAAGTTCACCGGCGCGACGAACGTCAAGTTCTAGTCTCGCCCGGTCGCCACAGCGGCTCGGCGCCGCCGTTCGCGGCGCGTGCGAGCACGAACAGGAGATCCGAGAGCCGGTTGAGGTAGGTCGCGGCGAGCGGGTTCGCATCGGTGACCGAGAGGACGCTGCGCTCCGCGCGCCGGCAGACCGCGCGCGCGAGATAGAGGCGCGCCGCCTCTTCGGTCCCGCCTGG
This sequence comes from Gaiellaceae bacterium, assembly GCA_050697455.1. Lineage (GTDB taxonomy): Bacteria > Actinomycetota > Thermoleophilia > Gaiellales > Gaiellaceae > Palsa-739. Next base: position 37,863 of record JBOGZU010000017.1, on the reverse strand, counting down.
CAGGACGAAGCTCTTGAGCGGCTCGAGCCGCGCGTTCGCGTCGTCGATCTGCGCCTCGAGGCGGTCGACGTAGGACTGCTCGATCCGCAGGTGGTCGGAGCCGGGGCGGGAGAGGTCGGCGCCGAGGTCGAAGAGCTCGTTCTGGATCCGCTCCAGCCCCGCATCGGCCGCCCAGCCGAGCAGCGAGTTCAGCTCGTCGACGTCGCCCATCGCGACGACGCGCGGATCGGTCTTCGGCACGCGGGAGCCGTCGCCGAGGCTCGTCTCCCCCGCGTCGCCGCCGCGCGTGTAGATGCGCGTCAGGCGGACGGGCTCGTTGGGCTTGCGCATCCACGTAGCCTACGGCCCGTGCTCAGACGCGCTCGCCCAGCCGAGCACCGACCGCGCGATGACGAGCCGCTGGATCTCGCTCGTCCCCTCGTAGATCTCGGTGATCTTCGCGTCGCGGTAGTACCGCTCGACGGGGAACTCCTTCGTGTAGCCGTAGCCGCCGAGGATCTGGATCGCCTCGCCGGTCTGGCGGCGCGCCATCTCCGAGGCGAAGAGCTTCGCCTTCGCGCCCGCCTCGGTGTGCGGCTGGTCGTTCTGCTTCAGCCAGGCGGCGCGATGGACGAGGAGACGGGCGGCCTCAATCTCGGTGGCCATGTCGGCGAGCTTGTGCTGGATCGCCTGGAACTTCGCGATCGGCTGCCCGAAAGCGTGCCGCTCCAGGGCGTACGCGCGCGCGACGTCGTACGCCGCCTGCGCGATCCCGACCGCCTGCGCCGCGATCCCGATCCGGCCGCCGTCAAGCGTCGCCATCGCGACATGGAAGCCCTTCCCCTCCTCGTGTAGCAGCCGGTCGGCGTCGACGAGTGCGTCGACCGCGATCGAGTTCGTCGTCGAGGAGTTGAGGCCTAGCTTCTCCTCGCGGCCGGTGACGCGGACGTGATCGGCGTCGAGCACGAAGGCCGAGATGCCGCGCGGGCCGGGCGTGTCGGGGTCGGTGCGCGCGAAGAAGAGGAAGGTGCCTGCGTACTCGGCCGTGGAGATGAACTGCTTCGCGCCGGAGATCCGCCAGCCACCCTCCTCGCGCGCCGCCGAGGTTCTGAGCGCGCCGGCGTCGGAGCCTGCCTCGGCCTCGGTGAGCGCGAACGCGCCGATCAGCTCGCCGCGCGCGAGCGGCGGAACGAAACGGGCGCGCTGCTCCTCGGTGCCGAAGCGCAGCAGCGGCAGTGTCACGGCGCTCGTGTGGACGGCGACGGTGACGCCGACTCCCGCGTCGCCGCGCGAGAGCTCCTCGAGGACGAGCATGTAGGCGACGAAGTCCGCACCCGCGCCGCCGTACTCCTCCGGCACGCACGTCCCCATCAGCCCGAGCTCCGCGAGCTTTGCGTAGACCTCGCGCGGGAAGTTGTGTTCGCGATCCCAGTCTGCGGCGTGCGGCTCGATCTCCGCGCATACGAAGTCGCGCGTCAGGGCCTGAATCTCTCTCTGCTCGGGCGATAGGTCGAATTCCATGAGGGAAAGGTAACGAGGCCGACCTGAGTGAAGGTTTCTAACCCGCACCGGGTGGGTACGGGCCGGCGCGCTCGGGACGTTCCACACCGTGCACACGCGCCTGATCGTCGACGAGAAGCGGCTGCGGGCGACGCTCTATCGGGACGGACGGCGGGTCTGGACGTCGATCGTCGGCGTCGGCGCGCCCGGGACGCCGACCCCGAAGGGACACTTCTACATCCGGGAGAAGCTCACCGGCTACGCGAGCCCGTTCTACGGCCCGGTCGCGCTCGGCACGAGCGACTACTCGACGCTGAGCGAATGGCCGAAGGGAGGCGTGGTCGGCATCCACGGCACCGACGAGCCGAGCATCCTCCCCGGACGTGTCTCACACGGCTGTGTGCGGGTGCCGAACGCCGCCGTCCTACGGCTTGCGCGGATCACGCCGATCGGGACGCCGATCCTGATCCGCTAGGCCGCGACGACGCGGGCGCCGCGCGTCGCGCGGAGCTCGTCCTCGCAATCGAGGAACGCCTCGACCACGTGCGGATCGAACTGCAGGGACGACTGCCCGAGGATCTCCTCGCGCGCGTCTTCCCATTGCAGCGCCCGGCGGTACGGGCGGTGGCTCGTCATCGCGTCGAGTGCGTCGGCGACCGCGAAGACTCGAGCCGGAAGCGGGATCTCGTGGTCGACGAGCCCGTCGGGATAGCCGCCGCCGTCCCAGCGTTCGTGATGCGACCGCACCACGCGCAAGCCGTCTCCCTCGAGGAACGGGATGCCCGCGAGCATCCGCTCGCCGACCAGCGTGTGCGTCTGCATTCGCAGCCGCTCGGCGCGCGTGAGGAGCCCGCGCTTGCGGAGGATCGCGTCGGGGATGCCGATCTTGCCGACGTCGTGGAGGAGGAAGCCGTGCTCGATGCCCGGGTCGCTGTCGAGCGCGCCCGGATCGATGGCCTCGAGCAGGGTCACGGCGTAGCCACGCACGCGGTGCGAGTGCCGGGCGCTGCCGATGTCCTTGGACTCGAGCGCGCCAGCAAGCGCGGAGACGGTCGCGCGGAACGACGTCGTGATGAGCAGGCGCTGCGCCCGCTCGACCTCGATCAGGTGCTGGAGGTCGCGCGCGTAGAGCAGCAGCTCCTCGTCGCGTGGCGCGACCGACCGAGGTCCCGTCGGCGTTCGTCCTTCCCGGCCCGTCAGCCGCTCGACGACCGAGAGAAGCTCGAGCGGGCTGAACGGCTTCCGGACGACCTCGTCGGCGCCGGCTTGCCGCGCCCGCTGCAGCTCGGCTTGATCCCCGCCGCTCAGGACGACGATCGGCAGCTCGCGCGTCAGCTCGTCACGGCGCAGCCGGCGGCAGAGATCGGCGCCTTCGATGCCGGGCATCCGGAGGTCGAGGACGACCGCGTCGGGAATCTCGCGCGCGAGCTCCGCAAGTGCCTCCTCGCCCGACGCCGCTTCGATGACCGAGACATCCGCCCCTTCGAAGGTGACCCGCAGCAGCTCTCGCAGAGCCGGCTCGTCGTCGACGAGCAATATCCGCAGATCTCCGGCCGTCCGCACTCTCGATTCCCCCTTCGACCCGTCGCATCGGCGCGTGAAACTGGCGGCTAAAGCGGTTATACCCCTTTTAGGGGAGTCGATATCGCGCGGCAATCCCACCCGAAAAAGGTCGGCGCAGCGGGGGACGCTCCGCAAGATGCATCTGCCTCATCTTCAGCTGCTGTAGTCGTAGAAGCCGCGGCCCGATTTCCGGCCCAGCCGCCCTGCTTCGACGTGCTCGCGCAACAGCGGGCACGGCGCGTACTTGTCGTCGCCGAGGCCCTCGTGCAGCACCTCCATGATCGCGACGCAGGTGTCGAGCCCGATCAGGTCGGCGAGCGCGAGAGGGCCCATCGGATGCGCGAAACCGAGCTTGGCGATCGTGTCGATCGCCTCCGGCTCGGCGACGCCGTCGTGCAGCGCCCAGACCGCCTCGTTGATGAACGGCATCAGGATCCGGTTGGAGACGAAGCCCGGGAAGTCGTTCGCGACCGCCGGCGTCTTCCCGAGCTCCTCGGCGAGTGCCACGATCGCCGTCGCGGTCTCGTCGGAGGTCTCCCGGCCGCGCACGACTTCGACGAGCTTGAGGACGGGCACCGGGTTGAAGAAGTGCATGCCGATCACGCGGTCGGGCCGGGAGGTGGCGGCCGCGAGCGAGGTGATCGGGATGGAGGACGTGTTCGAGGCGAGGATCGCCTCGGGCGGCAGGACCGCGTCGGCGCGGCGAAAGACGTCCTGCTTGATCTCGGCGTCCTCGATCACGGCCTCGACCATCAGATCGGCTGCGACCAGCTCGTCGACCGCTTCGACCCTGGCGAGCACCCCGTCCGGGTCCGCCCCGCCCTTCTCGGCGAGCTTCTCGAGACTGCGGCGCATCGCGGCGAGCCCGCGCTCGGTCGCGCCGGGAGCGGCGTCGTAGAGCGAGACGCGGCGACCCGAGGCGGCCACGACCTGCGCGATCCCGCCGCCCATCTGGCCGGCGCCGACGACGAGGAGATGCTCGAAGCCCACGCAGGGACGTTAACGTCGCGGGGTGCTCATGGTTGAGGTGAACGGCGGGAGGCTCTGGTACTACGAGGCGGGAGACGGCACGCCGCTGCTCCTCCTGCACGGCGGCCTCGGCGACTCGGAGCTGTGGGAGCCGGTCGTGCCGTTCCTCTCCGAGCGGTTCCGGACGATTCGCACCGACCTCCGCTTCTTCGGTCGCTCGACCGGGCCGGCGGCACCGTGGTCGTGGCAGGACGACGTGATCGGCGTGCTCGACGAGCTCGGGATCGATCGTGTGGCGCTCGTCGGCCTCTCGCTCGGTGGGCGAGTCGCGATCGACGTCGCGCTTGCCCATCCCGAGCGGCTGTCGGCGCTCGCGCTCGTCGCGCCCGGGCTGGCCGGGCACCAGGCAAGCCCATACACCGAGGAGCAGGCCGCGCGATACGACTCGGCCGAGTCGGCCGGCGACGTCGAGCTGATGATGGCCGTCGACTTCGAGGTCTGGGCTCCCCTGGACGCAGACGAGCGGATCCGCCGGCTCTGGCTCGGCACTCCGGACGCGAACCCGCTGCCCGACGGCGTCGAGCCGCGCTCGACTCCGGGACCGCCCGCCAAGGAACGCCTCGGCGAGCTGGCCGTCCCCACGCTCGTCGTCACCGTCTCGCACGACCCGCCCGGCTTCCAGGAGATCGGCCCGCTCATCGCCCGTGAGGCGCCGAACGCACGCCACGTCGAGCTCGACTCCGACCACTACGTGACGCTGCGCGAGCCCGAGCGCGTCGCGCGAACGCTCCTCGACTTCCTCTCAGACTTCGACTAGCAGCGCGTCGCCCTGGCCGCCGCCGGAGCAGATCGCGGCGAGGCCCAGCCCGCCGCCCGAGCGGTGCAGGTCGTGGATCATCGTGCCGAGGATGCGACCGCCGCTCGCGCCGAGCGGATGGCCGAGCGCGACCGCACCACCGTTGACGTTCGCGGTCTCGGGGTCGGCGCCGAGCATCGCGAGCGAGTTGAGCGCGACGGAGCAAAACGCCTCGTTGACCTCCACCCGCTGCACGTCCCCGATCGTCTTGCCCGCCTTCTGGAGCGCCTGAGCGCCGGCATTCGCGGGCGTCCGCGCCAGCCACGCGAACTCGTCGGCGACGTAGCCCTGGGCCACCACCGTCGCGAGCGGCTCGAGGCCGCGCCGCTCGGCGAACTCCTCCGAGCAGACGATCACGCACGAGGCGCCGTCGTTGACTCCCGGCGCATTCCCGGCGGTCACCGTCCCCTCGGGATCCATCGCCGGCTTCAGCGAGGAGAGCTTCTCGAGCGTCGTGTCGCGGCGGATGGACTCGTCGGCGGTGACATCGCCGACGGCAACGATCTCGTCGTCGAAACGGCCCGCGTCCTGCGCGGCCGCGGCGCGCTCGTGGGAGCGCAGAGCCCAGGCGTCTTGATCCTCGCGGGAGACGCCGAGCTCGCGGGCGACCATCGCCGCCTGCTGCACCATGTGGAGCTCGTCGAAGCTCGAGCGCAGGCCGTCCCAGATCATCAAGTCGACGAGCGTTCCGTCTCCCATCCGGTAGCCCTTACGCGCCTTCGGCAGCGCGTACGGCGCGTTCGTCATCGACTCCATCCCGCCCGTGACGACGACCTCGACGTCGCCGGCCCGGATCATCGAGTCGGCGATCTCGACCGCGCGGATCGAGGAGGCACAGACCTTGTTGACCGTGTCGGAGGGGACGTCGATCGGAATTCCGGCCCCGACCGCGGCCTGCCGCGCGGGCGCCTGCCCGGCGCCGGCCTGCAGCACCTGGCCCATGATCACGTAGTCGACCTCGCTCCCCTCGAGCCCGATCCGCTCGAGCGCGGCACGAATCGCCACTGCTCCAAGCTCGGTCGCCGGCGACGCGGCGAGGCCGCCGTTCAGCTTCCCGAACGGCGTCCGGACCGCTGAGACGATGACGGAGCGGCTCACGCCCTCACGTTAGCCGGCGAGGTTGAATCCGAGCTCGAGCCTCTGCGCGAAGGCGGTGAGCAGCTTCACCGCATTCTCGATGTCCTGGAGGTCGACCAGCTCCACCGGCGAGTGCATGTAGCGGAGCGGCACGGAGACGAGCCCTGTCGCGACGCCGTGGCGGCTCAGGTAGACGGCGTCGGCGTCGGTGTTCGTGTGGCCGCGGGAGACCTCGAGCGCAACGGAGATTCCCTCTTTCTCCGCCGTCTCGTTGAGGAGCTCGAAGACGGCCGGATGGAGGGACGGGCCGCGCATCAGGGTCGGGCCGCCGCCGAGGGTGACCTTGCCCTCGTCCTCGTGATCGCCACCGCGTACGTCGGTCGCGTGCGTGACGTCGACGGCGATCGCTATGTCGGGCTCGGTCGCGAAGGCAGCGGTGCGGGAGCCGGCGAAGTCGCCGACCTCCTCCTGCACGGCCGCGACCGCGATCACGTCGCCGGGCGCGCCGCCCTGCTCCGCGATGCGCCGCGCCGTCTCGAGCGCGACGTAACAGCCGATGCGGTTGTCCAATGACCGTGACGCGACGCGCTCGCCGCGCAGAGCCAGCGGGACACCCTGCCAGACCGCTCCGTCGCCGGGCCGCACCAGGCCGCGCAGCTCGTCCGCATCCTTCGCGCCGACGTCGAGGAAGAGATCTTCGTACTCGAGCGGCTTGCGGTCGGAGCCGCGCTTTCGCCTCGGCTGGCGGGAGTGGACGACGCCCGGAATCGCGCCGTCGCGCGTCAGGACGGTGACGCGCTGGCCCAACATCACGTGCGGGTCGAAGCCGCCGATCGGGCGCACGGCTGCGAAGCCGTCGTCGCCGAGGTGCGTGACGACGACGCCGATCTCGTCGATGTGGCCGACGATCGCGAGCGAGAGGCCGCCTGCGGTTCCCGGCACGCGCAGCCATGAGCTACCGAGGACGTCGGACGCGACCTCGCCAACCGCGCCCGCGGCCTTCCGCCAGACGCCGGCAGCGGCCTGCTCCTGCCCGGACGGGCCTGGGGTCGTGAGCAGCTGCTCGAGAAGATCGGGAAGCGGCACGGGGCGCGACTCTACCTGCGCGCCCCTCGACGGAACCGCTGTAGCGTCCTGGCCGTGCAGCTTCGGACGCTTCCCGACAGCTACGCGGTCGTCCGCCTCCAGCCCGGTGCCGAGCTGCCCGAATGGGTGGACAAGGGCCCGTTCCGCTCGGTCACCCGCACCGACCACGAGGTGTCGGTCGTCTGCCGTGACCACGACGTGCCGGAGGGCGAGAGCGTCGACCGCGGCTGGACGCTGCTCGAGGTGATGGGGCCGCTCGACTTCTCCCTGACCGGCGTCATCGCCTCGCTCGTCGCCCCGCTCGCCGAGGCGGAGATCCCGATCTTCGTGATCTCGACGTTCGAGTCGGACTACGTGCTCGTCCGATCCGGCGATCTCGGCCGCGCCGCCGACGCGCTCGAGGACGCCGGTCACGTCTTCGCCGCCTAGAGCGATGCTTTACGCGCCGGAGCGGTTCGAGTCGCTGACCGATGCGCGGTGGGACGAAGAACGTGTCCGCGACGCGATCGCGGCGATCGTCGGCGAGGCGGACGCGGCATTCGGCGGCGACGCTGCGCCGCGGCGGCTACGCCGAGAGCTCGCTCGACCTCGAGGCGATTGCCCAACGCGCGCTCGAGCGCGAGCGCGCCGACCCAGACGCGAAGAGCGACGAGCACTACCGCCCCGGAGGGCTTCTCGACGGAGACACGGGGATCCTGCTCGTCCTCCACCGGCTTACCTCCGACCCCTCGTACGAGGACGCGCTGCACGCGCTCGTCCTCGGCAATGTCGACAACCCGACGGACGACGTCAGCTGGGGCGCGCCCGGGACGCTCCTCGTAGCGCTCTTCATCGAGCTGACGGGAGCGGAGCGGTCGCTCGACGCGGCGCGCGAGTCGCCGACCGCACTCCGCGCTCGGCGCGGCGCCGACGGCCTGTGGCGGCAGGACGACGACCACCGCGGCCTCGGGACGCTGCGGTTCGCGAGAGCGGCCTCGCGAACTGGCCGGGAGCGACGAGCCGGCCGCTCGTCCGCCCGCGCGACGGCGAGATCTGCCTGCAGTGGTGCACGGGCGCGCCGGGCGTCCTTGCCGGCTCGTGGGAGTACCTCGACGAGGAGCTGCTGCTCGCCGGCGACGAGCTCATTTGGCAGGCCGGCGCGCACGGCGACGAGAAGGGCCACGGCCTCTGCGACGGGACGTCGGGCAACGGCTTCGCGCTCCTCAAGGCGTTCGCGCGCACCGGCGACGAGCGCTGGCTCGAGCGCGCCCGCCGCTTCGCCGTCCACGCGCTCCTCCAAGCCGAGCGGATGAGCCGCGCGAACGGCCGCCGCCGCTATTCCCTTTTCACCGGCGACCTCGGCACGGCGCTCTACGCGGCCGCCTGCCTCGAGGCCGACACGCGCTTCCCGGTCATTGACGTGATCTGAGCTTGACGCTCGCGGGGCGCGCGCTACCCTCCCCACATGACTTCCGTCCGCACCTGGTGGCTCTGGCGCACCGAGCGAGGCGGGAGCCTGCGCGCACGCTAGAACGCGCCAACAGCCCGTCCGCTCGACCCGGCTCCGCGAGGAGCCTTTTTCATGTCCCCAAACTCAATGTCATCAGCCGAGATCGCAACCGACCTCCTCACCCCGCTCGGGGCGTACCTCCGCCTGCGTGAAGGATCGCGCGGCGCGTTCCTGCTCGAGTCCGTCGAGCGGGGACGCCTGGGCCGCCACAGCTTCGTCGGCGCAGGCGCGCGGCTCGTCTCCTTCGAGGAGGCGGAGCAGCTCGGCGAGCCGGTGGTGGGCTACCTCGGCTACGACGCGGTCGCGCGGCTCGAGCGGACGGTGCCGCTGCCCGACGAGGGGCCGGACACCCCGGAGAGCCTCTTCCTCGCCCCCGACGTCCTCGTCCGCTTCGACCACGCGCGCGGGATCGCCGAGCTGCTGCGCGGCGACGCGGAAGCACTCGCCGGGCCTGAGCCGGACGTGCCGCGCGGAGCCGGTGAGCGTGGGCCGCTCGAGCGCGAGCCGTCGAGAGAGGAGCACATCCGCCGCGTCGAGCGGGCGCAGGAGCACATCCGGGAAGGCGACATCTTCCAGGTCGTCATCGCGCAGCGCGCGACGCGCCCCACCAGCGCCTCGGCCGTCGAGCTCTACCGCGCCCTCCGGCGCGTCAATCCCTCTCCGTACTTGTTCATGTTCGAGCTGGACGACTTGGCACTCGTAGGCAGCTCGCCGGAGACGGTCGTCAAGTGCAGCGGCAGCCGCGCCGAGCTCAACCCGATCGCGGGGACGATCCAGCCCGGTGACGGGGACGCCGCCGCATTGCTCGCCTCGCAGAAGGACCGCGCCGAGCACACGATGCTCGTCGACCTCGGCCGCAACGATCTCTCGCGCGTCTGCGTGCCGGGCTCCGTGCAGGTCGAGCGCCTGATGGAGCCGGAGCGCTACTCGCACGTCACGCACCTCGTCTCCGAGGTCGCCGGCGAGCTTCAGGAAGGCGTGACGCCGTTCGAGCTCCTCCGCGCGTGCTTCCCCGCCGGCACGGTCTCGGGCGCGCCGAAGGTGCGCGCGATGCAGATCATCAGCGAGCTCGAGGGCTACCGGCGCGGCATCTACGCGGGCGCGGTCGGCTACTGCCTGCCGGCAGAGCGGGAGCTCGACACGTGCATTGCGATCCGAACGCTGTGGCTGCGCGACGGCGTCGCGCACCTGCAGGCGGGCGGCGGCATCGTCGCCGACTCCGACCCGGCCGCCGAGCACGAGGAATGCCTCGCGAAGCTGCGAGCATTGGAGGCGGCCATCGAGCTGGCGGAGGCGGAGCAGTGATTCTCCTCATCGACAACTACGACTCGTTCTCCTACAACCTCGCGCACCTGTTCGGCGCAGAGGGCATGGAGGTCGTCGTACGGCGAAACGACGAGCTCGACGCCGACGGGGCCGAACGGCTCGCGCCCTCTCACCTCGTCGTCTCACCCGGCCCCGGCAGACCGGCCGCAGCGGGCGCGACGTGCGCGATCCTCGAGCGTCTCCTCCCCGCGACGCCGACGCTCGGCGTCTGCCTCGGCCACCAGGCGCTCGTCGAGGTCTGCGGCGGTGAGGTCGGCTACGCGCGCGAGCTCGTGCACGGCAAGGCGAGCCCGGTGCGGCACGACGGGCGCGGCCTCTTCACCGGCCTGCCGGATCCGTTCGAGGCCGGCCGCTACCACTCGCTCGCAGCGACGCGACTGCCGGACGTGCTCGAGCCGACGGCCTTCGCGGAGGACGGCGAAGTGATGGCTGTACGCCACCGTGAGCTACCGGCGGTCGGCGTCCAGTTCCACCCGGAGTCGGTGTTGACACCGACCGGCGCGGCGCTCGCCCGCAACTTCCTCGAGGGCCGGCTGTGATCCAGCAGGTCGTCTCCCGGCTGCTGGACGGACACGACCTGACGCGCGACGAGGCACGCGCGACGATGGGCGAGATCATGGACGGCGAAGCGACGCCCGCCCAGATCGCCGGCTTCCTCGTGGCTCTGCGGGCGAAGGGCGAGACGGCGGACGAGATCGCCGGCTGCGCGGAGGCGATGCGGGAGCACGTCCTCCATGTCAACCCGCAGCGCACCGACCTCGTCGACGTGGTCGGCACGGGCGGCGACGGCGCGAACACGTACAACATCTCGACCGCCGCGGCGCTCGTGGCCGCCGCTGCGGGAGCGGCCGTCGCGAAGCACGGCAACCGGGCCGCGTCCTCCCAGACGGGCTCGGCCGACGTGCTCGAGGCGCTCGGCTTCCGGCTGGAGTTGCCGCCGCAACGGATCGAGCAGTCGATCGACAAGCTCGGTTTCGGCTTCCTCTTCGCGCAGGCGCACCACCCTGCGATGCGCCACGCCGCCCCCGTCCGGCGCGAGCTCGCCACGCGTACCGTGTTCAACGTGCTCGGCCCGCTCACGAACCCCGCCGGCGCGCGGGCGCTCGTCCTCGGCGCCTACTCGCCCGAGCTCGCACGGACACTCGCCGAGGCGCTCGTCCAGCTGGATGCGACTCGCGCCTACGTCGTGCACGGCGCGGGCGGCATCGACGAGCTCTCGCCGTGCGGCCCGAACCTCGTCTGCGAGGTGGATGGCGGCGCCGTCCGCGAGTACGAGCTCGACCCGCTGGAGCTGGGGATCGAGCGTTGCGCGCCGGACGAGCTGCGCGGCGGCGACCCGGCAACGAACGCGGCGGCGCTGCGGGCGGTCTTCGCCGGCGAGGATGGCGGCCACCGCTCCGCCGTGATCCTCAACGCCGCGGGCGGGATCGCCGCCGCCGGCCACGCGGCCGATCTACGCGAAGGGATCGCGCAGGCGCGCAAGGCGATCGACTCCGGCGCCGCCCTGAGCCGCCTCGACGAGCTCGTGGAGTTCTCGCGCGAATGAGATTCGCGGACGCTCTCTCTCAGCCCGGCCTCGGCGCGGTCGCCGAGTTCAAGCGACGCTCGCCGTCTGCCGGCGACATCCGCCCGGACGCACGCGTCGAGGACGTCGTCCCCGCCTACGACGCCGCCGGAGCGAGCGCCGTCTCGGTTCTCGTGGACGAGCAGTTCGCCGGCTCCCTCGACGACCTGCGCGCGGCGCGGGCGACCACAGATCTTCCTCTCCTGGCGAAGGGCTTCTTCTCGACGGACGAGCACCTGCGCGAGTTGCGCGAGGCCGGCGCGGATGCGGCGCTGCTCATTCTCCGCGACCTCGACGATGCGACCGCCGCGGCCCTATCGGCAGAGGCGCAGCGGCTCGGGCTGGACGCGCTCGTCGAGGCGCACGACGGGGCTGAGCTCGAGCGCGCGACGCGGCTCGGCGCGCGTGTGATCGGCGTCAACGCGCGCGATCTCGCCACCTTCCGGATCGACCGCAACGCGCAGCTCGAGCTCGTCGCGCGGGCGCCGCGCGATCGCGTGATCGTCGCCGAGAGCGCGATCCAGACACGCGCGCAGGCCGCCGCTGCGGAGCTTGCCGGCGCCGACGCCGTTCTCGTCGGCAGCTCGCTCATGCGCGCGCCCGAGCCCGGCGCGAAGCTGCTCGAGCTGATCTCGCGTCCACTCGTCAAGGTCTGCGGCCTGACACGGCAAGACGACGTCGACGCCGCGGTCGAGGCGGGCGCCGACCTGCTCGGCTTCGTCTTCGCCGAAGGCTCTCCACGCCGCGCGCCGGCCGTTCTCGACGTTCCCGAAACCGCGCTCTCGGTCGCCGTCCAGGTCGGCGAGCCGGCGGAGACGGACGCGGATCTCGTCCAGCTCTATCCCGACGACGGCGGCACCGTGCGCGGCCGCGACGCCGTCCTCCTCCGCGACGGCGAGCAGGTCGCCCGCGTCCTCGACCTCCCGTGGCAGGGCGAGGATCCCGAGCATTGGGGAAAGGCGGCGAACGCCGCGGGACGAGTCGTCCTGGCGGGCAAGCTCGGACCGGAGAACGTGCGCGACGCGATCGAGGCCGTCCAGCCCTGGGCCGTCGACGCCTCCTCCTCCCTCGAGCGCGAGCCGGGCGTCAAGGATCACGCGAGAGTCCGCGCCTACGTCGAGGCGGCACACAGCCGTAGGCTTGACGGAGGCTGCGAACGAGCGGAGGCGGCGGCTCTGCCAGCACCGGAGCGGGAACAGTGAGCGACTTCGGCGCCTACGGCGGCCGCTACGTCCCCGAGACGCTGATCCCGGCCCTCGACGAGCTCGAGCGCGGCTGGCGGGAGGCGCGCGACGACGATTCCTTCCGCACTGAGCTGCACGAGCTCCTGACGACGTACGCGGGCCGACCGACGCCGCTCACGCCGGCGGAGCGCTTCGCTCCCGGCAAGCGGATCTACCTCAAGCGAGAGGACCTCCTCCACACGGGCGCGCACAAGCTCAACAACGCGCTCGGCCAGGCGGTGCTCGCGCGCCGGCTCGGCAAGCAGCGGATCGTCGCCGAGACCGGCGCCGGCCAGCACGGCGTCGCGACCGCGACCGTCTGCGCGCGCTTCGGCCTCGAGTGCGTCGTCTACATGGGCTCCGAGGACATGCGCCGCCAGCAGCCCAACGTCGAGCGGATGCGGCTGCTCGGCGCCGAGGTGCGGCCGGTCGACTTCGGGACACGGACGCTGAAGGAAGCGACGAGCGAGGCGATCCGCGACTGGATCACAAACGTCGAGACAACCCACTATCTGATCGGTTCGTGCGTCGGCCCGGCGCCGTACCCGGAGATCGTGCGCGAGCTGCAGCGCGTGATCGGCCACGAGGCGCGCGAGCAGATCCTCGCTGCGGAAGGACGCCTGCCCGAGGCGGTCGTCGCCTGTGTCGGCGGCGGCTCGAACGCGATCGGGATCTTCTACGGCTTCCTCGAGGACGCGGACGTGCGGCTCATCGGCGTCGAGGCCGCGGGTGCCGCGTCGCTCGGAACCGGCCGCGCGGCCGTCCTGCACGGCGCACGCTCGTCCGTTCTCGCCGACGAGGACGGCCAGATCGCGGACGCGCACTCGATCTCGGCTGGTTTGGACTACCCGGGCGTCGGCCCCGAGCACGCCTTCCTCCGAGACAGCGGCCGCGCCGAGTACGCGGTGGCGACAGACGAGGAGGCTCTCGCCGCCTTCAGCGATCTCGCGCGCACCGAAGGGATCGTCCCCGCGCTCGAGCCGGCCCACGCCCTCGCCCGCGCGCGCGACCTCGACGGCGAGCTGATCCTCGTCGGCCTGAGCGGCCGCGGCGACAAAGACCTCGCGGAAGCCCTGGCGGCCCTCGGGTCGGATCAACAACCCGAAAATCGCAAGTAACACTGTGTTACTTACCGCCCCCATCTACGCGACCGAATCAGCAAGTGACACTGTGTTACAAGGCTGGTCGGGGCCGGTATGAGGAAAGCGCTCGTCATCTACCTCATGGCGGAGCCGGAGACGCCGGAGCTTGCGCGCGCCGCCGTGGAGGGAGGCGCGGACCTCATCGAGCTCGGCTTCCCGTTCTCCGACCCGCTCGCCGAAGGGCCGGTGATCCGGCGGGCGTCCGAGCGCGCGCTCGCGCGCGGAATGCGCACCCACGCCTGCCTCGACGTCCTTGTGCGCACGCGCGAGCTTCTGCCCGAGACGCCGCTCGTGCCGATGACGTACGCCGCGATCCTCGAGGCCTACGGCTACGACCGCTTCGCCGCGGATGCCCGCGAGCGTGGCGCGTCGAGCTTCATCCTGGTCGACCTCCCGGTCGAGGAGCAGCCGGGCCTCCGGCGTATCCAGCTCGTCGCCCCCACCTCGACCGACGAGCGGATCCGCCTGGCGGCCACGGCGACCGACGGCTGGCTCTACCTCGTCTCCGTCACGGGAACGACAGGCGCGCGGGCCGAGCTCTCGCCCGCGCTGCCGCCGCTCGTGGAGCGCGTGCGGGCCATGAGCGACGTCCCGGTCTACGCCGGGTTCGGGATATCGACCCCCGCGCAGGCCCGCGACGTCGCGGCGCTCGCCGACGGCGTGGTCGTGGGCTCGCGCGCAGTCCTCACGGCGGAGGACGGAGCGGCTGCGCTTCGCGACTACGTCGCCTCGCTCCGGGCCGCCCTCGACACTTAGCGAACTCTCACTCCCCGTTCAGGTCGCTCTCACGCTCGGTCGGCAGGATGCCCGCATGACCCTCCCACGCACGACCACGCTCAGGCTCGCGGCCGGCGAAACCGACAGGCTGGCCGAAGCGGCCTAGAGCAAGTCCGATCCGCGCCCCGGCGCCGGCCCTCCCCCTCACCCAGAGCCGGCGCCGTGGTCGCGCGGTCCCTTTGAGAAGACGCTCCACGCGTTTCATCGCGGTGTGATATGAACCGAAGTCGGGATGCGAACCTGGGGGAAACTCCTAGTCGTTGCAGTTGCGGTCGCCGTGGCCGGCGTCTTGATCGGCCTATACGCGTGGACGCTCACCTACGAAGCCGGCTCGCCCGCGTACGACCTTCCCGTCCACTACGTCAACGGGCACCCGGTCGTCGACCTGAAGATCGAGACGGTCGCCGCGGTCGGCCCGAAGCTGAGCCAGAACCCCGACTGGGTCTCCTACCTCGTCCACACGCAGACGCAAGGCTGGAAGCGCGAGACGGTTTGGGATCTGCCGGCGAACGCGACCGTCAACGTCACGATCTACAACTTCGACGGCCAGAGCGGGCTCCGGAATCCGCTCTACGGGAAGATGATCGGCGTCACGCCCGGCACGAGCGGGGCCCAGAACCAGATCCTCCTCAACGGCAAGCCGGTCAGCGCGATCGACCCCGCGACGGCTTCGCACGTCTGGGCGGTGCCCGACCTCGGCATCGACGTCGCCATCCTCGGCGTCACGGACAACGCCAAGCACCAGTGCGGCTACGCGCCGTGCCCGATCAGCAACGCGCACAACACGATCCAGTTCACGTTCCACACGACGACGCCGGGCCACTACCGCTGGCAGTGCTTCGTGCCCTGCGCAGCGGGGTGGATCGACGGCTGGGGCGGGCCGATGCAGACGATCGGCTACATGGACGGCTTCCTCAACGTCAGGGCGTAATGGCAGCCGAGCCCGTAGCAGCCCCGCCCCAGGATCGCCGCGACCACGGTCGCCGAGTCATCGGCCTCTGGCTCCTCGTCAGCATCATCGCGACGCCGCTCGTCGTCGCCTTCGTCGGGCCGATCCTGCCGCCGGGCAACGCGAGCACACAGGGGACAGAGCAAGTCTTCGACAACACGGTGCTGATGGGCATCAGCACTCCGATCGTCTGCCTCATCGCCGTCTACTTCATCTACGCACTCGTCACCTTCCGCGCGCCGCGCGGCGCAGCCGTCGTCGACGGCCCGCCGCTGCGCCGCCACGCCGGCATCCAGATCGCCTGGATCGCGATCACGAGCGTGACCGTCATCTTCCTTGCCGGCTTCGGCTCGTACGAGCTGTTCCAGAACGGCGCCGGCGGCGGCCAGGGCCCGTCCCCGGTGGCCGTGCCGTCCGGCCCGAAGATCGCGGTTCAGGTCATCGCCCAGCAGTGGGAGTTCACGTACCGCTACCCGGGCTTCGGCGGCTTCGAGACGCACCAACTCGTGCTGCCGGAGAAGACAGACGTCGTCCTCCACGTCACCTCGCTCGACGTCATCCACTCGTTCTGGGCCTACGAGCTCGGCGTCAAGGCCGACGCGAACCCGCGTGTCGACAACGTCGCCTTCGTCAAGACGGCCGACCCGGGCGTTTTCCACGTGCGCTGCGCGGAGCTGTGCGGGCTGTGGCACGGCTACATGTACGACACGGGCCGCGTCGTCTCGCCTAGCCAGTTCCACGCGTGGGTCTCGGCCCAGCAGGCGCTCTATCAGCCGAACGCGAAGTACCTGCCCGGCTTCCGCAAGCAGTACCTCCCGTCGCCGCTGCGGAGAGGAGGCTGAGATGGCGATAGCCCGCCGGCTGATCGGGTTCAACCTGCTGACCGGGATCGTGCTCGGCATCGGTGGCTGGTACGCCGGCTGGTTCGGCGCACACGCGCTCGGCACCAGCGGCAGCCTCGAGTGGATCACCGCGGTCGACTACAACGAGCTCTCGGTCTTCATGGCCTACATCGGCGGCGTGGTCGGGTTCCTCGTCGGCCTCGGCTTCCTCAACTATCCGCTCGCCCGACTTCGCGGCTACCCACCGTCTCTGCGCGAGAAAGAGGAGCAGGGCTGGTCGCGCTACTTCAGCCTCTGCACCGACCACAAGGTGGTCGGCATCCAGTATTTCTGGGGAATCGGGCTGTTCTTCTTCGTCGGCGGCCTGAACGCGATGCTCATCCGCACCGAGCTGCTGCGGCCCGATCACCAGGTCTTCCCGGCCGGCACGTACCTGACCATCGTCGGCATCCACGGCTCGATGATGATGGGGATGATGTCGAGCGGGATCCTCGGCCCGTTCGCGAACTACCTCGTTCCGATCCTGATCGGCGCGCGGCGAATGGCCTTCCCGCGCATCGAGGCGCTCACGTTCTGGCTGCTGATGTCGGCCGGCGCGATCCTCGAGACCTCGATCTTCTTCGGCGGCTTCCCGACCGGCTGGACGGGCTACGCGCCGCTCAACATCGAGGCCAACGCGGGGATGGACTGCTACATCCTCTTCTTCGCGCTCGTCGGGATCTCGATGACGCTCCTCGGCCTGAACATGATCGCGACGGTCGTGACGATGCGGGCGCCCGGCCTGACGTGGACGCGGCTGCCGATCTTCGTCTGGGGCGTCATCTCGACCGCGTCGCTCATGGTGCTCGCCGCCCCGGTGCTCGTCGCCGTGCTCGCGATGGCCGGATTCGACCGGGCGATCCAGACGACGTTCTTCGTGGCGGGAGGTGGTGGCTCGAACTACCTCTACGAGAACCTCTTCTGGGTCTTCGGCCACCCGGAGGTGTACATCCTCGCCCTGCCCGGCTTCGCGATCGTGCTCGAGCTCTTGCCCGTCTTCTCGCGCAAGCCGCTCTGGGGCTACCGGCTCGCCGTCGCCGGGCTGCTCGGCGTCACGCTCCTCTCCTGGATGGTGTGGCAGCACCACCTGTTCATGAGCGGGATCAACGGCGACCTGCGTCCCTTCTACATGCTCTCGACCGAGCTGATCTCGATCCCGACCGGCTTCACGTTCATCTGCGGGATGATGACCATCTGGCGCGGCAGCCTCCGCCTCACCGTGCCGATGCTGTTCTGCCTCGCCTGGTTCTTCAACTTCCTGCTCGGCGGCCTCTCGGGCGTCTTCCTCTCCGACGTGCCGAGCGACGTGACGACGCACGGCAGCTTCTTCTCGATGGCCCACTTCCATTACACGATCATGGGCGGGCTCGTCTTCACGTTCTTCGCCGCGACCTACTACTGGCTGCCGAAGATGACCGGTTGGCAGCTCAACGAGCGGCTGGGGAAGATCCACTTCTGGACGATGTTCATCTTCTTCAACTCGACGTTCGCGCCGCTCTTCGCGATCGGCTTCCTCGATCAGCCGCGCCGTGCCGTCACGTACGCGCACAACCTCCAGTTCCTCAACGACTGGGTCTCGGTCTCGGCCTACCTCCTCGGGCTTTCGATGCTGGTCTTCCTGTTCAACGTCGTCTGGTCGCTCGCGTTCAAGAAGGTGCCTGCCGCCGCGAACCCGTGGGCGTCGCGCTCGATCGAGTTCCAGCTGCCGTCGCCGGTGCCCGTGCACAACTTCGACCGCACGCCGGTCTTCACGAGCGACCCGTACGGCTACGGCGAAGGCCCCGCACCGCACTGGGTGGTCCCGGCCGGCGCCGCGGCAGGGAAGGAGTGACGTGAGCGCAGAGCTGGCAGGCGAGAACGCGGGCTACGAGGTCCTCGAAGGGGAGCCGCCGGAGCTGCTCGCGCGGAACCTCGTCTCGGCCGGCTACCTGCTCGCGGGCGCGACGGCGTTCTTCTTCCTCGCGTTCCTCTTCGCCTTCTTCTACCTCCGCTCGATCGACACCCCCGGGAACTGGAAGCCCCACGGAGTCGACACCTCGCTCGGCTGGGGGACGGCGACGGTCGCGTGCTGGGTCGCCAGCGTGGTGCTCGTGCGGCTCGGCGCCGTCGACCAGCGCTCCGAGCGGCCCGCACAGTGGCGGCTGAAGGGTTTCGCTGCGTTCCTGCTCGGCTTCGCCGGACTCGTGCTCCAGGTCGTCACCTGGACGCAGCAGAGCCTCGGCCCTACGGGCGGCGCGTTCGCGAGCGTCTACGTCGGCTGGACGGCCTTCCTGTCCGTTTGGGTGCTGGGAACGCTCTTCTGGCTCGAGACGGTTCTTGCGACCTCGTGGCGCTACCGGAAGCATCTGCATGCCGCCGTCGACGTGCCGCCGGGACACGCCTCCGGCGATCCGCACCGGACGGCCCACGACATCGCAGATCCGCTGGCGCTCAACACGTCAGAACTCGGCGCACTCAGCTTCTTCTGGACGTTCCTCGGCGGGATCGCAGTCCTCGCCTGGGTCGTCCTCTACCTGGTCGCCTAGGTGTCCGTCCCGGCGCTGGTCTTCTGCGTCGCGGCGACAGCGCTCTACGCCTTGGGCGGGCGCGGGCGACGTCGCTGGATTCGCGAGGCCTGCTTCTACCTCGGCATCGCGACACTGTTCGTGGTGCTCGAGCCGCCGTTCGACAATTGGGCGGACACGTCGTTCGCCTTGCACATGACCCAGCATGTGTTTCTCCTCACCGTGGTGCCGCCTCTGCTCGTGCTCGGCCGGCCGTGGCCGCGGATGTGGATGCCGTTCCCGGCCGCCGCGCGCCGCGCCGCCGCACGCGGGCTCGCCCTCGGACACTGGTCGGCGCCGCTGCGGCTCGCCGCGCGGACGCTGACCCGGCCCCCGGTCGCCGTCGCCGCTCTCACAGCGGCGCTCGTCGCCTGGCATCTCCCCTACCTCTACGGCGCTGCCGTCAGGAATGAAGGCGTCCACCTACTCGAGCACGCGTGCTTCCTCGGTGCAGCTCTCCTCTTCTGGGGACCGCTCCTCGATGCGCCGCCCATCCGTTCACGCCTCGACCACCTGCGCCGCTGCGGCTGGTTCGTCGCCGCGGCCGTGCCGGGCTGGATCCTCGCGATCGTGCTCGCCTACGCCCACCACCCGCTCTATCCGGTCTACGCGTCGCTCCACCATCGCGCCTTCGGACTTTCGGCGTCAGGTGACCAGGCGCTCGCCGCCGGGATCATGTGGGTGCCGGGGTCGCTCGTCTACCTCGTCGCCGCAATCGTCGCCTTCTACCGCTGGCTCGAGCCAACCGTGCCCGAGCCCCGACCCGAGGAGCTCTCATGGACCTGATCGCTTCCGACTTCCTCGCCGGCTCGATCCTCTCGCTGGTCATGCCGGTCGGGCTTTTGCTCGCCGTCCTCGCCTGGTGGGTTGTGATCCTCCGGCGCCGCGACACCTAGCTAGCTCGCGAGAGCTTTGCTCTCGCTCGCTGGTGAAGGTACTGCGCGGGCCGGAAGCGTGGTTCCGTCCCGCTCCGTGCTGTTTCTTGCTTTCGATGCTCTGGACGGGAGGGCTACCCGGTGCGCTCGCGCGCGGCAAAGGCCGACGCGAACGCAGTCCGGCCGCGCTCTGGTTCAAGGACTCGAACCCTCATGACGTAACGGCGGCAGAAGAACGACTCGCACCCCCGTCAGACCCAATTAGCTCTCAGCACGGAGCGCGCCGGAACCGCGCTTCGGGCGCGCGGAGTTCCTTCAACTCAGCGAGCGAGTCCGCAGGACTCGCTCGCTAGCTCTGGAGGTTGACGACCGACGGCTTGCCGCGGCGGGCGACTTTGAGCACGTCCCACATTCGGGCGTCCTCGTGACCGCTGACCAGGCAGGCGAAGCGATAGACGCCGACCTTCGTCGCGCGGAACGAGAACGTCGCGGTCTTGCCCGGCGCGAGGCCGCTCGTCGGATGCGGGATCGACGCGCCCCTGAACGCCGGCTTCGTCGAGATCGAGCCCGAGACGACGGCGCACGAGTGGCGAAGCGGGCCACGGTTCTTGCAGATGACGCGCACCTTCCAGCCGCGCGGCACCGTCCACATCAGCTCGCGTGAATAGCCGTCGAAGTTGAAGCCGCTGTTGGCGCCGTCGTACGAGGCGATCAGCGTCACGGTCGCCGTGTGGTTGCGCGCGTCCGCCCGCAGGAACTGCGTGGGACGTGGCGGAGGCGCGGCGAGCACGTCCACAGGATCGCAGAGCGAAGGGAATGCTGCTACGCCGGCTTGCTTGCTCAGACGGGCCCGGTGGGCTCGAACGCAGCCCAGCCGTACGCCTCGGCCGTGGACTCCACGGGCGGCGCGATGGAAACAGGCGGCACGCCGACCGGAACGTATGGCGGCGGGGCGGGCAGCGGTGCCTTCTGCTCCGCGGCCTCCGCGGCACGCGCGAGCGTCGAGCGCTCGAACTGCAGCTGGTGCTGCGCGAGCTCGGCCTGCAGCCGCAGGCCCATCGCCCGCGTCACGCCGAGCGAGCGGCCGAGAACGCAGCCTGCCACTGCGCCGAGCAGCACGACGAGATAGACCTGCCGGTGATGCACGGGCCAGTTCGCCCACGACGTGAACATCACCGAACCGAGCACGGTGCCGACGAAGGCTCCGGCGATCGTCCAGCACAGGACGATTCCCCCGGCGCGTCGCCAGAGGTACTCGGCATAGCGATGAAAGACGGCTGCGTCGCGATCGTCCATCCAGATCCAGCATCGGCATCCCCCCGAAGGGGCTTGAGCCGGGTCCGTTCTTAGAGGATGCTCACAGCCCTCTCACGCTGGTCCTAGGTGAAACGGGCACTCTGGGAGCGACAAAATGCCAAGGAGACCGAACTGATGAACCCCCGTTTCGCACCGCGCCGCTTCCTGCCTCTCGCCGTCGCGGCGCTGGTCGGCGCCGGCGCCGGCCTCGCCGCGTACACGCTCAGCAACCACACCCCGTCGGCGCCGCCCAACCCGAAGGTCGTCGTGCCGGCGCAGCAAGCGTCGTCGACCTCGAGCACCGACTCGCTGGCTCAGGTCTACCAGGCGGATGCGCCGGGAGTGGTGGACATCACCGTGACCTCGACGCCTGGCAGCAGCTCCTCCCAGGGCGGCTTCAATCCGTTCGGGATCCCGCAGCCGCAGCAGCAGCAGCAGCAACCGAAGCAGCAGGCGGAGGGAACGGGCTTCGTCATCGACACGAAGGGCGACATCCTCACCGCCGAGCACGTCGTCGACAACGCCTCGTCGATCAAGGTGCAGTTCCAGGACGGCTCGACCGCGACAGCGACCCTCGTCGGCACCGACAAGTCGACGGACACGGGCGTCATCCACGTCGACGTCCCCGCGGCGAAGCTCCATCCGCTGACGCTCGGCGACTCCTCCGCCGTGCAGCCCGGCCAGGAGGTCGCGGCGATCGGCAGCCCGTTCGGCCTCTCCGAGACGATGACGGCGGGGATCGTCAGCGCCATCAACCGGACGATCACCGCCCCGAACAACTTCTCGATCTCCGGCGCCATCCAGACCGACGCCGCGATCAACCACGGCAACTCCGGCGGCCCGCTGATCGACGTCGCCACGAACTCGGTGATCGGGATCAACGATCAGATCGAGAGCGACACGAACGACAACGCCGGCGTCGGCTTCGCGGTGCCGATCAACGACGCGAAGACCACCGCCCGCACGCTCATCGCCGGCGGCACCGTCAAGCACGCCTATTTGGGAGTCCTGATCGGCAGCAACCCCGGCGGCGGCGCGAAGATCGGCAAGGTCATCTCCGGCGCGCCGGCAGCGGCAGCGGGACTGAAGGTCGGCGACGTCATCACCGGCTTCAACGGCAAGAGCATCCCCAACGCCGACGCGCTCACCGCGGCCGTGACCGGCTCCCACCCGGGCGAGAAAGTGACGGTCACCATCACGCGCAAGGGCGCGACCAAGCACCTCAAGGTGACGCTCGGCATCCAGCCGAAGTCCGTCTCCTAGGCCAGGAGCGCTGCTCGCGCAGCGGCGGGCGGAGCCTCAGTTCCGCTCGCCGCGCGTGTCCCAACGGGCGTGGTGGCGGCGCGCCCAGTCCTCGCGCACCGTGCCGAGCGTGATCCCGCGCAACGCGTGCCGTGTGGCGGGATGGATCAGCGCGAGGTAGAGGTGGCCGAGCAGCAGCGCGAGCGACGCGTAGAGCAGCCCGTCGTGGAGGACCACCGTGCTCGCGAAGCGGAAGCGCGTGTCCTGCTCCCCCTCCCACAAGAGCAGGCCGGAGACGAGGAAGAGGATCAGGAAGGCCGCGGTGAGGGCGGCGTTGAGCTTCTGGCCGGCGTTGAAGCGAGCCTGCTCGCGCGGCCGGCGACGGGTCAGCCAGTTGACGTCCTCCGGCTCGAACGTGTCGAGCTCGCGTGCCAGGCGCAGCACGCCGCGCCGGTCGCCGAGCACCGCCACGAGGATCAGCGCCCCGACCCAGCCGATCCCGCCCCAGAAGTGGACGTCCTTGATGAGTGGCCTTCTCCCGACGTCGGCGGAGAGCGACGGCAGATAGAGGATCAGCCCGGTTGCGAGCAGGAGGAAGAAGCCGAGCGCGTTCACCCAGTGGAGCGTCCGCTCGGTGCGCGAGAAGCGGCGAACGTAGCCGGCGCGGACGGCCCTCACGGCGTGACGCGCAGGAGCAGATTCGAGCCGCCGGAGCCGGTCGGCACGTGGCTCTTTCCGCCGACCCAGGCGTCCTTGTCGTAGCCGTACTGCTCCCAGTAGCCGATCGCGGGGCGCGGCACGAGGTTGATCTCCTTCACCCATTTGACGTTCTTGTAGCCGTACATGTCGGGGATCACGACCCGTACCGGCGCGCCGTGCTCCTGCAGGAGCGGCTTGCCGTCCATCTCCCAGGCGAGCATCGCGTCGGGCAGCATCGCCTGGTCGAGCGTGAGGTAGTCGACGTACGGCTGCTCGGCCGAGACGAACTCGAGCGCGTGCGCGCCAGGCAGCGGCTTCGCCTGCGCGAGCAGGTCGTTGAAGCGAACACCGCGCCAGTGGACGCCGTTCACCGTCCAGCCGGTGACGCAGTGGAAGACGGAGACCTGCGATGCCTGCGGCAGCGATCGCAGCTGGTCGTAGCTCAGCTCCTGCGGGCTCGCGACGAGCCCGCCGATCCGCAACCGCCACGTCGCCGGCTCGAAGACGGGCATCGTCGCGGCGACCGTGTAAATCCGCCAGCCCTGCGACGGGAGGAGCGGAATCGCCGACTCGACGCCGCCGAGCGCGTTCGAGACGTGGCCCCACACGGCCTTCCCCCACCAGAGCGAGGAGAGCCCGCCCGCGACCGTGGCTAGGAAGACGCCCCGGCCGATACGGCGCGGAGCCTCGGGCTCCCCTGCAGAGCCGGGCATGTGGACGTCCACCTGGCGACATGGTCGCATCCGCGGCGGGCGCTGCGCCAGGGCAGGTCTTTAGGATCGTGTAAATGTCTGCCGTGAGCGACGCCGCTCCTCCGCTCTCCGCCTCGGTGCTGCGGTGGACGCTCGTGGCCAGCATCCTCGGCTCGTCGATGGCCTTCATCGACGGTTCCGTCGTCAACATCGCCCTGCCGAACATCCAGGCAGACCTCGGCGGCGGGCTCGCCGCGCAGCAGTGGATCGTCGACGCCTACCTGCTCACGCTCGGCGCGCTGATCCTCGTCGGCGGCTCGCTCGGCGACATCTTCGGCGAGCTGCGCGTCTTCGCGATCGGCGTCGCAAGCTTTGGCCTCGCCTCGGTGCTCTGCGCCGTCGCGCCGGACGCGCCGACGCTGATCGTCTTCCGCGGTGTCCAGGGCGTCGCCGGTGCGCTCCTGACTCCCGCCTCGCTCGCCGTTCTGACCGCGAACTTCTCGGGGGCGGCGCGCGGCGCGGCGATCGGGCAATGGACGGCGTGGAGCGGGATCTCGTTCGTGATCGGCCCGACGATCGGCGGCTGGCTCGTCGACGCCACGAGCTGGCGGGCGATCTTCCTCATCAACATCCCGGTTGCGCTCGTCACCCTGGCGCTCGTCCTGCGGCTCGGCGGCTGGAAACAATCGCGCCGCACCGACCTTCGCGTCGACTTCCCGGGCGCGCTGCTCTGCGTCGCGGGGCTGGGCCTGCTCGTCGCGGCCTTCATCGAGCAGCCTCGGCTCGGCTGGGGAGATCCGCTCATCGCCGGCGGCCTGGCGGGCGGCGCGGCGCTTCTCGTCGGCTTCGTCGTCTACGAGCTGCGGACGTCGATGCCGATGCTGCCGCTCCACCTCTTCCGGTTGCGGAACTTCTCCGTTACGAACGTGGAGACGCTGGCGGTCTACGGCGCGCTGTCGGGGCTGAGCGTCTTCCTGACGCTCTTCCTGCGCGAGTTCACGGGCTACTCCGCCCTCGGCGCGGGGGTCGCGCTGCTGCCGATGACGATCGTCATGTTCTTCCTCTCGCCGCGTACGGGGAAGCTGTCGATGCAATACGGGCCGCGGCTGTTCATGACGATCGGCCCGCTGCTCGCCGGCGTCGCGGTGCTCGCCTACGGGCGGTTGCCCGTTCATGTCGACTACTGGGTCGATCTCCTCCCCGCGCTGCTCGCGTTCTCGGTTGGCCTCTCGCTCACCGTCGCGCCGCTGACGACGACGGTGCTCTCCGACGCCACCGCCGGCGACGCGGGCGTCGCGTCGGGCGTCAACAACGCCGTCGCGCGGATCGCCGGGCTCCTCGCCGTGGCGGTGCTCGGGATCGTGGCGGCGGGCGGCGGCGACCACCTGAGCGAACGCGGCTTCCACCACGCGATGATCGGGGTCGGCATCCTGCTCGTCTGCGGCGGCTTGATCGGAGCGGTCGGCATCCGCAATCCTCACGCCTAGGCATTACCTATGTAGAATCGCTGCCGTGGCGAAGCAGAACTACACGGCGACGGAGGCGGCGCGCGAGCTCGGGATCAGCGTCGACACGCTGCGGCGCTGGGATCGCGAGGGGCGGATCAAGACGAAGCGCGACTCCTCGAACCGGCGCCTCGTCCCACTCGACGAGATCGAGCGCCTGCGCGGGGACAGCGGCGCGCACCAGATGAGCGCGCGCAACCGCTTCCGCGGCACGATCACCGACGTCCGCATCGAGGGTCTCCTCGCGCAGGTGGAGCTGACGGTGACCGAGCCCGCGCGCGTCGTCGCAGTCGTGACGCGGGACGCCGTCGAAGAGCTCGGCCTCAAGCCGGGCATGGCCGCGACGGCCGTCGTCAAATCCACCTCGGTGATGATCGAGTCGTGAGGGGGAAGACCGTCGTGCTCGGCGGCGCGGCGCTGGCGCTCGCGGCAGTCGCCCTTGCCGGTGTGACGTTCGCGGACGGCTCGTCCTCGCCGCAGCTGACGATCTTCGCCGCTGCGTCGCTCACGAATGTCTTCCCGCGGCTCGATCCGCACGATCGCTACTCGTTCGGCGGCTCGAACGACCTCGCCGCGCAGGTCCGGCAGGGCGCTCCGGCTGACGTCTTCGCCTCGGCGGATACAAAGCTTCCGGAGCATCTCTACCGGCAGAGGCTCGTCGAGAAGCCGGTCGTGTTCACGCGCAACGAGCTCGTCCTCATCGTCCCGAAGGCGAACCCGGCCGGCATCGATCGGGTCGGCGACTTGACCAAGCCAAAGATCAAGCTCGTGATCGGCGCCGCCGGCGTTCCCGTCGGGGACTACACGCGGACGGTGCTTGCGAAGCTCGGGCTCGCCAGGCTCGTCCGCAAGGCTGTGAGCCAGGAGACCGACGTGCGCGAGGTGCTCACCAAGGTCGCGCTCGGGGAGGCCGACGCCGGCTTCGTCTACAAGACCGACGCTCAAAGCGTCAGCGGCAAGGTGACGACGATCGGGATCCCGCGCAGCGCGCAGCCGATCGTCCGGTACGCGGCCGCGGTCGTGCGGTCGACCACTCATCCCGTCGCCGCGCGGGCGTTCGTCGCCTCGCTGCTCGGGTCACGCGGCCAGCGGTTGCTGCGCGCGGCGGGCTTCCTCGGCCGGCGGTGACCCGGCGCGCCGCCGTCCTGGTCGCGACTCTCGCGGCGCTCGCGTTCCTCGCGCTTCCGATCGTCGCCATCTTCGCCCGGCTCTCCTGGAGCGCGCTCGCGCACGAGCTGTCGAGCTCGGTCGTCACCGACGCGCTCGTCGTGAGCCTCCGGACGACGATCGTCGCGCAGGCTCTCGTCCTTGTGCTGGGAACGCCCGCGGCGTGGATGCTCGCGACGCACCGGTTCCGCGGCCGCTCGCTCCTCATCACGCTCGTCGAGCTGCCGATCGTCCTTCCTCCGGCCGTCGCCGGGATCGGCTTGCTGGCGGCGTTCGGCCGCGCCGGGCTGCTCCATACGGGATTGCCGTTTACGCAAGGGGCCGTCGTGCTGGCGGTCGCCTTCGTGGCGGGGCCGCTCTACGTGCGTCAGGCGATCGCGGCCTTCGAGGGAGTCGATGCCGACCTCGTCGCTGTGTCGCGCACGCTCGGGGCGGGCCGAGCGAAGACGTTCTTCCGGGTCGTCCTCCCACTCGCTCGCGGCGGCCTCGGCGCCGGCGAGGCGCTGGCCTTCGCGCGCGGGCTCGGCGAGTTCGGCGCGACGATCATGTTCGCCGGCAGCTTGAAGGGCGTCACGCAGACGCTGCCGCTCGCTGTCTATCAGGAGTTCGACCAAGACTTCCACCTCGCGCTCGCGCTCGGCGGCTTGCTCGTGCTCGTCAGCGCCGTCCTCCTCGTCACTCTGAAATGGCTCGCCTCCTCCTCGACTTCCGCCTTCCGCTTCGCGACTTCGAGCTAGACGTCGCCCTCGACGTCGAGCGCACGGTCGCGCTCGTCGGCCCTTCCGGGGCCGGCAAGACATCGGTGCTGCGCGTCATCGCCGGACTCGTCCAACCGTCGCACGGCGGTGTCTCGCTCGACGGCGAGCCGTGGGACGAGCTGCCGCCGGAGGCGCGCAGCGTCGGCTTCGTCTTCCAGGACTACGCCCTCTTCCCACATCTCAGCGTTCGGGCGAACGTCGCCTATGCGGCCCGGCGCCCGATGGAGGAGCTACTCGAGCGCTTCCGGATCGCGCACCTCGCCGTGGCCCACCCGCGCGAGCTGTCGGGCGGCGAGCGCCAGCGGGTGGCGCTCGCGCGAGCGCTAGCGCGCGATCCGGCAGTCCTCCTCCTCGACGAGCCGCTCGCGGCGCTCGACGCGCATACGAAAACGGAGGTGCGCCACGAGCTCGCCGAGCTGTTGCGTGGGCTCGGGCTGCCGACGCTGCTCGTCACGCACGACTACGAGGACGCCGCCGCGCTCGCCGATGAGGTCGGCGTGCTCGTCGACGGGAAGCTGCGCCAGCTCGGGCCGCCGGCCGAGCTCGTCGCCCGCCCGCGCGACGCCTTCGTCGCCTCCTTCACCGGCGCCAATCTCCTGCGCGGGCGCGCGCACCGCGGCGAGCGCGGCTTGACCAAGGTGCGTCTCGAGGGCGGCGATCAGGTCTTCTCCGTCGACGAGGCGGAGGGCGAGGTCGGTGTCGTCGTCTATCCGTGGGAGGTGGCCGTGGCGCGGGAGCACACGCCCGACGCCGACTCGGCGCTCAACGTCGTGCGCGGCGAGATCGGCTCGCTCGTCGAGTTCGCGAACCGCGTCCGCGTGCGCGTCGGGCCGGTGACGGCGGAGGTGACGGCCGCCTCGGCGGCTCGCCTCGAGCTCGCCGGCGGCGGCGTCGCGTACGCGACCTTCAAGGCGACCGGAACGCGCTTGGTTCCGCTCTAGATTCTTGTCGTGCGGAAAGCGTGGACGAGAAACGGAAGCCGGAGCGTCTCCCCGTCCCCCATCGCGGCGTCCGCGCCCAGGATCGCCGCAATCTCGGCATAGACGCGTTCGCGCACGTCGTCCGGCAGGCGGGCCACGCCGGAGTAGGACATCAGGTGGTCGTGGAGCGCCGCGCGCGGCAGCTCGTGGACGTGATCGAACAAGTCCTCCTCGACGTCCCCGAAAAGGCCGTTCGCGGTGATCTCCCGCGGCCAGTCGCGGCTGCGCCATCGCGGCCCACCCGAGCGGCCCTGCGGCTTGTAGATCGACTCGCTCATCTGCGCGATCGTCGGATTCCGCCAGTCGCGGTGGTTCCAGCCGAACGCGAGACGGCCGCCGGGACGGAGGACGCGGTGAAACTCCGGCAAGGCCCGCTGGAGGTCGAACCAGTGCATGGCGGAGCCGGCCACGACGGCATGCGCCTCACCATCGCCGACCGGGATTTCCTCGGCCGAGCCTTCGACTCCCTCGACCCCGCCCGCGCGCAGCACCGCGAGCATCCGCGGATCCGGCTCGACGGCGACGACGCGGACGCCGAGCGCCGCAACGGCTCGCGTCAGCTTCCCCGTGCCGGCGCCGAGCTCGACGACGAGCCGCGCATCGTCGGGAACGAGCCAGCGCGCGACCTCGCGCGGCCACTCGGGACGCGCCCGCTCGTACTCGCCGGCGTGCGCGCCGAACGTCAGCCGGCGAGGAGTCGTTTCCACACCGGGAACGTACTGCCAGTTTCGGAGCGCCGCCGACGGAGACAACGCTTCGATGGACGAGCAGGCTGCGGCCCTCGTCGTCGGCAAGGCGGAGGCGCTGCAGAGCGGGCGGAACTTCTTCGTCCCCTACGACCTGAAGCGGCGCATCTTCGTCAAGGACGGCGCCGCCGACCTCAGCTTCCGCCTGCCACGCCTGCCCTTGGCCGAGCCCGTCGAGCGGCGCGGACGCTGTTCTCGCTCCGCCACCGCGACGTCGGCCGCGCGTTGCAGGATCTCGAGCTTTCGTATCCCGCTCGAGCTGCGCTCGCTCATCGACGAGGTGCGGGGTGACCGGCACGCGGTTGCGCGCACCGACATCGTCTGGCAGAAGGGAGGCGAGGAGCCGCGGACGCTCCAGTCGACGAACGAAGAGCTCGAGACGACGAACGAGGAGCTCTCCGTCCTCTCGAGCATCCACCAGGGCGTCGTCGTCGTCGACCGCGGCTTCCATGTGGTTGCCTGGAGCCGCCGGGCCACGGACCTCTGGGGTCTCCGCGACGACGAGGTGGAGGGAGAGCACCTCCTCAACCTCGACATCGGCATCCCGGTGCAGCGGCTGCGCGACCCGATCCGCCACGTCCTTGCCGGCGCGGACGCAGACATCCTCGAGGTCGACGGCCACGACCGGCGCGGCAAGCCCGTGCACGTCCGAATCGCGTTTGCGCCCCTCCGCAACCGGCCCGAGGCTGAGGAGCCGGACGGCGCGATCCTCCTCGTCTCGGCCGAGCGCGCGTAAGAACGGCGGCAAGCGGGAAGAAGACCTCCGGTGGCCAGCGTCCCGCAGACCCAGCCGATCGCGCGGCCCCACGAGCGGCCCCGGCTCATCTTCTTCTACTCCCCGCAGTCGGGCCGCTGCCGGCGCGTCGAGGGCTTCATCGCCCAGGTGCTGCAGCGGCGGCGCAACCACGAGACGTTCGAGCTCGTGCGGGTGCCGGTCGAGCAGCGGCCGGATCTCACGGAGAAGTTCCATATCGACGAGGTGCCGGCGATCTGCATCGTCGAGCATCGCAAGCTGCAACGCCGGATCGTCGCGCCGCGCGGCTGTCGCGAGCTGGAAGCAGAGCTGGAGCCTTGGTTGCACTGACGGCTCTACTCGGCCACCCTCCGCCACGCGGTACAGCTGAGCAACGCTGCTGCGCACGCGAGGATGGAAGGGGCGGTGGCGGCAGCGGCGGCGGCTAACAGGCGCTCGGTTCAGATTCCGAGCCCCTGGAGCAGCCTCCTCTGGCGCCGTGATGATGAGGCGCTGGGAAGCGCCCTCGTCCCGGTCGACTAGCGGATCTGGACGAGCCTCGCAGGCGCGTGCTCGACCTGCAACGTCGTGTGCTCGAGCGAGAAGCGCTCGTTCAGAAGCGACTCGAGCTCGCGGCGGATGCCGTGGCAGTCGGCCCCAGGCTCGACGAGCACGTGCGCCGAGAGCGACGGGAAGCCGGAGGTGACCTCCCAGACGTGGAGGTCGTGCACCTCGACGACGCGCGGCAGAGCGGCCATTGCGTTGCCGATCGCGTCGACGGGGAGTCCCTCCGGCGCGATGTCGAGCAGCATCCGGCCGGAGTCGCGCAGCAGCCCCCACGCGGCGCGGAGCATGAGTGCCGCGACGAGCAGCGCCGCGACCGCGTCGGCCCGCACCGGCCCGCCCACGAGGATCACCGCGCCCGCGACGGCCGTGGCGATGAACGCGAACAGATCCGTGAGGAGGTGCTGGAAGCTCCCTTCGACGTTGAGCGAGCGCCGGCTCGCTCCGTGGAGCTGCTGAACGGCGAGGAGGTTGACGGCGATGCCGGCGAGCGCCACTCCGAGCACGACCGCGCCGGTCGGATGCGGCGAGGTGACGAGCCGCCGGATCGCGCCGTACACGATCAGCCCGGCGAGGACGAGCAAGGACCCGCCGTTCGCCTGCGCGGAGAGGATCTCCGTCCGCCGCAACCCGAACGTCCTGTTGCCCGCCGCGGGGCGCGCCGCGAGCCGCAGCACCACGAGCGAGAGGCCGATCGCCCCCGCGTCGGTGAGCATGTGGGCCGCGTCGGAGAGAAGCGCGAGCGAGTGCGCGAGGATCCCCGCCACGACCTCGCCGGCCATGAAGGCGACGATCAGCGCGAGTGCGACGGTGAGGCGGCGGCTGTCGTCGCCGCCGTGTTGGTGCGCGTGCTCGTGCATCTGCGCATCATGCCGCGCTCGTTCTCGGACGTTGCCTAATCTATAATTTAGGCATGGCTCAACCTGGGGATCTGACGGTCGCCGTCCAGGACTATGCGAAGGCGATCTACACGCTCGAGGCCCGCGACGGCTCCGCCTCGACGAACGAGCTCGCCGCTCTCCTCGAGGTCCGCCCCGCTTCGGTCTCGGGGATGCTCCGGAAGCTCTCCGAGCTCGGCCTCGTCGAGCACGAGCGCTACCGCGGCGTCCGCCTCACCGAGCGTGGCCGCCGCGTTGCGCTCGAGGTGCTCCGCCACCACCGGCTGCTCGAGCTGTTCCTCGTCGAGAACCTCGGGATGGCATGGGACGAAGTGCACGACGAAGCCGAGGTGCTCGAGCACGCGCTCTCGGAGGAGCTCGAGGAGCTGATCGCCGCGAAGCTCGGCAATCCCACGGTCGACCCGCACGGCGACCCGATCCCGAGCCGTGAGCTGAAGCTCGCCGAGGCGCCCGCGCCCGCGCTGGCGGAGCTCGAGCCGGGCGAGAGCGCGACGTTCGTCCGCATCTCCGACTCCGACCCCGAGATGCTGCGCTTCCTCGGCGAGCGCGGGATCGTCCCCGGCACGCAGCTCGAGCTCGTCGAGCGGCAGCCGTTCGACGGCCCTCTCTTCGTCCGCGTCGGCGGCGAGACGCATGCGCTCGGCGCGGTGCTCGCACGCGCGATGCGCGTTCAGCGGGACGAGGTGGGCTGACGGACTCCGAGGCCTACGAAGCCTTCCGCCACGGCGCGACTCCGCTCGACGCCATCCTCGCGCGCGGCCGCGCGCGGGCGACGCTCGCGATGCTCGGCCCGGCCTTCGTCGCTGCGATCGCCTACGTCGACCCGGGCAACTTCGCGACGAACATCCAGGGCGGCGCCCGCTACGGCTATCTCCTGCTCTGGGTGGTGCTCGCCGCGAACCTCATGGCGATGCTCATCCAGTACCTCTCGGCGAAGCTCGGCATCGTCACCGACCGCAACCTGCCGGAGCTGTGCCGCGACCACTACCCGCGCCCGGTCGCGTGGGGCCTCTGGATCCAGGCCGAGACGATGGCGATGGCGACGGACGTCGCGGAGTTCCTCGGCGCGGCGCTCGGCCTCAACCTCCTCTTCGGCGTGCCGATGCTCGCCGCCGGCTTCATCACGGGCGCGATCGCCTTCGCGCTCCTCGAGCTGCAGCGGCACGGTTTCCGACGCTTCGAGCTCGCGATCTTCGGGCTGCTCGGGCTGATCCTGGTCGGCTTCCTCTACGAGACGGTGAAGATCGGGCCCTCGGCGAGCGGCGCCGCGCACGGTCTCGTCCCGCATCTCGCCGGCTCGGGCTCGGTCTACCTCGCCGTCGGGATCGTCGGCGCGACCGTGATGCCGCACGCGATCTACCTCCACTCGGCGCTGACGAAGGGGCGGACGCCGGTGCAGAACGACGCCGAGCGGGCGCGCGTGCTGCGATTCGAGCGGACCGACGTGATCGTCGCGCTCGGCGTCGCCGGCCTCGTCAACATGGCGATGCTCGCAGTAATGGCGAAGCTCTTCCACGGTCGCGTCGGCTGGTCGCACGTCGACACGATCCGCGCCGCGCACGCGGGCTTCTCCCATCTCGTCGGCGGAACCGCGGCGCTCGCCTTCGCCGTTGCCCTCCTCGCGTCCGGCGCCTCGTCGTCGAGCGTGGGCACGTACGCGGGCCAGATCGTGATGGCCGGCTTCCTCGACCTGCGGATCTCGCTCTTCGCGCGCCGCGCCTTGACGATGACCCCAGCGCTCGTCGTGCTCGGCCTGGGCGTCGGCCCCACCCGCGCGCTCGTCCTCAGCCAGGTCGTGCTCTCGTTCGGGATCCCGTTCGCGCTCGTCCCGCTCGTCCTGCTGACACGCCGGCGGGACGTGATGGGCGTCCACGTCAACCGGGCCGCGACAACCGTGGTCGCCGCTGCGATCGCCGCGGTGATCACCGGCCTGAACGTCTTCCTGCTCGCGCAGGCCGTCGGCCTGGTCTGAACGAGAAAGGCCCACCGAAGCGGGCCTTTCGAGTAGACCTCATCGAAGCCCTTTCACACCCCGAGGTCGCCGATCGTCTCGAACAACTCAACCTCTGCCAGCCATCCGCCCGGACGAAGAGTCGCCGCGATCATGTCCCGGGACGCACTGAGTACAGCTCTGTCCTGGACGCCGTGAAGACCGTCCTGCCTGCTGGCTCGCCCCTCAGAGTCGCGGAGGTTCATGCACTCGTGGAAGAGCACCTGAATCGGACCGTGCCGAATTCGTCGGTGAAGAACGCGCTCGCCCGCAACGCTCATGGGCGCAACCCGGCATTCATCCGTGTCGCGCACGGCCGCTACCGGCAGGCCTAACTGGTCATCTTTCAAACCTCCCGGAACCTCTGGCCGGGCTTATCCCTATATTCTCTCGCGGTCCACGCCGAGGACCAGCGAGGGCAACCAGCCCGGGGGGAGTACGTCGTAGCCCGCCGCGCCGGATGAGCCGCTCGCGCGGCTTGCCGATGCTGGCGATCGCGCTCTGGTGCGGGACGCGATCCGGTCAGGGATTCCATCAATCCTGACCACGGATCTTCGTTCATTCTGGAGCCGGCGCCACGACATCAGCTACTACGGCATCGAAGTCTGGCGCCCCACGGAACGTGCTGCGCGCGTACGGCGTACGTGCTCTGGCCCTGGCTGGGCCGCACTGACAGACAGCTCGCGTCGAGCTGGAGTCAGTTCTGTGACTTTGGACGATCAACGCCTCAACAGCGGTTGACATTGTCCACCTGCAGTTGTATATCGGGGTTAGGTGTTCTGCGGCCACCGGTTCGCCAAGCAACCGAGGGAGGTCGCAACAATGACTCTCAAGCGCTCAATGGCCGGCCGCTGGCAGAGACTGGCAGCGAGGCCGTGGTTGTGGCTCGCCGTTGTCGTTTCGGCGATAAGTCTCGCCACACCGGCGGTCGCCTAATGCGTACACGAACGAGGACTTCGCACAAGGCTACGCGTTTGTTCCGTCGAATGACTTTCAGCTAAATACGCCAGACCCCGACGGGTATCTATCTCGGCAATATGTCCGCGTGTACCACGCGAGCGGGTACACCTGGTTCGTCGAATACTGCAACGGGTCTGGTTGTTTCGACTACACCAGCAGTAGCAGTAATCCCACTTCCCAGACTGCGAACGCGACTGCGCAGGCGTTTTGCGGGACCGACAAGGATGTATCTGGCAGCGAGTTCACTTGCCAGACCACGACGCCATGAGGCGCCTCTCAAACAAGACCGGACACCACTCCAGGGAGGGAGTTGAAAAAGTGACCACACGGAGGATCCTCGTCGCGGTAACTGGTTTGATCTGCGCTTCAGCGGTTGCGACGACGTTGTTGATCGTGACCTCAGCAGGTGGCGCGACGGTTAACACCACACCGGCCGCCAGCGAGATGACCGTCTTCAGTTCCGCTCGCGCAGCGTCGGATGTGCTGCCTCAGACGATCGCCAGCTCGGCGGCCGCACTGCAGGCAGGAGCTGCCGGCCTTCCAGCCTCGGAGCAGCCTGGAAGCGCGGTCACAAACGAAAGTCGCTTGCTCCTGAGCGGACAGGGCAATCCTCAGGCCGATCTGTACG
This sequence comes from Gaiellaceae bacterium, assembly GCA_050697455.1. Taxonomy (GTDB): domain Bacteria; phylum Actinomycetota; class Thermoleophilia; order Gaiellales; family Gaiellaceae; genus Palsa-739. The sequence goes on along the minus strand of JBOGZU010000017.1, from coordinate 3,205 downwards.
CAGTGCCGACAAGCAGCGGAGAGGTCTGCTATCTGCTCAGCCTCGGTCCGGCCACGTGCGTCGCTGCTCTCGGCGGAACGAACGCGGTCGGGTGGACCGTGGCGGACCCAGACACCCTTGGCAGTGGATCGCCGCTGATGGTGTTTGGCATCACACCAGACAACGTCAGCCAAGTCGACATCGTCGTCAATGGAACCGCTCACGCGGCGACGCTCAAGAACAACGGGTTCTTCTACCAGCTCGCCGACAGCCAAGATCTGCCGTCAGCCATCACGGCGATCAAGGTGACCTACTCAGACGGTAGCTCGGACACCATCTCGCCGAACCTGGTCGACCCGAAGCCGGCTCCTTAGCCGCAACCAGCAACCAACCGAAGCGACGGACCCTGCGAGTCCAGCCGTGAACTCGCAGGGTCCATCCAGTCCATCTCGGTTGCGCCGTCAGTGTCAGCGCTGCCGCATCAACAGACCCTCGACGCCACTCGTAGCCACAGTAGTACCGCTGGCATCGACAACGCCCAGCGTGGCCGGCCAATCCGCTGATGCCTGATCGGACGCCGGGACCTGATACACGAAGAAGCTGGCGTCGACTGGATCGGACACAGCCTGAAGTGGGATCGACGCACTGTCTCCGTTAGCCCATGTCACTTGGAGATGATCGGCAGACGGAGACAGGACGTCCCCGAAGAGCACGAGGGGGCCGGCTGCGGTGTGCGCCGCCAAACTCGGGTCGATCGCCAATGAGCGATCGCGATCGCAGCCGCCACCGGAGCTCTCAAGGTAGAGACAGAATCCGCCGGAGGAAGTCGGCGCCACCCAGAGATTCACATCAGAGCCGTCGACCGTTGCGGTCATGACACTCCGAGCAGGGCCGCTGACGCCCGGCGCCATACCTGCCGGCGCACCGACATCGAGTGACGTGAACCCTTCCTGCGCCGGCGATGGGGCAACCGGTGCAGAGAAGAAGTCGATGATCTGGCCAGGAAGGCCGAACGCGGGTACGGCAACAGCCAGGGAGACGACAACCATTCCAAGGGCTGCGACCAGACCGCGCCGCCTGAGTCCGAAGCTCTGACGCCGGCGGTCGCGCCTGGGTGCACCTTTGCGTTCGACGGCCATCACCGCCAGAAGCTCCTTGCGAGCGGCGTCTCGCGCCCGATCAGAATCGAACGACTTGACGGGATAGGCATCCCGCAGGACCTGAATCTCATCCATTAGCGATTCCCTCCTTCGGGAGGCCTCGCGGTGTCGATGCCGCCTCCCCGAGTTGTCGTCGGAGACGGCCACGCGCGCGGTTGATACGTGACCTGACCGTCCCGATGGGAATGTCGAGTGCGTTGGCGATTTGCTGATTCTCGAGATCCCCGAGCGCGTACAAGAGCAGCGGTTCGCGATCCTTGGCCGATAGTCCAAGTACGGCCTCGATGATGAGCGGAACTCGGGGACTATCGTCATCTGCGGAGGCAGCGACTGCGACGCCCGCCTCCAGCTGCATCCGGTTGGCGAGAGCCACCTCCTTCCGACTCTTCCGAAAGTGCTCGCGCAGGACGTTTGTAGCGATTCCAAATAGCCACGCAAGCACGTCAGCTTTGTTCGGGTCATAGCGGCGCCGATGCCCGAATGCCCTGACGAAGACCTCGGAGACGAGGTCTTCCGAGTGCGCGCTTCCCACTCGCCGGCCGACATAGGCCGCGATAGCGTCAAAGTGACGATCGAGGATGAGGAGGAATGCGTCCACATCTTCGACTGACGTCGCAAGTACATCTGAGTCGCCTCGCCGATCAACATCCATCTGTTTCGTACTTGTCAGAACGACACCCAAAGGTTCGCCTCTACACGGTCCCGCGCACGCATCGGGCGCCCAAGAAGCGGCGCCCGTCGTAGTGACCCAAAGTGACGCCTCGGACCGACCGTGTGGGCGAGCACGGAGCCGTACGCTGCATTGGAAGAAGCAGGGGCACGTCTAGTTGGCGCCGATCGGCCGATGACGGCCGCGAACAACTGAACCTCTGCCAGCCGCACGCCTCGACAAGCGCCCGCCCCGATCGTGTCCAGCCGCCTGCTGAGTACAGCTCTGTCCTGGACGCCGTGAAGATCGTCCTGCCACCGGACTCGCCCCTCAGAGTAGTGGAGGTTCACGCGCTCGTGGAAGCGCATCTGAATCGGACTGTGCCGAAGTCGTTGGTGAAGAACGCGCTCGGCCGCAACTCTCATGGGCCTACCTCGGTATTCATTCGTGTCGCGCACGGAAGCTACCGGCTGTCGTAAGCGTCCTCCAAGACGTCCTGGCGGCGCATAGTCAGCGAGGCGAAAAGCAGCGGCGACACAACCACTACCTAAAGAGCACCCTCTTCTGTGGTCGCTGCGGCAGCCGAATGATCATCAGCCACTCCCGGAGTCACACGGGCCGCGTATACGACTACTTCACCTGCGTCGGCAAGCACCAGAAGCGCACCGGCTGCACCCTCCGGGCGGTCCGAATCGCTCGCATCGAAGAGCTCGTGGAAGATCACTACGGGACCATCGTTCTGCCGCCACAGATTCGCGAGATCCTCGAACCCCGCCTCCGGGCCGACCTTGAAGAAGGCTACGCCGGGGCTCGCCAGGAGCGAACGCAACTCGTAAAGCGGCAAAGCCGCCTACTCGATGAACGCTCGAAGCTGCTCCGGGCCCACTACGCCGGAGCGATCCCCCTCGAACTCCTGAAGACAGAGCAGGATCGCATCAGCCGCGAGATCACATCAATCGAGGCTCGTCTTGAGCAATCCGAAGACCATCAGGCCTCCGTCCAAGCCGCACTCCAACGAGCACTCGCACTAACCGCGAACTGCCAGGCTGCTTACCTGTCCGCGCCGACATCCATCCGTCGCCAGTTCAATCAGTTCTTCTACGACCGCCTGGAGTGGGACGGGAATGAACTCAAGAGCCGGCCATCCCGAACGTTCACGATCCTCCGCAACGCATGCCGCGCCGCGGCGAGCAACAGCGAAGCCAAGATCGACTGGGCGGCTTGGGAAGCGGGCCTAAACGACAGCGACCCCGGGGAACCCGAGGTCGCTGGTGTGAAAGACACGAAATTGGTAGCGGGGGCAGGATTTGAACCTGCGACCTCCGGGTTATGAGCCGCTTGTTGCCAGGTCAGGCAGCACGCTAGTCGACATTCCTCCGTCGGCTCAGGTCACGTGGGATCAGGTCGGATTGCCTGG
>JBOGZU010000016.1:0-52572 GCA_050697455.1 Gaiellaceae bacterium | reverse complement strand
GGCGAGTGGTGCTCGCAGTCCGCGGCGCCGGCCGTTCGGGTGCACGCCGCCGCGGTCGCCGCGCCGGGAGAGGCTCGGCGATGGCGGCGGGTGCGAACCAGGACTCTTCGACGGCAGCCATCAGTCCGTCTCCGCCTCGGTCTTGATCGCGACGCGCAGGCGCGCGGACGAGGCGCGCGGGTTGGCCGCCAGCTCGGCGCCGCCCGGCCGGATCGGCCGCCGCTGCAGCGCCCGCAACTCGGGCTCCTGCCCACACACGCAGACCGGGAAGTCGGGCGGGCACGTGCAGCCACGCTCGCGCTCGCGCATGAAGCGCTTCACGATCCGGTCCTCGAGCGAGTGGAAGGAGATCACCGCGAGCCGACCGCCCGGCCGAAGCATCTCGAGCGCCGCCGGGAGCGCAACCTCGAGCGAGTCGAGCTCGCCGTTGACGGCGATCCGCAAGGCCTGGAAGACGCGCTTCGCGGGATGGCCCTCCCCGAAGCGCGCCGGCGCCGGGATCGAGGCCCTGATCGTGTCCACGAGCTCGCCGGTGCGCTCGAACGGCTGCTCCTTCCGCCGCCGCACGATGGCGCGGGCGATCTGCTTCGCGTAGCGCTCCTCGCCGTAGCGGCGGAAGATCGTCGCGAGGTCGCGCTCGCTCCACGAGTTGACGAGGTCGCGGGCGCTCTCCTCCTGGGTCGGGTCCATCCGCATGTCGAGCGGCGCGTCGGCCGCGTAGGAGAAGCCCCGCTCGGGCCGGTCGAGCTGCATCGAGGAGACGCCGAGGTCGAGGAGGATCGCGTCGGCACGGACGTCGTTCGCGGCGAGCTGCGGCAGGACGACTCCGAAGTCGCCGCGCAGGAGCCGCGCGTTCACCGCAACACGCTTCTCGAGTCGCTCGAAGTACGTGCGCGCCGTCGGGTCGCGGTCGATCGCGGTCAGCTTCCCCTTGCCGCGCAGGTCGGCGGCGAGGAGCGCGGCGTGGCCACCGGCGCCGAACGTCGCGTCGATCACCGATTCGCCCGGCCGGACGGCGAGCGCCGCCCGCACCTCTTCGGCGAGAACGGGAAGGTGGTCAGCTTCCGTGGGCTGCAAGACGTTCGGCAACATCCTCAGCACTCCCTTCGACTTCGGAGAGCTCACGCCGCCAGGCGGCGCGGTCCCAGATCTCGAGGTGGTCGTTGACCCCGGCGACGACGACGTCCCGTCCGAGCTTCGCGTGCTCGAGAAGAGCGGAGGGAATGATCACGCGGCCCTGCCGGTCGGGCACGGCCTCGCTCGCGCCGGAGTAGAAGTGGCGCTGCATCTGGCGGCCTTCCTTGCTCAGCGGATGGAGCGTGGCGAGGATCGAGTCGCGGTAGTTCTCCCAGCCCGGCGGCGTCCAGGCCCAGAGACAGCCGTCGAGCCCGCGCGTCACGACGCAGCCGTCCTCGAAATCCCGGCGGAACTTGGCCGGAAGCGTCAGGCGGTTCTTGTCGTCAATCGTGTGCTCGTACTCGCCCAGGAGCATGAGGCTCTTCTCCTCTATCCGCCACTGTGCCCCACTTTACCCCACGTGGGGCCACTTTGTCCAGCGGAATCAGAGATCTGCGGCAGTCAGCTGATGACCGTAGGCGCCTTTCCCCGTCAGGACTTCGGCGCCGCAGCGGGCGCCGAGAGCCACGGCCTCGTCCACCGGCAGGCCGGACGCCAGGCCGTACGTCAGCCCGGCTGCGAAGCAGTCGCCGCAGCCGTAGGCGTCCGCGACCGGGCCGGGGATCGGCGCCGCGCGGAACGGGCCGCCGGGCCGGATCCAACCGCCGAGGCCTCCGGAGGTCGTGACGACGATCCGTGGCGGCGGCTCGAGGTCGCCCGGCTCGAAACGCTCGCCGGCGTCCTCCCCGCTGCCGACCAGCACGTCGACCTCGACTTCGGCCCGCCGCAGCGTGGGCAGTTCGCGCGAGGTGGCGACGAGGACATTCGCGCGCCGGGCGGCTTGCAATGCCGCGACATCGCCGCCGGTGAAGTAGACCGCCTCGCAGCGGGCGAGCTCCTCCCACGGCAGCGAGCCGTCCTCCGCGGAAGGCCGGAGCTTCTCGCCGAGCACCGTGATCGTCCGTTCGCCGCCGTCGTCGACGTGCGTGAACGCCCGGCGTTGCCGCCCGCGGGCCGGGCTGGCGTGCACGGTGACGCCGAGGGCCGCCAACTCCTTGTGGGAGCGCCGGCCGAGCTCGTCGTCGGCGAGCGACGTGAAGAAGAGGCATGAGCCGGCGAGGTTGGCCAGCTGCACCGCGGCCACCGCCCCGCCTCCGGCCGCCTCCTCCCACGATTCGAGGGCGCGCACGATCTCGCCCGCCGCGGGCAGCTCTTCGACGCGGGCGAACTCGACCCACTCCACGTGACCCACGACGGCGACATTCACATCTCACATCTTGATACGGGAGTACGTTTCATGACTCGATGGCGGTCACGGCGATCCCTCCGTTCGAGCGGTTCTACGAGCTCCACAAAGGCGAGGTGCTGGCGTTCCTGCGCCGGCGCGCCGGACGCGACCGCGCGGATGATCTGTTCCAGGAGACGTTCCTCCGAGCCTTGCGCGCCTACGACCGGCTCGAGCACGGCGAGCACCTGCGTGCCTGGGCGCTGACGATCGCCGCGAGCGCGCTCGTCGACGCGACTCGGCGCGAGCGTCCCACGGTCGAGCTCGTGCTCGAGCCCGGCGGCGAGGATGCGCGCCCCGCCTTCGAGGAGCTAGCGCCGTTGACGGACGGGCTGCCGCCGAAGGAGCGCGCGGCGGTGGTGCTGCGCTACGGCTACGCGCTCGGCTACGACGAGATCGGCGCCGCCCTCGGCTCCAGCGAGGCCGCGGCGCGCCAGGCGGCCTCCGCGGGAGTGCGGCGGCTGCGCGATGAAACCGGCAGGGAGAAGGAGGCTCGTTCATGACCGGAGTTCCCGAAACCCTCGACGCGCGTTTCCGCGCCGCGGCCGCAGAGACCGGCGTCCTCGATGTCGCCTACGACGTGCTCGACGACACCCCGGTCGGATCGCTGCTCGTCGGCGTCAGCGACCGCGGGCTCTGCCGAGTCCACTTCGACCCGGATCCCGAGCAGGAGCTGGAGCAGCTCGCGCGCCAGTTCGGCCCGCGCGTCCTGCGCAGCCCACAGGCGCTCGATCGCGTCCGCCGCGAGCTTGACGAGTACTTCGCCGGCCGCCGGCAGGCGTTCGATCTCGTGCTCGACCTCCGGGCCGCGCCCGACTTCCACCGCCGCGTGCTCGCCGAGCTCAGCCGGGTCGAGTACGGGCACACGACCACGTACGGCGCGCTGGCCGCCCGAGTTGGGGCGCCGAAGGCGGCGCGAGCCGTCGGCACGGTGATGAACCGGAACCCGGTGCCAATCGTCCTCCCGTGCCACCGCGTCGTCGGCGCGAGCGGCAGCCTGACCGGCTACGGCGGCGGGCTCGATCGGAAGGAATGGCTCCTCCGCCTCGAAGGGGCATTGCTCTAGCGGCGCACGCCGTCCGGCAGTCCGGCGATCATGCCGGGCATGACAACTCTCGCGCTCTCATTCACCACGCATACGGGCATCCGGCTCGCCGAGCTCGGGGAGCTGCTCGGGCTCGTCGGCGGCGCCGCATTACTGCTCGGCGGGATGACGCCATTCGGCAAGCGCGCCGGCCAGACCATCGGCGGTCTGGCGCTCGCGATCGCGTTCGTGCTCTTGATCCTGGCCACCCGCTGGGGCCACTTCCACTAACCGGATGTGTCTGCCGTTCCGGCCAGGGGTGGCAGGCGGAGCTTGTAGCCGACGCCCCACACGTTCACGACCCAGCCGGGTAGCCCGGCCGCCGCGAGCTTGCGCCGGATGCGGGACGCGTGCGACTCCAATGTCCGCGTCGGCACGTAGGTCCGGAACCCCCAGACGTCGCGCAGCAGCTGCTCGCGGGTGAAGACGCGGTCGGGGTCGGACGCGAGCTTCACGAGCAGCGCGAACTCCTTCGCCGAGAGCTCCACCTCCTCCCCGTTCGCCATGACCCGCCGCGCCGCACGGTCGATCGAGAGCGCGCCGACGTCGATCTGCTCGACGCGCGGCGGGCAGCGGCGCAGGAGGGCGTGGATGCGCGCGAGCAGCTCCTCGTAGACGAACGGCCGCGCAAGACAGTCGTCTGCGCGCGCGAGCGCCCGCACCCGCGAGGCGGGATCCGTGCCGCCGAGAACGATGACGGGGCAGTCGGGAACGAGCCCGCGATCGAGCGCGTCGGCGTCTCCGAGCAGCAGGACGTCGGGGTCGAGGGCTCTGGGCAGCTGCTCGACCCGCTCGTACGCGAGCACGTCGAAGCCGTCGTTGCGGAGCTGGCGCTCGAGGAAGCCACGTACCGCCGGCTCGGACTCGGCAAGAAGGAGTGCAGTCATGGGCCGAGGCTACGCCGCAAAGTGCAGCGAAACCGTCACGGCCCGGCTCGCGCGGACTCGGCCGGAGGAGGGATTCGCTACAAGCGGCCGCTGCGCACGACGCCCCAGAGCAGCCACAGGCCGAGCACCATCGAGAACGCGAAGCCCCCGATCGATATCACGTTGACGCCGAGGACGTGCGGGCCGCCCTTGGCGAAGATCCCGATCAGGCTGGAGCCGATCAGGCCGCCGACGACGACGAGCGCGACGACGAGCCGGTTGAAGACGACGTCGATCTTCTGCATGAGCTCGTCGAGCCCCTTGTGGACGAAGCCGACCTCGATCTGCCCGTCGCGGATCTCCTCCATGAAGTCGTGGAACTGGTGCGGCGCCTCGGCGATCACCTGGGCGTAGCGGATGGCCTCGCGCCGGGCGCGCCGCGCCACGCGCTCGGGCGTGAACCGCTCGAGCATCAGGTCGCGCGCGTACGGGCGGGCCACCTCGAAGACGTTGAAGTCGGGATACAGCTCCTGCCCCACCGAGCCGAGCGTCGCGATCGCGCGGTCGAGCAGGAGGAAGCGCGTAGGCAGCCGGAGATTGAGCGAGTAGATGAGCTGGAAGCCCTCCCGGATCACCTGGATCGGGTCGATCTCGCTCAGGCCGGCGCCGTAGTAGCGGTAGTAGAGCTCGCGCAGCTCGGCGCGCAGCTCGCCCTCCCGCTCCTTCGGATAGCGCACCCCGAGATCGGCGAGCCGCTTCGGGAGCTGGTCGATGTTCTCGTTCGCCGCGTCGATGAACAGCCCGGTCAGCTTCGACATGTCGTCGTCGGTGAGCTTCCCGGCCGAGCCGAAGTCGACGAGGCCGATCGTGCCGGTCTCGGGCGGCACGAGGATGTTCGCCGGATGCGGGTCGCCGTGGAAGAAGCCGTGCCGGAAGATCATCGTCATCCACGTCTCGGTCACCCGGTAGGCGAGCTCCCGCCGCTCCTCGAGCGTCATCGCCACGAGGTCCACGTCCGCGAGCTGGATCCCGTCGATCCACTCGAGCGTGAGGACGCGCGCCCCGGAGTACTGCCAGTGCACCTTCGGCACCCGCACATGCGGATGGCCGGCGAACTGGCGGTGGAAGGTCTGCGCGTTGCGTCCCTCGAGGCGGTAGTCGAGCTCTTTGCGGATCGAGCGGGCGAACTCGTCGACGACCTGGCGCGCGTCGACGAAGTCGAAAGCCCGGATCCGCTCGCGCACGAGACGCGCCGCCTGGTAGAGGAGAGCGAGGTCGGCCTCGATCTGACGGGCCGCTCCCGGCCGCTGCACCTTGACCGCGACCTTGCGCCCGTTCGGGAGCGTCGCGCGGTGCACCTGGCCGATCGAGGCGGCGGCGACCGGAACCGTGTCGAAGTCGAGGAACAACCGCTCGAGCGTGTTGCCGAGCTCTTCCTCGATCACCCGCTCCGCCTGCTCGAACGGGAACGGCCGCACGTCGTCCTGCAGCGCCCGGAGCTCGGCGACGATGTCGGGCGGGACGACGTCGGGGCGCGTCGAGAGGAGCTGCCCGAACTTGACGAAGGTCGGGCCGAGCTCGTCGAGCACCTCACGCAGGTGCTGGCCCCGCGCCGACGTGACGCCCTGCGCGGCGGCCGCCTCGACGATCCGGTCCTCCGCCGTGCGGCCGGGCAGGAGGTCGCCGAGCCGGTTCGTCTCGAGGAGGTAGCCGAAGCCGTGCCGCACCATGACCTGCGCGATCTCGGAGAGGCGGCCGATCGTCCGCGTCGTGCTCATCCCCCGACAGGGTAAGGAGATTCGGCTCGCTTGTCAGGCGGCGGCGCGGCGGCGCCGTGTCCACGGCCCCGGCGGCACGAGCAGGGACTCGGCGTGGAGATACGCGAGGCCGACCGCCGGCAGGTCGCTGAAGCGCTCGACGCAGATGTAGCGGCGGCGCCATTCCGGGAAGAACTTGCGGTTGAACGAGTAGAGCCGCTCGAGCTGGAAGGCGTTGTCGGCGAGCAGGAGGCCGCGCCGCGCGATTCGCTTCCACCAGCTCGTCGCGCGCTCGGGCGCGAGGAAGTCCGTGAGCGCGCAGAAGTTGAGCGACAACTCGCTCGCTCCTTCCTCCTTCGCCCACGCGATCGTCTCCACGATCAGGAACTCCGTGAGACCGTTCGGCGAGTGCGGACGGCGGCGCATCGTGCTGAGCGACCAGCCGCCGCCTAGGCCGCCGACGCTGGGCGCGAGGTGGAGAAAGCCGCCGATCTCGCCGTTTTCGTCCGTCGCAATCGCGAGGACCGTGCCGGGAACGTGGAGGTCGTCGATCGACATCGAGAAGCCACGCTCGGGCTGGTCGCCGCGCCAGGCGGCGGACACGTCGGCGAGCTCCTCCTCGAGCTCGGCCGAGACGTCGTCGGCGGCGACGACGCGGAAGGAGTAGCCGGCCTTCTGGAGGCGTGAGACCGACTGCCGCACCTTGCGGATCGCCCGCCCTTCGAGCGAGAAGTCCGCGGGCACCAGCACCGCCTCCTCCCCCATCGGAATCGCCTTCAGCCCGAGCGCCCGATAACGCTCGAGGTGGTGCTCGGAGGCGCCGACGACCGCGAGCCGCCAGCCGTGCGCGCGCACCATGCGATGCAGCTCCGCGAGAAGCGCGTCGATCTCGGCCGCATCGCCGACCGGGTCACCGCTGACGAGCGCCGTCCCCGCGACGACGCGGTAGGCGAGGAAGGCGCGGCGCGTCGGCGAGAAGAGGTAGCTCTTGTCGCGGCGCAGGGCGAAGAAGGAGAGGCTGTCGGTGCCGTACGACTCGACGAGCGCCCGCGCCACGCGCCGCTCGCCGACGGTCTGGGCGACCGCCTGGCCGAAAGGCCGCAGCCAGAGGTAGAGCGCGCCGAAGCCGAGCACGAGGCCGATGCCCGTCACGGCGTCGGAGGCGCGCGGCGGCAGGTCGGCGCCCCGCAGCTCCTCACTCAACGAGACGGCCGCGACGCCCGCCAGCCCGGCGGCGAGCGCGAGCAACGGCCGCACACTCGCGGGATCGCCGGGGACGTCGAACCGCCGCCGCCAGCGAAGCAGCGCCGCCAGCAGGAGGAGCGAAATCGTGGCCTCCTCAAAATCGAGCCCCTTCGCCAGATGTGTCGCCGCGGAAGCGACGACGACCACGACGGCGAGCTGCCAGGCGCGATGGCGGCGCCGCGCGAGCGAGCGCGAGAGCCAGATCAGCCCGATTCCGGCGGCGACGGTCAGGACGCGCGCGGCCTCCGGCCAGCCGGGCGGGAGAACGCCGCGCATGATCCGGACCCGGTCGGCCATCTCCGGCGTCAGGGCCGAGACGATGCCGATCACGCCGACCGCGGCGGCGGACCAGGCGAGAAGCTTCTCTGCGCTGGGCATCCGCAGCGTCACGCGGCCAGGGTACAACGTGTCCATGCCGGACGAGCCCATCCGGATCCCGCTGCCCGGCTGGGTGACGACGATCCTCGTCCTCGTCGCAATCGGCCTCGTCCCGTGGATCCTCTATCTCACGTTCACGCTGCCCTCGCGGCACGTCACCTTCCATTACGACCTGGCGTGGGTCGGCTTCGACGTCGGCCTCAGCGCGTCGTTCGCGGCGACCGCCTGGGCGACGGTGCGCGGCTCGCAGTGGCTGGTGCCGCTCGCCGCCGCGACGGGGACGATGCTCTGCTGCGACGCGTGGTTCGACGTCGTCACCTCACAGCCGGGAACCGAGCTCTGGGAGGCGGTCGCCGAGGCGGCGGTCGCCGAGCTGCCGCTCGCCGCGATCTGCGGCTTCATCGTCTACGACGCCGAGACGTTCCTCGCCGCCACGGTGACGCGCTTCCGGCGGAGCGTTGTCGAGTAGCCGCTACGGCGCGCAGATGGGGGTCCGCCCCACCTGCTTGAAGCTGTAGGGCAGCGCCCCGCCCCGCAGGACGAACGCAATGTCTTTCGCAGCCGTGCCGCCCTCCGCGACCATCGAGATCGTGACGAAGCGGCCGGAGACGCCGTGGGAGAGGGCTGTCTGCATGTAATCGATGTACGGCGTCGACTGGAGAGCCCCGTCGAGGACGATCGCGCTGTGCTGGACGTAGTCCGGTAGGTACTGCGCCTGACCGGCGTGGCCCGCGCGCCCGGCGAATTTCCGCCCGCGCTGCCACTCGGCCTTCGTGATCTGCTGAAACTCCTGCGCGCCGTGCTTCGTGAAGGCGAGCTGTACCACCGGGGTGCCGCTGCGCGGGTCGGTCGCGCCGTTGATCTTCGAGTGGACGAGATCCTGGTCGGCCACTTCCGGCGGACCGTTCGCAGCGTGCGGGAAGTACTTGAAGAGGTACCAGTAGATGCCGCTCGCCGAGTGGCCGACGGAATGCGTCGTCGGCGAGATCTGGCCGCTGACGACTTCGCGGTTCGCGGGCACGACGAGCACCTGCGTGCCGGCCGGCTGCTTGCCGCCGTACGGCCGGAGGAGCAGGCTCCGCGTCGGGTCCGGCCCCTGCTCGACGGCGTGCTTCGCGTCGAAGAGGTAGTACGCCTCCGGGCGACCGCTCTTCGCCTCGCTCCGGACGGCGGACAGGAGGCTGTCGAGCGTCGCGTACGGGGTCGGGTTGCCGTTCTTGACGGTCGGCGGCGCGAGGTCGGCCTCGAGATCGAAGATCTGCAGCTGCCCGGTGCTGGTCGCGAGCGCGGCCGTCTTCGCGGTGTGGCCGCTGCCGGCTGGCAAGTGGAGGACGATCTGGCCGCTGCCACGGACGGTCGCGTTCAGCCCGAAGCCGGGAAGGAGCGCGAGACGGCCGTTGATGACCCTCCGGGCCGCCTTCATCCCGGCGGGAGTGACCTGTTGGCCGCTCTGCGGGATCGCCGTGAAGACGTACTCCGTTCCCTTCGTGGTGCACTTCTTGTGCGAGGAGCCCCCGCATCCCGCCGCGCAGAGGAGAACGAGAACGAGCAAGAGCGGCAGAGCTGTTGTCCAGCGTCTCGATGCCATCGGCTCAGGCGGCGGGAGGGAGATCGTTCGGGCCTTCGAGCAGCCGCAGCCGGTGCTCGAGCTGCGCCACGCGCAGCTCCAGCTCCTCGAGGTCGTCGCGCGTCACGAGGTCGAGATCGTCGGCGAGCGTGCGGAGCGCGGCGAGCGCCTGCTCCGACAGCTTTTCCTTGCCGCCCCGCACGCGGCTCGGCAGCTCGGCGAACAACTCCTCGATCGCGTCGAGGAGCAGGCGACCGCTACCGCGCTGCGCCATCAACGAGCTCTGCCATGCGGTCTCGAGCGACGCCGCTGGCGCCGCTTCTCGCGGCGCGCCTGCGCACCCGGCTCCGACGGAGTCGCCGTGACGGCGTCGACGAGCTCCGGCGTCGATTCCGCGGCGAGCGCCGCCTCCGAAGCCGCGAGCGCCGCGTCGCCGCGGCCGTCCTCGTCGCCGGCCGGCGCCGCGGCTGCCTTGCGCCGTGCGTAATCAGGCTCCCGCTCCTTCCAGATCGTGAGCAGCGGAGCGGCGACAAAGATCGAGGAGTAGGCGCCGGACGTGACGCCGACGATGAGGGCGAAGGCGAAGTCCTTGAGCGTCGCGCCACCGAGGATCTCGAGACAGATGATCGGCAGCAGCGTGATGAACGTCGTCGCCAACGAGCGGCGGATCGTCTCCCAGAGCGAGATGTTGGCGATCGTCGCGAACGGCGACCGGCGCATGAGCGGCATGTTCTCGCGGATGCGGTCGAAGATGATGATCGTGTCGTAGATCGAATAGCCGAGCACCGTCAGCACAGCGGCTACCGTCGCGACGGAGACCTCCTTCCCGACGATGGCGTAGAAGCCGATGGTCACGGCTATGTCGTGGAGCATCGCGAGGATGACCGGGATCGCGAACTTGAGGTCGAACCGAATCGTGATGTAGAGCGTGATCAGGAGGAGCGAGACGATGATCCCGTAGATCGCGTCGGTCGCGATCTGGTGGCCGAACGTCCCGGAGACGCTCTTCACGTTGAGGTTGGAGGCGCCGAGCTGGCTCTTGAGGCTCTGCTCGAACTTCGGCAGGCCACCCTTGCTGAACGGCTTGCTCCGGATCTGCCAGCTCTTGTTGGAGTTGCCGTGCACCAGCTTGCCGGTGCCCTGCACGACCGCGTCCGGCTGGCCCTCCTGGGACATGAAGGCGGCGACCTTGCTCGTCGGGTAGGCCTGCTGCGTGTTGAAGGTGACCTGCGTGCCGCCCTTGAAGTCGATCCCGAGGTTGAGACCGCGCACGCCCAGCGAGACCATGCCGGCGACGATGATGACGCCCGAGACGGCGAACCACAGGTAGCGGCGCCGCATGAAGTCGATCTGCAGCCACTTCGCGGTCTGCTGGCCGTGCGCACCCATGAAGCGCGGGTTGTCGAACCAGCGGAAGCCGGAGAGCAGCCCGAGCATCGCGCGCGTCGCCGCGACCGCGGTGAGCAGCGAGATCACGGTGCCGATCAGCAGCATCAGAGCGAAGCCCTTCACGTCCGCGACCGCGATGAGATAGATGATCATCGCGGTGATCACGGTCACGACGTTGGCGTCGAGGATCGTGTGGAAGCCCTTGCCGTAGCCGGCGGAGATCGCGGCGCGGACGGACTTCCCGGACCGCACTTCTTCCTTGATGCGCTCGAACACGACGACGTTCGCGTCGGCCGCGACGCCGATCGTGAGGATCAGGCCGGCGAAGCCCGGCAGCGTCAGCGTGACGTTGAAGAGGAGGATCGCCGCGGAGTAGAGCACCGCGTAGATCGCGAGCCCGAATACGGCGACGAGACCGAGGAACCGGTACAGCAGGAGCAGAAATGCCGCGACGACCGCCAGGCCGATGATGGCGGCCCAGATCGCCTGGTGGAACGAGCTCTTGCCGAGCGTCGCGGTGACGTTCGTCTCCTCGAGAGTCTTGAACGTGTACGGCAGGGAGCCGCTCTGGAGGACGAGCGCGAGACGGTTCGCGGCGTCGATCGAGCCCATGTTGCTGATCGTCGCGCCGCCGGCGATGCCGTCGGCGAGCTGGGTGTTCGTGTAGTCGATGTACGGCGTCGACCTGAGCTTGCCGTCGAGGACGATCGCGTTGTGCTGCCAGTAGAGCTGATTGGCCTGACCGGCCGAGTTGTGGAAGCCGGCGACCTGCGCGCCGCGCTGGTACTCGAGTTGCGTGATCCGCTGGAACTCCTTCGAGCCGTGGCCGGTGAAGGCCAGCACCACTTCGGGCGAGTTGTCGACCTGTGAGTAGTCGGCCATGATCCCCGACTCGTTGAGGTCGTTGCCGGTCAGCTCCGGCGGCCCGTTCGGCGCCTTCGGCGTGTACTTGAAGAGGTACCAGTACTTGCCGTTCGGGGAAGTGCCGACGGGGCGCGTCGCCTGGGTGGTCACTTGTCCTTCGACGACTTCCCGGTTTCCGGGGACGGCGAGGATCTGCGTGTGCGGGGGCTGCTGGTGCCCCTTGTACGCGCCGAGCAGCTCTTGCTTCGTCGGAGCTCCCTGAAGCTGCTTCTCGACCGTGGTCGTCGTCGGCTTTTTCCGGCCCTTGACCTTCGTCGTCGTCGTCTTCTTCTCGAAGAGGTAGTAGAAGGAGGGCGCGCCGGCCTTTTTCACCTGGCCCTGGATCTGCGTGAGCAGCCCGTAGAGCGTCGGGTACGGGGTCGGGTTGCCGCCGTTGACGGTCGGCGGCGCCAGATCCTTCTCGAAGTCGAAGAACTGCAGCTGGCCTGTCGAGCCGATGATCGCCGCCGCCTTGGCCGGATCGTGGATGCCGGCGAGCTGGATGACGATCTCGTCGCTGCCCTGCAACGCGACGCTCGGCGACGCGACGCCGGTGCCGTTGCTCCGCTGCACCATGATCTGCTGCGCCACCTGCATCTGCGCCGGCGTGATCTGCTGGCCCCGCAGCGGCACGGCCTTGAGGACGACCTCGAGGCCGCCCTGCAGGTCGAGGCCTTTGACCAGCGGCCTGTGAATCGGCGAGCCGGGCACGGCAAGCATGACCGCGCCGACGAGGGCGACCGCGATCGCGCCCAGGAGCAGGAGGTAGTTGCGCCGCTCTCTCAAAACCGGGGAGAAGGTTAGCCGGGCTTTTCCTCGTCCGAGCCTTCGTCGAAGGCCGAGCGCCAGTGCTCGTCTCCCTCGTCTGCATCGTCGGACGGGTGATCCTCAGCGGACTGCGCCGCTTCGTGCTCGGTCAGGACGGCGGCGATCGCGCGCCGGGCCAGCCGCACCTCGACCTTCGGGGCGATCTCGACGCGCACGTCGTCCTCGTCGAGTCCCGTGACACGGCCGTAGAGGCCGCCTGCGGTGAGCACTTCGTCGCCCACCTGCAGCTCGGAGACGATCCGCTGCTGCTGGCTCTGCCTCTTCCTCTGCGGCCGCACGACGATCAGCCACAGGAGGGCAAAGGCAATGATGATGATGAAGAAGAAGCCCGAACTGCTGCTCGCTGCAATCACCCGATTGCTCCTTTCGCTCGTTCGAGCGCCTCGTCCCGCCAGGACATGAACTCGCCGCGCTCGATTGCCTGCCGCGCAGACGCCACGAGATCGAGCAAGAAGCGCAGATTATGCAGACTGAGCAGCCGTAGCCCGAGGATCTCCTGCTGGTTGACGAGATGGCGGATGTAGGCGCGGCTGAAGCGCGTGCAGGCCGGGCAAGCGCAACCCGCCTCGAGCGGCCGCTCGTCCCGCGCGAATCGCGCGTTGCGGAGGTTGAGACGCCCCTCGCTCGTCAGGGCGCTGCCGGTGCGTGCGGTGCGCGTCGGGAGGACGCAGTCGAACATGTCGACGCCGCGGGAGATCACCTCGAGCACTCCCTCCGGGTCGCCGATCCCCATGAAGTAGCGCGGTTTCTCGTCGGGGAGGAAGCTCGCGGCGGCGGTCGTCGCCTCGAACATCGGCTCGCGCTGCTCCCCCACGCTGAGGCCGCCGATCGCGTAGCCGTCGAAGTCGAGCGCGACCAGCGACTCGGAGGAACGCTGACGCAGCTCGAGATCGAGCCCGCCCTGCGAGATCGCGAAGCGGAGCTGGCCGGGCGCGCGCGGCAGATCCCGCTGCCGCTCCGCCCAGAGCGTCGTCCGCCGCACCGCCTCCTCGAGCCCGGCGCGCGGCACGTCCGCCGGCAGGCAGATGTCGAGGCACATCGCGATGTCGGAGCCGAGCAGCTCCTGCACGCGCGCCGCGAGCTCGGGCGTGAACCGCTCGGGCGCGCCGTCGTAGACGGAGCGGAACGTGACGCCGTCGTCGTCCGCCCCGAGCAGCGTGTCGCGGAGGGAGAAGACCTGGAAGCCGCCGGAGTCGGTGAGGATCGGCCCGTCCCAGCCCATGAACGCGTGCAGGCCGCCGAGCTCGGCGATCAGCTCCTCTCCCGGCCGGAAATGGAGGTGATACGTGTTGCCGAGCACGATCTCGGCACCGACCGCGCGCAACTCGTCCGGGTCGACGGCCTTGACGGTCGCCTTCGTCCCGACCGGCATGAACGCGGGCGTGCGCACCTCCCCGTGCGCGGTGCGCAGGATCCCGGCGCGCGCGTCGCCGTCGCGCGCGGTGACCTCGAACGTGTCGCTCACGGCACGAGCGTAGACAGCGCGGCTCGTTTTCTCTCCGGGCAGCGGGGCAGAATAGTTCCGTGGGCACTCCCGAGCCCTTGGCCGACACTCCGTACTTCTTCGCCGCGCGGCGACCGTTCCGCCAGCAGCGGCTCCTCTCCTACATCCACCGCGAGCACCGGCGCGGACGCGGGCTTGCCGAGATCCTCGACGACGGCTACGTCCACCGCTGCGGCTCGCGCGAATTCGTCTGGCAGACGATCCGCGAGACGTCGCTGATCGAGCTGCTCGAGCAGGACGTGATCGAGGCGATTCAGCGCGCGAGCGCGGCGGTCTCGAACCAGGCGTAGATCCGGGCGGCGACCTCCGCGTCACGCTCGGGAGCGGGCGGCGTGGCCAGCTCGTGCTCGCGGATGCGGCCGAGCTCGGCGACGACCGCGCGCAGCGGCGCGGCGCTCCCGAGCAGCGTCGCGATGCGGACGGAGTGCGGCGCGAACTCGTCGAGCTGCGCGTTGAGCTCCCGCTCGCCGCCGTCCCGCCAGAAGTCCCGCCACTCGTTCGCGCCCCGCGGCCTCATGCCGCCTCCACGACATTGCCGTGCGGATCGACGGTCGGCTCGAGCGCCGTCTCGGCGGCGATCGCGATGCGTACGCGCTCGGTCGGCGGGCGGCCGTCCTTCACGAGCATCACGTGGCGATGGCGGCCGGCGACGACGACGGCGCCGGGCCAGCGCGCATCCTCGACGACGAGCCCGAGCGAAGGCGCGACCTTCTCCCAGAACGCGCGGCTCGGCGCGAGATCGTCGACTCCGAGCCAGACGTGGTCGATCGGTGAGCCCGTCTCGGTGCGGCCCGGCCGGTGGACGGCCTCGACGCTGTTCCCGTCCGGGTCGATGAGGAAGCCGCCGTAGTAGTCGGGGGTGTACTGCGGTCTCGGCCCCGGCTCGCCGTCGCCGGCGTAGCCGGCGTCCACGCCGGCCTGCCAGACGGCGTCCACCTCCCCGCGCGAGCGCGCCGCGAACGCGATGTGCAGGTGACGGGTCGGCTCTCCCGCCTCGACGGCGAAGGCTCCCCACGGATTCGTGCCGAGCGCGGCGAGCGCGGTCTCGTAGAAGCCTCGGCTCGCGGCGAGATCGGATGCAGTGACGGTGACCCGGGCGAACATCAGAGGATCAGCATCGCATCGCCGAAGGAGTAGAAGCGATAGCGCTCCCTGATCGCGAGCTCGTAGAGCCGGCGCGTCTCCTCCACTCCCGCGAAGGCCATGACGAGCGCGAGCAGCGTCGAGCGGGGCAGATGGAAGTTCGTGAGAAGCGCGTCGACGCGGCGGAACTCGAAGCCGGGCGTGATGAACAGCTCGGTGCGGCCGCTGAGAGGCTCGCCGCGCATGAGCGTCTCGAGCACGCGCACCGTCGTGGTGCCGACGGAAAGGACGCGCTCGGCCGCGGCGATCCGCTCCCACGCCTCCGGCGCGACCTCATAGCGCTCGCCATGGATGCGGTGCTCCTCGAGCCGCTCCTCGTTGACCGGCCGGAAGGTGTCCAAGCCGACGTGGAGGGTGACGCGCTCGGGCTCGAGCCGGGCGAGCAGCTCCGGCGTGAAGTGGAGTCCCGCAGTCGGCGCCGCGGCCGAGCCCGCCTCCCGCGCGTAGACGGTCTGGTAGCGGGAGGGATCGCCGAGCGGCTCGGTGATGTACGGCGGCAGCGGCGTCTCGCCGTCCGGCTCGCCCTCGAGGCGCAGGTGCCAGCGGCCCTCGCCGAGGTGCTCGAGCAGCTCGACCGTGTTGCCTCCGGCCGTGCCATAGCGGTGGCCGGGATTGAGGCGCCGCGTCGGCCGGGCGAGCCCCTCCCACGTGCCGTCCTCCAGCCGCTCCAGCAGCAGCACCTCGCCGCGCGGCGACTCGATGGGGATCCGCGCCGGCACGACCTTCGTGTCGTTGACGACGACGAGCTCGCCGCTGAGCTCCTCCGGCAGCTCGGCGAAGGTGCGATGGCGGACATCCCCGCTCGCCCGCTCGTAGACGAGCAGCCGCGAGGCGTCGCGCTGCTCGGCGGGATGCTGCGCGATCAGCTCCTGCGGCAGCTCGTAATCGAGCTCGTCGACGTCCATCCGAGACAGTTTGTATTCTCGCCGACATGGATCAGGACGCGATCGCCCGCGCGCAGCAGCGGCTCGAGGACGCGAAGGAGGGGCGCACCGATCCGGCCGCGTTCGACGCCGCGCTCGAGCGGGCGCGCAGCGCGGTCGAGGCGCTCGCCGCGACGACCGCCGAGATGGAAGCGGGGCTGCCCGAAGCGGTGCAGGACGGGATCCGCCAGCACTTCCGGCCGAGCGCCCGGCACCTCGCCGAGGTGCGCGGCCTGATGAACCAGGTGATTCGCCGGCTGGAGCGGATCGAGGGAGACGCGCTCTCCGAGCGGCACGCCCGGGTCGACGACCTCGCGCTCCTCGTCGATCTCGTCGCGTCCGGCTGGCGGAGCGTCGAGGACCGGATCGCGCAGCTCGAGTCGCGGCTACAGCGCGAAGGCGCGGTCGTCTACCGCCTCGAAGACCGCCAAGCCGGCTAGACGACGCGCGGCAGCACGAGCACGAAGCGGCTGCCCTGGCCGGGCTCGCTTTCGACGTCCACGCGCCCGCCGAGCGCCGTGGCGAGCTCGCTCGCGATCGCCAGGCCAAGCCCCGTCCCGCCGCCGTGGCCGGACCAGAAGGCTCGGAAGATCCGCTCCCGCTCGGCCGCCGCGATGCCCGGCCCCGTGTCCGCGACTGTCACCGTCACCTCACGGTCGGCCGACGCGAGCGCGAGCTCGACGCGGCCGCCTTCCGGCGTCCACTGGATGGCGTTCGCGAGCAGGTTCGAGACGATCTGCAGCACACGGTCGCCGTCCGTGACGAGAACGGCGGCGCCGTCGAGCGACGCCTCGTAGTGGATTCCCCCCGCGCGAGCCTCTGTCGCGAACGCCGCGAAGGCGCGGTCGCAGAGGACGCGCATGTCGACCTCCTCGTGCAGCAGAGCGAAGCGGCGCGCGTCGAGCTTCGCGAGGTCGAGCACGTCGCCGACGAGCCGCTCGAGCCGCACCGCTTCCTCGGCGACGACGTCGAGCGAGCGCTGCCGGGAGTCCTCGTCCTCGATCACGCCTTCGCGCAGCGCTGCGACGTGGCCGCGAATCGCGGTCAGCGGCGTCCGCAGCTCGTGGGAGACGGACATCAGGAAGTGGCGGGACAGCTCCTCCGACTCGGCGAGCTTCGCGGCCATTTCACCGAACCGCGCAGCCAGCAGCTCGATCTCGCTGCCGCCGCCGCGGCCCGGTAGCTCGATGTCGTAGTGGCCGGACGCGACCTCGTCGGCCGCGGCGGAGAGCGCCTCGATCGGCCGCGCCAGCTGGCGCGAGAAAACGGCGACGAGAAGGACGGAGGCCGGGATTCCGATCCCGAAGGCGATGGCGAGCTCGCCGAGCAGCTGCAGCCAGCGGCTCGTCAGGGCGGAGTTCGGCTTCGCGACGACAATCGCTCCCGTCGGGATGTGAGCGAGCTCCACCACCTGCGCGACGGCGAGGAAGCCCTTTCCGTCCGCCGTGAGATCGAGCGTCTGGGGGCCGGCGGCGAGCGCCGAGAAACGGACTGCCGTGCGAGGGAGCACCGGCACGTGCCCGGCGAAGAGCGACGCGCCGGGCACGCCGGGAACCCAGAAGATCCGGTCGCCCCCGATCGCGCGCTCGAGGCTTCCGACCTGTACGTCGCCGACTCCCGCCTGCCGCGCGTACAGCTGCACGATGCCGGCCGACTCCGCCTGCAGCTCGTGCGCGGCGCGGGTGCGCGTGTAGCTCTGGAAGAAGCGGACGGCGATCAGCGTCGCCACGACGGCCGCGAGGACGACACCGATCAGGAACAGCGCCGGCAGCCGGAAGCGCAGCGACCGGATCATCGGGTTCCCCTACGAGGCGGCGGGCGCGGCCGCGGCCTTGTAGCCGATTCCCCACACCGTCACGATCGGCGAGACGTCGCCGAGCTTCTTCCGCAACTGGCGCACGTGGACGTCGACCGTGCGCGTGTCGCCCGCGAACGTGTAGCCCCAGACGCGCTCGAGGAGCTGGTCGCGGGTGAGGACGAGGCCGCGATGGTCGAGCAGCTCCCAGAGGAGATCGAACTCCTTCGGCGCGAGCCTGATCTCCGTCTCCCCGATGTGACATTCGCGGCTGCCGGCGTCGAGCACGAGCTCGCCCTGGCTGAGCGTGCGTCCTTCCCCGATCGGCCGGTCGGCGCCGCTGCGGCGGAGAATCGCGCGCACCCGAGCCACGAGCTCGACCGGGTTGAACGGCTTCGTCAGGTAATCGTCCGCGCCCGCGTCGAGGCCGGCGATCTTGTCGAGGTCGTCGTCCCGCGCGGTGAGCATCAGCACGGGCAGGTCGCTCGTCTCGCGAATGCGCCGGCAGACCTCCATCCCGTCGAGGTCGGGGAGCATCAGGTCGAGGATCACGAGCGACGGCTGCTCCGACTTCACGAGGGCGAGCGCCTCGCGGCCGCTCGCGGCCGCCTTGACGTCGAAGCCGTCCTTGCGCAGGAAGGCGGCGACGAACGACGAGATGCCCTCCTCGTCCTCGACGACGAGGATCGTCTCCGGCGGCGTGCTCATCGTCCGATCCTTCGCGTCAGCTCGCCGGAGGGCAGCGAGCGCGCGGCCCGGCCGTCGAGCGCGTAAGTGCCGTCGCGGGTCGGATACGCAACGGAGCCGTGCAGCGTGGCGCTGCCGTGCCCGGCCGCATAGACGAAGACGCCGGAGCCGTGGATCACGACGCGGTAGACGCCGCCGACGGCGCGGAAGCGGAAGCCGCTGCCGCTGAATTCGGTCCCCGAGACGCCGTGCCAGGTGACGGCGCGGCGCGAGACGTCGGCGCCCGCGGCCTGCGGCGACCCGCCGCCGCTCGCGTTCGAGGTGAGGTGGAAGATCTGGACGGTTCCCTCCTGCGCGACGCGGCCGAGCACGAAGCCGTCGAGGGCGACGGTGACGACCGCGCCTCCCGTCACGCCGCCGTCGGTCGCCGCATTGCGAACGACGAGGAAGCCGGGCTTCGCGACGGCGTGGGCTCGCGCCGCGGCAGCCGCCGGCAGGGCGAGAACCACGAGGCTCGCGAGGGTGAGCAGAAAACGCCGCATTGCCCGGCTCAGGGTACTTCCGCGGGCGAAGGAACGCCCGCTCCGCGGGCGAACGTGTGTCCATGCCGGATGGAGTCCTGCAGGAGCGGTCGGAGCGGCTTGCGGCGCGCGTTGACGCGCTCGCGGGCGCGTTGCGGGCGAGCGGCGTCTCCGACGCAGCGGCCTCGCGGCTCCTAGAGGCGGCGTCGACGGCCGTTCTCCACGCGCTCACGCTCGAGCTGCTGCTGGAGTCCGAGCCGGCTCCGGTCACCACAACGCCAGAGCAGCCGCAGCGCGACCCGGCGCTGCCGCGCGCCGCGTAGCTACTCGCTGTAGTCGTAGAAGCCGCGGCCCGTCTTGCGGCCGAGCAGACCCGCGTTCGCCATCGCGACGAGCCGCGCGGGTGGCGCCATCCGCGGCTCGCGGAGCTTCTCCCAGAGCGCCTCGCTCGCGTGCACGTGCACGTCGATCCCGACGAGGTCGACGAGCTCGCACGGCCCCATCGGCCAACCGGCGCCGTGCTTCATCCCCGCGTCGAGATCCTCCGGCGTCACGCGCGCCTCGTCGAGGACGCGGACACAGTCGTTGAGCAGCGGGATCAGGACGCGGTTGACGACGAAGCCGGGGGTGTCGTGACAGCGGATCGGATGCTTGCCGAGCTTCTCCGCGAGCGCGTAGGCCGTGTCGAACGCCTCGTCGGAGCTGCGCTCGGCGCGGACGATCTCCACGAGCGGCATGAGCGGCGCCGGATTGAAGAAGTGCATGCCGACGACGCGCTCGGGCGTCGAGACGGCGCCGGCGATCTCGGTCACGGAGAGCGCTGACGTGTTCGTCGCAAGGACTGCGTCCGGCCGCGAGACCCGCTCCAGCTCGGCGAGCAGCTCCCGCTTCGGGTCGAGCTCCTCGACGATCGCCTCGATCACGACGTCGCAGTCCCCGAAGTCGGCGACGTCGGTCGTCGTCGAGAGCAGCCCGATGTCGTAGGACTCGATCTGGCCCTTCTCGACCTTGCGGGTCAGGAAGTGGTCGATGCGGCCGCGCGCCTTCTCCCCCAGATCGTCCGTCACCTCGCGACCGACGGTCTCCAAGCCGGCCTCGACGGCGAGCTGCGCGATGCCCGCGCCCATCGTCCCCAGTCCGACGACTCCGACCTTCACGCGGCGGAGCCTAGATGACAGGCGGTGGAGGACCCGCCGGGTCGCGGATCCTCCACCTGCTGCGTGTTAGGAGTGCTTCCAGGTGACGGAGAAGCTGCCGCCGCTCATGGTGCTCGGCTGAGCCTTCACCGTCGAGCCCGAGGCCATCGTGATCGGATCGAGGCCCGAGAGCTGATCCATCTCGGTGCCGTTGGCCGTCGCGCCCGTGAAGCCCACGCTGCCGAAGTCGGCGAGAGGCAGGACGCCGCTGCGACTGGACGGCGCCTCGGCGATCACCTCCGCCGACGCGAGCGACGCGGAATGGAGCTTCGCGTTGGTCGTGCTCGACCATCCTTCGGTGCTGTCCGTGATCTTCAGCGTGAAGGAGCCGGAGCCATTGGTCGTAACCGAGGCAGTGAGCTTGTCGCCCGGCTTGACCGTCCCGCTCAGATTGACCGGGTACTTCGGGTACATCTCCGTCCAGGCGTAGTACTGCGGCGTGGAACCCGAGCAGTCCGCGTCCGTTCCCAGCTGCTCGACCGTGCTCGAGGTGTCGCCGTCGAGGCCGACCCAGAAGCTCGAGTACGCGGTTCCCGAGCACGAGACCGACGGTTCCGTCCACGATGCCGAGACGCTCGTGTAGCGACTTCCGGTCACCGCGTAACCCGACCAGTTCGTGCTCGTCGAATTGGTGAGTCTGTGGTTCAGGTCTTGCCGCAGGTTCGTGGCCGCTCCGCCCGTGGCTGCCGAACCGATCACGGCTCCCACGACCAGCACGAAAACAACGACCACCAGCCCCTTGCGCATGGATACCCCCTACTAGAAGTGAATGAAGAGCCGGAGTGTTACAAACCGTCCGGCGCGCGTAAAGGGCCGCTACGGCACGTGGAGCAACGCGTGCGCGTACTCCTCGCCGACTGCGTCCTGAAGGAGCACGGCCTTGTCGTCGTGGAACGTGAAGACCTTGAAGGTCTCGACCTCGTCCGACCAGTTCGGATCCGTCACAGCCACTCGCACGGCGACACGATCGCCGGCTTCGGTGAAGTCGAGCGGCCGGAACCGCCTCCCATGGCGATGGTGCGACTTGAGAAGGTTCACGACCTCCCGGCGGTCGCGTCAGATCGGCGCCTCGCTGTCGATGGCGCCGCCAGGCACTCCGAGCCATTGGGCGTCGGGCGCGAACAGCTCGTCGAACTCGCCCGCCTCGCCACGGTCGAGCGCCGCGTAGGCGCTCCGGAGCCGTTCGCAGCGATCGCTCATCGCCCAAGCCTACGCTGAGCCGGAGCTATCCTCGAGCGACGATGCGCGCCCCCGGTGTTCCGCTTGCTCGTGTGCCACAACCGTGGCGGAGGCTCATCGACTGGGCCGTCACGCTCACCGCAGCGATCGTCTTCGTCCTCGTCTTCGAGGCGGAGGTGGCGAAGCCGTACAGGATCCCCTCGGCCTCGATGGAGCACACGCTCCACTGCGCGCGTCCTGGGCCCGGCTGCCTCGGCTCGGCGAACGACCGCGTGCTCGTCAACCGGCTCGCCTACGACTTCGGTAGTCCCCAGCGCGGCCAGATCGTCGTCTTCACAGCGCCGAAGCGTGCGAGTGAGTGCGGGGCCGACGACGGCGGGACGACGTTCGTGAAGCGGCTGATCGGGCTGCCCGGCGAAACCGTCCACGAGGACGACCACGGCTTCATCTGGATGCGGCGTCCCGGCGCGACCGCGTGGACGAAGCTGGCTGAGCCCTATCTCGCCGCGCGATACCGGGTCACCGACTCATTCCACTTCGGCAAAACGTGGCGCGTGCCGAACGGCGAGTACTTCATGCTCGGTGACAATCGCGCGAATTCCTGCGACTCGCGAACGTGGGGAGCAGTTCCGAGA
The DNA here is from genome assembly GCA_050697455.1 of Gaiellaceae bacterium. Lineage (GTDB taxonomy): Bacteria > Actinomycetota > Thermoleophilia > Gaiellales > Gaiellaceae > Palsa-739. The sequence continues at coordinate 30,571 of JBOGZU010000016.1, read as the reverse complement.
AACAGCCTGATCGGGCCGGTCATCTTCACGTACTGGCCGCCGCTCCGCCTCTCGTACCACGCCGGCGGCTGGTAGCTCCGTCAGGCGACAGGCGAGCGTTCCGGTGCGGTCTGCCTCTCGCTCGCCACGGCGCTAGACGCGCTCGATGACGGCGGCGATGGCCTGGCCGAAGCCGATGCACATCGTCGCGAGCCCATAGCGGGCGTCGCGCCGCTCGAGCTCGGCGACGAGCGTCGCGGTGATCCGCGCGCCCGTGGCGCCGAGCGGATGGCCGAGCGAGATGCCGCCGCCGTTCGGGTTGACGTCCCCCGCCTCGTAGCGCTCCTGCAGGCCGGCGTCGGCGCAGAACTGCGCGACGACCGACGCGAAGGCCTCGTTGACCTCGATCACAGCCATGTCATCCCACGTCAGCCCCGCCTTCGCGAGCGCCTTCGCCGACGCCTCCGGGTTGCCGTGCAGCATCAGGTGCGGCTCGACGCCGACGACGCCGAAGGAGACGAACCGTGCCCGCGGCTTCAGCCCGAGCTCCGAAGCCTTGGCCTCCGACGCGACGAGGACAGCCGCCGAGCCGTCGACGATCTGGGAAGAGTTGCCCGCCGTCACGACTCCGTCGGGGATGAAGGCCGGCTGCAGCGACGCCATCTTCTCGAGCGTCGTCTCGCGCCGAACCGCCTCGTCGACGGCGAACTTGACGCGCGTGAGCGTCGGCGCGCCGCCGCCGTCGCCATCCTCGGGAACGTCGACGTCGACCGGGACTACCTCCTTCTCGAAGCGCCCCTCGTCGATCGCGCGCGCGGCGCGCTGGTGCGACTCGTACGAGATGCGGTCGAGCTCCTCGCGCGTCTGGCCCCACTGCTTCGCGATCTCCTCGGCGGAGATTCCCTGCATCACGATGTCGTAGCGCTCGTAGACGAGCGGGGACATCGAGCCGTTGTTCGACCCCATCGGGACCCGCGACATCATCTCGACGCCGCCGGAGACGACCAGGTCGAGCTGCCCGGCCATGACGGCGGTGGCGGCGTTGAAGTTCGTCTGCATCGAGGAGCCGCATTGCCGGTCGACGGTCGTTCCCGCCACGGAGACGGGCCAGCCGGCGGTGAGCGCGGCGTTGCGGCCGATGTTCCAGGCCTGCTCGTCGACCTGCGACACGCAGCCCCACTCCACGTCCTCGATCTCGCCCGGATCGACTCCGTTGCGCTCGACGAGCGCGTTGAGGACCTGCGCGGACAGCTCGTCGGCGCGGATGTGCGAGAGCGTCCCGTTCTTCTTGCCGATCGGGCTGCGAACGGCATCGACGATCATTGCGTCAGACGTAGGCATGGCGGAGACTGTACCCGTGGCGCTACTTCATAAAGATGCCAAGATCGAGCTGTTGAAGCGGATCCCGCTGTTTGCGGGCTGCTCGAAGGACGAGCTGGCGGAGATCGCCTCGCTGGCCGACGAGCTCAACCTCCCGGGTGAGCGCGAACTGACCCAGGAAGGCGAGAGCGGGAAGGACTTCGTGGTTCTCGTCGAGGGCGAGGCCGACGTGCTTCGCGACGGCGAGCTCGTTGCCGGCCTCGGCCCTGGCGATTTCCTCGGCGAGATCGCGCTCGTCACGGGCGCGCCGCGGACGGCAACCGTGAAGACGCGCGGCCCCGCGCGGGTGCTCGTCATGAGCGCGCACGCCTTCCGGACGCTGATGCACGACGTCCCCTCGATCCAGATGAACGTGCTCATGGCGGTCGCGGTGCGAATCCCGCGCGAGTACGAATAGCTATCCGCGCCGCTCCGGCACCCGCGGTTCCCACACGTGAGCGAGGTACGTCGGCGCGCCGAGCTCGAGCACGAGCTGCTTGCCCGGCGTGTCGCCGAGGCCGACCTCCGCGAACGAATGGCCGACATCGCCGCCCAGCACGACCGGCCCCTCGTCCGTCTCGACGACGACGATCTGGTGCCCCCGCGTCTCGCCAGGGGCCGGCACCAGACGAACGCCCGGGAGGATCTCCGACTCCCCGTCGTGCTCGACGTACGTCGCGCTGGGGAAGTCGATCCACTCGCGAATCGTGTAGTCGTCGCGCGTCCGCGCGTCCTCGAGCTCGATCCGCTGCACGTGGATCGGGACGCCGGGGAAGAGCCGGTTGCCGCCGTGGTGATCGAAGTGCATGTGCGTGATGACGACGTGCGCGACCCGCTGGACGAGCTCGTCCGGCAGCGGATGCGGGATCGTCTCCCACTCCTTGTCGAGCTCGGGCGTCGAGTCGATCATCCCCGTGTCGACGAGCACGAGCCCATCAGGATGGTCGATCGTGTGGGAAAGGCCCGGCCAGGGCTTGCCGCCGACGACGACCTCGCAGGTCAGGTGGACCCCGATATCGTCGCGCCTGAGCACGGAAGGAGCATATGACCGCGACAACCGACGAATTCATCGAAGTCCGCTCGCCGTACTCGGGCGAGGTCGTTGGCCGCGCGCAGAAGTCGGGCGCGGCCGACGCCCGCCGCGCGATCGACGCCGCGGCGCAGGCGCTCGAATCGCCTCTGCCCGCGCACGAGCGCGCCGCGATCCTCGACCGCGTCGCCGCCCTCCTCCGCGAGCGGCACGAGGAGATGGCGCAGACGATCTGCGCCGAGGCGGGAAAGCCGATCCGCACCGCGCGCGTCGAGGCCGCCCGCGCCGTCTCGACGTACACCTTCGCGGCGGTCGAGGCGCGCAAGCTCGCGGGCGACGTCGTCCCGATGGAGGCCTCGGAGGCGGGCGCCGGCAAGATCGCCTTCACGCTGCGGCGGCCGATCGGCGTGATCGGGGCGATCTCGCCTTTCAACTTCCCGTGCAACCTCGTCGCCCACAAGCTCGCGCCGGCGCTCGCTGCCGGCTGCCCGGTGGTGCTGAAGCCGGCCGGCGCGACTCCCCTCTCTGCCGTGCTCCTCGCCGAGCTCGAGCAGGAAGCGGGGTTGCCGGACGGCTGGCTGCACGTTCTCGTCGGGCCGTCCGGCGAGATCGGCGACGTCCTCGTCGAGGACGAGCGTGTCCGGCTGATCACGTTCACCGGCTCGAGCGACGTCGGCTGGGGAATCGCCGAGCGCGCGCCGCGGAAGCGCGTCCGGCTGGAGCTCGGCAACTCCACGCCTGTCGTGATCGCGGCCGACGCGGATCTCGACACGGCGGCACAGAAGCTCGCCGCGAACGCCTTCTCCTTCGCCGGCCAGAGCTGCATCTCGGTGCAGCGGATCTACGTCGAGCGGCCCGCGCTCGACGGCTTTCTCGAGCGCTTCCTTCCGAAGGTCGACGCTCTGGTCGCCGGCGATCCCGCCGACGAGGCCACGGACGTCGGGCCGGTGATCGACGAGGCGGCGCGCAACCGGATCGTCGAGTGGGTCGAAGAAGCCCAGGCGGCGGGCGCAAAGCTCCTCGCCGGCTCCACCGACGCCGGCCCGCTCGGCCCGATCGTGCTTGGCGAAGCGCCGGAGAGCGCGAAGGTCGTCTGCGACGAGGTCTTCGGCCCGGTCTGCGTCGTCAACGCCGTCGACTCGCTCGCGGACGCCTACGAGCGCGCCAACGGCACCGACTACGGCCTGCAGGCGGGAATCTTCACCGCCTCGCTCTCCACGGCCCTCGCAGCCGCCGAGTCGCTCGAGTTCGGCGGCGTCACGGTGAACGAGGCGCCGACCTTCCGCGCCGACCAGATGCCCTACGGCGGCGTCAAAGGATCCGGCAACACGAGGGAAGGCCCGGCCTACACGATCCGAGAGATGACCGAGGAACGCCTGGTCGTCCTGCAGCGCTAGACGTTTTCCTTTCGCCGAGGCGGAAACGCCGACTGTGTGATTGGAGTAGGCATCGCATTCATCGTGGTCGGGATCCTTTTCCTGTTCATCGTCCCGTGGGTCGGGATCGTGGTCGGGATCGTGGGCCTCTTCCTCGCCATCCTGTGGGTGGCCGGGTTCGGCCGGCGCGCGATCTCCCGCGACCGGAGGGTGGAGCGCCCTCACGTCTGACGCTGCTTGTTTACGCAGAAGGCAACGTATCCGGCGACTTTGTAACAGAACCCAGTACGATGTAGGATCGGTATGGGACGAGGCTGAGGGAAGCCTTGAAACCCGCTTGGTGAAGCGCCTTCGGGCCCGTCGATGAGGAGATGTAAGACGGAGTGATCGAAGAGAGAACGGCCCAGTTGCAGCAGTGCATGTATCAGTACTCGCGAGCGATCTATCGCTCGATCAAGGATCTGATCGAGCCGTACGCCGACCGTGAGACACAGCTCGAGGCGCGCCGCGGCGTCCTCGTCGCGTGTGAGCAGACGATGGAGCGTCTGGCCAGCGACCCGCTCTACTTCGCGAAGCCCGAGCGCGCCCTGTTCCAGGACATTCGCCGCTTCTTCCCGATCACCGCGCAGGCGCAGGTCGCGTGGGCCGTGACGAAAGGGGTCAGGGCGGCCGTGGACTTCATCCAGGAGCAGATCGAGTCGGGGATCCTCGACGGCGGCATCGCCCGCTGCCGGGCGACGACGCGGAAGGGAAAGCCGTGCCAGCGGACGCCGCTGCCGGAGCGCGACTACTGCCCCTCGCACCAGCACCTCGAAACTCGCGCTGCCGCCTAGCGACCTGGCGAGGCGGACGCGTTTTCCACAGGTGCGTTCCACAGGGCGCCCGCTGTAGTGTCCGAGACGGGGTGTCCCACGACACTGACAAGCTGATCCGCCAGCTCTCGCTGGTGGCATTTCTCATGGCTGAGCGCCGGCCGATCACCGCGCGCGACGTCAAGTCGAACGTCGAGGGCTACTCGGAGATGTCCGACGAGGCCTTCGCGCGGCGCTTCTACTCGGACCGCGCAGAGCTGCTCTCGCTCGGCGTGCCGCTCCAGTCGCAGCGCGACGAGTTCACGGGCGAGGAGCTGTACACGCTTCGCTCGGAGCAGTACTTCCTCCCCAAGCTCGAGCTCGAGGACGAGGAGCTCGCGGCACTCCAGACCGCCTTCTACCTCCTCGAGGGGAAGTTCGCGTACGCCGAGCCGCTGCGGCTCGCCCTCCAGAATCTCGCGCTCGGCCGCCCCGGCTTCGTCGAGGCGCCAACCGAGACCGCCGGCCGCGTGGAGGTGCTCGATCCCGACTACTCGCCCGAGACGCCGGGCCGGCTCGCGAAGCTCGAGAACGCGATCTCGAAGCAGCGGACGGTGAAGTTCGAGTACTGGTCGATCTCGCGCGACAAGACCGGCGAGCGCACGCTCAACCCCTACGCGCTCCTCAGCGACAACGGCCTCTGGTACGTCGTCGGCCAGGATCTCGATCGCAAGGACATCCGCACCTTCCGTGTCTCGCGGATCCGCGGAGACATCAAGTTCGCGACGCGCCGCGAGCGGGACTTTCGCGCGCCGACCGACTTCGACGTCGACCAGTACCGCGGCCGGCCGCCCTGGCAGATCGGCGATGCCGCCGGGACCGCGCGGATCGAGGTACGCGGCGACACGGCCTGGTGGGTGCGGCGTGCCTACGGAACGACGGGGAAGCTCGAGGACGACGTTTTCGTCACCGAGTACTCCTCCATCCCCCAGCTCGCCTCGTGGGTGCTGCGCCAGAACGGGCGCGCTGTGCCGCTCGAGCCGCACGAGCTGAAACAGGAGGTCGGCGCGGCGCTGCGCCGCGTGCGCGAGCGCCACGAGCACGCAGCGCCGGAGCCGGCGCGGGAGAAGGCGATCCGCAGCGTGGACGGAACGGTGGAACGCCCCGCCGGGCCGGTCGCGCCCGAGCGGTTCGCAGTCCTGCAGGCGCTGCTCGCCTACCTGCTCGCGGCTTGCGGCGAAGAGCGGACGGCCGAGATCCCTGCGGCCGAGCTGCTGGAGAAGTTCCCGTCGATCCCGGCCGCTGAGGTCGAGGAGCACCTCTCGCTGCTCAACCTCGTCAACTTCGGCGGCGGTTGCTACACGGTCTACGCCGAGCTCCAGGGCTCGTCGGTGCACGTCGACAAGGAGCTCTGGGGCGACACGTTCCGCGCGGCGCCGCGGCTGACGCCGCTCGAGGCGCGCGCGATCCGGCTCGCGCTCGAGTACGTCGGCCCGATGATCGCGGCCGAGGCCCACTCTCCGCTCGCTCGCGTCCGCAAGAAGCTCGAGGAGACCTTCGGCCAGTTCGCCCTCGAGGGGACGCCCGAGCCGCGTGACGGCAGCGAAGAGGTCGACCTCGTCTCCACGCTGGCGCGCGGCATGCGCGAGCGGCAGCTCGTCGAGATCGAGTACCAGAAAGAGGTCGACTCCGAGCCGTCGACGCGGCTCGTCGAGCCGTACTCGCTCGAGCGGCAGCTGCCGAACTGGTACGTCCACACGTGGGATCGCACCAGCGACGGCGCCCGCTCCTTCCGGCTCGACCGGATGCGCAGCGCGTCGCTGACAAAGGAGCGCTTCGAGCCACGCGAGGGCTTCGAGCCGACGCGGCTGCAGGACGCGCGCACCGTGAAGCTGCTCTACGACAAGGCCATCGCGCGCTACGCCGTCGAGCGCGGCGCACGGGCGCTCGCGGACGGGACTGCGCTGCGGGAAGTGCCCGTCGGCAGCGACGAGTGGCTCGAAGGCGAAGTCCTCGCGCTGCGCGGCGAGGCAGTTCTCCTCGCGCCGGCGGAGCTCCGCAAGGCAGTCGCCGCACGCGCCAAGGCGCTTGCCAAGGAGCTCGGCGTCGAGCGGCTCCGCGCGCGCGCCTAGCCCGCCGGCAGCGTCAGGACGAAGGTCGCTCCCTCCCGCGGCACCGAGTCGACTTCGAGCGTGCCGCCGTGCGCTTCTGCGATCGAGCGGGCGATGAACAGACCGAGCCCGGTGCCGGGCTTCGACGCGCCGGGGACGTCGACGCGGCCGAACTTCTCGAAGATCCGCGTCTGGTGCTCGCGCGGGATCCCCGGCCCTGCGTCGCGGACCGAGATCCGCACGCCGCTATCCGCCGCCAGCGTGGTCACCTCCACCTTCTCGCCCTCCGGCGAGTACTTGACCGCGTTGTCGATCAGGTTCCCGAGCACCTGCCGCAGCCGCGCTCGGTCGTCGCGAATCGCCGGCAGGTCTCCGTTCACGGCGGCGACGACACGAACGTCCTGCTGCGTGAGCGCAGCCGACTCGACGGCGTCCACGACGAGTCCCGCGAGATCAACGTCCTCGAAGCGGTAGCTGAACGTCCCCGCCTCGAGCCGCGAGGTGTCGAGGACGTCCGCGACGAGCTCCGCCAGCCGGTCGGTCTCGTCGGCGATCAGGGCGAGGAAAGAGTCGCGCTGGGCCACGCCGAGCAGCCGCCAGCGATCCTGCAGCGTCCGTGCCGCGCCGATCACTGCGGCCATCGGGCTGCGGAGCTCGTGGGAGACAAGCGAGACGAAATCGGCCCGCAGCGCCGAGAGCCGCGCCAGCTCCTCTACCCGGCGTCGTTCGGTCTCGTAGGAGCGGATGTTCTGCACCGCTGTCGCGACGAGGCGGCCGAGTAGCGCGACGAGCTCGATCTCGTCGTCGCTGAATGCGTCGGGCCGGTCGCGCGAGAGGGTGAGCATCCCGATCGGTCGCGCGCCGAGCAGGAGCGGCGCGACGAGCTCGCTCCGCAGCCCCAACCCGAGCAGCAGCTCGTCCTCCGGATACTCGCGCTCCTCGAGGTCGCGCCGGACGACGATCCGGCCCTGTAAGACCAGCTCGAGCACCGAGCCCTCGAGCGCGCCGGCATTGCCCGGCGGGAAAATCTCCTCCGCGCCGGCGCCGGCGGTCGCCATGGTCGTGGCGGTGTCGCCATCGACGAGCACGATCGCCGTCCGCTGGAACGGGACCAGGCCGCGCAACTCGCGGATGAAGGCGCCGAACGCCTCGGGAAGCTCGAGCGAGGACGCAAGGGCACGCGCCACGCGGTTCGTCGCATCGAGCACGTCGGCGCGACGCCCCAACTCGTCGCGCAGCCGCGCGGCTTCCGCGGCCCGCTCCTCCCCCACGCGCGCTTCGACCTCGAGGTGGTTGACGAGCCAGCCGACGATCAGGCCGGTGAGCAACGTCACGCCGACCGGGAAGGTGACGCGATCCGTGCTGAAGGCGGGCGGCCCGAACCGGTGCGCGCGCCACCACTCGTTGAACGCGAAGTACGGGATCAAGAGGACGGGCAGCGCCACGCCTCCGAGCAGCCCATAGCGGAGCGCGGCCTCAGCGATCGGCAGGATCAGCGCCCAGCGCGTCTGGTTGCCGTAGTCGTAGGTGAAAATCGTCGCGTACGCGGCGACGATCGACGTGTCGAAGAGCAGCGCGATGAGCCCGACCGCGGGGAGACGCGCAGCCGCTTCGTGGTAGGCGAACCAGAACAGCAGGGCCGCGCCCGCGCCGAAGATCGCCGTGACGATCCAACTCGCGAGCTCGTAACCGGGCGGGAAGGTCGGCGTGAACACACCGACCTCCAATGCCGCGAACACGACGCCCCCGAGCCGGATCCAGGCGAGCCGGGTCTCGAGGTCGCGCAGGACCGGGCTTGGACTACGCATCGTTCGCCGCCGCGATGCGCGCGTTCCGTTGCAGGAGCCGCCCGTCGTGCCGCGGCACGTACAGGCGCGCATAGCGCGCGCGGAGCTCGTCCGGATCGCTGGAGATCCAGTCCACGAGAGAGACGTGCGGAGTCGCGCCGTCCGGAAGCGGCTCGCCGGCGCGGCGCTTCTCGACGCCGCGGTTCCATGGGCAGACGTCCTGGCAGATGTCGCAACCGTAGACCTGGGCGCCCATCTCCGGCTCGTACTCGTGCGGAATCGGATGCGCGGACTGCGACCAGTAGGAGAGACATCTCGTCGAGTCGAGCGTGCCCGGCTCGTCGAGCGCGCCGGTCGGACAGGCGTCGATGCAGAGCCGACACTCGCCGCAGTCCGCAGCGAATGGCGGCGTCGGCTCGAGCTCGACGTCTGTCACAACCGTGCCCAACACGACCCAGGAGCCGTGCCGGCGCGTGATGAGCAGCGTGTTCTTGCCGTAGAAGCCGACGCCGCTCCGCGCGGCGGCCTCGCGGTCGACGTGCTGGTTCGCATCGACGAGGACGCGGTAGTTGCCGCCGACTCTCCGGCCGAGCTCGTCGAGCTTCTCCCGCAGGACAGCGTACGCGTCGAACCACGTGTAGCGCGGCAGGCGGCCATGGCCGGCCGGACGCTCCGGCTCGGGCAACCAGTAGCAGAGCGCCGCCGAGACAACGGTGCGCGCGCCGGGGAGGAGCGTTTCGGGATGGCACGACTCCTCGGGACGCGCCATCGTGAAGCGCATGTCGGCAAAGAGGCCGCGCTCGCGCCGCTCGCGGATGTGGCGCTCGGTCTCGGCGTACGGCTCCGCCGGCGCAGCGCCGATTGCGTCGAGACCGAGCTCGCGTGCCATCGCTTGGAGTTCCGTCCCGGTCACGCCGATAGTCTGCCGCGGTGCGCGCGGTGCGGATCCACGAGGACGGCGGCCCCGAGGTGCTCGTGCTCGAGGAGGTGCCGGATCCGGCGCCCGCGGCCGGTGAGGTGCTCGTCCGGCTCAAGGCCTCCGCGCTCAACCATCTCGACGTCTGGATCCGCAAGGGGATGCCGTCCGTGCCGAAACCGCGGATCCTCGGCGCCGACGGAGCGGGTGTCGTCGAGACGCTCGGGGACGGCGTCAGCGGCTTCGAGCCCGGCGAGCGCGTCGTCCTCAACCCCGGCATCGAGACGCCCGGCGGCCTCCACGTGATCGGCGAGCACGCCGACGGCACGAACGCCGAGCTGATCGCGGTGCCGGCGACGAACGTCCACCCCATCCCGAACGGATTGAGCTTCGAGGAGGCAGCGGCATTCCCGCTCGTCTTCGAGACCGCGTACCGGATGCTCGTGACAAGAGCGGGACTGCAGGAAGGCGAGTGGGTGCTCGCGTGGGGAATCGGCAGCGGCGTCTCGACCGCGGCGCTCGCGATCGCCAAGGCGCTCGGGGCCCGCGTGATCGTGACCTCCTCGAGCGACGAGAAGCTCGCGCGGGCTCGCGAGCTCGGCGCCGACCTGGCGCTCAACCACGCGACCGACGACGTGAAGGCGGCTGTGAAGGAGGCAACCGGCGGGCGCGGCGTCGACGTCGTGGTCGAGCACGTCGGCGAGGCGACATGGCGGACATCGCTCGACGTCGCCGCGCAGGGCGGCCGGATCACGGTCTGCGGCGCGACGAGCGGGCCAAATCCTCCGGCGCAGCTGCACCGGATCTGGTGGAAGCAGCTCTCGATCCTCGGCTCGACGATGGGGACGGGCGAGGACTTCGCCGGCGCCTATGAGCTCGTCGCGAGCGGGCAGGCCCGGCCGGTCGTCGACCAGGTCTTCCCGCTCGAGGAGATCCGCGCGGCGCACGAGCGGATGGAGGCCGGCGAGCAGCTGGGCAAGATCGTCCTCTCCCTCTGATGCCGCTGCAAAATCGCGTCACGCCCCTCGGCGAGCTGATCGCGACGCCGGCGCGCGGGCTCGTCTTCGGCAATCGCGGACGCCTCCACGACGACGAGTGCCGAATCCGGCGGCACCACGACGGCAAGCGCTGGATCTCCTGTCGGCTCGAGTTCCGCGGCCGCTACCGCGGCGTCATGCCGCCCGGCCGCTACACCGGCCTCTTCTTCCTCGACGAGGCGACGGCGTTCGCCGCCGGCCATCGGCCCTGCGCCGAGTGCCGCCACGGGGACTACGTCCGCTTCATGGCGCTCGTCGGCGAGTCGCGCGCCGACGACGTCGACGCGAAGCTCCACGCGGAACGTCTCGGCCCGAAGCCGACACGGGCGATCGCCGGCCTCCCGGACGGTGCTTTCGTCCTGCGGGACGGTGAGCCATACCTCGTGCTCGCCGGCGAGCTGCTGCGCTGGACGCCGGCCGGCTACGCCGAGCGCCGTCTCGCGACCGGCCGAGCGCCGGTGCTGACTCCGCTCACCGTGTTACCCGCGCTCGAGTCGGGCTGGAACGGCGTCGTGCCGCTCCTCCACCTCAGCATCTGATGCACCTTCATGAACCGTTAACCGCCGGCCTCTAGCCTGGCTCCATGTTGCGTTTCGAACGGCACCGGCTTGGTCCGCGCGTCTACGTGCTCGGCCTTCGTATCCACGAGTTCGCGCTCGGGTTCGGCGTGCTCGCGATTCTCCTCGCCGGTGGGCTCGCGGAGCTCTGGGACCTGACGCGCCGCACCGAAGCCGCCGCCCTCTTCGGGACGTGGCTCATCGGCAAGGACTGGCGCGACCTCTTTCCGTCGAAGCGGAACACCGCGTCCTGGAGCGTCCTGCCCCACCGCGTGCCGCGCGACTAGCGGATCGGCCTAGCCGAAGCCGAGGATGAACTTCGCGTCGTCGGACATCTTGTCGGGCGTCCACGGCGGATCGAACGTCAGCTCGAGCTCGACGTCCTCGATCCCCTCCACCTGGCGCGCGGCGCCTTCGATGTCCTGCGCGATGAGCGGCCCCGCCGGGCAGCCCATCGAGGTGAGGCTGTACGTGATCTTGGCGGTGGAGCTCTCGACCTCTACCTCGTAGACGAGACCGAGATCGACGACGTCCATCCCGAGCTCGGGATCCTCGACCGTGCGCAGGATCTCGAGCACTTCGTCGCGAGTCGGCATGCCGTCAGTGTAGGGGCGCGTACCATCGCGCTGTGCTCCTCGCCACCGGCACCGCGTGGATCGACGCAATGATCCTCGCCTCGATCGTGATCCCGATCGGCGGCTTCATCGTGTTCGCGGTCTGGTTCCTGCGTCAGTAGCCCAGCAGGCGGACTTCTTCGCGCCGCTCGCGCGCGAAGAAGTGGATGCCGTCGACGAAGCGCACCCAGTTGCAGCGCGTGCACATGACGAGCGAGTGCGTCCGCGCGCTGTCGGCGAGGAAGCGGACGCCGCGGAGCAGGTCGCCGTTCGAGACGCCCGTCGCGGCGACGATCACCTCGCCCGGCGCGAGGTCCTCGGTGCGGAAGACACGCTCGTAGTCCTCGATCCCCGCCTCCTTCAGCTCGTCGATCTCCCGCCGCGACGTCGGCCAGAACTGCGCCTGCAGCTCCCCACCGAGACAGCGCAGAGCCGCGGCGGACAGGACAGCCTGCCGGGTGCCGCCGATCCCGATTGCGAGGTGGTCGTTCGTGCCGCGGATCGAGGCCGAGATCGCAGCGGTGACGTCGCCGTCCTGGATCAGCTTGATCCGCGCGCCGGAGTTGCGGATCTCCTCGATCAGGTCATGGTGGCGCGGCCGGTCGAGGATGATCGTCGTCACGTCGTTGACGCGGCGCCCGAACGCCTCGGCGATCGCCTCGATGTTCTCGCCGACCGGCCGCAGGAGGTCGATCGAGCCGCGCGCGCGTGGGCCGACCGCCATCTTGCGCATGTAGAGGTCGGGCAGCGTCGTGAGGCGGCCGGGCTCGCCGACCGCGATCATCGACATCGCTCCGTTGCCGCCGCGCGCCACGACGCCGCGACCCTCGAGCGGATCGAGCGCGAGATCGACCTCCTTGCCGCCGGCGCCCACGATCGCGCCGGGCGTGAGGCCGCCTGAGTCGTCGACGGAGCCGAAGACGACGCGGCCGCTGATCGGGAGGACGTCGAGCGTCGCGCGCATCCCGGTCGCCGCGGCCTCCTCCGCAGCGCCCTCGTCGGCCCGGCCGAGCCAGCGCGCCGAGACGAGCGCAGCGCGCTCGGTCGCCCGGAGATACGCCTGGCACTGGCACGGCTCGTCCTGGCCGTCGATCGCTGTCTCCTGCTCGCTCATGTGGCCTGCCGGCTTTGGTCGGCGGCATCGAGGACGAGGTCGGCGACCGTGCGCGCGGCGAGATCTGCGTCCTCGTTCTCGATCACCGGCACGCCTTCGGCGTGCGCGCGCTCGACGAGGATCTCCTGCAGGATCCGAATGTCGTCGAAGCGTTCGAGGTAGCGCGACTCGGGCCGCTCGGAGTCCTCGTCGCGGTAGTGGAAATGGCGGACGTGCTCGTCCTCGTCCTCGATCGCGAGCACGACGAAGACGGAAACGGCGCGCTCGGGCCGCGGCAGCTCGAACATGCCGGGCACGAGGTGGACGCCTTCGAGCACGAGCGACCAGCCCTCCTCGAGTGCGCGCTCGGACGAGGCGCGCACGCCGACGAGCACGTTGCGCGACTGCGACAGGAAGCCGAGTTCGAGCGGATCGTCGGCGTCGGGGAAGGCATCGCCCGCCTCGAAGCTCGAGTGGTGGATCGCCGGCATGAAGTCGTTGGAGAAGAAGGCGCGCATCGTCTGGCGAACGAAATCGGTGGATGTGACCCGCGTGATGCCGAAGCGGTAGGCGAGCTCGGTGGCGACCGTCGACTTGCCGGTCCCCGTCGCGCCGCCGATGAAAACGATGATCGGAAGGTCGAGCTCGCGCAGCTCCTGGTAGCGGCGCAGGCGCTGGATGCTCTCGCTCCCTTCCTCCTCGCCGAGCACCTCGACCGCGAGCGCCTCGAGCCGCTCGAGCTCGATCCGTCCGCCGCCGCGCTGCAGCACCTCGTCGCCGACGCGGCTCGCGAGCGCGTAGGCGCGGTGCGCGGCGACCCCCGCGGCCATGAGCGAACGCGCCATCAGCCCGCGCGAGTACGGGAGCCCGAGCTCGTCGCCGCCGAGCGGCAGCGGCATGATCCGGCGCGGCTCGCTGCTCATGTGACGGTCCTCTCCGGCACGAGGCCGAGCAACCGCTCGTCCAGCTCGGCCGAGACGACGTCGTTCGCGGCGAGCACGACCTCGGCGCCGCGCGCGACCGCCGCCTCTGCGACGACGTCGATCGCGGCCGCCTTGAGCTCCACGAGGTAGACGTCGGCCTGCACCGTCTCGAGCTCCTCGCGAAGGAGGTCGCGGCGGGCGAGGTTGCGGGAGACGTGCACGACCTCGGCGTCGAGCCCGTCCGTCGGGGCCGGGCCGGTGGTGAAGACGGCGGTGCGGCGCCCGGCTAGCGGCTGCATTGCGCGCAGGCGGAGCTCGGCCGAAACGACGGGGACGTCGGCAATGATGCGGATCTCCTCGCGGTCCGCGCCGCCGGTGTCGACGACGAGGTCGGAAACCAGAACGCGATAGGCGTTGAGGCCGGCGCGGACGTCGTGGGCGCCGTTCACGACGAGGATCCGCGCGTCGACTGCCACCGGCGGCAACGCCGCGCCGCTCCCGTCGAAGACGATCACGTCTGGCTCGAGCTGCTCCGCGACGCGCGCGCCCGCGAGGACGTTGTCCGCGAGCGGCGCCCCGGCAAGACCGCCGCCGGCGCGGCGGCAGCCGACGGTGGGGACGCCGGCGAGCGCGGCCGTCTCGAGGTGGTCGGAAGCTGCGTGCCGGCCTGAGCGCGCGAGGGCGAGCAGATCGTCGAGGGCCGGCGGCGTCTCGATCAGCTCCGGTTCGGGCGGCCCGCCTCGTCCCATCGCAACGACGACCACGCGCCGGCCGTCCGCGAGGACGCGCGCGACATGTCCCGTCACCGCCGTCTTGCCGATCCGCTTGCCGAGGCCGATCACGGCGAGCGACGGCGCGTCGACCGGCTCGAACTGTGGCGGCTCGAAGCGGAAGTCGGCGCCGACGTACGGGAGGCCGAGTGCGAGCGCACGGGACGCCCAGAGCAGCCGCTCGCGCGGGCCGAGCACCGGCTCGTCGGAGAGGTCGACCACCAGATCGACGTCCACCGCGCCGAGCGACTCGACCAGCGGCACGCCGTAGTCGTCGTCGCCCACGAGCTTCTCCGTCCCGCCCGCGAGCAGTGCCGCGACGACGTCGTATGGCAGCGCGGCGAGGGTGTCCCGCACGACCGGCGCGTAGTGCTCTCCGTCGATCAGGACGAGCGCCCGCGGGCTCACGTCGAGCGCACCTCGTCCTCGATCTTGGCCGTGTACTTCTCGTACGTCTTCGTCTCGGTCGAGAACTGGATGATCCGCTCCTGCTCGTGGAACGGGTACTTGCGCCAGACGCTGACGTGGGTGCCCTCGACCTCGACGACGTTGTAACAGGGCCGGCCGTTGCCGCGCAGCCGCGACGACGAGACGGTGCCGGCATTGACGACGAAGAGATCCTCGAGCCGCCACGCGTACGGAACGTGCTTGTGGCCGGCGAGGACGAGGTCGACATTCGCGCGCTGCAGCGCCTCGAGCGTGTCGCCCGCGTCGTTGACGATGTTCCGCTCGCGGCCCGTCCCCGGCACCGGCAGCAGGTGATGGTGGAGGACGAAGATGCGGAGGTCGGCCTCCACGGCGAATTGCTCCTCGATCCAGCGGTAGCGGCCGCGGCCGATCTGGCCGTTGTCGAGGTCGGGCTCGCTCGAGTCGACGGCCACGATCTGTGTGTTACCGACCCGCAGGACGGAGTTCCGCTCGCCGAACAGCTCCTCGAAGTGGACGTAGCCGACGTTGCGCGAGTCGTGGTTGCCGGGGATCACGACCATCGACTTGCACACGATGCGGTCGAGGTACTCGCGTGCGAGCGCGTACTCGTCCTTGAAGCCGTGCGAGGTGAGGTCGCCGGAGATGACCACGACGTCTGGCTCCATCTCGTTGACCTCGGCGATCGCGCGCTCGAGGTGCTGCGGCAGAAAGAACTGTTGCCCGCAATGGAGATCCGATAGCTGGACGATCCGGAACATGCTCCGGCGAAGGCTAAGCGATTCGCCTAGATGATCCAGCCAACCGGATAGTAGAAGGCCGCGGCGACGAGGCCGGCCGCCGGAAGCGTCAGCAGCCAGGCGACGAGGATGTTCCCCGCCACGCCCCAGCGAACGGCCGAGAAGCGCTTCGTCGCGCCCGCGCCCATCACCGAGCCGGAAACTGCGTGCGTCGTCGAGATAGGGAAGCCGAAATGGGTCCCGAGGTAGAGCGTCGTCCCTGCCGAAACCTGGGCGGCGAAGCCGTGCTCGGGTTGGAGCTTGTAGATGCGCTGGCTCAGTGTTCGGATGACCCGCCAACCCCCGGCATAGGTTCCACCCGCAATCGTGAGACCGGCGGCGATCTTGACCCAGGTCGGGATGTAGAAGCTCGAGATCGAGCCGTGCGTGTAGAGCGCGAGCGCGATCACGCCCATCGTCTTCTGCGCGTCGTTTGCGCCGTGGTTGAAGGCGACCCAAGTGCCTGACAGGAGCTGTCCGAGACGGAATCCTCGGTTCGCCGGCCCAGGAGAAGCCCGGGCAAAGAGACGGTAGATGACGATGACGAGAACAAACGCTCCGCAAAAACCGAGCACGGGCGAAACCGCCCCCGGGACGACAACCTTCGCCCAGATCCCGTGCCAGGCAACGCCACGGGACCCGGAGGCAACGAGCGCGGCGCCGACGAGGCCCCCGACGAGGGCGTGTGTGGAGCTCGACGGAAGGCCGAGGCGCCAACAGGTGAGGTTCCAGGCGATCGCGCCGAGCAACGCCGCGAGAATGAGGTGGCCGGTTGCGAGATGGGTGTCGATCAGGCCGGAGCCGATCGTCTTCGCAACCGCGGTGGTGACGAAGGCGCCGCCGAGGTTCGCCGCCGCAGAGATCACAACGGCGGGTCGTGGCGCGAGCGCGCGGGTTCCGACCCAGGTCGCGACGTAATTCGCCGTGTCCTGGAACCCGTTCGTGAAGTCGAATGCGAGGCCGACGACGATTACGACGACGAGGAGGGTGGTGCCCAAGCGTCAGCGGTTCTTGACGAGGATCGCCTCGAGGACGTCCGCGGCGTTCTCGCACGCGTCGACGGCCTCCTCCAGACCCTCGTGAATGTCCTTCCAGCGGATCACGAGGAGCGGATCGGCGTCACCGGTGAAAAGCGAGGAGACGGCGACGTGGTTGAGCCGGTCGCCCTCGTCCTCGAGCTCGCGGAGCTCGGTCAACTCGCGCTGCGAATTCTTGAAGCCGTCGAGCCGTCCGATCGCCTCGGCGAGCTTGTCCGAGGCGCGCCGGATCACCTGCGCCTGGCCGAGTGCCGGCTCGCGGATCTCGCGAATGCCGTAGGAGACGATCCGCCCCGCTGCCTCGTCGACGTGGTCGCAAATGTCGTCGAGGGCGCCGGCCAGGCGGTACATGTCGTCACGGTCGAACGGCGTGACGAAGGTGCGGTTGACGAGGTCGACGAGGTCGTACGTGATGCGGTCGCCTTCGTGCTCGAGGTCCTTCACCTCGCGCGTCAAGTCGTCTGCGCCCTCCGGGAAACGCTCGAGCAGATCGACGAGACGCTGCGCAATCTCCACGATGTTGGCGGCAGCGCGGTTGTAGAGGACGAAGAACTCGCGCTTTTGCGGAATGAGGTTGAGCGGCGCCACGCGGGCGTTGTCTATCACGTCCCGCCCCGAATGCGACGCCCTCTGCCGCTTGTGACGATTGTCTCGGCGTCCGACGCCATGACTACCGTGCCGTGGGATGGAGCTCCAGCTCCCCGCATTCCAGGCGTACCGCGGTAACGAGCCGCCGCGGTTCGCCAGCCCCGCAGAGCTCGAGTGCGCGAAGGTCCTCGACTATTACGGCGTGGCATGGGAATACGAGCCACGGACGTTCGTGCTCGAGCAGGACGAGGCGGGCCGCGTGCTGGAGGCCTTCACGCCCGACTTCTATCTCTCCGAGCAGGACCTCTACGTCGAGATAACCGCGATGAAGCAATCACTCGTCACTCGCAAGAACCGCAAGATGCGCAAGCTGCGAGAGCGCTATCCCGGCGTAAAGATCAAACTCTTCTACCGGCGCGACCTCGAGCGCCTCGCCCAGCATTTCCACCTCGACCTTGCTAGCTAACCCTGCTGGGCCAGCTGAGTCCGCGCACGCGGACGACCGGATCGGAGAGATCTACCTCTCCGCGGCGGAGCTGTCCACGCGCGTCCGCGAGCTCGGCGCGGAGATCGGCCGGGACTACGCAGGACGCGAGCCGGTGCTCGTCTCCTCGCTCAAGGCGAGCCTCGTCTTTGCCGCCGACCTCTCTCGCGCAATCCCGATCCTCCACGCGATCGACTTCGTCGAGCTCGCCGGCTACGGCAGCGCCAGCATGGGCGGCCATCAGCAGATCCGCGTCCTCAAAGATCTCGACATGGACGTGCGCGGCCGCGAGATCCTCATCGTCGAGGACGTCGTCGACACCGGCCTGACGCTCAACTACCTCGTGCGGACACTGGAGCTGCGCGGCCCGGCCTCGGTCGCCGCCGTGACGCTCCTCGACCGGCCGTATCGCCGCCTCGTCGATGACCTGCCGGTGCGCTACGTCGGCTTCACCGTCCCCGACGAGCTCTATGTCGGCTACGGCTTCGACGTCGACGAGCGATACCGGGAGCTCCCCGACCTGCGGCTCCTGCACCTCGCCCAGACAAAGACGGGTTAGGCAAAGACCGGCCGCCCCGGGGGGAGGCGGCCGGCGTCGTCGGGAGACGACCTTTCGAAGCGGGACCCCAGATGAGGCGTCCCCCGATTCGTTACGACTTTCAACTCGTAAACGCCTCGCGGCGCGCAGCGGTTACGGGAGCTAGCCGAGGTAGCCGAGCGGATCGACCGGCGTGCCGTTGACGCGGACCTCGAAGTGGACGTGCGGGCCTGTGCAGTACCCGGTGCAGCCGGAGAGCGAGACGACCTGTCCCTGGCGGACGTCCTCGCCGCAGTGGACGAGGATCTTGCTGTTGTGCCCGTACGCGGTCGCGTAGCCGCCGCCGTGGTCGATGACGACGAAATTGCCATAGCCCGGCATCCAGCCGCACCAGACGATCTGGCCCGCGGCCGCGGCGTGCACGGGCGTGCCAGTCGGGACGCCGATGTCGATGCCGGGATGAAGGACGCCCCAACGCATGCCGAACGGGCTCGTGATCGGGCCCTGCACCGGCCAGATGAAGTGCGGGGCGCCGTGATGCCCACCCGAGCCGCCGGTGGTCGTCGTGGTCCCGGTGCCGCCGCTCTCCTCGGCGCGCAGCTTTGCCGCAAGCTCGTCGCTCGCCGCCTGCAGAGACTGGGACTCGCGGATCTCCTGCTGGATCGCGCCGCGCGTCGCGAGCAGGGCCTGGTTCTTCGCGCCACGCAAGTTGGAGAGGTGTCCCTGGCTGCTGAGCAGCTGGGCCTGCAGGATCGCCACCTGCTGGGCGCGACCGCGGATCACCTGCGTCTCGGTGGCCACCGTCTTCTTCACCGACGCCGTGTGGTGACGGGCGGCCGCCGCCTGGAGTTTCGACGTCTGCACCCGCCCGGCGATCTGCTTGTCCTGCTGCGCGATCGCGCCGAGATAGCTCATCTCGTCGAGGACGGCCTGGAAGCTCTTCGCCGCGAGCAGGACGTCGACGGTCGACGGCTGCGGCTCCTCGTAGATGTGGACGAGCCGCTCGTCGAGCCGTTGCACCGCGTAACGGTATTGACGACGCAGGACGCGGTAGCGACGTGTCTGGATGCTCAGCAGGTCGTCGAGCTTCTGGAGGCGCGCACGGTGAAGCGCGATGTCCTGGTTCAGCGCCGAGAGCTTCTGCGAGACGCCGCCGGCCTGCCGCTCGACTTTATGGATGCTCGACGTGAGCGAGCCGACCTGGTGCGTGAGCGCGATCTCGCGCTGCTTCGACGCTACGAGCTGCTGCTGGACGTGCGAGAGCTTCGCGTCGACATGGTGCTTCTTCTTGCCGATGTTGTCAGCCGTCGCGGCGCCGGCGACGACGAGCGCCAGAGCAAAGGCGAGCAAAAGCAGCAGCCGGCGGGCCATGCTGCCGGGTTTTCGGCGGCGGGCGCCCCTTCCCTGCTATTCGCCGTCGTCCGCCTGGCCCGGATCGGGCGCCGGCGCCGGCGGTGTGCCCTCGTCGGGCGGCGGATACTGCTCCGGCACGATCGCCGGCGTCGGCGCATCGCCTTCGTCCGGCGGCGGGTAGGGAGCATTGGGCTCGTTCGGAGTGACCATCAGCGTCTCCTGTACCGGCAGACGGGCGAGCCGAATCCTCTCCTCCGCCCCGCTCCGCTGCTCGTCGATCTCTGCCTGAAGCGTCTGCCGCTGCTCGTCGAGCTCTTGCAGCCGCCGGCGGGCCTCCTTCTCGGCGGCCTTGTCCTCGAGGTGGACGGCCTCGCCGAGCGCCCGCAGTGCCGCCGGCCGCTCGAGCTCGAGCTGCTCGAGGCGGGACTGCGTGCGCCAGCGCGACATCGACGACTCGAGGCGCGTCCGCAGCACCTCCGCCGTCGTCGCGGCCTGCGCACGCCGATCGGCGGCAAGCCGGCCGGACTGCTCCGGCCAGAGCCGGCCTTTCTGGCGCGCCGCCTCTGTGAGCGCCGCGAAGAAGATCAGCGCGAGGAGCAGCATCACCGTTCCCCATCCCCAGCTGGCTGTGGCGAACAGGCCGATCGTTGCGCCGAGCGCCGCGCAGCCGAGACAGAGCAGGACGAAGCGGGCCGGAAGGCCGAACCAGTGCCGCTCGACCTGTTGCCGGGCGACGGGTCCGGCGACGGGCTCGAGCGGCGGCCGCTCAGAGTCCGGCGTGCTCTTCGGAAGCCGGGACGTGCTCATGCACGCTCTGTTCCCGCCTCTCCAACGCCCGTAACGCCTCTGCGGCGCGACGGCGCAACGGCCCTACCTGAGCGCGATAGTCGACATCCGAGACCTTGCCGGTGCGGTGGTCGAACTCGAGCTCCTTCAGGGCAGCGAGCGCGCGGTCGCGCGCCTCGGCGAGCGCGAGTCGCCGCCTGGCCTCCGGCGCGAGCTCGTCGAGGCGGTCGCTCACCGGCGCCGGATCCCGCAGGAACGGACGCGCGACGAAGACGGCCGCGGCGATCGCGAGCACCGCCGCGACGGCGAGCGCCACGTCCATCTCAGATTCCGGCCGGTGCCGCGCCCGCCGCGTACCGCGCGGCAAGCCGCCGCTGCTCGGCCGCATCCGGCCACATCGCGATGAGCGCCCCGAAGACGAAGAGGAAGCCGCCGGCCCAGATGAGGTTGATCAACGGCTTGACGAGGACGGTGAGGTCGATCGCGGCGGTCTGCTCGCAGACGCCGGACGCGTTCGTGAGGCATGAGGCGGTCGCAAAGACGTCACCAAGCGTGCGGGGATCGTGGTAGATCGAGGCCTCGTTCGCAGTCCCTTCGATAGGGAAGTTGTTCTCGCCGGGGCTGAGCGTGAAGCGCTCGCCGTGCCCGGTCACGAGGAGCTGCGTCCGGAAGCCGGTGTAGTTCGGGCCCTTCACGCCGCGGACGGACTCGTACCGCGCGGTATAGCCTGCCGCTTCGATCGACTGGCCGACGCGCAGGTGCGTGTTCTCCCGGATCGTCTGGTACGCGCTCGAGCCGGCGATCCCGATCGCGAGGAGCACGATCGCGGCGTGGACGACGTAGCCGCCGTAACGCCGCCGGTTGCGGGAGATGAGCCGCGCGATGCCGCCCGCCGCTGCCCGTCCGCGCACGAACTCGAGCACGATCGACGCGGCCACGAAGGCCGAGAACGTGTACGCGAGCAGGCCCGCCCACGAGCTGTCGAAGCCAAGCCCGAGCAGCACTCCTCCGGTCACGAGCGCCGCAGCGAACGGGATGAGGAACGTCTTCCCAAGCGAGCGGAGCGACGCCCGCCGCCACGCCACGAGCGGCCCGAGCCCCATCAGCAGGATCAGCGGCAGGCCGAACGTGTGGAGGAAGAAGTCGTAGTACGGCTTCGACACGGAACGCGGCTGCCCGACTGCCTCCGACAGGACCGGGTAGACGACACCCCAGAGGATCGTGAGTGCGAGCGCAACAAGCAGGAGGTTGTTGTAGAGGAAGGTCGCCTCCCGCGAGACGAGCGACTCGAGCCTCGTCTTCGTCCGCAGCAGCGGCAGCCGAAGGTAGATGAGCCCGACAGAGAAGACGACCATCAAGCACAGGAAGGCGAGGACCCAGGCGCCGATGGGGCTCTGCGAGAACGAGTGGACCGAGTTGATCACGCCCGAGCGCGTGAGGAACGTCCCGAAGATCGACAGGTTGAACGCGAGTGCGACGAGGATCATGTTCCAGACCTTCAGCATCCCACGCTTCTCCTGGATCATCACCGAGTGGAGGAAGGCGGTCGTCACGAGCCACGGCATGAGCGCGGCGTTCTCGACGGGATCCCAGGCGTAGTAGCCGCCCCAGCCGATCTCGGTGTACGCCCAGTGCGAGCCGAGGAGCTGGCCGATGCCGAGGAACATCCACGCGGCGAGCGTCCAGCGGCGGGTGGCGACGATCCAGCGCTCGTCGGTGCGGCCGGAAAGAAGCGCGCCCATCGCGAACGCGAACGGCACGGAGAGGCCGACGTAGCCGAGGTAGAGCATCGGCGGGTGGGCGAGCATGTACGGGTTCTGGAGGCTCGGCACCATCCCGTTGCCGTCCGCCTGCATGGGCTGGAGGTGGAACGGGCTCGAGACGAAGCAGAGCATGAAGCTGAAGAAGACCGCGATGAGCCCGAAGACGGGCACCGTCCACGCCATCAGCTCGCGCGAGCGGCGGTTGAGCCAGACGGCGAGCGCTCCGTAACCGGTGAGGACGAGCAGCCAGAGGAGGAGCGAGCCTTCCTGTCCTCCCCAGAAGGCCGAGAGCGCGTAGGGAAGCGGCAGCTCGTGGCTCGTGTGCTGCCAGACGTAGACGAAGCTCATGTTGCGGTGGCCGAGCGCGAGGAGCAGGACGCCGGCCGCGATGAGCGTCACCGGGAAGGCGGCGATGAGCGCGTTCTGCGCCGAGAGTGCGAGCCGGCGCCGCTTCCGCCAGGCCGCGTAGGAGCCGGCCAGCAGCGCGTAGACGATGAGGCCGAAGGCGAGGAGGAGCGCGGCGCGCCCGAGCGGGGCCATTACGTGGTCGGGGACTTCTTGCCCGCGTAGTGATCGGGGCACTTCGTGATGAGCGAGTTCTTCTGCGCGACGAAGACGCCGTGGCGCATCGTGCCGGCGACGGAGATGTCCCGTCCCGTCTTGAACAGATCGGGGACGCTGCCGTGGTAATCGACGAGCACGCGTGCGGGCTTGTGGCCGCCGATGTCCTTCACCCAGAAGCGGAGCGCATTGGTCGGGTGACCCACCCGTCCGACGACGCGTCCGACGAGGCCGACGTTGCCCTTCGTGCCGGCAACCGTGCTCGGAGTGAGCTGCGCCACGCCGTTACCGTTGAGGGCGGTGTAGACGACGAAGATCGCGAGCGCGGCCGCTACCGACAGCGCAATCACGAGCCGCGCAGGACTGGCTCCCACGCCGGAATCGTAGCCCCGACCGCGGCCGCGCAGCGGCAGTGCCGTTAAGCGGCGCGCTTCTCGGGCTTGCGGTCCGGGATGCGGTAGCCGTGCTCGTGGCAGAGCGAGCCCGGCGCGTCCTCGGTGAGCGCGTCGCAGTAGCCCTTGCCGTAGGCGGCGCGGATGAAGGCGGCGACGACCTCGAGATTCCATTCGGCGACGTCGGCCGTCTCGCGCCAGAGATCGGCGAGGCGGAGGTCGATGTCGAGCTCGAGCAGATCGATTCGGGAAGGGCGCTTAGGCATGTCCACAAGCTAGAAACAGGGTCGGACGGCACCCCGGACGCCCCGCAGGAGCGACCGCGGAACTGCTTGGCTCTCGCGCAAAAGTCGCCACTCCGTTGTGACGCGTCCGGTTGCATCCTTAGATCCCCGTGGGCGGGTGGGGGTTTGGGATGGAGTCGGGAAGGCCGGCCTCATAAGCTGGCCCCGTGGGAGAGATCCGCTTCGGCCCGTCCGGCCTACCCGAGGCGCCGAGCTTCGAGGCCGCGTTCGCCGCGCTCGCAGCGCAGGGCTACCGCGCCTGCGAGTTCGGCTTCGCCGGCGGCTTCTGGCTCGACTACGAGACGGCGCCGCAGCTCTGCGCCGCGGCGGCCGCCGCCGACATCGCCCTTTCGGTCCACGCGCCGCTCGCGGCGTTCATGGGCCACGTCGACCGCGGCAAGAAGTTCAAGATGGCGCTCGGGATGCTCGATCACACGGCCGGGCTCGCGAAAGCATGCGGCGCCCAGCTGATCGTCTTCCACCCCGGCTTCCTCCTCGGCCGCCCCCGAGAGCAGGCGATCGCCGACGTCATCGACCAGCTCGGAGACCTACGCGAGCGGCTCGAGGGAAAGGACCGGCTCGTCGCGTTCGGCGTCGAGGTGATGGGGCGCGTGCGGGAGCTCGGCACGGTGGACGACGTGCTCGCGATCGCCGCTGCCGTCGACTTCGTCCGTCCCGTGCTCGACTTCGCGCACATGCACGCAACGAGCGACGGCGCCTTCCTCGAAGCCGCCGCTTTCGCGGAGGCTCTCGCCGCAACCGACGCCGTGCTCGAGCCGGGCGCACCGTTCCACATCCATTTCAGCGACATCCAGTACGCGAACCGGAACGAGACGAAGCACCTGCCCTACGGCGAAGGGACGCTGCGCGCCGACCCGCTGCGCGAGGCGCTCGCGCGCTTCGAGCGGCCGGCGACCGTGATCAGCGAGGCGCCCGACGCCGCGTCGACGCGCGCGATCGGGGACGTCCTCCTCGCCTAGGCGGGGTCGTGGCAGACGGCCTCGACGTTGTGGCCGTCGGGATCGAGGACGTAGGCGCCGTAGTAGTTCTCGTGATACCAGCGGAGGCCAGGCGCGCCGTTATCGGAGCCGCCTGCCTCGAGCGCCGCGGCGTGGAAGGCGTCTACATTCGCGCGGCTCTCGGCCGCGAACGCGATGTGGAGCCGCCCGCGCAGCGTTTCCCCGTGTGCCTCGATGAAGAAGGAGGGCCTGCTCCCGTCCTCCTTGCCAAATCCTGCGGCCGCGCCGGAGAACTCCATCAGGAGGGAGTAGCCGAGCGCCGCGAGCGCCTGCTCGTAGAACGCCTTGCTGCGCTCGTAGTCGGCGACTGCGATCCCGATGTGGTCGAGCACCCTCATGGCTCTCGCATAGCATCGCGCACGTGCTCGATCCAAAGGTCTTCAAAGCGTATGACGTGCGCGGGCTCTATCCCAACGAGCTCGACGAGGCAGGCGCAGAGGCGATCGGCCGGGCCTATGTCGAGCAGTTTGAGCCGCGGCGGATCGCCGTTGGGCGAGACATGCGGCTCTCCTCGCCGACGATGCAGGAAGCGGTGATGCGCGGTGCGACGGCAGCCGGCGCGGACATCCTCGACCTCGGGCTGGTCGGCACCGAGATGGTCTATTTCGCCGTCGGCTCGCTCGAGCTCGAGGGCGGGATCATGGTCACCGCATCGCACAACCCGAAGCAGTACACCGGGCTGAAGCTCGTCCGCCGCGGCGCACTGCCCGTCGGCGGCGAGTCGGGCCTGCTCGACGTCCGCGACCGCGCGCTCGCAAGTAACACGGTGTTACAAGGTAAATCGGCGGGGTCGATCCAGCCGCACGACATCTGGCCGGCGTACGTCGAGCGGGTTCTCTCCTTCGTCGACGTCTCGGCGATCCGGCCGCTCAAGGTCGTGATCGACGCCGCGAACGGGATGGCCGGAACGATGCTGCCGCCCGTGCTCGAACGCCTGCCCATCGACGCCGTTCCCTGCTACTTCGAGCCCGACGGCTCCTTCCCGAACCACGAGCCGAACCCGCTCCTCCCCGAGAACCGCGAGTTCATCGTCCGCAAGACGCTCGACGAGGGGACTGACCTCGGCGTCGCGTTCGACGGCGACGCCGACCGCTGCTTCTTCGTCGACGACACCGGGGAGTTCGTCCCGGGCGACTTCGTCACGGCGCTCTTCGCCGAGAGCGTCCTCGCCAAGGAGCCGGGCGCGAAGGTGATCTACGACGTGCGCGCAAGCCGTGCAGTGCCGGACACGATCGAGCGCGACGGCGGCGAGGCGCTGATCAACCGCGTCGGCCACGCCTTCATCAAGGCGCGCATGCGCAAGGAGGACGCCGCCTTCGCCGGCGAGGTCTCGGGGCACTACTACTTCCGCGACTTCAGCCAAGCCGACACGGGCGTCGTCCCTTTCCTCCTGATGCTCGACCTGATCTCACGCAAAGGACGCAAGCTCTCCGAGATCCTCGCGCCGCTGCGCGAGCGCTACTTCATCACCGGCGAGCTCAACACGCCCGTCGCCGACGTCGCGCTCAAGCTGCAGGAGCTGAAGGAGCGCTACGGCGGCGAGGGAGACGTCTCGCACCTCGACGGCCTCTCGGTCGACTCCGCCGACTGGCACTTCAACGTCCGGCCGTCGAACACCGAGCCACTGCTGCGCCTCAACCTCGAAGCGACGTCCGAGGCGCTGATGGAGAGGAAACGCGACGAGGTGCTGGCGGTGATCCGGTCGTGAGCGACGAGTACGCCTTCTCGACGCGGGCGCGCGTCGGCTTCTCGGACACCGACGCGCAGGGAGTCGTCTACTACGGGCGCTACAACCCGTACTTCGACCTCGCCCGCGCCGAGTACCTCCGCGCGCTCGGGTTGCTCCACCGAGACGGCCCCGGCGAGTTCGTGATGCGCGCCAACGATGTCGAGTACTTCGCCCCCGCACGCTTCGACGACGAGCTCGACATCCACGTCCGCGTCGCGAAGATCGGGCGCACGAGCATGACCTTCGAGTTCGCCGCCTTCAAGGTGCCGGAGGGGACGCTGCTCGTCACCGCGCACCAGACGCTCGTCTTCATCGACCCGGAGGCGCGCCGGCCGATTCCGATCCCCGACGACTACCGCGCGCCGTTCGGTGTCTGACGCCGACGAGCAGCTGCGGGCGACCGTCACCGAGCTCGCCGCCCGTGACGGCTGCACCTGGGCCGGCGTCTTCTTCGTCGAGGGAGACGAGCTCGCCCTCGGGCCCGAAGCCGGCGCACCGGACCCCGCTCGGCGCGTCTCGGTCCCTGTCGTCTGGCGGGATACGCGCGTCGCCGAGCTCGCCGTCGACGGCACGGTCGACGCCGCTCAGCTCGAAGCCGTCGCGACAGAGATTGCCGACCTCTGCCTCGTCGGCTGGGACACCGGCGGCGAGGAGTGGGAGTCCTAGGGAGTCCGACTAGGACGGCGTGACACGACGCGCGTCGAAGACGCCGTCGATGTTGCGCAGCGAGGTGAGCAGCCCACGCAGCGCCTTCACGTCGCCGACTTCCGCGGTGTACCGGTTCCGCGCCATCTGATCCTCGACGGTGCCGCCGTAGGCGACGATGTTCGCACCGTGCTCGGCAAACGTCCGCGCGACGTCCTCGAGCAGGCGCGGCCGATCCCACGAGTCGACCGCGATCTGGACGCGGAAGCTCTGCGTGCCGCCTCCCTCCCACTCGACCGGCGTGAACCGCTCGGGGTTCCGCCGCAGCGAGCGGACGTTCGGGCAGTCGCCGCGGTGGATCGTGATCCCCTTGCCGAGCGAGATGTAGCCGACAATGTCGTCACCCGGCACCGGCGTGCAGCATTTGGCGAGACGGACGAGGACGTCCTCGACGCCGATCACGTTGATCCCGTACGTCTCGCTGCCGGCCGCCTCCCGCGCGCGCGGCTTCTTGACCGGCACCGTCTCGTGCGCGACCTCGCTCACCTTGAGCTGCTGGAGGACCTTGTCGACGATCTTGGAGGCGGTGAGCTTCCCCGAGCCGAGCGCGATGTAGAAGTCCTCGGCCTTCTTGAAGCCCGATTCGCGGATCACGCCTGCGAGCACCGCCGAGCCGGCGAGCTTTTTATAGGGGAGGTTCTGCGCCTTGAGCGAGTTCTCGAGCGACTCGCGGCCTTTCGCCTCGAGATCCTCCTTCTGCTCGCGCGAGAAGAACTGACGGATCTTGTTGCGGGCGCGCGACGAGGCGACGAGCGACAGCCAGTCGCGGGACGGGCCGCGCGCCGCCGACTTGCCGGTGAGGATCTCGACCCGGTCGCCGCTGCGCAGGTGGTAGTGGAGCGGCACGATCCGGCCGTTCACCTTCGCCCCGACAGTGCGGTGGCCGACGTCCGTGTGGACGGCGTAGGCGAAGTCGATCGGCGTCGCGCCCACCGGCAGCGTCTTCACCTCGCCCTTGGGCGTGAAGACGAAGACCTCCTCGTCGAAGAGGTCGGTGCGGAAGGTCTTGACGAACTCGCCCGCGTCGGACTCGTCGGCATGGATGTCCATGAGCGTCCGCACCCAGGCATTCCACTCCTCGTCGGCGCGCTTCTTCGAGCGGCGCCCGTCGCCGGTGTAGGCCCAGTGCGCTGCGACGCCGAGATCGGCGGTCTCGTGCATCGCGCGCGTCCGCACCTGGATCTCGAGCGGCCTGCCCTCGGGCCCGATCACCGTGGTGTGGAGGGACCGATAGCCGTTGAACTTCGGCATCGCGATGTAGTCCTTGAAGCGGCCAGGCATCGGCTTCCAGAGCGAGTGGATGAGGCCGAGCGCGCCGTAGCAGTCGCGGGTTCCCTCCTCGCCCTCGCGCTCGACGATGACGCGCATCGCGGTGAGGTCGTAGATCTCGTTGAACTCGCGGCCCTTGCGGGCCATCTTGTCGTAGATCGAGTAGAAGTGCTTCGCGCGGCCTGAGATGTCGACGGGGATGTCGACCTTCTCGAGCTCGCGGCGCAGGACGTCGGCGGCCTCGGCGACGTGACCTTCTCGGTCGGCCCGGCGCTCGGCGACCATCGTCTTGATCTCCGAGTACTTGCGCGGATGGAGTGTCTGGAAGGCGAGGTCTTCGAGCTCCCATTTGAGGGCGTGGATGCCGAGCCGGTGGGCGAGCGGCGCGTAGACCTCGAGCGCCTCCTTCGACTTCTGGATCTGCTTCTGCTTGCCGAGATACTCGATCGTGCGGAGGTTGTGAAGGCGGTCGGCGAGCTTGATGAGGATGACCCTGACGTCCTCGGCCATCGCCACGACCATCTTGCGGTAGTTCTCCGCCTCGGCCTGTTCGCGGGTCTGGAACTGGACGCGCGTCAGCTTCGTGACGCCGTCGACGAGCGTCGCGATCTCGTCGCCGAACTCCTCCCGGACCGTGTCGAGGTCGACCTCGGTGTCCTCGACGACGTCGTGGAGGAGGGCAGCGGCGATGGTCTGCTCGTCGAGGCGGAGGCCCGCGCAGATCGTGGCGACGCCGACCGGGTGCGTGATGAACGGCTCGCCGGAGCGGCGCTGCTGCCCTTCGTGGGCCGTCACGGCAAAGCGGAAGGCCCGCGTGACGAGCTCGATGTCGGCATCGTGGCGCTTCGCGGAGAGCTCGGCGAGCAGGCTCTCGAGGAGCTCCTCGTGCCGCTCGCCTGTCTCCAGCGTGGCCATCGTCTTCAGTGTACTTCGGCATTTTCGGCGCGAACCTTTGCGGGAGGAACGCCCGTTAGAGCCACGAAGTGACGCTTCCCATGGTTCCGTTTCGCCGCTTTCGCTCGCGGCGCAGCCCTTCGGCTGGCGCTGGCGCTGGCTCAGTGCCTGAACGGCTCGGAGTAGACGATCCGCCCCTGCGGTAGCTCCGCGGCCGGATCGAGAATCGCAATCTGGACCGCCCCGTCGTGCAGCGCCTCGGGCGGCGGCAGCAGGCCGAGCTCGTCGGCGCGGACGAAGCCGAAGCGGCCGTAGTACTTCGGGCTGCCCTCGAGCAGGAGCAGAGGCTCGCCTCGCGCGCGGACTGCGTCGAGCGAGGCACGCACGAGAGCGGAACCGTGACCGCGCCGCTGATACTCGGGCAGGACGCCGAGCGGCGAGAACTGTAGGACCCGCTGGTCGGAGCCGTCGATCTCGTTCCACGTGTTCATGACGTGTCCGACGACACGGCCGTCCTCCTCGGCGACGAAGGAGAGGTCGGGCTCGTAGAGGTCGGCGCGGTCGTGGAGCTCTTGTGCGAGGCGCGGCACGTCGTCTCCGTCGAATGCGGCGCGATGAACTTCGAGGATCTCCGCCCAGTCGTCCTCGCGTGCGATGCGGATCACGCTGCGCGCGCGAGCGGCGGTTCGGTCGCGAGGAGCGCACGGAAGCGGGCCGATTCGAGGAGGTCGCGGTGTGCTCCGTCCTCGAGCCCTAGCTCGGCGAAGATCGCGACTGCCTCGGCGTCGCGTGCTGCCGGCTGCTTGCGCCACTCCTCGGCGAGCCACTCGCGCAGCTCGCGGTAGCGCGGCGCGGTCGCGAAGACGCGGCGTACGACGAGCTGTGGCGACACGGTCCCGTTCCAGCGGTTCTCCTCGAGCCGGAACGCGACGTCGTAGCTCGCCTCCGGGCGCAGGTCGTCGAGGCGCGAGCCCTGGCCGAAGGCGATCGCGCTGCCGCCGTCGCGGCCGGCCCGGCGGATCCGGAAGCGGAGATGCTTGCCCTCGCCAACCGTTCCGGCCTCGGCGATGCCGACGCCGGGGACGAGAAGCGTCGGCGCCGGGTTGCCCAGACCGAACGGAGCGAGCCGCGCCAGCTCGCCGCAGAGGTCGAGCGAGAGCTGCGCGTCGCGGGAGACCACCGCATCGACGTGCGTGACGGGCTCGAGGTCGGAGTCCTCGAGGACTCCGGCTGCATGCGCCGCGAATGCTTCGGCGAACGCCTCGACGTTCTGCGGCGCGATCGAGAGGCCCGCGGCGGCGCGGTGCCCTCCCCAGCGTCCAAGCAGGTCGGAGCACGCGCCGAGGGCGGCGTGCAGGTCGAAGGCCGGTATCGAGCGGCCGGAACCCTTCCAGTCGCCGTCACCGTCACCCCCGGCGATGAGGACGACCGGGCGGTGGTAGCGCTCGACGAGCCGTGACGCGACGATGCCGATGACGCCTTCGTGCCAGTCGGCGCCGGCAACGGCGTAGGCGCGGCGGCCGCGCAGCTCGGCCGGCCACCCGTCGACCTGCGTGATGGCCTCGCGGAGGATGCGGGCCTCGACGGCCTGCCGTTCGCGGTTCAGGTCCTCGAGCGAAGC
>JBOGZU010000015.1:0-53114 GCA_050697455.1 Gaiellaceae bacterium | reverse complement strand
CGCCTGGTCAGAGAACGCTGACGCCCGAGCAGCGGGAAGCGTCGACCTCCGGGTTATATCCCCTAAGGCGATGTGCGGTCCGGTGACGTCACAGAGTTATGAGCCGTGTGTTGCTAGGTGAGGCAACGTCTTATCCCGCATTCCTCCGTCGGCTGAGGTCACATGAGATCAGGTCGGATTGCCTGGCTCGGGCAAAAGTTTTGGCAAAAGTTCTTACCTGATCAGAGAGCGCTGAGGTCTTCGACGGGCCGGCGACCTAGGCGGTCAGGGCTGCTGTCGCGCACCTAAAAACCCGATGCAGAGTCGAACTCCGATCACTTGGACATCCACCCCGAGCATGCCACCGAACCTCGTGAGCTTGAGACTCCTAGAGTCTCAGTTCCAGGTCTCGGTCTAGGGGCCGCTGTTAGTACCGCCGCCTTGTCCTCTGAACGTGGCGAGCGAGCACCAACGGGGCAAGCAACAGGCACACTCCCGCAGCGATCAGGACACCGCCACCCGCGGCGTGGTTGCTAACCAACCAAACGATTCCGCTCGCCACAGTCACAGCACTGCCAACGGCCGCGAAGCTAAGGAAACTTTTGCTCACCGGTAGCACTCGATCGCGCGACGGTCGCCCGGTTTTCCGATTGCGATTTCTGACGTAGTCGGCCAGCCCCACAAGCGCAACCACTGAGAAGGTGAACGCTGCCGACCCAACCGCACCCGATGCCCTTGCAGCCGCGAAACCGAGCCCAGCCGCGACACAGCTTGCACCCACTGCCATGGCGAGCCAAAGTCTCAGCGTCATTAGCGATGCCTCCGCTTACGGCGATAAGCGTTCTCGAAGTCCCGGACGGTAGCTCGCCACGAGAGATACCCGCCGGCGCCTTCAGCCCCAATGGCTGGCACGCAGCCGATCAGGGCGAGCCCGCCGGTAGCCGGTACGGCAACCCCACAGATCTCGGTGGTGCCAGCAAGAACTCCACTGATGATGACGCTGTCGGCGCCTTCCCATACACCGATAGCAAAGTCCTTCCAGTGCCGGGGGGCTACCGCGTGATAAGCAGACGCGAACGCATGCCCGACAGCCGTAGCAGCATGGCTCGCCCAACAGAGGCCGGTCCAACAAGTGCCGTTTAGGTCGTAGTTGTTGATGGGGTCTTGGCCGGCGTAGTCGTAGTTGTTGAGGCTGCCGCCGGGGATGGGGTCGATGGCGAGGAAGCGGCCGGTGTTGGGGTCGTAGGGGCGGGCGCCCATGAGGACGAAGCCGGTGGTGGTGTCGTATTGCTTGTTCCAGCGGCCGACGAAGCGGTGGACGGTCTGGTTTGCGGGGACATTGTCGACCGGGGCACCGAACGGGTCGTAGGTGTGGTTGCTGGTGATTGTGCCGCTGCTATTGGCCTCGGCGGCGAGGTTGCCGTGCGCGTCGTAGTAGAGGAATGTTGGGGTTCCGCTGGGTGGGCCGTTGAAGCTGGCGAGGTCGCCGGCGGGGCCGTCGGTGTAGCTGGTGGTGATCGTGCCGCTTGCGTTGGTTTCGAAGAGGTCGCCGAGCCGATAGTTGGTGGTGCTCGAGGGTGAGCTGGAGCTGCGGCTCATTAGGGCGCCGGTCGGGTCGTAAGTGTAGGTGACGGTGTTGGAGCCGACGGTCGCGGTGGAGAGGCGTCCGAAGCCGTCCCAGGCGAGGCTGGTAGTGCCTTGGTTGGAGACTTGGCCGTCGCTCGTGTACGTGTAGCTGGTGGTGTTGTTGGTGCTGTCGGTGATGCTTGTTAGCTGGTCGATGCCGGGGGTTGTTGCCGGGGTGTAGTGGTAGGTCGTGGTGTTGAAGGTGCCGTTGCAGCCGGTCGAGGCTTCCTGGATTTGGCTGCGGTTGGAGTCGAGGTCGTAGCTGTAGTCGCGGCATGTGCCTGAGGGGAGGCTGACTTGGCTGAGCCGGCCGACGTTGTCGTAGCTGTAGGTCGTGGTTTGGTTGGTTGAGCCGGACTTGCGGACTTCGCTGAGGCGCTTGCCGTCGGCGTCATAGGTGTAGGTGTAGTCGGCGAGCGGACTCGAGTCAGATGGAACGGTGGCAGGGGTAGTGGTGTCGTCGATGCTGCCGTGGCGGTTGTATTGGTCGCTGACCCAGCCGTCAGGGTTGGTGTCGACCCAGCTGAAGGTGGGTGTCGAGGTCGGGTATTGGGTGCCGCGCAGGTTGCCGCGGTTGTCGTAGTAGAAGTGGTAGGTGTTGCCGGCGGCTGTTTCGCTTTGGAGCTGGTCGGCAGCGTCGTAGGTGTAGGTGGTGCAGTAGTCGGTGGCGCTGGGGCATGTTGTGCCGCTGAGCGCCTGGCTGTTTGCGATCCGGCTGACGGTGTTGCCGTCGGCGTCGTAGCTGTAGCTCTCCTCCGCCAAGGTGTTGGGCGGTGTTGCGGTATCGACGGTCTTGGTGTCGATGAGGCGATTGGTTTCGTCGTAGCTGTTGGTGACGGTGCCGGTGTTGCTGCTGACGCTGAGTTGGTTGCCGTTGGGGTCGTACGTGTAGGTGGTCGTGTCGGCCAGGGTTTGGTCGCCATAGGGCGTCTGACTGATCAGGAGTCCCTCGCCGTTTGGGTCGTAGGTTAAGCAGCTGTCACCTTTGCCGTTCGTTTCGGCGGCGGATAGGCCGAGATCGTTGTAGACGGTGACGGTTGAGTGGACGCCGCCCGTCTGGTTACTGGTGTATTGGGTGGTTGATTCGAGCTGGCCGTATTGGTCGACGGCGGTGCCGCCGCAGTCGCTGGGTGGTGCGGCGGTCGTCCCGTCGCCGTAGTAGGTGTAGTCGGTTTCGTAGTTCCGGTCCGGAGTCGAGGTGAGGGCGCCGGTAGTGGAGTCGGTGGTCGCATTGGCGTTGGCCTTCGGCATGTACTGGTTGGTCATACGGCCGAGGGAGTCGTAGACATAGCTGGTGATCAGCGCTGGCGAGGTGTCTCGGACGGAGCTGGTGCCGCCGGCGCTGCCGGGCGAGGCTGGGCCGTTGGGGGACCCCGCGCAGCCGCTGCCGCCGCCGTTGAGACCGGGGGCGCCGCCGGCGCCAACGGTGACGCTGAGTGTGTCGCCGCTGTCGGTCTGGATCGCGGTGGTCTTGGTGTAAGCGCCTCCGCCTCCGCCGCCGCCGCCGGAGGCGCCGCCGTTGACGCTGCCGTAGCCGCGGCCGCCGCCGCCGCCTGCCCCCCAGAGCTCAACGGTGAGCGAGGTGACGCCGTTGGGGACGGGGTAGGTGTAGTTGCCGGCGCTCGTGTAGGTGGTAGGGGTGCCGAGGTTGGGGGTGATGACTACCTTGCCGTTGGCACCAGCGCCGGCGGTGTAGTAGCTGGCGCAGCCGGTCGAGAGGGTTGCGGCGCCGCTTCCGCCCCCGCCGCCGCCGGGCGCGCCACCCGGGTAGCCGCCGTCGCCGGGTTGCCATTGGGAGCCGCCGCCGGCCCCGCCGCCCGTGGGAGCAGGGCCGCCAAGGTTGACGTCTCCTTTGGTTCGGAAGACACCGTTCCCGCCGTTGTTGCCATTCGAGTTGGTGCCGGCCGAGGAGCCGCCGCCGCCGCCGGTGCCGGCCCCGAGCCCGCAGTAGAGGTCGCCGGTGCCGCCGCTACCACCCTGGTAGCTCGCGGCGATGTCGGAGCCACTCGTGCTTGTCCCGCCACTGCCGCCAACGCCACTGACACAGTTCGAGGCGGCGCCTCCGCCTTGTCCGCCGGCTGCAGTGACGGTCGGGAAGCTGCCGCTGGAGACCATGCTGTAGTCGGGCTGGCCGCTGACCGGGTCCGCGTAATGGTTGAAGCTAACCCGGCCCGCCGGAGAGACCACAGAGGTCTGGTTGGCGTAGGCGGGTAGGAGATCGCTGGCCGGTAGCGGCGTCAGGCTGCCGATCGTTTGGCTGCAATCGCTGCACGACCAGTCGAGCGTGATGCTCGGCAGGACGCTTTGGCCGCCCACCGTGCGCGGGTCGTGCTCGTACTCGAGCACGATTTGGTGCAACCCAGCGGTCAAGGGGATTTGTTGCGAGGAGACGGTCGTCGAGGCAGAGCCAGCGTTGATCGTCCAGTCGTCGACCACGTTGAAGCCGTCGACGCTGAGGCGGGTACCGCCATCGCTCACCGTCGAGAATGTGTAGTCGCCGCCAGAGGGAATGTTGACATCGCCTGTCCAACGGGCGGACGAGTACCCCCAAACCGGCCAGTCGTTATAGCTCGTCGGAAGGCTGAAGGTGGTCACACCCGAGCCGGGGCCTGGGTCGGTCTCGCGGACGTCCGGCAAACCAGCCATGTTCTGGTTTGCGCCGTTCGCTCCACTCCAGTAGGAGCCGGCCAGTCCGGTCAGCGGGTTGCCGCCTTGGCTTGACGTCCCGGTCGTCTGCTCGTCGTAGCGGTAGGTCGTGACCGGCCGCGGCGCGGGGCCTGAACCGTCTGGATCAGGGTCGATCCTCTGGAGGAGGAGTCGCGCCAGGTTCGTGTTGGCGCTCGGTTTGCCGTTGGGGCCGCCGTACAGGTAGTCGGTGGGGTTTCCGTCTGCGTCTTCCGACCAGAGGAGTTCATTCTGGGCGCTGTAGCCGCTCTCGGTGATGAGGCCGAGAGTGTCGACGGTCTCGATCGGATGATCGAAGTTGTCGTAGTAGGTCGTGACCGTCTTGCAATTGGACGAGCAGTCTTGAGGCTGCTGGTTCGGAGGCGTCAAAGTCGTATAGCCGGCGGCCGTCCGGTTGTGTAGCGCTTCTGCGTAGTGGGCTGCGATCTGATAGTAGGAGAGCGGGTAACCGTAGACGGCGACCTCGTCGATCGAGCCACCCATCCGGTAGCTGCTATCGGTGGTGTCACCCGAGATCGCGAAGCTTGAGCCGATCGTGCGCGAGCAGGGCGTCCCGAACTGGACCGAGAGCGACTTTTCCTGGCCGTCGATCCATAGCCTTGCTCCGTCCTGCGGAAGGCCGTTATAGAACTCGGCGACCACGTAGTGCCAGGTGTTCGCGCTCGGGGCGGCTATCCCATAGATGTCGCCACAGCCGGTGTTGAAGCCAAAGTCTCCGTTGGCGAACCAGAGGCTCGAGAAGCTGCTGAACGAGAACGGCATCACCGAGCTGGTGCCGTCCCACTTAACCCAGAACTCGACCGTGTTGACGCCGCCGGGTGAGAGATCGAGGCCGGAGGCGCTCGCCGTAACGTTGCCGCCGTTGAAGGCGACTGCGCTGCCGGCGCTGGAACCGGCGAGAGCGCCCGCCTGGCCAAGCGAGTAGCTACCTGAATAGGCCCCGTTGTTGCCGTTCCCCGAGGCATCTACGGCGGTGCTGCCGCTTGTATCATCAAGCGGGTAGTACGCCGCGGGCGCATCGTTTCGCACGAGGTAGCCGTAATGGCTCGCTCTCGGCGCCGTCGGCTGCACCGAGCCCGGGTTATAGGCAAAGCTCCAGGTCGACGTTGTCGATGGCGTCTGGTTGCTGATGTTGGTTTCGCTCACACTGAGCACCCGAGCCGGCGACTGGCCGTCATATGAAACCGTCAGCGCGTGCGAGCCGTTGTAGCCCGGGCTAGCGAAGCTCGGATGCAGGTCGTTGGCGTTCTGGACCTGGGTCGGCTGGTTGTTGGCGTTGTAGGCGAGTTGCATCACCGGCCAGCGCGGGTCGTAGACCTGGGTGATCGGACCACTCGTATCGTTCGTGTCGCGCCCGACGTAGGCCCACACCTGGCCGGGGATGGCGGTAGGGCCGTCCTTGAACTGGACGCAGACCTCCGCATTGATGCTCTGCGGCTGTACCGGGCAGCTGGTTGTTCCGTAGGTGAAGTTCAGCGACTCGCCGCTGCTAGAGGTGGTCGATTGCAAGTAGGTGACCGAGATGAGCTGCCCTGCGTGCTGCGGATCGAAGGCATAGGAGAGAAGACCGTGCCCGCTCGAGCTCGCTGGAACCTGAGCGCTGCTCAAGAACCACTTGCCGCTGCCGCTCGGCTGTTCTGAGCTGAAGCTGTAGGTGGAGCCATCGCTATCGAGGAGCGTCCAGCTTCCGTCCGGGTTCTTGGTTAGCTGACTGCCATCACCCGTGACGGCGAGGTAGGTGACGCCGGTTCCGCTGGGGCCGCCACCGACTTGGTTGTAGAACTCCGAACTCCCGTCCGGCAAGACGATCTCGGCGCTCGCCGACGTCGGTTTAACAACGTTGTGATCGATCACCTCTAGCGGCGGCGACATCGATCCCGCCCCGGCGCTCAGCGTCCAGCCGTTCGCCAGGCCAGGGGTCGTCTCTGCCCAGCCGCTCGGGGCCTCCGTGTTGTAGGTGAGCGAGAACGTCAGCGACCCGGTCGCAGTCGGATAGCTCGGCGTAGGAAGCGATAAGACGACGTTGCCTGTCGCCTCGTTCACCGCTAGCGGGCCATGCGACCACATCGGCCATGCGCTGTTCACGCCGAGCTTCGGAAGCTGGATCTGGAAACTACTGGCGGCGCTGAAGGCCGACACGTCGCCATACGTGGCATCCGCCGCACGAGCGCGCCAGTAGTAGGTCCTTCCATCCTGGAGAGCCCCCACTGGCACCGTCCAGGTGCTCGTCGTCGGCAGCCAATCCGAGTCGGCGACGACATTCGAGAAGCCAGAATCAGTTGCCACCTGAAACTCGTAGTAGATCGGCTCCTCACTGCTCGCGCTCGCGCTCAACACCGGCGTTGTCGTCGAGAGCGTTGGTTGCGGTGAGCCGACCGGAGAGAGCAGTTGCGGCACCGTCGGCGCTATGTCGAAATAGGCGGCAGCCAAGTTAGCGCCGCCGCTCCCGCTCGCATCGGTGGCCCCGGCGTACCAGTCGTACCGCTCTCCAGCTGGGAGCGCCGCCGGCGTCCAAGGCGAAGCGCTACCCGACGAAACCATAGGGCCAAGGCCATAAGTTACGAGCGCGCCATCTGAGTGTCGGTAAATGGTGTAGGTGACGTCCCCTGTCTGACCCGGGTCGGGGTCACTGAACACCGACGACAACGCCGGCGTTCCCGCAGTGACCGCGCCGTTGGCCGGCGAGAGGTTCGTAGGCGTGTTCGGTCGCCGATCCGTGACAGTGATCGAATTCGAACTCATAGCCCCCACGCACTCATCCACATCGCAGGCAAACACCTCAGACTTGATCGTCTGTCCGATATCGGCCGGGCCGACCGGATACGGCCACGAAGTAGCGGTGGACGAGGCGGTGGCGACGATGGTGCCGTTGCGCAGGAAGTCGTAGATGTAGCTCGTGATCGGCTCTTGACAGATGTTCCACGCACCATCAGTGGTCTTAATCGTGTGCCCGTCATAGGTGGGAGGACCCGCACTATCGGAGAGAGCCGGCGGTGTCCGATTCGAGATCTGACCCGGACCGCAGACCATCGGCTGCACCACAACCGAACCCCGTACGGGCAGCGTGCCCATCAGAGGCGGCTCGCTAGGCGACCACAACGGATTCGCAATCAGAGGAGCGCGCGGCAAGCGCGCCGGCGCACGTCCCGAACTGGAAAGAGCCTGCCCCACCCGGCTCGGACTCCTCCCCTGCCGTCGCGCGAGCACGCTCGAAAAGAAATGCTCGGCGCGAGCCCGCAGGCGCCCGCTCCGGAGCGGTAGCTCGCGCGCGTACGGGAAGTGTGCGCCCGATGAGCTGAACAGGCCCTGCGCACGGATGGGCGAGGCCGAGCGATCTCGGAGGCCAACGCTTGCCTGGCCAGGTGCCTCGTCGCGCTGCGCCGGGCTGCCGGGCGCGACCCAGCCGGAAACAAGCAGCACGACGAACACGGACACCAGAACCACCACGGCCTCGGCTGCAAAGCGCGGCCATGGCCTCGACGGACGATCCTTCCTGCCATGCTGCGGCCCAAATGCGGACAACTCGTCCCCCTCGTTCTCGACTCTCCAGCACCCCGGGCCGCAGGTGTGCCGAGCGGGAGTCAACGACTCGGAACGACACTTGTCAAGTGATGACTGCCGCAAATTGCGAGAAGATCCAACTCGCTGCGCTTAGCGCACCGATCGAAGCCAATCCTGCCCCATCCCGTGCCGTGCGCTCCGGAGGCCAGGCACGAGCCGTCACGCGAGCCCTAGGGGCGGATGAGCGCTGGCGGCCGCTACTTCCGATCCGTGCGAGATTCGTGCGAGATTCCAGTGGCAGCGACTACCTAAGGACGGTCGCCGCTCTCTCCAGGCGTCGGCTTAGTCAAGCACCGGCCGCTACATACGGCCACCTACGACGACCTTCCTGGAGCGATTCACACGCGAGGGGTCGCTGGTTCGATCCCAGCCGCGCCCATGCACGCAGAACCTTGCTTGGCCGCCGGGTGACCCGAGCAGTCGACAGCCGGGCGGTTGGCGGTTCACCCGGAATCGCGGATGATTGGGCGGTGGACGGGGGCCTGCCGGCCGGGACGGTGACGTTTCTCTTCAGTGACGTAGAGGGGTCGACGCGGCTCTTATACGAGCTTGGCGAGCAGGAGTATGCGGGAGCGTTGGCCGAGCACCGCGCGCGGCTGCGTGCTGCGTTCCGTGCGCACGGCGGCGTTGAGGTCGACACCCAGGGAGACGCGTTCTTCGTTGCGTTCCCGACCGCGCCGGGGGCGCTGGCAGCCGCTGCCGACGCCCAGCAGGCGCTCGCGGATTCCCCGATCAGCGTGCGCATCGGGTTGCATACGGGGACGCCGCACCCGGCCGCGGAGGGATATGTCGGTGTCGACGTTCACCGTGCTGCGCGGATTGCCGCGGCCGGGCATGGCGGGCAGGTGCTCGTGTCTGCCTCGACGGCGGCGCTCGTCGAGGAGGTCCTCCGCGATCTTGGCGAGCACCGGCTCAAGGATCTCGCCGCTGCGGAGAGGATCTATCAGCTCGGCGAGCAGGCGTTCGCGCCGCTGAAGAGTCTCGGCCGCTCGAACCTTCCGGTGCCGGCGACGCCCTTCCTCGGGCGCGAGTGCGAGCTCGGCGAGGCGGGCGCGCTGCTCGAGCGGACGCGCCTGCTCACGTTGACCGGCGTGGGCGGCACCGGCAAGACGCGGCTTGCACTGCAACTCGCTGCAGAACGATCCGAGCTCTACCCGGACGGGGTGTGGTGGGTCGGGCTCGCCGCGCTCTCCGAGCCGGCTTTGGTGACGGCTGCCGTCGCGCAGGCGCTCGCGGTGCGCGGAGACGTAGCGGAGTGGGTCGGCGACAAGTCGCTCCTCCTCGTGCTCGACAACTTCGAGCACGTCATCGACGCCGCAGCGGACGTCTTCTCCCTCCTCGAGACGTGCTCGAACCTGCGCGTCCTCGTGACGAGCCGCGAGCTCCTGCGCGTACCAGGCGAGCAGGCATACCCGGTGCCGCCGCTCGCACTCGACGACGCAAGGAAGCTGTTTCTGACGAGTGCTCGGGCGGCCGCGCCGGCCTTCGCCGCCGACGAGGGGCCCGTCGAGGAGCTGTGCATGCGTCTCGACCAGTTACCGCTCGCGCTCGAGCTCGCCGCAGCCCGCGTGCGGGTCCTCTCCGTGCAGCAGCTGATCGACCGCCTTTCGCAGCGACTCGATCTCTTGAAGGCAGGACGGGCGGCCGATCCGCGCCACCAGACGTTGCGGGCGACGATCGAGTGGAGTCACGACCTCTTGAGCGAGGAGGAGCAGCGTCTGTTCGCCCGGCTGGCCGTCTTCCGCGGCGGTTGCACGCTCGAGTCGGCAGAGGAGGTGTGCGAGGCGGACCTCGACGTGCTGCAGTCCCTCGTCGACAAGAGCCTCGTGCGCTTCCGGGACGATGACCGCTTCTGGACGCTCGAGACGATCCGTGATTTCGCGCTCGAGCGTCTCGACGCCTCCGGCGAGGCGGAAGAACTGCGCCGTCGGCACGCGGAGCATTTCGCGGCGCTCGCCGCAGGCGAGGAACGGAGCGTGCTCGGCGTCGCCCCGCAACGAGCACTCGACCGCCTGGAGCAGGAGCACGACAACCTGCGCGGCGCGCTCGACTGGCTCGAGCAGGCGCACCGCACCGAGGACGCGCTCGGGTTCGCCGGGGCGATCTTCGAGTTCTGGTGCCTGCACGTGCACTGGGAGGAGGGCGCCCGCCGGTTCGAGCGGCTCCTCGCGAGCGACGAAAGCCCAACTCTCGCGCGCGCGAAAGCGCTCGGCGGGCTCGCGCACCTCCTGCGCCACGTGACACGACCCAACCTCGACCGTCGCACACTCGCGGAAGAGGCGCTTCGCGTCCACCGCCTCGTGGGCGACGGGTGGAACATCGCCTTCGCCGAGCACGAGCTCGCGGTGGTGCGCTTGCTCGCAGGCGAACACGCAGCCGCCCTGCCCCTGTTCGAGGAGAGCGCGCGCCGGCTGGACGAGTTCGGCGACGAGCATCACGCCATCCAGGCACGGTACTTCGCGGCACAGTGCTGCTACGCGCTCGGCGCCCTCGACCGTGCACAGGTGCTCAACGAAGAGACCGTGGTACGCGCGCGCGCCGCGGGGGACGGCCAATCGGAGGCGACGGCGCTCCGGGAACTGGCGACCCTCGCTCGCGACCGCGGCGACTCGGCCGACGCCGTGCGCTTGGTCGCAGAGGCGTTCACGATCTACGAAGGACGCGGAATCCGAATGCCGATCGGGCCGACGCTCATCCAGCTCGCCGAAATCCTTGTCCGGGCGGGCCGAGTCGAGCTCGCAGCGAGTGCCCTCGCCTGTGCCGACGCGGCCCGCCGGGCCGAGGGCGCGGAATACCACGACGGTATCCGCAACATCGTCGAGCCGTTGATCGACGATGCGCGTCGGACGCTCGGCGACGAGACGTTCACGGCGGCGTGGACGGCAGGATCAGCCCTGACGGAGCAGCAGGCCATCGCACTAGCGCTCGCCGAAGTCGGTCACGGCGATCGAAGTGGATGAGCGCCTGAAGCGATCGCCGCCCTAATGGCACGACACGCAGGGTGACGAGCGCGCTCTCGCCACAGGTATTCAACTCGCAGAGGGTCGGCCGCGACGACATGGTTTGCGCAATGTCTGGTTCCGCCCATCACTGCAGCCGGCTGCGCCGGGGACGCTCGCTCCGTACTGGCTAGTTGCCGCCCTGGGCGCCGATCGCCTTGCCAGTGGCAGGGTCGATCAGGACGAAGAAGTACGCAAGCTGTCGTGAGTGGATTCCGCTGCCGACCGGCGGGTCCGTCGTCATGCCGGTCGTGTCGAGAGCAACGACCCAGCAGTCCTGGGAAACAGGTGGCACCAGACCCGGCTCGACACAGTGGACGTACTGCTTGTCAAGCACACTCCGCCCGCCGTACCCCTGGCTCGCTGTCGCCGCGGCATTCTGGCCCGTCATGGCGGCAGGCGACGCCGACTGCGCGGCGCTCAGGTCCAACCCGCCCAATGAGACAATGCTCGGTGAGTACCGACGGCGAATCCTCGTGACACCAGCTACGAGGGGGACGTCCCGAACAATTGGTTGGCCTTGTTGTGTATCTCGCCACCTTGCTCTGAGTCGCAGCCAGAGTAACTGTGAGTGAGGTCGACGTTGTCGACGTTGGTTCCGTTGATGAAGTAGTGCATGTAATTGGAGGAGTAGGTGACCTCGTAGGCCGGGTTGCTGCCCGTCTAGGCGGGGACGATCGACTGCGGAGCGAGGAGCCGACCGACCGCAGCGACGAACTGCTCGACGCTGAACGGCTTCGCGAGGTACGCGACGTGACCGAGGCCGAGCTCCTCCGCCTCATCCGGGAGGATGCTCACGCAGAGGATTGGCAGCTCGGGCCGCTCTGAACGAGCAGCCCGAGCCGATGCCACGCCCTCTCCCGAGGCAGGTTCGAGGACGAGGAGGTCTAGCTCCCGGGCGGGGGTGCCCGGGAGCACGACCTCATGACCCGACCGTTCCAGTAGCAGCCGCAGGAGCCACCGGACGTCCGGGTCAATCTCACTGAGAAGAATCCGCGCCACGGCGAAAAGATCTCGCCGGCGCGGATGAAACCGGGCAGCCGCTCGGTATGAAAAACGTATGTCTTACACGCGAGCCGGCAGGACGCGCCCGCGCACTTCACCCAGCTCGACGCCGTTTCCGGCGCGGCCTCGGAGGATGAGCTCGTCGCCGTCCGCGAGGAACCGCTCGCCGTGGAAGAGCTCGATCATCGAGCCCTCCGTCCCCGGCTCGGCGCCGGAGATCGTGCCGCTCGCCATCAGGTCGCCCGTGCGGAGCGGCGCGCCGTTCGAGGTCGCGTGGGCGAGCTGCTGAGGCAGCGTCCAGTAGAGCGTGCGCGCATTGCCGCGGGAGATCGTCTCGCCGTTCAGCTCGACCTCGAGCGCGACGTCGAGCGCCCAGTCGCGGCCGCCGGCGAGATGCGCGAGCGGTGGCGGCGACTGCGGCGGCGCCTCGACACGCGCCTCCTCGAGCAGTGCGAGCGGCGTCACCCACGCCGAGATCGAGGTCTGGAACGACTTGCCGAGATTCGGGCCGAGCGGCACGTACTCCCACGCTTGGATGTCGCGCGCGCTCCAGTCGTTGACGAGGACGACGCCGAAAACGTGCTCAGCGAAGTCCTCTACCGGAACGGCCTCGCCGAGCTCAGTGCCGACGCCGACGACGAAGCCGAGCTCGAGCTCGAAGTCGAGGCGGCGGCTCGGGCCGAAGGTCGGCGCGTCGTCATCCGGCGCCTTCCGCTGGCCCTGGGGCCGCACGACATCGGTGCCGCTGACGACGACGCTGCCAGCACGCCCGTGGTAGGCCACCGGCAGCCAACGCCAGTTCGGCAGCAGCGGCTCCTGGTCGGGCCGGAACATCCGGCCGAGATTCGAGGCGTGCTCGAGCGAGGAGTAGAAGTCGACGTAGTCCGCGACCTCGAACGGGAGACGCGCTTCGCCGAGCTGGAGGCGCGGGCCGTCGTGGTGGCGCGCGCTCGCGATCGCCTCTTCCCATGCGGCACGGCCGCTCGCGAGCAGTGGATTCAGCGTCGGCCGCGCGAAGACGTCTCCGAGCCCCGAAAGGTCGATCGCCTCGTCGCCGTCGCGCCAGAGCAGTCCACGCTGGCCGGCGCCGAAGCTCACAGGATCCCCCGCGTCTCGAGCTCCTCGACCGGCTCGAAGAACGAGCAGCTGCCGATCGAGTGGAAGAGCGAGCCGCGCACCCCGGCGAGTTGCGGCGCCTCGGCCGAGCGATCGCGCCAGCGGAACGAGTCCGCGTCGAGCTCGAACGCGCCTTCGCTCTCGCCGAGCGCCTCCTCCTCGTCACCGAAAACCACTGCAGCGAGGACGTTGAGGAAGCCGTGCTCGCCGGCCGGCGTCGGATACGCGTGGTGGAGCCCAGCGGTCGCCTTGAAGAGCACGCCGTCGTCGCGGCAGCGGCGGATGAACCCGGCGACCTCCTCGACCGAAGGGATCGACGCGCCGCCGCAGCGGAGCTTCGAGACGCCCTCGACGAAGACGAGATCTCCCTGGCGTTCCCGGCCGTCCCCCACCACCGCGAGCTCGCGTCCCTCGACTTCGGTCCCGTCGGGAACGACGAAGCGCCCGAGCAGCCACGGGTGCGGGCTCTCCCGGGCGCGAGCGTCCTCGTCCAGCGCGTCCGGCAGGTCCATGCTCGCGGGCGGGAACAGCGGCGCGTGGTCGAAGAGCCTTGTCAAGAGGGCTCGGCGGGCGTCGTCCGGCATGACGGCTCGAGGCTACCCTTCCTGCGGGTCAGGCCCCGCGCGATGGGAGCCTGCGAACCGCGTCAGATCCGGGAGGAAGCAGCGCTAAGTAGTGCCTCTCAGGTGTGCGGTGTGCCTGACCCCTATGATCGGCGAGTGGCTGCGCTGTACCGGAAATACCGCCCCCAGAGCTTCGCGGAGGTCGTCGGGCAGGAGGCGGTCGTCCGGACGCTTTCCAACGCGATCACGACCGACGCCATCCGCCAGGCCTACCTCTTCGCCGGGCCGCGCGGCACCGGCAAGACGTCGATGGCGCGGATCCTCGCCAAGTGCCTCAACTGCACGCAGGGGCCGACGACGACGCCGGACGGCAGCTGTCACGCCTGCCAGGCGATCGCGGCCGGCACGTCTCTCGACGTCGTCGAGATGGACGCCGCCTCGCAGCGCGGCATCGACGACATCCGGGAGATCCGCGACCGCGTCGTCCTGCAGCCGGTCGAGGGGCGCTACAAGGTCTACATCCTCGACGAGGCGCACCAGCTCACCGACGCGGCCTGGAACGCCCTCCTGAAG
Organism: Gaiellaceae bacterium; assembly: GCA_050697455.1. GTDB lineage: Bacteria > Actinomycetota > Thermoleophilia > Gaiellales > Gaiellaceae > Palsa-739. The sequence continues at coordinate 39,007 of JBOGZU010000015.1, read as the reverse complement.
CTGATCGAGGAGCCGCCGCCGCACCTCGTCTTCGTCTTCTGCACGACGGATCTGTCGAAGGTGCTGCCGACCGTCCGCTCGCGCTGCCAGACGTTCGTCTTCCAGCGGCCGCGCCTGCAGGAGCTCGTCAAGAAGCTGCGCGTGATCGCCGACGCGGAGAAGATCGACGTCCCCGACCAGGCGCTCGCGCTCGTCGCGCGCGGCGCTCGCGGGGCGTACCGCGACGCCGAGTCGGCGCTCGACCAGCTCGCCTCTTCCACCGGCAACCAGATCACGGTGAAGGCGGTCCTCGAGCTACTCGGGACGGTCGAGGAGGAGGCGCTCTTCCGGCTCTGCAGCCTCGTGATCGACCGTGACACGGCGGGCGCTCTGACGTTCGTCGAGGAGCTGTCGGAGCGCGGCCACGACCTCGGCCGGCTCGTCCTCGATCTGATCGAGCACCTGCGCCAGCTGATGCTCGTCCAGCACCTCGGCGAGGTCCCCGAGGCGCTGCCGGTGACGGAGGAGACGCGCGAGCGGCTGCTCGCGCAGGCGAACCAGATGGGCGAGGCGACCGTGCTGCGGCTGATCGATCTCCTCGCCGTCGCCGTCGACGACATGCGCCAGGGAGGCGACCCACGCCTGCCGCTCGAGCTCGCGCTCGTCAAGGTGACGCGGCCCGCCGCGGATCTGTCGCGCGAGTCGGTCGCGTTCCGGCTGGAACGGCTCGAGCAAGGAGCTGTGCCTGCCCCTGCCCCTCCGAGCCCTGTCCAAGCAAGGAACAGTCTGTTACAAGCGATTGAGGAGCCGACTACCCAGGCCCCGCCACCTCCGGCCGCGTCTGCTCCGGACCTCGAGCTCGAGCAGCTGCAGGAGGCGTGGGCGCGCACTGTCCTGCCGGCGGTGGAGGAGCGCGGTGGCATCCCGACGGCGTCGCTGCTGCGCGAGGCGCATCCGTCCGACCTGCACGGAAACACGCTCACGCTCGCGTTTCCGCCGACCGCGCAGTTCCACCTCGACCTCGCGCGCGAGCCGAAGAACGCGACGCTGCTCGCCGACGCGCTCTACGACGTCACCGGCCGCCGGCTCGAGGTCTCGTTCGAGATCGGCAACGAGGAGGTCGCGGCGCCGGCAGCCGCGCCCGAGGAGCCGAAGAGCGAGGAGGACTTCCTCCAGGAGTTCCAGGAGACGTTCGACACGCGCGAGCGGGAGAGTTAGAGCTCGTGTCTTTCGACATGGAGAAGCTGATGCAGCAGGCCGCGCAGATGCAGGAGCAGATGAAGCGGATGCAGGAGGAGGCGGCGCAGGAGACCGCGCAGTCGTCGGTCGGCGGCGGCCTCGTCAAGGTGACGGCGAACGGGGCCGGCGACGTGGTCGCGATCGAGGTCTCACCCGCGGCGATCGACCCGGATGACCCCGAAGCGCTCGCCGACCTCCTTCTCGCAGGCGTCAACGAGGCGCTGCGCTCGGCGCGCGCGAACCTCGAGGCGAAGGCGCAGCAGTTGCTCGGCGATATGGGAATGGGCGGCCTGCCCGGGCTCGGGGGCTGAGGTGCGCGAGCTCTTCTCGAACTGGCTCTGGGCCGCAATCGTCCTTGCCCTGATCGGGATCGTGATCTGGGGCTGGGCCTTCGACTTCTCGCCGCGCTAGCTGCGCGCGAACAGCCGCCGCAAGGCGAACCAGATCCGGCGGGTGAGGCTGAACGAGCGCTCGCGCGTCTCGACCGGCTCGAACGCCTTCCCCTCGAGCTTGCGGGCCTCGGCGCCGATGCTCTCGCCCACGCCGCGATGGTCGTCGGGCTCGATCTCGACGCTCGCCGCCGGCTCGAGGTACTCGCCGAGCGCGCCGACCTGCTCCGCCGTCACCGTCAGCTCGATGCGTCCTTCGGTGATCGGGCCGACGCTCTCCGCGGGCACGTACGTCGGCTTCCCGAGCGTGGACGTTGCGACGGCGAGCCCGTCGAAGATGTCCTGCTCCTCGTCGCCGGCCACCTCGTCCACCGCGCCGACCTCGGTCCCGTCGGCGGAGTAGACCTTCCAGCCGGGGCGGATCATGAGCCAGGAAACGGGGTCGGCCACACCCGAATCCTGACAGAGGGACGTCCGAAAGGGACCAGTACCCTCCGCTCATGCTCAGCCCGTCCGTCGAGAACCTCGTCGCGCAGCTGACGCGCCTGCCGGGGATCGGCGGCCGCACCGCGCAGCGACTCGCGTTCCACATCCTCCAGGTATCGAAAGACGAGGCACTCGCACTGGCGACAGCGATCGGCGAGGTAAAGGAGCGCGTCCGCTTCTGCCGTGAGTGCGGCAACCTCACCGAGGAGGAGCTGTGCGCGATCTGTCTCGACGCGCGCCGAGACCGGACGACGATCTGCGTGGTCGAGCAGCCGGTCGATCTCGTCTCGCTCGAGCGGACGGCGGAGTACCGCGGCCTCTACCACGTGCTCGGCGGCTCCCTCTCACCGCTCGACGGCGTCGAGCCGGAGCACCTGCGGATCGACGAGCTCATGCAACGCGTGCAGAGCAACGGCGTCGTCGAGGTCGTCCTCGCCACGAATCCCAACGCGACCGGCGAGGCAACGGCGTCCTATCTCGCCGGACGGCTGCGCGACCGGGTGCGCGTGACGCGTCTCGCGAGCGGCCTTCCCGTCGGCGGCGACCTCGAGTACGCCGACGAAGTGACGCTCGGGCGGGCGCTCACAGGCCGCCGGGAGATGTCCTAGGCACAATTCCGCTCGTGGCAGTCCACGAGACGGTTCCGGAAATCACCGCCGACCAGGATTCGCCCCGCCACGACGTCGTCGTGATGAAGTTCGGCGGCACGTCGGTCGGCGACACGGACAAGATCAAGGACGTCGCGCGCCGGCTCGTCCGCGCGCGCGAGGAGGGTCAGCGCGTCGTCGGCGTCCTCTCGGCGATGGGCGACACGACCGACGAGCTGATCCGGCTCGCCGAGCAGATCTCTCCGAAGCCGCACCCGCGCGAGTACGACATGCTCATCTCCGTCGGCGAGCGGATCTCGAACTCGCTCTGCGCGATGGCCGTCCACGACCTCGGCCACGAGGCGATCTCGCTCACCGGCTCGCAGGCGGGGATCGTCACCGACACCGTGCACGGCAAGGCGAAGATCGCGGAGGTGCGCGCGACGCGGATCAACGAGGCGCTCGACGCGGGGAAGATCGTCCTCGTTGCCGGCTTCCAGGGCGTCTCCGCCGATTCGCACGACGTGACGACGCTCGGTCGCGGCGGCTCCAATCTGACCGCGGTCGCGCTCGCAGCCGCGCTCGGCGCGACCGCCTGCGAGATGTACACCGACGTCGAGGGCGTCTTCACCGCGGACCCGCGGATCGTCCCGAGCGCGCGGAAGCTCGACGCCGTCACGTACGAGGAGATGCTCGAGCTGGCGGCGAGCGGCGCGAAAGTCCTCCAGCTACGCTCGGTCGAGCTCGCGCGGAACCACGACGTGCGGCTTCATGTGCGGTCTACGTTCTCCGACGCAGGTGGAACATGGATCGTCGACGAAGAGGATCCGGTGCTCGAGAAAGCCATCATCAGCGGCGTCGCGCACACCGAGTGCGAGCCTCTCTACCGCGTCAGCGCGATCGATGCCGCGAGGTTGTTCGACAAGCTGGCGGAGGCGAACGTCAACGTCGACACGATCCTCCAGGTGACCGGCGGCGAGATCGTCTTCAGCGCTCCTGTGGAGGATCGCGGCGCGTGCGAGGAGCTGCTCGGCGGCCTCGACGTCGACTGGTCGATGCGCGACGACCTGGGCAAGGTCAGCCTCGTCGGCGCCGGGATGAAGAGCCATCCGGGCATCGCCGCCAAGACGTTTGCGACGTTGGAGCGCGCCGGCGTCGAGGCGGAGGTGATCTCCACCTCCCCGATCAAGATCGCGTGCCACATCGCGACCGACGACGTGCCGAAAGCGGTCGCAGCGCTGCACGAGGCGTTCGAGCTGGGAGCGGCGTGAGCGTCGGCGAAGCGCGGATCGGCGTCGTCGGCGCCACCGGCGCCGTCGGCACGGTGACGCTGCGGCTCCTGCGCGAGCGCGGCTACGGCAACGTGCGGGCGTTCGCTTCGTCTCGGTCCGCGGGATGCGAGCTCGACGGCGGCCTCGTCGTCGAGGAGGCGACTCTCGAGGCGATCGCGGCCGGCGATCTCGATCTCGTCCTGTTTTCCTGCGGCACGACGGCTTCCCGCGAGCTCGTCCCGGCCGCGGTCGACGGCGGGGCGCTCGCGGTCGACAAGTCGAGCGCGTACCGGCTCGTGGACGGCTATCCGCTCGTCGTGCCCGAAGTGAACGGCGAGCGGGCGCGCGCGGCCCTCGCCTCGACGCGCGTCGTCGCCAATCCGAACTGCTCGACGATCCCGCTCACCTGCGTCCTCAAGCCGCTGCACGACGCCGCCGGCCTGCGCCGCGTCCGGCTCTCGACCTATCAGGCGGTGTCTGGCGCGGGCGCGCAGCGGATGGAGCAGTTGCGAGGCGAGTCGCCGGCCGAGCACGACCTCGCCTTCGACTGGGACTGGGAGGGCGACGAGACCGACGAGGAGGCCAAGATCCGCGCCGAGACACGCAAGATCCTCGAGCTGCCGGAGCTGCCGATCAGCGCGACGACGGTCCGCGTGCCGGTGCTCGTCGGCCACTCGCAGTCGGTCTGGATCGAGACGGAGGAGCCTCTTGCGCCGGAGCAGGCGGAGTCGCTGCTCTCGGCGGCTCCGGGCGTGCGCCTCGTCGAGATTCCGACCTCGCGCGCCGCCGCGTCGACCGAGGACGTCCTCGTCGGCCGCATCCGGCCGGATCGTGCGGCGGAGAACGACGGCGGCCTCGTCCTCTTCCTCGCCTGCGACAACCTCGTCAAAGGCGCCGCGCTGAACGCGATCCAGATCGCGGAGCTCCTGCTCGAGCCCGCCCGCGCCGCCGCTTAGCTCAGCACTTGCCTTCTGGAATGACGCCTGAGGGCGGCGGGACTACGAGCTAGAGATGGCGGGGGTGATGAAGGTGCGCTGCCACCTCCTGGAACGCTCGCCGCAGCAGTAGTTCGCCTTGTAGGCCAGTTGGACGGTCAAGGCGCGGTGAACGTTGACGATCCGTGGGTTGATCTTCACCGCTATTGGAAGCCGGATGAGGTCGGCCAGACAGGCCCGGTGGAAAGGAAAGCGCATGGCGATCCTGATGGCAGTCGGGCTGAGGACGGTGAGCCGCGTGGGCAACCAGAGACAACCGGTGCTTCCCATCGTCATGAAGGCCAGTTGGGTCGGGGAAACCAGCGTGCCGCCAATTCCCAGATGTCGCAACTTGGTGCTCGGGTGGTACTTGACTTCAACGGTCGGGTGCGGCAGGACCAGCGGGAGGCTCACAGTCGAACCCCGTGTGGTGCGCTGCGACGTTGCCGTGGTAGAGCCTGCGCAGCCAGTCGACATCAGCATGGCGCAGACGGCGATAAGCGAAAGAGAGATCGGCCGCGTCACGGCACCCAAATATACGACGCGGCTACGTCGAATCGTCACGCGCGGACGGGAGGACCGTCACCTGCGCGAGCGGGGACTCTCGCCTGACTCGGGGTTACGGCCGCTGCGGCGCCGGCGCGGGCATGAACGCCTCGCGCACGACCTGCAGCACCTTCTCGCGCGCGCCTTCCTCCACCGGTTGCAGGCCGCCGAGCTCTAGCCGCGCGAGCTCGACGCGACCCTGCGAGCGCACCGGCAGGAAGCCGAAGTCGGCGAGGAAGTGCATCGGGAAGACCGTCCGGTGGACGTGGAAGCGCTCGAACTGCGTCTCTCCCTCCGGGTAGCGGTACGCGAACGCCTCGAGCGCCCGCACCCCACGCTCCCGCACGTCCCCGATCGCCGTGAGGAAGAGGGACTGCATGACCCACGGTCGCGACGGATCGGTGAGATACGCGCAGGTGACGAGCGCCGCGTCCGGGCTCGCCGGCCCGGCCGGCAGCTCGCGGGCGCGCGGGAAGAGATCCGCCGGCCCGTACTGCATCGAGCCGAGCAGACGGCCGTCCTCGTCGTGGTAGACGGCTCCCCAGGCGCCCCAGTCGTCCTCCGCCTCGCGAATCCACTTCCGCTTGTCGAGGCTGCGCCCGCTGCGGGTCTGCCACCAGATGCAGTCGTGGCAGACCGTCGGTGCCGTCTCGAGTGTCGCCCCCGTCAGGCCGGCGATCCGCGTGCTCATTCGACCGCGTCCACGACGACATCGACGAGCGCCGGCTCGAGGTCGGCCATGTTCCCGAGGTACTCGCGTACCCGATCCTGCACGCGCGCGCCGAGCGCCGGAATCGACGTCCCCCACTCCGCCACGACGTGGATCTCGATCCGAACCGCGCCGTCCTTCCCTGCCACCCGAACGCCGCGCCGGCCCGGGATCGGCCTGTCGACGACGCGGTGCACGCCTTCGACCTCGCGCGCCGCGTCGGCGGCGTAGCGGGCGAGTATGTCGGTCGCGATCGTCGCCTGGTCGGCCACTACGCGGTCAGCGTACCGCCGTCCTCAGCACGAGCTCCGTCGCCTCGGGCCGCGCCGCGAAACGGAACGGGACGAAGGTCGTGCCGAGGCCCGCCGAGACGTGCATCGTCGCCGCCGCGTTGCGATAGACGCCCGCGGTGTACGGCGCAGTCGGGTGGGCGAGCGGGATCTTGCCGCCGGGATACGGCAGGCAGATCTGGCCGTCGTGGAGATGGCCGGCGAGGACGAGGTCGAAGCGGCCCGGCTCGAGCAGGTCGAGGACGCGCGGGTAGTGACAGAGCAGGATCGAGAAGTCGGCCTCGGCGGCGAGCTCGTTCGGGTCGAGGCGCGGACGCCCGCGGATGATCAGCCGCGGATCGGCTCCCGCGATCCAGATGCTGACGCCGCGCAGCTCGACCAGCCGTCCCTCGTCGCGCAGCAAGGTCGCCGGCTCGAGCTCGCGCAGGTTCGACACGCGCGCCTGCGGGTCGCGGCTGATCGCGACGTCGTGGTTGCCGAGAACCGCGTAGACCGGCTCCGGCAAGATCCGGACGAGCCGCCGCAGCATCGGCTCGCCGCGCGGATGCGTGAGGAGATCGCCGGTGAGCGCGACGAGATCCGGGCGCCGCCGCTTGGTCCAGACGGCCGCCTGCCAGGCTGCGCCGATCCCCGGCGAGGGGACGCCGAAATGGAAGTCGGAGAGGTGCGCGACCCGCAGCCCGTCGAGCTCCGCCGGCAATCCCGGCACCTCGATCTCGAGCTCCCGCAACCGCGGCCGCGCAGCCTCGACGAGCCCCCAGCCGAGCGCGGCGGCAACCGCTGCGCCGGCGGCCTTCAGACTTCCAGGCGTTCTAGCGCGGGACGCGGGTCGACGATGTGGCGCTTGAACTTGAGCTCCGACTCCTCGAGACCGGCGGCGACGCCGACGAGCTGCGCGAGGTGGAGGATCGGCAGCTGGAACTTCCGCCCGGTCGAGGCCTCGAGCTTCTGCTGCCACGCGTCGAGCGAGAGGTGGCAGAGCGGGCACGGCGTGACCATCACGTCGGCGCCTGCTTCGAGCGCCTGCTCGACGGGCTGGATCAGCTCGCCCATCGCCGTCTCTTCGCGCGCCGCGATGATCGGGAAGCCGCAGCACTTGATCTTCGCCGGATAGTCGATCGCCTCGCCGCCGCACGCCTCGATGATCCGCTCGAGCGACCACGGCCGGTCAGGATCCTCGAATCCCATGATCTTCGACGGCCGGAGGATCTGGCAGCCGTAGAACGGCGCGACCTTCAGCCCCTTCAAGCCTTTGTGCGCGGCCTGCTTGAGCAGGTCGTAGCCGTCGCCCTCCGCGATCTCCCACAAGAGATGTCTGACCTCGACGCCGCCCGAGTACGGCGGCACGCCGACCGCGGTGAGGTTCTCGTTGACGCGGGCGAGCAGGTCGGAGTCGCCCTGCAACATGTGGTTCGCCTGCCGGAGATTGAGGGTGCAGACATTGCAGACCGTCAGCAGCGTGTCGCAGCCGGTCGCTTCCGCGTAGGCGAGGATCCGCGCGTTGAGGTGGACGTAGTAGTCGGGCTCCGCCTCGTGGATGTCTCCGGCGCCGCAGCACGTCACCGACTCGAGCTCGATCAGCTCCAAGCCGACGCGCGGCGCGAGCGCCTTGGTCGACGTGTCGAGCTCCTTCGCCGAGAGCGAGGCAAGGCAGCCCTTGTAGTACGCAACCCGCCGCAGCGGCATCTCCGTCGTGCTCACGCTTTCGCTTCCTCCTCCGGTAGATAGGGACGGGGCGCGGCGTTCGGCCGCGCGTAGATCTCCTCGAGCGGCTCGTCGACATGGCCGTGCGCGAGACGCTCGAGCGCCTTCTCCCCCTGGACATGCCCGAGCGCGCCGCCGCGGTCCTGCTCGCGGACGAGCTTGCGCAGCATGCGCGCCTCACCCACGTCCTTTGCGGTGTGGGGGACGGGAACGGGACGCACCTTGCCGTGCTTCGCGAGCGAGTAGCCGAACTTGAGCTGCTTGATCGCCGAGACGTAGCCCTGCGTCTTGGGGATCAGCTCCTCCTCGCGCAGCCAGCCGGTCGTCTCCGCCGAGCGGACGAACCACTTCGCGTGCTTCGCGCCCATGTCGCGGTCGATGCCGCGCGAGATCGCCTCGGCGCCGAGCTTTGCGATCGCGTCGCGCGGGTCGACGCCCTTCGGGCAGCGCTCGTTGCAGAAATAACAGCGGGTGCAGTCCCAGATGCCGTGCTCTTGGCTGTACTGCTCGAGCCGCTCGACCGTCGCGGCGTCGCGCGGGTCGCCGACGAAGCGCATCCCCTTGGCGAGCGCCTGCGGGCCGAGGAACTCGGGGTCGGACTCCATCGCGTTGCATTCCGAGACGCAGCAGCCACAGTTGATGCAGAGCGCCTCCTTGTGGATGACGTTCATCCGCTCCTGGTTGATCCGGTACTCGAGACCGTCCTCCGGCTGCTCGTAGCCGGGCTGCAGCCACGGCTTCATCGCCTTGAACTTGGCCCAGAAAGGATCCATGTCGACGACGAGGTCCTTGACGATCGGCAGGTTCCCCATCGCGGAGATCGTCGGGACTTGACCCGCCTGCGCGATGTCGTACATCCGCGTCTTGCAGGCGAGGACGGCGGCGCCATCCATCCGCATCCCGCACGAGCCGCAGATCATCATCCGGCAGCTCTTGCGGAAGGCGAGCGAGCCGTCGTGGCGGTCCTTGACGATGTCGAGGCAGTCGAGCAGCGTCGCCTCCTCGGGCGCGTCGATCTCGTACTCGCGCAGCGCCCGCTCGCCCGTCGTCGAGTCGTAGCGCCAGATCTTGAGGCCGACCTGCATCAGTATTTGCGCTCCTCGGGCTCCCATTTCGTGAACCGCACCTCGGAGGTCGAGAGCTCGACGCCGCCGTCCTTCCAGCGCGTGATCGAATGGTGGAGGAAGTTCTCGTCGTCGCGGGTCGGATAGTCGTACGGCCGCGCGTGCGCGCCGCGGCTCTCCTTGCGGGCGAGACCGGCGGTGACCATGCAGAGCGCGGTGTCGAGCATGTTCCCCAGCTCGATCACCTGGGTCAGGTCGTTGTTGAAGACGTCGCCCTTGTCCTCGACGTAGACGTTCGGATAGCGCTCGCGGAGGTCTTCGAGGATCTCGATCTGCTTCGCCATCTGCTCCTCGCGCCGGAAGACGGCGAAGTTCTCGAGCATCGACGTGCCGAGCTCCTCGCGCACCTTCCAGGGGCGCTCGCCGGAATCGCGGTCGAGCAGCTCCTTGAGCCGCACCTCGGCGTCGCGCTCGACCGACTCCGGCACCTCGACCGTCGTGTTCGCGAGCGCCCACTCAGCGGCCGAGCGGCCGGCGCGACGGCCGAACGTGATCGTCTCCATGAGTGAGTTGCCGCCGAGCCGATTGCCGCCGTGGATGGAGACGCAGGCGCACTCGCCGGCGGCGTAGAGGCCGGTCAGCTCCGTCGCGCCGTCGTTGTCCGTGGAGATCCCGCCCATGTGGTAGTGGGCGCCCGGCCGCACCGGCACCGGGTCGTAGATCGGGTCGATGCCGGCGTAGACCATCGAAAGCTCGCGGGAGCCCGGCAGCCGGTCGAGGATCCGGTCGGCGCCGAGGTGACGCATGTCGAGGAGGACGCTGCCGTCGACGCCGCGGCCCTCGTCGATCTCCGTCTGCTCGGAGCGCGAGACGACATCGCGCGAGGCGAGCTCGAGCGCGTTCGGCGCGTAGCGCTTCATGAAGCGCTCGCCGTCGGAGTTGATCAGGTACGCGCCCTCGCCACGGCAGCCCTCGGTGAGGAGGATTCCGGTCGGATAGAGCGTCGTCGGGTGGAACTGCATGAACTCCATGTCCTTGAGCGGCAGGCCGAGGTGGAGCGCCATCGCCGTCCCGTCGCCGGTGCACGCATAGGCGTTCGTCGTGACGCGGTACTGGCGGCCGGCGCCGCCCGTCGCGAGGACGACCGTCTTGCCGCCGAGCGTCTTGAGGCCGCCGTGCAGGAGATCCCAGCAGACGACGCCCTGGCAGCGGCCGTCGTTCTCGACGAGCTGCCACGCGAAGAATTCCTCGTAGACCGGGATGTCGCGCTTGCAGACCTGCTCCCAGAGCACCTGGATCAGGACGTGGCCGGTGATGTCCGCGGCGAAGACGGTGCGCGGCGAGCCGGCGGCGCCGAACGGGCGCTGGGCGAGCTTGCCGTCCTCGCGCCGGGAGAAGACCGCGCCCCAGTGCTCGAGCTGGAGGATGTCGCCCGGCGCCTCCTGGGTGAAGACCTCGATCGCGTCCTGGTCGCCGATGTAGTCGGAGCCCTTGACGGTGTCGTAGGCGTGGATCTCGGGACTGTCTTCGGCTGCGTTGCCGAGCGCCGCGTTGATGCCGCCCTCGGCCGCTCCGGAATGGGAACGGGTCGGGTGGAGCTTCGAGATCATCGCGACGTCGGCGCCCGCGTCGAATGCCTCGATCGCCGCCCGCATCCCTGCGCAGCCCGCCCCGACGACGAGCACGTCGTGCTTCGCGATCACGATTGATGACGCTAGCCGATTGCATGACGCCGTCGCAGAGGTAGGCGCCGCCCTCTGAACGTCGAAAATCGGTTGGATGGACGCGCGCGCTGCAGCCGATCGCTACCTCGCCTCACCGGCGCTGAGCGACGGCACTCGCCGCGCCTACCGCGGCGACATCGGCGAGTTCTGCGACTGGCTCGGGGCGCGACGCGTCGACCTGGCGCAGGTGGACGTCCGCGTCCTCTCCGAATACGTCGCCTCGCTCGGCGACCGCCGCTCCCGGAAGCTCGCGCCGACGACGATCTCGCGCAAAATCTCGGCCGTCCGCGCCTTCCTCCGCCACTCGCTCGGGCCCGAGCGAGTGCCAGACGGACGCCTCGCGCCGCGCCGCCCGCGCCGCCTCCCCGACGCCCCGTCGCGCGCCGAGATCGAGCAGACGCTCGCCGCGCTCGAGGGAGACGGCCCGATTCCGCTGCGGAACCGCGCGCTCGTCGAGCTCGTCTACTCCGCCGGCCTGCGCAGCGCCGAGGCCGTGGGGCTCGACCTGGGCGACGTCGACTTCGAGCAGGAGCTCGTCCACGTCCGCCAGGGCAAGGGCGGCAAGGATCGCGTCGTGCCGCTCGGCGAGGAGGCGCAGTACTGGCTGACCCGCTACCTCCGCGACGCGCGGCCACAGCTGGCGAAGGGTGCGAATGACGCCTTCTTCGTCTCCGCCCGCGGCCGCCGGCTCGACACGAGCACGCTGCGCCGCGTCGTCCCCCACCCGCACCGGCTGCGCCACGCCTTCGCCACGCACCTGCTCGAGGGCGGCGCCGACCTGCGCACGATCCAGGAGCTGCTCGGCCACAGCTCCCTCTCGACGACGCAGGTCTACAGCCACGTCGACCCGAAGCACCTCCGCCGCGCGTACGACCGCGCCCACCCGCGCAGCTAGGAAGGCCCGGCGAAGCAGTGGCTGTGCCGAGCCCTCCTAGGAGATCCTGAAATCGCTGAGCCCCTCGGGCTCCTCGCGCACGGCCTCGACGCGCTCCACCCGTGCGCCGCGCGGGCCTTCGTCGCAGAAGCGGACCAGCGCGGCGATGTCCTCCGCCTCACCCTCGAAGACCGCCTCGACCGTTCCGTCAGCTTGGTTCCGCACCCAGCCGGCGAGCCCGCGCCGGCTCGCCTCGCGCCGCACGGTGTAGCGGAAGCCGACCCCCTGGACGAAACCGTGCACGACGACGCGCTTGCGCTCCATCCGGGCATTCTGGAAGGCGTCGCCACTCGCAAGACGAAGTCAGGGATATGACGAAGCGGGCAGATCCCGCCGTCGAGGGCTTCCTCGCCCTCGCCGCCGCGCGCCTCGCGCCGCGCACGGTCGAGGCGTATGGCCGCGATCTCGCGCACTTCTCCGCCTGGCTCGGTCAATCAGGGGGACGCTCGCCGACGCGCGCGAACGCCGACGACCTCGCGGCCTACGTCGCGCAGCTCCGCGCCGACGGGCTCGCCGCGACGACGATCGCTCGTCGCATCGCCGCGATCCGCTCCTTCTTCCGCCACCAGGTGCTGCTCGGCGCGCGCGAGGACAACCCCGCGGCGCAGGTGGAGCTGCCGAAGCGGCGCCGCACGCTGCCCCGGACGCTCTCTCCCGGCGAGGTCGAGCGGCTCCTCGACGCGGCGGCAGGGACAACGCCGCGCGCCATGCGCGACCGCGCGCTGACGGAGCTGCTCTACGGCGCCGGACTCCGCGTCAGCGAAGCCGTCTCGCTCGACCGGCAGGCGGTCGACCTCGAGAACAAGCTCGTCCGCTGCATCGGCAAGGGAAACAAGGAGCGCGTCGTTCCGATCGGACGCGAAGCGGTGGACTCGTTGCGCCGCTATCTCGCCCACGGCCGGCCGCACCTCGACAAGCGACATCGTCCCGACCTGTTCCTCAACGCCCGAGGCGGGGCGCTGACCCGCGCCGGCGTCTTCCTCATCCTCCGCAAGCTCGCCGCGAAAGCAGGCCTCGAGCCCGATCGCGTCCACCCGCATCTGCTCCGCCACTCCTTCGCCACGCACCTGCTCGAGGGCGGCGCCGATCTGCGCGCCGTGCAGGAGATGCTCGGGCACGCGGATCTCGCGACGACCGAGCTCTACACGCACGTATCCGATCGCAGGCGGCGCGAGTTGTATTTCCAGGCGCACCCGCATGCGCAACGGAAAGCAACTACGAGGAAGTAGCCATGCAGCTCGATCCGCAAGTCGCAATCATCGCCGTCACCACGCTCGCAGCGGGGTGGCTGATGATGGTTGCGGGTGTTCAGAAGAGCGCTCTCGAGCATCGCCGGCGGCGGCGGGTCTGCCCGTCCTGTGGACGGCAGATCGAGGCCCGCGTCTGCGCGAACTGCGCCGGCTAGCGCTTCTCGCGCGCTCGCTGCTTCAGCGCCTGCGCGACGCTCGCTGCCGCGCGGCCGACGTCTGAGCCGGGGTCGTCGTCTGCCATCCCGTCGAGCAACACGATGGTCTCGCGCTGCGCCGAGCCGTTCTTGAGCGAGAGGATCGCGAGCCGCCGCACCGCGGCGTTCTCCTCGGGATCGGCGAGCATCTTGTGGAGCAGCGTACGAACCGAGTTGACGCTGCTCGGGTGGTCGCGGGAGAGCAGCTCGATGGACAGGAGCGCCGATCCGCGCGCCGCGGGGCTGCCGTCGTCGAGCCCGCGGCGCAGCAGTTCTTCCTTTGCGCGCCAGTGGAACATGCCGATCGCACGGAAGGCGAGCGCGCGCTCACGGAAGTCCTGGCTGCGCGCGGAAGCCTCGAGCTCGTCGTCCCACTCCGTGCGTAGCGACGCGAGCTCCTGAGCGTCGCCACTCGTTGCGAGCTCCTCCGCGCGCGCTGCTGCCTCCGCGAGGTTCACGGGGCGAGCCTAGCGCCAGCTCAGCGCGCAGTCGTCGAGGTTGCTCTCCGAGAGCGGCACCGGCAGCCGCCGCCACGACCCGCCGGCCGGCGACACCGTCCAGAGGCCGACCTGATGCTGCGCTGTCCGCACGACCAGCTGCTTCCCGTCCGGTGACCAGGCGACCCCGCAAACGCGGGTCTTCTCCGCGAACGGCTCCCGGAGCTGACGGATCGCATCCCCCGCGGCGGAAAAGAGGACGATCCGACCCTTCTCGAGGGCTGCGAGCACACCGCGTGGCGACCACGAAAGGCGGGTGCTGGAGGCATGGGCGAAGAGCGTCGAACGGCCGCCGGCCGGGTTGACGAGCATGAGCCGCCCGTGCCCGCCGGGATACACGATCCCCGCTTTCCCCCACGCAGGCCCGCCATACGACAGCGCCTGGTTGGAGTCTGGCAAGACTTTCGCGCGGCCGGTTTGCACGTCGACCACCGCGAGCCGCTCGGCAAAGCTCGTCAGGTCGCGGACGAAGACGATCCGTGTCCCGTCGGGCGACCAGCTCGGCTCCTTGTCCCGGAACACCTTCGCGCCTCCGTGTGTGAGCTGCCTGAGCTTGGATCCGTCGGCCCGCACGACGTAGATCTCCGAGTAGTTGGGGTCGTCCCAGCCGCCGCGCTCGTCGGCGAACGCGATGGATTTCCCATCGGGGGACCATTGCGGGGTCAGGATCCAGTCGGACGACGGTCCGAGCTCCCGAGGAGCAGTCGCCGGCCGCCAGAGCTCGAGCTGCTGCACCCTCCCGTTCGCCGCAGGCGTGCGCAGGAACAGGATCCCGTGACCGCCGGCGGCCGCACCGCCGCCGCACCCGGTCAAAGCGAGCACGAACACCGTGTACAAACCCAGAAGCCGTCGCCTCTGCACCGCTCCGAAGTATTGCCTCCGCTACGCTCGCCCGATGGCGCACAAGGTCGTTCTCATCCCCGGCGACGGCATTGGCCCCGAGCTCACAGAGGCCACGCGGCGCGTTCTCGAGGCGACCGGCGTCGAGTTCGACTGGGACGTCCGCGAGGCCGGCGCCGACGTGATGGAGAAGCACGGCGGCAATCCGCTGCCGCCCGAGGTCCTCGACGCGATCCGCGAGACCGGCGTTGCGCTGAAAGGCCCGATCACGACGCCCGTCGGCGGCGGTTTCCGCTCGGTCAACGTCGCTCTCCGCAAGGAGCTCGACCTCTTCGGCCAGATCCGCCCCTGCAAGAGCTATCCGGGCGTTCGCACCCGCTTCGAGGACATCGACCTGATCATCGTCCGCGAGAACACCGAGGACCTCTACGTCGGGATCGAGTACGAGGAAGGGACGCCGGAGGCCGCGGAATTGATCGAGTGGATCAAGGAGCGGGGCGGGAAGCTGCGGCACGACGACGCCGGCATTTCGATCAAGCCGATCTCGGTCACCGGTACGCGCCGCATCTTCGAGTTCGCGTTCGACTATGCGCGCAGCAACGGCCGCAAGAAGGTCACGGCCGTCCACAAGGCGAACATCATGAAATTCACCGACGGCCTCTGGCTGCGCGTCGCGCGCGAGGTCGCCGCGGAGAACACCGACATCGAGTTCGACGACCGGATCGTGGACAACATGTGCATGCAGCTCGTGCAGCGGCCGGAGGAGTACGACGTGCTCGTCCTGCCGAACCTCTACGGCGACGTCCTCTCCGACCTCGCCGCGGGGATGATCGGCGGCCTCGGCGTCGCGCCCGGCGCGAACTACGGCGACAGCGCCGCGGTCTTCGAGCCGACGCACGGCTCCGCGCCGAAGTACGCGGGCCAGAACAAGGTCAACCCGATCGCGCAGATGCTGTCGGGCGTCCTCATGCTCCGCCACCTCGACGAGCGCTACGCGGCCGACCGCCTCGAGCAGTCGATCGCCGCCGTCATCGCCGAGGGCGAGAGCGTCACCTACGACATGAAGCCGAGCCGCGGCGACCCGACGGCCGTCGGGACGAGTGAGGTCGCGGACGCGGTGATCGAGAAACTGGAGGCGGAAGTAACCGTATGAGCGCAAGGAGAAAAGTCACCGTCGTAGGCGCGGGGAACGTCGGCGCGACGTGCGCGCAGGTCCTCGCGACCCGCGACTACGCCGACGTCGTCCTCGTCGACATCAAGGAAGGCCTGCCGCAGGGCAAGGCGCTCGACATCAACCAGATGGGCGCCGTGCTCGGCTACGAGCCGAACTGCAGCGGTTCCAACACCTACGAGGAGTCCGCCGGCTCCGACGTGGTCGTGATCACGGCGGGCCTGCCGCGCTCGCCGGGGATGTCCCGTGACGACCTCGTCCAGACGAACGAGAAGATCGTCGGCTCGGTCACCGAGCAGGTCGTGGCGCAGAGTCCGAACGCGATCCTGATCGTCGTGTCGAACCCGCTCGACGCGATGTGCCACGTCGCGAAGAACGTGTCCGGCTGGCCGAAGGAGCGCGTCTTCGGAATGGCGGGCATCCTCGACACCGCTCGCTTCTCCACCTTCATCTCGTGGGAGACGGGCTCGTCCGTGAAGGACGTCCAGGCCATGGTGCTCGGCGGCCACGGCGACCAGATGGTCCCCGTCGTGTCCGCGACCACTGTCGGCGGTATCCCGCTGCGGAAGCTCGTCGCCGAGGAGAAGATCCAGCAGATGGTGGAGCGAACCGCGAAGGGCGGCGGCGAGCTCGTCAACCTGATGGGCACCTCAGCCTGGTACGCCCCGGGCGCCGCGGCCGCGCAGATGGTCGACTCGATCATGCTCGACGAGAAGCGCGTGCTCCCCTGCACGGCGCTGCTCGAGGGCGAGTACGGGATCGACGGCTTGTATATGGGCGTTCCGTGCAAACTCGGCCCGAGTGGGATCGAGGAAATCGTCGAGCTCGACCTCTCCGACGACGAGCGCGAGGCGCTCGACAAGAGCGCCGGCGCTGTGCGCGACGTCGTCGGCGTCCTCTCGAGTTAGGAGTGCTCCATTGGACCTCGGCCTGAGGGGCCGCACGGCGCTCGTCTGCGGCGCCTCGTCGGGACTCGGGCTCGCCAGCGCCGAGGCGTTGGCGGAAGAGGGCGCGAACGTCGTCCTCTTCGCGCGCCGGGCCGAGGAGCTCGAGGAGCACGCCGCCCGGCTGGGCGGCATCGCCGTCGCGGGCGACGTCACCGACGACGCGGCTCTCGAGCGCGCCGTGGCGACGGCGGTCGAGCGCTTCGGCGGCCTCGATGTCCTCGTCTGGAACGGCGGCGGGCCGCCGCCCGGCACCGCTCTCGACGCGGATCCCGAGTCTCTCGACGCCGCCTACCAGCTCCTCGTACGCCCGGCCGTGACGCTCGTCCGGCTGGCGCTCCCGCACCTCGAGCGCAGCGATGCGGGGAGGATCATCGCGATCAGCTCCCTCGCGGCTCTCGAGCCGACGAGCCACCTCGCCCTCTCGAACACCTTCCGGCCGGCGCTGATCGGCTGGCTGAAGACCCTGAGCCGCGAGGTCGGCCCGCAGGGGATCACCGTCAACTGCGTCGCGCCGGGGCGAATCGCGACCGCGCGCCTCGACCACCTCTATCCCGAAGGGCCGACCGAGGCGCAGCTGCAGGAGATCGCGCTACGGCGCTGGGGAACGCCGGAGGAGTTCGGCGACGTCGTCTGCTTCCTCGCCTCGGAGCGGACGCGCTACGTCACCGGCCAGACGCTCGTCGTCGACGGCGGGCTTCAGCAGGCGCTGTTTTGAGCGTGACGGGCATCCGGCTCACGCCGCTGCGCGTCGCCCTCGGGATCGCCGTGCTGATCATCGCGACGCTCGTGATCCTCTACCGCCTCCCGTCGGGCGAGTACATCCTCCTGCCGGACGTCGCGCACCCGGTCGCGCCGCTCGTCGAGGTCAAGGGGGCGAAGACGCCGAAAGGCGCGGGAACGATCTACTTCGTCGACGTCTTCGAACGGCAGGCGCGTGAGCTCGACACGGTCTTTCCCTGGCTGCACCCGCACGCGACGTTTCTCCCAGGGAATGAGGTCGTGCCGCCGGGCTCGACCGGCAACGCGGTGATCCAGGCGGAGCTGCGCGAGATGTCGATGTCGCAACGGGTCGCGGCGGCGGTAGCGGAGCGAAAGCTCGGCTACCCCGTCGTCATCCACCCGGACGGCGTGCTGGTCAACGTTCTCGATCTCGGCACCTCTGCCGCGAGAAAGCTCGAGTCCGCGGACGTGATCCAAGGGGTGAACGGCACGGCGACCCCCACGCTCGCCAAGCTCCGCTCGTTCATGAGCCGGGTGACGCCGGGCCAGGCCGTCACGCTGAAGATCCTCCGCGGCGCGAAGACTCTCTCGGCCCGTGTCCGGACGTTCGCGCTCCGGCAGGACCCGAAGCGCGCGCTGATCGGCTTCGAGCCCGCGCAGGCGGCGCAGATCACGCTGCCGGTCCGCGTCACGATCCAGGCGGGAGGGATCGGCGGTCCTTCCGCCGGCCTCGCCTTCGCGCTCGAGGTGATGCAGCAGCTCGGGGCGAACGTCACGCACGGCCATGACGTCGCGGCGACCGGCGAGATGGAGCTGGACGGCTCTGTCGCGCCGATCGGCGGCGTGAAACAGAAGACCTATGGCGTCCGCGAGGCGGGCGCCGACGTCTTCCTCGTGCCCGCCGGACAGAACGCGAAGGATGCGCGCCGCTACGCGGGGCCGCTGAAGATCATCGCGGTGCGGAGCTTGGCGCAAGCGTTGCATGCGTTGGCAACGCTACCGCCCGGTCGATAGAAATCGCCGATTTCGACCGCTCCAAAACTGGCGGAAATTCGTCAGTTTTCGTCGGCGGCAACACCTGCTCCAGGCGCCCGCGGCGGTAGTGTCGCTCCTCGGAAGCCGCCCGCGCGCTTCCAGAGCAACGACACTGATGAGCAAACGTTCCCGCCCAACTTGCGCTGACTGCTATTTCCGTCGCGCCGGCCTCTGCGCCCTTCCCGGCGAGGAGATCTGCCCGACCTTCCGCGCCTGCAAGGCGGGCGCCCTCGCTCCTCCTCCGCAGCCACGCCTTGTGGCCCGTGCAGCTCCAGTACACGCAGCCGCGTAAGATCGCGCCGTGCGGTTCCTGCGCCGCCCCCATGCCCACACCAGCTCGCGGCGACGCTTCTACGCGCGGCTGATCGCGCTCGCCCTGCTGATCGCCTACGCGGTCGCGTTCATCCTCGAGAACGGGAAGGCGGTCTCCGTCCACTTCGTCTTCGGGACGGCGCATGTGTCGCTCGTCTGGCTGATCCTGCTGTCGATCGCCGTAGGCCTGCTCGTCGGGCTCCTGCTGCCGCGGCTAGAGCGTCGCTGGAGCCGGCGCTCGCACGAGAGCGCCCAGCCGGGCGACGCCGTCTGAGATCTCCTCGGGCGACACGAAGCTGAACGCGAGCCGCGCCGACCGCTCGCCACCTCCACCACCGGGGAAGAAGTCGGCGCCCTTCACAAAGGTCACTCCCGCCTCCTCCGCCTGGGCGAGCAGCTCGGCAGCCGGCGGGCCGGAGGGGAAGTCGAGCCAGACGAAGTAGCCGCCGTCGGGCCGCGTCCACGTCACGTCGTCGGGCATCTCGCGCTCGAGCGCCTCGAGCATCGCGTCGCGGCGCTCGCGCAGGAGCCCGTTCACGCGCTCGAGATTCGGCCCGAAACTGTCGCGGCGGAGAAACTCGAGCACGGTCGCCTGCGAGAGATACGGCGGCGAGATGTACGTGGAGACGGCGAGCGCCTCGAGCTCGGCCGCGAGCGGCGCGGGCAGGACGAACCAGCCGACGCGGAGGCCGGGCGCAACCGTCTTCGAGAAGGACGAGCAGTAGGCGATCTGGTCGCCGCCCGAGAGCTCGAAAACGCTAGGCAGCGGCTCGCCCTCGTAGCGCACGAGGCCGTACGGGTCGTCCTCGAGCACCAGCAGGTTCCGGTCGGCCGCGAGCGCCGCGAGCCGGCGGCGGCGTTCCTCCGAGAGCGTCCGGCCGCTCGGGTTCTGGAAGGTCGGGATCGTGTAGAGGAAGGCGAACTCGCCGTCGGGCAGCTCGTCCGGGATGAGCCCCTCGTCGTCCATCGGCACCGTGACGATCTCGGCGCCGAGACGCGTGAGGATCTTGAGCGGCCGGTCGTACGTCGGCGCCTCGACGAGCACTCGCGTGCCGGGCTTGACGAGCTGCTCGGCGAGGAAGACGAAGCCCTGCAGCGAGCCACTCGTGACGAGGATGCGCGACGGCTCGACGCCGTGCCGCGCCGCGAGCTCCTCGCGCAGCGGGCCGTAGCCGCCGCCCGGGCCGTAACTCAGGACTGTGCGGCCGTCGCGCTCGAGCGCAGCGCGGGCGCAGTCCGCGAGCTCCTCGACAGCGAGGCACTCGGGCGCCGGAACGCCGCGGGCAAACGAGATCACACCCACCGCGCGAACCCTAGGAGATCGGCGGGACGGATCCGTTGAAGTGCCGCAGGCGCCACCCGTCCGGCGTCTGAACGGAGAGGACGGTCGCCCGCATCGGGTAGCACTGCTCGCCCTCGTCGCCGGAGACGACGAGCGCGCCGAAGGCGGCGAATCCCAGCGTGTCGTCCGACTCGTGGAACGAGACGATCTCCTGCCAGTCCCAGCGGAAGGGCTCCCCCTGCGCAACCGCGTCGAGGTATCTGCGTCGCGCGTCCGGGGAGCGCCCGTCTCCGGCGGTTCCGATCAGCACCGAACGCTCCTCGAACAACGCGTTCAGGATGTCAGGGTCGCGGCCGTCGATGGCCGCCTGCAGCGCGTCGAGGATCTCGCGTGCGTCGGCGCTCACTTCATCCGGTCCGCGACCATCTGGGCGACCTCGGTCGGCGTCGTGCCGACCTCGATGCCGCGGGCCTCGAGCGCTTCCTTCTTGCCCGCAGCGGTGCCGGAGGAGCCGGAGATGATCGCGCCCGCGTGGCCCATCGTCTTGCCGGGCGGTGCCGAGAAACCCGCGATGTAGGCGAGCACCGGCTTCGTCACGTGCTCGGCGACGTAGGCCGCCGCCTTCTCCTCCTCGTCGCCGCCGATCTCGCCGACGAGGACGATCAGCTCGGTCTGCTCGTCCGCCTCGAACTTCGCGATCACGTCGACGAAGGAGGAGCCGACGACGGGGTCGCCGCCGATCCCGACGATCGTCGAGTTGCCGAGCCCGAGCTGGGTCAGCTCGTGGCCGATCTGGTACGTCAGCGTTCCGGAGCGCGAGACGAGACCGACGCTTCCCTCGCTGAAGATCTCGGCCGGGATGATTCCCGCGTTCGCCTTGCCGGGCGAGAGGACGCCGGGGCAGTTCGGGCCGATCATCGTCACGTCCTTGCCCCGGAAGTACGTGTACGCGCGGAGCATGTCGTGGGCGGCGATGTGCTCGGTGATGCAGATCACGGTGCCGATCCCCGCGTCAACCGCCTCGTAGATCGCGTCGACCGCGAAGCGGGCCGGGACGAAGATGAGCGACGTGTTGGCGCCGGCCTCCGAGACAGCCGCGGCGACGGTGTCGAAAACAGGGACGCCCTCGACGTCCTGGCCGCCCTTGCCGGGCGTGACTCCGGCGACGAGGTTCGTGCCGTAGGCGCGGTTGCGGAGGCCGTGGAAGCGTCCCTCCGAGCCCGTCAGGCCCGCGACGACGAGGCGCGTGTCGTTGTCGAGGATGATCGCCACTAGGGCTTGACTCCCTTCAGCACCACGGTCGGCAGGTCGAGGCGGCCGTCGTGGACGCGGCCGGCGAGAAGCTCGCGGACGCGCGGGCGGTCCTCCTCCGGAGTCTCGGTGCGGTCGAGCCAGCCCGCGAAGTCGGTGTCACGCGCCAGGGTCGCTTCGTCCGCGACCTCGAGGCCGGCGAGCTCGAAGAAGCTGTGCCACTCGGCGACGCCGTAGTTGCGGACGTGGCTCGGATCGCGCAGCTTGTCGGCCTCCTCGGCGGACTCGCTCGTGAAGACGTTGTCGCAGATCACGACGCGGTCGCGCGCGACGCGCGCCATCTCCTTCAGCGCGGCGAGGACGTCGGGGAAGTGGTGGGCGGCGATGCGGCAGGCGACGGCGTCGAAGCTGCCGTCGGCGAACGGAAGATGGTCCGCCGGTGCGACGACGTCCGGCTGCATGCCCGGCGCTGCGTCGGTTGTCACGACCGTCGCACCCGCCTCGCGTAGCCGGCGCGCCACATGGCCGCCGCCGGTCGCGATGTCGAGGACGGTGACGCCTTCCGCCGGCGCGCACCACTCGACCACGAGGTCGAGGTCGTCTCCGCTCGCGTGCGTCTGGCTCGTGCGGTAGGCCTCGGCGCGCTCATTCCAGAGGTCCGTCACTTGGCCAGCTCCACCGCGCGCCGCGCTCCGTCGAGCATCGTCCCCTCGGCGTGGATGTTGTCGCGGCCGGCGTCGGCGAGGATCTTCCGGCCCTCCTTCGCGTTCGTCCCGTCGAGCCGGACGACGATCGGATAGCCGGACATGTCGAGCGTGTCGAGCGCCGCGAGGATCCCGCGCGCGACCTCGTCGCCCCGCGTGATGCCGCCGAAGATGTTGAAGAAGATCGACTTGACCTGCGGGTCACGCGTGATCACCTCGAGCGCGTCGACGACGCCCTCCGCGCTGCCGCCGCCGCCGAGATCGCAGAAGTTCGCAGGCCGGCCGCCGACGTGCGCGACGACGTCCACCGTTGACATGCCCAGTCCGGCGCCGTTGGCGAGAACGCCGACGTCGCCGTCGAGCTTCACGTACGTGACGTGCTTCTCGCGAGCGAACGTCTCGATCGGGTCCGCCCCGCTCGTGTCGCGCCACTCCGCGACGTCGGGATGGCGCGCGAGCGCACTGTCATCGACCGTGAACTTCGAGTCGAGCGCCTTGACCTCGCCCTCGGGCGTCACGATCAGCGGGTTGATCTCACAAAGCATCGCGTCGAACTCGACGAACGCCGCGTAGAGCTGCCCGACGATCGCCGCGATCTGCTTCTGCTCGGACGGATCCGTGACGCCGCCGCCGTAGACGAGCCGCCGCGCCACCCATGGCTGGAAGCCCTCGAGCGGGTCGATGTGCAGCCGGACGAGCGCGTCCGGACTCTTCTCCGCGACCTCCTCGATCTCCATGCCCCCCTGAGTCGTGAACATGAAGAGCGGCTTCTTCGCGCCGCGATCGAAGGTGACAGAGAGGTAGTACTCGCGCTCGATGTCGGAGGCCGTCTCGATCCAGAGCTTCTCGACGACGTGGCCGTTGATGTCGAGCCCGAGGATGTCCTTCGCCTTCGCCTCGGCGTCTGCCGGGTCGTCGGCGAGCTTGACGCCGCCGGCCTTGCCGCGACCGCCGGTGAGCACCTGCGCCTTGACGACCACCGGGCCGCCGAGGTCCTCGGCCGCCTTGCGCGCCTCTTCGGGCGTGGTCGCGAGGAAGCCGTCGGAGACGGGAATCCCGACGCGCCGGAAGAGCTCCTTGCCCTGATACTCGAAGAGGTCCACCGGCGCCGGACACTAGCGATGCGATCGTGCTGGACGGCGCAGTCACTGCGCTGCGATAAAGGAAACAGCGGGAACTGCTCCCTGTAGGAGTGGCATGGCTGCAAGCGCGCGTGCGATCGAAGAGCTGTACCGGAGTCGCTACTCCGCCTTTCGCGGCGGGGTGGCAGCGCTGACGGGCAGCTACGAGTCGGCTCGCGACGTGGTACAGGAAACGTTCGCGTAGGCGTTGCGCGACCGCGGCCAGTACCGCGGCGGCGGCTCGCTCGAGGGCTGGGTCTGGCGGATCGCGTTCCGCACGGCGCTGAGAGCACGGAGCGAGCCGACGACGGACGACCTGGCCGAGGCGTCCGCCCCGCCCTCGCCCGAGCGCGATCCGGAGCTCGCCGAGGCGATCCGGAATCTGCCTCCACGGCGGCGGCTCGCTCTGTTCCTTCGGTACTTCGCCGACCTGTCGTACGCGGAAATCGCCTCGCTCCTCGAGATCAGCGCGGGAACGGTCGCCGCGACGCTCGCGCACGCCCATGCCGACCTGCAGAGAGAGCTATCGAAGGAGGAGGCAAGCCGATGAGCACCGAGACGATCGAGCGGCGGCTGCGTGAGTTCGTGGCTGAGACAGACGAGCTGGACTGGCAAGACGTTCTGCACCGGGCGGAGGCGCCGCGCCGGTTCCCGCGACGGCGCCTTGCGTTCGCGCTCGCCGCCTGCGTCGCGATCGCGGCGCTCGCCGCGTATTTCACCGGCGCATTCACTCCGTCAAGCCCGCGTACCGTCAACCGCCTCCCGATGGGGTACGACCCGCTCGCCCTCGACTTCACCCGCAACGCCCAGCAGGTCGCGTCGATCAACGTGACCGTCAACGCAGCGATCCCCGACGGAACTCTGCGGCTCCAGGTCCTACGGAGCGACGCTTCTCAGCCGCTGCAGGCAATGCAGGCCGAGGGAGACAGCAGCGTCGACCACGTCGTCTTCGAAGAGCAGGTTCCGATGACGAACATCGCGTCGCCCGCTACAGGGCCCGGCAGCGTCGCACTCTCGACGTGGTCGGGCTCGCTCTTGCCGAGCGACTGGAACGACGGCTGCCAGAACGCCCTGTACACCATCCAAACGGTGGTCGTGCCCTCTGGGGGATCGTTCGACAATCTCGCCGACGGAAGCGAGACCACGACGGCCCGCTGGTTCACCTGCGACCCGGGCTAGGCGAGCTCGCGGTCCACCCAGTCGAGCGCGACGGCGAGCTGGGCGACCTGGAAGGCACGGACGTTCGGCGCCGTCTCGGGCGGCGGGAGCCCCGCGGTCGCTGCGAAGACGCCCGCCAGGAAGGCGGCGAACTCGGGGCTGGACGGAAGGAGATCCCACGGCGACGGGCCGCCCTCGAGCGAGAGGCTGCACGCCCAGCCGGCGACGTCGAACTCGGGCGCGCCGAGCGAGAGCCAGTTCCAGTCGACGAGGACAGCGCGGCCCTCGAGGGTGCAGAGGTTGTCGCTGGGCACGTCGAGGTGGATGAGCGCCTCGCCGTCGGCAGGAACCGCGTCGGCGGCCTCGATCAGCGCCGGAAGCCGCTGATCCAGCCACTCCCGCGAGCGAAGCCCGACCGAGAGGAACGGCTCGGGATCCTCCTCGACGACGCGCCAGCGACCGAAGAGACTCGAGAACGTCTCGCGCACGGAATGCGTGTTGGGCGGCGGGGGCGCGGCGTTCAGCTCCGCGAGCGCCGCACGAACGAGCGCGATCCGCTCCTGCGTCCAGGCCGCTCCCCAGTCCGCATGGCTCAGATCCTCGAGCACGAGCAGCGGGCGCACGCCGTCGTCGTCGAAGCCGAGCAGCCCAGGGATGAAGCTGCCGGTCAAGGAGGAGTAGACCTCGTGCTCGCGCCGGATCCAGCGCGCCATGTGCTCCGCTTCCGCGGCCTTGACGAACACGCGGCGCCCGTCGTCGAGCTCGACCGAGTAGCGCTCGGCCGTCGAGTAGCCGCCCGCACGCTCTGTCCAGCTGACGGGACGCGCGCCGACAACCGACGCGAGACGCTCCTCGAGACCGTGCATTTCCTCTGTCTACACTCGCGGGACGATGGACGCGATCGTCGCCGAGGACCTCCGCAAGCGCTACAAGGCCGTGCGGGCGCTCGACGGCGTGTCGTTCGCCGTGCGGGAGGGCGAGGTGTTCGGGCTGCTCGGGCCGAACGGCGCCGGGAAGTCGACGACCGTGCGCGTCCTCACGACGCTGACGCAGCCCGACTCCGGCCACGCCTTCGTCGCGGGCGAGGACGTCGTCGCCAACCCGTCCGGCGTCCGCCGCTCGATCGGCTATGTCGCGCAGGACTCCGCCGTCGACTGGGACGCGACCGGCCGCGAGAACCTCCTCCTCCAGGGCCGCATCCACGGGATGGCGGGGAAGCCGCTGCACAGCAGGGTTGACGAGCTGCTCGGGCTCGTCGGGCTCGACGACGCCGCCGATCGCGTCGCCCGTGGCTACTCAGGCGGGATGAAGCGCCGGCTCGACGTCGCGATCGGCCTCGTCCACAAGCCGAAGGTGCTGTTCCTCGACGAGCCGACGACGGGGCTCGATCCCGAGGCGCGCGCGGCGATGTGGGTCGAGGTCGAGCGCCTCGCGCAGGCCGAGAGCCTCACAATCCTCCTCACTACGCACTACCTCGAGGAGGCCGACCGGCTCGCCGAGCGCGTCGCGATCGTCAGCCGCGGCCGCATCGTCGTCGAGGGCACGCCTGAGGAGCTGAAGCGCGGTCTGCAAGGAGAGTCGGTGAGCGTCGAGCTCTCCGAGCAGAACGGCCGCGTGGCCGACGCCGAGCGGGTCGTCGCCGGCATCGGCAGCGAGGTGAACGTCGACGGCCAGGTGGTGCGCGCGCGCGTGCCGAACGGCGCGCAGGCGATCCCCGTGATCCTGGGCGCGCTCGACGACGCCGGGATCGAGGTCGCGTCCGTGACGACCGCGCGTCCGTCGCTCGACGACGTCTACCTCCACTACACCGGTCGCGACTTCGCCACCGAAGATGAGGCACACGCGTGAGCATCGAGGTCTTCCGCCAGACGGGCTGGATGGTCGTGCGCCAGCTGCGCAATCTCATGCGACAGCCGATCTGGGTGGCGATGATGGTCATCCAGCCGATGATCTGGCTCGTGATGTACGGGCAGCTGTTCTCGAAGGTCCACGGTCTGCACCCGGGAGCCCGCACGTACGTCGAGTTCCTCGCACCCGGGATCATCTGCATGAACGCCTTCTTCGGCGGAATGTGGTCGGGGATGGGGATGATCACCGACCTCGACAGGAAGGTGGTCGACCGCTTCCTTGCCGCGCCGGCCTCGCGGCTCGCCATCGTCCTCTCGCAGGTCGTGCGCGCCGGAATCACGGCGATGATCCAGTCGCTGATCCTCCTGCTCGTGGGGCTCGCGCTCGGAGTGCGCGTGCACGGTGGCCTGGCGGGCTGGCTCGTCGTCTTCGCCGCCTCGTTCCTGCTCGCGGCTGCGTTCGCCGGCTTCTCGAACGGCCTCGCCCTGATCTTCCGCCGGCCCGAGTCGATGATCGCGACCGCGAACATGGTCGGCCTGCCGCTGATGTTCCTCTCGTCGATCCTGCTCACGGCGGCGCTGATGCCGGGCTGGATCAAGGGGATCACGCGGTTCAACCCCGTCAACTGGGGCGTGCAGGCCTCGCGTAACGCTGTCGTTGTCGGCGGCGCCTGGGGCACGACAGGCGCCTTTCTCCTGTTCCTGCTCGCCGCGATGGCAGCTACGGCGATGTTCGCGACGTGGTGCTTCCGCTCCTACCAACGCTCGATCTAACGGCCGCCGCAGCGAGGAGCAGAACGACGCCCACGGCTTCGACCGCGAACGCAGTCGTCGCCCAAGGCGCGGACCAGCTGTCCTGGAAGCCGAAGAGCCCGACGTTCACCGAGAGCAGGAAGCCGGCCATCGTCGCGAGCAGGTAGCCGGCGGCGGCGAGCGCGACGATGGGCCGCTCGAGCACGAGGATCGCGGGCGCGAGCAGGTACCCGCTGATCGCCTGGAGCAGGAAGAGCGGGCCGATCGTGGCGATGCCGGAGTAGCCGCCCACCCACAGGTGCAGGTGGACGGACGCCGACATCGCCACGGCCGCAGCTCCGAGGACGAACAGCAGGTTGCGGCTAGTAGCCGCCGCCACCGCCGCCCGAACCGCCGGTCGACTTGGACTTCACGGGCTGGCCCGCGGGAGTGAGCGCGTACCAGATCCCGCCGAAGCTCTTGATCCCTTCGCCGTTCGACTGCGCCGGCCCCGAGTCGCCGGTGTACTCGTACACCAGCCACCCGTTGTAGGTCGGGTAGGTCTCGCCGTCGCTGAGCTTCTTCGTCGCGAGCAGCGACGCCTGAGCCCCCATCCCCGCCTTCGCGGCCGACTTACCGCTCGGCAGCGGCAGGTCGGGCCAGAGCTTCGTGCAGCCACTCGAATCGGTGCATGGCACGTTCTTCTGACTGCTGCTGGTCAGGATGTAGACCGTCCGGCCCGAACCGTCGACGAGCACGGTGCCGAGTCCCGACACCTTGGCGGTGCTGAACATCGTCGACGGCGCCGACGACTGCTTCTGCTTGCCGGCCACGCCGCCGGTGGTCACCGAACTCGACCCGCCACCACAACCGGCGACGAGCCCTGTCAGAACGACCGTAACCCCCACGACCAGGCCCCTGTTCGGAAATCCGAGCATGCGCTCGCCTCCTTAGGGAGTTGCCTGAGTTACCCGTGTACTACGCGAGGAGCCTGCGAACGGTTCAGTCGGAGGCGATCACGCAGATGACCTGGCCGGTGGAGACCGCCTGGCCGGCCTCGACGGAGAGCCCTGAAACCGTTCCCGCCCGGTGCGCGTGCACCTCGTTCTCCATCTTCATCGCCTCGACGATGCAGAGCACCTGGCCGGGCTCGACCTCGTCGCCGTCGGAGACGCGCACGGACAGAATCGTGCCCTGCATCGGGGAGACGACCGCGTCCTGACCCGTGCCGCCGGCGCGTCCCTCGCGCACCCGCTCGCGGCGCCGCTGCGCGAGCGCGCGCCACTCCGGCTCCGACTCAGACAGGCGCACCTCGAAGCGCCGCCCGTCGACCTCCACCACGCGAACGCGCTCGGCCATCCTCCCGTTCGGACCTGTCTGACCAAGGAACAGTCTGTTACTTGCGGGTTCCGGCACCTGGAGGGACTCGACGATGCCGAGACACGTCTCGCCGCGGATGAAGCAGTCGTGCGCGAGAAGCGCGCGGTGGAACGGGATCAGCGTCGTAGGCCCCTCGATCCAGAATTCGTCGAGCGCGCGCAGCATCCGCCGGCGCGCGTGCTCGCGGTCGACGCCGTGGACGATGAGCTTCGCGATCATCGGGTCGTAGGAGCCGGAGACCTCGTAGCCCGCGGCGACGCCGGAGTCGACGCGCACACCCGGCCCCGCCGGCTCGCGGTAGCCCGTCACCAACGCCGGCGCCGGCAGGAAGCCCTGGCTCGCATCTTCCGCGTTGATCCGGCACTCGATCGCGTGCCCGCGCAGCTGCACGTCCTCCTGCCGCAGCGTCAGCGGCTCGCCGAGCGCGACGCGGATCTGCTCGCAGACGAGATCGAGGCCGGTGACCATCTCCGTCACCGTGTGCTCGACCTGGATGCGCGTGTTCATCTCCATGAAGAAGTACTCGCCGTCGCGCGTCAGGAGGCCCTCGATCGTGCCGGCGGAGCGGTAGCCGCAGGCGCGCGCCGCCTCGACGCCGATCGAGCCGATCCGCTCGCGCAGCTCAGGCGAGACCGCGGGCGACGGCGTCTCC
This sequence comes from Gaiellaceae bacterium, assembly GCA_050697455.1. GTDB lineage: Bacteria > Actinomycetota > Thermoleophilia > Gaiellales > Gaiellaceae > Palsa-739. Next base: position 10,018 of record JBOGZU010000015.1, on the reverse strand, counting down.
TCGACGAGCTTCTGGTGGCGGCGCTGGATCGTGCAGTCGCGCTCGCCGAGGTGGATGACGTTGCCGTGCGCGTCCGCGAGCACCTGCACCTCGACGTGGCGCGGGTCGACGATGAGCTTCTCGACGTAGACGTCCGGGTTCGCGAAGTACGACTGTCCCTGGCGCTGCGCCGTCTCGAACGCGCGCTCGGCCTGCTCCGGCGCATGCACCTCCTCCATCCCCTTGCCGCCGCCGCCGGCCGCCGCCTTGATCAGGAGGGGGTAGCCGATCTCCTCGCCGAGCGCGAGCAGCTCCTCCACGGAGCCGACCGGATCCGTCGTGCCCGGGATGATCGGGACGCCGGCGTTCTGCATCGCCGTCCTCGCCGCCGTCTTGTTCCCCATCAGCTCGATCGCGGCAGGCGGCGGGCCGATCCAGACGAGCCCCGCCTCCTCGACGGCGCGCGCGAAATCGGCGTTCTCGGCGAGGAAGCCGTAGCCGGGATGAATCGCCTGAGCGCCGGAGCGTTGCGCTGCGTCGAGGATCCGCTCGACGTTGAGATAGCTCTCGGCCGCGGGAATCGGCCCGAGCAGGAACGCCTCGTCGGCGTAGGCGACGTGGAGCGCGTCGCGATCTCCCTCGGAGTAGACGGCCACTGCGCCGATCCCAAGCTCGCGCAACGTCCGGAAGACGCGGATCGCGATCTCCCCACGGTTGGCGACGAGAACCTTTTCGAACATGGGCGGCCCGTATTCTCTCTGCCGTGAGCATGACGCCCGCCGATCAACTGACCGTCGCCCGCGCCGCCTCCGTGCCGCTCGTGATCCTCCTGTTCGCCTGGAGCTTCCACGGCCACGACTACTGGGCGACCGCCGTGTTCTGCGTGGCGATGGCGACGGACTTCTTCGACGGGAGGCTTGCGCGCAGACACGGCCGGGCGTCGCCGCTCGGCTCGCTGCTCGATCCGATCGCGGACAAGGTGCTCGTCCTCGGCGCGCTCGTGATGCTGATCGGGCGCGGTGTTTTCCCCGCCTGGATGGTCGCGCTGATCGTCGTGCGGGAGGTGCTGATCACCGGCCTCCGCCAGGCGGCGATCGAGCGCGGCGTCGTCCTCGCCGCCCGCGACCTCGGCAAGCTCAAGACGTGGGCGCAGGCGATCGCAGCCGCGGTCGGCGGCTTCGCGGCCGCCGGCGCCTGGAGTCACAACCGCGTCGCCTGGTGGACGCTCCTCGTCGCGGTCATCCTCACCTGGGTGTCCGGGCTCGACTACGCCCGCAGCGCGCCCCGCCTCTTCGCGGGCCGGCCTCAGCCGGAATAGCCGGCTCGCGTCAGGCGACCTTCGCGCCGCCGTGCGCTTCGCACCACTCGTCGAAGCGCGCCCAGGCGCGGAGGTACTCGCGGATCGCGTAGAAGCCTTCCTCCACCTCGGCTCGAACGGCCCAGTGACAATGGCCGCAATAGCCCTGCTCGTCGACGGCGGGCGCTTCGTTGCAGCGAATGCACTCCTCCCACATGACAGGGGAACGGAGCGCGCCGCGCTCGGGTTACGCCTGCGGCTCGTCTTCGGCTTCGCGCTGCGGTAAGCCGGCTTTCGCCCACTCCGAACGGCCTGCCTGCTCGGCCTCCTCGGCCTCGAGCGCCGCGAGGATGGCCGCTCGCTCGGCGTCGTCCGGTTGGGGGGAAATCGAGAGATTCACCGAAAAGGAGGCTAATGTCCCTGCGGGAGGGGGTCGATGAGAACTGTCGTGGGTCTGCGTTTGGTCACGCTCGCGGCGGCCGTTGCCGTCGCGGCATTTGTCGTTGCCGCTGCAACTGGATCGACGAATCGCGTCATCCCTGACTGGGCTGCGCCGCAGATCCGGACCGTCGTCTCGCACAAGCTCATGGGCGCGAGCAGCGTCAGCGGCTTCCGCCCGAACGCGGCGCTGACGCGCGGCACGCTCACCCAGCTCGCATCCGACCTGCAGCGCGCCGTTTCTCCACCGCCTTCCGCTCCGCTCGCCATCGCGAGCGAGACGTTGTCGAACGGCGAGACAGTCTCGGGCTCGGTCGACTGGGAGACGACCACGGCCGGGCCGACGCCCAATCACGTCGAGTTCTGGATCGACGGGGCTCTCGCCTGGACCGAGCAGTCCGCGCCCTACGTCTTCGGCGGCGACGGCGGCACCTGGGACACGACCACCGTCCCGGACGGGGACCACGCCCTCACCGTGAAGGCGTACAGCGACGACGGCCAGGAGGCGGACGCGACGATCGTCGTCTCGGTCGCAAACACCCCAGGGTGGACGCCGCGGCAGCAGGCGACGACGGCCGGCACCGCGAATGCCAGGAGCCCGCAGGCGACGCGCTCGAACCAGTCCGCGCCCGTGACGATGACCGAGCTCGACCGCAAGCTCGTCACCTCGCTCGGCCTGCTGCACGCCGCGAAGGAATTCAACGCCGGGGCCGGCGCCGCTGGACTCACAGTCCCGAGCCGCTTCGGCACCGAGGTCGTCGCGCGCTTGCTCGGCCTCCGGCTCAACCATCCCCAGCCGCAGGATTACCTCGAGCTGCGCCCGCAGGACACCGCGACGCGCGCGGAGGCCGCCTACTCGGCGGCGCAGATCCTCTCCTTCGGCTCGACCGATGTGAGTTGGCAGGTTGGGTGGGTGACGTCGGCGGCAGACGCTTTCACCCTCCCGACCATGAACGCGTGGCAGAAGCGGATCCTCGCCGTCGCGTTCTCGAAGATCGGGATGCCCTACATCTGGGGCGGGACGAGCGACGGGTCGGAGGCGCCGTTCGGCGTCCCGTCGCGCGGCGGCTACGACTGCTCGGGCTTCGTCTGGCGCGTCTACAAGCTGCAGAGCTATCCGGGCGAGCGGCGGCTCTCCTCGACGATCCGGGGGCGGACGACATACACGATGAGCGTCGAGGTGCCGTGGTCGAAGCGGATCTCGTTCAAGAAGCTCCAACCCGCCGACGTGATCTTCTTCGGCTCCCACGGCCCGCGCTCGAGCGGCCCGGAGATCGACCACACCGCGATCTACGTCGGCAATGGCTGGTTCATCCAGTCTTCGGGCGAGGGCGTCGCGCTCGCGCAGCTCGACGGCTGGTACAAGCGCGAGTTCGCCTGGGGCCGCAGGCCGCTGCATGAAGCCGGCCTCGAGCCCTAAAAGAGTGAATCGGCCGTTGAATCGCTAGTCATAGTTACCCCCTTCGGGTGATACCTCGGGTAGCGAACCATCACGACAATTCCTCCTACCTGGCGTCCTCAACAAGAAGCCCCTGGAGGAAACAAATGCTGGAGTTGAAGTCCCGTCTGGTCGTTCTCGCGGTCGCCGCTGCAGCGGTTGCAGTGGCTCTCGGGAACTACGGCTGGATTCACTTTCACCCGTAGCCGGCCCGGCACGACCTCGTAGGGGAGGGGGTGTCGGTCGATGAGCGGTCGGCTCGCAGTTCCCGGCATCCGTATCCGGCCGGTTAAGGGAGTAGCGGTGAACGAAGCCGCTGCTATCCCTCGCAAGGTTCTCATGGTGGTGGCCCCCGTGATTGCGGTGGGGGTCTTCGCCATGGCGTGGGCGATCGAGCGCTATGCGCGCGAGCCGCACACCGTCGGGCACGTCGCGGCACTCGGCGGGCTGCTCGCGGCCACGGCGCTCGCGGAGCGCTTCCCCGTTCCCGTCGAAGGGATGGGAGCCGGCGGCGTCACGCTCGGGTTCGTCTTCTCGATCGCCTCGATCGTCCTGCTCGGTTGGCCGGCGGCGGTGATCATCGTCGCGCTCGGCCCCGCCGTGACGCATCTCATCGCCCGGCGACCGCTCGTCCGCGTCTCCTACAACGCCTCGATGTTTGCGCTCTCGGCGCTCTCGGCCGGCGTGGTCATCGATCGCCTGCACGGGATGTCGGCCGGGATCCTCGTCGCGAAGGTCGTCGTCGCGGCGCTCGTCTACTACTGGGTCGTCAACCTCGTCCTGATCAGCGCAGTCCTCTCGGCCGACTCGGGACGGTCGTTCTTCGTCGTCGCGTGGGAGAACCTCGAGCAGACCACTGCGCCATTCGCGCTCATGGCGTCGGCGTCGCTGATGCTCGTCGTCCTCTGGCAACGCGCGCCTGCCCTGTCGGTGGCGCTCGTCGGGCCGCTCCTCGCGATCGCGCTCTACCAGCGCTCGACGTTCAAGGCGATGCAGGCGATGCGGCTCGCACTCACCGATCCGCTGACCGGGCTCGGCAACCACCGCAGCTTCCACGAGCGCCTGCAGCGCGAGCTCGCCGACGCGGAGCAGAAGGGAGCCTCCGTCGCGCTCTGCCTCGTCGACCTCGACGACCTCAAGACGATCAACGACCGCTTCGGCCATCCGATGGGCGACACGGTGCTCAGTCATGTCGCCTCCCGGTTGCGTCAGGGCGGCGAGGCGTTCCGGCTCGGCGGCGACGAGTTCGCCGTCCTCCTCCCCGCGCACGGCGAGCGGGCGGCGACGGCGGTGGCGCGCTCGATCGTGGAGCGGATCGCCGCGCTGCAGATCGACGGAGTCGGGCCGGTCACGGTGAGTGCCGGCGTCGCCACCTTCCCGACCCAGGGCGCCGGCCGCGACGAGCTGATCCGGCTGGCCGACAGCGCGCTCTACTGGGCGAAGGAGGACGGCAAGAACCGCGTGAGGGCCTACGCGGCGGAATCGATTCTGCGCGCCAACCTCGAGCAGCTCGCCGACAGCCCCGACCGCGCCGCCCGCTATCGCGCGGCCGAAAGCCTCGCGCAGGCGGTTGACGCGCGCGACGCGTACACGGGCCGGCATTCCCAGCGCGTCGGCGACTACGCGGCCCGCATCGCGCGGCGCCTCGGCGCCGACGAGCCGACGGTCGAGCTGACGCGCCTCGCCGGCAGCCTCCACGACCTCGGCAAGCTCGCGATCCCGGAGGACCTGCTGCGCAAGCCCGCGGCGCTCAGCGACGGCGAACGTCTTGTCCTCGAGCGGCATCCGCAGATCGGCTTCCGGATGCTCGAGAGCCTCGGCGTCGAGCCGGTCGCCGAGTGGGTGCTGCACCATCACGAGCGCTGGGACGGCACCGGCTATCCGAACGGTCTCGCCGGCGAGCAGATCCCGCTCGGCGCGCGGATCATCTTCGTCGCGGACGCTTTCGACGCGATGACGTCGGATCGTGACCCGACCCGATCGCACCGCAAGCCGCGCAGCGTGGCCGAGGCGCTCGCCGAGCTCGAGCGCTGCGCGGGGACGCAGTTCGATCCGACCGTGGTGGACGCCTTCGCGACGGAGATGAGGGCCGACCGCGCCGAGGTCGCCGTCGTTTAGAAGCGCTCGTTCTCGCGCAGGATCGGGGCATGGCGAAGAAGCAGGAGCGTGTGCCCGAGATGCGGGAGGCGAAGCCGAACCGCGAGCAGCGGCGCCATCCGGAGGGCGAGCCCGCGGACCAGCCGCTCGCGCGCGACGAGCAGGAGCCCGAGACGCCTGACGTTCCCGAACCACGCGGCAAGAAGACCGCCGAGAACTGGAACCAGTAGCGCGCCGCGCTAGAGCGGGATATTCCCGTGCTTGCGGCGCGGGCGCGGCTCCGCCTTCGTCAGCGTCGTCTCCAGCGCGTCGATGAGCACCGGCCGTGTGCGCCGCGGCTCGATCACGTCGTCGACGTAACCGCGCTCCGCCGCCGTGTACGGGTTCGCGAACCGCTCCTTGTAATCCGCGATCAGCTCCGGGCGCTCCTCCTGCGGCCGGTCGCGATAGATGATGTTCACGGCGCCCTCCGGTCCCATCACCGCCACCTCAGCCGTCGGCCACGCGAAGTTGAAGTCGGCGCGGATGTGCTTGGAGCTCATGACGTCGTACGCGCCGCCGTACGCCTTGCGCGTGATCACCGTCAGCTTCGGGACGGTCGCCTCGCAGTACGCGTAGAGCAGCTTGGCGCCGTGGCGGATGATCCCGCCCCACTCCTGTGCTGTCCCCGGCAGGAAGCCCGGCACGTCGACGAAGGTGACGAGCGGAATGTTGAACGCGTCGCAGGTGCGGACGAAGCGCGCCGCCTTGTTCGAAGCGTCGATGTCGAGGACGCCCGCGAGCGAACGCGGCTGGTTGCCGACGACGCCGACCGGATGGCCGCCGAGCCGCGCGAACCCCGTGACGATGTTCTCCGCCCAGTGCTCGCTCACCTCGAGAAACTCGCCGTCGTCGACGACGCGGCTGATCACCTGGTGCATGTCGTACGGCTGGTTCGCGCTGTCGGGAATCAAGGTGTCGAGCTCGGCGTCCTCGCGGTCGACAGGATCCGTGGGCGCGCTCCAGGCGGGCCGCTCCGCGTTGTTCTGCGGCAGGAACGAGAGGAGATAGCGCGCGTCCTCGAGGCACGACTCCTCGTCGGCGGAGGTGAACTGCGCGACGCCCGACTTCGACGCGTGGGTCGCCGCGCCGCCGAGTTCCTCGAACGTCACCTCCTCCCCGGTCACCGTCTTCACGACGTCGGGGCCGGTGATGAACATGTACGACGAGCCCTCGACCATGAAGATGAAGTCGGTCATCGCGGGCGAGTAGACGGCGCCGCCGGCACATGGGCCCATCACGAGCGAGATCTGCGGGACGACGCCCGACGCCTGCACGTTGCGCCAGAAGATCTCGGCGTAGCCGGCCAGCGAGACGACGCCCTCCTGGATCCGCGCGCCGCCGGAGTCGTTGATGCCGATCACGGGGCAGCCGTACTTGACGGCGAGATCCATGACCTTGCAGATCTTCTCGGCGAAAACCTCGCTCAGCGAGCCGCCGAAGACGGTGAAGTCCTGGGAGAAGAGGAAGGCCTTGCGACCGAAGACCGTGCCGTAGCCGGTGACGACGGCGTCGCCGTACGGACGCCGGTCGCGCATCCCGAACTCGACCTCGCGGTGGCGGACGTAGCGGTCGAGCTCGACGAAGGAGCCGGGGTCGCAGAGCTTCTCCGCGCGCTCCCGGGCGAGGAGCCGACCTTCCTCGCGACGCTTCGCGACGGCCTTCTCGTTGCCGGCGTGGAGCGCCTGCCCGCGCAGCTCCTCGAGCCACCCGAGCTTCCCCGCAGTCGTTTCGTGCCCCTCGGCCACCGCTGCGGAGCCTAACGTTCGCGCTCGTGAAGCACCGTCTCCCTCCGGCACTGCGGCTGCGTCCGTTCGCGCTCCTCTGGACTGCATCGCTCACGACGGGCGTGGCCGCGCAGATGATCGCCGTCGCGATCGGCTGGCAGGTCTACACGCTCCACCACAATCCGTTCGACCTCGGCCTCGTCGGCCTGGCGGAGTTCGGGCCGCTGCCGCTGCTCGCCCTTCCCGCCGGCCAGCTGGCGGATCGCGCGTCTCGGCGCGTCGTCGCAGCCGTCGCCGGCGCGCTCCATGTCTGCGTCGCGGGAACCCTGCTCGCGATCACGGTGGTGGGGCCCGGCTCGATCTGGCCCTATCTCGGCGTCGGCGCCCTGGCGGGGACGATGTCCGCGATCGGCTCGCCGGCAACGCGAGCGCTGACGCCGGAGCTCGTCCCGGGCGAGCTGCTCCAGGGCGCGATCGCGTTGCGCAACGTCGCCGGCCAGATCGGCGTCGTCGCCGGCCCTGCGCTCGGGGGCGTCATCTTCGCGGTCGATCCGATGGCCGTCTATGCCGCGGCGGCGGCGCTGCTCGGCGTCGCGCTCGCCGCCTTCGTGGCGTTGCCACCTACCGCCTCACGGCAGTTGGAGGAGCCGGCCAACTGGGAGAACCTCGTCGCAGGCATTCGCTTCATCAGCCGCACGCGAACGCTGCTCGGTGTGATCCTGCTCGACCTCTTCGGCGTCCTGCTCGGCGACCCGATCGCGCTCGCGCCCGTCTTCGCGAAGACGATCCTAGGGATCGGCCCGATCGGGCTCGGCGCGCTGCGAACCGCGCCGTCGGTCGGCGCGCTGCTGGCGGCGTTCCTGATCGCCCGCAAGCCGCTCCGCTGGCCGGCGGGGCCGACGATGCTCGTGGTCGTCGCGAGCTTCGGAGCCTCGACGATCGTGTTCGGAGTCTCCAGATGGCTGCCACTCTCCCTGGCCGCTCTCTTCGTCAGCGGCTTCGTGGACATGGTCAGCGTCAACATTCGGGCGACGATGCTTGCAGTGATCACGCCGCTGCGGCTGCAAGGACGCGTAAACGCAGTCGAATGGGTGTTCATCAGCGCCTCGAACGAGCTGGGCGCCTTCGAGGCGGGCGGGATGGCGGCGGCGCTCGGCACGGTCCGCGCGGTCGTGCTCGGTGGCGCGCTGATGGTCGGGATCGCCGGCTCCTGGCGGAAGCTCTTCCCAGAGCTGTCCCGCGTCGGCCGGCTCGAGGACATGAGCCCGGAGCCCGTATAGGCTCGCCGCATGTCCGATCCGGTCGACCGCTCTACGCAGTGGCCTTACGAGCGGGGCGAGCCCGGCGCGTTCTCGTACCAGCGCCTCGGTAGTCCGACAGTGGCCGCTGCGGAGGCCGCGCTCGGGGAGCTGGACGGCGGTCGCGCGCTCCTCTTCCCGTCGGGCGCGGGCGCGACGACAGCGCTCGTCCTCTCGTTCCTCCAGCCCGGCGACACGATCGCCCTCGCTGCAGGCGGCTACTACGGAACGGGCCGCACGTTCGAGATGCTCGCGCGCTGGGGCCTGAGCGTCGTCGAGTTCGACCAGACCGGGCCGCCGCCCGAGGACGTCCAGCTCGTCTGGCTCGAGGCGCCGACGAACCCATTCCTGACGATGCCCGATCTCGAGGCCGCCGCGGCCCACGCTGCGCCGGTGGTCGTCGACGCGACCGTCGCGACACCCGTCCACTTGCGGCCGCTCGAGCACGGCGCCGACTTCGTCCTCCACAGCGCGACGAAGTACCTCGCCGGCCACGACGACGCTCTCCTCGGAACGGTCGTCTGCCGGGACGAGGCATCGGCCGGACAGCTCCGCGAGTTCCGCACTGCGACCGGCATCGTCGCCGCGCCAGATCCGGCGTGGCTGCTCCTGCGCGGGCTGAAGACGCTGGAGTTGCGCGTGCGGCGCCAGACCGAGAGTGCGGCGCTCCTCGCCGAGCGGCTGCGCGACCACTGGAGCGTGCAGACCGTCCGCTATCCCGGCCTGGGCGGGCTCCTCTCCTTCGACGTCGTGGACGCCGACGCCGCCCACCAGGTGGAGACCGCGACGCGCGTCATCGTCAACGCCACCTCACTCGGCGGCGTCACGAGCCTGATCGAGAGCCGGAGCCGCTGGGAGGGCGACCGCGTCCCGCCCGGCCTGATCCGCCTCAGCGTCGGCGTCGAGGATCCCGAGGTGCTCTGGGCCGACCTCGAGCAGGCACTCGGCGCGTAGCCGAGCGACACCTGGGGTAGGCCACCCAGAGTGGCCCAGCCGTCCCGAATTCTCGTCGCCGAGGACGACGAGTCGTTCCTCGACGCGATCGCGCTCCTGCTCGAGCGGGACGGCCGCTTCGTCGTAGCCGGTCGCGCGCGCAACGGACGTGAGGCGGTCGAGGTCGTGGAGACGGTCGCGCCCGACGCGGTTGTGATGGACATCGAGATGCCTGTGCTCGACGGCGTCGAGGCGACACGTGCGCTGCGCGCGACCAGGCCCGAGCTGCCGATCGTCGCGGTGAGCGGCCACGACTACGAGGAGCGCGTTCTCGAGATCCGAAGCGCGGGCGCCGACGACTACGTCCGCAAAGCGCGTCTCGCCGATGAGCTGCCGCGCGTGCTTGCGACGCTGCTCTCCCGCAGCAAAATGCGCCTGTGACGAAGAAACAGCTCCTTGCCGCGGTACGCGAGATCTGCCTCGCGCTGCCTGAGACGAGCGAGCGTCCGTCGCACGGAGCGCCGACCTTCTTCGTGCAGGAGAAGCGCTCGTTCGCGACGGTCTGGGACAACCATCACGGTGACGGCCGCTTCGCATTGATCTGCGCTGCTCCGGCGGGTCTGCAAGCCGCGCTCGTCGAGACCGCTCCGGAACGGTTCTACGTCCCTCCCTACGTCGGCCACCGCGGCTGGATCGGCGTCCGCCTCGACCGCGGCTTCAACCGCGACGAGATCGCGGGGATCGTGGAGGACGCGTACGCGGAGGTCGCGCC
>JBOGZU010000014.1:0-55698 GCA_050697455.1 Gaiellaceae bacterium | reverse complement strand
GCGCCTGCGCCGCCGGCGCCCGTTGCCGCGCCGCCGGCAGCGCCGGCCGCGCCCGCCGACGCAGAGCTGCTCGGCGGCATCGCCGCGTCGATGGCGCTCGTCAAGGCGATCCGAATGCACGGCCACCTCAATGCGCGCCTCGACCCGCTCGGAGCCGAGCCGCCCGGCGACCCCGCGCTCGAGCCGCTTCGCCTGACGCCGAAGCTGACGCCGGAGCTACAGGCGCGCATCCCCGCCAAGCTCCTCCGCCTCCATGTCGAAGGCGAGACGCTCGCCGACGCGCTGCCGCGGCTGCTCGAGACGTACACCGGGACGATCGCGTACGAGATCGAGCACATCTCCGACCACGAGGAGCGCGTTTGGCTGCGGCACGCCATCGAGTCGGGCCGCTACCGCCGCCGGCTCGGCACCGACGAGCGCACCAGGCTCCTCGCCCGTTTGAGCCAGGTGGAAGGGATGGAGCGCTATCTGCGACGCGTCTTCCTGGGCCAGAAGCAGTTCTCCGTCGAGGGCTTGGACGTGATGATCCCGATGCTCGACGAGGCGGTCGAGCTCGCTGCCGGCGCCGGTGCGCACGAGGTCGTCGTGGGGATGGCGCACCGCGGTCGCCTCAACGTCCTGGCCCACGTCGTCGGGCGCCCGTACGAGACGATCCTGCGCGAGTTCGAGGGCGAGCGGACGATCGAGGCCGTCGTCTCTTCCGAGGAAGGCGGGAGCGGCGACGTCAAGTACCACCTCGGCGCGGAAGGGATTCATTCGACCGAGGCCGGCGACATCACGGTCACGCTCGTCGCCAACCCGAGCCACCTCGAGGCGGTCGACCCGGTGGTGGAGGGAAGGGCGCGGGCGGAGCAGACCGACCGCTCGTCGCGCGAGGGCTACTACGACCCGAGCGTCGCGCTGCCGATCCTCATTCACGGCGATGCCTCGTTCGCCGGCCAGGGAGTCGTCGCTGAGACACTCAACCTCGAGGCGCTCGCGGGCTACTCCACCGGCGGCACGCTCCACCTGATCGCGAACAACCAGGTCGGCTTCACGACCGACCCGGAGAGCGGCCGCTCGACGCGCTACTCGAGCGACCCCGCGAAGGGCTTCGACATTCCGATCGTCCACGTCAACGCCGATGACCCGGAAGCGGCGCTCGCGGCGATCCGGCTCGCACTCGCCTACCGCGGCCGCTTCGGCCACGACGTCGTCGTCGACCTCGTCGGCTATCGGCGCCACGGTCACAACGAGCAGGACGAGGCGGCGTACACGCAGCCGCTCTACGCGACGGCGATCGCCGAGCATCCGACGGTGCGCGAGCAGTTCGCGGCGCGGCTCGTCTCCGACGGAGAGCTGACGCAGGAGCAGGCGGACGAGCTCGAGCAGGACGTGCTGACCGAGCTCAAGGCGGCGCACGAGGCGCTGAAGGCGACGTTCGGCGCGTCCGAGCCGCCGCCGGTCGAGGACACCCACGTTCCTGCCGCGACGGGTGAGCAGGTCGTGACCGCCGTCGCCGTCGACCGGCTCCGCTCCCTCAACGAGCAGCTACTGCGTGTCCCCGAGTGGTTCACGCCGCACCCGAAGCTGATGAAGCAGCTCGAGCGGCGGCGCGGGACGCTCGCGGACGGCGGGATCGACTGGGGCCAGGCGGAGGCGCTCGCCTTCGCCTCGCTGCTCGTCGACGGCATCCCGATCCGGCTTACCGGCCAGGACACCGAGCGCGGCACGTTCTCCCACCGCCACGCCGTCCTCCACGACGTGACCTCGGGCACGACGTTCACGCCCCTCCAGCACCTCGATGATGCGGGCGCGGCGTTCGAGATCTACAACTCGCCGCTGTCGGAGTACGCCTGCGTCGGCTTCGAGTACGGCTACGCCGCGGCGGCGCCCGAAGCGCTCGTCCTCTGGGAGGCGCAGTTCGGCGACTTCGTCAACGGCGCGCAGATCGTCATCGACCAGTTCGTCTCCGCCGGCCTCTCGAAGTGGCGCGAGTCGACGCGGCTGACGCTGCTTCTGCCGCACGGCTACGAGGGGAACGGGCCGGAGCACTCGAGCGCGCGGCTCGAGCGGTTCCTCCAGCTCGCGGCGCAGGAGAACATTCGCATCGCCAACTGCACGACGTCGGCGCAGTACTTCCACCTGCTGCGGCGGCAGGCGCTCGACGCGACGGCGCGGCCGCTCGTCGTGATGACCCCGAAAGGGCTTCTGCGGCTGAAGCAAGCGGGGGCGACGCTCGACGAGCTTGCGAGTGGGGAGTTCCACCCGCTGCTCGACGATGCGACCGTCGACCACGCCCAGATCTCACGCCTCGTCCTCTGCCAGGGCAAGGTCTATTACGACATCGAAGGGCACGAGGAGCGCGCGAATGCCTCAGGCGTCGCGGTCGCGCGGCTCGAGCAGGTCTACCCGTTCCCGGTCGAGCGCGCGAAGGAGCTGCTCGACGGCTATCCGAACCTGACCGAGCTCGTGTGGGTGCAGGAAGAGCCGCAGAACATGGGTGCGTGGCGGGGGATCCGCCATCGGCTCGAGGAGGCGAAGCCCGAAGGCGTGCCGCTCATCTACGTCGGCCGGCCATGGCGCGCGAGCCCCAGCGAGGGCTACCCGACGTCCCACCTGCGAGAGCAGGACCGCATCGTCCGCGCCGCGCTCGGCGTGTAGCTATTTCGCGCGGCGCTTGGCCTTGACGATCTGCTTGGCGATCTTCGGCCCGTGCTGACGCGCGAGGCCGAGCGCCTGTTTCCGCTGTTTGGCGGGCAGCCGCCGCCAGACGTCCCAGGCGGCAACGGCGAGCGCCCAGGCAGTGGGGCGGAGCTTCTTCTTCAGAGCCATTGCTCACATCCTTTCAGATCCGGGTTCGCCGCTAACCAGCAGCTTTTCACAGTCTCGAAAGGGAAAACTCTGCCGATCCGCGCTAACATCCCCGGCTGAGGACGAGTAAGCCCCAACGGAGGTCAGCTTCATGTCGGTAGAGACGTCTTCCCTGTTCTCGCGCGTAATCGAGGATCACCTCGCTCTGAAGGAGCGCAACGCTCGGCTCGGCGAGTCGATGCCGATCGATCGCTACAAGGACGAGGACGTCTTCGACAACCACCCGCTCTTCAAGAGCGAGGAAGAGGCGCGGCTCGAGGAGACGATGGACGGCGTCGAGCCCGACTTCAGCGACGCGAGCCTCGAGGACGTCGGCGTGTGGCCCGGCGAGCAGCAGGGCGGGCAGCAGGGTGGGCAGCAGGCTGTTCCGGTCATGGTCGAGGAGCCGACGGCGGAGGACGTAGCGCCCGTCGCCGAGGAGTCCGGCTTCTGGGGCAACGGCAACGCCCGCGAGTTCGACTGGGGCGACTAGTTCTTGCGAGTGAGAGCTGCGCTCTCGCTCGCGGAAAAGCAAGGAACTCGCGCGCGGAAAGCGCGGTTTCCGCGCGCTTGTGCTGAGAGCTCGTTGCCGGCCGCACAGGCGGCCGGGTTTACTAGGCCGGGTTTACTAGGCCGTGTCGGACACCATCTATCGTCGAAGCAGCATGAGCGAGACGACCTGTCATATGTCCATTTCGCTCGACGGGTTTGTCGCAGGAGCGGATCAAAGCCTCGAGCACCCGCTCGGCCGTCGCGGCATCGAGCTGCATCACTGGCATCTCGACGAGCCGCTGCACGACGCCGACGCGCGCGCACGCGACCTGCTGCTGCGTCCACGCGGCGCGTACGTGATGGGACGCAACATGTTCGGGCCGATCCGCGGTCCGTGGCACGGAGACTGGCGCGGCTGGTGGGGCGACGAGCCGCCGTACCACGCTCCGGTCTTCGTCCTCACGCACTACGAGCACGAGCCGATCGAGCTCGAAGGCGGGACGACGTTCTATTTCGTGGGCGACGGCTTCGACGCCGCGTTCGCGCGCGCCTCGGAGGCCGCGGGTGATCGCGGAGTCGACATCGCCGGCGGCGCGTCGACCGTGCGCCAGGCGTTAGCGGCAGGCGTGATCGACGAGCTCGTCCTCGACTTCGCCCCAGTGCTGCTCGGCTCCGGTGAGCGGCTCCTCGACGGCGTCGCCGATCCCTTCCTCGAGCCGGTCGAGGTCATCCACTCGCCGCTCGCGACGCACGTGCGCTACCGGGTCGGCCGGTGACTGAGGCGCGGCCAAGTGGGATTGCCGCGCCCGCTCGGCAATCCGCCGCCTCCTTACGAGATCCGTCAGTAGCGGCACGAAATCCGCCTTCCCAGGCCGGAAAGCCGAAGCATCGCACCGTGGCCGATTCCCCCAGCTGAGGGATACGTCGCAGCCCCTGGCCACCGATGCTTCCACTGTCCGCGGCGGTCCCGAAAAGGGGTATTCCTCCTGATGCAACTGGTTCGAACGAAGAACCCGTGGTAGTGCGCACTTCCCATCTCCGGCTGCTCGCCGGGCAGGAGGCTGTTGGCGACTCCACGCTCATCGCGTCGTACCGCCGGCTCGCGGACGTCTTTCACGAAGTTCTCGCCGAGCAGACGCTCGACACCCTGCTCGTCCGCATCGCCAACGCGCTCGGGGAGCTGATCCCACACGACACGTTGACGATCTACGAGGCGGACGAGGCGAACGGCACCCTCAAGCCGGTTCTCGTCATCCGGGACCCGTACGCCGACGAGATCATGAGCGCGCCGCTCAGCTACGCCGAAGGCGAGGGGCTCACCGGCTGGGCGGTCAGCCAGCGCGAGGCCGTGCTCGCCAACCAGGCGCACAACGATCCGCGCGTCCGCACCGTCCCCGGCACGCCGATCGAGGCGGAATCGCTGATCTGCGTCCCGCTCATCGCGCGCGGCCACATCAAGGGCGCGCTCAACGTCTACCGCGACGGCGAGGACGTCTCCTTCACGGACACCGAGTTCGAGCTCGCGAAGCGCTTCGGCGACGCAGCGGCCCTCGCGCTCGACAACGCGGAGGCTCGCGCCCGCCTCGAGCACCAGGCTCGCACCGACTCGCTCACGGGCTTGTTCAACCACAGCGTTTTCTACGAGCAGCTCCTGCTGGCGCTGCAGGAAGCAAGCCGGACGCACTCGCCGGTCGCGGTGCTCATGCTCGACATTGACGACTTCAAGCACGTCAACGACGTGCACGGCCACGCCATCGGCGACGAACTCCTCCGCTTCCTCGCGGAGGTCCTCCGCGCCAGTGTGCGGCCCGAGGACGTTGTCTGCCGGCTCGGCGGCGAGGAGTTCGCCGTCGTCATGGTCGGCTGCGCGGACGAGGACGCAAAGAGGGTCGCGGAACGGATCAAGCGGCGCCTCGCCGACACCGAGTTCCCGGGTATCGGCCGGCTCCACGTCTCGGTCGGCCTCGCGCTCGGGCCTGAGCACGCGATGAACCCGCGTGAGCTCGCGACCTGCGCAGAGGCGGCGATGATGACCGCCAAGGCGCAGGGGAAGAACCAGATCGTCCTCTACTCCGACGACGGCACGAAGCGGCCCGATTCGCCGGCTTCGGCGCGCGACGTCCGCTCGATCGCGCACCTGAAGATGCTGCAGAGCCTGAGCGGCAAGCTCAATCGCTCGAACGACGTGAAGGAGATCGGCGAGGGGATCGTCGCCGAGCTCCGCTCCCTGATCGATTACCACAACTGCCGCGTCTTCGTCCGCAACGGCGACGATCTCGTCCCGGTCGCCTTCCTCGGTGAGTTCTCGTCGAGCCAGATCTCCCTGTCCCTCGACGTCCTGCGGATCCAGGTCGGCACCGGCATCACCGGCCGCTGCGCCGAGCTCGGCGAGGCGATCGTGGTCGACGACGCCGCGAATTGCGAGTTCGGCCGTCAGCTCGAGGGAACCGATCCGATCGAGGAGTCCTTGCTCGCTGTGCCGCTTCGCTACGGCACACGCGTCGTCGGCGTCATCGTCGTCTCCAAGCTCGGCCTTAGCCAGTTCGACGAGGACGAGGTCCGACTGCTCGAAGTGCTCGCGGGGCACGCCGCGGTCGCGGTCGAGAACGCACGCCTCTACGAGTCGGCGCGCCGCGAGGCCGAGAGCGCGACGGCGCTGCTCGAGTTCGGCCGGGAGCTCGCGACCCTCGTCGAGCTCGACGAGATCGTCGAGCGCGTCACCAGCCTGTCGGCCGAGATTCTCGGCAGCAGCTTCACGTCATTCTGGTTCGAGCGGGACGGGAAGCTGCGCCTGCTGGCCGAGCACGGGCATACGGCCGAATGGACGGCCCGGCTGCGCGACTACTCCTTCCCCGTCGACGCGATCCCGGTCGACCGCGAGCCCTACATATCCGATCCGGCCGACTACGACGAGCTCGTCGAGGAGGCGCCGGCGCCGGGGGGCAGCTACGCCGTCGCTCCCTTCTCCGTCGACGGCAGGGCGGGATGCATCGTCGCGGTCGTCGAGAGCCCGGAGTTCGGCGAGCGCGAGCTGCGTCTGCTCGGCGGCCTCGCGCATCAGGCGAAGCTCGCGATTGCCAACGCCTCGAGCTACGAGGGGCTCGAGCGCACCTTCGTCTCGACGGTCGAGGCGCTCGCGAATGCGCTCGAGGCGAACGACGAGTACACCTCCACCCATGCCCGCTGGATCAGTGACCTGGCGTTGAAGGTCGGCCAGGAGCTCGGGCTCGACGAGCGGACGCTGAAGCGGCTCGAGCTCGGCGCCCTGCTCCACGACATCGGCAAGATCGGCATCCCGAGCGACGTGCTCTCGAAGCCGGGGCGGCTGACGGCGCAGGAGCGGAAGGTCGTCCAGACGCATCCGGAGCTCGGCGAGCGGATCATCGCCCCGATCGACCGGCTCCAGGCCGTGCGGCCGATCGTCCGCCACTGCCACGAGCGCTGGGACGGCCGCGGCTACCCGGACGGCGTCGGCGGCGACGAGATCCCGCTCGAGTCGCGGATCATCTTCGTCTGCGACGCGTACCACGCGATGACCACGGATCGCCCCTATCGCCATCGCCTCAGCCACCGCGAGGCGCTGCGGCGCTTGGCCGAGGCGGCGGGGACGCAGTTCGATCCGCAGGTCGTCGACGTCGCGCTCCGCGTGCTCGAGCAGCACCGGCACGAGATCGCGCAGCCGGCGCCCGAAGCGACTCCCGCCTAGCCGGCCCTGGCCCGGGCCAAGTCCGGCTCGCCGCCCTCGAGGGTGTGCGCGAGGCGGCGGAACGGCCCATCCTGCGCGAGGAGGTCGTCCTGGGGGCCGCGCTGCACGACCTGGCCGTTCTCGACGACGAGGATCTCGTCGGCGCGGCGGACGGTCGAGAGGCGGTGCGCGATGATGATCGACGTCCTGCCCTTCAGCAGCCGGTCGAGCGCGAGCTCGATCAGCACCTCCGTCGGCCGGTCGATGTTCGAGGTCGCTTCGTCGAGGACGAGGATCCGCGGGTCGGCGAGCAGCGCGCGCGCGATCGAGATCAGTTGCCGCTCGCCGGCCGAGAGCCCTGCGCCGCCCTCGCGCACCGCGTGGTCGAGGCCGCCCGAGAGGCGCGCGGCGACCCGGTCGACGCCGACCGCGGCCGCAGCAGCCGCGACTTCCTCGTCCGTCGCGTCCGGCTTCGCGAAGCGGATGTTCGAGGCGATCGTGCCGCTGAACAGGAACGGGTCCTGGAGCACGACGCCGAGCTGGCGGCGGTACGAGCGGAGCTCGACGTCGCGCAGGTCGTGCCCGTCCACGCGGATCGCGCCCTCGCGCGGGTCGTAGTGGCGGCCGATCAGCCGTGCGAGCGTCGACTTGCCGTGGCCGGATTCGCCGACGAGCGCGAAGCAGCCACCCGGCTCGATGTGGAAGGAGACGCCGTGCAGGACGTCCTCCTTGCCGTACGCGAAGACGACGGAGTCGATGTCCAGATCGCCCTCGAGCCGCGGCAGCGGCTGCACGTCGGGCCGATCCTGGATCTCCGACTCCTCGTCGAGGATGCTCGCGATCTTCACCATCGCGGCGCTGGCGGACTGAAGCTGCCCGTAGACATCCGAGAGTTCCTGCAGCGGCTGGAAGACGAGCTGCAGGAGGTAGACCGCCACGAACAGCGTCCCGATTTGGATCGTGTGGTGGGCGAAGAGGTGCGCGCCGAGGTAGAGGACGGCGCCCATCGCGACGACTCCGAGGAACTCGATCGACGGGAAGAAGACCGAGAAGATCCGCTGCACGTAGGTTGCCTGGGCGCGGTTCGCGGCGTTGAGCTCGTCGAACTCGGCCTGGAAGCGGCGCTCGCGGTTGAACGCCTGCACGACGGCCATCCCCGCGACCGACTCGGCGATCTGGGCGGTGATCGCGGCGATCCGGTTCCGCTGCTCGACGTTCGCCGCGTGTGAGACCCGCTGGAACCAGCGCGAGAGGATGAGCGCCGGCGGCAGGACCGCGAAGGAGAGAAGCCCGAGGCGCCAGTCGACGAGGAGCAGCCCGGTCACCGCGGCGGGCAGGAGGATGGCGTTCGAGACGAGCGTCGGCATGCCCTGCGAGAGGACGTCCGAGACGGCATCGACGTCACTCGTGAGGCGCGCGATGATCCAGCCGGCCTTCTGCTGCGAGAAGTAGCGGAGCGAGAGGCTCGTGAGGTGGTCGAAGAGATCGCGCCGCAGCCCGATCACCACCGCCTGGCCGATCGTCGCGAGTCCCTTGATGAGTCGCGCCTGCAGGACCCAACCCACCGCCGCGACGGCGAGGTAGACCACGACGGCGATCGTCAGGTGGTGGACGTTGCCGACGAGGGCGCCCTTCTTGTTGTAGACCGCGATTCCCTTGTTGATCGCGTTCTGCACGATGAGCCAGCCGCCGGTCTGCGCGGCGGCGTTGCCCGCGCCGACGAGGATCATCAACGCCGCGAAGAGCTTGCGCCCTTCCATGTACTTCCAGAGGCTCCTCACTACGCCGCCACCTCCTCGCCGAAGAGGTCGGCGAAGGGGCCGCCGGCGGTCAGTAGCTCGCGCGGCTTGCCCGACTCCACGATCCGGCCGCCGACGAGCACGACGGCGCGGTCGGCGATCTCGACCGTCGAGAGCCGCTGGGTGGCGACGAGCACCGTCTTCCCGGCGAGCGCCGGCCGGAGCCGCGAGACCAGGCGCCGCTCGGTGAACGTGTCGACGGCGGAGAGCGGGTCGTCGAGGACGACCACGCGCGCGCCGGCGACAAGAGCGCGCGCGAGTGCGACGCGCTGCCGCTGGCCGCCCGAGAGGTTGACGCCGCGCTCGCCGATCAGCGTGTCGTAACCGTCCGGGAGCCCGGGCCCGAAGCTGTCGACGCCGGCGGCCTCGCACGCGGCGAGCACCACGTCCCAGTCGACGTCCTCGCGGCCGGCCACGAGGTTCTCGCGGAGTGGCACGGAGAAGAGCACGGGCCGCTGCGTCACGAGCGCGACGTCGGCGCGCAGCTCGGCGACCGGAACGTCACGCGTGTCGACGCCGCCGACGAGCACACGGCCGCCTGTCGGGTCGTAGAAGCGGGGGAGGAGATTGAGGAGTGACGTCTTGCCCGCGCCGGTCGGGCCGCAGATCGCGACGATCTCGCCGGGCTCGATGACGAGATCGAGGTCGTGGAGCACGTCCACCTCGCCGCCGTACGCGAAGTTGACGCCCTCGCAGCGGACTCCGAGCCCTTCCGCCGGCAGGTGCTGCGGGTGGGTCGGTTCCGGGAGCGGCTCGATCCCGTCCAGCCAGCCGAAGCTGCGACCGGCCGAGGCGAGTGCGCGCTGGGCCAGGTCGAGGATCCAGCCGATCGCCTCGAGCGGCCAGACCAGCTGGAGCAGCAAGGTCTCGAAGAGGACGAACTGGCCGAACGTGATGTTGCCGTGGATGACCGCGCGACCGCCGAAGAGGACGACCGCCGCGATCGAGAGGGCGGGGAGGTAGTAGAGCCCGGGGACGTGCTGCGCCTCGACGCCGGCTTGCTGGAGCGCTGCGGAGCGAACGCCCTCTGCCTTGTCGCCGAAGCGCTCCCGAATGTCATCCTCGCGGCCGAACGCCTGCACCATCTCGATCCCGACGACGCCCTCGTCGGCCGCCTCCGTCACGTCGCCCTTTCTCGCCTGCACCTGGCGTGAGATCGGCGAGACGCGATGCCCGAAGCGGTTCGCGACGTACCCGATCAGCGGCAGCGCCACGGCCGCGTAGAGGGTCAGGCGCGGATCGACGAGCGCGAGGACGATCCCGACCCCCACGATCATCATCACGCTCTGCATCCCCTGCACGAGCCCCCAGCCGATGAAGTAGCGGATCGGATAGAGGTCGTTCGTCGCCCGCGACAGCACCTGGCCGGTGGCGTGCCGGTCGTAGAACGCCCGCGGATAGCGGAGGTACGCCTGATAGAGGAGCTCGCGCATGCGCGCCTCGATCCGGACGCCGATCCGCGCCGTCGCGAAGCGCCGGTTGAAGTTGATGCCGAAGCGGAGCGCGGCGAGACCGACGATCGCGACGAGGTACGGCCAGAGCGGCTGCGCGCGATGGTGGTGGGTCGTGTAGATCGAGTTGTCGATCGCGCGCTGGATCAGGATCGGGATCGCGATCGAGATGAGCACGTAGATCAGGGAGCACGTGAGCCCCAAGAAGCCCAGGCGGCGCTCGGCCCACCAGAGGCGGAGCAGCCTGCGGAAGGTCGGCACCTGGCCGAGGTCGGGCGGATCGACGGGATTCACATACGCAGACATAGCGAGACGGCCCACGAGGGCGAGCCTCCAACTCGCCGCCGTACGGGCCTCCGCCGAAGATAGCAGCGGCCTACTTGCTGAGCCAGGCCGATTTCGGAGCTAGCGGCGGCGCGTGTCTCGGCGGCGAGCGGTCGCCGCCGGCTCGAGGTCCGGCTCGGGCGGCGGCTGTGGGAGAGGAGTCGGGGCCGGCGGCTCGCTGTGCGGCGCCGGCGCGCCGGGCGGTGGCTGCGCCGGGCCGGTCACGCCGAGGCGCTTCCGCTCTTGCTCGAGCTCGATGCGAAGCCCGGCGAGCTCCCGCTCGACTTTGCGGATCGACCGCTCGCGCTCGTCGAGCTTCTCCCGCTCGGCCTGCGCCAAAGCCTTTTCCGCCTCGGCGGCGGCGACTGCGCGGGCGAGGTCGGTCTCGTCCGGGCCGCCGACCGCGGGACGGCGGACGTGCTCTGCCTGGCGCATCAGCCGCTGCTCGAGCTCGCCGACGCGACGTGCGCGCTCGGCGAGCGTCCGCTTCATCTCCTCGACCTCGACGAGGGCCTCTTCGTACCGAGCCTTGCTGTCCGGCAGATCGCTCACACGGGAAGTCTCGCTCGCGCGGCGGCTGGTGGCAAACGGCTCCCGCTGCGGCGCATCTCCAGCTAGTCGATCAGACCGCGGCGGCGGCCTTCGATCAGGGCCTCGATCCGCGAGTTCACGCTCAGCGCGCGCAGGAGGCCGCTCACGTGGTTGCGGACTGTCGCGATCGAGAGGCCCAAGGATTCCGCTATCTGCCTGGTCGAGCAGCCTCGCGCCAGCAGGAGCAGGACTTCGTGCTGGCGGGGGGTGAGCTCAGAGGGCCGCGATTGACGTGGACGGCCTCGCTCGACGATCTCGACGATCCCGAAGATGCCGACAACCTTGCCGCCGTCGACGATCGAAACGGAATGGATCTCGGCGGGGACGCGTTCGCCCGATCGAAGGAGCAGGACGGTCTCGTAGTCGGACGTGCGAGCAGTGCGGAGCATCTTCTTCGTGAACTCGAGGCGTGCAATCGACTCTGCCTCCGAGGCGACGGGCGCTGTGAAGGCGCTGCCACGGTGATCGCCGAACAGCTCGATCGCGCGCGCGTTCATCCACCGGATCACGCCGTCTCGGTCGAGGACGTACGCGGGCGCATTGATTGCGGCGAGGGATTCGCCGATGTCCGCGCCGAGCCAGGTCTGCCGGCTCACGGCTCTGGCGTGGCAGGGCGGTGCCGCGCCACGATCGCAGTCGTGTCCACGCCGGCCGGCAGCGTCCCGTACGCCGCGCCCGTCCGCGCGCGGAAAGCAGCCGCAATTCCGGCCGGTGCGTGGCGGACGAGCAGCGAAGCCTGGAGGGCGAGCGCGAGGCGCTCCACCGCAATCCGGGCACCGGCCTCGTCCGCATCGGCCACGGCTGACTCGGCCTCCTTGCTCAGGGCGGTGTCGCCGGCGAGCGCGATCTCGTCGAGCAGCGCCTCGAGCGACTCCGGCTCGCGCTGCAATGCGCGAAGCACGTCGAGACAGACGACGTTCCCGGATCCCTCCCAGATCGACTGAAGCGGCTGCTGCCGGTAGATCCGCGGCAGGCCCGACTCCTCGACGTAGCCGTTGCCGCCGAGACACTCGAGCGCTTCCGCCGCGTGACCGGGGCCGCGCTTGCAGACCCAGTACTTCGCGATCGCCGTCGCGATCCGCGCGAACGCCGCCTCGCGTGCGTCGGTGGCGCGCCGGTCGTAGGCGCGTGCGAGCCGCATCGCGGTCACCGTCGCCGCCTCCGACTCGAGGCAGAGGTCGGCGAGGACGTTCTGCATCAGCGGCTGGTCGATGAGCAGCGCGCCGAAGGCCGACCGGTGCGCCGCGTGGTGCGTGGCTTGCTCGACCGCCTGCCGCATTGCTCCTGCCGTGCCGAGCACGCAGTCGAGCCGCGTGTGGACGACCATCTCGACGATCGTCCGGACGCCGCGACCCTCCTCTCCGACGAGCCGCGCCGAAGCGCTGTCGAGCTCGAGCTCGCTCGAGGCGTTCGAGCGGTCGCCGAGCTTGTCCTTGAGCCGCTGGATATGGAAGCCCTCGCCGCGCTGCATCAAGAAGCACGAGAGGCCGCCGGGTGCCTGGGCGAGGACGAGGAAGATGTCGCTCATCGGCGCCGAGCAGAACCACTTCGCGCCGTCGAGCTCGTACTCGTCGCCGCCGACGGGCCGCGCGGTGGTCGTGTTGACGCGGACATCCGAGCCTCCCTGCCGCTCGGTCATCGCCATTCCGCAGAGCGCTCCCTTGCCGTACTCGGTCGAGGTGAGGAGCGGCTCCCACTCCGCCGCGAGGTGTGGGGCGGAGCCGCGCAGCGCCGGCACGGCCGCGTGCGTCATGGACACGGGACAGCCGTGCCCGGCCTCGATCTGGGCGGCGAGCATGAACAGCGCGGCGCGCGCAATGTGTGCACCCTCGCGATCCTCCGTCCACGAGAGCGAGTGAAGGCCGTGCGCGAGGGAGAGCCGCATCAGCTCGTGCCACGCGGGATGGAACTCGACCTCGTCGATGCGCTCGCCGTAGCGGTCGTGCGTGCGCAGCTTCGGTGGGTTCTCGTTCGCGAGACGTCCCCACTCGAGCGGCTCGCCGGTGAGGATGCGGCCGAAGCTCGAGCATCGCTCTGCTGCCCAGCCGCCGCCCTCGCGCTCGAGCGCTTCCATGAGCGGCCGGTTGCACGCGAAGAGGTCGTGCCCTAGGAGCGGCGGCACCTGGTTCGCCGCCGACGACGGGATCGTCGCCATGCGATGGAGCGTACCGGGATCGAACCGGTGACCTCCTGGTTGCAAACCAGGTGCTCTCCCAGCTGAGCTAACGCCCCGTAGGCACCTCAGTGTAGAGGCGGTCCAGGAGCCTTACCCCGAGTTGGAGCTCCCACCAGCGGAGCTCGTCGGGCTGCGCGAGGACGGGGAGGAGCGGACGCTGCTCGTCCTCCTCGCTTGCTTCCGTACGCGGTTTCTCGGACACGGCGCGACCTCCTGGCCTGCTGCCGCAGCCGACTACCGCAGCCGACTACCCCAGGGATCGGCCCGGCGCGCTGCCGAGTCGATCCCTCAAGCGGGTAGGAGAGTTACGCGGCTCGCTCGAGCCGCTCTTCGACGCGCGCGCGGGCGACGATCTTCTCGCGATCGCCCCAGCGCAGCGTGGCGCGGAGCATGCGGATCTCGTCCCACAGCCCGTCGAGCTTCGTGTCGAGGGCGTGGATCTCGGCCCGCACCTCAGGGTCGTGCTCGTCGGAGAGCCTGTGCCAGAGCTCGGTCCGCTCCTCGCTCAGGCGCTCGATCTCTTCGTGAATCTGCTCGATCGTTGTCATGCCGTTTCCAACGCACGGCATGCCCCGGAAATTCCTCCCGAATCCTCAGCATCGCCAGACCGGCGCGGCCCTCGATCTAGACCACTGCGAGTGCTTCGCGCACCCGGTCGCCGACCGCGGCGAGCTCGAGCTTCTCGCCGGCGACGTCCTGCAGCAGCTCGTCCGCCGTCGGCTTCTGCCCTTCCGCCCACAGTTCGCGCAGCAGCGAGCCGGCCTCGCGGCGGCTGAACCACGCGTTGCCGAAGCGCTCGCGCAGGTACGTGCGGAGCTGCGCCTCGAAGGCCCACGCGCGCAGGTACTGCGAGGCGTAGAAGCCCGTGTCCACGTCAGCGAGGAAATCCGTGTCGCTCGGCTCGACCTTCGTCGCGTCGGAGAGGAGCTCGACGTAGCGCCCGCGCATCGTCCCGGCGTCGGCGGCCGCGTGCAGCTCCACCTCGTAGATGAGCTTCGCGCAGTAGCGGCGCGCGAACCACAACAGCCGCGCCGCGCCCTCCGCCGCGTACTCGTGCGGCCGCGGGAAGTCGAGGCGCCGCCCGAGCCACGTCGCGTCCGAGACGAGGTACTGGATGAGCATCGCCCACCCTTCGGTGACCGCATTGTCGCCCAGTCTCTTCTCCTCCATCGAGAGCGACTGCGACGTATGGGCGAAGTGCTCCACGTGACCGGCTTCGTGGAAGAGTGACTGCCAGTCCTCCGGCCCGCCTTGCGGCTTGATGACGAGCACGATCCGCTCCGGGATCTCGATGGGACAGCAAAACGCGCGCGCGTCCTTGTTCGGCCGGTCCTCGAGATCGAGCTCGACGTTCTGCTGGGAGCGGAGATCGACGCCGAGGTCGCCGAGCGTCGCCTCGAGCGCGGGCACCATCGCGGCGGAGGGAAAAGCGGCGTCCCAGCCCACGCCGCGGAAAGCCCGACCGATGTCCCACCGCTCGGCCTCGTCGAGGCCGACGCCGACATGCGTGCGGAAGAAGCGGTCGCCGACGGTGTCCCAGAGCTGCTCGGTCGCGTCGAGGAACTCACGGCACTGCGAGGCGAGATCGTCGAGCGGGAACTCGAAGCCGCGGTAGAGGTCGGTGTACGTCGACGCGCCGAGCTGCGTCGTCTCGCGGTGCACGACCTCTGCGGCGCGCAAGTAGTCGCCCTGCATGCGTGACTCCGTCAGCTCGTTCCGGGCGCGCTCGAGGCGCTCGCGCCGGCCGCGGTCTGCCTCGTTCACGATCGCGGGCCGGAGGTTGCGGTACGGGATCTCCTCGCCGTCGACCGTCGCCGTCAGCGTCGCCTCGAGATCTGCGATGCGCTCCCCTTGCTCGCGGACGAAGTTGCCGAGGTACCCCTCGCAGGCGAATCTCCACAGCTCCCGGTCGTTGCGCGTACCGCCGCGGGCGGCCTCGCCGAGCCCGAGGGCGGTGTCGAGCGTCGTCAGCTCCGCGTGCCTCTCATAGATGGGTGTGAGCTCGTACGAGTCCTTCAAGCCGGCGAAGTGGCGGTAGGTCTCCTCGTCCAACTCGGCAATGAACCGGTCGGCGTCGGCACGGAGAACGTCGATCTGTCGTCTGCTCAAGGGCTCGGGCATCGCTCTAGGATAGGAGCCGTGCGCGAGATCGTCCTCGAGACCGACCGCAAGACCCAGCTGATCGAGATCACCGATCTCGTCCGCGACGCGCTCGGCGAGACGAACGGCGCCTCGGCGGCGCTCGTCTACGTGCCCCACACAACCGCCGGCGTGGCGATCAACGAGCGGATCGACCCCGAGCTGGTCACCGATCTCGAGAACGCCTTCCAGCGTGTCGTCGGCGACGACTGGGAGTGGACGCACGAGGACGAGGACGGCCCGAACGCGCCATCCCACGCGCGCGCTTCGCTCGCCTCCAGCCCGCAGGTGCTGATCCCGCTCGCGGACGAAGGCCTTGCGCTCGGCACCTACCAGGGCGTTTTCTTCTGCGAGTTCGACGGGCCGCGCACGCGCAAGATCTACGTGACGACCCTCCAGTAGCCCGCCGCTAGGGTGGCGCGATGGCCGCGCCGGTGACGAAAGGAGAAGAGCTCGAGCTCGATATCGAGTCGCTCGCGTTCGGCGGCAACGGCGTCGCGCGGCTCGACGGCTTCGTCGTCTTCGTCCGCCGCGGGCTGCCGGGCGACCGCGTCCGCGCTCGCGTCACGAAGGTCAAGCGGAGTCACGCCGAGGCGCTCGCGACCGACATCCTGAGCCCCGGGCCGGAACGGGTCGAGGCGCCGTGCGCGCATTTCCCCGCCTGCGGCGGCTGCCGCTTCCAGGATCTCGCGTACGAGGCGCAGCTCGCGCAGAAGGAACGCCAGGTGCGCGACGCGCTGCAGCGCCTCGCCGGCATCGCCGAGCCGCCGCTCGAAGCGATCGTCCCGTGCGAGCCGGAGATCTTCCACTACCGCAACAAGCTCGAGTACTCGTTCACGCAGACGGAGGCCGGCCCGGCGCTCGGCTTCCACAAGACCGGCCGCTGGGACGAGGTGCTCGAGGTGGAGAAGTGCTGGCTCACCGACGAGCTCGGCAACCGGATTCGCGACGCCGTGCGCGACTGGGTGCGCGAGGAGGGGCTCGAGCCGTACTCGCAGGCGGACGGCAGCGGCTATCTCCGCCACCTTGTCGTGCGGCAGGGACGCAACACGAAGCAGGCGCTCGTCCAGCTCGTAACCGGTCCGGGCGAGCGCTTCGAGACCGGCTACTTCGTCGATGTCCTGCGCCGCTTCCCCGAAGTTCGCTCCATTCACTGGGCGATCAACGACACGCCGGCCGAGGTGACGAACCTGCCGACGCGGCTGCTCTGGGGCGAGGAGTGGATCGAGGAGGAGCTCTGCGGCCTGCGTTTCCGCGTCCGCCCGAACGCCTTCCTCCAGACGAACACCGCCATGGCCGAGCGGCTCTATGGGCTCGCGCGCGACGCGGCGGGGCTCACCGGCAGCGAGACGGTTTGGGATCTCTACTGCGGCATCGGCACGATCGGCCTCTCGCTCGCAAAGGACGCGCTGACCGTGTGGGGGATCGAGGTCTCGGAGGAGTCGGTGGCGTGCGCGCTCGAGAACGCGGAGCTGAACGGGGTCACGAACGCCGCCTTCTTCGCCGGCAACGTCGGCGAGGTGGTCGAGGAGCTGCTCGAGCGCTCCGGGTCGCCGGAGGTCGTCGTCGTCGACCCGCCGCGCGCGGGGCTCGCGGGGAAGGCGCTGCGGCGCCTCGGGCGGATCGGCGCGCCGCGGCTCGTCTACGTGTCCTGCAACCCGACGACGCTCGCCGGCGACGTCAAGGCGCTACGCGAGGAGTACGGCTACGAGCTGCGGAAGGTGACGCCGGTCGACATGTTCCCGCACACGCCGCACGTCGAGTGCGTGGCCCTGCTCGAGCGCGCCGCGCAGCCTAGGGACGCGTCGTCGGGTCGTCGAGCTTCGGTCGGGGCCTGAACCGCTGCCAGAGCAGATCCGCGTTCGCGACGAAGAAGCCGAAGGAGAGGAACGGCAGCGCCGGCAATCCCGTGTCGGCGGCGGTCCCGATCACGAGCGCGAGGGAGTACATGCCTGTCGTCGCAAGCCACGTCCAGCCGGGCCGCAGGCGAAAGCGGACCGAAGCAGCGAGGAAAAGCGCGTAGAAGAGGAGGTCGGGCGGGCCGAGGTCGGCGGCGCGATTGCCCGGGGCGAAGAAGGCAACGGAGACACCCGCGTAGACGGAGAAGTGGTGCTCGACGATCGTGCGCGTCGGCCCGTGCGGCGAGAAGACGGAGATTACGTCGACGATCGGGACGATCGCGGCGACGAGAACCACCCACGAGAGCTCCTCGAACAGCCGGAGAAATGCCCAGCCGAAGAAGACCGCCGCCCAAAGCTTCGCGAAGTTCGAAGCAAGCCGCCAGTTGGCCTCCCACGTCCCGAACGCGATGAGCGCCAGAACGATCGCCGCCGGCAAGATCCAGTTCCGGCGCCAGAGGGGCAGGGCGAAGAAGACGAGGGCGAGCGTCCCTGGCAGGACGGCGAACGCGACGACGAGGATCGCGGGCCACAGGCCCGGATAGCCGATGTGCGTCGCGACGACGAACCAGGTCCCGACCGCCGCGCCGAGCACGACGAACGCCGCGACGCGGCTCGCTAGTACGGGGGAGTCTCGCTCCACCACTCGCCGAGCACCTTGAAGGCGTTCCAGAAGGCCGTCTTCGCCGGCTGCTCGTCGAGCGACTCGTCGATGTCGGGCGTGACGAGCCCCTGAATCGTCGGCGTGAACTCCTGCAGCTCCCCCTCGGCCGGCGCGAGCTCGCGCGCGAGTGGGAAGTGCACGGAGTTGAGGAACTCGCGGGCCGGCTCGCCCATCGCGACGACGAGCTTCGGCTGCACGATGTGCAGCTCCCGCAGCAGGAAGGCGCGCGACTCGTCCTCGTCCTCGCCCGCGAACTTGATGCAGTTCGTCCCGTAGATCACGAGCGGGTCGACGTGCAGCCGTTGCAGGGACTTGAGGAGCGCGTTGCCGGCGCGGCCGTAGAAGGCGACGCCCTCCTGCAGCTCCGACGCCTTCGGCGTGGGCTTGAGGAGGAAGACGTCTGCGAGCGGATGGCCCGAGCCGAGCACGGGCACGCGCGTGCCGCCGCCCGCCTGCGCGAGCTCGTCCCCGAGAGCGTTGATCTCGGTGATCGCTTTTTGCAGGTACTTCTCGTAAATTTCGTTGGTCGCCACGGTCACGGGGTGCCCCGCAACAAGGTTCGGTATCAGCGGACCCGTTCCTTGGCCTGCGCCACCCATTTCAATCCCTGGAGGTAGAGGAGAGGCTTTGGCCGGCGCTGGACCTCGGCGCTGTGGAGCGAGACGAGGAACTCCTCCGGCCCGCTGAAGCGGCGCATGCGGACGACGCCCGTGCCCACCCCCGCGAGCACGTGGGCGTCGGAGCCCGCGCCGGCAAGGAGGTTGTACTTGCGCGCGAAGCGGAGCGCCTCCTCGTTGTAGGTCTCGAACAGGAGCCGCGCGTTGTAGACCTCGAGCACGTCGATCTCGGCGAGGTGGCGGTGGAGCGTCGCCGGCTCCGGGATGGCATGCATCCGATCGAAGGGATGCGGGAGATAGACGAGCCCGCCCTGCGCGCGGATCGCTTCGGCCGTGTCTCCAAAGGACATGCCGCGCGGGATCTCCTCCTTGAGGAACAGCCCGATCACCTCGCCCTGGTCGGCGGTCTTCACCTCCTCGCCCGGGATGACGATCAGGCGCCGGTTGCGGGCTTTCTCGACCGCCTCGAGCGCGCCGCCGAAGACGTTGTGGTCGGTGATCGCGATCGCGCCGAGACCCAGGGCCTCGGCGTGGTCGAGCAGCTCGTCGACTTCGATCGAGCAGTCGTGCGACCAGCTCGTATGGAGGTGGAGGTCGGCGAGGATCCAGTCGCGCTCCTGCTGTTGCTCGGGGCGGCACGAGCTGCGGCGGCGGGACGCGAGCCGTCCGTAGATCTCCTCGACGCGGTCGGCAAGCGCTTCGGTCGTCTGCGCCGCGGCGGCGCCGAGGCTCTCGTCTACGCGGCGCGCGCGGAACGACTCGTCCTCGATCAGGCGTCCCGTCTCCGCCGCGGCGAGCTCCGGCTGCTCGGCGCGCGCCGGTGGCGCGGCGATCGCGCAGCCGGCGGTCTGCGCCTCGGCGATGAGCCGCGGCAGACCGTCGAGCGCGGGGACGAAGATCGCGGCCTCGCGCAGCAGCTCGGCGCGCGCGGCGCCGCTTCGCGCGGTGCGCACCCGCATCCGTCCACGCAGGCGGCGCGAGACGGCGGGGCGCGAAGCCGGCGCGCGGGTCCGGAGCAGGACGAGCTCCCAGTCCGGCTGCTGCTCGAGCTCGCGTACGAGCGCGCGGAGGAGCGGCCGCTCCGCCTGTCGCCACTCGAGCACGACGAGCTCTCTCTTTGGCGCCGCTGCCAACAGCTCGCGGTCGATCCCCTGCGGGACGAGCTCGTAGCGGCCGGGGAAGCGCGCGTCCGCCGCGTCGGCGACCTGCTGCGTTGTGGCGAGCAGCGCGTCGATCCGGCCCAGCAGCCGTTCGCGCTGGGCGCGTCCCGGTGGGTAGCTCAGGCGCTCCGGTGAGAAGAACGTCGCTGCGGTGAGCGCGGCAGCGTCGCGCAGCGCGAGGTAGGAGAGGCTCGGCAGGCCCGGCTCGAAGCCGTGGACGACGTCGAAGCGGCCGCGCGCGAGCGCGAGCGAGAGGCTGGCGCGGACCCCGACGGGCACTCCCATCCTGCTGCGGCGCGAGATCGGCACCGCGGGCCCGATCGCCACGAAATCCGCAAGTAACAGACTGTTCCTTAGTAGAACACGTCTGCTCTGGGCGAGGTCGCGCGTGCGATTCGAGGGCGCGAGGACGGTGACGGTGTGCCCGCGGCGGCGCAGCTCGCGCGCCAATCCGTCCACGTGCTCGTTGACGTCGTGCGGCTGCGACCAGGCGAACGGCGTGACGAGGGCGACGCGCATTCGGCTCCATGTTAGGTTCCCGGCGGCCTGCGGCTCGCCTGCGGTTGACAGGGGAGGACGAGGATGGCCACGACCACGACGACGCGGGTGCGCACGCTGCACCTCGCGAACCCGCTCCTGACCGGGTCGGACGTAAAGGCGCTGCAGCAGCTGCTCGCGCCGTACGAGCCCGGTCCCGTGGACGGGCTGTTCGGCCCGCTGACCGCGACAGCGGTGGAACGGGCGAAGAAGGCGCTTGGGTATTCGAAGTGCGACGGCATCGCCGGCGCGAGGTTCATCGCGTCGCTGAAGAAGAACGCGGCGCAATCTCTTTCGCTGCGCGAGCAGATCGTCGCCAACGCTCGCTGGGGCATCGCCAACGAGCCGCAGATCCATTACGAGCAGCTTCGCCCGATCGACGGATTGCATGAGCCGCGCAAGCTGCCGCTTTCCACCGACTGCTCGGGCTTCTCGACGCTCTGCTACGCGTGGGCCGGCGCGCCCGACCCGAACGGGCTCGGCTACTCCGGCGCCGGGTACACCGGGACGCTGCTCCAGCACATGACGGCGGTCGCGGCGGGCGCGGTGCAGCCGGGCGATCTCGTCGTCTGGGGGCCGCCGCCCGGCCACCACGTCGCGCTCGTCCTCGAACCGGGGACAGATCCGCTCCTCTGCTCACACGGGCAGGAAGCGGGGCCGGCCGCGACGCGGTTCAGCGTCGAGTCGCAGTACCAGCCGTCGCCGGCGACCTGGCTGAGCTGCCTGCCCTAGAGCTCGAGGACCATCTCGTGCTGGCGGACGGTGACGGCGCCGCCGGGCTCGCGGAGGACAGTGGCGGCAGGATCGTCGGCCGGCAGGTTGAGGACGTAGACGTCCTTGAAGGTGCGGAGAG
The DNA here is from genome assembly GCA_050697455.1 of Gaiellaceae bacterium. GTDB lineage: Bacteria > Actinomycetota > Thermoleophilia > Gaiellales > Gaiellaceae > Palsa-739. Next base: position 34,480 of record JBOGZU010000014.1, on the reverse strand, counting down.
CCCGGATGAGCGGCTCGGGCTCTCCGGCGTACTGCTGGAGTTGCGCGCTCGAGCGCACGCAGAAAAGCATCGCGCCCGTGTCGGTGACGAGCCCGGGAGGCGTCGAGGTCGAAGTCGAGCTTCTCCTCCATCCACGTCAGCGCAGCCTCGTCGATCCGCATCGGGACGACGTAGCCCTCGTACGCCGCTGTGAAGAGCTCCGCGCAGTTCGAGCGTCACGCCTTGGCCGGGGCCTTGTCCTTCGCCTTGCCGGTGACGCGGGCGTTCTTCTTGATGAACTCCTCGGTCAGCTCGTACGCCTCGTCGTCGACGATCTGCTGCGGCGGCGACTTCATGAGGTACGAGCTCGGCCCGACGAGCGCGCCCGCGACGCCGTTGTTCAGCGCGAGCTTCGCCATCCGCACCGCGTCGATCACGATGCCGGCGGAGTTGGGCGAATCCCAGACCTCGAGCTTGAGCTCGACGTTGAGCGGCACGTCGCCGAAGGCGGAGCCCTCCATCCGGATGTACGCCCATTTCCGGTCGGTCAGCCACGGCACGTAGTCGGACGGGCCGACGTGGACGTTCTCCGCGCCGAGGTCGTAGTCGAGCATCGACGTGACGGCGTTCGTCTTGGAGATCTTCTTCGACTCCAGCCGCTCCCGCTCGAGCATGTTGAGGAAGTCGGAGTTGCCGCCGACGTTGAGCTGCATCGTCTTGTCGAGATGGACGCCGCGCTCGCGGAACAGGGACGTCAACACGCGATGCGTGATCGTCGCGCCGACCTGCGATTTGATGTCGTCGCCGATGATCGGCAGGCCCTTCTCCTCGAAGCGCTTGCTCCAGTAGTCCTCGCGCGCGATGAAGACGGGCATGCAGTTGACGAGCGCGACGCCCGCCTCCAGGCACTGCTCGGCGTACCACTTCGCGGCGGCCTCCGAGCCGACGGGGAGGTAGCTGACGACGACGTCGGTGTTGGTCTCCTTGAGGATCCCGACGATGTCGGCCGTCTCGCCCGGCGCCTTCTCGACGATCTCGGAGAGGTACTTGCCGAGCCCGTCGTGCGTCATCCCGCGCGAGACCTTGATGCCGGTCTTCGGGACGTCCGCGAACTTGATCGTGTTGTTCGGATGCGCCCACATCGCGTCGGCGATGTCCTCGCCGACCTTGCCTTTGACGACGTCGAACGCGGCGGTGAACTCCACGTCGCGGACGTGGTAGCCGCCGAGGTTGACGTGCATCAGGCCGGGGACGAACTGGTCGTCCGGCGCGTCCTTGTAGTACTCGACGCCCTGCAGCAGTGAGTTGGCGCAGTTGCCGACGCCGATGATCGCGACGCGGACCTTGCCGTCGTCGAGGCGAGCCCTACCGTTCGTCGATGCCACTGGTTCCTCCAGAAAGTTGTGTGCGGACATGCAGGATGCGCTGGACGACCGTGAGCCATGCCGTCGCGCAGAGCACGACGATCGCCCACGGCAGCCCGCCCCAGGGCGCGAAGACGAGCCCGGCGGTGATCACGACGACACGCTCGGCACGGGAGCCGAGGCCGACGTCGCCGCGCAGGCCGAGCGCCTCGGCCTTCGCGCGCGTGTAGGAGACGAGGAACGACCCGACCACCGCGGCGACCGCCAGGACGACCGCCCACTCCCGTCCGTGCCGGGCGAAGATGAGCGCGATCGCGGCGAGCATGGCGCCTTCGCCGACGCGGTCGGTGGTGGAGTCGAGGAACGCCCCGAACGGCGTCGACTTCCCGCCGGCGCGCGCGAGCGCACCGTCGAGGATGTCGAGGAGCGAGCCGACGACGAAGATCCCGGCCGCGAGCCAGTAGACGAGCCAGGCGTTCCGGTTCTCGAAGGGGGCGAGGACAGCCGCCGTGAGACAGAGCGAGACGCCCGCGGTCGTGAGCACGTTCGGCGTGACGCGAGTGCGTGCCAGTCCCGTCACCGAGCGGCTGGCGAGAGCGCGGAATCCGTCCGTGTAACCCCGCTGGACGCGGCGTAGCCGGGGAGTGGTGTTCATCTCCAACATCGCAAACCTGCTATGCCGACTATAGCAGGTTTGCGATGGCCGGTCGAAGCCCCCGGAGGCGTTCGACGACGCGCGGCGCGCTCGCGGTGGCCAGCAGGGAGAAGACCGCGACGGCGATTCCGGCGAGGACGTCGAGGACGTAGTGGTTTGCGGTTGCGACCACGCAGAACCAGACCCAGAGCGGCCATAACGTCCAGAGGAGTTTGGCCCAGACGCGGCGGCAGCTCAGGGCGAGGAAGAAGGCGACGATCAACGCGTCTGCAGCATGGAGGCTGGGCATCGCGGCGTACTGGTTTCCGAGCGTGCGGAGCAGCGCGCTCGAGTGATTGACGCCGCCGACGAAGCCGTACTGCGGGAGCATCCAGGGCGGCGCGGTCGGCATCACGGCGAAGCCCACGAGCCCGATCAGGTTCGCGAGCAGGATCGTGTTGCGGAAGCGGGTGAAGCGCTCGTGCCGGCGCAGGTAGACCCAGAGCAGCGTCAGGCCGATCACCGTGAACTCCGAGTTCCAGTACGTCCACGCCGCAGCGGTGAGCAGGAAGTGGGAGGAGTCGGCGATCCGCTGGACGGACAGCTCGAACAGGTGATGCATCCAGCGGTGCTCGATGTGGATCACCCGGAGGCCGTTGGCGTCCGCCTCGGTCGGGTTCTGGTCGACGAGGCTCCGGACGAAGAGGTACGACAAGTAGAAGGCGAACCAGATGCCAACCTGGAGGGCGAAGTCAGCCCACCCGCGGGGAAGCACTCTGCGGCCGAGTGCGGCCACCCGTTCCATGCTCGAACTCTAACCGCCTATGTAGGACATCTCGACCTTCGGCAGCGCCGCAGTGCCGGCTGTGCGCAGCTCCGAATAGCGGTCGGTGCGGCGGCCCCAGACACCGCGCAGCGTCTCGGCGAGCTGCTCGTCGCTCGCGCCGAGGCGCAGCGGCGCGCGCAGGTCGTGGCCGCGCGCAGCGAACAGGCACGTATAGAGGCGCCCCTCGGCGGAGAGCCGCGCGCGGGAGCAGCCGCCGCAGAACGGCTTGGTGACGGACGCGATCACGCCGATCTCGCCGGCGCCGTCGAGGTAGCGGAAGCGCCGCGCCGTGGCGTCGGGGCTCTCGAGCGCGACGGGCTCGAGCGGCCAGCGCTCGCCGATCCGACGGACGATCTCGTCGGCGGAGACGACGTCCTCGAGCCGCCAGCCGTTCGTCGAGCCGACGTCCATGTACTCGATGAAGCGGAGGACGTGACCACTGCCGCGGAAGTGCTCGGCCAGCGCGAGGATGTCGCCGTCGTTCGCGCCGCGCTTCACGACCGCGTTCACCTTGACCGGGAGACCGGCCGCAGCGGCCGCGTCGATCCCCTCGAGCACGCGCTCGACCGGGAAGTCGACATCGTTCATCGCACGGAAGGCCTTGTCGTCGAGCGAGTCCAAGCTGACGGTCGCCCGCTTTAGCCCGGCAGCGGCGAGCGCCTCGGCCTTTTGCGGGAGAAGCGACCCGTTCGTCGTCAGCGCCAGCTCGAGCGTGCCGCCGTCCGGACGCTCGATCGCGGCGAGCAGCGCCACGAGATGCTCGACGTTGCGGCGGACGAGCGGCTCGCCGCCGGTGATGCGCACCGTGCGGATGCCGAGCGTCGCGAAGACGCCGACGACGCGCGCGATCTCCTCGAGCGAGAGCAGCTCCTTCCGCTCGAGGAAGGTGTAGTCACGTCCGAAAATCTCCTTCGGCATGCAGTAGACGCAGCGAAAGTTGCAGCGGTCGGTGACCGAGATCCGCAGCGTCTCGAGCGGGCGCCCGAGCCGGTCGAGGAGCGGGTCCATGCCTTCAGTATTGCGCGCGGCGCGCGCGGTTACTCGGCCCAGCCCTTGGCGAGCTCGACGAGCGTCGCCGCGGCGAGGCCCATGTCGTCGACGCAGATCCACTCCCGCTCGCTGTGCGCGTCGTGCCCGCCCGTGAACAGGTTCGCGGCCGGGAGACCCATCTCCGTGAGCGCCGAGCCGTCGGTGCCGCCGCGGATCGCGGTCTGACGAGGCTCGAGCCCGACGCGGCGGATCGCCGCCTCGAGGTTCGTGATGATCGCAGGGTGCTGCTCGAGCCGCGCGCGCGGGTTGCGGTACTGGACCCGGTCCTCGACGGTGATCGTGCAGCGCGACTCGTCCGCGCAGATCTGCTCGGCGAGCTCCCGCAGGAAGGCGATGTGCTCGGCGAGCGCGTCGTCGTCGAAGTCTCGGACGATGAAGCGGATCTCGACCTCCGACGAGTCGCCCTGGACGAGAATGGGATGGACGTAGCCCTCGCGCTCCTCGGTCGTCTCGGGTGAGAGCCGGTCTTTGGGGAGCCGATCGATCAGGTCGGCGGCAATCTTGACGGCGTTGACGAGGTCCTCCTTCGCCGAGCCGGGATGGATTGCGCGGCCGCGGATCCGCATCCGCACCTGCGAGCCCGAGAATGTCTCCGACTGCAGCTCGCCGGCGGTCGAGCCGTCGACGGTGTATGCGGCAACCGCGCCGAGGCTCTCCACGTCGAGATGGACGACGCCGCGCCCGATCTCCTCGTCGGGGTTGAACACGACCTTGACCGCGCCGTGCGGGATCTCGGGATGCTTCTGGAGGTAGGCGACCGCCGCGAAGATCTCGGCCACGCCGGCCTTGTCGTCGGCGCCGAGCAGACTCGTGCCGTCGGTCGTGACGAGCTCGTGACCGACATGGTCGTTCAGCTCGGGCGATTCCTCCGGCCGGATCACGGCGCCCGAGTCGCCGAGCGCGATCTCGCCGCCTTCGTAGCGGACCCGCTGCGGCCGGGCCGCGCCGCTTACTTCGCGCGCCGTGTCGACGTGCGCGAAGAACGCGATCGTGGGCACGTCGCGGTCGACCGTCGCCGCGAGCGTCGCGGTGACGTAGCCGTGCTCATCGATGCCGGCGTCCTCGAGGCCGGCCTCCTCGAGCTCGTCGCGCAGAAGGCGGAGGAGAACGAGCTGGCCCTCGGTGCTGGGGTAGGTCTCGGAGTCCTCGTCCGACTGCGTGTCGATCTGGACGTAGCGGACGAAGCGCTCGACCGCATTTTGGGCAAGCTGAGCAGCAAGCGTCGTTGACCCCTCAATCGCCACGCGTGCGAGCCTACCTGCGCCCGCCGGACGCACCGGACGGTTATCGGGAACTACCGTCTCGGCGTGCACCTACGGCTCGTCCAGCTCTACGCCGGCCTTCTTCTCTACGGGTTCAGCTCGTCGCTGCTCGTCCTCGCGGGTCTCGGCCTCGACCCGTGGGACGTCTTCCATCAAGGGCTCGCGCGGCAGAGCTCGCTCGCGATCGGGACGTGGGCGATCCTCGTCGGGGTCGCCGTCCTGCTCCTCTGGATCCCGCTGCGACAGCGGCCGGGGATCGGGACGCTGAGCAACGTGGTGCTCGTCGGCGGGACGATGGACGTCGTGCTCGGCCACATCCAGCCGCCACACGCGCTCGGAGTGCGGATCCTCTGCCTCGCCGCCGGCGTCTTCCTCAACGGCGTCGCGACTGGCGCCTACATCGGCGCTGGGCTCGGGCCTGGGCCGCGCGACGGGCTGATGACGGGACTCGCCGCGCGTGGCCACTCGATCCGCGTCGTGCGGACGGGGCTCGAGCTCGTGGTGCTGGTGACGGGGTGGTTGCTGGGCGGCACCGTCGGGATCGGGACGCTCGCCTACGCGCTCTCGATCGGGCCGCTGGCGCACATCTTCATCCCGCTCTTCTCCCGTGGCCGGCGCCCGCCCGAGGGCGCGCTCGAGGCGGCCTAGAAGCTGACTACGGCTTCGCCGGCCGTCACATACGGAGTCGCCGTCAGGTCCGGCAGGTTCTCCGCCAGCCACGCAGCCGCGGCCTCGGTCGACGCCTCGGCGCCTGCCTGGTCGTCGTACACGCTGACGGTCGTCGTTCCCTCCGCGAGCTTGAGCAGGTAATAGGCCCGGAAGCCGTCGATTCCGCCGAGGACGCCTCGCAGCTCACTCTCCCGCTCGACGAGCGCGTCGGCGAGCTCGGTGTTCCCCTGGTAGGCGCGGACGGTCACGTACATGGGATCCTCCCCTGTCGATTGGGCCGGAGTGTCTCACGCGTGAGTAGCGTCTCGCCATGATCGCGGTCGGGCTCGGGCTCCTCTCGGCGCTGCTCTTCGGCGCGATGAGCGTGGCGCTGCGGATGGCGCTGCAGCGGGAGCCGGACGTTGCGCTCGGGACGATCGCCACGGTCGTCCCGGCGATAGTGGTCGCGGTCGCGGCAGCCGCGCTCGAGGCGCCGTCGCGCGGGCTCCACGTCGGCGCCGCCTGGCCGTTCCTGTTGGCGGGCCTTCTCTCGCCGGGCGCGGCCCAGATCCTCGTCACGATCGCGATCCGGGAAGCGGGCGCCTCGCGTGTCTCGATGGTCTTCGGCACCGCGCCGCTCGTCTCCGTGACGATCGCGCTGATCGTGCTCGGGGAGCCGGTGCGAGCGCCGCTGCTCGTCGGAGCGGTGCTCGTCGTCGCTGGCGGAGTCGAGCTCACGCGCGAGCGGGAGCGGCCCGGGCACCTGCGCCGGATCGGGCTCCTCTACGCATTCGGCGGGGCGACGCTGTTTGCGATCCGGGACAACCTCGTCCGCCATCTCGCGGTGGGGCGGACGCCCGTGCCGCCGGGCGTCGCCGCGGCGGCCGCGCTCGTCGGCGGCGGGGTGCTCGTGGCGGTCTGGGCGCACCGCTCCGGCTCCTTGCGTCGCTGGCTGCCGTTCCTGCCGGCGGGGCTTCTCTTCGGCGGCTCGTACGTCTCGCTCTTCGAGGCCTACTACCGCGGCCGGGTCACAGTCGTCGCGCCGCTCGTCGCGATCGAGTCGCTCGTCGGCGTCGCCCTTTCGGTGCTCCTCCTGCGCGACTCGGAGCTCGTGGGGAAGAGGCTGGTGCTCGGCGCAGCCCTGATCGTGGCCGGCGGAGCGCTGATCGGTGCGTTCCGCTAGACCGGTAGCTGCTACTGCACGTAACCGTCGCAAAGACGCAACCCCGCTGTGTCCTTCCGTCGGACAACCTCTGTCGTGATGCCGTACATAGCCCGTGACGTCTCTGCCGGGAGCTTCCATGTCTATACCCACTGCGTCTGGGCTGTCCCTGAGCTCTTTCGCGACGACGTAGACCGGATCGAGTTCCTACGCCATCTAGCTCGCGTGACGAGCGATGGGAAGTGGAAGTGCATCGCGTACTGCCTGATGCGAAGTCACTATCACCTGATCGTCGAAGTGGGCGAAGGGGTGCTCCCCGGACGGATGCATGCGCTCAACCTCGCGTACGCCGTCCAGTTCAACCGCCGACACGGACTCAAGGGGCACGTCCAGTACAAGCGTTACGGGTCACGCCACCTCGTCGACGGACTGGACATTCTCGACACGTTCTCTTACGTCGTTCGGAACCCGGTCGAAGCCGGCCTGTGCGCACGCCCTGAAGATTGGCCCTGGAGCAGTTACGCGGGGACGGTCGGGCTGGCGGAGGTCGCGTCCTTCCTCGATCCAACGCCTCTTTTGCGCCATCTCGAGCGAGTAACTGCCGATCCGATTCCGGCGCTGCGTCGGCGCGCCGAGCGCGGGTGACACTCTCGTCAGCAATCGGTGATGTGCGCGTGCAGTAGCAGCTACCGGTCGCTAGACGTCCCGTTTCCAGCGCCTGTCTACAGGCCGTCGAGCAGTCTCCCGCGATATCTGCTATAAAGTCGCTTAGATTTTCTCACCACAGGAGGCACAACACAACATGGCGAAGACCATCGGCATCGACCTCGGCACGACGAACTCGTGCATGGCCGTGCTGGAGGGTGGCGAGCCGACCGTTATCCCGAACGCCGAAGGCGGTCGGACGACTCCGTCCGTCGTGGCGTTCACGAAGGACGGCCAGCGGCTCGTCGGCGCTCCGGCCCGGCGTCAGCAGGTCACCAACCCCACCAACACGATCTTCTCGATCAAGCGCTTCATGGGACGCAAGTTCGACGAGGTGACGGAGGAGATGACCATCGTCCCGTACGAGGTCGTCAAGGGCCCGAACGGGGACGTGCGCGTCAAGGCGGAAGGCAAGGACTACGCCCCGCCGGAGATCAGCGCGATGATCCTCCAGAAGCTCAAGCAGGACGCGGAGGCGTACCTCGGCGAGACGGTCAGCGACGCGGTCGTCACCGTTCCCGCCTACTTCAACAACGCGCAGCGCGAGGCGACGAAGGACGCCGGCAAGATCGCCGGGCTCAACGTCCTCCGGATCATCAACGAGCCGACCGCGGCCTCGCTCGCGTACGGGCTCGACAAGGAGTCCGACCAGACGATCCTCGTCTTCGACCTCGGCGGCGGCACGTTCGACGTGTCGGTGCTCGAGCTCGGGGATGGCGTCTTCGAGGTCAAGTCCACCGCCGGCGACAACCATCTCGGCGGCGACAACTTCGACAAGGCGATCGTCGACTGGATGGCCGCCGAGTTCAAGAAGGATCAGGGCATCGATCTCTCCGCCGACCGGATGGCGCTGCAGAGGCTCTACGAGGCGGCGGAGAAGGCGAAGATCGAGCTCTCGTCCACGCTGACGACGCAGATCAATCTCCCGTTCGTCACCGCGACGCCGGAGGGCCCGAAGCACCTCGACCTCCAGCTGACGCGCGCCAAGCTCGAGGAGATCACCGCCGACCTGCTCTCCCGCACGGTCGGCCCGACGAAGCAGGCGCTCAGTGACGCCGGCCTCGACGCCTCGAAGATCGACCACGTCGTGCTCGTCGGCGGCATGACCCGCATGCCGGCGGTGCAGGAGAAGGTCAAGGAGATCGTCGGCAAGGACCCGCACAAGGGCGTCAACCCGGACGAGGTCGTCGCCGTCGGCGCCGCGCTGCAGGCCGGCGTGCTCAAGGGGGAGGTCAAGGACATCCTCCTGCTCGACGTGACCCCGCTCTCGCTCGGCATCGAGACGAAGGGCGGCGTGATGACGAAGCTGATCGAGCGCAACACGACGATCCCGACGAAGAAGTCCGAGGTCTTCACGACCGCGGAGGACAACCAGCCCTCGGTCGAGGTGCACGTCCTCCAGGGCGAGTCGGAGATGGCGTCCTACAACAAGACGCTAGGCAAGTTCCAGCTCGTCGGCATCCCGCCGGCGCCGCGCGGTCTGCCGCAGATCGAGGTCACGTTCGACATCGACGCGAACGGGATCATCAACGTCTCGGCCAAGGACATGGGCACCGGCAACGTCCAGCAGATCCAGATCCAGGGCGGTTCCGGCCTGTCCGACACCGAGGTGCAGGAGATGATCCGCAACGCGGAGTCGCACGCCGACGAGGCGCACCGGCTGCGTGAGGAGGCGGACACGAAGAACCTCGCCGAGACGCTCGCGTACCAGACCGAGCGCTCGCTGAAGGAGCACCGCGAGAAGCTCGATGAGTCCGACGCCTCGACGATCGAAGGTCGGATCATGGAGCTGCGGCAGGCGCTCGAGGGCGACGACCTGGGCGAGATCCGCGCCAAGACGGAGGCGCTGACCGAGGCGTCCCACAAGCTCGCCGAGGCGGTCTACGCCGAGGCGGCTCAGCAGGCGCAGGCGTCCAACGCCGGCGGCAACGGCTCGGCCTCCGACGACGAAGTCGTCGAAGAGGGCGAGTACGAGGTCGTCGACGAGGAGGCCCCGACCTCGTGACCGACGAGCCCCTCCAGGAAGAGGAAGCGGTCGAGGAGCAGCAGCCGGAGCAGGACGACCGGCTGCTGCGCCTGGCCGCCGACTTCGACAACTACAAGAAGCGGGCGGCGCGCGAGCGTGAGGAGTACGTCTCCCTCGCGAACGCACGGCTCCTCGCCGAGCTGATCCCCGTCCTCGACGATCTCGAGCGTGCGCTCGCGGCCGCCGAGCAGCACGAGGAGGCGCAGCTCGAGGAGGGCGTGCGGCTCGTCCAGCGTTCCCTCGCCGCTCTGCTCGAACGGCACGGCGTGACGCCGATCGAGGCGGAAGGGAAGTTCGACCCGCACGTCCACGAGGCGCTCGCATCGCGGCCGTCGGAGGATGCCGAGAGCGGCTCGGTTCTCGACGTCGTGCAGCGCGGCTACAAGCTCGGCGATCGCGTGGTGCGGCCCGCGCGGGTGATCGTCGCGGAATGAGCTCCCTGTACGACACGCTCGGCGTCAAGAAGGGCGCGTCTCAGGACGAGATCAAGAAGGCGTACCGCAAGCTCGCGCGCGAGAACCATCCCGACGCGAATCCCGGCGATGACGCTGCGGAGGAGCGGTTCAAGAAGGTGCAGACCGCGTACGACGTCCTCTCCGACGAGGATAAGCGCAAGGCGTACGACCGCTACGGCTCGACGAACGGGCGCGGCGCGCCAGGCCCCGGGCCGGGCGGCGGTCCCGGCCCCGTCAACGTCGACTTCGGGGATCTCGGCGACCTCGGCGACATCTTCGGAGGCCTGTTCGGGAACGCACGCGGCGCGCGCCGCCCGCAGGCGATGCGCGGGCCCGACGTCGAGACCGAGGTGCGCCTCTCCTTCGAGGACTCGCTGCGCGGCGCCGAGGCGAAGGTGCCCGTCGAGTTGACGGTCGCGTGCTCGGAGTGCGGCGGGACGGGAGCGCAGCCCGGCACGGCTCCCGTCATCTGCCCGGAGTGCAATGGCCGCGGCGTCAGGGCCGAGAGTCAGGGACTGTTCGCGTTGTCCCAGCCGTGCCCGCGCTGTCGCGGCAACGGCACGGTGATCGAGAAGCCGTGCTCCAAATGTCGCGGCTCCGGCCGCGAGCGACGGCTGCGCACCTACACGGTGAAGATCAAGCCGGGAGTGAAGGACGGCACGAAGATCAAGCTCAAGGGAAAGGGCGAGGCCGGCGCGAACGGCGGTCCCAACGGCGACCTGATCGTGATCACGCGGGTCAAGAAGTCGGACACGTACGAGCGCCGCGGCGACGATCTCGTCGTCCAGGTGCCCGTCTCCTTCCCGACTGCCGCGCTCGGCGGCAAGGTGGACGTGCCGACGCCGGAGGGCTCCGTCTCCCTGAAGATCCCGGCCGGCTCGGAGGACGGCAAGCTGCTGCGCATCAAGGGCCGCGGCGCGCCGAGGCTGCAGGGCTCGGGCAAGGGCGACGTGCTCGCGCGCGTGCGGATCCAGGTGCCGAAGCGCGTCAACAAGAAGGAGCGCGAGCTGCTCGAGGAGCTCGGCAAGGTCGGCGGCTGATGTCGAAGCACGACGATCTGCTCGACCAGGGGCCGCGCGAGGCGCCCGAGCCCGAGACGGCTGAGCAGCGGACTCAGAAGAAGGGCCTCAAAGCTGCCGGCGGCGGTGTCGCCGCGGGCGGGATCGGCCTTGCGAAGGCCGGCGTCCTCGGCAAGGTCTTGTTCTGGCTGATCCTTTGGAACGGCGTCGGCACGGCCGGACGGATCGGCGGTTGGCTCGGGATCCTCCTCGTCGCCGCGCTGATCGGCGGCGCCATCCTCTGGCGCCACAACCGGAGCCAGGCCTGATGGACGACCGGCCGATCTACATGATCTCGGTCGCCGCCGAGCTCGTCGGGATGCATCCCCAGACGCTGCGGATGTACGAGGCGAAGGGGCTGATCCGGCCGGGGCGGACGCCGGGCGGGACGCGGCTCTACTCCGAGGCCGACATCGAGCGCCTCCGAATCGTGCAGCGCCTCACGTCGGAGATGCGCCTCAACCTCGCGGGCGTCGAGCTCGTGCTGCGGCTCGAGGACGAGCTCCGCAGGGTGCACGCACAGGTCGAGCGGCTGCAGCGGGAGATGCGCCAGGAGGTCGAGAACGTCCACAAGCAGTACCGTCGCGACCTCGTCGTCTACCGCGAAGAACGACTACCCGAGAAGCGGTGATGCTCGTCGTCGCGGCAACGGAGCGGGAGCTCGCGCTCCTCGACGGAGCCGACACCTTCTGCTGCGGGATCGGTCCGGTCGAGGCGGCCCTCCGGACGGCGCGCCGGCTAGCCGAGCAGAAGCCCGAGGCCGTCCTCCACGTCGGCATCGCAGGCTCCCGTAGCTTGCCGCCGCTGTCGCTCGTCCTCGGCTCTGAGGCCGTCTATTGCGACGTCGCCGCCGAGATCCCGGTGATCGACCGCGCGCGCCCGGACGCAGCGCTGCTCAAGCGCTGTCGCGCAGCTCTCCCTGACGCCGCGGTCGTCCCGATCGGCACCTCGGCTGCGGTCGGCGGCGCGAGCGGTTACGACGTCGAGGCGATGGAGGGCTTCGGCGTCCTGCGCGCGTGCGAGCTGGCGGGAGTCCCCGCGGTAGAGCTGCGCGTGATCGCGAACTCGCCGGACGAAGCCGACCGCTCGAAGTGGCGCTTCGACGACGCCTTTGCCGCGCTCGCGGCCGCGCTACAGCGACTCGACGTCGTCTAGGAACGCGGCGTTGCCGTGCTCGGTCGGCGCGCCGTAGGCGAGGAAAAGGATCTCCTCGCCGGTCTCGTTGCGGGGCTGGAGCGCCGTGCCCTGGTGGACGACGACGACTCCGCCCGGCTCGACGTCGACGCGCTCCCACGGCTCGCCGAGCAGCATCGTCAGCGCGCCGCGCAGCGGGACGAAGACCTCCTCCTGATCCGGATCGAGGTGCCGCCGGCCGCGCGTGTGAGCGGGATAGCGCCACATCCGCGCTCGCGATTCCGTCAGCTTTGCGGGATCGGTCAGCGAGGCGGCGTGCCGCGGCTCCTGACCCTCGTGGCCGGGCCGCTCCTCCCACTCGAGATCCTGCGCATGTACGACGTGCCAGCTCACAGCGCGACGATACCCTCCGGCGCGTGGCCGAGACGCGCCCTGTCGCACTCCCGCCCGCCGAGCGGACGATCGGCCAGCTCGTCGCTGAGTCGATCCGCTTCTACGGCGAGCACTTCTGGGCCTGCCTCGTCCTGGGCTTGCCCGCCGCAGCGGTCGCGGTCCTGTTCACCGACGTCTCGCGTCACAAGCAGCTGCTGCTCGCGCCGACGCTCGCAGGCGCCCTCGTCAGCGCGACGTTCGTCGGCGGCTCGGTGCTCGCGCTCGAGCGGCGCCCGTCGAACGGCCGGCTCGTCGCGGCCTGGCTCGCAGGCTGGCTCGTCTTCGCTCCGGTTCCGTTCCTCGTGCTCGCCTTCGTTTTACCGGGACTCGCCTGGCTCGCAGCGCTCGGGCTCGTCGTGCCGGTCCTTGTCGCGGAGAAAATTCCGCGACTTGGCGCATTCGCGCGCGCCTGGCAGCTCGCTCGCGCCGACTTCGTTCACGCGATCGGCTCGTTGTTCACGCTCGCGGTCATCGTCGTCCTCTCGCAGTCGGTGCTCGTCTTCATCCTGCGCGGCTTCGGCGATGCCGGCGTTTCGGCCGCGCTGTTCCTCGCGAGCGTCGTCCTCTCGCCGCTCCTCTTTATCGGCGCGGCGCTGCTCTACGTCGACCAGGCGGCGCGCGTCGGGGGGACGGATTAGGCTCCGGCCATGCCGATCTACATCCTTCTCTCGCGGCTCTCGCAGTAGGGCGTGCAGACGCTCCAGAGCAATCCGGGGCGGCTACAGGAGGTCAACCGGGACGTCGAGGAGCTCGTCGCCAAGGTGCTCCACCAGTGGGCGACGCTAGGCGAGTTCGACTTCGTCAACGTCGTCGAGGCACCCGACACGGCGACGATCGCCAAGGTTTCGGTGGCCCTCGGCGCGCGGGGCTCGACGAAGATCCAGACGCTGACGGCGCTCACGATCGACGAGTTCGTCGGCGCGATCCGCTAGCCGAGACGGCGCCAAAGCGCCGCTAGAATGAGTCGGCAAGAGCGTCCGCCGACCCAGCCGCGCTGGAAGCGCTCCGATTAGGAGTCTGAGGAGGCGGGAGGACGCGCCAGAGATAGGAGGCGCGTTTGAATCGTTTCGTCCGCACCGTTCGCAGTACCGCGCGCGTCGTGGTGGCCAGCGTCCTGCTCGAGCTTGCGCTCGATTTCGGAGCCGGCGCGGCCGCCGTCCTGCTCGCCCCGTACGTCGGGCGGTGGGTCTACGCAGCGGCAGGAGTCGTCGTGGTCGGCTCGCTACCGGTGCTGAGCCTGAACATCGCCCGCATCGCCCGCCGTGAGTGGCGGGGCCATCAGCCCGCCGCGGTTCGGCGGACCGTCACGCCCCAGGCGGCGCCGGAGGCGAACAGCTCGTCCGGGTCGACCTCGCCGAGCCAGCCGAGGAAGTGCGGCTCGGGATCGTCCTCCGTGCAGCCGTAGACGGCCGTGTGCAGCTTGGCCGCGGGCTCGTCGACGACGCCGCGCTCGAGCTCCTCGGCTCGGCGCTCCGCCTCCTCGGCTCGGCGCTCCGCCTCCTCGGCGGCCGGCCCCTCCATGTATCCGCGCGGCATAACAGAACGGTACAAAAGCCGTTACTCCTACGTGCAGTAGCTGCTACCGGCCGTTGTGATGGCGATCGCGCCGGCCAGGCGCGCGTTCTGCGCGACGAGCGCGCGGTTCGCCTCTTGCGTGCGGCCGCCACTCTCGCGGTGGAGATAGGAGAGGACGAACGGCGTCACGGCCTGGCCGGAGACGCCGTCCGCCTCTGCGGCCGCGAGCGCCGCCTCGATCAGCGGCTCGACGTCCTCGAGCGGCGCGTCCGGCGGGCGGCCGAGCAATAGCCCGGCGCCGCCGAGCTCCCAGTGCGCCGCCGCCACGTGCGCGGCTTCCTCTGCCGAGTCAACCCGCGCCGAGACGGGCGGCCCGCCCGCGGCCGCGTAGAAGAGCGGCAGCGTGTCTACCCGGAAGCCGAGCACCGGCACGCCGAGCGTCTCGAGCAGCTCGGCCGTCGCCGGCACGTCGAGGAGAGATTTGACGCCGGCCGAGACGACGAGCGCCGGCGTCCTCGCGAGCTCGCCGAGGTCGGCGGAGACGTCCGGCGGATGCGGGAAGCCGCGGTGGACTCCGCCGATGCCGCCCGTCGCCAAGAAGCGAATCCCGACCGAGCGCGCGACCGCGAGCGTGCCGCCGACGGTCGTCGCACCGACCGTTCCCTGCACCGCTGCCGCGGCGAGGTCGCGCGGCCCGACCTTGCGCGCGGAGGCGTCGAAGCGCGCGAGCTCCTCCTCCGTCAGGCCGACGCGCACCTCTCCATCGAGCACTCCGACAGTCGCCGGCACGGCGCCCGCCTCGCGCACCTGCCGCTCCGACTCGAGCCCGACCGCGACGCCCTCGCCGGGAGGGAACCCATGAGCAACGAGCGTCGTCTCGAGCGCGACGACCGCGCCACCCGTAGCGAGCGCCTCGCGTACCTCCTCGGCGACACGGATCAAGCGGGCCGCTCCATCTCGACGAAGCGGCTCTCCTCGGCGGAAGGAACCTCCCGAAAGCCGGCGCGCCGGTACGCCCGCAGCGCGCGCTCGTTCCAGCGTGCGACCCAGAGCCGGAACATCCGCGGCCGCCACTCCCGTCGCGCGTAGTCGAGGCCGGCGTCGATGAACGGCTGCGCCAGCCCGCCGCCGGTGAGGTCGGGTCGCATCCCCAGCCCGAGCCGCACCTCGTGGCCCTCGGGGACGAAGTTGACGAAGCCGACGAGCTCGCCGTCGTCGTCGACCACCGCGCGCAGGTGCGTACGGCGGGCCGGGTTCGCGAACAGCTCGACGCGGCGCGGGTCGGAGGAGGTGTCGTACCACTCGTACGGGAACTCGTACCGCCACTCGGCGATCGCCGCTGCCTGTTCGTCGGTGAGCGGCTCGACGTTCACGGGAGCGAACCTACTTTGGCGACGCAGCGCGCTGCAGCCTCGAGCCCGCGCCGTGCTGCTTCTTCCAGCGAGCCGCCCAGCAGGAAGCCTGCGGCGAGCGCGTCGCCGGCCCCGGTCGGGTCGACGACGTCCACCTCGAGCGCGGCGAAGTCGAGCTTCGCCTCGCCGGTGAAGACGGAACAGCCGCGTGGGCCGCGCTTGAGCACTCCCGTCGGCGCGGTGAGATAGGCACCACCGAGCAGCTCCCACTCCGCCTCCGTCGCGAAGAGGACGTCCGGCGCGAGCTCGTCCAGGATCTCGCGGAAGCGGACAGGCCCGAAGCGGCGGATCTCCGTCCAAGCGGCGACGTCGACCGAGACGAGTGCGCCCGCCTCGCGCGCGAGCCTTGCGGCGAGAAGCGCCGCGCTTCCGATCGGCTCCTGCACGAGGGCGTAGCCCGAGAGGTGGAGGACGTCGCACTCGAGCCACGCGGCGTCGAGCTCCTCGGGCGTGAGTGTCGTCGCGACGCCGCGGTCGGACGCCAGCGCGCGGTCGCCGGTCTCGACGACCGAGACGACGACGCCTGTCGCGCCGCCGGCGGCGACCGGGCCGGCGAGCTCGACGCCGCACGCGGCGAGCTCCCGCGCGACGAGCTCTCCCGCCGGATCGTCTCCGCGCTTCGCGATGCAGCGGGCCTCGGCGCCGAGGCCCGCCGCCCACGCAGCCACGTTGGCGGCCTGGCCGCCGGCGCCTGCGTGGGTCGACGCCCGGACGTCGCCGCCGGGAACGAGCGGCTCCTCGAGCCGCACGATCACGTCGAGCAAGACATCCCCGAGAGCCGCGATGCGCAAGGCACAATCGTCCCATGGACTCGGAGAAGAGGCGCGGGAGAGCGTTGGACTTCGTGCTCGGAGGAGTCGTCGGCGCCTCGGCGGCGGTCGCGACTGCTCGCCGCGCGCGCCGGCTTCGGCGTCAGCGGGAGGATCGCCTCGCGCGTCCCGCCGGCCTCGCCGCGTTCGAGGGAGCGCCGTGCTTCGAGGAACTGCTGGAGAACCAATCCGTCGAGCCCGAGCGTTGACCATTCGGTTTGCCGCGTAGATCAGTGAGAATGTCTCCTTGATGGTCCGGCCCGGACGGCTCGTTCTCCTGCTCGCAGTTCTCGTTGCGGTCACCGCGGTGCTCGTTGCGCCCGGCGTCGCGTCGGCCCGGCAGACCCCGCGCGATGCGCCCTGGCGCGTCGTCGTGCTCGACCGGATCACGGACAAGACCTGGTCGGTTCTCGCGCATCGCGGCGCGGTCGGCCTCCTTCGCCCGGGCTTCGGTCCGACGACGAATCGCCGGCGCGCGCTCGCCGAGCTCGTCCGCGGCGCGGAGGTCAACGCCCGGCTCGGTGGCGTGCCGCCGGGTAAGCCGCTCATCAACACGGACAAGGGAACCGGCGCGCAGATCCCGACCTGCCGGATGTGCATCGTCCTGCAGCTCCCCGCTCGCGGCGGGCTGACTGCGAACGACAAGCTCTTCCGGATTGCGGTGATCGGCCAGAACTTCCACGGTCTCCTGACGTCGCCGACCACGCACATCGCCGGTCTCGTCTCGATCGTCGACATCGCGCCGACCGTGCTCATCGGCCACCAGGTGAATGCGCTCTCATGGCAGGCGTCGAGCGATCCGCTCGGAACCCTCGCGAGTCTCGACCGGCAGATCGGGTCGAACAACCGGCTCAAGTTCGCCGCCCTCTTCGTCCTCGCCGGCCTGCTCCTCCTGCTCGCGCTGCTCGGGCTGCGCGCGGTCGCGACCGCGGTGCCGGCAGCGCTGCTCGTCAATCTCGGGCTCGGCGTGACGCAGGTCTCGAACGAGGTGCTGCTGATGGCCGGAGTCTCGGCGGGGACGGCGCTGCTCGCGTTCGCGCTCGCCCGTTTCTGTCGCCGCGACACCGCGCTGCTCGCCTTGTACGGCGGCGTTGTCGCGCTCTACGCGTACACGATGGTGAGGCGGCCGGAGTGGCAGGCGATCAATCCGTTGGGGCCGACCCAGAACTCGCGCTTCTGGGGGATCGGCAACCAGATCGAGACGCTGCTGCTCGCACCGCTCCTGGCGGGAGCTGTGCTCGCACGGCGTCGCTTCGGCCTCGTCGGCTTCGCGCTGTTCGGGCTGTTCGGGCTCGTGGTGATGACCGACAACCGGCTCGGCGCCGATGGTGGGGGCGCGATCGTCCTCGGCGTCGCGCTCGCGGTGCTCGGCTGGCGGCTCTTCCGGCTCCGGCTCAGCGGCTTCCTAGCGCTCCTCGCGTCAGCGGCGATCACCGTCCTGTGGCTCGTCTCGCGCGGCCTCGCGCAGCACGGCCCCGACCACCTGCGCAGCGCCTTCGCCGACAACGGCGCCGGCCTGATCAAGTCGCTCGAGAGCCGCGTGCCGCTCTCCTATGTGCCGGCGCTGCACGCCTGGACGCTCGTCCTGCCGCTCCTGCTCGTGCTGGTCGCGACGTTCGTCGTCGCCTGGCGCCGGGCCGAGGAGCGCGCGACGCGCGACCTCCTCATCGCGCTCGGCGTCGCGCTCGTGACCTCGCTGCTCATCAACGACTCGGCGGCGTACGAGCTCGCGGGAGGAGTCGCCGTCGTCGGCGCCGCAGCCCATTTCGTGCCGTCGAGCGCGCCGGCGCGCTTCCGCCTGCCGGTGCCGGTGCTCAGGCGCGCCGCGCTCGAGCCCGAGCCGGTCCCGGCGGAATCGCCGCCCTCCTAGGTACCGTCACGCGAGTGCCGATCTACGAGTACCGCTGCCCGAAGGGCCACCATTTCGAGCGGTTCCAGTCGATGACGGCGCCGCCGCCCGAGAACTGTGACGTCTGCGGCGCGACGCCCGTCGAGATCGTCCTCTATCCGGTCGCCGTCCACTACAAGGGCTCCGGCTTCTACACGACCGACTACGGCAAGGGAAAGAAGGCGAAGAAGGACGGCGGCGACAGCGGCGCGTCGTCCGGCGAGAGCGGCAAGAGCGAGTCGAAGCCGGCGGAGAAGAAGGCCGCCGCGAGCGGCGACTAGCCGACCAGTCTCTGCACCCGCAGAAGGAAGCGTCCGCCGAGTAGCGGTGGCTCGCGCTGCCCGCCGATGCTGAACGCGATCGGGTTGCACGGCGTCGAGATGCCGCGGTTGTAGAGAACGCCGGCCCGCGCCAGCACTTTTCCGCCTGCGCCGACGAACGTGATCGTCTCGCGCGGACCGGTGAGGAATTGGCAGGCGTACGTTGCCGGTTGGGCGAGAGGCAACGCGTCGAACCAGCGGACGATCTTCCGTACCTGCGCCGGCTTGGTGATCCGATGGATCGTGAGCAGCGCCGGATTCCCGATCTCGATCTCGCGCACGCCGGCCGGCACCGACTCGCTCGGCATCCGCACCACGACCCAGATGTCTTGCGCGTCGACCCGGATCCCCGTCGAGCCGTTCGCGAGCGGAACCATGTT
Source organism: Gaiellaceae bacterium (assembly GCA_050697455.1). Classification (GTDB taxonomy): domain Bacteria; phylum Actinomycetota; class Thermoleophilia; order Gaiellales; family Gaiellaceae; genus Palsa-739. The sequence continues at coordinate 15,421 of JBOGZU010000014.1, read as the reverse complement.
CACGACGAGCTCGCGCGACGAGACCCGGCCTGAAAGCGCCGGGAACGAGAACTGCAGGCTCTCGGATGGGGACGGCCCCCAGTCGCTCGTGCCGGCGCCGGTCTCTCGCGAGCCCGCGGGCCGGTGCGCATGCTCGAAGGCGACGACCGCGTCGACGGACTCGTGCACCTTCCAGATGCGGTGCCGGTCGACGAGGGCCGTCGTGCCGGGACTCGTCACCGCGTTGCGCAGGCGCTTGTCCGGCGGAGTCGTCAGCCGCCGGCTGCCGCGCGGCAGATCGACGAGACCGAGGAGGCTCCGCGCGTCCTGCCGGGCCAGGCGCTCGTGCTCGGCCGTCCTCGCGCTCGGGTCGAAGCTCACGCCGAGCAGCCGCGTCACACGCGCGACGAAGTCGTCATCGGCGAGCGGCGCGTACTTGACCTGTCCCTCGTTGCTGAAGTCCACCGAGCCGCTGCAGCTGCCCGGCGCGTGGTCGGCCGCACGCCCGAGGAACGAGTCGCCGGCGCCGCGGAAGACGAAGGTCACGGTCGGCGGCTTTCGCACGGGAGGAGGACACGGACGCGGAACGAATCGCGGCAGCGCGTTGAACCAGCGAACGATCTGCCGTACCGCGGCAGTCTGCGTCACCCGAGTGGAGACGTCGGCGGCGCTGCGGATGGCGATCACCCGCGTCTCCCGCGGCACGGTCGCGCCGTTCGGATGCGCCGGCGCGGTGTGGAGCGTGAGCCCCGCCAGGAGAGCGACAAGGAGTCGCGCGAGCGACGTCATCTCACTGAACGTACGCCGCCGAGCGGCGAATCGTCACTTCAGCAGGCCCGCGGAAGAGCCGACGACGCAGCCGGGCGCGTAGAGGTTCCCGGCCGCGGGCGGCTGAGGCGCGGAGTTCCCGAGCACCTCGTCCAGCACCGCGATGTTCTGCTCGCCGCCGACGATGAAGTCCTGGCCGCCGATCTGCTCGGCCGTCCCGCCGAGCCGGCAGTGGAGGTCGCTCGCCGTCGAGGAACGGAACTTCACCCACGCGAGTTGCATGAGCTGCCACGTCGACAGGTCCGTCGAGATCGGCTGGAGCAGAGAGCCGCCGCTGAACGGCAGGGAGAAGAAGAGCGACGGGCTCGAGAGCTTCGCCAGGGTCGCCTGCTCGACGATCTGTTGGTCGTGCTGGCGGGTGAAGTCGGTGAACGATCCGCCGCCGGGGAGCTGGTTCTCGCGGACGCGGGAGAAGATCAGCGCCTGGTGGCCGGTCATGTGCGTCGGCCCCTTGTGGAAGCGCCAGCCCTTCCAGGTCGCGCACCGATTCGCGGCGAACGGGCAGTCGAACTTGTTGGAGAGGATGTTCTCCGGCACGTCGACGGTGATCCCGCCGACCGCGTCGATGAGCTTCTCGAACTGGTTGAAGTCGACGAAGACGACGTGGTTGATCTGCAGAGACTTGCCGAGTAGCTGGTCGATCGCCTTGACCGCGAGCTTCGCGCCGCCGAGCTGCATCGCCGCGTTGATCTTCTGGTCGCCGTAGCCGGGGATCGTCGTCTGCAGGTCGCGCGGGATCGAGAGATAGACGAGGCGGCCGCGACCGGGCTCGGTGCGGAGGAGCGTGAGCGAGTCGGAATGCTGGTCGGCGCTGCGTCCCTGCGATCCTTTCCCGGTCGCGTGGTCGGTGCCGACGAGGAGGATGTTGGTCGGGTTCGAGTAGAGGAGCCCGACGTCGGGCGCGAGCACGGCGTGCACGCCCTTCGGCACGCGCGCGTTCGCCGCGCTGACGCCGCTCGAGACGGAGAGGTAGCCCGCGACGCTCCAGATGACGAGAAGGACGAGGAGGCCGAGGATCGTGACGAGCGACCAGCGGCGCCACGTCCAGCCGAGCCAGAGCCGGCGGCGGTTGCTCTTCCGCGTGATCCGGCCGCTGCCCTTCTCCGGTCCCTCGGGGTCGCCACGGCGAGCCCGCCGCGCCTCCCGATCGCGCCGATCCAGCGGCACGTTCCCTTTGTCCCGGCCACCCCGATAGACGCGGTACGGCTTCTCCTCGGAGGTGCCCATCCGGGCAATTACGGTACCCACAGTGGAAGCCCTCCACGCCATCGGCGTCGACCTCGGCGGCACCAAGATCCTCGCCGGGGTCGTGACCCGCGACGGGACGGTCGTGCGCCGCCACGAGCGCGCGACTCCGCAGGACTCGCAGGAGCACGTCCTCGCCGAGCTCGAGGCGGCGGTAGCGGAGCTTTTGGACGATTCCGTCGCCGCGGTCGGCTTCGGCGCGCCGTCCCCGATCGACGCCAAACGCGGCGTCGTCGTGCGCTGCGTCAACCTTCCTTTGGAGAACGCGCCGCTGCGCGACCGGATGCACGAGCGGTTCGGGCTGCCCGTCGGCCTCGACAACGACGCGAACGCGGCTGCGATCGGCGAGTGGCGTGCGGGTGCCGGGCGCGGGGTGGACGACCTCTTGATGCTGACGCTGGGGACGGGAGTCGGCGGCGGGGTCGTCTCCGGCGGCGCGCCGTTCCGCGGCGGCAACGGCGCCGGCGTCGAGCTCGGTCACGTCGTTATCGTCCACGACGGCCGGCCATGCCAGGGTGCCTGCACGGGCCGCGGCCATCTCGAGGCGTACGTGAGCGGGAGCGCAGCCACGGCGGCCGCGCGCGAGGCGCTCGGGCCGTCAGCCGACGCGCACCGCCTCGTCCGGCTGGCGAACGAGGGCGACAAGAACGCAAAGGAGCTGCTGGAGGAGCTCGCCGGCTATCTCGGCTCCGGCATCGGCTCTTTCGTGAACATGTTCGCGCCCGAGCTCGTCCTGCTCGGCGGCGGCTTCGGCGTCGCGGCCTTCGACTACCTGAGCGGGCCGGCGGAGGAACGCGCGCGGCGCGAAGCGCTCGAGCCGATGCGCGACGGCTTCCGGCTCGCGAAAGCCGAGCTCGGGACGGCGGCCGGCCTGATCGGCGCCGCCTTCGTCGGCTTCGAGGCGCTCGATGCCGCCTGAGCATGCGCTCGTCGTCCCGTTCCCGGGGCTCGTCGAGCCGGTCGGGATCGCCAACGATCTGCCCCCGCACGTGACCGTTCTCTTTCCGTGCCCGGACGACGTCTCGGCGATCGGCGACGTGCTGGCGCCGTTCGGAGCGTTTGACGTGACGTTCGCGCGCCTGGAGCGCTTCCCCGGCACGCTCTGGCTCGCACCCGAGCCGGGCGAGCCGTTCGTCGCGATGACGGAGGCGATGGTCGAGCGCTGGCCGGATCACCAGCCCTACGGCGGCAGCTTCGACACGATCGTTCCGCACCTCAGCGTCGCGCAGGGTCAGCTCGACGAGACCGAAACCCTGCTCGAGCCGCTCCTGCCGCTGCGGTCGCGCGCGGAGTCCGTCGTCCTTTACGAGCGCGCCGGTGGAGACCACTGGCGCGAAGTCCAAACCTTCGCTCTCTGATGCCGCTCGCGATCTGCGCGACGCCGATCGGGAACCTCGAGGACGTCACGCTCCGCGTGCTCGCCGAGCTCGCCGCGGCCGACGTCGTCCTCTGCGAAGACACGCGCCACACGCGCGGGCTTCTGCAGCGGCACGGCATCGACGCCCGTCTCCTCTCGTACCACGAGCACAACGAGGCGCAGCGGACGGCGGAGCTGCTGCCGCGGCTCGAGGCGGGGGAACGCGTCGCGCTCGTCTCCGACGCGGGCATGCCGGGCGTCTCCGACCCGGGCGGGCGGCTCGTACGCGCGGCGTTGGAGGCCGGTGTCGAGGTCACCGTCCTGCCGGGGCCGTCGGCGGTCGAGACGGCGTTGGTCGCGTCGGGCCTCGTCGGCGGGCAGTACCGCTTCCTCGGTTTCCTGCCCCGCGGGGAAAAGGCTCTGGCGAGGCTATGGGGCGAGCTCGTGGGCTGGCCGTGGCCCGCGGTCGCGTTCGAGTCGCCACAGCGTCTGCCGGCGACGTTGCGCTCACTGGCTGCTGCGGTGGGGCCCGAGCGGGAGGTCTCCGTGTGCCGCGAGCTGACGAAGCGCTTCGAAGAGGTCGCGCGCGGGACGGCGGCCGAGCTCGCCGAGCGCTTCTCCCAGCCGCCCAAAGGCGAGATCACGCTCGTGCTCGGCCCGGGATCGGCGCGCGTTGGGGATGAGGACGTGGCGCTTGCAGCCGTCGCCGAGCTCGTCGCTGCCGGAGTGCCGCGCAAGAGCGCCGCGGAGATCGTCTCGCGCCTCACCGGCGTAGCGCGGAACCGGCTCTACAAGGCCTCGCTGTAAGCAGATTTGACAACGCCTGACGCGGCCGCTACAGTCCGCCGACTGTGTTGCTCAAGCTGACAACGATTACGGCAGCCTTCCTTCTCTGGGCGCCCGTCGCGCAAGCCTGGAGCTGGCCGGTGCAGGGACCTGTGCTGCAGCCGTTCAGCTACGACCCGGCTCATCCGTACGCCGCCGGACAGCACCGCGGCATCGACATCGGCGCCCCTTCGATGGGAGGTCCGGTCGTCGCCCCGGCGAACGGAACGGTGAGCTTTGCCGGCTCCGTGCCGACGAGCGGAAAGTGCCTGACCATCGAGACGCGCGACGGCTACTCGGTCACGCTCACGCACCTCGGCTCGATCGCGGTTGCGAAGGGCGCGACTGTCGCCGAGGGCGCGGTGATAGGCACGGTCGGACCGACCGGCACTCGCGAGGAGACGGTGCCCTATGTCCATCTCGGCATCCGCTCGACCTCCGACGCGAACGGCTATCTCGACCCGCTCGGCTTGCTGCCTGCGCTGGCCGCGCCTCCCGAGGGATCGACCGGAGGCTCGTCGGCTTCCGCCGGAGCCGGGGACGGTTCGAGCTCTGCTCCCGCACCGACGCCGACTCCGGCGCCGGTCTCGGAGCCTGCGCCGGCCGTCGCTGCGCCGACCGCTGCCTCCGGCGGTGCCGGCCTCGTCGTTCGCAGTCGACCCGCGGCGCCGCCCGCGATACGGACCCGATCCCGCACGACGATCACCAAGCGCCGGGCTCGCGACGCGAGGCGCCCGACGGCCAGGCCGGTCACCGAAGGTCTGACGCTGCGGCGACCGCTCGAAGAGCCGAGCCGTGATCGGCCTGCCGCTTCCGTGGCACCGCCGCTTCAAGCAACGCCGACGCCCGCCCTCGTGCCGCTCGCGCTCGGCGCGGGGCCGGGGCTCGTCGCGGCACTTGCCGCGCTCGCAACGGCGTTCCTGCGACTGCGCCGGCGCACGCTCCGCCCGCCGTCGTCGTGCGTCACCGCGCTCCGCGCCGTCCCGCCCGAGGAGAACGACATGCGTCGCGCCGCTTGAAATAGCGGAATCCGCACAGTGGTCGTTCGTATCATGGGCGGATGCGCTTCTACCTGACGACGCCGATCTACTACGTCAACTCGACGCCGCACATCGGCCATGCGTACACGACGGCGATCGGCGACATGCTCGTCCGCCACCAGAAGCAGCGCGGCGCGGACGCCTTCTATCTCACGGGCGTCGACGAGCATGCGACGAAGGTCTGGCGGGTTGCGCAGGAGCAGGGGCTGGAGCCGCAGGAGTACGCGGATCGCATCGCCGTCCCTTGGCGCGATCTGCCTCAGCGCCTCAACGCGGAGATCGACTTCTTCATCCGCACGAGCGACGAGGGGCACAAGAGCTTCGTCCGCGAGTTCCTGCAGCGGCTGTACGACAACGGCGACATCTACCAGGACATCTACGCCGGCTTCTATTGCGTCGGCTGCGAGGCGTTCAAGACCGAGGACGAGCTGACTCCGGACGGGCGCTGCCCAGAGCACCTGACCAAGCCGGAGTGGATCGAGGAGAAGAACTGGTTCTTCCGCCTCTCCGCATACCAGGACAGGCTGCTCGCGATCTACGACGAACGGCCCGATCTCGTCCGGCCGGACTTCCGGTACAACGAGGCGCGCTCGTTCATCGCGGGCGGCCTGCGGGATTTCAGCATCTCCCGCGCCGGCCAGCCGTGGGGCATTCCGCTGCCGTGGGACGAGAGCCAGGTCGCGTACGTCTGGGCCGACGCGCTCGTCAACTACCTCAGCGCGCTCACGTACGCGCGCGAGGGCGAGGACCTCCGCGAGCGCTACTGGCCCGCCGCCCACCACCTGCTCGGCAAGGAGATCGTCCGCTTCCACTGCGTCTACTGGCCGGCGATGCTCCTCTCCGCGGGCTACGAGCTGCCGCAGTTCCTCTTCGTGCACGGCCATCTCCTGCTCGACGACCGCAAGATCTCGAAGTCGCTCGGCAACATCGTCGAGCCGCTCGAGCTCATCGACATCTACGGGGCCGACGCCGTTCGCTACTGGATGGCGCGCGCGGTCTCGTTCGGGCAGGACGGCAGTGCCTCCGTCGACGGCATCCGCGAGCGGTACGAGAACGAGCTCGCCAACGACCTCGGCAACCTCCTCTCCCGCACCACCGCGATGATCGCGCAGTACCGCGATGGCTCTCTCCGGCGCGGGGACGCCGAGCCTCCGGTCGATCTCGCGGCGCTCGGAGCCGAGGTCGCGGCGCTGCTCGATCCGCCTCGCTTCGACGTGACCCGTGCCCTCGACGCCGTCTGGGACGGAGTCCGTGCGCTCAACCAGTACGTGACGGCCGAGGCGCCGTGGCAGCTCGCGAAGGACGAGGCGAACGCCGCCCGGCTCGACGGCGTCCTCTACAACCTCGTCGACGGGCTGACGGCGCTGGCGGTGGCGCTCGCTTCGTTCCTGCCCGAGACCTCGCCGCACATCCTCGCCGCGCTCAACCAGAGCGGCGATCTCTCGTGGGAGCGGGTGCGGAACGGCGTCGCCGACGAGGTCGACGGGATCGCCGCGGCGGCGCCGCTCTTCCCGCGCATCGAGCTGCCGCAAGCCGCCGCGTGACCACGGCGTGATCGACACGCACGCGCACATCGCCGCGCTCGACGATCCGGAAGAGGCGATCGCGCGCGCCACGGAGGCCGGCGTGACGCGGATCCTCACCGTCGGCACCGACGTCGAGGACAGCCGTCGCGCGCTCGCGCTCGCGGAGCGGTACGACGGCGTCTACGCGATCCTCGGCATTCATCCGCACGAAGCCGGCAGCGTCGACCCTGGTGCGGTACGCGAGGTGTGCCGCATGCAGAACCATCCGAAGGCGGTTGCCGTCGGCGAGATCGGGCTCGACTGGTTCCGCGACTACGCGCCACGCGAGGCCCAGCTCCGCCTCTTCGAGTCGCAGCTCTCGATGGCCGCCGACATCGGTAAGCCGGTGGTGATCCACACGCGTGCCGCCGACGAGGACACGCTCGCGGCGCTTGCGGGCCACGACGGGGTGGTCGTCCTCCACTGCTTCTCCTCTCCGCACCTGCTGCCGGCCGCGCTCGAGCGCGGCTGGTACGTCTCGTTCGCCGGCAACGCGAGCTTCCCGAAAGCGGTCGACCTCCGCCTCGCCGCCACGCAGGTGCCGGCCGACCGGATACTCGCCGAGACCGACGCGCCGTACCTCGCGCCACAGCCCGTCCGCGGCAAGCGCAATGAGCCCGCGTACGTCATGCACACGCTCGAAGCGCTCGCCCGCGCGCGCGGCGAGGAGCCGGCCGAGCTCGAACGCCAGATCGAGGCCAACGCGACCGCATGCTTCGGGCTGTGAAGAAGCGGTTCGGCCAGCATTTCCTGGCCGACCCGAACATCCTCGGCGTGATCGAGCGGCTTGCCGAGCTCGGGCCGGAGGACGTCGTGCTCGAGATCGGCCCCGGGCAGGGAGTCCTGACGCGTTACCTCGCCGAGCGCGTCCGGCAGGTTCACTCAGTGGAGATCGACCGCGAGCTCGAGCCGGAGCTACGCGACCTCGCCGCGAACGTCGACGTCGTCTTCGGCGACGCGCTCCGGCTCGAGTTGCCGCAAGACGCGACGAAGCTCGTAGCGAACCTCCCGTACAACGTCGCGACGCCGCTCGTCGTCGAGAGTCTCGCCGGGCTCCCGAACCTGAATCTCTGGTGTGTGATGGTGCAGCGGGAGGTCGCCGACCGGTTCTTCGCCGAGCCGGGGACGAAGGACTACGGCGCAGTCTCCGTCCTCGTCCAGCTCGCGACGGAGAAGGTGGGTTTCCATCCCGTCTCGCGGACGGTCTTCCGGCCGCCGCCGAACGTCGACTCGGCGCTCGTCGCCTTCCGGCGCACCGAGCTGCCGGCCGAGTTCGGGCACGTGAAGAACGTCGTCGCGGCCTCGTTCGCGCACCGCCGGAAGACGCTGCCCAACTCGCTCGCGCTCGCCGGCCTCGCCTCTCGCGAGTGCGCAGCGGAGGCGCTTGCCACACTCGGCCGCTCGCCTGACGCGCGCGCCGAGGCGCTCGCGCCCGCCGAGTTCCTCGCGCTTGCGGAGGCGCTGCGGTGAAGCGCGCGCCGGCGCCGGCAAAGATCAACCTCGCGCTCGTGGTCGGGCCAACGCGGGAGGACGGCAAGCACGAAGTGCTGACGCTCCTGCAGCGGATCGACCTCGTCGATCGCATCCAGATCGACATGGCGCCCGCCCTCCGGATCGACGGCTTCGCCGAGGACACACTCGTCCGGGCAGCGCTCGAGCGGCTCGCCGCAGCCGCGAGCGTCGAGCCAAGCTGGCGCGTCAAGATCGAGAAGACGATCCCGCTCGCGGCCGGCCTCGGCGGCGGCAGCTCCGACGCTGCGACGGCGCTCCGGCTCGCCAACGAGACACTCGCCGAGCCGCTCCCGCCCGCGCCGCTGGCCGAGATCGCGGCGGGCATCGGGGCCGACGTGCCGTTCTTTCTCGCGCCAGGGCCGCAGCTCGGCTCGGGCGACGGGAGCGAGCTCGAGCTCGTCGATCTGCCGCAGGACTTCTGGGTCGTCGTCCTGCTGCCGAAGGGCGCAACGAAGAGCTCGACCGCAGACGTCTACGCAGCGTTCGACGAACGCAACGGCGCCGCCGGCTGGGAGGAGCGCCGCCGGGAACTCCTAGACGCGCTCGCCAAGGTCGAGCACTCGCGCGACCTCGCCGCGCTGCCGCCGAACGACCTTGCGAGCTCGCCGCTCGCCGACGAGTTGCGCGCCGCCGGAGCCTTTCGCGCCGATGTCTCCGGCGCCGGTCCCGCCCTCTACGGACTGTTCACCCAGCGCTCCGACGCCGACTCCGCGCGCCGCTCTCTGAGCCGGCTCGGCCGGACCTGGCTCGCGCCGCCGGCCTGGTACGGTTGACGCAGATGGCGTCACACGCGATCGAGGGCTCGCGCGGGCCGACCGGCTGGCTCCACCGGCATCGCGTCCGGATCGTCCTGTGGGTCGCCGTGCTCGAGGCGGTACTCATCTGGTCCACGCACGGGCTCCACATCGCGACGATCATCGTCGTCGCGGCGATCGCCTTCGCGAGCCTCATGCTCTACCGGTTCACGACGGAGCGGACGCGCTCGAACTTCCTCCACGAGCTCGCCTGGCTGCTCGCCGCCTCGCAGCTCGGAGCAACGATTCTCGTCGCCGCCGGCTACATCATCATCGGCGCGCTGATCGTGCTTCTCGTGATCTTCGCGCTCGTCGCCCTTGGCCTCCTGCTGCTCCAGCGCCGCTAGAGTTGTGGGCGCCCTGGGGCGTAGCCAAGTGGTAAGGCAACGGGTTTTGGTCCCGTGATCCCAGGTTCGAATCCTGGCGCCCCAGCCACTTATTCCTGACATGGCGGATCAACTCGCAGCAGTTGTCATGGCCGGCGGTATCGGCACGCGCATGAAGAGCGCGACGCCGAAGCACCTGCACCCGTTGCTGGGCCGGAGGATGGTGGACTGGGTCGTCGCGGCCGCCCGGGGCGCCGGGGTCGAGCGGGTCGTGGTCGTGGCCTCGCCACTGAGCCGCGATCTCCTCGCCGGGGTCGAAGTCGTCGTGCAGGAGAAGCCGCTCGGAACGGGGGACGCCGTGCGCTGCGCGCGCGAGGCGCTCGCCGGCTACGACGGTGACGTTCTCGTGCTCAACGGCGACGTGCCAGCGCTGCGGCCCGAGACGATCGCCGCGCTGGTCGAGACTCATCGTGCCGCCGGCGCGGCGGCGACCGTCCTCTCGTTCGAGCCCGCAGACGCCGGCGCGTACGGCCGGATCGTGCGTGACGGCGCGGGCGGGCTCGCAGGGATCGTCGAGGCCGGTGACGCCTCACCCGATGAGCTCGCGCTCGGCGAGGTCAACTCCGGCATCTACGTCTTCCGCGCCGACAAGCTCTGGCCGGCGCTCGAGCGGCTCGACCCGCACAACGCGCAGGGCGAGCTCTACGTCACCGACACGCTCGGCCTTCTCGTCGGCGACGGCGAGACGTGCGCCGTCCAGCTCGCAGACGACCCGCTCGAGGCGGACGGCGTCAACACGCGCGCCGAGCTGGCCGAGGTCGCAGCCCGTCTCCGCGACCGAATCAACGAGGCGCACATGCTCGCGGGCGTGACGATCGACGACCCCGCTTCCACCTGGATCGACGCCGGCGTCGAGATCGAGGCGGACGTCGTCGTCCATCCGTTCACGGTGATCTGCGGCGAGGTGCGAATCGCGACCGGCGTCGAGATCGGCCCGTTCGCCTACATCCGCCCCGTCACCGAGGTCGGCGCGGGCGCGAAGATCGGCACCTTCGTCGAGCTCAAGAACGCGATCGTCGGGGCCGGCACGAAGATCCCGCACCTCTCCTACATAGGCGATGCGGACGTCGGCGAGGAGACGAACGTCGCGGCCGGCAACATCACCGCCAACTTCAAGCACGAGCCCGGTCAACCCAAGGCGCGGACGAAGATCGGCCGTAACGTCAGGACCGGTGTCGACAATGTTTTCGACGCTCCCGTCGAGATTGGGGATGACGCGTGGATTGCGCCTGGTGCGGTGATCACGGAGAATGTGCCTCCCGGCTCGCTCGCCGGGTTCGCGCCTCGTCAGGACACGAAGGAAGGCTGGGTCTACGAGAAGCATGGAAACCCCGACGGCGACTGAGCTGGCCCTGCCCGGGCTCGAAGGAAGCCTCGTGACGAGCGAAGCCGCTCCCGAGCACTTCATCGTCCGCGGGCCGCAGAAGCGGCTGATGGTCTTCTCCGGCCGCTCCCATCCGGAGCTCGCGCTTGCGATGGCCGGGAAGCTCGGCGTGGAGCTCGGCGACGTCGAGCTGAGCACCTTCCCGAACGACGAGACGTACTGCCGCTATCTCGAGTCGATCCGCGGCGCCGACGTCTTCATCGTCCAGACGGGCGCCCCGCCGGTGGACAAGAACCTGATGGAGCTCGTCCTCATGATCCAGGCGGCGAAGCTTGCATCCGCGAAGCGGATCACGGCGGTGATCCCGTGGTTCCCCTACTCGCGCCAGGACCGCAAAGCGAAGCCGCGCGAGCCGATCTCGGCGCGCCTCGTGGCCGACATGCTCCAGATCGCGGGCGTCGACCGCGTCCTGACGATGGATCTCCACGTGGGGCAGATCCAGGGCTTCTTCACGATCCCGGTCGACCACATGACCGCGCTGCAGCTGTTCGCGACGCATTTCCGCGATCTCGGGCTGACGGGTGACGGAGTCGTCGCAGTGGCGCCCGACGCCGGCCGTGCGAAGCACGCCGTGCGCTTCGCGGAGATGATCGAGGCGAGCTTCGCGATCATGCACAAGATGCGCGTCGCCGCCGACCGCGTCGAGGTGACGGAGGTGACGGGCCGGGTGCGGGACAAGATCGCGATCGTCGGGGACGACGTCTCGACGACCGGCAGCACGCTGATCGCCGGCGCGCGGGCGCTGAAGGAGCACGGCGCGAAGGAGGTCAACGTCTTCGTCACGCACGCGCTCTTCTCCGACGCCGCACTCGAGCAGCTCGGCAAGTCGGAGATCGACCGGATCGTCGTCACCGACAGCATCCCGACCGATCCGCGCAACAGGCCCGACAACATGACCGTCCTCAGCGTCTCGGGCCTCCTCGCCGAGGCGATCATGAACGTCTTCGCCGACGATTCGGTCTCGGCGATTTTCGGCGGCGAGAACCAGCTCTTCTAGCCCCCGTTAGAGCGCCATTAGTGGCGATCCGTACGCTTTCGTCATGTTCCGTCGCGTTCTCATAGGGGCCGTCGTCCTCCTCGCGCTCGTCGCGTCCACGAGTCGGGCCTCTTCCACGAGCATTTCGCCGTGCCGGCAGGTGAGCCAGCCGATCTGGTCGCCGGACGGGACGGAGATCGCGTACTACGGCAGGCGCTGGCCGGCGCCGACCGGTCATCGCAACCCGAACGACATCCTGCAGGCGCTCTGCACGATGAAGGGCGACGGGACGAACGTCCAGCCGCTCCGCTACACGGTGTGCACCGGCACGTGCCCCGACCCGCCCGACGTGATCGCCTGGCCGCAGAGCGGACTCCTCTACCTGCGGGACGGAGCCATCTTCCGGATCACGCCCGGCGGCAAGCCGCAGAAGATCGCCCGGCCCAACGCCGTTTCCGTCGTCACCAATCCAGCCGGAGCTCGCATCGCGACCGAGCAGTACTACCCCTCCTGCCTGACCTGTGCAGCGCCCGTGACGATCCTCGACGCGCAAACGGGAGCCGTCGTGGGCACGGCCGGCGGAAAGAAGCTCGACAACGTCGATCCGAGCCTCTCGCCCGACGGCACGCGGGTCGCCTTCGACCGCTACGCGTCCGACGAGTCCGGGAAGGCGTTCGGCGTCTGGACGGCGAAGACGAACGGCCGCGACCTGCGGCAGCTGGTGAAAGTCGGCCGGCAGCCGCTGTGGTCGCCGACGGGCGGGAAGATCGCCTACGTCGTTCCCGCGGGGGCGACGGCTGCGCTGCGCTTGATCTCGGCCGGGGGCGGCAAGAGCCGGGTTCTCGTCGCGCGCAACGTCCAGAACGTGTTCGGGTGGTCGCCCGACGGCCGCTACGTCGCCTTCGAGATGGGCAAGGGATCGACTGGCAAACTCGCCGTCGTCGAGGTCGCGACGCGGAAGGTGCGCACCCTTCTCTCGCTCCACTACGCGCCGACGGCCGCGTGGTCGCCGGACTCGAGCGAGCTTGTCGCCAACTCGGTGCCGAGCACTCAGAAGTGCTGGTCGACCTGGCGCGTGCCGGTCGACGGCTCGAAGCCGACCCTGATCTCGAGCTGCAGCTAGCCGGCGGCTTCGGCGACGCGGCGGCGGGCGAGGCGGTCGGCTGCTTCCGCGAGCGTGATCTTCGCCGCCTCCGCCTCGGCGAACAGGGCGCGCAGCGTGTCGCCGATGCCCGAGAGCGCTTCCTCCAGCTGCCCCTCGTTCCAGTTCTCGTCCTCGAGGCCGGTGAGCTGGATGATCCCGCCCGCGTTGACGACGTAGTCGGGCGCGTAGAGGATGCCGCGCTCGTGGAGGCGCAGTGCGTCGTCCGGCTCGGCGAGCTGGTTGTTCGCGCAGCCCGCGATCGCGCGGCAGTTGAGGAGCGGGATCGTCTCCGCGCTGAGCGTGCCGCCGACCGCGCACGGCGAGTAGACGTCCACCTCGGTCTCGAGCGCCGCTTCGAGCGGCACCGTTTCGCAGCCCGTCGCGGCGGCTCGTGCCTCGTCGACGTCGCTGACGAGAACGCGCGCGCCGCCTTCCGCGAGCTCGCGCGCGAGGGTCGCGCCGACGGCGCCCGCTCCCTGCACGAGGACGCTCCGCCCGTTGAGATCAGGCGAGCCGAAGACCTGCTCGACCGTCGCGCGGATCCCGTGCAGGACGCCGCGCGCGGTGCCGCGGCCGCTGTCGCCGCCGCCGTGCGTCGTCCCGTAGACCCAGCGGCAGGTCTCGGCGACGACGTCGAGGTCGGCGGGCGAGATGTTCATGTCGCCCGCGGTGCGATAGCTGCCGCCGAGCGAGTCGACGAGCTTCCCGTACCGGCGCAGCAATCGCGTGCGTGCCTCGCCGCTCGGCAGCTCCGGCACCGCGAGCACCGCCTTGCCGCCGCCGCGCGGCAACCCGGCCGCCGCCATCTTCCACGTCATCGCGCCCGAGAGCCGCATCGCGTCGGCGAGCCCTTCGGCAGGCGCGGGATAGACGCGCATCCGGGTGCCGCCGCCGGCCGGCCCGCGTGCGGTCGAGTGGATGCAGACGAACATCCAAGCGCCGCTCTCGTCGTCGTGGCGGACGACAGCGTGCTCGCCGTCCCAGCCCGCGAGGATCTCCGAGAAGTCCATCGGGCGGACGGTACCGGAGCGCTACTCGGCTACACTCCGCCGCCGGAATGGCCGGAGAACGGACAAAGCTCGTCGTCACGCAGCGCGAGAGCCTCGGCTCCGCCGAGTCGCGGCGCCTGCGCTTGCAGGGCATCGTCCCGGGCGTTCTCTACGGCAGCGGCGAGCCCGTCGCGATCTGCATCGCCGAGCGCGAGCTGCGCCGCGCCCTGACCGGCTCCGCCGGTCTCCACTCGATCCTCGACGTCGAGATCGACGGCAAGGGCTCCACCCACGCCTCCATTCTCAAGGAGTACCAGGTCGATCCGGTGCGGGGCGGCGTCACGCACGTCGACCTGCAGGAGGTGCGGCTCGACCAGACGATCAACGCTTCGGTCGCCGTCCACCTGGTCGGTGGCGAGGACGCGCCGGGCGTGCGCGAGGGCGGCGTGCTCTCGCAGCCGCTGCGCGAGGTGACCGTCGAGGCGCTGCCGCTCGAGGTTCCCGAGCACATCGAGGTCGACGTCGCGGGGATGGAGATCGGTGCCACGCTCCGCATCTCCGACCTTCGCGCGCCCGAGGGCGCAACGCTTCTCGACGATCCCGAGATGGTCGTCGCCACGATCACCGCGCCGACGAAGGAAGTCGTGCCCGAGCCCACCGAGGAGGAGCTCGCCGCGCTGGAGGCTGCGGAGGGCGAGGAAGGCGCCGAGGGCGAAGAGGGCGAGGAAGGCGCCGAGGGCGAGGCCGCCGAAGGTGGCGCCGAGGCTTCGGGCGAGTCGGAGGCGGAAGCTTCCGGCGACCAGGGCTCCGACGAGGGCTAGGTTCTGCCGGTGCGCCTCTGGCCGCGCCGTTCCGGTTCTTCCCTCGACCTGCTCGTGGTCGGTCTCGGCAATCCGGGCCGCGAGTACGCACGCAACCGGCACAACGTCGGGGCGATGGTCGTAGACGAGCTCGTGCGCCGGCACGACGGCTCGTGGCGCTCGAAATTCTCCGGGCGTATCGCGGAGATCAGGCTCGAGGGCCACAAGCTCGCGCTTCTGAAGCCCGAGACGTACATGAACGAGTCCGGGCGCTCGGTCGGCGCTGCGGCAGCGTTCTTCAAGGTCGCGCCCGAGGCGGTGCTCGTGATCCATGACGAGAGCGATCTCGAGCTCGGGCGGCTCCAGCTTCGGCTAGGCGGCGGGCTCGCCGGCCACAATGGCCTTCGCTCGATTGCGCAGCATCTGAAGACACAGGAGTTCCTGCGGCTGCGCGTCGGAGTGGGGCGGCCCGAGCGCGGCGATCCGCGGCCTCTTGCCGACTGGGTGCTCGCCGACTTTGCCCCGCACGAGGACGCCGAGTCTCTCGTAGCGCGCGCGGCCGATGCGGTCGAGACGCTCGACGCCGAGGGCGTCGAG
>JBOGZU010000013.1:0-57773 GCA_050697455.1 Gaiellaceae bacterium | reverse complement strand
GCGCCGAGCGAGTGGTAGGTGACCGTCGGCCAGACCGCCGCGCCGGGGAGCGCGCGGAGACGCGCGAGTTGCGAGGCGGGGAGGACGACGGAAACGGCGTCGAGCGCGACGCCGTAGTGCCAGTCCACCCTCGCCTCAGGCACGTGCACGGCGAGCCGCGTCGTGAATGCCTCCTGCGCGGACGCGAGCGACCGCAGGTAGGAGACGGCGGCCGGAGCGCGGACGTCGAGCGAGTGCTTCTCTCGGACGGCGGCGGCGAGCGTCCGGTCGCGGACGACCGCGAGCGTGAGCGGGGCTCGCGGCAACGTCACCACGACCTCGACGAGCCTGCCGCCGGCTGGTGCCGGCGCGGCCGAGCTGCCGCCGGCCAGCAGCGCGAAGACGGCCGCGAGAAGGAGCGAGAGAAGGAGGACCGGGCGCCGCAAACGGCGCATGGTACGCGCGTTTGCGCGGTTCGGCGCGCCAGGATGCCCGGCTACACTGACCGTCCGCGCGGATGTGGCGGAATTGGTAGACGCGCACGGTTCAGGTCCGTGTGGGCTTCGGCTCGTGGAGGTTCAAGTCCTCTCATCCGCATAACCCGGCCGCACTCCGCTCAGGCAGCTGTGGAGCTCTTGCCGCGCGAGTCGAGCTTCGACTCGAAGGCGCGACGCAGCAGCTCGCCCGTCATGTCGCCCGTGCGACGCGGGATCTGCTGCGGCTCGGGATCGGGTAGCCGCTCGACATGGAGAATGTCGCCGCCCCGGTCGCCGTAGCTGCGCGCGTACGCGTCTTCCTCGCGGATCGGCTGGGCCTCGACTTTCCGGCGGAGGCCGAACAGGGAGAGGAACCACCCGAGCACGCCAATAGAGTCTCAGAAACTCAGGGCGGCGACTAGGCCAGAGCAGCAAGGACGTCGTCGGCGTGCGTTGCCGGCTTGACGTCGTGGAAGGCCTTGATGACGGTGCCGTCCGGGCCGATCACGAACGTCGAGCGGCTGACGCCCATGTACGTCTTGCCCATGTACTTCTTCTCTGCCCAGACGCCGAACCGGTCGGCGAGCTCGTGCTCGGGATCGGCGAGAAGCGTGAACGGCAGCTCGTACTTCTCCTTGAACTTGACGTGGCTCTTGACGCCGTCCGGCGAGACGCCGAGCACGACCGCTCCGGCCTTCTCGAACTCCGCGTAGGCGTCGCGGATCCCGCACGCCTGCGTCGTGCAGCCGGGCGTGTCGTCCTTGGGATAGAAGTAGAGGACGACCGGCTTGCCGCGCAGGTCGGCGAGGCTGACGTGCTCGCCTGCGTCGCTCTCCAGCGTGAACTCGGGCGCCGGATCTCCCTCGCGGACCATGCTGCGCAGCCTAGTCGGCGCGCATCGGGCTAGGCGCTAGCCGCCGGTTGCCGCCGCGACGTAGGCCGCGACGGCGTCCGCCGCCGTGCCGGTGAGGAGCGCCGCAGGCATCAGGCCGGGACCGTCCGCGATCGTCTCCCGGACGCGGCTTGCCTCCCAGGGCTGATCCAGCGCCGGACCGGCGATTCCGCTCGTGCCCGCGCCGGCGAGCGTGTGGCAGGAGCCGCACGTGTGGACGAAGAGCGCCTTGCCTTGGCGCTCGAACGAGGTGAGGTGGACGTGGCGGCGCGGCGCGCTCCCGCCGCCGCCGCAGCCGGCGAGGAGGGCGACCCCGGCGAGCGCGATGGCGCTAGCCGCGCGCACGCTCGAAGATCACGAGCACCGCGAGCTGCTCGTAGGCGCTGAAGCGATGGTCGGCTCCCGCCTCGACGAAGACTGCGTCGCCTTCCTTCACCGGGACCGACTCGCCCTCGACTTCGAGGACGCCGCTGCCCGCGAGCACGACGTAGACCTCGTCGTCGGCGTGCGGCTGCTGGCGGTCCGGCTCGGGAGCGACGAGGACGTAGACGCCGAGCTCGACGCCGGGCGACTCGTGGACGATCTCGTAGCCGCCTCCAGCGCTGCGGAGGCGCTCGACGACGCTGCTGACGCCGAAGGCGTGCACGCCGGGAACGTACCCGCCGAGGGGTACGCTCCGCCCCGCGATGGTGAGCGTCCACCATGCGATCGCATTCCTCGTGCTCGCGGTGACCTTTGGCGCCGCCGCCGTGGGAGCGTGGACCTACTACCGCCGCCGCGAGGCGCGCGGCATCCTCACGCACCTGCTCGCACTCGCGCAGACGGTGCTCGTCGCTCAGGTCGGGCTCGGCTTGCTCCTCCTCTCCGGCCACCACCGCGCACCCCACCGGCTCCACTACCTGTACGGGACGCTCGCGCTTCTCGCCGTTCTCGCGCCATGGCTCTACGCGCCCGCCGACCGGCGCGGCCGGCTCGCCTGGTTCACGGGCGCGACGCTCGTCGCAGGAGCGCTCGCCGTGCGGGCGTACATGACCGGATGAGAGGTCTCCGCCTCAGCGCGTTCGTCCGCGGCATGCTGATCCTCGCGGCGGTCGCCGGAGTGATCGTCGTGCTCCAGCTCTACCAGACGCTGTTCGTGCTCCTGCTCCTCGCGCGCATCGCGTTCTTTCTCGCGATCGCGTACTTCGTCTTCCTCATGTGGCGCGAGCGGCGCGAAGGCATCTCGATGTGGCCGCAGCGTGCGCAGTGGGTCTTCTACGGCTCCGCGGTCGTCGCGATCGCGGACGTGGGCGTCTACTGGTACGGCGGCGCGCACGGCTTCGAGGTGATCGCCTTCGTCGTCACACTCGCGCTCTGCGGCCTCGCGATGTTCCGCACCTGGCGCGAACAGCACCACTACTCGTAGCTCGCGAAGCCTGCGGCTTCGCTCGCTGGGTGGAGGAACTCGCCCGAGGGCGAAGCGCGGAGCCCGGCCGTTGTTATTACGATTTGCCGGTCATTACGGAGCCGCCTGGGATGTGTTTTCGAACGTGCCGCTGCCTCTGATGGTGCAGGGTGGTGTAAGGGGGGACGGTACGGACCAGCCGGCGGCTTGTCCGGTGTCGCAAGCGGCCGGTCATGTCGGCGTCAACGACCATCTACTCACCATGACACGGCACAGGCACCGTTTCTTTTACCGAGGACCCCCGAGAGATCCGCTCCTCGGCTGCGCCAGTGCTCGGGAATGTCACCCGAGCCAGCGTCCGAAGCGTGGCTGCGGCTGATTACTTCGAGAAGCTGGCGCTGGCCAACAGTTTCCGCACGGCAGCCTTGCTGGATGCAAGGTGCGGTCCACGTAGGCAAGCCGTCATCCAGTAAAAGGTGTTTGGTAGGTCGGTAGGGCGAACTTGTGTGACTAGCGCAAAGTTCCCTCCCGCCTCCTTGCATCCCGTCGCCCGCCACTCCTGCGAGGTCGGTATGAAGGTTGCGGCACGGGCGGGCTGACCACCGACTCGGGTGGTCGGACTGCCCTTGACCATGGAGAGCCACTTCATACCGGGCCGTCCGACTTGCGCCCACCAGACGGAGACGCCGTTTCGTCCCAGGTGCTGGACGGGTGGAAAGGGTGTCTTGTCATTGCAAGTCGGGGCAGTGCGAGCCGTCGTCAGCACGACCAACGGCCGGTTCATCGTTCCTGCCCAGCACCAGCTCACATGCTTCCACGCGGACGGATAGCTGAACGACACCCCACCGTGCCTATAGACGGATAGCTGCCCGGACGCGGACGTCGCCGCTGACCCTGCTGCCGCTCCGGTGAAAGCAATCGCTGAGACGAGGCTCAGAGTTATGGCGATGGGACGCATGACCGCCTTATATACCCCGCCCGTTGGCGGGTATCACATTTCTCCGGCGTCCTCCGGATCGATGGCCGGAGCGAGGCGACGTTCTACGGGTCGCAGAGGTCGGGACTCGGCTGCGCCAGTGCTCGGAATGTCACTCGAGCGCCGGTCGACCTGGACTGGTGCGCGAAGCCGCTATTTCCAGAGCTGGGGTGGCTGGCCAATCACGCGGGTAGCCTCGACGCGGCCGTCTCGCCGCCGAACCGTCACGATCCACGCGGCGCGCTGCACATGGCCGCCGCCGTGCCGCCAACGTTCTTCGAACCGGACCGGGACGACCTTGCGGTTGTACGGGGAGAACGAGACGAACTCGGTCGTACAGCGACCACGAAACGTCTGCGCGGCCGCATTGTGGCCACCGCGTGGGATCAGGCAAGCCACCTTCTCGGGGCGCGAGGGGAAGATGTGAAGGAACCGGTTCGAGCGCCGCGCAATCTCGGGTGCCTGAGCTCCTGCGATTCGTGTCGAGAGAGCGGCACCGAGGATGCGGTGGGTGCGCGGCGAGATAAGGAGCCGAAGCGACGTACCGTGGAGCCGGAACGGTACGGGGCAATAACCGGTCTTGCAGGCGGGGGCGGGCGGCGTCGTGAACTCCCCGAAAGTCTCGACGGCGTCTCTCTCCTTCGACAACGTGTAGGAGGTCGAGCCCGGATACCGGTCGCCGAGAAGTCTCGCCTCTCGGGCAACGATTCTTGTGAGCCACGCAGGAGGCCTGGAAAGGCCGCCAACACGAAGAGAGACGCGGGCGTGCGAGCCACCACAGCCCGCGGCCAGGCAGGCGCAGACAAGAAGCGCGAGCACGCCGGTAATGCGTCGCATCCGACCGTTATACGTCAGTGCCGCCCCCTGTTGTCACGTCGAGAGGGGACACGTTCGCCTGAGCCAGTGCTCGGGAATGTCACTCGACGACGGCTAGTGCGCGGGCGTCCGGCTCAGCACTGGAGCTCAGTACCCCGGTCATTGCCGAGGAGCCAGATGTAGGAGATGCGGCCGCCGATTGCGCGAGCCTTCCGGCCGGGATGAGAGCCGGAAACCCATAGCACCAAACCCGAGTACGGGAGCCGGCTCCCGAACAGCCTTAGAGCCGCTCCACCGCAGCCGTACTGCGCTGTCACATGGGTCGCGCGTTCGGCGGCAGCTGTGGAGGTACCTACGCCGACTCCGCTCGAGGTCGCGTAGCGGGGATCGCGTGTCCAGAAGTCCGCGAACCTGCCCGTTTGGGCGTCAAGCCAGAAGATCGTTCCGCAGTTGCCGTTCTCCCTCCTGGCGGACTTGAGGGTGGTGTAGTCGCAGCCGTAGTAGAGGGCGTCAACCCGTGGCTGCCCGCGGTATATGGGGCCGCGAAACTCCGACGTCGGCTTGCCAGCGAACGCGACCACCTGAGCGCGATCGCTGTGGTTGATCCTTAGCGTGCCGACCCCATCGTGCGTAAGCGTGATCCGTGCAGTCGATCCGCCCGAGCCGCAGCCGGCGGCCACCATGACCACCAGCGCGAGGGCGGCCATCGACAAGGAGCCCCCACGCTGCACGGGTCAGTTATACGCCGAGCGAGTTGGGAGTCCTCACTTGCACGAGCGCGTGCTCTCGCCCGAAGGCGAGTGGCTGTCCGGGCCTACGCCTCGACGCGGGCGGAGGCGCCGTCGAGGGCGGCGAGCGCCTCGCGGATCGCCACGTGCTTCCCGACGAAGATCGGCGTGTCGCGCTCGGTGTAGGCGGACGCCTCGCTGTCGCGCAGGCGCAGCATCAGGTGCATGAAGTCGGCCGGCTCCTCACACTCGAACGCGGTCATGAACTCCTGGTCGTCGATCCCGAACGAGTACGTCGTGTGGTTCTTGATGCCGGGGAACTCCTCGCGGCCAATCCGGATGTGCTCGCCCATCGCGCGCTGCCGGTCGTCCTCGGAGAGCGCGTACCACGGCCGCACCTTCACGAACGGATAGACGACGAGGTACGGCAGCCCGTGCGGCGTGATCTTCCGTGCCTTGCGCGCGCTCGTGTACTGGGACGCCTTCGTCGTGGCGAGATACGAGTACGGCGTCTCGAGCCAGCCGGCGAGCTCCGTTCCGTTCAGCGCCGCGCCGAGCTCGCCGAGGTCGTCGTAGCGCTCGGTGATCTTCCAGAGGAAGAAGTCCGTCTCGGGCCGGACGCCGGTCGTCGTGTACGGGCGCAGGTGCTCGAAGCGGCCGGCGAAGTCCTCCACGACCTGCGCGAACTCGTCCTTCTGCGCCTGCCGGACGTCGGGTGGCAGCAAACGCCGCCACTTCGGATCGACCCGGTAGAAGGTGTACGCGACGTACTGGCCCTCCATCGATCGCATGCTAGCCGCGGCGGTAGGCTTGGCTTCTTGTTGCTTTGAACGAGGGAAGGGAGCTGCAGTGAGGACGGTATTCACCGGCGGGCGGGTGTTCGACGGAACGGGCGCGGCGGTCGCAGAGGCGGACGTCGCGATGGTCGACGGGCTGATCGACGAAGTCGGCGTGGGGCTGGACGGCGACGAGCAGGTCGACGTTTCCGGCTCGACGCTCCTGCCCGGTCTCTTCGACACCCACGTCCACGTGATGTTCGGGCACCTCGACATGTGGAAGCACCTGCAGACGCCGTTCTCCTATCGCTTCTACGACGCGATCAAGAACCTCGAGGCGACGATCGGCGTGGGCATCACGACGGTGCGCGACGCCGGCGGCGCCGACCTCGGCGTCAAGCGGGCGGTCGAGGAAGGGATCGTGCGCGGGCCGCGCCTCCAGATCTCGCTGACGATGCTCAGCCAGACCGGCGGCCACGGGGACGGCTGGATGCCGTCGGGCGGCGCGAGTGAGCTCTTTCCCGACTACCCGGGAATGCCCTCCCAGATCGTCGATGGCGTCGACGAGGCGCGGCGCAAGATCCGCGAGCTCGTCCGCAACGGCGCCGACGTGATCAAGATCGCCACCTCGGGCGGTGTCCTCTCGCCGACGGACTCCCCGGATCAGCGTGGCTTCGCGTATGACGAGATCGAGATGATGGTCAGCGAGGCGACCGCGGCCGGCCTGTGGGTGATGTCGCACGCTCAGGCGGCCGTTGGGATCAAGAACGCCGTTCGCGCGGGCGTCCGTTCGATCGAGCACGGCATCTACCTCGACGACGAGGCGATCGCGCTGATGCTCGAGCATGGCGCGTACCTCGTCCCGACGCTCGTCGCGCCGGTCGGCGTCATTCGCGCCGCGGAGGCTGGAGTGCCGATCCCGGACCACGTCCTGCTGAAGGCGTCGGAGGTTGTCGAGGCGCACCGCGACTCCATCCGGCGTGCTGCGGCGGCCGGCGTCAAGATCGCGATGGGCACCGACGCCGGGGTCATCCCGCATGGCGAGAACCTGCTCGAGCTCGACCTCATGGCAGCCGTGGGAATGGCTCCGACCGACGTCCTCGTCGCCACGACGAAGACGGCTGCCGAGTTGATGGGGCTCGAGAAGGAGCTCGGGACGATCGAGCCCGGGAAGCGCGCCGATCTCGTCGTCGTCTCCGGCGATCCGTTCGACTTCGTCGGTTACGCGGGACGGATCGAGCGCGTCTACCAGGACGGCCGGCTCGTCGTCGAATCGGCGCCGGAGCGGGTGCCCGAAGCGGTCTAGGGCTACGGTGGCCGAAATGGCCGCCCGCGTCGAGAACCAGCTGAAGCAGCTCCCGGCGAAACCGGGCGTCTACCTCTTCCGCGACGAGGACGGTGGCGTCCTCTACGTCGGCAAGGCGAAGTCGCTGCGGCCGCGCGTCCGCTCCTACTTCCAGAAGACGGGAGATGGCCGAGCCCAGATCCGCTCGCTGCCGGGTCGGGTCGCCGACGTCGAGGTGATCGTCACCGGCAGCGAGGTCGAGGCGCTCCACCTCGAGCAGAACCTCGTCAAGCGCCACCGGCCGCCCTTCAACGTCCGGCTGCGCGACGACAAGTCCTTCCCGTACATCGCCGTCACGGTCGAGGACGAGTACCCGCGCGTCATGTTCACGCGCGAGCGGCACCGGCCGGGCGTCTGGTACTTCGGCCCGTACGCGAACGCGAAGAAGGTGCGGGAGACGCTCGACGTTCTCAATCGCGTTTTCCGGTACCGGCCGTGCGAGGGGCCGAAGCCGGGTCGCCACAGCGGCATTCCGTGTCTCGACTTCCACATCGACCGCTGCCTCGCGCCGTGCGTCGGCTACGTCTCCCCGGAGGACTACCGCGCCATCGTCGACGGCGTGATCGAGTTTCTCTCAGGCGACGTGAAGCCGATCCAGCGCGAGCTCGAGCGGCGGATGCAGGAGGCGGCCGCAGACGAGCGCTTCGAAGACGCGGCGCGCTACCGCAACCGCCTCTTCGCCGTCCAGCATCTCGTCGAGCGGCAGGCGGTCGAGCGGCAGTCGGTGGGGACGGTGGACGTGATCGGTTTCGCTGCGGAGGGCGACCGCGCCGTCGTCCAGATCTTCCCGCTGCGCGGCGGCAAGATGGTCGACCGCCACTCCTTCCACCTCGAGAACGTCGGTGACCAGGACGTGACGACGATCCTCGAGTCGTTCGGGCTCGAGTACTACGGCAGCGCGCCGAGCGTGCCGCCGCAGATCGTCGTGCCGCGCGACGCCGGCGACTTGTCGGCGCTCGCGGAGCTGCTGGGAGAGCGGCGAGGCGCGCGGGTCGAGATCCGCACCGCCGAGCGCGGCGAGAAGCGCCGCCTCCAGAGCCTCGCCGACGAGAACGCGCTCCACGTCCTGAAAAGCGATGTCGCGCAGGGCGAGCAGCGCCGCCTCCGGCGCGTCGAGGCGCTCGAGCAGCTGCGCGAGACGCTCAACCTCGAGGCGCTGCCAATCCGCATCGAATGCTTCGACATCTCGACCGCGATGGGCCAGGACAACGTCGGCTCGATGGTCGTCTGTCAGGACGGACTACCGAAGAAGGCGCACTACCGCAAGTTCGGGATCCGCGGCCAGGTCGGGATGGACGACTTCGCCGCGATGGGGGAGATGATCTCGCGGCGGTTCGCGCGGCTCGCGGCGGGAGCGACCGCGGAGGATTACGACGAGTCGTTCGCGGCGACCCCGAACCTCGTCGTCGTCGACGGTGGCAAGGGCCAGTTGGCCGCGGCGCTCGCGGCGATGCAGGCGTTCGACCTGCCGCGCGTTGCGGTGATCGCCTTGGCGAAGCGCGAAGAAGAGGTGTTCGTGCCGGGGCAGGCTCGGCCGGTCGTGTTGTCACGCCACGATCCGGGGCTGCAGCTCCTGCAGCGGATTCGCGACGAGGCGCACCGCTTCGCCGTCGGCTTCCACCGGCAGCGGCGCGAGTCGCGCGGCTTCTCCTCGCTCTTCGACGAGCTCGACGGAGTCGGGCCGGCGCGGCGGCGGGCGCTCCTACAGCACTTCGGCTCGGTCGAGGCGATGCTCGCGGCGGCGCCGGAGGAGCTCGAAGGCGTCCCCGGCGTCCCCGCGAAAGTGGCGCGCAAGGTCTACGCCCAGCTGCACAAAGCCGGCCGCGCCTAACGCTCGACGGTCACCGTGAACTTCTTCGTCGCGGTGTTGGCGCTGGAGTCGGTGGCGGTGCACGTCACCCGCGCTCGTCCGATCTTGAAGCTGCTTCCCGACTTGGGCGTCCCCGATCCTGCCCTCGCGGAGGTACGAGGCGGTCAACGGCGCCCAGCCCGGCTGGGCCGCGAGGACGCGGAGGCCCCGTTCACGGGCGAGCTCGAGCCCGGCACGCCGAACGGTCGTCTTGCCGATCCCGGCGTCGCCCGCGAGGCACAGGACGCCGCCTGCGCCGAGCCAATTGGAGATCGACTGAAGCTCGTGGGTACGACCGATCACCGCTCGGACAGTGTTCAACGGCGAGCGCCGCTTGGCAATACCGCGCGGCGTCAGTTGCCGGCGTCGGGCTCGTGCCCGAGGCTCTGCTCGTTCATGAACGGGTAGCGGTAATCCCGTGGCGGCACGAACGTCTCCTTGATCGCGCGCGGGCTGACCCAGCGGATCAGGTTCCACATCGAGCCGGCCTTGTCGTTCGTCCCCGAGGCGCGCGCGCCGCCGAACGGCTGCTGGCCGACGACGGCGCCAGTCGGCTTGTCGTTGACGTAGAAGTTGCCGGCCGCGTAGCGGAGCCGGTCGCGCGTCTTCTCGATCGCGGCGAGGTCGCGGGCGAAGACGGCGCCGGTCAGCCCATAGCTCGTCCCTTTGTCGACGAGGTCGAGCGTGTCGTCGTAGCGCGAGTCGTCGTAGACGAAGGCGGTGACGACCGGCCCGAACAGCTCCTCCTGCATCGTCCGGAAGCCGGGATCGGTCGTCTCGATCACGGTCGGCTGCACGAACCAGCCGTCGCTGTCGTCGTAGCTGCCGCCTGCGACGATCGAAGCGGAGCCGGATGATTTCGCCTCCTCGATCGCCTCCGTCTGCGTGGCGAAAGAGCTCGCGTCGATCACCGCGCCGACGAAGTTCGAGAAGTCGGCGACGTCGCCCATCCTCATCGACCCGATCTCGTCGGCGATCCGCTCGCGCACCTGCGGCCAGAGGCTCTTCGGCGCGAAAATGCGTGAGGCGGCCGAGCACTTCTGTCCCTGGTACTCGAAGGAGCCGCGGAGGATCGCAGTCGCGAGGGCGTCGGCGTCGGCGCTCGGGTGGGCGACGATGAAGTCCTTGCCGCCTGTCTCGCCGACGATGCGCGGATAGTTGCGGTAGCCGGCGATGTTGGCGCCGACCGTCCCCCACATCCCCTGGAAGACCGGTGTCGAGCCGGTGAAGTGGATGCCGGCGAGGTGCTCGCTCGCGAGCGCGGGGTCGCCGACGGCCGCGCCCGACCCATAGACGAGGTTGATCACGCCCGGCGGCAGCCCGGCTTCCTCGAACAGCTTCATCAGGAAGTGGGCGCTGACCGCAGCGGTCGAGGCGGGCTTCCAGACGACGGTGTTCCCCATCAGCGCGACCGAGGTAGGGAGGTTGCCGGCGATCGACGTGAAGTTGAACGGCGTGACGGCGAAGACGAACCCCTCGAGCGGGCGGTACTCCAGCCGGTTCCAGACGCCGGGCGAGGAGATCGGCTGCTCGGCGTAGATGCGCGTCATGTACTGGACGTTGAAGCGCCAGAAGTCGATCAGCTCGCACGCGGCATCGATCTCGGCCTGGTGCGCGGTCTTCGACTGGCCGAGCATCGTCGCGGCGTTGAGCGTCTGGCGCCACGGGCCCGCGAGGAGCTCGGCGGCGCGGAGGAAGACGGCGGCGCGGTCCTCCCACGGCGTGCGTGACCAGTCCTCCCAAGCCTCGCCGGCGGCCGCAATCGCGCGACCGACCTCGGGGCCAGTGCCTTTGTGGACGTCGGCGAGGACGTGGCTGCGCTTGTGCGGCAGCACGGACTCGAAGGTGTCGCCGGTGCGCACCTCCTCGCCGCCGATCACGAGCGGGATGTCGAGGCGCTCGCCGGCGAGCTCGTCGAGGCGGCTGCGGAGCTCGTCGCGCTCGGGGCTGCCGGGCTCGTAACCCTTGGCGGGCTCGTTGTACGGCTCGGGGACGCGGAAGATTCCGTGGGAGCTCATGGGGCGATTCTAGGATTGGGGGCAGTGGCCGTGGCGCAGGTGAGCTACGAAGTCGAGGGCTGGGGGACGGGTGAGCTCGTCGTCGCGGACGGGCTCGTCGTCTGGCACGAGTCGCCTTGGCCGCGGGCCGGCACATCTAAGGACCCATCCCAATCCCCCACCCACCCGGGGCTAGGGCCTGTCGTATCACGCAGATCGTCACAGGCATCGAGCGGATTCGTCGCGGAAGTGATCCAGGAGCTTCGCCGCTATTTCGCCGGCGGCCCGTCGGCGCTCGACGAGGTGCCCGTCGATCTCGAGTACGAGACGCCGTTCCTCCGCGGCTGCGCGGAAGCGCTCCGTCGCGTCCCGCCGGGGGAGGTTGTCACCTACGGAGAGCTCGCCGCGCTCGGCGGCGCGCCGAACGCCGCCCGCGCCGCCGGCAGCTTCTGCGCGCGCAACCGGCTCGGACTCTTCGTCCCCTGCCATCGCGTCGTCGGCGCCGGCGACCTCGGCTCCTACGGCAGCCTCGGCGTCGCCTACAAGCGTCGCCTCCTTGCGCTCGAGGGATATCCCGGTGCTCTCTGACGACCTGCGCGAGGAGCTCGCCGCGATCGCACCCAGCCGCGAGTGCGACCGGCTCGCCGAGCTCTCCGGCCTCTTCCACGTCGCCGGACGCGCCCACCTGCGAGGTCGCGGCAGCGTCGACGTCCATATCGACGTGTCGAGCTCGACCGTCGCGCGCCGCGCCTTCGCCCTGCTCCGCGCCCTGGGCGTCACGTCCGAGATCCGCACCTATCGCCGCACCGCCTTCGACCACGCAACCCGCTACCAGCTACACGTGGACGGGTCGAATACCGCTTACGACACGCTCCATCGCGCCGGGGTCCTCGACCGCTCGCACCGTCCGCTCGACCACCCGCCAGGCCGCGTCGTCGGGCGCCGCTGCTGCGCAGCCGCCTACCTGCGCGGCGCACTCCTCGGAGCCGGCAGCCTCAGTGGCCCCCGCGACGCCCACCTCGAGATCCGCACGGGCGAGCCCGACGGAGCCCGCTTCCTCGTCGATCTCGCCGTCCGGCTCGGTGCTCAGCTCCACGTTCACGAGCGGGAGAGCCACTCCGCCGCTTACGCGAAGGGAACGGAGCCGATCGCCGACGTCCTGGTCGCAGCCGGCGCCTTCGATGTCGTCCTCGCGCTCGAGGAGCAGGCCGTGCTCGCGGCGACCCGCGCCGACGCCAACCGACTCGCCAACGCCGACCACGCCAACCTCGTCCGCACCAGCCGCGCCGCCCATGCCCAGCTCGAAGCGCTCCGCCGCCTCGACGTCGACTCCCTTCCCGACGACCTGCGCGAGATCGCGCTGCTTCGGCAACGCCACCCGACCGCTTCGACGGCCGAGCTCGCACGTCGCTGCAAGCCCGGCCTGACGAAGGCGAGCGCCTATCGCCGCTTACGTCGTTTGCAGGAACTTTCCGAGTCGTGAACCGCTTCGATATCCGTTGCAAGTCGTCTGGCGCGGCAACAGAGGCGTCGTATACTCGGCCCAGGCGGGTCTTTGCTCGTCCGGCGGCGGATTCAGACCCCGTCTGTCGCCAGGTCTCGAGCGGGGTGAAGGGCCGGGAGGGTCGTCCTCGGAGCTTCCCGGTCCGCCCGCCGCTGCCGCATTACTAGACTCGTCACACAAGCTTTCACCACAAAAGGGGAGCGAGACGATGGCGAAGATCAGGGTCGGGATCAACGGGTTCGGCCGGATCGGCCGCAATTTCCTCCGGGCCCAGCTGCAGCGCGGCGGCGACTTCGAGGTCGTGGCTGCGAACGACATCGGCGACACGAGCACGATGGCCTATCTCCTCAAGCACGACTCCGTGCTCGGGACACTCGACGCCGACGTCGAGGCAACCGATGACGCGATCCGCGTCGGCGGTCACGAGATCAAGTTCGTCTCCGAGAAGGATCCCGCGAACCTGCCCTGGGAGGAGCTCGGCGTCGAGATCGCCGTCGAGTCGACGGGACTGTTCACGAAGCGCGAGGACGCCGAGAAGCACCTCCAGGCCGGCGCGCGCAAGGTCGTCATCTCCGCGCCCGCGACCGACCCCGACCTGACCGTCGTCCTCGGCGTCAACGACCGCGAGTACGACCCCGAGCAGCACAACATCATCTCCAACGCCTCGTGCACGACCAACTGCGTCGCGCCGGTGGCGAAGCTGCTGCACGAGACGTACGGGATCGAGCGCGGCTTCATGACGACGATCCACGCCTACACGAACGACCAGCGGACGCTCGACCTCCCGCACAGCGACCTCCGCCGCGCACGGGCCGCCGCGATCAACCTCATCCCGACCTCGACCGGCGCCGCACGCGCGATCGGTCTCGTCCTGCCCGATCTGAAGGGCAAGGTCGACGGGATGTCCATGCGCGCTCCCGTCCCGACCGGCTCGATCGTCGACCTCGTCGTCCAGGTCGCCAAGGAGACGACCGTCGAGGCGGTCAACGACCTCTTCCGCTCGCAGGCCGACAACGGCGACTTCGAAGGGATCCTCCTCTACTCCGACGAGCCGCTCGTCTCGACCGACATCGTCCACTCGTCGTACTCGTCGATCTTCGACAGCGACCTGACGATGGTGAACGGCAACCTCGTCAAGGTCTTCTCCTGGTACGACAACGAGTGGGGCTACAGCTGCCGGCTCGTCGACCTCGTGGCGAGGATCGGCCAGACGCTGCCGTCGGCAGTCGCGGCGTAGGAGGGGCGTTGCGGCTTCCGAGGTCAGTCCGCGACGCCGACGTCGCGGGGAAGACCGTGCTGGTCCGGGCCGATCTCAACGTGCCGCTCGACGATGGGCACGTCGCCGACGACATGCGGATCCGCGCCTCGCTGCCGACGCTCGAGTTGCTGCTCGCGGCCGGCGCGCAGGAGGTGCGTGTTTGCTCCCATCTCGGCCGGCCGAAGGGCGAGGACGACGCGTTTCGGATCGCGCCGGTCGAGGCGCGCCTGCACGAGCTTCTGCCCGACGACCGCGTGCGCGTCCTCGAGAACACCCGCTTCAACGCCGGCGAGACGACGAACGACGACGGCTACGCCCGCCGGCTGGCCGACGGCTGCGACCTCTACGTCAACGACGCGTTCGGTTCCGCGCACCGCGCCCACTCCTCGACCGAAGGAGTTGCGCATCTCCTCCCGGCCTACGCCGGCTTGCTCCTCCTCGACGAGCTAGAGCACCTCGGCACGCTGCTCGGCGAGGCCGAGCGGCCGTTCGTCCTCATTTCGGGCGGCGCGAAGGTGGAGGACAAGCTCGGCGTCCTGCGCAACCTCGGCGGCCGGGCCGACACCGTCCTGATCGGCGGCAAGATGGCCGAGGAGCTGCGCGACGAGAACCCGCTCGAGTTCGCGGTCGAGCTGCCGGTGGACGTCGTCGGCGCCGCGGAGTTCGCTGCGGATGCAGAGTCGCGCGTCTGCGGTTACGACGAGCTGCCGGCCGGCTGGCTCGGCCTGGACATCGGGCCGGAGACCCGCACGCGCTTCGCCGCGGCGCTCGCGACCGCGCGGACGATCTTCTGGAACGGGCCGATGGGCGTCTTCGAATGGCCGCGCTTCGCCGAGGGGACGAAGGCCGTCGCCGAAGCGGTCGCCGCGAACGGCGACGCCTTCTCGGTCGTCGGCGGCGCGGACTCCGTACGGGCGCTCAACGAGCTCGGGCTCGCGAACTGCGTCTCGTGGATCTCGACCGGCGGCGGCGCGAGCCTCGAGCTGCTCGAGGGCAAAGAGCTGCCCGGCGTGGCGGCGATCCCGTCCGCCTAGGATCCTCTGGTGCTGATCGCCGGCAACTGGAAGATGTTCCGCGGGCCCGACCCGCAGGCGCTCGTCGGGCTCGACGCTGTCGTCTGTCCTCCGTTCACGCGGCTCCGCGACTGCGTCGACGCCGGCCTGACGACCTACGCGCAGAACGTCCACTGGGCGCCGGAGGGCGCCTTCACCGGCGAGATCTCGGCGCCGATGCTCCTCGAGCTCGGCGTCACCGGCTCGCTCGTCGGCCACTCCGAGCGCCGCCAGTACTTCGGCGAGACGGACCAGGACGTCGCGCGGCGCGCGGAGGCCGCGCTCACGGCGGGCCTCGGCGTCATCGCCTGCGTCGGTGAGACGCTCGAAGAGCGGGAGGCGGACGAGACCGAGCAGGTGCTCCGTCGCCAGGTCTCCGCCCTTGCCGCGCACGAGCGGCTCGTGATCGCGTACGAGCCGGTCTGGGCGATCGGGACGGGCCGCACGGCGACGCCGCAGATCGCGCAGGACGCGCACGAGCTCATCAAGTCGCTGCTCGACGTCCCGGTCCTCTACGGCGGCTCGGTCAAGCCCGACAATGCTGCCGAGCTGCTCGCCCAGCCGGCCGTCGACGGCGCCCTCGTCGGCGGCGCCTCCCTCGACGTCGACTCCTTCCACGCGATATGCGAAGCGGCAGCACGTATCCCCTCGTAGCGCTCGTGATCCTCGACGGCTGGGGGATCGCTCCGCCTGGTCCGGGCAACGCGATCGAGCTCGCCGACACGCCCGTCTTCGACCAGCTCTGGCGCGACTACCCGCACGCGCAGCTCGCCGCCTCCGGCGAAGCCGTCGGCCTGCCGGACGGCCAGATGGGCAACTCCGAGGTCGGGCATCTCACGATCGGATCCGGCCGCGTCCTCGACCAGGACCTCCAGCGCGTCAATCGCGCGATCAGCGACGGCTCCTTCTTCGAGAACGACGTGCTCCGTGCGGCATTCGAGCGCGGCGAGAACGTCCACCTCCTGGGGCTCGTGTCGCACGGCGGCGTCCACTCCCACATCGAGCACCTCCAGGCTTTGCTGAAGTTCGCGCCGGAGAAGACGTGGATCCACGCCTTCACGGACGGCCGCGACGTGTCGCCCCACTCAGCGGTCGATGACCTTGCCGAGCTCCCGGCGGAGCGGATCGCGACGATCGCCGGGCGCTACTACGCGATGGACCGCGACAACCGCTGGGATCGGACGCAGCGCGCGCTTGACGCGATCGTCGCGGGTGACGGCGAGCGCGCGGACGACCCCGTCGCCGCGGTGCAGGCGTCATACGACCGGGATGTCACCGACGAGTTCATCGAGCCGGTCGTCCTCGACGGCCGCCCCCGCCTCGACCCGGAGAAGGACACGGCGATCTTCTTCAACTTCCGCCCGGACCGAGCGCGTCAGCTGTCGGAGAAGCTCGGCGAGCTCGGCGTCGACCTGACGACGATGACCCGTTACCGCGACGCCTTCGCGTTTCCGGTCGCCTTCCCCGAGCAGGACATCCGCGGCACGCTCGCGGAGGTGCTGAGCGAGCACGGCATCGGGCAGCTCCACGCCGCCGAGACGGAGAAGTACGCGCATGTCACGTACTTCCTCGACGGCGGGCGCGAGCAGCCGTTCGAAGGAGAGGAGCGGATCCTCGTCGACTCGCCGCGCGACGTGCCGAGCTACGACCAGAAGCCGGAGATGTCCGCGCAGGAGGTCACCGAGCGCGTGACCGAGGCGATCGAGGCCGGCGAGCTGGGCTTCGTCGTCGTCAACTTCGCCAATCCGGACATGGTCGGGCACACCGGGGACATTCCGGCAGTCGTCAAGGCGGTGGAGACGACCGACGCCTGCCTCGGTCGTCTCGTCGACGTGGTCGAGCGCGCCGGCGGAGTGTGCCTCGTGATCGCCGATCACGGCAACGCCGAAAAACTCCTGCAAGACGACGGAAAGAGCCACCACACAGCGCACACGACGAACCCGGTGCCGGTCGTCCTCACCGAGCCGGGGGTCAACTTGCAGGACGGCGGGCTCTCGGATGTCGCGCCGACGCTGCTTGCGTTGCTCGGAATCAAGCCGTCCCCGCAGATGACTGGGCGAAATTTGGTCGATAAGTCGTGAAAAAACGGTCTATAATGCGACACCTTGTCGCTGCCCCAGCCTGACAATGGCGTTCTGCGGAAGGCGCAGCGAGGCGATGAGCGCGCCTTCGCCATCATCGTGCGTTCGTATCAGACGCCGGTCTACAACTACGTTCTCCGGATGGTGGGCGACCGCTCGCTCGCCGAGGATCTGACGCAGGAGGTCTTCCTTCGCGTCTTCCAGGGTCTGCCGAGGTTCACCTCTCGCTCGAAGTTCACGACGTGGCTGTTCCAGGTGACGAAGAACCGCGTTCTCGACGAGCTCCGCGCGACGGAGCGCCGGCCGCGCGCCGTGGTCGACATCGAGGATGCCCCGTCGCTCGAGGTCGTCGATGCGCCGTTCGAGCGGCTCGAGGCGATCGACGCGGTCTGGCGGGCGGTCGAGCGGCTCAACGCCGACCTGAAGATGGCCCTGTTGCTCCGTGACGTGGTCGGCCTCTCGTATGGCGAGATCGCGGATTCGCTCGAGGTGACGCTCTCCACCGTCAAGTGGCGGATCTGGAAGGCGCGGGAGGACGTGCAACTCGCGCTCGCCCGCGAGGGGATCGAGCTGCACGAGACGGTCGCGCCGGCTGTTGCGGCGCCGGCGGTCGTGGTCGAGCCCGCCTCCGTGCTGCGGCCGCCGCTGCTGCCGGTCTCGGCCTAGCTCGTCGTCACTGCCCGAGCTCGAGCCGCGCGGCGAGGAACTCCGGCAGGCCCGCGTCGCGCATCTCGTGCTGTGTCCGCGCCACGTCGTAGTCGACACGACGGAACTCGACGCGCTGAGCCTCCAGGTCGAGCAGGAGCCACGCGGCGCGCGGGTCGCCGTCACGCGGTTGCCCGACCGAGCCGGGATTGAGGAGCGCGCGCAACCCGCCGAGCTCCAGCTCGAAGCCCGCCGGCGCGAGACCCCCGTCGAGCTCGTCTCCCGCAGCGACGACGCGAAGCGCGACGTGGCTGTGGCCGACGAGCACGAGGGGCGTCCCTGCGAGCGCGAGCGTTGCGACGGCTGTCTCGTCGGAGAGGACGTACTCCCAGACCGGATCGCGCGCGCTGCCGTGGTAGAGGGAGACGCCGTGCGCCGCGCCCTGCGGCTCGAGCCGCGCGAGCATCGCCTGCGACTCGGGCGTCAGCTCGTCGCGGTTCCAGCGGGCCGCGACGGCGGCGTCGCCGTGGAACTCCTCGAGGTCGATCGCGCCGATGATGGCGAGATCGTGGTTGCCGGCGAGGCAGACGTCCGCCCGCTCGGCGATCAGTGCGCAGCACTCGTTCGGATGCGGCCCGTAGCCGACGAGGTCGCCGAGACACCAGAGCTCGTCCGGCGCCTCCGCATCGATCGCCTCCAGCACCGCTTCGAGCGCGTGGAGGTTGGAGTGGATGTCAGAGACGACTGCGACGCGCATGAGCGGCCGCCAACCCTAATCCCGCCAGGACAGGCACGGTGGCGGCGACCTCGGAGGTCGTGAGGAGGAGCAGTCCCCACAGGCCCGCCGCGATGCCCGTTACGGCCGCGGCGGCGAGTTTGCTCCGGCCGGCGACGACGACGCCGAGCAGCGCCGGCGCGAGGAGGTCGAGCCAGCCCATCAGCGCCGAGCCGAACGTCGCCTGTTGCAGGCTCGGCAGCGGCGTGCCGGCGGCGTGGGGGAGGGCGACGTTCTCCAGCGAGACCGTCGCCGTGTTCACGCCGGTCGTCCCCCACACGAGGATCACGTCGAGGACGGCGAGGGCGACGAGGCCGGCCCGGATCGACCAGGCGGGCGCGACGGCGGCGGCCACGCCTGCCGCCGCGAGACAGGCCAGCGCGATCAGCGCCACTCCGGCCGCGTCGCGGACGAGCCCGTCCGCGAGCCAGGCCGCGAGCCAGAGCCCGGCGGCGACGAGCGGCCAGAGCCACCAGCGCGGGCTGCCGCGCACGAGGCCGCCGACTCCCGCGAGCAGCGGCGTCCCGAACGTCGCGAGGAGCGCGAGCGCGTGCGGCCCTCCCGAGACGAAGTCGAGGATCAGAACGCCGGCCGCGAGCAGCGCTGCGGGCACCAGCAATCCGATCGCAACCCGTCCACGGCTGCGTGCGAGCCGGGATGGAGCCGCCGCTGTCGCCGCTTGCGCGGCGCAGAGGACAGCGTAGGAAGGAGCGAGGCTGAGAATCAGTTGTCGTCCGACGGCTCGGGATGCCCCGGCGCCTCGGGCAGGCTCCGGATCCCCTCGCGCGTCACGTACTTCGACCAGGAGTCCTGCAGGGCGGCGATCAGCTCCGGCATGAAGCGCGGCGAAACGTTCACCCGCGCGACGACCGCGCCGGGCACGTCACCCTCCTCCACCTCGTGCTCGATGCGCATGAAGGTCAGCGTGAACTCGTACTGCGAGAAGCTCACGTTGGCGAAGTTCGCGTACGTGCCGCCGATCAGCTCGGTCGGCATCTGGATGTTCAGCCGTCGCTCGCCGGGGTCCGGCTCCGGTTGGCCGAGCTCTTCCTCGTCCATGTCCACATACTACGAACGTGCCAGCCGATCCGATTCGCACCCTCGCCGCCGCGCTCGGCTCCTCGGTTGGCGCCGACGTCGAGCTCGAGCGGCCCGGCGAGGCGGAATACGGCGACTTTGCGACGAACGTCGCGCTTCAGCTCGCGGGCGCGCGCCGCCGGCCGCCGCGCGAGCTTGCGGAGGAGATCGCCGCGGTCGCAGCCGGCCTCGACGGAGTGGAACGCGCGGAGGTCGCCGGCCCGGGCTTCGTCAACCTCTATCTCCGCGACGAGTGGTTCGCCGCCGCGCTCGACGAGATCCTCGGCGCCGGCGAAACCTATGGAAGTGGCGGCGCCGAGCCGCGGCAGCGCGTGCAGGTGGAGATGGTCTCCGCCAACCCGACCGGTCCGATCACGGTCGCCTCGGCCCGCAACGGCGCCTACGGCGACGCGGTGGCGCGGCTCCTCGCTCTCGCCGGCGAGGAGGTGGAGCGCGAGTACTACTACAACGACTCCGGCGCCCAGATGGATCGTTTCCGCGCCTCGGTCGACGCCGTGCGGAGGGGGGAAGAGCCGCCCGAGGACGGCTATCGCGGCGCCTACGTCGAGGAGCTCGCCGCGCTCAAGGGCGACCCCGTGCCGCTGATGCTGAAGGAGATCGAGACGTCGCTCGAGCGCTTCCGCATCCACTTCGACTCGTGGCGGCGGCAAAGCGAGCTCGAGGAGCGGCTGCCGGAGCTGCTCCCGCGCCTCGACACGTACGAGAAGGAGGGCGCGCTCTGGGCTCGCTCGGCAATGTACGGCGACGACGAGGATCGCGTCCTGCTGCGCTCCGGCGAACGCACGCCGACCTATCGCGCCGCCGACGTCGCGTACCTCGTGGACAAGCTCGAGCGGGGCTTCGACCGCGCGATCTACGTCCTCGGCGCCGACCATCACGGCACGCGCAACTGGTACGCGGCCGTCGCGCGGATGCTCGGCTACGACCCGGCGCGCGTCGAGGTCCTCCTCTACCAGCTCGTCCATCTCACCAAGGGCGGGGCGCAGACGAAGATGTCGAAACGGCGTGGCGACGTCGTCTTCCTCGACGAGTTCATGGACGAGATCGGCGTCGACGCAGCGCGCTGGTACCTCGTCAACCGCGGGCCGGACCAGACGATCGACGTCGACGTCGACCTCGCCGCCGAGCGCTCGCAGAAGAACCCCGTCTACTACGTCCAGTACGCGCACGCCCGGATCGCCGGCATCCTCCGCAACGCTCCTGACAACGCTGATAACGCAGTGTTACTTGCGGGGTCGTTGGCGGCGGAGGAGCGGGAGCTCGTGAAACGGCTCGCCGAGTTCCCCGCGGTCGTGGCCGACGCTGTCGTGAGGCGTGGGCCGCAGGGCGTCCCGTTCTACGCGATCCGGGTAGCCGACGACTTCCATCGCTTCTACCACGAGCATCGCGTGCTCGAGAGCGAGCAGCAGGCGTTCCGGCTCGGCCTCTGCCGCGCGACGCAGACGGTGATTGCGCGATGCCTCGACCTCATCGGCGTCGACGCGCCTGAGAGGATGTGAGCCGTGAATCCGCGCCAGGCGCCCGACCGCAACATCGCGATGGAGCTCGTCCGCGTCACCGAGGCGGGCGCGATGGCGGCAGCCCGCTGGATCGGCCACGGCGAGAAGGAGAGCGCCGACCAGGCAGCCGTCGACGCGATGCGTTTCGTCCTCGACAGCGTCTCGATGCGCGGCGTCGTCGTGATCGGCGAGGGGGAGAAGGACGAGGCGCCGATGCTCTACAACGGCGAAGAGGTCGGCAACGGCGAGGGCGCCGAGGTCGACGTCGCGGTCGATCCGCTCGAGGGAACGCGCCTGACGGCGCTCGG
This sequence comes from Gaiellaceae bacterium, assembly GCA_050697455.1. Lineage (GTDB taxonomy): Bacteria > Actinomycetota > Thermoleophilia > Gaiellales > Gaiellaceae > Palsa-739. The sequence continues at coordinate 36,335 of JBOGZU010000013.1, read as the reverse complement.
CCAGCCGAACGCGATCTCGGTCATGGCCGTCGCCGAGCGCGGCACGATGCTCTTCCCCGGCGCGGCGCTGTACATGGAGAAGATCGCGGTCGGCCCGGCGGCGATCGATGCGATCGACATCACCAAGACCCCGACCGAGAACGTGACGGCGGTCGCCGAGGCGCTCGGCAAGACGGCGCGTGGGGTGGACGTCGTCGTTCTCGAGCGCGACCGGCACGACGAGTTGATCGCGGAATTGCGCGAGGCAGGCGCGCGCGTCCGCCTGATCCGAGACGGCGACGTGGCGCCCGCGATCGCAGCGGCGCAGCCGGGAACGAGCGTCGACATGCTGTACGGGATCGGCGGCACGCCTGAAGGCGTCATCTCGGCGGCGGCTCTCAAGTGCGTCGGCGGCGGCATCCAGGCACGGCTTTGGCCGCGCAACGACGACGAGCGGCAACGCCTGATCGACGCGGGGCTCGATCCGGCGCGCGTCCTCCATACGAACGACCTCGTCTCCGGCGACGACGTCTTCGTGTCGGCGACCGGCGTGACGAGCGGCACGCTGCTCCGGGGCGTGCAGTACACGCCCGGTGGGGCCGTCACCGATTCGATCGTGATGCGCTCGCGTTCGGGAACGGTGCGCCGCGTCGTCGCACAGCAGTCGCTCGCGAAGCTCTCTGCCCTGACGGGCTTCGAGTACACCTAGGCCGCGGCGAGCTCCTTCTCCAGCGCGGGCAGGTACACGCCCGTCCGGGCGGCGGAGTTCATCTTGGCGCGGTGGAAATAGGCGCGCTGGCCGGCCTCGACGTTCTCCTCCTTGCCGCCCCACGCCTTGAGCGCCGGCGCCTGCAGCGCCCGCCCGTAGGAGAACGACAGCTGCCAGGGTTGCGGCGAGGCGTTCATCGCGTTGAGGTGCGCGGTCGCGTCTTCGTCGGACTGGCCGCCCGAGAGGAAGACGATCCCCGGCACCGCCGCCGGCACGTGCTTCGTCAGCGTGTGTAGCGTCTCCGCCGCGACTTCCTCGACGCCGGCCCGCGTGCTCGCTTCGTAGCCGGAGAGCACCATGTTCGGCTTGAGGAGCGTTCCGGCGACGTCGACGCGCTGGTCGAACAGCTCCGTGTAGACCGCCGCGAGAACGCGCGAGGTGACGAAACCGCTGCGCTCGATCGTATGCGTGCCGTCCTGCAGCACCTCCGGCTCGACGATCGGGACGATGCCAGCCTCCTGGCAGAGCGCGGCGTAGCGGGCGAGGGCGTGCGCGTTCGTCCAGATGCAGTATTCGCTCGGCAGCGTGTCGCTGATCGAGTACGTGGCGCGCCACTTCGCGAAGCGCGCGCCGAGCTCGCGGTACTCCTCGAGCCGCGCGCGTAGCCCGTCCAGCCCCTCCGTCACCGTCTCGCCCTCGGCGTGCGCCAGCGCCTTCGCGCCGGCGTCGACCTTGATGCCGGGGATGATCCCCTTCGAGGCGAGCAGCTCGGGGAACGGCGTCCCGTCGTCGGCGCTCTGGCGGATCGTCTCGTCGTAGAGGATGACGCCGCTGATGTACTCCTCGGCGCCCGGCGTGGTGAAGAGGAGGTTGCGGTAGGCGCGGCGGGTCTCCTCGGTCGATTCGACGTCGATCGAGTCGAAGCGCTTCTTGATCGTGCCGGTGCTCTCGTCCGCGGCGAGGATTCCCTTCCCCTCGGCGACGAGCGCGCGGGCGGTCTCGTGCAGCTCGGTGTTCGGCATGGAACGTCTCCTCTTTCGCGTTGGCTCGGCTCCATTATTGCCGGGCTACAATCGGCGCAGCGGGCGGGAGTAGCTCAGTTGGTAGAGCATTGGCTTCCCAAGCCAAGGGTCGCGGGTTCAAGTCCCGTCTCCCGCTTTTCTTCGCGCCATCCGGTCGTGCTCGCGACCGCCGCTACTCAGCGCCAGGTCTCGGCGAGGACGCGCAGCCAGTTGCGGTGTGTGATCTTGGCGAGCGCCTCGTCGTCGAAGCCGGCGTCGCGGCAGGCGGTGACGAGCTGGGGGAGACCGGCGATGCCACCGAGCTCGTTCGGCATGACGGCGCCTTCGAAATCCGAGCCGAAGGCGACGTGGTCGATGCCGATCCGCTCGGCGATGTACGCGGCGTGGCGGACGATCTCGCTCAGCGGCGTGTCCGGTTCCTGTGCGCCGTCCTCTCGCAGGAACGAGACGGCGAAGTTGATCCCCACGACGCCGCCGGAGGCGCCGATCGCGTCGAGTTGCTCATTCGTCAGGTTGCGCGTCGAGGCGCAGAGAGCGTGCGCATTCGAGTGCGTCGCCACGAGCGGCGCCGACGAAAGCCGCGCCACGTCCCAAAAGCCGGCCTCGTTGAGGTGTGACAGATCGACGAGCACGCCGAGCTCGTTGCAGCGCCGCACGAGCTCCTCGCCTGCGGCCGTGAGACCGGGGCCGGTGTCGGGCGACGACGGGAAACGGAACGGGACGCCCTCCGCGAACGCGTTCGCCCGCGACCAGACGAGCCCGAGCGAGCGGAGGCCGCGCGCATACCACTCCTCCAGATCCGACAGGTCGGTTGCGAGCGGATCCGCGCCCTCGAGATGGACGATCGCCGTGACCCGTCCCGGCTGGAAGTCGTCCGGGGTGGTCGCCGGCTCGACCGGCAGGGAGCGAAGCGTGGCGTAGAGCTCGTTCGCGACGCGCGCCGCGTCCTCCGTCGGGATCGGCTCGGCGAGCGGTAGCGCGTACGGCACGCTGCGCGGCTCTTTCGGTTGCGGCGACGGCACGAAGAGCGCGAAGAAGCCGCCGGCGAAGTCCGCTTCCGCGGCCGCGGACAGGTCGATGTGCCGAGGCTCCTCGCCGCGCCAGGTGCGCAGGGCGAGGTCGTTGTGGCCGTCGATGATCACGGCGCCCACATCTGTCGGGGCCAGGCCTCCGCGAGTTTGCGGCGCGTCTCGAGCAGATGCTCGGGGATGACCTTGACGTCGGCGAGCACCGGCATGAAGTTCGTGTCGCCACCCCAGCGCGGCACGACGTGGACGTGCGCGTGGTCGACGATCCCCGCACCGGCGACGCGCCCGAGGTTCCAGCCGACGTTGAAGCCCTCCGGCGAGAAGACCGCCCGCAGCGCCGCGATCGCCTCGACCGCAAGCCGGTGCACCTCGGCCGCTTCCGCCTCCTCCAGCGTGTCGTACGACGTGTCGTGGCGGTAGGGAGCGACCATCAGGTGGCCGGACGAGTACGGGAACTTGTTGAGGAGCGCGAAGGCGAGCTCACCGCGGCGGATCACGAGCTCGGGCTCGTCCTCGGGCAGCGCCGCGGCGGGGCAGAACACGCACTCGTCGCCCTCGTCCGCGTGCTGGACGTACTCGAGCCGCCACGGCGCCCAGAGCTGCTCCACGCCGGGAGGCTACTAGCGCCCGCCGGAGCCGCCTTGTAGCATCGAACGTATGAACTGGCTGAAGCGCCTGCTCGGCGGATCGGGCTCGTCGACCACGACGGATCCGGGCCAACCCGAGACGGCTCCCGAGCCTCCGACGATGCCCTCCGAGCCGGTCGAGCCGGCTACCGAGGAAGGCGCGCCGGAGTCATCGGACGAAGAGCCTGCGTAATCCGGGCATCGAACCGACGAAAAGACGAAGAAGGCCGAAGTCCGCGACGGGCGTCCTCCGCTCGGCCTGGCTCAGAGCCACTTCTTCCAGCGGAAGAAGCCGAGCATCCCGATGACGGTCGCCGCCATCAACCCCAGCACGGCGAAGAAGGCGCCCCACGTTCCGAAGCCCGGAAAGTGGACGTTCATCCCGAAGAAGCCGGTGATGAACGAGAGTGGCGTGAGCACGACGATGAACATCGTGAGCACGTAGAGGATGTCGTTCTGCTGGTGCGAGATGAGCGACTCGTTCGTGTCCTCGAGCGCCTCAACGACCTCCTTGTAGTTGTCGAGGAGGTCCCAGATCCGCTCGCTCGCATCGACGATGTCGTCGAAATAGAGCTCGAGCTCCTCCGGCAGGAACCGCTCGACGCCGCGCTCGAGCTGGCGCAGCGTCGGCCGCTGCGGCTTGATGATCTTGCGGTAGGAGATGATCTCCTGCTTGACCTTGTGGATGTCGGTGACGAGCTCCTTCGCGCCCTCGTCCTGGCCGATCGCTTCGTCGATCTGCTCGAGCTTGAAGCCGATCTTGTCGAGGATCGGGAAGCAGTAGTCGTAGAGGTCGTCGAGCACCTCGTAGAGAAGCCGGCCCGAGCCGCGCGACAGCGTCTGGGTGCGGATGTCCTCGCTGTCCGCGCACCGCTGGAAGAGGAGGCTGACGGGGCGGAGCTCGACCGCGGGGAGGGTGACGATGTAGTCCGGGCCGATGAAGACGTCGAGCTCGCCGGCGTTGAGGCGGCCCACAGTGGCGTCGTAGACCGGGAAGTGGAGAACCGCGAACAGGTAGCCGCCGCTGCCGTCCTCGCCGGGATAGACGTCGACCTTCGGCCGCTGGCGGCGCGACAGGACGTCCTCGACGTCGAGCGGATGCCAGCCGAAGCGGCCTGCGAGCAGCTGCGCCTCGCCCGCCGTCGGCGCGAGGAGGTGGACCCAGGTGACGCCGCCCGCGCGGAGCTCAGCGGGGCCGGGGCGTGCCTCCACGACCGGACGACCCGGCGCAGCGCGGCGCGAACGGATGCGCGGCAGGCTGGGCATTGGTACTGAGGGGGTCGACGGTCGCGGACATGGCCGGGAGAGTCTAGCCGGTCGGCGTTGGAGCCACCAGTGGCGCGACGTCGGCGTGCGGCGTCTTGCGAACCCGCTCCGGCAGCCGCCTCTCGAGTGCGAGCGCCGCGCCGGCGAAGACGATGTTCGCGCCGGCCGCGAGTGGCCAGAGGAGCAGCGGCCGGTGCTGTAGGAGAAAGCCGCCGGCGACCGGGCCGACGATCCAGCCGATCTGCCACGAGATGCTCGAGGCGGCGAGATAGCGGCCGACGAGCTGCGGCGGCGCGAGATCGACGCTGAGCGGAGCCTGGATCGCGCCGTGGAGGCATTCGCCGATGGCGAAGACGAGCATCGCCCCTGCGATGATCCCGAAGGCGACGGTCGCGGTCGTCCACTTTCCCGCTCCCCAGACGGCGAGCATCGAGCCGGCCCAGAGGACGCCCATGAGCGCGAAGCCGCGCATCCTGCTGCGGCCTTCCGCGAGCCTGACCACGGGCAGTTGGAAGAGGACGACGCAGACCGCGTCGAGCGCGAAGACGGTCCCGACCTCGCGCTCGTTGATGTGCGCGATGTTCTTGCCGAAGGCGGGGAGGATCTCGACGGCGAGCGAGATCCCGGCCGTCATGAAGGCCGCGTTGAGGAGCGTGAAGCGCGTGAAGACGCGGTCCGTGAGTACGGCGCGCCAGCTACCGCCGAACCGATTCTCATCTAGCCGAGGCGCGCGGACGCGCGCGAGAACGACCATGTACCCGAGGAACGTCGCGCAGTCGACGAGGAAGAGGACGGTGAAGCTGTTCGGGTGGTGCACCGAGGCGATGAATCCGGCGGCGACGCCGCCGAGCGCGACGCCGAGGTTCATCGCGAGGCGCTGCAGCGCGTAGGCGGGCGCGCGGCGCGCGGCCGGAGTCAGGCCCGCCAGCATCGCCGACTGTGACGGCCAGAACGAGCCGCTCCCGATCCCCCAGAGCGTGTAGATCGCGAACGCCTCCGGCGCCGTCCGGATCGTCGGCATCAAGCCGAACGCGACCGTCATCACGACGAGCGCGCCGAGCAGGACGCGCTTCGGGCCGAGCCGGTCGGAGAGCGTCCCGCCGAGGAAGCCGCTCGCGAGCGCCGCCACCGACTGCACCGCCGCCGCGCTGCCGGCCAGCCCGAAGGGGATCCCGCGCACGTTGTGGAGGTAGATGAGGAGGAACGGCAGGACGACGCCGTTCCCGAACGCATTGACGAGCGCCCCCGCCTCGAGGACGTAGACCTCCCGCGGCAGGCGAGGGTCGAGCGAGCGGAGGTAGGCGCGGAATGGCCGCACCGAGCGAGGCTAACCCGCGGGTCGTCGGCTCAGTGGCAGGCCGCGCGGATGCGGAGGAGATGGCCGTCGGGCTGGTGCTCGATCGGCAGCGGCAAATGCCTGCTCGGCCCGCGTCCGGTAGGTTCGGGCGGCGATGCTGATTCGACGTGGCCCGGCCTCGTCGCTCGCCGGGCGGGTGACGAGCTACTACGGGTTCGAGATCGAGACGCCCAAGCCGGTACGGCAGCGGGAGGGGCCCGGCGTCGACGTGGTCGTCATCCTCACGTTCGAGGAGCACTGGCTCATCGACGGGGAGCGGCGTACGTCCTTCGTGGGCGGTTTGCGCGAGAGCCAGGTGACAACCGAGCACCCGGGACGGTCGCTCGGGATGCAGGTGAACCTCGACCCGCTCGCGGCGCGGGCGTTGCTCGGCGTTCCCCTGCACGAGCTCGCGCACCGCAGCGTGCCGCTCGAGGCGCTGCTCGACGAGCCGTCCCTCGTCGACCGCCTCGCCGCAGGCGACTGGGATACGCGCTTCTCCCTGCTCGACGAGACGCTCGGCCGGCGACTCGCCGACGCGCGCCCGTTGCCGGAGGTCGCGTGGGCGTGGCGCCGTCTGCGCGCGACGCACGGCCGGGTGGCGATCGGCGCGCTCGCGGCCGAGCTCGGCTGGAGCCGCAAGCGGATGGTCGCGCGCTTCCGGGACGAGATCGGGCTGCCTCCGAAGGCCGTCGCCCGGCAGCTGCGCTTCGAGCGCGCGCGCGAGCTGGCGGGGACGATGCCGTGGGGTGAGATCGCCTTCGAGTGCGGCTTCTCCGACCAGTCCCACCTGATCAACGAGTTCCGCCGGATCACGGGCCGCACGCCGGAAACATTTCTCCAAGACACGGCGGCGCACGCGGCCTAGCCTGCGCCCCATGGAATCGATCGAGAAGCTCTATCCGTTCCTCTCAGTGCGAGACGTCGGCGCGGCGGTCGACTTCTACCGCGAGGCGTTCGGCGCCCTCGAGGTTGCCGAGCGCCTCCACGCGCCGGATGGAAACGTCGTCGCACAGCTCGAGATCGGCGGGCAGCCGGTCGGTCTCGCCACGGAGCGGCCCGACCTCCAGACTCCGAGTCCCGAGACCGTGGGCGGCACGACGGTGCGGATCCGCCTCGACGTCGACGATCCCGACGGCGCACAGGCGCGTGCGATCGCCGCCGGAGCGCGCGAGATGTTCCCGGTCGCCGATCAGCCGTACGGCATGCGGCAAGGTCGGGTGGTCGACCCGTTCGGCCATCACTGGCTCCTCGGCCGCGAGCTCCGAGCGGAGAACTGAGATGACCGACGTCGTCCCCTTCCTGGGCTACGAGGACTGCGCAGCAGCGGCCGACTGGCTCGTCCGAGCGTTCAGCTTCGAGGAGGTCGAGCGGTTCGAGGAGGAAGCCCGGGTCACCCACGTCACGCTTCGCGCCGGCGACGGTCTCGTCTTCCTCGGCCATCCCGGCGGCTACGTCAATCCGCTCCACCTCCGGGAGCAGAGCGAGGTCGCGGCGCGGATGTACGACGTCCCGTGGATCGTCGACGGGGTATGGATCGCGGCGGAGGACCTCGACGCGCTCGTCGAGCAGGCCCGCGCAGCCGGCGCCCGCATTTTGACCGAGCCGTACGACACTCCGCACGGACGCCACTGCCGGCTCGAGGATCCCGAGGGACACCGCTGGATGCTCGCGTCACGCGGCTGACGAGACTGAGTGCGCCCGGCAGGAATCGAACCTGCGACCTCGCGCTCCGGAGGCGCGCGCTCTATCCCCTGAGCTACGGGCGCTCGGGAAGGCCAGTGTAGCCTCCTGCCCGATGGAGGTCTCCGCGCGGATCGTCACGCTCGAGCTCGCGGAGACGTTCGTGATCTCGCGCGAGTCGCGCGACACGGAGGACGCTCTGATCGTCGAATTGCGGCACTCGGGCGTCTCCGGCTTCGGCGAGGCGGCGCCGATCGAGCGCTACTCGGAGTCGGCGGAGTCGGCGCAGACCTACGTCGAGGAGCAGACGGACGCGCTGGGCGACGACCCGTTCGCGCTCGACGAGATCCTTGCGAGGCTGCCGGCGCGCGAGTTCGCGGCCCGAGCTGCGCTCGACGCGGCGCTTCACGACCTGCAGGGGAAGCTGCTCGGCCAGCCGGTCTGGCGACTGCTCGGCTTGCGGCGCGCGGGGCCGCCGACGAGCTGGACGGTCTGGCTCGGCGACCCCGACAACATGGCCGTACGCGCCGAGAAGGCCCTCGCTCGCTTCCGGCGGCTCAAGCTCAAGCTCGGCGGGCGGGACGGGCTCGACGTCGAGCGGGTCCGCGCCGTCCGCGGCGTCGCCGGCGACCTGCCGCTCCAGGTGGACGTGAACGAGGCGTGGAGCCTCGAAGAAGCATTCGACGCTCTCCCGCAGTTCGCCGAGCTCGGGGTCGAGTACTGCGAGCAGCCGCTGCCCGCCGGTGATCCCGGCGGCGCCGAGCTCAAGTCGCGCTCTCCCATCCCGATCTACGTCGACGAGGACTGCCACCGACTCACTGATGTTGCGCACTGTGCGCAGATCGCGCACGGGATCAACGTCAAGCTCGCGAAGTCGGGCGGGATCCGCGAGGCGGTGCGGATGGTGCACGCGGCGCGTGCGCTCGGACTCGGCTGCATGCTCGGCTGCATGGTCGAGTCGGGGCTCGGCATCTCCGCCGCGGCCCAGGTCGCGTCCCTCTTCGACCACGTCGATCTCGACGGCAACCTCCTGCTCGCCCACGACCCGTGGCCGGGCGTGCCGTTCGTCGACGGCGTCCAGCTGCCACCGGAGGAACCCGGGCTCGGTGTCCGTGCGGCTGCCTCATGATGCGGCTCGTCGGGCGACTCAGTTCTCATCGTGAGGCAGCCGACCAGATATCTGCTGCTCGCTGAGGGCTTCTCGGGCGACCCGCACTACGGGAAGACGATGCGCGGCGTCCTGCGCTACCGGCGCGACGACGTCGTCGCGATCCTCGACTCGACGCGCGCCGGCGAGACGGAGGAGGGCGTGCCCGTCGTGGGGAGCGTCGAGGCCGCGCTGCCGTTCGGGCCGACGACGGCACTCGTCGGCGTCGCCACGCAGGGCGGCCGCTTCCCGCCCGAGTGGCTCGACATCCTGCGCCGCTGCATCGCCAACCGGCTCGACGTCGAGAACGGGCTCCACGTCTTCCTCGCGGCCAACCCGGAGCTGAGCGCCCTCGCGGCCAAGCGCGGAGTGGAGCTGCGCGACCTGCGCCGTCCGCCCGCCGACCTGTCCACCGCGACGGGCGCGAACCTCGACGTCGACGCGACGATCGTCCTCACGGTCGGCTCCGACTGCGCGATCGGGAAGATGACCGTCTCGCTCGAGCTCGATCTCGAGGCGCGGCGGCGCGGCATCGAGTCGGTCTTCGTCCCGACCGGGCAGACGGGGATCGCGATCGCGGGCTGGGGGATCGCGGTGGACGCCGTCGTGGCGGACTTCATCGCCGGCGCCGCCGAGCGCCTCGTCGTCGAGGGACGCGAACGCGGGGGAGAGCTGCTGTGGGTCGAGGGCCAGGGTTCGCTGCTGCATCCCGTCTACTCCGGCGTCACGCTCGGCCTCTACCACGGCAGCGCCCCGCACCTCCTCGTCCTCTGCCACGAGGCGGGACGCACGGAGATCGAGGGCGCCGGCGGCGGGCCACACAGGATTCCGCCGTTGCGCGAGCTCGTCGACCTGCACGAGCGGTTGGCGCTTCCGGCCCGCCCGGCGCGCGTCGCGGCGATCGCGCTCAACACGCGCTTCCTCGACGAGACGGACGCTCGCGCGGCGATCGCAGCCGTGGAGGAGGAGACGGGCCTGCCGGCCGACGACGCCGTGCGCTTCGGCGCCGCGAAGCTCGTCGACGCAGTTCTCGCAGCGCGGACTTGACAACGAACACGTGTTCGCTCTACTATGCGAACAGATGTTCGGGAAGTTGCTCATCCTGTTCTGCGTCGCGGCTCTTGCGGTCGGCTACGCGGCGCGCGGCTCGTCGGGCGCCGGGCCGCGGCAGACGTACCTCGTGAAGTCGGGCGACACTCTCTGGACGATCGCCGCGAGCCACTACGCCGGCGATCCCCGCCAGGGCATCTGGGAGATCCAGCAGCGGAACCACCTCGCCTCGGCGACGATCTCGCCCGGCGAGAAGCTCGTTCTGCCCTAATCGAGCTAGGTCGCGTCCGGCAGGTCGAAGCCGAACGTATGGACCCGCTCGCCGCGGAAGAGGCGCTGCTCGGGATCCCACGGGAACCAGATCAGGACATTCCATTCGAGGCGGCCCTCGACTGGTCCCACGCCGAGCCACGGCGCCTGCTGCGTCGCGCTGACGTTCGCCTCCTCGCAGACGCCCTGCGGGCCGATCACGATGTTGGTCAGGTCGAACTGGATGTCCGGGAACGCGGTGAGCAGCTCGGTGTAGAAACGGGCCGCACCGTCGTGGCCCTCCCAGCGATGTCCGGTCTGGACGACCTCGTAGACACAGTCCGGCGTCAGCGTCGAGATCAGGCCGGGAAGGTCGCGCGCGTCCTCGGCGATCGAGTGCGTCTTGTAGAGCTCGCGCACCTCGCGGTAGAGCTCCGGCGTGAATTCGCGCTGGTAGGCCTCGAGCAGGCTGGGATCTGGCACGCGGGGAGACTAAACGAGGACGAGCTCGCCGAGCGTCGGCTCCGTCTCGAGCAGCTCGGGCGTCCGTCGCGCGAGCCGGAGGAACGCGTCGACCGCGGCCGGCGCGAACTGCGTCCCGCGGTTCCGGGCGAGCTCGTCGAGCGCCTCGTCCAACGGGCGCGCGTCGCTGTACGGCCGGTCGGTGGTCATCGCGTCGAAGGCGTCCGCGAGCCCGACGACCGCCGCCTCGACCGGGATGTCGTCGCCGGCAAGCCGGTGGGGATAGCCATTCCCGTCCCAGCGCTCGTGGTGATGAAGGATCGCCGGCACCGCCGCGTTGAGGCTGTGCAGCCGGCCGACGATCCGCGCGCCGTCCGCCGGATGCCGCTGCACGACCTCGTACTCCTCGAAGGTCAGCGTGTCGGGCTTCGTGAGGATGGCGTCGGGGACGCCGATCTTGCCGATGTCGTGGAAGAGGCCTGCGTAGCGGAGCGCCTCGATCTGGCCCTGGTCGAGACCGAGCTCCTCGCCGAGCGCGACTGCGATCCGCTGCACTCGCTGGGAGTGGCCGGCCGTGTAGGGATCCTTCGCGTCGACCGTCTCGTTGAGGCTGGCGACCGCTTCGAGCGCGCTCTGCTCGAGCAGCCGGTTCGACTCGACGAGGCTGCTGGAGCCACGCCGGACGAGCAGCGCGAGCGCCGCCCACAACGCGAGGAAGACGACGCCGACCGCGACCCAGATCATTCGCCGGCGGGAGCCGATCAGCCGGTTGACCGACGAAGGGTCGGCGTAAATTTCGTACGCCCCGATCACTTGCCTGGGATGCGAACCCATGATCGGGGCGTACACCTGGAGCAGGCTCGGGAAGCCGAGGCCGACCTCTGCCTCATCCTCCGTGCTCGCATTCGACGTGGACACGAAGCTCGCGGTCGCGCGGTTGTCGCGGAGTGCGTTCTCGAGCGGTCCTTCGAGAGGGAAGCGGTGGCCGATCCGCGTCCGGTGCAAGTTCGTCCACGCGAGCCTGCCATTGGGCTGCCAAACCTTCACGGCGACGACGTCCGGCTGTTCCTTGAGGGAGTTGAGGATCGCCTGGCCGCCCCAGCGATTGACGACGACGCGGTTGCCGTGGACGAGCGTGGGCCGCACGACGCCGTCCACGTACCGGGCCAGCGACCAGCGTTCGGAGGCGACGGCCTGCTGGGTCAGAGTCCGCGACAGCGTCCAGCCGAGCACGGCGCCGCCGGCGACGAGGATCAGAGCCGACGTGATCAGGAACGCGCGCAGGAGAGTGAGCGACCGCTGGAGGTCCGGCCCGCGCCTCATCCGACTCGTTCCCTCGTCCACCGTCCCGTATATCGCGGGCGCGGCCCGATCGGATTGCCCTCCCTAGAATCGCCGGATGGATCTCGACGTCGTCTTCCTCGGCACCGCCGCCTCGATGCCCACGGCGCAGCGCGGACCGACTGCGCTGCTCGTGCGACGCGGCGGCGAGCGGCTGCTCTTCGACTGTGGCGAGGGGACGCAACGCCAGCTGCAGCGCTCGTCGGTCGGCCTGCCGGATCTGGAGGAGATCTTCCTCACGCACTACCACGCCGACCATTTCCTCGGCCTGCCGGGGATGCTGAAGACGTTCGCGCTGCGCGGGCGCGACGAGACGCCGCTCACGGTGTACGGGCCGCGTGGCTTGCGCGAGCTGTTCAAGCGGCTGCAGCCATTCATCGGCCGGCTGCCATATCCGGTCACGCTCCTCGAGCTCGAGGCGGGGGAGACGGTCGCGCGCGGGGAGTACGCGATCGAGCCGATCGCCGTCGAGCACGGGCTCGACGCGCTCGGGTACGCGCTCGTCGAGCCCGAGCGGCCGGGGCGCTTCGACGTCGAGACCGCGGACAAGCTCGGAGTTCCCGCCGGGCCCGCCCGCGGGCAGCTGCAAGCGGGGGAGGCCGTCGATCTCGACGACGGCCGCACGGTCACGCCCGACGAGGTGCTCGGCGAGGCGCGGCCAGGGCGGCGGCTCGTGATCACCGGCGACACCGCGCCGTCGCCGGCGGTCGTGGAGGCGGCGCATGGCGCCGATCTCCTTGTCCACGAAGCGAGCTTCCTCTCCGAAGAGCAGGAGCGCGCCCGCGAGACGAAGCACTCGACGGCTGCGGAGGCGGCCGAGGTCGCGCGGCTCGCGCAGGTGCGCCTCCTCGCGCTCACGCACGTCTCGGCGCGCTATTTCGGGCCTGAGCTCGCCGAGGAGGCGAAGACCGTCTTCCCCGACACCGTCGTCCCGCGTGATTTCGACGTCATCGAAGTGCCGTTCGCCGAGCGGGGCGTGCCCCGGCTGATCGAGAAGGGCGGACGGCCTCCGCGCGGGACCGAAGCGCCTCTGATCGAGCGCGAATGAGCGGGATGGTTCAGGTCGGCTCGGAGCCGTAGGATGCTGCCGATGACCACGATGGCTTTCTTCCGCAGCCGTGGCAGGGCGCGTCTCACCGCAGACGCGGCCGCCCGGCCGCCACGCACTCCGTAGTCGCGCCTTCGCAGACGAGCTCGTCCGCGACGCCGGCGTAGTGCCGGGCCAGTTGGTGCTGGACCTCGGCGCCGGCGGCGGAATCATCACCGGCGCGCTTGTCGTGGCGGGCCCCCGCGTCCGCGCGATCGAGCTGGACAAGGTCGCGTTAGCTCAGCTGCGCTCTCGCTTCGCCGGTGAGTCGCGGGTCGAGGTCATCGCCGCCGACGTGACGGCGGCCCGACTCCCGGACGAGCCGTTCGCGGTCGTCGCCAACCTCCCGTTCGCGCACGGGACCGTAATCCTCCGCCGCCTGCTCGGCGATCCACGCATCCCGCTGACACGGCTCGACGCGATCGTCGAGTGGGGGCTCGCCGCAAAACGGACGGCCGTCTGGCCGTCGACGCTGCTCGGCTGCACCTGGGGCGCGTGGTACGAGCTCGAGCTCGTCCGGCGCGTGCCGCGCGCATGCTTCGCGCCGCCGCCGAGCGTCGACGCGGCGGTCCTCCGCGCCACGCGGCGGGCAGAACCGCTGGTGCCGGCGGCGGAGGCGCAGCGGTACGAGGCGCTCCTCCGGCGCGCCTTCGACGGGCAGGCGCCGCTCGACCGGGTCCTCCCGCGCGGCATCGTCCACCGCGTGGCGCACGAACATGGCTTCGACCCGCGCTCGAGGGCGCGTGACCTCGACGCGCGCCAGTGGGCACGCCTCTACCGCGGCCTGCGGCGAGCGGGTCGCTGAGCCGGTTAGGTTGAGGCGGCTGATGGACGCTCCGTTCCACGTCGTCTTTCTCCAGGTCGACTACACGTCGATACAAGACGTTCCTCCCGAGCCGCTGGCAGAGCACGTCGCGCGGTCGAGGCAATGGCACCTCGACGGGCGTCTCGTCATGGCCGGCGCATTCCTCGATCAACCGGGCGAGCCGATTCAGACGATGGCGGTCGTCCGTACTCGAGAAGACGCTGAGGAGTTCGCGGCCGGCGACCCGTTCGTCATCGCCGGCACGGCCCGAGTCACCGCAATTCGTCCATGGGCTGACATCCTCGGACCTGTCACCTGACGGGGATCAGGCGGTCGTGGAGCGTTCGGCGTAGGCCGTGCGCTCGAATGGCCACTCGTGCGCCAGCCAGTCTGTGACGGCCTGCCAGAGCGGAACATCGAGCTCGGCCCGGCTCGCCCGCACCCATGAGAGAACGCGCGCATCGTGCTGCGCTTCCTTGTCCGGGTAGATGTAGACGCAGCCGATCACGTCGCTGGTCGCCGGATCGAGGACGGTATAGGTGAAACCGGTCCGGTTCTGGAAGTCGTCCGCGTGCCTTTGTAGGTCGCGCAGGTTGTCGTCTTTGCTGCGGTCGTCGGGCCACTTGCTCGTCTCCCAGCCGGGCGTCGCGCGTATGTGGTCGAGGGAAGATGACCAGGCGTCGTAGTCGGAGTCGTTGTGTTGCGGCCCGAGGGGCTCGAGCCCGAACCGCTCAGTCGCGAGAGCGAGCGGGATGGTGAACCCCGACGGGACGAATGGCTCCTCCACCACCCGCGCATCCTTCCCGATCCAGCCGTCAGGTGTCTGAACCCTGATCTGGGCGAGTAGGCCCTCTCACTCGAGGGTCCGCTCGCGCCGCCGCCGTCCGCGAATGCCAGTCGAACAATCAGCCGCGGCTAGTGGCGGAGATGCCTGCACAAGGTCCTAGATGGCGTCTTCGCCGAGGGCGGGCTCGAGCGTGGGGACTGCCTGCTCGTCACCCTGGTCGGCTCGGGTGATGGTCAAGTAGGCGACCAGGGCGACGATCAACGCTGCCAGCACGAACCCCACTGGTCCATCGCCGATCCCGATCCCGCCGAGGGTGCGGCTCTTGCCCGTCCAGTCGGCAAACGAGGCGCCCAGCGGGCGCGTCATCACGTAGGCGGCCCAGAAAGCGAGAATCGCGTTGACGCGTAGCGCGCCGAACGCAAGTCCGGGGAGCGCAAACAGGACGGCGAAAACGACGCCGGCCGAGAGGAAGCCGAGCTTCAGCGTGTAGGCGGCGAGGTCGCCGAGCGCCGTCCCCATGGCGAAAGTGGCAAGGACCGCCGCCCAGTAGTAGAGCTCGCGCCGAGTCGTTGTGATGCTGTGAATCGAGAGTGTCGGCTCGACTCTCGACCAAGCCCAGAACACTCCGGTGAGAAGAAGGGCGAACAGGATGCTGGAGACGAGGTACGGGACGTGAAACTCGACGTGGAGGACATCCGCGGCCATCGTTCCGAAGACGGCGACCATCGCGACTGCGAGCCAGTAGACCCACGGCACGTAGCGGTCCGTACGCAGCTGCAGCGCCATCGCGATGGCGAAGACGATGAACCCACCGACCACCGCCAGGTAGGGGTTCACGTTGTGTACGAGATAGTCCGAGGTCGACTCACCAAAGGCGGTCGTGAGCAGCTTGATCGCCCAGAAGACAGCCGCGATGCGGGCGGGGACCTTCAGCGAGACGGGAGTGCGGATCAGCGACATAGAAGCGACGGCCGACGAACGGCGCCCACGATAGCCCGAGCAAAAATGGTCGGCTTGAACTCCTAATCAGAACTTAGGGAACGCGTCACAACGGGAGGTAGCGAGAAGCGCAGAGGGACGCTCGATCCGCTTGGCCGTCCCTCTGTCGCTACCTGTACGGCGGTTTGAGAGGCAGGATGACCGGCGGCCGCGGCTTCTGCCGGAAGTTGAAGTCGTTCGCGAGATTCCCGAGGATTTTTGCGTTCTCGCGGATGGTTGGGCGCGGATCCCAGCGCCCGTCGGTCGTCGGGTTCAGCCGTTGCCCGTGCAGGAAATCGTCTTCGATGAACTTGAGGTAGGCGTCCTGGCTCAGCACCTGGTGGTCGATGTAGCCGTGTCTGGCGTACGGGCTGATCACGAGCGCCGGGACGCGGAGGCCGTAGCCCTGCTTGTCGACCGTGGGTGGGGTGACATGGTCGTAGAAGCCTCCCCAGTCGTCCCAGCAGAGAAAGATGGCGGTAGAGCTCCAGTCCTTGCTGCGCATAACGGCGTTGATCAGCCCGGTGACGTAGGTCTGGCCGGCAGTGATCAACGCAGGAGGGTGGTCGCTTGTCGCCTGCGAGGGGACGATCCATGAGACCGACGGCAGTGTCCCGCCCCGCGCCGCTCGGTAGTAGTCGTGCAACGGCCGGATGTCGCGCAGCTGGTGATCCCGGCGGACTGTGGTGAACCACGGCAGCGGGTTCCAGATCCCCGGCGTCGAGGCGCTCTGAGGAACCGACCGGCAGAGCATCGCCCCGTCGGCGCAGTCAGGCTGGCTGCCGTTCGCGACGTAATAGCTCCAGTTCACGTGGTCGCGGTGCAACAGGTACGTCAGATCGGTCCACGCGTAGAGCGGGGCATGGGAGTCCGGAGCCGGGTTGCCCCAGTGTGTGGCCAGGTTCGCAGGAGCCTGCGGCGCCGGCGCACAGGTCTTCGGGAGGAAGGCGTTGCTGCACTTCGCCGACCAACCGGACACCATGTAGAGGTGCTCGGGCAGGCTCCACGACTTGTCGGACTCGAACATGTGGTCCTGCAACACAAAGTCGCCGGCGTAAGCCCAGTAATTCGGGAGCTCGCGCCGGTCGTGGTATCCCATGACGTCGGGCGCCTTGGGCGCCAGCGAGCAGCCGGGCGTGTCGGCGCCGAGCGGGCCTGTGCAAGCGATGTTGTGACCGGCCCACGCCTGCGCCTCGAAGCCGTTCATCGCCCCGTGGTTGACGTCGCGGTACGCCTGTGTCCGATCGTGCGGTCCACCCCAGTTGCGGTCGAAGGGGCTGTGGTAGGGCTTGATGCAGTCGTGCCTGAGCGGATCAGGCACGCACGGCACCTTGCCGGGATTGCCCGCGAGACCGGGGATTCCATCCGCGCCCGGATACGTGCCGAAGTACGAGTCAAACGAACGGTTCTCCTGCATGATGATCACGACGTGGCGGATCTTGTGGATCGCCAACGGAGTGCCGTCCGCCATGCGGCTCCTGGTCACCGACGCACGCGCCTCGCGCCGGTGTCCCGGTAGCTCGGAGGAGGCGAGGAGCATGCCGACGAGCACGGCAGCCGCTGCCCCCATGAAGACGACCCGCTTCACGGCGTCGCAACTTACAAGCGCTCCATTAACCCCCGCTAAGACTGAAACAGGGCGGCGCGGACCAGGAACGAGCGGCTGCGCCTGATCGCGAGAACAACTGCGGCGACCCAGGCTGCCGCGAGATCATCATGCTCAACCTGACCGAATACGAAAGACACAAGGAGGCCTGATGCTTCTCCAGGGGCGGAAAGCGATCATTACCGGCGCCGCGAGCGGGATCGGGAAGGCGACCGCTGAGCGGCTCGCCGCCGAAGGGGCGAGCGTCTGCGTCAACTTTTACTCGGAGAACGAGGCCGCGGCCGCCCAGGCGGTCGTCGGTCGCGCCGAAGCGGCGGGCGCGCCGAAAGCGATCGCCGTGCAAGCCGACGTCGGCAAAGAAGAGGACGTCGCACGGCTGGTCGCGCACGCGCACGAGGAGCTTGGCGGCCTGAATCTGCTCGTCAACAACGCAGGGATCGAAAAACAGGTGCCGCTGCTCGAGATGCCGCTCGAGACCTGGAACGCGATTCTGCAGACGAACCTGACCGGCGTGTTCCTCTGCCTCCGCGAGGCGGCCAAGCTGATGGCCGCGTCGGATGGCGGCGTCGTCGTGAACATGTCGAGCGTGCACGAGTTCATCCCTTGGCCGGGCTTCGCCCACTACTGCGCGAGCAAGGGCGGCGTGAAGCTCCTGATGGAGACCGCGGCTCGCGAGCTCGCGCCGAAGAAGATCCGGGTCGTCAATGTCGCCCCCGGCGCGATCGTCACACCGATCAACGACTTCGTCCTCGACGACCCGGAAGCCAAGCATGCCGTCGAGAGCGAGATCCCACTCGGACGAATGGGCAAGCCGGAGGAGATCGCCGCCGCGGTCGCCTGGCTCGCGAGCGACGAGGCGAGCTACGTCACCGGCACGACGATCATCGTCGACGGCGGCATGTCGCTCTACCCCAAGTTCGTCTGAGCCCGGCCGAACTGGCGGCCCGGCTTGATCGACTACTCGCCTGGGCCCAATTGGCCCGCGTCCGCCGGACGCGCTACTCTTCCGCCAGCAAGCGCCCCTTTAACCCGGTCCAGAGAGGCCGGAAAGGAGTCGGATGAGTACGCACGCGCCCACGCAGGGCAAAGTCCTTCTCGACGCGGAAGCGCTGGGTCGGACCCTTTCGAGAATCGCCCACGAGATCATCGAGGGCAATCCGCTGGATGATGTCGCGCTCGTCGGCATCCAGACACGCGGCGTTCCGCTCGCGCAGCGCCTCGCGCGCCTGATCGAGGAGCGCTCGGGGGTCGCGCCGGAGCTCGGCGCGGTCGACATCACCTTCTACCGCGACGACGTCACCGTGCGCGGCGGCGAGGCGCCGCTCGCGCCGCAGCCGCTCGTCCGCGCGACGCAACTCGACTTCCAACTCGACGGCAAGACGGTCGTACTCGTCGACGATGTCCTCTACACCGGCCGCACGATCCGCGCCGCCATCGAGGCCCTGTTCGACTACGGCCGGCCGGCGCGCGTCCAGCTCGCCGTCGTCGTCGACCGCGGCCATCGCGAGCTGCCGATCCGGCCGGACTACATCGGCAAGAACCTGCCCACCGCGCGCGGCGAGCGGATTCAGGTGCAGCTCGTCGAGGTGGACGAGCTCGACGCCGTCCTGCTTGTCGGCTCCCCCGAGGAGGAGAGGAAATGATCCGTCTCGTCACCGACGACTTGCGGCCTCCGACGACGCCGCCGAAGCGCCATCTCCTCTCGGTCGCCGACCTGACGCGCGACGACGTCGAGCGCCTGCTCGGCACGGCGCGCACGTTCGCCGGCTCGCTCGAGCGGCACGTGAAGAAGCTGCCGACGCTCAAGGGTCACCTCGTCGTCAACCTCTTCTACGAGTCCTCGACGCGCACGTCGTCCTCGTTCGAGCTCGCGGCGAAGCGGCTCTCGGCCGACACGCTCACCGTCAAGTCCACGGGCTCCTCGGTGGACAAGGGCGAGTCGCTCAAGGACACGGCGCTCACGCTCGGCGCCTACGACCCCGACGTGATCGTCATCCGCCACCCGCAGATCGGCGCGCCGCAGCTCGTGGCCGCCGTGACCAACGCGCACGTCGTCAATGCGGGGGACGGCAAGCATCAGCACCCGACCCAGGCGCTGCTCGACCTCTACACGCTGCAGGAGGAGTGCGGAAAGCTCGAAGGACTGCACGTCGCGATCGTCGGCGACGTCCTCCACTCGCGCGTTGCACGCTCGCTGCTGCAGGCGTTCGCGCTCGTCGGGATTCGCGCGACGCTCGTCGGCCCCCCGGCGCTGCTGCCGCGCGAGCTGCCCGCGGAGACGACGACCGACATCGAGGCGATCCGCGACGCCGACGTCGTCTACGTCCTCCGCATGCAGAACGAGCGCATGGAGCCCGGCGCGAACTTCGTGCCGAGCCTGCGCGAGTACGCGGCGCGCTGGGGGATCACGCCCGAGCGGCTGCGGCCCGGCCAGAAGGTCATGCACCCAGGACCGATGAATCGCGGCGTCGAGATCGACCCGCGCGTCGCCGACTCGCCCGACTCGTTGATCACGAACGAGGTGCGCTCCGGTCTCGTCGTCCGGATGGCTGTCCTCTACGACGTCCTCACCGGCGGCCCCGTCGGCGTGCAAGCACTCGCCGCGGCGGAGGTCGCGTGATGCTCTGGCAACGCGAGCTTCCGGGCGCCGATCTCGTCATCCGCGGCGCGCGCGTCCTCGATCCCACCGAGGGAATCGACGCGAAGCTCGAGGTGCGGATCGACGGCGGTGTCATCGCTCAAGTCGCGGAGAAGGTCGACGCGAACGAGCACCGCGTCGTCGACGCAGCAGGGCTCGTCCTCGCCCCGGCCTTCGTCGACCCGCACGTTCACCTGCGCACGCCCGGTCGCGAGGACGAGGAGACGCTCGCGAGCGGCACGGCTGCCGCGGCCGCCGGCGGCTACTGCGCGATCCTCGCCATGCCGAACACCGACCCGGTCATCGACTCCGCCGCAACGCTCGGCTCGCTGGTCGAGACCGCGCGCCGCGAGGCGGAGGTGCCGACCGGATTCCTCGCCGCGATCACGCGTGGCCAGCGTGGGGAGGAGCTGACGGAGATGGGCGAGCTCGCCGATTCGGGAGCGGTCGCCTTCTCCGACGACGGCGTTCCCGTCGCCTCGGCCGGGATGATGCGGCGCGCGCTCCAGTACGCCTCGATCACCGACCGGCCGCTTGCGCTCCACTGTGAGGAGCCGACGCTCTCGCGCGGCGGTCACATCCACGAGGGCCGCGTTGCTGCGGAGCTCGGCTTCGCGGGCTATCCGTCCGTCGCGGAATCGATCGCGGTCGAGCGCGATCTCTCCCTCGCAGGCTTCGAAGGAGGGCGCGTCCACGTTCTCCACCTCTCCGCCGCCGAGTCGGTCGACGCGCTGCGGCGGGCGCGCGAGACGGGAGTTGCGGCAAGCGGAGAAGCGACGCCGCACCACCTCGTCCTCACCGACGACGCGGTGCGCTCGCTCGATCCGAACGTGAAGATGAACCCGCCCCTGCGCGCCGAGCGGGACCGGCAGGCGCTGCTCGACGCGGTGCGCGACGGGACGATCGAGGCGATCGCCACCGATCACGCGCCCCATGCCGCGCACGAGAAAGAGGTGCCTTTCGAGGCAGCGCCGTTCGGCGTCACCGGCCTCGAGACTGCCTTTGCGTCTCTTTATCTGCACCTCGTGGTGCCGGGGCTGCTCTCGCTCGAGACGCTGCTCGAGAGGATGTCCGCCGGGCCGGCGCGGCTCTTCGGGCTCGAGCGGCCGCGCGTCGCGGTGGGCGCGCGCGCGAACCTCGTCCTGCTCGACCTCGAGCGCGAGTGGACGGTGGGCGAGCAGCCGTTCCGCTCCCGCTCCGGCAACTCGTGGCTGCTCGGAGCGCAGCTCCAGGGCGCGGTGCGGATGACGCTCGCCGGCGGAGGAGTGGTGTTCGAGTGACGCCGGGCTATCTCGCGCTCGCGGACGGGACGGTCTGGCACGGCGAGTCGGTCGGCGCGGACGGCCACGCGCTCGGCGAGGCGGTCTTCACGACCGGGATGTCCGGCTACCAGGAGGCGGTCACCGATCCGAGCTTCGAGGATCAGCTCATCTGCTTCACGGCGCCGATGGTCGGCAACTACGGCGTCGCGGCGGAACGCAGCGAGTCGGCAAGGACGCACGCCCGCGCGGTGCTCATGCGCGAGGCTCGCGGGCCCGACTGGACCGACTGGCTGCGCGAGAACGGCCTCGTCGCGCTGACCGGCATCGACACGCGCAGCCTCGTCCTTCATCTGCGGGAGGCGGGCGCGGCGCTCGGCATCGCCGTCGCCGGCGAGCTGCCTGTGGAGGAGGCCGTCGAGCTAGCGCGGAGCCAGCCGCCGATGCTCGGCCGCGCGCTGATCGCCGGCGTCTCCACGCAGGAGCCTTACGTCTTCGCGGCGGACGGCCGCGTCTCGATCGGCGTCGTCGACTACGGCGTCAAGAACTCCGTCCTGCGCCGGCTCGCGAAGGCGGGCGCGGCGGTCACCGTCTATCCGCACGACACGCCGGCCGACGAGCTCGCGAAGCACGACGGCGTCCTCCTCTCGCCAGGCCCTGGCGATCCCGAGCCGCTCGTCGCCGAGACCGAGACGGTCAAGGAGCTGCTCGGTCGGACGAACGTCATGGGCATCTGCCTCGGCCACCAGCTGATTGCGCAGGCGACCGGCCACGAGACGTACAAGCTGCCCTTCGGCCATCGCGGCGCGAACCATCCGGTGCTCGAGCGGAAGAGCGGGCGGGTTCTCGTCACGAGCCAGAACCACGGCTTCGCGGTCAAGCCCAGCGAGGCGGCAGAGGCGTCGCACGTCTCCCTCTACGACGGTACCGTCGAAGGGCTCGACCTGCCCGAGCTGCGAGCGTGCTCGCTTCAGTTCCATCCGGAGGCCGGACCAGGCCCGCACGACGCCTGGGCCCTGCTCGAGCGCTGGGTGGAGGACGTCGCGAATGCCTAGGCGCACGGATCTCGAGTCGATCTGCATCATCGGCTCCGGCCCGATCGTGATCGGCCAGGCGGCGGAGTTCGACTACGCCGGCTGCCAGGCGCTCAAGGTGCTGCGCGAGGACGGCTTCCGCACGATCGTCGTCAACTCCAACCCGGCGACGATCATGACCGACCCTGGCTTCGCCGATCGCACGTACCTCGAGCCGCTCGACGCCGAGTCGGTCGCCGAGGTGCTGCGGATCGAGCGCCCGGACGCGCTCCTGCCGACCATGGGCGGCCAGACGGCGCTCAACCTCGCGCGCGAGCTCGCGACGTCGGGAGTCCTCGACGAGCTCGGCATCGAGCTGATCGGCGCGAGGCTCGACGTGATCGAGCGCGCCGAGGACAGGCTCAAGTTCAAGGAGGCGGTCGAGAGCTGTGAGCTGAAAGTGCCCACCTCCGCAATCGTCACCTCGCTCGACCAGATCGAGGGGCTCGAGACGCCGGCGGTCGTCCGGCCGGCGTTCACGCTCGGCGGCCACGGCGGCGGTTTCGCCTACACCGAGGAGGAGCTGCGCCGCCAGGTCGAGCGCGGCCTCTCCGAGTCGCCGATCGGCCAGGTGCTCGTCGAGGAATCGGTGCGCGGCTGGGACGAGTTCGAGCTCGAGGTCGTCCGGGACCGGCTCGACAACGTGGTCATCG
Organism: Gaiellaceae bacterium; assembly: GCA_050697455.1. Lineage (GTDB taxonomy): Bacteria > Actinomycetota > Thermoleophilia > Gaiellales > Gaiellaceae > Palsa-739. The sequence continues at coordinate 13,551 of JBOGZU010000013.1, read as the reverse complement.
TCTGCTCGATCGAGAACCTCGACCCGATGGGCGTCCACACGGGCGACTCGGTCACCGTCGCGCCGCAGATGACGCTTCCCGACGAGGCGTACCAGGAGCTGCGCGACGCGGCGATCGCCGTCGTCCGCGCGGTCGGCGTCGACACCGGCGGCTCGAACATCCAGTTTGCGCGCAGCCGCGAGACCGGCGACGTGCGCCTGATCGAGATGAACCCGCGCGTCTCCCGCTCCTCCGCGCTCGCCTCGAAAGCGACGGGCTACCCGATCGCCAAGGTCGCCGCGCGGCTCGCGGTCGGCTACACGCTCGACGAGATTCCGAACGACCTGACGGGGACGACGCCGGCGAGCTTCGAGCCGACCCTCGACTACGTTGTCGTCAAGTTCCCGCGCTTCGCCTTCGAGAAGTTTCCCGGCGCCGATCGGACGCTCGGCACGCAGATGAAGTCGGTCGGGGAGACGATGGGAATCGGCCGCACGTTCGCCGAGGCGTACCTCAAGGCGTTCCGCTCGCGCGAGCTCGACACGGGCGCCGCGACGCCGTGGCAGACGCTCGCCGACGTGCCCGACGACGTCCACCCGTTCTTCCAGCGCGAGTTCGATCGGATCCGCGCGGGGCTCGAGTCGATCGGGGACGTCGAGACGCTCGTCGCCGGCGACTGGTTGCGACTCAAGCGGCTCGGTCTCTCCGACGCCGAGATCGCCGCGGCTGCCGGGACGACGGAAACGGCAGTGCGGCAGCGGCGGCGCGACTGCGGCGTCCGTCCCGCCTACCGGCGCGTCGACTCCTGCGCCGGCGAGGTCGAGGCGGCGTCCAACTACTACTACTCCACCTGGGGCGAGGCGGACGAGGCGCCGCCGACAGGGGCTAAGCCGCGCGTCGTGATCCTCGGCTCCGGCCCGAACCGGATCGGGCAGGGGATCGAGTTCGACTATTGCTGTGTTCATGCGGTGACCACCTACCGCGAGCTCGGCTACGAGGCGGTGATGGTCAACTGCAACCCCGAGACCGTCTCCACCGACTACGACACCTCCGACCGCCTCTACTTCGAGCCGCTCGACGCCGAGTCGGTGCTCGCGATTTGCGAGCGGGAGAAGCCCGACGGCGTCGTCATCCAGTTCGGCGGCCAGACGCCGCTCAAGCTCGCGCGCGTCATCGAGGACGCCGGCTACCGCATCCTCGGCACGCCGTTCGACGCCGTCGACCTCGCCGAGGACCGCGAACGCTTCGCCGGCCTGCTCAAGGCGCACGGCCTTCGCTCGCCGGAGTGGGGGATCGCCGCGACTCCGGACGAGACCGTCGAGATCGCCGAGCGGATCGGTTATCCCGTGCTCGTGCGTCCGTCGTATGTCCTCGGCGGCCGCGCGATGCGCGTCTGTTACACGCCGGACGAAGTCCGCGAGATGCCGCCGTTCGAGCGGATTCTCGTCGACCGTTTCGTCGAGCACGCGGTGGAGGTGGACGTCGACGCGCTCTGCGACGGCGTCGACACATACGTCGCCGCGGTGATGCAGCACGTCGAGGAGGCGGGCGTCCACTCCGGCGATTCCGCATGCGTCCTTCCCGCGCCGAACCTCAGCTTCGCGCAGTCGCAGGAGATCGCGCACATCGTCAGGGTGCTCGGGCGCGCGCTCGGCGCGGTGGGCCTCCTCAACGTCCAGCTCGCGGTGACGGGCGACGGCGACGTGTACGTGCTCGAGGCGAACCCGCGCGCGTCGCGCACCGTGCCGTTCGTGAGCAAGGCGACGGGAGTGGAGCTCGTCAAGGCCGCGTGCCGGCTCGCGCTCGGCGCGCGCATTCCCGAGCTCGGCCTGCCGCAGGAGCGGCCGCCACGCCAGTGGAGCGTCAAGGCCGCCGTCCTTCCGTTCGCGCGCTTCCCCGGCAGCGACCCGGTGCTCGGCCCGGAGATGCGCTCGACCGGCGAGGTGATGGCGAGCGCCGCCGATCTCTCGACCGCGCTCGACAAGGCCGAGCGCGCAGCCGGCCGGCGCCTGCCGCGTTCCGGCTCGGTCTTCATCTCCATCCGCGAGCCCGATCACCAGCAGGCGGTGCCGATCGCGGCGACTCTCGTCGGCCTCGGCTTCGAGCTGTACGCGACGGAGGGAACCGCTGCGACGCTCGCCGCGGCCGGGATCGAGGTCGAGCCCGTCCGCAAGCTCAGCGAGGCGGCCGAGGGCGAGCCCACCGTCGTCGACCTGATCAAGCGCGGCCGCTGCGACCTCGTCATCAACACGCCCGAGGGACGCAACGCGCGCTCGGACGGCTACGCGATCCGCGAGGCCGCCATGGTGCGGCGCGTTCCGTGCATCACGACGCTCTCGGGCGCCGCGGCCGCCGTGCACGCGATCGCCACCGCGCGCGCCGAGCAGGCGGTGTCCCTCCAGGAGCGGATCGATGCAGAGCTCGGTGTCGCCCAGCAGGTCTAGGGTCACCGGCTCCGAGCGGGTCGGCCCGTACACGCTCGTCCGCATCGAGCGCGGGCCGGTCGAGCCAGGCGTGCCCGGGCAGTTCTTCATGCTCGAGGCGCCCGGCCGGCTGCTGCCGCGGCCGTTCTCTCTGTGCATCGCGCCGCCGGGCGAGCTCGGCTTCCTCGTCGATCCGATCGGGCCGGGGACGGACGCGATCGCGGCGCTCGAAGCCGGCGACGAGATCGCCGTACTCGGCCCGCTCGGGAACGGCTACCGGCTCGACGTCGAGCGGCCGCTTCTCGTCGGCGGAGGCATCGGCATCGCGCCCTTGCCGTATCTCGCAGAGCAGATGGGCAGCTCGCCGCGCATCGTCGCCGGCTTCCGCTCCGAGCTGTACGCGGAGGCAGCGGCGATTCTCCCGCCGCAGACCGAAGTCGTCGTCGAACCGACGCTTGTAACACAGTGTTACTTGGAAGGTTTCGACGTGCTGGCCTGCGGGCCGGAGCCGATGCTGCACGCCGTCGCGGCGCTCTGCCCGGCCGCGCAGCTCGCCTGGGAGGCCCCGATGGCCTGCGGCTACGGCGCCTGCTACGGCTGCGTCGTCGAGATCGACGGCGCCCTCAAGCGCCTCTGCCTAGAAGGGCCGGTGCTCGACGCGTCCCGAGCTGGCAAGTGGCTGAGTGTTACCAAGTCGGAAGAGGTGCCGGCATGAGGCTCCTGAACGCGAGCGGCTGCCTCGACGCGCTCGCCGCTCCCGAGGTTGCGCGCGCGCTCGACGGCTTCGTGACGAAGACGGTGACGCCGTTGCCGCGCGAGGGAGCCGCGCCGCCGCGCATCGCCGAGACGGCGCATGGGATGCTCAACGCGATCGGTCTCGCCAACCCGGGTCGTGAGCGCTTCCTCACCGCCCACCTGCCTCGACTCCGTGAGCTGGGCGTTCCGGTCTGGGTCAGCGTCGGCGGCTTCTGCGCCGAGGACTACGCGGCGACGTGCGCGCGGCTCGCGGACATCGAGGCGATCGAGCTCAATCTCTCCTGCCCGAACGTCGACGAGGCCGCGGACTCCGCCGCCGAGATCGTCGCGGCCTGCCGCGCCGTGACAACGCTGCCGCTCTACGCGAAGCTCTCCGCCGCCCATCCGGACGTCGCGGTGGTGGCCCGCGCCGTCGCCGCCGCCGGCGCGAACGGGCTCTCCCTCATCAACACGCTCCGCGCCACCGCTCTCGACCGGAACCTGCGTCCGGTGCTCGCGCGCGGCAGCGGCGGCTACTCCGGCCCGGCGCTGAAGCCGGTCGCGCTGCACGCCGTCAGCGTCGCCGCTGCAGCCACCGGCCTGCCGGTCATCGGCATGGGAGGGATCGCGACGGGACGCGACGCGCTCGAGTTTCTCGCCTGCGGTGCGCGCGACGTTGCCCTCGGCACGGTGCTCTTCTCCGACCCCGGTGCACCGGCCCGCGTCCGCGCTGAGCTAAGCGCTGCATGTGAGGACGTCGGCGTTGCCTCACCGGACGACGCGGTAGGTCTGGCAAAAAGCCCGCAAAAAGAGGTAAACGTCCCGGCTTGATACGAGCCTGATCGTTGGTAGGATCGGCCGGCCCATGAGTCCGACCAAGACGCAGGCGCACGCGCCAGTCCGTTCTCTCGACCAGCGCATGGACGCCCTCAAGCGAGCGAACGACGTCCGCGTCAAGCGCGCGAAGCTCAAGAAGGACCTCAAGGAGGGCAAGGTCCGGATCGAGCAGATCCTCGGCAACCCGCCCGAGTACGTCTCGACCGCGAAGGTCGCCGACATCCTCATGGCCGTGCCCAAGTTCGGGCGCGTCAAGGCGGCGCGGTTCCTGAACACGTGCCGGATCAGCCAGTCGAAGACGGTCGGCGGGCTCTCCGACCGGCAGCGCACGGAGCTGATCGGGCTCTTCAATCGCTAGGCCGATGCCTGCGGTGCTCGTAGTCACGGGCCCGTCGGGCGCCGGCAAGGGGACCCTGATCCGCAAGCTGATCAAGCGCCTCCCCACGGTCGAGGCGACCGTCTCCGCGACGACGCGAGCGCTGCGGCGCGGGGAGGAGGACGGGCGCGAGTACTGGTTCCTCTCCGACGAGGAGTTCCTGGCCCGCGTCGAGCGCGGCGAGTTCCTCGAGTACGTCGAGTACGTCTCCGGCCGGCGCTACGGGACGCTCCGCTCGGAGCTCGACCGGATCGCGGCGAACGGACGCGTGCCGCTCCTCGAGCTCGAGACCGAAGGCGCGCTCCGCGTCAAGCACGAAGTGACGGGCGCCGTGACGATCTTCATCTCCGCGCGCGTCGAGGAGCTCGAGCGCCGCCTCCGCGAGCGCGCGACGGAGAGCACCGGCGAGATCGGCGAGCGGATCGAGCTTGCGCGGCAGCAGCTGGAGCAGGCCGACGAGTTCGACTACGTGATCGAGAACGACGATCTCGAGCGCGCGACCGGCGAGCTCACGCAACTCGTCGCGGGGCTCCTCTCTCCGGCAGCTACCATGCCGCGGCGATGATCGAACCCCGCGTCGACGACCTGCTGGAGAACGTGGATTCGCGCTATGCGCTCGTGATCGTGGCGGCGAAGCGCGCCCGGCAGATCAACAACTACCACCACCAGCTCGGCGAAGGCACCTTCGGCGACAACCTGCCGCCTCTCGTCGAGAGCCGCTCGAAGAACTACCTGACCATGGCCTTCGAGGAGACCTCGCAGGGCATGCTCAAGTACGCGTACCAGAAGTAGCGCGTCTCGCCAGCGTCGCTGGTGGGTAGGCATCATTTGGTCATGGCCCGTGTCCTTCTGGGAGTGACGGGTGGGATCGCCGCCTACAAGGCGTGCGAGCTCTGTCGTCTGCTGGTCAAGGACGGGCACGACGTCGTGCCGCTCGTCACCCCCGGCGCCGAGCGTTTCGTCACGGAGGAGACCTTCCGCGCGCTGGCTCGGCGGCCGCCCGGCGACGACGTCTATCTCCACCTGACGCGTGCCGACCTGCTCGTCGTCGCGCCGTGCACCGCGAACACGCTCGCCAAGCTCGCGCACGGTCTCGCCGACAACGTCCTCACCGAGGCAGCGCTCGCGCACCGCGGTCCCGTCCTCGTCGCGCCGGCGATGAACCCGCGGATGTGGGCGCATCCGGCGATGCGTGCGAACGTCGAAGCGGTGCGAGCACGCGGCGTCGTCCTCGTCGGTCCGGACGAGGGTGAGACGGCCGAAGGCGAGCTCGGGGTGGGGCGGATGGCCGAGCCGGAGGAGATCTTCCGCGCCGCGTTCGAGGCGCTCAACGGCCGCAGCCCGCTGCGCGGCAAGCGGGTGCTCATCTCCGCCGGCGGGACGCGCGAGCCGCTGGACGCCGTGCGCTACGTCGGCAACCGATCGTCCGGCCGGATGGGCGTCGCTCTCGCCGCCGAGGCCCGCCGTCGCGGCGCCGACGTCACGCTCCTCGCCGCGAATCTCGCCGTGCCCGTCCCCGCCGGAGTCGAGGTCGTCGAGACGGCGACCGCCGGCGACATCCAGCGCGAGGCTCTCGCGCGCGCGGCCGAGGCCGACGTGGTCGTGATGGCCGCGGCGGTCGCCGACTACCGGCCGGCCGAGGCACTTGCCGCGAAGCGGCCCAAGGACACCGCGACGTGGACGCTCGAGCTCGAGCCGACACAGGACGTCCTCACCGCGCTGGGCGCGAGCCGCCGCGACGGCCAGATCCTCGTCGGCTTCGCCGCCGAGACGGGGGACGCCGGCCTGAGTCGCGCGCGTAAGAAGCTCGTGGCCAAGGGCGCCGACCTCTTCGTCTACAACGACGTCTCGCGGCGGGACATCGGCTTCGACGCCGCCGACAACGAGGTGACGCTCATCTCCGCAGCCGGCGAGCGTGCGCTCGCGAAGGCGCCGAAGGAGACCATCGCCGCGGTGATCCTCGACGAAGTGGAGTCGCTCGTCGCGGATGGCTGAGCGAGCGGTCGCACCGGCGCCGGCGGACGTCCTCTCCGAGATCAGCGCGAACCTCGGCCGGGTGATCCACGCGCGCGAGGAGACCCTGCGCTTCGTTGTCCTCTGCCTCGTCGCGGAGGGACACGCGCTCGTCGAGGACTTCCCGGGCGTCGGCAAGACGATGCTCGCGAAGGCGCTCGCCCGGTCGCTCGACTGCGGCTTCGCGCGCCTCCAATTCACGCCCGACCTGCTCCCGTCCGACGTGACGGGCGTCAACGTCTTCAACCAGCAGCGGAACGAGTTCGAGTTCCGGCCAGGCCCGGTCTTCACGAACCTCCTGCTCGTCGACGAGGTCAACCGCGCCTCGCCGAAGACGCAGGCAGCGCTGCTCGAGTGCATGGAGGAGCGGCAGGTCACCGTCGACGGGGTCACGCACCGGCTCGGACCGCCGTTCATGGTCATGGCGACCCAGAACCCGATCGAGTACGAAGGGACGTACCCGCTGCCGGAGGCGCAGCTCGACCGCTTCACGCTTCGCCTGTCGCTCGGCTATCCGCCGCTCGCCGACGAGGCGCGGATGCTCGAGGAGCAGACCAGTGAGCCGCCGCTCGACTCGCTGCCGGCGGTCGCCGACGCCGACGCCGTGCTGCGCCTGGTCGAGGCGGCCCGCGGGATCTACGTCGAGGAGAGCCTCGGCCGGTATGTCGTCGCCCTGCTCCGCCAGACGCGCACCGACTCGCGTCTCTATCTCGGGGCGAGCCCGCGCGCCGGCATCGCTTTGCTCCGCGTCGCGAAGGCGCTCGCGCTGGCGGAGGGACGCGACTTTGTGGTGCCCGACGACGTGAAGGAGGTCGCCGCGCCCGTGCTCGCGCACCGCCTCATCCTCGCGCCCGAGGCGCGCTCCGCCGGGCTCGGCGCCGCCGAGCTCGTCGCCGACGCCGTCGCGCGCACACCCGTGCCGGTCTGATGTCGTCGCGGGGTCGCGCGATCCTCGGGATCGGCGTCGCCGTCTGGATCGCCGCGTGGCTGTTCGGCTCCCGCGCGCTCTTCCCCGTCGCTGCAGGTCTCGTCCTCGCCGTCCCGCTCGCGGTCGCCTGGGTGCGTCTGTCGCTGCAGCGGCCGGTCGTGCGCCGGGAGTGGGGAGGCCACGGCATCCTCGAAGGCGAGGACGTGGAGATCGCGGTCGTGCTCGAGACGACTTCGCGCGTGCCGCTGCCGACGGCGCTCGTGCGGGAGCGGATCGGCCGCCTCGGCGAGCACGCGCTCGAGTTGCGGCGCGGGCGGGACGGGAGCCACCGCGGCGCCTATCGGCTGCGCCGCGTTCCGCGCGGTCGCCACGGCTTCGAGCCGATGCGTGTCTCCGTCACCGACCCGTGGCGGCTCGCCGAGGCGTCGCTCGCCGTGGAGGAGCAGGAGGCGCTCCTCGTCTATCCGCGCCTCGTCGAGCTCGAGCGTCTCTTCTCGGACGCCGGCGCCGGGGCGCTCGACGGGCGCCGGTTCCTGCTGCACCGGCCGGCCGGCTTCGAGCTCCACAGCGTCCGCGAGCATCAGCAAGGCGAGTCGCTGCGGCGCGTCCATTGGCCGTCGACGGCTCGCACGGGCGTCCTGATGGTGAAGGAGCTGGAGGACTCGCCGCGCGACGAGGTCACCGTGCTCCTCGACGGCGATGCGGCAGGAGCCGTCGGCGTGCCGCCGGACTCCGCGTTCGACACGGCCGTCCGGGCCGCGGGGTCGATCCTGCTCGCGCACGTTCGGCGTGGCCGTCGCGCGGTGCTCGTCCTCAACACGCGCGGGCGTGACACGCAGGCGGTCGCGTCGGAGGGGCCGGAGTGGGGAAGGGCTCTCGAGCTGCTCGCGGGCGCCGAGCCCGATGCGCGCGCGTCGGCCGGTGCGCTGCTCGAAGCCGGAGCCGGGCCGGCGGCGCGCTCGCTCGACGTCGTCGTCGTCACGTCGCGACCCGAGCCCGCCCTCGTCAGCCGCCTGCTCGAGCGAACGTCCGCGCGCCGATCGGTTGCGCTCGTCTACGTCGATGCGCCCACGTTCGCCGGACGTCCGCCGGCGCCGCAGCCCGCGCTTCTGCGCCTGCAGTCCGCGGGTGTGCAGGTCGCGGTGGTGCGGAAGGGCGACGACCTGGCTGCGGTTCTCGCGCCGGCCATGGACAAGGAGGCGGCGCATGCGTGAAGGAGCTCGCACGGTCGCGGCCGCCGTGCCGGCCGGTGTCGTGATCGCGGCGGCTTGGGTCCGGGTCGAGCAGCCACTCGGATCGCTCTGGCACGCAGCGGCGCTCGTCGGGCTGGCTCTCGCCGCCGCCGCGCTGCCGGGCTGGCGGCTCCGCGCGGCCGGCAGCGTGGTCGCCGCAGTCGGCGCGGCGCGGCTCGTCTTCGGCGTCTGGCTCCTGTCGCTTCACCCCGCCGCGGCCTCCAGCCACCTGGCGACCCGGTTCGGCAACGGCTTCCTCGAGTTCTACGCGACACACTTGCCCTTCGACCCGCGCGTCCAGGTGGAGATGGCCGAGGTCGTCCTTGCCGCTGTCTTCTGCTTCGTCCTCCTCGCAGCACTTCTCGCCGCGGGCAGGCGGCCGGTCGCCGCGGCCCTCGCGCTGCTGGCCGGCGCCGGCTGGCCGGCCACGCTGCTCGGGCCGTCGCACGGGACGGAGATGGGAGCCGCGATCCTCGTCGCCGGTCTCGCGGTGCTGGCGGCGCTCGGCTCGCAGCGCGTCCCGGTGCTCGTGCTTCCCGTCGCTGCCGTCGTCGTCCTCGCCGCCGTTGCGGTCGGATCGGCGACGGCGTCCCGGCACGGCGCGCTGCGCTGGCAGGAGTGGAACCCGGCGAGAGGGCTCGCGCCGGCGAACGTCTCCTTCGTCTGGACGCCGGACTACGGCGGCCTCAACTGGCCGCGGCATCGCACGGTGGTGCTCGACGTGCGGTCGCACACGCCGCCGAGCTATCTGCGCGCCGACGTCCTCGACTACTTCGTGGGCGACCGCTGGGCGAACGGCCCGCTGGAAGCCGCCGACTCGCTCGAGCCGGCCGCCGCCTTCCGCCACGCCAACGAGAAGAAAGAGGTCGTGACGGTGCAGGGACTGTCGGACATCCACCTCGTCGGTGGCAGCGTCCCGGTGCGCTTCGCCGCCGGTGGCGCTCCGTTCCTGGAACCGGAACGCGGCTTCGCGACCCTGCCCGACGGTCTCGCCCGAGGCTTCCGCTACACGGTCTGGAGCTATTCGCCCCACCCGACTGCGACCGCGCTCGCCCGCGCGCGACCTCTCTATCCGAGCGAGCTGGACGGGATGCTGGACGTCGGCAACGGCGTCGAGCTGCCACCGTTCGGCGCGCCGCAACGGGGCGCGACGGTCGCCGCGATGCTCACCCACGAGCCCGACCTCTACCGCTATCTCCCGCTGGCGCGCGTGGCGGAGAAGGTCACGCGCGGGGCGCGCACGCCGTACGCGGCGGTCGACGATCTCGAGCGCTGGTTCCTCGTCGGCGGCCACTTCCGCTACGCCAACCATCCGCTCGTGGTCGCGCCGGCGCTCGTCGGCTTCGTCACTCAGACTCGCCGCGGCTACTGCCAGTTCTTCGCCGGAGCGATGGCGCTGATGCTCCGCTACCTCGGAGTCCCGGCGCGCGTCGCGGTCGGCTTCGCCGGCCCGACCTACGACGCGGCCAACCGCCAGTGGATCGTCAACGACCACGACGCGCACGCCTGGGTCGAGGTCTGGTTCCGCGGCTACGGCTGGCTTCCGTTCGACCCGACGCCGGCGATCGCGGGCTCGTCCCGAGGGCCGCTTCTCGCGAGCTTCACGCGCCGCGGCGGCAGCGCGGAGTCGGTGCCGAGCCCGGGGATCCTGCAGCGCATCGCTGCCGCCGGACCGAAGTCGCAAGGGAAGGGAAGCTCACTGGGAACCGGGACCGCCGCGCCGAGCAACGGCGGCGGCGTCCACCTCTCCGTCGCGCTCCTCCTCCTGCTGTTCGCCGGTGCCATCGTCGCCGGCATCGCTGCGACGAAGTCGGGTCTCCGGCTCGTGCGCCGGCTCGAGCGCGAGCCTCGCCGCATGGCGGCCGCCTGCCGGGAGGAGCTTGCGGCCTTCCTCCTCGACCAGAGGATCGAGCTGCCCCGCACGGCGACGGTGCGCGAGCTGGGAGAGATCGTTCGGCGCGAATTCGGCGCCGACGACGGTCCCTTCGTCACCGCGGCGGCGGCGGCGCGCTTCGGCCGCGCCGAGGCCGCCGAGGACGCCGCCGACGCCGCACGCCGCGAGCTCGGCATCCTCCTCGCCGCGTGTCGCCGCGGCCTGACGCGCCGCGAGCGGCTGCTCGGCCTCCTCTCGCTCCGCTCGCTCGCCCGGCCTCGCGCGGCCAGAGAGTGGTCCGCTTCACTGCGTAGTAGTCCAGTGGGTATCGGGGGGTCATGAGCGAGTCGACCTACAGCCTCTTCCAGCGCGGGCGCCGACATCTCAAGGCGGGGATGGCGGCACAGGCGACCGTCGCCCTCGAGAAGGCGAAGCGCCGCGAGCCGGGTAAGGCCTCGATCCGTGAGGCTCTCGGCATTGCGTATTTCCGCATCGGCCGCTGGAGCGAAGCCGAGGCGGAGTTCCGCAAGGCGCTCGAGCTCTCACCGGTCAACGACTACGCGCACTACGCCCTCGGCCGTTGCCTGGAGAAGCAAGACAGACAGGCCGAGGCGAACGGCCACTACAAGCTCGCAAGCTCGCTCAAGCCAGGCTCGGAGCAGTATCGGGCGCGCATCCTCGACCTCGACTAGAGGGTCACTTCTCACTTAAAAGCACCGCCCGTACGACTTGCGGCTCCGAAACGGCCCTCAACCCCGCGGCTGGAAACGGAAAGTAAAGACAGATCCCCCTTGACTTTCTTGCGGGAAACGTGCAGCGTCCACCTCGGACACATCGCTGTCCGTTTCGCGTACGTCAATGGGAGAGGGTGGTCGTCAAATGAGGGAGGACGGTCGAACGATGAAAGGTCTGCGGGTCAAAGCTCTTGCGCTGTCGGTTGCGCTGGTCACATCGCTCACGGTCGGGCTGACAAGCTCGAGCGCGAAGACGTCTCACAGCGCCAGGACAGAAGGACGCATCACAACCAGGGAAATCGCCAACGGCGCGGTCACCACACAGAAGATCGCGAAGCACGCGGTGACCACGAAGAAGCTCGCCAACGGCTCGGTCACTGCGTGGAAGATCGCGCCGAACTCGATCGGCGCGGGCCAGATCGGCAACAACGCAATCCAGACGAACGCTCTTGGATTCCGTGTCGTGACGACGAACAAGATTGCCGTCGGCGCGATCGCCGAGTACCTGCTCGCCGATGGTGCTGTGAGCGCGAGAACGATCGCGAACGAGGCGGTCAAGACAGACGCGCTCGCCAACAGCGCTGTGACCAACCAGAAGATCGCGGACGGTGCGATCAGTGTCTCGAAGCTCGACGCCTCCCTCCTCGCCGAGCTCGCAGGCTTCTTCAAGCTCAACCCCTCCTCGACCCAGACGGTCACGTATGGCGGAACAGGTGTCGGAACGATCCTGAAGATGGCGAGCGGAGCAACCGCAGATCCGCTCCTGATTCAGACGTCAACAGGCAGCCCCGTCTTCGCAGTCGCGCCGAACGGTTCCCTCACCGCCCTCGGCTCGCTCTCGACGGACGCGGGCGCGATCACCTCGGACGGCCTCGGCAACCTCACCGTCGGTGGCGCCATCTCGACGGATAGCGGCGCGATCACGTCGAACGGCACCGGCAACCTGACGGTCGACGGCTCGCTGTCGACCGACGGCGGCGCGATCACAACGAATGGCGTCGGCGACCTGACTGTCGGCGGCCAGTTCTCGAGCGACGGCGGCGCGGTCGCGACGGACGGCTTCGGCGACCTGACGCTCGCCGGCTGGTTCAATTCGGATGGCGGCCTCCTCTACTCGGATGGCTCCGGTGACCTGACGGTCGGCGGCTCGCTCTCGACGGACAACGGCAACATCACGTCGGACGGCCTCGGCAACCTCACGATCAACGGCGACTCCACGACGTACGGAGTGAGCTACGCCGAGGGCAACGACTTCCTCGGGAACGCCCTCTACGTCGACGGTGGCGGTCTCGTCCTCAACGGGACGAACACCGACGGGAACTACCTCGACATCGGTAGCGGATCGCTGACGGTCGACAGCAACGGCACGCTCAACGCCGGCGGCTTCGACAGCAACGGCGAGTCGATCAACGTCACCGGCGGCGGGCTGAACATCAGCTCCGCCGGCGACAACTACAGCTGCTTCGCGTCCTGCTCCGCGAGCGACGCGTTCACCATTGGCACCGCGTCGAACCCGAACTTCGCCATCTCCACCGACGGCGCGTTCTTCGGCGGCGGCACGGATGAGAACTTCGGCTCCGACGCGCTCGGCAACTTCTGGTCGAGGACGAATGCGATTGGCGGGTACGCCAGCGGCGGCACCCCCTTGACCGTTACCGGCAACTTCAACACCAACGACATTGCCGACTTCGTCCAGAACGACGGCACGAGCTGCTGCGGCGTCGTGGCCTCGATTGATTCCTCCGGGAACTTGATCGCGCAGAACATCTCCGGGAACGACGGCAACTTCTCCGGCAATGTGACGGTCGGTTCGCTGGTTGACAACGGCACGGCTTCGATCGCCGGCCAGCTGACCGGCTCGACTGCGACCTTCAGCGGCAATGTGACGGTCGCGTCGATCAATGGTGGTAGCGCCGGCTTCACGGGTGCGGTGACGGGTGCGACGGGTCTGTTCTCCGGCAACGTCACGGTTGGTTCGATCAACGGTGGCAGCGCTGGCTTCACGGGTGCTGTGACGGGTGATTCGTTCAGCGGCAACACCGGCAACTTCACCGGCAACGTCACGGTGGGCTCGATCAACGGTGGCAGCGCCGGCTTCACGGGCGCTGTGACGGGTGATTCGTTCAGCGGCAACACCGGCAACTTCACCGGCAACGTGACGGTCGGTTCGATCAACGGTGGTAGCGCCGGGTTCACGGGTGCTGTGACGGGTGATTCGTTCAGCGGCAACACCGGCAACTTCACCGGCAACGTCACGGTTGGTTCGATCAACGGTGGCAGCGCCGGGTTCACCGGTGCGGTTACCGGTGCGACGGGTCTGTTCTCGGGCAACGTGACGGCTGGTTCGTTCAGCACGGCTGGTGGCGTGACGGCTGCGACCGGCAACTTCTCCGGCAACGTCACGGTTGGTTCGATCAACGG
>JBOGZU010000012.1:0-59160 GCA_050697455.1 Gaiellaceae bacterium | reverse complement strand
GGGCCGGTGGACGATGACGAGCCGCGCGGCTCCGGCCGCCGCGTGAGCCGCGAGCGCCTCGTCGGCGGTGAGGTGGCCGCGGATCCCATGCTCGGGCTCGGCGAGCGTTGCCTCGCAGAGGAATAGATCGGCGTCGCGCGCGAGCTCGACGAGATTCGGGCACGGCGCGGAGTCGGCGCTGTAGGCGAGCGTCCGGCCGCCGCGCGAGACGCGCAGTCCGTAGCTCTCGATGGCGTAATGGAGCATCCGGTGCGCGACGAGCTCGAAGCCGGCCGCGCCGAACGGCGTCCCCTCCTCGTACTCGCGAACCTCGAACAGCTCGAGAATCGCGTTGGCGCCGAGGACGGGATCGAGCCCGTGCAAGGTCTCGCGGCCGCCGCGGGGCAGCCATAACTCCGGGGGCTCACCGTCGAGACCGCCGCCGTAGATCCCGAGGAACGCCCAGGGCACGAGGTCTCCCCAGTGGTCGAGGTGGAAATGGGAGATGACGATCGCGTCGACGCGGGGCCACGCGTCACGCTGCCGCAGGCTCGGCAGAACGCCGGGGCCGCAGTCGAGCAGCAGCCGGCTGCCGTCCTCCTCCACGAGGTAGCCCGATTGCGCGCCGCCGGGGTTGGGCCAGGCGGGCGAGCAGCCGATGACGTGGAGCCGCATTCCCCTATCCTCGCGGGACCGCCAGGATCTCGCAAAGCCTGGTCGACCGGTATATAACTCTGGCGCATGAGCATCTCCACCGACACTCTCAAGAAGGTGCCTCTCTTCTCCGGCCTCGATGACCGCGAGCTGGAGCAGATCGCGGGCTCGATGAAGGAGCGCCGCTACGCGGCCGGCGATTCGATGACCGAGGAAGGCGCCGGCGGCGTGGGCTTCTTCGTCATCGAGTCAGGGGAGGCGGAGGTCACCGTCGGCGGTGAAGCGAAGCGGACGCTCGGCCCCGGCGACTACTTCGGCGAGATCGCTCTCCTGAACGCATCGCCGCGCACGGCCACGATCACCGCGCAGACCGACATGCTCTGCCACGGCATGACTCCGTGGGACTTCCGGCCGCTCGTCGAGGGCAACTCCGCGATCGCGTGGAAGCTGCTCAGCTCGATGGCCGAGAAGCTCGGCTAGCCGAGCCTGCGACCCTAGGAAGCGATCAGGCGGCGGGCGGCGTCGTACGTCTCGCCGTACCAGCCGTTCATCGTCGTGATTTGAACGACGGTGCCCGAGTGGGGCGCGTGGATGATCCGGTTGCCGCCGATGTAGATCCCCACATGGTTGTTGCGGTCGAAGAAGACGACGTCGCCTGGCTTGAGGTTCCGGCGGGAAACACGCCTGCCTCGCCAGAGATCGCCGAAGCTCGAGTGCGGGAGCGAGATCCCGAAGTGCCCGTAGACGTAGCGCACGAAGCCCGAGCAATCGAAACCGGTGCGCGGCGAGGTTCCGCCCCAGCTGTACGGAGTGCCGATGAAGCGACGCGCGTACCGAACGATCGCTTTCTCCCTCTTGTGCAGCGTCATCAGGCGTCGCTGCCGGCGGCTCTGCTTCGCCGACTTGTCGGGGCTGCTCGTGCCGCTCGTGCCCGCCCGGATCGGCAGCGGCTTGATCAGCGCCACCACCATGGCGGTGGCGAGAACGAGCAACAGTATGAGAAAGCGGAGTGGCCGCATTGAAGACTGGAAGAGCTCCCGATGGGCGCGGCCGTCGTACCTGGCGGCCGCTCACTGTCGGCGTGGAAGGCCAACCTGCCAACGATCCCGGCGACCCGCCATACCCCTTTTGGGGGATAAGTCGCCAGGTTCCCCCAGGTAGCCGAAGGTTCGGTCGGCTCAGCCGGCGAGGGTCTGGAGCTCGCCGAGCAGCGCGGTTGAGCCGAACGGCCAGAGGTAGAGCGCCCGCTGGTGGCCGCTCGCGTCGACGAGGTACGCCGCCTCCGTGTGCGTGACGTCCTTCGTCTTCGGATCGACCGCGACGCCGATCGCGTAGGCATTCCAGACGCGGGATAGCGCGGCCTGCGAGCCGACCGCCCAATGCCAGTCGGACGTGAGGCGCCACTTGCGCGCGTCGTGGCGATAGGCCGTCTGGTTGTCGCCGAGCCGGTTGACGCTGACCGAGACGATCGCCGGCCGCTGCGAGGCGGGAAGCTGCGCGAGCAGGCGATCGAGGACGCGTGCCTCGAGGGGGCAGAACGTCGTGCAGAGCGGGTCGATGAAGGTGAGGAGGACGGGCCTGCCGTGGAAGCGCTGCAGCGAGATCGGCCGCCCTTGTTGGTCGCGGAGCGCGAAGTCCGGCGCGGCTTTCTGGCCGGCTTTCCACGTGATCTGCGCCTGGCTGGACGACCGCGGGAAGGTCGGCGTGGGCGAGTGGCCGGAGCTTCGCGTGGCGAAAGCGACTCCGACGCCGCCGCCGATTCCCACCACCAGTGCAACACCCCAGACGAGCCAGCGATACCGCATGCGCATTCAGTATCGCACCGCGTTGCAAGCCTCTGTACGCTCACCCCTCTGTGGCCGTGACCTCCCTGAGCGCCGCCGGAATCCGTTGGAATCTCGGCGATCTCGAGCCGGATGCGGAGACCGCTCGCCGCGAGTGGGACGAGCTCCTCGCGCGCGCCCGCGACTTTGCGGAGAAGCGCCGCGGCACCGTCGGGTCTGCCGGGCCGGAAGGGCTCCGCGAGCTGCTCGACGAGCTGGACGCGCTGTCCCAGGACATCTCGCGCGTCCGCTTCTACGCGACCGCGCGCGAGCACACCGAGGCGACCGACGCAGAGGCGAACGACCTCGCGACGCTCGCCCGCGACCGGCTCGCCGATCTCGAGAGTCTCCTCCTCTTCGTCGACCTCGACTGGCTCGCGCTCGACGATGCCGAGGCCGACGCTCTGCTGGCCGCGCCGGAGCTCGAGCCGTACGCCCATCGCCTGCGCGTCGAGCGCCAGGAGAAGCCCTACGTCCTTCCCGAGGGTGAGGAGCAGGCGCTCAACGCTCGGCGGACGGCGATCTCGGCGTGGGAATCGCTACACGGGCGCGAGCTCGCCACGCTCACCGTCGACTTCGACGGCGGCGAGGGTGAGGAGCCCCACACGATCGACCGCCTTCTCTCCTACGTCCACCACCCCGACCGCGAGCTGCGGCTCGCAGCGCTCGATCTCCTCTATGACGCGCTCACGAAGCTGTCCGACGTGCAGGCCGCCTGCTACGACGCGCTCGTCGGCGACCGGCTCTCGGTCGACCGGCTGCGCGGGATCCCCGATCCGCTGCAGCCGACCAATCGCGCGAACGAGCTGGAGGACGGAGTCGTCGAGGCGATGATGGCCGCCGTCGAGGAGAACTACCCGCTCGCGCGGCGCTGGTTCGTCCGCAAGGCGCCGGTGCTCGGCCTAGACAAGCTCTCGCTCGCCGACCAGTACGCGCCGGTAGGCAGCGACCGCCCGGTCGAGTGGCGCGAGGCGGTGGAGATGGTGGACGAGTCGCTGACCGGCTTCGAGCCGCGACTCGGCGAGATCTTCCGCACCTGCCTCGAGCGCGGCCACATCGACGCGGAGCCGCGTCCGGGCAAGGTCGGCGGCGCGTACTGCAGCACGATCTCGAAGTCCGTCCTGCCGTACGTGCTCATGAACTACACCGACCAGCTGCGCGACGTCGTCACGCTCGCGCACGAGTTCGGCCACGCCGTGCACGGGGCGCTCGCGCTCGAGCGGCAGACGTATCGCTCGTACCACACCGGTCTCGCGGTCGCCGAGGTGCCGTCGACGTTCACGCAGCTGCTGGCGGTCGAGATGCTGCTCGACCGCGAGGACGATCCGTCCACCCGGGCAATGCTGCTCGCCGATCGCGCCGAGAGCGCCTGCGCTTCGATCTTCCGTCAGACGATGATGGCGCGCTTCGAGCAGCGGGCCTACGGCATCCGCGGCGAGGGCAAGGCGCTCACCAGCGACCGGCTCGCTGACGTCTGGTTCGAGGAGAACGGCCGCTACTACGGCGACTCCCTGGAGCTGCCGGAGGGCTACCGCCTCGGCTGGTCGTACATCCCGCACTTCATCCACGTCCGCTTCTACACATACGCGTATGCGTTCGCGCATCTCGTCGCGTTCTCGCTGCTCGCCCGCTATCGCGAGGATCCGGAGAAGTTCGCGCCGGCGTGGCTCGACTTCCTCGGCAACGGCGCCTCGCGCTCGCCGCAGGATCTGTTGGAGCCGCTCGGCGTCGATCTCCGTAACCCGCAGACCTGGGCGCTCGCCTTCGCGGAGTTCGATCGCTGCGTCGCCGAGGCGGAAGCTGGGCTGTCCGCGCTCGACGCCGGCTGATCCTGTAATTGACACCCTCGGTGGTGCTAGCGATACTAGCGCCATGGATACGCATCTCCCGCGTTTCCGCTTCGAGCTTCACCCGTTGACTCCTGACGCTGGTCGGCCCGTATACGACTTGTTGAAGTCGGCTTCAGCCACGAATCCGTGACCACGACCGGGCCGGGATGCGTCAGGGCGAACCGAGCCCCCTGATCGCCGAGGCGAAGCGTCGCATGAGGCGGCGACCTCGGGCGGTGTCGGCACGTCGTCCGGGGATCGCGCGGATTGCCGGGATGACGAGGGTGGGATAGCGCGGCGATTCATCCACCCTCCCTCCTTGCCGGGTCAGGGCGAGTTCGAGTTCTTCTGGGCGAGCGGGCCGACGGTCGTCAACGTGAACGTCATCGGCGCGGACCTCACCATCGCGGAGGCGCAGCGGATCGCGCTGCTCGCGCGGCCCCGCTAGGCGGCGGCGAGTCCTTCCCGCCGCAGCAGCTCGCGCGTTTTCGCGGCGTTCTCCGCCCCCGCGACGAGGATGACGAGGACGCCGCCGTATTCCGGCGAGACGTGGCGGAGCTCGAAGTCCTCGATGTTGATGCCCGCAGCGCCGAGAACCTGCGTGATCCGGGCGAGGACGCCGGGCCGGTCGGGGACGCGCACCCGGATCCGGTTCAGCTGCGCGGGCTCGGTCTTGTAGGCGAAGGACTCCAGCCGCTCGCGCGCGGCCGCGGCGGCGGCGATCGAGCGCTCGACGGCCGAACGGTCGGCCGCCTGTAGCGCGGCTTCGAGCTCGTCGAGGGAGGAGCGGAAGCCGCCGATCGCGGTGACGATCTCGTCGGCGTTCTCGAGGAAGATGTCGCTCCAGATCGCGGCGTTCGCGCCGGCGAGCCGGGTCATCTCGCGCAGCGACGCGCCGGCGAAGGCGAGCGGGGCGTCGTCTGTCTCCGCTGCCTCGGCGACGCGCAGCATGAGGACGTTCGCGAGCGCGTGGGGGAGATGGCTCGTCAGAGCGAGCAGGCGGTCGTGGGCCTCGGCGTTGGTGCGAACCGGACGCGCGCCGAGGGAGGTCACGAAGCGCTCGACCAGCTCGACGCCGTCTGGCGCGCTCTCGGAAGTCGGCGTGAGGAACCACGTCGCCGCGTCGAAGAGGTCGGCCGTCGCGCGAGCGGGGCCGCCGGTGGCGCCGCCGGCGACCGGATGGCCGGGAACAAAGCGGCGGTCCTCGATAGCCGCGAGCGCGCGCTTCGCCGAGGCGACGTCCGTGACGACCGTTTCCGGCCCGGCGGCAGCGAGGACTTCTTGAACGACTGCCGGCGCGGCGCCGACCGGCACCGCGACCACCACGAGCTCCGCGTCGGCGATCGCTTCGGCAAGGGAGGACGCTGCGTCGAACGACCCGAGCGCGGCTGCCCGCTCGAGCGTCGGCTTGTCCGCGTCGAAGCCGCGACAGCTCGCGCCGCTGCGGCGGGCCGCCAGCGCGATCGAGGTGCCGACGAGCCCGGTGCCGATCACCGCCAATCGCTCCACCGCGCGGGCCGGGGCGCGTCCACCCTCGCGTGCGCGCGGGGGCCGCTCGGCCGCGAGCTCCTGCTTGAGCACGTCGAGGACTGCGGAGAAGAGCGAACGCACGCCGCGCTCCGACAGCGGGCCCTGGTTCGCTGAGACGAGCGTCTGCAACAGCTCCGCCTCGCGCTCCGGGTCGATCCAACGCTCGCCAGCCTCGTCCTTGTGACGACGGACGGCGGCCACGAGCCCGAGCCGCCGGTTCAGCGTCTCGAGCAGCTGCCGGTCGAGGGCCCCTATCTCGGCGCGCAGTGCCGCGAGATCGGTCACGCCTCATGCCTTTCGCCCGCGCCGACCGCGACGGCCAGCCGGTTCGCCGGCGGCGCGAGCGGACAGACCCAGCTCGGGTCGTAGGAGCACGACGGGTTGTAGGAGAAGTTGAAGTCGAGCACGAGCTTCCCGTCCTCTTCCCCGAGATCGGCTCCTTTCACCGTGTCGAGCAGATAACGGCCGCCGCCGTACGTTTCCGTCCCGCTCGTCGGGTCGCGAAAGGAGAGGAAGATGCCGCCGCCGTAGCTCTCGAGCCAGTTGAGCTCCAGCGCGAGGGACGCGCCGCGCAACTCGAAGTGCGCTCGCGCGAACGGCCGGAAAAGCATCGGCTCAGAGCCGCTCGTCTCGATCGGCGCGGGCGCCGCGTCGAGGTCCTCGAGCTCGGCGAGGACGCGGGCCGCCGGGTCGTAATCGTAGTAGGAGAGGCTGGCGTAACCGCGCTGCGGCGACTGCGGGTGCGCGCGGAAAAGCTCGTCTCGGGTCGTACGCCACATCTCCCAGGCTTCTTCGGGATCGTCGGCCGCGCGGATCTCGGCGTAGAGCGCGAAGACGCGCCGCTTCCAGTCGAGCAGCTCGAGGGTTTCGGCCGCCTTCATGGTGAGCGACGCTACCGGGCGAGCTCGCGGATGCGCGAGACCGCCCGCGCGAGCGATCGTTCGTCGAACAGGTACGGCGATGCGTTCGCGACATAGTGGACCGGCCCGTCGAGCTCGTCGCTGCCGTCGCCCGCGTTGATCGCGTAGCGGACGGCCATCTCGTGGGCGACGACCAAGGTCGTCGGCTCTTCTCGCGCGAGTAGGCGCTCGAACGCGCCCGCGTAGCGAAGCGCCGCCTCGTCGAGGCTCTCGCCGCCGGGGAAGCGTTCCTTTCGGTTCGCGTGCGCGGGCGTCGCGCGATAGACGTCCAGCGTCGCGCCCTCGAGCTCGCCGATCCGGACGTCTGCGAGCTCGTCGTCGACGAGGTGCGGGACTTCGCGTGCGCCAAGGGCGATGTTCGCGGTCTGCAGCGCGCGCGGGAACGGCGAGACCGCGACGAGGTCGAGCGACAATGCGGCGAGCTGCGAGGCGAGCTGCTGCGCCTCCTCGATTCCCTGCTCCGAGAGACCGCGGTCGAGCGCCGGGTCGCCGTTCACGACCTTGTCGACGTTGAGGAGCGACTGCCCGTGCCGCGCGATCAGGAAGAGACGCATCGGGAGAGCCTACGTTCACGACTGCGGCCGACTCCGACGAGTGACGACGTCCCGCACGCCCCCGCACCGCGGGAGCCGGCCGCGTGTCGCTGGGGCGTGTTTTCCCCTCAGACGCGAACGAAACGCGCGATCCGCTCGCCTTTGCGGCGTTTTGGGAACAGCCTGCGGTCGGCGAGAGCTCCGATCCCCCAGACGACGACGGTCGCGCCGACGAGCGTCCAGAAGCCGTTGATGTGGAAGCCGCCGACGACCTTGCTCGTCAGCCAGAGGACGAACATCGCCACGGCGAACCACGCGATCCCCAGCGTCAGGAGCGCGACCGGGAGCGTCAGGAGCTTGAGGACCGGCTTGACGAACGAGCTGAGGAGGCCGAAGACGAGCGCGGCGAGAATCAACGTCCCGGCCGAGCCGCCGACGGAGACGCCGCTGAAGATCCACGCAGTCGCCGCGAGCCCGAGCGCGTCGATGGCCCAGGCGAGAAGGAACCTCTGCGCGAACGACACGCCGAGAGCCTACTTGCGGCGGCCCTTGCTTACGGTCAGGCCGACGGCCACGCCCACGGCCGAGGGCTATTACCCCGACGGCACAGGCCTGACTTTCGTGGCGCAGCGCTCGCAGCCTGCGTGGCAGCCGCTTTCCCCCTGAGGCAGCGGTCGGAACCAGACATTGCGCAAACTTGCCGCGGCGGGATCCGACGTCCTCGGCTTCGACACTGCGCGGTCGACCGATCATGGTTGGGGCCTGCGCTTGCAGGTGTTCGTCTCCGCCGAGCACGTGCCCGCGGTGCGAGATCTGATCGCCGGAGGACTGCCGGCGGAGTTCACGGTTGGCCCACTCGCTTCGGCTGGGACGCGAAACCGTGAGCTCCAGTTACACGGAACGCTTTAGCGAGGTCGGTCGGCTTTACGCGGGTTGGGCGGGGAAAACGTGAGCAGTTCGGCCATCGCGCGGCCCACAAAAGCAAGCGGAAGGCACAGCGTCCACCGAAACGGGCGAGGCGAACAATGGGCCGGGCAGGGATCGAACCTGCGACCTTGGGATTAAAAGTCCCCTGCTCTACCGACTGAGCTACCGGCCCGCCTAATGGGCGAGCGTAGCGCCGCGCCGTAGGATCTGCCTCGTGCCCTTCGCATACGACAAGGAGTTCCCGAGCCTGGACCTCGACCGCCCCGAAGAGGGGATCCTGCGGCTGACGCTGCGCGCGCCGGGGCGGCTCAACGCGGTCAGCGAGGCGCAGCACGGCGAGCTCGCGCGCGTCTGGGAAGCGATCGGAGCCGACGAGGAAACGCGGGCCGTGCTCGTCCGCGGCGCCGACGGCGCCTTCAGCTCGGGCGGCGACCTCGACCTCGTGCTTGCGATCGCGGACGACGAGGAAACGCGCGGGCGCGTCTTCCACGAGGCGCGCGACCTCGTCTACAACATGCTCGCCTGCCCGACGCCGATCGTTTCCGCGATCACCGGCCCGGCGGTCGGCGCGGGGCTCGTCGTCGGCCTCCTCGCAGACGTCTCGGTCGCCTCGCCGCAGGCGCGGATCGTCGACGGGCACACGAAGCTCGGCGTCGCCGCCGGCGATCACGCGGCGATTGTCTGGCCCCTCCTCTGCGGGATGGCGAAGGCGAAGTATCACCTGCTCCTCTGCGAGGAAGTGGACGGCGCCGAAGCCGAGCGGATCGGGCTCGTATCGCTTTGCGTGCCCGAGGAGGAGCTCGAGGAGCGCGCGCTCGAGATCGCGCGGCGGCTCGCTGCGGGCTCGCGCTCGGCGCTCACGCACACCAAGCTCTCGCTCAACGAGTGGATGAAAGCGGCGGGCGCGATCTTCGATGCTTCGCTCGCTCTAGAGTTCCTCGACATGACCGGGCCGGACGTGCGCGAAGGAGTCGCCGCAATTCGCGAGAAGCGACCGCCGAGGTTTACGTGATGGACGAGACGGCGCTGCGCGACATCCTCGGCGAGCCGACCGAGCTCGTGAAGGCCAAGATCGCCGATCGCATCCATCCGCTGAACCGCCGCTTCATCGAGCTCTCGCCCTTCGTCGTCGTCGCGACCGGCCGGCCCGACGGCGGGCTCGACGTCTCGCCGCGCGGCGACCCCGCCGGCTTCGTCCGCGTTCTCGACGACCGGACGCTGCTTCTGCCCGACCGGCCCGGCAACAAGCTCGCCGACACGCTGACGAACCTGCTCGAGGACGACCGGATCGCGCTGCTCTTCCTCATCCCCGGCATCGGCGAGACCTTCCGCATCAACGGCCGCGGCCGCATCGTCGACGACCCGGAGCTGCTCGCCGACAGCGCGGTCGAGGGGAAGGCGCCGCGGCTTGGGGTCCTCGTCGAGGTCGAGGAGGCGTACGGGCAGTGCCCGAAGGCGCTACTGCGCTCCGACCTCTGGAACGCCGAGAAGCACGTCTCGCGCGACGAGCTGCCGAGCTCCGGCGAGATCATGCGCGCGGTCGCCGATCCGGAGCTCGACGCCGAGGAGTACGACCGCGCCCGCGACGAGCGCTACAAACGGCGCGACGGCTTCTACTAAGTCGGGCCTCGTCCGAGAAAGGGCGGGGGAGTCCGACTCCACTGCGGCGTAGAGCCGGACTTCTCCAACCCGCCCTGAGCGCGGCCCAGGAGAGGAACGCGCGAACCCAGGTTGCCCGAAATCCTGCCGGGCGCAATGGTCAATTCGAACCAATTTGGCGCTCCCAGGCGTCGAGCAACTGCTCGACGTTGCGGCGCTGCGCGTCGCTGAACTCGAAGCCGGCGAGCAGGCGCCGCGCCTCGGCCACGTCGTCGTTCTCGACCGCCGCCTCGAGGTGCTCGCGGACCGGGATCGGCTGCCGCAGCTGCCGACGCAGCCAGCGGAGGAGGCTGACCTGGGCCGCTTCCACGCGGCCAGTCTCGCAGGTCGGGCTAGTAGCCCGGCCCGCGCGGCGGGCCTTCTTCTTCCTCGATCACGCGCCGGCGCCCATAACCGCGGCGCACGGGATAGCCGCCGTAGCCGGGATCCTGGACGACGGTCGTGCGGCGCAGGTAACCCGGGCCCCACGACGACCACAGCAGCAGGTCGGCGAGGAGACCGATCAAGCCGAAGACCGCGAGGATCCAGCCGACGGTGTTGACGTCGACCGAGCCGGGGTTCGTGGGGTGCACGGCGAGCGCGAGGATGAAGCCGACCGCAGTGACGATGATTGGGATTGCGAGCATGGCGGTTCTCCTGCCCGGCCCTCGGGAATCGAACCCGCGTCCTAGGGCACGCGCGGCGGCAGCGGCCGGCCGCGCAGGTGGTGCCAGACAGCTCGCGCGAACGGCGCGATCAG
This sequence comes from Gaiellaceae bacterium, assembly GCA_050697455.1. Classification (GTDB taxonomy): domain Bacteria; phylum Actinomycetota; class Thermoleophilia; order Gaiellales; family Gaiellaceae; genus Palsa-739. The sequence continues at coordinate 48,567 of JBOGZU010000012.1, read as the reverse complement.
GACGACCCACATGAGAAGCCCGGCGAAGATCGCGAGCGCCTCGACGCTCTCCCGCCCCTGTCGCTGCCAGTAGACGTCGCGAAGATTGAGCCAGAGGGCGAACTCGTCGAGGATCAGCGCCGCGAAGACGCCGTAGGCGAGGGCGGTCAGCCGGAACCAGCGCCGCCGCGGCTTCTCCTCGACCGCGAAAAGGAGCAGCCAGGCGTACCCGACGAGCAGCAGACCGACGATCCCGATCACCAGATGGTGGATGTGGACGCCGTCGACGATCACCCCGCCGTTCGCGCCCGCGCCGTGGTAGTGCAGCCACGTAGTGATGCCGCGCGTGAGCGCGAGCGCGACGACGAAGCCGAGCGCCGCGAACATCGCGCGCTCCCGCCGCGGGCCGAGATGGTGATGCAGGTGGAGGCCCTGCTCGACCTCCTCCACGATCTCGTGCTCGATCTGGCTCGCTTCGCTCATGCGTGCGCATAGTCGCATCGCGGGCGGAGAAGCGTTCTACGCTTACCGCATGGACGCGCTCTCCGTCAGCGAGGGGCGGCTGCGTGCGCTTTTCGCGGCAGGCCTCGCCGTCACGTCCGAGCTGTCGCTGGACGCGCTCTTGCAGCGACTCGCGGAGGCCGCGGCGGAACTGACCGGCGCTCGCTACTCGGCGCTCGGCGTGATCGACACGAGCGGCTCGCAGCTCGAGCGGTTCGTCACGCATGGGATCGACGCCGAGACCCATGCCGCGATCGGCCCGCTGCCGCGCGGACTCGGCATCCTCGGCGTCCTGATCCGGGAGACGAAGTCGCTGCGGCTTCACGATTTGAGCGAGGATCCGCGGGCGGTGGGCTTCCCGCCCGGGCATCCGCCGATGCGCAGCTTCCTCGGTGTCCCGATCGTCCTGCGCGGCGTTGCCTACGGCAACCTCTATCTCACCGAGAAGCAGGGCGGCGAGGACTTCACGGAGGAGGACGAGGAGCTCGTCACGCTGCTCGCCGGCCAGGCCGCGGTGGCGATCGAGAACGCCCGCCTCTACGAGGCGTCGACCCGCTGGTCGCGCCAGTTGCAATCGCTCAACGAGGTGGGAAATGCGCTCGCGACCGAGACCGATCTCGAGCGCCTGCTCGACCTCGTGGTCGGGCGTCTGCGTGAGCTGGTCGGTGCGCGGCTGGTGGCCCTCTCGCTGCCCGATGGCCCCGACAAGCTGCGGTTCGCCGCGGTCGCAGGGGATGCGGCCGAGGACTTGCGAGGGGAGACTTTCTCCCGCTCGGGCTCGAAGAGCGGCAAGGTCATCGACCGCCGCCACAGCGAGCGTGTCGACTCCGTCATCGATGACCCGGAGGTGGAGCAGGAGGTCGCCCGGCGGCTCAGCGTCCGCACCGGCATCTGGGTGCCGCTCGTCGCTCGCGGACAGGTCATCGGCGTCCTCCAGATCCACGACAAGGAAGGGCCGGACGCGCGCTTCTCGGACGACGACATGCGGCTCGCGGAGATCTTCGCGGCCCGTGCTGCTGTAGCGGTCGAGCTGTCGCAGAGAGTCGCGCGCGATGCGCTGCGGCGTGTCGTCGCGGCACAGGAGCTCGAGCGGCAGCGCCTCGCGCGCGAGCTCCACGACGAGACCGGCCAGGCCCTGACGTCGATCCTGCTCGGGCTCAAGCCGCTCGAGGAGGCGCTCGCCGGGCATCCGGCGCAGGCCGCTGCGGCGGAGCTGCGCGAGCACGTCGTCATGGCGCTCCAGGACGTGCGCCGCCTCGCCGTCGAGCTTCGTCCAAAGGTGCTCGACGACTTCGGCCTCGTGCCGGCGCTCGCGCGGCTGGCGGAGTCGTTCTCCGAGCAAACCGGCGTCCAGGTCGACTTCCACTCGGCGCTTGGCGAGATGCGGCCGCCCGCCGAGGTGGAGACTGCGCTCTATCGCGTCGTGCAGGAGTCGCTCACCAACATCGTCAAGCACGCGCACGCTCGCAACGTGAGCGTCTCGCTGGCACGGCGAGACGGAGTAGTCGCAGCCGTGATCGAGGACGACGGCGGCGGCTTCGACCCGGCGGCCGTACGTGATGGTGGCGTCGGGCTCATTGGGATGCGCGAGCGGCTTGCTCTTCTCGACGGCCGGCTCGAGATCGAGTCGCGCGAGGGCGCGGGCACGACGCTCGTGGCGGAGGTGCCGGTCAGTTGAGCGTTCGCGTGCTCATCGTCGACGACCACGCCGTCGTCCGCAGCGGCCTACGGCTCCTACTCGAAGCCGAGAAGGATCTCGAGCCCGTCGGCGAGGCGGGCAACGCGCGCGACGGCATCTTTCAGGCGCGGGCGCTGAAGCCGGACGTGATCCTGCTCGACGTGGTCATGCCCGAGCAAAGCGGCCTCGAGGCGCTGCCGCAGCTCAAGCACGAGAACCCCGACACGCACGTGCTCGTCCTGTCGATGCAGGACGACCCGCGCTACGTCCGCGAGGCCTTTGCGGCCGGGGCGAGCGGCTACGTGCTCAAAGAGGCGGCCGACACGGAGGTCGTGGCGGCGGTGCGCGAAGTGGCGCGCGGCGGCCGCTACGTCAACCCCGCGCTCGGCGCCCGCCTCGTCGCCGCCGACGCCGAGGCGGCGAAACGCGCCGAGGAGGATCCACTCTCCGAGCGCGAGCGCGAAGTGCTGCGCCTGCTCGCTCTGGGTCACACGAACCAGGAGATTGCGAGCACGCTCTTCATCTCGGTGCGCACGGCCGAGACGCACCGGGCGCACATCATGCAGAAGCTCGGGCTGCAGACCCGCGCCGATCTCGTCGCGTACGCGCTCGAGCGGGGGCTGCTCGAAGCGGGTTAGGAAAAGCCCGAGGGCCGCTTTGCAGCGGCCCTCGACGTCCTGCGGTGGAGCCGGGCGCTTACGCCACGGGCACCGCGGGAGCCTTGGGATTCCGGCTCGGCGTCGAGCGCCGGATGAACGCGAGCGCCGTCTCCGGATTGCGGAGCGCGCCGCCGATCGCGAGGATTGCGAACCCGAATCCGCTCAGGAGCAGCGCGACCCCGACGACGATCCCGAACAACCCGAGCTGATCCGCCATGTAGCTCGTGTTGAGCGCGGTCGTCAGCGCCGTTTCGGTCACCCAGACCTGCCGGGCGCCGTTCTGCACCGGCTGCTTCGTCTGGGGATCGATCAAGGCGAACGCGCTGTTGTCGGTGCCGCCGCCGGCCATCAGCTGCGCCTTCGGCGTCTCCGGCTTCGCGGCGTAGATGCCCATCTGCGCGTACGTGAAGCCGCCGGCCGCCTCGAGCGCGTGGATGTGCATGTACTGGGCCATCAGGCGGGCCTGCGCGCCGTTGTCGATCTTCTGGTTGGCAACGCTCTGCGTCGGCCAATCCTTGACCGCGGACGCGATGCCTGCTTTCTGCGCCTCTGCCCGAATCGCTGTCGGCGTCATGTCCGGCGCCCCGACGATGTACTCGCTCTGGAGGCTCGTGCTGACGGTGCTGCGGCCGTTCACGCCCATGACGATCGCGGTGACGCCGAACGCGATCAGGACGGCGGCGGCAACGAGCCCTCCAATCTCAAAAAACTTGCGCATGTCCCGACTCCTTTCGTGTGTCATGGCCCCAGTGTCCGGCGCACCGCAGCCGCCGGCATCGGTGCAGCTGCTGAAGTGGTTTGCGGGGAATCCCTGAGCGATCACGCGTGTGCGCTGACGCGGCCGGCGATCTCCGCCAGGAGCGTCATCCCGACCGGCGCGACCTGCACCGGAGGGAGGTTCAACCGCTCGAGCACGAGCGTCGGGTAGCCGTTGAGGCGCTCGCCTCGGCGGCGTTCGACCCGGACGTCCGAAAGGTCGGCGAGAGGGATCTCCAGCTCCTGGCGATCCGCTCCACTGCCGCCGCGCAAGCGGAGATGGACACCGTCAACCTCTAGCGCGCCCGCCGTGGCGAGCGCGCTCTCCCCGATCCGAAAGACGACCGCGAACCGCTCCTGCATCGCTAGCGGACGGTCAGCTTGAGGTAGTTGTCGTCGACGGCCTGTCCGACCATCATCACGACGTAGCTGCCGCGAGGAAGGACGAGCGAGCGGCCGACCTTGATGTACTGGAGCTTGGAGCGCGACGCGACCTTCAGGGTCGCCTCGTCGAGGTTCTTGAGCCGGACAGGGCCGGCGACGGAAGCGTGCGTGGTGACCTTCCCGTGCACCGAGAACCAGTGGCAGCCGGGGTCGTGCATGACGACCGTCAGCGTGTGCGTCGCCGAGTGGTGCATGTTCGCGGCGATCGCCGCCTGCCCGCCGGCGAGCGCGAGCGCGGCAAGAGCGGAAACGGTGAAGAGCTTCATGGGGACTCCTTTCATCGCCCCCATCGTCCGCGCCGGCGCCGCCAGTCGCATCCGCAAAGACCACCCGAGCCGGCTACGCAGTTATCCGCAACGCAGCAACGCAGTGGGCGGTGACGGGATCGAACCGCCGGCCTCCTGGGTGTAAACCAGGCGCTCTCCCAGCTGAGCTAACCGCCCGAGCGGGCGAACCGTAGCGCCGTCAGCCGACGCGGTGGTACAGGCCGAAGCGCCACGTTCTCCACGCTGCGTACCAGTGGGGCAGCGGCTTCGGCGTGATGGGACGGGAGCTGCTTTCCGTGCTGCTGCCAGGCGAGCAGCTTCCATGCACCAGTAGTCACCCGCGCTCGAGAGGGTGAACCTGGCCGACGGGTGATACGTGCCATCGCCGGAGACGGTTGCCGTCCCTACCGTCGTACCGCCGCTGGAGCAACTCGACGGCGGGCTCGGCTGCGGCCCGAACACCTCGAAGGTGATCGTCTTCGACGCCGAGAACCCTCCCGACAGCACTGCGGTAGCCGAGCTCGCGCTGATCGCGGTTCCTGTCATTCCAGAGGATGGGCCGCTGCCCGACACCGCCGGCGCGGCGGGGCGGTACCGCTAGCGCTCGTCGAGCTCGAGCGCGGCGGAGTTGATGCAGTAGCGGAGGACGGTCGGATTCGGGCCGTCGGGGAAGACGTGGCCGAGGTGGCCACCGCACTTCGAGCAGAGCACCTCGGTGCGCACCATCCCGTGCGTCGTGTCGGTCTCCTCGTCGATCGCCTGCTCGCCCGCCGGCGCGGAGAAGGCGGGCCAGCCGCAGCCGGAGTCGTACTTCGCGTCGGAGTCGAACAGCTCGGCGCCGCAGCCGGCGCAGCGGTACGTGCCGGGCTCGAAGGTGTGGTCGTACTCGCCGCTGAACGGCGCCTCCGTCCCCTTCTCGCGGAGGACGCGGTACTGGTCGGGCGTCAGCTCCGCGCGCCACTCCTGCTCGGACTTCTCGATCTCGGCCATGGGCCGAGCCTACCGGCGCTTGCCGCGGCTGAGCACCAGGGCGACCTTTGCGCCGCGACGCAGCTTCTTGCCGTGGGCCGGCTTCGAGGAGATCACGCGTCCCTTCTTGACGCTGGAGTGCTTGTGCGTGACCTTGCCGAGCGCGCAATGGGCTTTCCTGAGGGCCGACTTGGCGGCGGCGAGCCTCTTGCCCTTGAGCTTGGGGACGACGCAGTGGAGCTTCTTCGTGCGCTTCGGCGAGAACGCGGCTGTGACCGAGCGCGTCTGACTCATTGTCACCGTGCAGCTGCCGGTGCGGGAGCAGGCGCCCGACCAGCCGGCGAAGGTCGAGCCGGTCGCGGCCGTCGCCGTCAGCGTCACCTTCGTGCCGGCGGCGTAGCCACTCGAGCAGGTCGTTCCACAGTCGATCCCGGCCGGCGAGCTCGTCACCTTTCCCTTGCCTGTCCCCGACTTCGAGACTGTGAGGGTGCGGGTCGTCGTCCCTGAGGTCGAGGTCGTGAAACCCTCGACGCTTCCCGCGCTCGTGCCCGATGCGCTCGTTGCGACCAGGTGGAAGTCGTAGGTCGTCCCGGGCGCGAGGCCGGAGATCTGCGTCGAGACCTGGACGTTGCTCGTCCCGGAGCCGGGCAGGAAAGAGCAGGCAGCCTGGCTCGCGGTGCTCGACGGCGCCGGGCCGTACGTGAAGCGGCAGTCCGTGATGTTGGCTCCGTTCGGATCGACGGCGCCGTTCAAGGTCGCCGTTGTCGTGCCGATCGAGCTCGCCGAGCCGGTGTTGACCGACGGTGCGGGCGGGATCGTGCCCGCGAGCACGTAGCCCTCCTGGTCGACGGCGACGCACAGCGAGGCGCTCGCGCACGAGATGCCGGAGAGGTCGTCGCTGCCGTCGACGTTGGCCGCCGTCCAGGCCGAGGCGCCGGCCGCCGGGTTGTCGGAGGCGAGGACGTTGCCGGCGCCGTCGCCCGCGACGCAGGTCGTCGACGCCGGCGCGCACGAGATCGCGTAGATCGGGTTGGCGCCGTCGACGTTCGTCACGGTCGAGACCGGAGTGGTGGTGGCGTTCGCCAGAGTGACGGCGTTGCCCGACTCGTCCGTTGCGACGCACAGCGTGCTCGTCGGGCAGGAGACGGCGTCGAGGACGTTGGGGGCGTCGATCGGAGTCACGGTCCAGGTCGCCGTCGGATCGCCGGGGGTCGTCGACGAGACGGCGTTGCCGAGGTCATCGACGGCAACGCAAAGCGACGACGAGGGACACGAGATGCCGTATAGAGGCTCGGTGTCGTCGATGTCATCGATCGACGCGGTCCACGACGTGGCGACCGTCGGCGTCGTTGACGTGAGCACCTGGCCGGTGTCGTCGACCGCCGCGCAGAACGTCTTCGTGGGGCACGACACCCCGTAGATCGATTCGTTGCCGTCGACGTTCAAGGGCGCGTGCCATGTTCCGGTCGGGGTGGTCGAGTAGAGGATGTCCCCCGAGTCGTCCCCGGCGACGCAGAAAGACGTCGAGGGACATGAGACCGCGAGTAGCGAGCCGCCGGGGGCGAGGGTCTGGTGCCACGCGGCTGCCCCGCCCGTCGGATTGCTCGAGGTGGCGACGTTCCCCTGCGAGTCGACCGCGACGCAGAGCCCGGTGCTGGGGCATGACACACCGGTCGGCCCGTTGCTCTCGCTCACCGTTCCGGAGTCGGCCGCCGTGACCTTCCACGTCGAGGCGGCGCCGGTCGGGGTCGTCGAGGCGACGGCGTTGCCGTGGCTGTCGACGGCGACGCAGAGGGACGCGGACGGGCACGAGATCCCCTTCAGGCTGTTGGTCGTGTCGGCGTCCGCCGAGGTCCACGGCCCGCTCGTCGGATTCGCCGCGCTCAGGACGTGGCCGGAGTCGTCCGTCGCGACGCAGAGCGAGCTCGAGGCGCACGAGACTGCGTTGATGGGCGTCGTGCCGTCCACGTTCGTCGCGTTCCACGCGCCGGTCGGGTTCGTGGAGGTGACGACGTTGCCGGCGGCGTCGACGGCGACGCAGACGGGCGTCGAGACGCAGGAGACACCGTGGATGTCGTTCGTCCCGTCGATGGTCACCGGCGCCTGCCAGCTGCCGCCGCCCGTCGTGGACGTGATCGCCTGTCCGTACCCGTTGACGGCCACGCAAAGGGAAGCGGACGTGCACGAGATGCCGGTGACGAGTCGCCCGATGCGGCCGACGCCGAGGCTCGTCGTCGTCCACGAGCTGGAGTCGGGGCTCGTCGAGGCAATGGCATGCCCCGCGTTGTCGACGGCCACGCAGAGCGACGTGGTCGGGCACGAGATCGCGTCCAGCGTCGCGGAGCCGTCCACGCTGCGCTTCGTCCAGGCGCTTGCTCCCCCGGTCGGACTCGTCGAGGTGTAAACCGCGCCTCCGTTGCCGGCCGCGACGCAGAGCAGCGAGGGGGAAGACGTGCACGAGACGGCTTTGAGCCCGCCGCTGAGGTTCGCGACCACGCTTGCCGTCCACGTCGGCGTCGGCGCGGTCGGATTCGTAGAGGTGACGATGTCGCCGGCTTGATTGACGGCGACGCAGAGCGAGCTCGACGTGCACGACACTCCTTGTAGGGAGCCGGACAACTGGAAGCTCCCGAAATCGAAGGCCGCCGGCGCGGACCAGCTCGTCGGAGCCGCGCTCGCCGACGACACGAAGCCGACGACGAGTAGCGCCGCCACCGCGGCCGCCAGCCAGCCCTTCCATCCTGCAAGTCCTCGCATTACGCCCCTGTCCTCATCGAGCTACGACGCCGATCCTCACGGTAGCCTGATTTTCCGGCCCCCATCGACTAGCGGTCCAGGTCGCGGCCCTTTCAAGGCCGTAGCACGGGTTCGAATCCCGTTGGGGGCACTGACCCGTGCCGTGGTGCGTGGTCGAGTCGCGCAACGCATAACGATCTAAGCTTCGATTCTGGACTCCCGAGGCAACGCGCTGCTCACTGGTCGCTCCGCCGAGCTCGGTGCACTTGAGGCTCTCGGCTCGGTCGTCTCGGCCGGGCGGCCGGCGGTGGCGGCGGTTGTCGCCCCGCCCGGACTCGGGAAGTCGCGGCTCCTGGCAGAGGCGATACTTCGGCTCGACCTCCCGAGCGTCCGGCTGCATGGATACGAGCCCGCGCGACAGATTCCGCTCAGCGCCGGCAGCCCGTTGCTCCGGGAGCTTGCGCAGGTCCCCGGCGCGGGCGGTCGGCTCGACGCGCTCCTCTTCGGCGAAGTCGAGGTCGCCACTCAAGGGCTGGAGATGCTGCGCGTATTCGAGGCCGCCTTCCGGTGTCTGGTCGAGTGCGACCGGCTCGCGGTGGTGCTCGACGATGCGCAGTGGGCGGACTCCGAGACGCTCGCGCTTCTCCAGTACCTGGTGCGGGCTGCGGAGCCGGCCGGGACGCCCCTCCTCGTCGTAGTGGCAAGTCGTCCGGCTGCCGCAACGGATGCCTTCGTCGCGACCGTGCGCGGCTTCCTCCCGCCCGATTGCCTCACAGAGCTCCGGCTCGGCCCGCTCGATCGGGAGGACGGAATCGGCCTGGCCCTGAGGCTGGCGCCCGGCCTCGAACGCGAGGAGGCGGAGCGGCTCTGGCAGAAGGCGCACGGCTCGCCCTTCTGGCTGGAGGCGTTGGCCGCTGCGGGACGGCCCCAAGCAGGCCCCGCCCACCTGATCCGCGACCGGTACGCGAGCCTCGACGCCGACGGAGGTCAGCTGTTCGCGCTTCTGGTGGTCGCCGCGCAGCCGTTCGGCATCGCGGACGGGGCCGAGCTACTCGAGTGGGAGGAGCAGCGGGTCGAGCGCGCCGTTCGCGCCCTTGCGAACCGGGCGCTCGCGATCACGGAAGGAGACAGCGTCCGGATCGCGCACGACCTGATCCGCGAGACGGCGGAGCGCGAACTGCCCGTGGGCGAGCAGCGGCGACTGCACCGGCGGCTGGCAGACTGGCTCGAGGCCCACGCCGGCGGCGACCTGCAGGCGCTGAGCCGGGCGCTGCGGCACCGGCAGGCGTCTGGGCAAGCGGCGGTCGGCCTCGCACTGCGCGTCGCGGAATCGCAGCAGCGGCGACTTCTCGGTAGCGACGGCCTCGCGCTGCTCGGCGACATCGCAGAGGAGCTGGTCGGAGAGGAGTGGGCGGCGCTCCAGCGCGAGGTCGCCGCCCTGGCATCGGAGCTCGGCGAGTGGACGATTGCGCTCGCCCGCTGGTCGACGCTCGGTGACAGGCTCTCGGACCGCGGCGAGCGTGCCGAGGCGGCGCTCAACGCCGCGCAGGCCGCATACCGGCTTGGGGACGCCGACGAGGTTCACGCGCTCGTCGAGCGGGCGCGCGCTCTCGCATCCGACGAGACACGGCTCGCGATCGAGGCCGACGTGCGCGAAGCTCAAGCGCTGCTCTGGCTCGAGAACAGAACGAGCGAGGCCCAGGCGTCGATCGAGCGCGCGGCGACGGCGGCGGAGCTGCTGGTCGAGGCGGCCGGCGGCGCGCGCGCACTCGACGAAGGCGAGCACCGCACGTATCTTGCGGCGCGGCGGGCGCAGCTAGACGCCGCGATCCGCGCCGGCGATGCCGACGCGGTCGCCCGCCACGCGGACGAGATCGCAGCCGAGGCGCGCGATCCGGTCGAGGCGCTCGCCGCCGTCTTCGACGGGATCTTCTCGCTGATGATGTTCGAAGGCGTGCCGGTGCGGGCGGAACCGCGCGCCCGCCGCGCACTCGACGAGTCGCGGCGACTCATGTTGCCGATCGCCGAGGTCGAGGCGATGCACTGGCTCGGCTGGTCCTGGCACCAGCTCGGCCGCTTCGAGGAGGCGGAGACGCTCACGCAGCAGATGGTGGCGCTGGCCGAGCGCGTCGGCGCCCCCGACCGCTTCTCGCTCCCGACCGAACGCGCAACCGCGTACAGCGTCTCCGCGAGCCGGGGCGACTGGCGGAGCGGCGTTGGCCAGATCGCCGAGCAGATCACCGCAGAGCCCGGCTCGCACTTTCGGCTCAACGTGCGGATGATGCATCTGCCGCTCTTCGTGCGGTTCGCCGGCGCCCGCGCCGGCGCCGAGCTCGGAGCGCTGCTCGGCCCGATCGCCGACGACGCCGAGGCCGCCGGTTGCGAGCGTTGCCGCTGGCAATCGATCCTCTACGGCGCAGAGGCACAGGCTCGCGTCGGAGACATCGATGCCGCCGCCTCGGCGCTGGCGCAGTGGGACGCCGCCCAGCCCGAGCCGCACCCCGGCCCCGCCGCCCGACGCGCCTACGTCGAAGCGATCCTCACGTCCCGGCGAGACCCTGCCGCGAGCCTGCGGCTCTACGAGCACGCCGCCCGACTTGCCGATCGCGCGGGCCAGCAACTGATCAGGCTCTGGGCCGAGCTCGACCGCGCCGCGGCTCTCGCCGAGGTCGACCGCACGCGCGCCGTGGACGCGTTCCGCTCGGTCGCGCAGGAGGCGGAGGCGATCGGCGCGCTCAGCGAGCGCCAGCTCGCCGTCCAGCGACTGCGAGCGCTCGGCGTGCGCACCTGGCGCCGGCGCGGCGACAGCGCCCCGCTCACGCCGCGCGAGCTCGAGATCGCACGCCTCGTCGCTGCCGGCGACTCGAACCCGGAGATCGCCGGCAGGCTCTTCCTCTCACGCAAGACGGTCGAGCGGCACGTCTCGAACATTCTCCGGAAGCTCGGCGTGAGGAACCGCACCGAGCTCGCCGCGCAGCTCGAGTCCCGGCTCGCGGAGCTGCTGGATGGGGGAGAACCCCGCTGACTGCACGGCCGCGCGCCGCATAAGCCTCGCCTCGAGCTCGCGCTCCAGAAGGTCGCTTCCCCTCGACGGGGCTCGCCGGATGAGGGAGCTGCCCGATGATCGCGCCCCAGCCGGCTCGTAGCCTCGAAGCATCCCGAGCCGTCCGGCCGGGAATGACGAAAAGGAGGCGGCGTGGGCTTGGTGGTCTTGCTGGTTGCAAACGACGATCCCGCCACCGAGATCGGCTCGGACGTCGCCCAAGCACTCGCCACATTGGGCGTCACGAGCATCTCCGTCCTCCGTGACGGGCAGACCACGGCGCTCGTCCTAGAGGGCTGGGCGTTCGATGTCGATCGCGCGACGAGTGCAGCCGTCGAAGCCGTGGCGGCCGATCCTGCTGTCGTCAGGATCCTGCGCCCGGTCGTCGAGTCCGCCATCCATCCCGCACCGTCTCAACGAGAGAAAGAGAGGTCGACCCAACCATGAAGCGCATCGCGATCCTGCTCGCCGCGGCAGCCGCTGCGGTGGCGCTCACAACGGCGGCACTCGCAGCGCACGCGAGCCATGCTGCGACGAAGACGCCGTTCACCTTCTACCTCACGCACTACACGCTGCTCGGCAGCGACCCGAACAAGCCGACCGGCGTCCACTACGGCAACAACGGCCACCCCTCCGCCAAGGCAGCCGACGGCTCGACGATCGCCCTCGCCGGCAAGGGCGGCTGGGATCCCGCCGCGGCGACCGCCACCGGCGGCGGCACGTACACCGTCAAGAACAAGGCCGGAACGGTTACCGGCCACGGCACCTGGCAGCCCACGAGCTTCGCTTCGTTCCTGCAACTCGCCGGCTGGTGGCCGAAGGGCTTCAAGGAGCTCCACTGGCAGGGGCCGAGCGGGTCACCCTCCTACTCCGGAGTCCTGACTCTTAACGTCCGGCTCAGCGGCCTCGGCAACGGCGTGCTCAAGCTCTACTGCTTGATGCCGGGAACGCCGAAGCCGAAGGGCTTCGCCACCGACGGCCTGACGCTCACCGGCCCCAAGCTCCACTTCACCAAGCAGATCCAGAGCTACGAAGGGGTCATGTTCTACGGCTAGGAGCCGAATTCCCGACCTCACCTGCTCGCGGGGCGGCGCAAGCTGCCCTGCGAGTTGGAGGGTCCTAGGCGACCAGGCCGTTTATGGTTTCAAAGGAACATGACCCAGGCGCGGGTCGCGCCGCACGCACAGTCCTTGTGCTTCGCCGAGCAGCTCCGGCAGTCCCAGTACTCCCACCAGATCCACTTCAGGTGCTGGATCTCGAGGATCATGAGTCCGAGGATCCAGAGGAGGATGGCGGTCTGCGACACGTGTGCAAGGTCGCACACGAGTGGGCGGCCCGCAATGGGCCGCCCGGCTCATCCTCTCCTCGCGTCCGGCCTAACTGGGCCGAGCTACCAGCGTCGCGCGCCGGTGCGGCCGAGGCCGCCGGTGAGCAGGCTGATCAGCCAGATCAGCGCGAGCACGGCGGCGACGATGAACAGCCAGTGCACGGTGAAGCCGACACCGAACGCGATGATCGCCAGCACTGCAAGCACTACGAGTAGCAGCATCTAATGACCCCTCCTTTTTCACCCGAGCGGGGTTCGCTTTCAGGGCTCGGTTGGAGAAACGGAGAAGCCCCCGCAAGAGTTACGCGTGGTCTGGTCGCGGGTCCCATAGGCTCTTCGACGCATGAACAGCGCATCGGTTGGCTTCACAGACGACGGGCGCGCCCGGGCGCGCGCCTACCACCGGCCGCTCTATTTCGCGCTCCTCCTCGACCTGGCGCTCGCCGCCGGCGTGCTCGCGGCGCTCGCCTGGAGCCGGCTCGGAGCCTGGCTCTATCCCAGTATCACGCCGGTCGCGGCCGCCGCCGTCTACGCGGCGATCGTCGTCGCGTTCTCGACCGTCGTGCGCCTGCCGCTCTCGGCCTGGCGCGGCTGGTGGCGTGAGCGGGAGTGGGGGTTCTCGACGCAAGGCTTTCGTAGCTGGGCGGCCGACATGGCCAAGGGCCTCCTGATCAATGTCGTGCTGACGGCGGCGGTTTGGACGGCCGGCGTCGCGCTCGCGCGTGCGCTGCCCGGCTGGTGGGCGTTGCCGGCCGGCGCGGCGCTCGCGCTCTTGGTGCTTTTCCTGTCGTTCGTCGCTCCCGTGCTGCTCGAGCCGCTCTTCAACAAGTTCCAGCCACTCGCCGACGAGGAGCTCGCGGCGGATCTGCGTGGGCTGTCGGAGAAGGCCGGCGTGCCGGTGCGCGACGTCCTCGTCGCCGACGCGAGCCGCCGCACGACGAAGGTCAACGCCTACGTCTCGGGGATGGGCAGCACGCGGCGCGTCGTCGTCTTCGACACGCTCCTCGCGGCGACGGACCCGGGCGCGGTGCGCGTCGTCGTCGCGCACGAGCTCGGCCACCGGCGCGACCGGCACGTCGTGAAGCTGACCGTGCTCGCGATGGCTGCTGCGGCGGGAGCGGTGGCCGCGATCTGGGGAGTGCTCGGCACGCGGGTCGCGCAGCCGCAGACGCTGCCCAAGGCGTTGCTCCTCATCGTCGCGCTGGAGCTCGTCCTGCTCCCTGCCGGGGCCTGGCTCTCGCGCCGTTACGAGCGCGAGGCCGACCGTGCGTCGCTCGACCTGACGAACGAGCCGGACGCCTTCGCCCGCGCTCATCGCGAGCTCGCCACGCGCAACCTCTCGGAGCTCGACCCGGCGCGGCTCGCCTACTTCTTCCTCTTCAGCCACCCGGCGCCGCCCGAGCGGCTCGCGGCCGGTGAGGCATGGCGCGCGGCCCGCGCTTAGAGTCAGGGGCCGTGGCCGAGCTCGACCTGAGCGGCAAGCGCGCGATCGTCACGGGCGCCTCGTCCGGGATCGGCCGCGCCACCGCGCAGGCGCTCGCGGCAGCGGGAGTCCGTGTCGCAGGCGGCGCGCGCCGCGCCGAGCGGCTCGAGACGGAGATCGCGCTCGAGCTCGACGTCAGCGACCCGGCGAGCTGCGAGCGCTTCGTCGCGGAGACAGTCGCGCAGCTCGGTGGCCTGGACATCCTCGTCAACAACGCCGGCCTCGCGCTGGGCCGCGCCCCGTTCGACGAGTCGAACGAGGCGGACGAGGCGACGGTCTTCGGCGTCAACATCGCCGGCCTCGTCCGGATGACCCGCCTCTGCCTGCCGCATTTCGGCGACTGGGGTCACATCGTGAACATGGGCTCCGTCGCCGGCCGGGTCGCCTACGAGGGCGGCGCGACCTACGTGACGTCGAAGTTCGCCGAGCGCGGCTTCACCTACGCGCTGCGCGAGGATCTCCTCGGCCGGCCGATCCGGCTGACGAGCGTCGACCCGGGCCTCGTCGAGACGGACTTCTCGCTCGTCCGCTTCAAGGGAGACGAGGAGAAGGCAGCGGCGGTCTACCGCGGCGTCGAGGCCATGCAGCCGGAGGACATCGCGGACTGCATCCTCTTCGCGCTCACCCGCCCGTGGCACGTCAACGTCGACGAGATCGTCGTCAAGGCGCGCAACCAGTCGTCCGGCGGCCGGATCCTGCGCGACCAGTAACTACTTGGGAAGGGGCCAAGCCGTCCAGCGCTCCGGCTCCATCCAGGCGCTGAAGCGGCGGCTGACGCGATTGCCGTAGGGCTTTCGCGTGTAGCGCATCGAGAGCCGGTCGATGTCGCGCAGGCCTTCGTCTTCCTCGATCGACACGACGCGGCCGAGCAGCGTCACCTGCCGGTACCAGTCGCTCGCGCCGAGCACGGTCAGCGAGACAGCCGGATTCGCGCGAAGGTAGCCGAGCCGCAGGCGGGTCTCGTCCATGTTCAGCAGCGCGCGGCCGTCCTCCCAGTCGTACCAGGTGGCCGCGGTGTGGGGCATCCCCTTCGGGCTGACCGTGGCCACGACTGCCGGGTTGGCGGCGGCGAGGAAAGCGTCGATCTCGGGTGGGACGGGGACGGCCGGCACGAGCGGGAGCCTACCGCTGCGCGTTTTTCTCGGCCCAGCGGGCCAGGCCGCGATACGACTGCCAGAACGGCATCGCCTGCTCGTACGAGGCCATGTCCTCGCCTGAGTCCTGCAGCTCGGCGAGCGCGTACTCGACGAACTCCTCCTCGCTCGCGCCGCCCTCCACCGACTCGGCCCAGTCGAGCAGCCGCAGCCGCAGCTCGTCGAGGTGGCGTCCGACGTCCTCCGCGACGCCGAAGTGGATGAGCGCGAGCCGCTCGGGCGTGCGCCGCTCGATCTCGTCGATGGTCGTCCCCCAGGCGTCGACGTCGGTCTCCGGCGGCGGCGTCGGCGGCATCACGGAGCGACCGCCGGGCAGGACGCGGACACCGCACGCGTCGCCGGCGTAGAGCGTCCCGTCGGCGTCGAGGTAGCAGACGTGGTGCGATGCGTGGCCCGGGGTAGGGAAGGACTCCAGGCCGAGCACCGTGCCGTCGACCGTGTGGACGTTCTCCTCCGGCACCGGCGCGAGCTCGCCCCACAGCGAGTCGAACGAGTCGCCGTAGAGCCGGCGCGCGCTCTTCTCCAGCCGGGCGGGATCGACGAGGTGCGGCGCGCCGATCGGCGAGACATGCACCTGCAGGCCGGGATGCTCGCGCACGAGCGTTCCCGCGGCGCCCGCGTGGTCGAGGTGGATGTGGGTGAGCAGGAGGTGGCGGACGTCGCCGAGCGATATGCCGTGCGCGGCGAGGCCGGCCTTGAGAGCGTCGACGGTGGTGGCCGGCCCGCAGTCGAGCAGCGCCGGGCCGTCGTCCGTGTCGAGCAGATAGCTCGCGATCACCCGCTCGCGGCCGAGGTGGAGAAGGTCGATCGGCTCCGGCGCGGCCATTACTTCTGTGCCCGCTCGCGCGCCGCGGCGAGGAGCTTCTCCGCCGCGTCGCGATTGCCCCAGCCGCGCGTCTCCGTCCGCTTCGACGGCTCGAGGTCCTTGTAGCGCTGGAAGAAGTGCTCGATCTCGTCGCGCAGCTCGCTCGCCACGTCGTGCACGTCCTTGATCCGCTCGAAGGCCGGGTCGCCGAGCGGCACGCAGAGAAGCTTCTCGTCGGGGCCTTTCTCGTCCTCCATGTGGAAGACGCCGATCGTGCGGACGCGGATCCGGCAACCCGGGAAGGTCGGGTCGGAGACGAGCACGAGCGCGTCGATCGGGTCACCGTCCTCCGCGAGCGTCCCCTCGACGTAGCCGTAGTCGGCGGGATACGCCATCGCGGTGAAGAGGCGGCGGTCGAGGACGATGCCGCCGAGCTCCTCGTCGAACTCGTACTTGTTGCGCGAGCCCGACGGGATCTCGACGAAGACGACGTCCTTGTCGCTCATTTCGAGCGCGCGGCCGCCGGCGTGAGGGCGGCCTCGAGATCCTCGATCAGGTCCTCGGCCGACTCGATCCCGACCGAGAGGCGGACGAGGTTCGGCGGTGCCGCGAACGGCGCGTCGGCGGTCGCCGCGTGCGTCATCCGTGCCGGCACCTCGATCAGGCTCTCGACGCCGCCGAGCGACTCGGCGAGCCGGAACAGGTGCGTACGCGCGGCGAGCGCCGCCGCTTCTTCCGGCGACTCGGCGAGGAACGAGACCATGCCGCCGAAGTCGCGCATCTGGCGCGCGGCGATCGCGTGGCCGGGATGCTTCGGCAGGCCGGGGTAGAGGACGCGCTCGACGCGCGGGTGCCGCTCGAGCATCGCGGCGACGGCGACCGCGTTCTCGCAGTGCTGGCGCATCCGCAGCGCGAGCGTCTTGATCCCGCGCAGCACGAGCCAGCAGTCGAACGGCCCCGGCACCGCGCCGAGCGACTTCTGGAGGAAGCGCAGACGCTCGGCGATCGTCGGGTCGTTTGTCGCCGCGAAGCCGCCGACGACGTCGGAGTGGCCGCCGAGGTACTTCGTCGTCGAGTGGACGACGACGTCGGCGCCGAGCTCGAGCGGGCGCTGCAGGTACGGCGTCGCAAAGGTGTTGTCGACGACGAGGAGCGCGCCGGCCGCGTGCGCCGCATCGGCGGCGGCCTGGATGTCGACGACGTTGAGCATCGGGTTCGACGGCGACTCGATCCAGACCATCCGCGTCGCGTCGTCGAGATGCGCGCCGAGGTTGGCGAACTCCGCCGCCGGCAGGTACTCGAAGCGATAGCCCTTCGGCTCGTAGACCTGCGAGGTCATCCGGTAGACGCCACCGTAGACGTCCGCAATCAGGACGATGCGGTCGCCGGGATTGAGCAGATGCATCAGCGTCGTCACCGCGCCGAGGCCGGAGGAGTACGCCACGCCGTGCTCCGCCGACTCGAGCGAGGCGAGTGCCGTTTCGAGCGCCTGCCGCGTGGGGTTGGCGACGCGCGAGTAGTCGAAGCCCTTGTGCTCGCCGACCGCGTCCTGGACGTACGTCGACGTCTGGTAGATCGGCGTGATGATCGCGCCGGTCGCGGGGTCGGGCTCCTGGCCGACGTGGATCGCGCGCGTCTCGAAGTCCATCAGGTCGATGCTAACCAGGCCTCGAGGTTGTGCAGCGGCTCGTCGAGGTCGAGCGGCTTCTGGCCCTTCTCCCACCACAGCCCCTTCACCGAGAGCTGCCCCGCCTTTCGGTCGAAGACGGGCTCGATCCGCCCGACGATCCGGTCGCCGTGGAGGATCGGCAAGACGTAGTAGCCGTACTCCTGCTTCGCGGCCGGGACGTACATCTCGAGCCGGTAGTAGAAGTTCCAGAGCAGCTCGGTGCGGGCGCGATCGTGCACGAGGCGGTCGAACGGGGAGAGGAACGTGACGCGGTCTGGGACGGGGCCGTCCTGCGTCTCCGGGTGGGCGACGAGCCGGCCGCGGTCGAGCCGAACGCCGAGCGCCCGGAAGCGCTTCTCCTCGTAGAGCGCGAGCGCCTGGCGCAGCGGCAGCGCCTTGGCTTCGGGGTACCAGCGCTCGGCGAGATCCCAGACGCGCTGCTTGCCGCGCCGCCCGACGACGGCGACCTCGCCGAGGGCGGCGAGGACCTCGAGCATCAGTCCCATCTGCCGCGCGCCCCACCAGTCGTGCCGTTCCTGGTCGACGCGGCTCTTGTGCGTCTCGATCTCGCGGGAGAGGAGCGGGCCGCGCTCGCGCAGCTCCTTGAGGACGTAGCGGCGGAAGCTCACGTTCTCCTTCAGGAACTCCTTGCGTCGAACGTCGAGCGGCCGGTCGGTGCGTCGCATGAACGCCTTGAGGATCGGCAGGTCCTCGATCGGATAGAGGAAGGCCCGCCATTCGACGAGCTTCTTGTCCCGCCAGAGGAGGCGGTCGAGCTCGGACGTGTCGAAGCGGTTGCCGAGGCGGCTCCAGAGGACGAGCTGCTGGGGCGGCGCGACGGACGAGATCGGGTCGAGCTGGAGGAAGCCGAGCCGGCGGACGGTGTCGAGCACATCCGTCTCGCTGCCGTCGAGCCCCTGTGCGCGCATGGCGATCCGCCGCGCCTCCTCGAGCTCGACCGGCACGCCCTCGGGCTTCGCGCTGAAGACATCCCTCACGACCGCGAATCTAGTTGTGACGCGCGCGTCCCGGCGAAGTGGATAGCCTCACATCGTGGCGCCCCGGAAACGCCGGAATCCCTGGACATCGACGGGCGAGGTCCTGATCTGGATCCTGTTCGTCGTGCTCCTCCTCCCGGCGGGCTTCGCAGGCTGGGCGGTCGGTCACTACACGTCGCTCGGCACCAAGCCGCCGGCGACCGTCACCGTCAACGTCGGCGGCACGGTCTCGACGCCGACGACGACGACCGCGGCGACGACTACCTCGTCGGGTGGCGGGCAGGTCGCGGCCGGCAAGACCCTCTTCGCGTCGAGCGGTTGCTCTACGTGCCACACGTTCACGCCGGCGGGCTCGAACGGAACGATCGGCCCGAATCTCGACACGGCGCCGGCCCAGGACGCGAAGGCCGACGGGAACATGGATCTCTCGGCGTTCATCAAGCAGTCGATCACGGATCCGGGCGCCTACATCGCGCAGGGCTTCAAGGCGCCGTCCGTGATGCCGACGACCTTCGGTTCGCTGAAGCCGTCGCAGCTCGACGACCTCGTCGCCTTCATCCTCTCCGGCTCGAAGTAACTCGTTTCAGCCTCGGCGTGACACTCGGCGCCTCGGCGTCGTATACCTCACGGGATGAAGCGCTCCCTCCTCCGGGTCAGTGTCTTTGTCCTCGTTCTCGCGGCGGTTGGCGCCGGCTCCACGTCGGCGTCGCTGCCGCGCGCGAAACAGGTCGCCGTGCGCGAGGCGCTGCGGCTGCTCGCTGCGTATGTCCCGCCGCACGGCGCCGTTCGTCTCCGCCACCTGCCGACGGGGGACCACCTACCGCTGAGCACGCCGGGACGGATCTTTGGGAAGCACGTCGACCGCCACCGCGTCTGGCTCGTCCACGCCTCCGTGAGCGACGTCGAGGCTTACATTCAGGCCCGGTTGCGTGGCGTCACGGTCAGGGCTTCCAGCCCATGAAGCGCGCGATCCCGCTCCTGCTTCTGGCGCCGTTCCTCGCCGCCTGCGGGAGCAGTCACATGAGGGGCTCGTACGCCATCGACTATGGCCCGCAGGTACCGAGGTCGGCCGTGACGCCGATCGCGACGCAGAGGGAGCGTCAGGCGGGCCGCGAGGCGCAGAAGCTGCTGAACCGCATCCCGCTTCCGCCTGGTGCGACCCGTCTCGGTGGCGCGCTTCCGGCCACCGATCAGCTCAACCAATCCGGGCTCGGCGTCTCGATTGTCGCGATGACCGCCGACCGCTACTCCTTCTGGCGCCTTCACGGCTCGGGACAAGCGGTGATCGCGTTCGAGGAGCGCCATGTGCCGGCCGGCCTTCACCGGCTGGGCCTGGGATCGACCTCCGGCGGCTGGGGCGGCGAGGAGTTCGACGGTCCGGTCGTCGACGGAAGCCCGCGACGTGCGGTAACCGTCATGGTCGAGCCGGGCGGCGGCGGGACGCTTCTCCGACTCGACGCCGGCGTGTCCTGGATCTATCCCCGGTCGCCGAAGGAGGTCGTGCCTGCGCGCGTGCGCGAAATCGATGTCCGCGACGAGAAGGTCGTGCGCCACGTCACCGGCTCGGCAAAGGTGAGGCAGATCATTCGCTGGTTCGACGAGCTGAACGTCTCCCAGCCCGGCCCGTCGGTCAGCTGTATGGCCGTCCTTGGGACGCGGATTATGTTCGCCTTCCGCTCGGCTGGCGGCGCGAGGCTGGCGAGCGCGGTCGCCCCCTCCGGGGCCGCGAACAACTGCGACTCGATCAGCTTCAGCATCGGGGGCAAGCGGCAGTGGTCACTGATCGACGCGACCAACGGGAAGGACGCCTTCGCCAGGCGCGTCGAGCGTCTGCTCGGCGTGAACTTCCCGGCCTGCCCGGCTTCAGTTCCTAGGCGCGCGTGCCGCTGACCACGTCGACGACGCGCTCTTCGGCACCGGCGGCGTAGTCCGCGCCGAGTTTCTCCTCGAGGATCCGCTTCAGCTCGCCGGACTCGGCGAGCTCCTGCGTGATGTCGGCGCCGCCGACGAGCTCGCCGCCCACGAACACCTGCGGGATCGTCGGCCAGCCAGACACCTCCGACAGCTCCTGCCGGATCGCCGGGTCGGGGAGGATGTCCACCGCCGTCACCGGCGCGCCCTGCGCGCGCAGCGCCTCGAGCGCGCGGCCCGAGTTGCCGCACATCGCGAACTGCGGCGTGCCCTTCATGAACAGCACGACCGGCTCGGCCGCGATCACGTCCTTGATCCGCTCGGAAATCTCGCTCACGTCGTCCCTTTCGTCTTGATTCGCAGCTCGTGGATGGTGCCGTCGCGCAGCGGCTCGGCGAGAGCGTCGTTGACGAGCCGGTGCTGCTCGAGGAGCGGCAGCCCCTCGAAGCGCGGGCTCGCGACGGTCACCTGGAAATGGTCGCCGCCGCCGGTGCGGTCCTCGACGCGCAGCTCGCCCGCGTCGGGAAACGCGTTGCGGAGCAGCGATTCGAGTCTCTCGACGGCCACTCGTGGAGAGTAGCTAGCGGCGGTGGGCCAAGAACTCGAGCAGGTCGCTGCGCGTCAGCACGCCGACCGGCCTCCCGTCCCGCGCGACGACGACGGCGTTCGTGCCGCCACTCAGCGTCGCGAACACCTCGTCGAGCGTCGCCGACGCCTCGACCGCGGCGAGCGGCGGCTGCATCGCAGCGGCGACGTCCTCGTGCACCGCGTCCGGATTCCCGAAGACGCGCTCGAGGAGAGCGCGATCCTGCAGCGAGCCGATCACGTCGGCGAGCGACTCGCACTGCCCGTCGCGCACGACCGGTAGCTGGGAGATCCCGTAGCGCTGCATCGTGTCGATCCCCTCGCCGACCTTCGCGTGCGCGGTGATCGTCACGAGCTCGGGTAGCTCGCGCCCGTGCTTCGCGACGAGCACCTCGTCGACGGTGGGGAGAGACGCCTGGCGCTCGACGAAGCCGTGCTCGAGCATCCAGTTGTCGTCGTAGAACTTCGACATGTAGGAGCGGCCGGAGTCGGGGATGATCGCGAGGACCGTCCCGTCGGCCGGTAGCCGCTCGGCGACCTTGATCGCGCCCCAGATCGTCGAGCCCGCGGAGCCGCCCGCGAGGATGCCCTCCTCGTGCGCCAGCTGCCGCGCGGTGAGGAACGAGTCGCGGTCGGAGACGCGGATCCACTCGTCGACGACCTTGAGGTCGATCGTGTCGGGCCAGGTGTCCTTGCCGATCCCTTCGACGAGGTACGGATGGAGCTCGGAGTCGTCGGATGCCGTGTAGATCGAGCCCTCGGGGTCGACGCCGACGATCTTCACCTCCGGCTTCTGCTCGTGGAACCAGCGGCCGACGCCGGAGATCGTTCCGCCGGTGCCCACGGAGATCACGATCGCGTCGAGCTCGCCGCCGGTCTGCTCCCAGATCTCGGGCGCGGTGACGTCGTAGTGCGCGTTCGGGTTCGCCATGTTCGAGTACTGGTCGGGCTTGAAGCCGCCCGGGATCTCCTCGGCGAGCCGCGACGAGACGGAGTAGTAGGACTCGGGCGAGTCGTGGTCGACGGCGGTCGGGGTGATCACGACTTCGGCGCCGTACGCGCGCAGCATCGAGATCTTCTCCTGGCTCATCTTGTCGGGCATGACGAAGATGCAGCGGTAGCCCTTCCGCGCCGCGGCGATGGCGAGGCCGACGCCGGTGTTGCCGGAGGTCGGCTCCACGATCGTCCCGCCCGGCTTGAGCTTCCCGTCGCGCTCGGCGGCCTCGATCATCGCGAGGCCGATCCGGTCCTTCACCGAGCCGCCCGGATTGAGGAACTCGAGCTTGGCGAGGATGCGCGCATGGCCGGCCGGCGACAGGCGGTCGAGCCGGACGATCGGCGTCCCCCCGACGAGGTCGAGGACGGTCGGATAGTCGCGCGCCATCGCGGGAAGCCTAGTGTCGGAAGTGCCTGCGCCCGGTGAAGACCATCGTGGCGCCGGCTGCCGCGATGGCCGCGATCACCTCGTCGTCCCGGCGCGAGCCGCCCGGCTGGACGATCGCCGTCGCACCCGCGTCGAGCGCGAGCTGAGGGCCGTCGGCGAACGGGAAGAACGCGTCGGAGGCGAGCACCGAGCCGCGCGCGTCGTGGCCGAACTCCGCCGCCTTCTCCACCGCGATCCGGACGGAGTCGACGCGGCTCATCTGGCCGGCGCCGATCCCGATCGTGGCGAGATCTTTGGCGAGGACGATCGCGTTCGAGGCGACGTGCTTGCAGACGCGCCAGGCGAAGATGAGATCCCCCCATTGCGCCTCGGTCACGTCGCCGGCGACCACGTCCCAGCCTTCGCGGTCGTCGATGTCGGAGTCGGAGTCCTGCACGAGCATCCCGCCGAGCACGCGCTTGTAGTGGCGCTCGCCCGGCGCGCCGGCGCGCCGCTCGCTGTCGAGGAGGATGCGCGTGTTCTTCTTCTTTTGCAGCGCGGCGAGCGCGTCCTCCGTGTAGCCCGGCGCGAACAGCACCTCGACGAACTGCTCGGCGAGCTTCTCCCCGAGCGGCCCTTCGACCTCGCGGTTGAGGACGACGACGCCGCCGTAGGCGGAGGTCGGGTCGGACGCGAGCGCCTTGTCGTATGCCTCCTCCAGTGTCGCGCCGATCGCGACGCCGCACGGGTTGGCGTGCTTGACGATCACGCAGGCCGGCAGCGCGAACTCGCGCGCGAGGGCGCGTGCGCCGGAGAGATCGTTGAGGTTGTTGAACGAGAGCTCTTTCCCGTGCAGCTGCTCGACCCGCGAGAGGAGGTGGCGGCGGGCGCCGCGCTCGGCGTAGTAGGCGGCGCGCTGGTGCGGGTTCTCGCCGTACGTGAGCTCCTGCGCCTTCTCGAGCGAGACGACGAGCGACGCGGGGAACGTCTCCGTCGCGTTGAACCAGCCGGCGATCGCCGCCTCGTAGCCGGCGGTGTGGGAGAAGGCCTCGGCGGCGAGCCGGCGGCGGGTCTCGAGGGAGATCTCGCCGCTCGCGCGCAACTCCTCCAGCAGCGGGCCGTACTGCGCCGGGTCGCAGACGGGCGCGACGTGGGCGAAGTTCTTCGCCGCGCCGCGCAGCATCGACGGGCCGCCGATGTCGATCATCTCCACGGCCTCCGCCTCGGTCACGCCCTGCCGCGCCGAGACCTGCTCGAATGGATAGAGGTTGACGCAGACGAGGTCGAACGGCTCGATGGAGTGCTCCGCGAGCGTCGCGACGTCGTCGGCCTCGTCGCGCCGGGCGAGGATGCCGGCGTGAATGCGCGGATGGAGCGTCTTGACGCGGCCTCCGAGCATCTCCGGCGAGTCCGTGATTCGCTCGACATGCTCGACCGGCAGCCCGAGCTCCTCGAGCGTCGCCGCCGTCTTCCCGCTCGCGACGAGCTGCCAGCCGAGCTCGTGCAGGCCGCGCGCGAGCTCGTCCACGCCGGTCTTGTCGTAGACCGAGATCAGCGCGCGCACAGTTCCCTCACCACCTCGGGCAGCAGCCGGTGCTCGACCTCCTGCACACGTGCGCGCAGCGACTCGACGGTGTCCTCGGGGAGGACGGGGACGCGCTCGGCCGCGATGACCGGGCCTGTGTCGATTCCCTCGTCGACGTAGTGAACGGTCGCCGCGGTCTCGGCGACACCCGCGGCGAGGACGTCCTCGATCGGATGCGCGCCCGGGAAGCCGGGCAGCGGCGCGGAGTGGGTGTTGACGATCCGACCGCCGTAGCGATCGAAGAACGGCTTCCGGAACAGGTGCATGTAGCCGGCGCAGACGACGAGCTCGACGCCCTTGGACTGCAGCCATTCGGCGAGCGCGACGTCCCGCTCCTCGCGGCTCGGGTAGTCCTTCGCTGCGAAGACGTGGGTCGTGATCCCGGCCGCTTCGGCGCGTTCGAGCGCCGGCACGCCGGGCTTGTTCGACGCGACCGCGACGATCGGAAGATCCGCGTCGATGAGGGCCTGGAGGTTCGTTCCCGTGCCGCTGACGAGGACGCCGATCACACGATCCGGCCGATCACGAGCTCGTCCGGCTCGGGCTCCGGCACGACGGCGCAGAACCCGATCCCGAGGTTGAAGACGCGGCGCAGCTCGTCCTCGGCGACGTGGCGCGCGAGCCAGCCGAAGACCGGCGGGCGCTGCCACGAGTCCCAGTCGATCTCGGCGCGCAATCCGTCCGGCACCACGCGCGAGACGTTGCCGAGGATCCCACCGCCGGTGACATGCGCAAACGCGTGCGCGCGGTCGCGCAACGCACGCGCGACGTCCAGGTAGAGCCGTGTCGGTGCGAGCAGATCGTCGCCCTCGTAGTCGTCCTCCTCGAGGACTCGCCGTGCGAGAACGAATCCGTTGCAATGCATGCCCGACGACGGGAACCCCACCACGACATCCCCGGCTCTGACCGCAGACCCGTCGATCGGCTCCGACACGAGGCCGACGCACGTGCCGGCGAAGTCGAGCTCGCCGGGCGCGTAGACGCCGGGCAGCTCAGCCGTCTCGCCGCCGACGAGCGCGACGCCTGCTGCGCGGCAAACCTCTGCAGCGCCATCGACGAGGGCGGCTACCTCGTCGAGGCGGATCTCGTTCGCCGCTACGTAGTCGAGCAGCATCAGCGGCTCCGCGCCGCACGTTGCGACGTCGTTGATGCAATGCGCAGCAAGGTCGGCGCCGCAGTCGCGGAGCCGGCCGCGCTCGCGCCCGAGGATTAGCTTCGTCCCGACGCCGTCGGTTGAGGCAGCGAGGAAGCGACCGTCCCCGAGCGGGTGGAGACCGGCGAAGGCTCCGAAGCCGGCCGCGCCCGTCGACTCGACGGCCGCCCGCAGGCGCTCGACGACCCCGCCAGCGATTGCGAGCGACACGCCCGCGTCGTCGTACGTGCGCGCTCCGTCCCCCACGTGTCGAGTCTACGGCTGCCCGTCACGTCCTCGCGCCGAAGTCGTCACGCAAACGTGCAGTAGCAGCTACCGGCCGTCAAACGAACAGCTCGTCTAACAGCACCCACCGCCTCGGAAGAGCCGTCCGTCGGCGAAGCGGCACGTCACACAAACGTGCAGTAGCTGCTACCGGCCGTCAGACGAACAGCTCGCCGAACAGTTCCGGCCGGCCCTGCGGGCCGCCGCGGACGAAGCGGACGATCGTCTCGCCGACCATGACGTCGTTGCCGCGCCGCTCGACGTCGAGGATCTGCGCGAGCGCCTTCGCCTTCAGCGCCGGATCCTCCGCCTTGAGGTGGAGCTCCGAGAGACTCAGCTCGTCCTGCTCCGCGAGGAGCTCTTCGATCCACTCGCGCGGCGGATGGATCTCGAGCCGGTAGCCGGCGTTGGTGGAGACGAACGTCCGCCGGCCGCCGTGCTCCTGCACGCGGAGGTCGTTCTTCTCCGCCCGTTCGAGTGCCGCCTCGAACTCGTCCTCGTCGAGCACCAGCCCGATGTGGTCGACGCGTGGCATCGGCCACTGGCCCGGCTGGACGACGACGTTGACGCAGCCCTTCTCGAGCTCGGTCAGGCGCAGCTTGAAGCCCAGCGCGTCGAGCTCGTCCCAGGAAACGCCCGGCTCGTACGAGGTCAAGTCCTCGCCGATCCGCCCGTGCCGCGCGACGAGGTCGAACCCGAGCTTGCCGATGTAGCGCGCCTCGACCTCCCGGACGCGGCTCGTGACGAGGTGGTAGTGGAAGAGCTGCACCGCCGCTCATCGTGCCAAGGGCCGCCGCAGGTGGGCGGCAGCTAGGCGCGCGCAGGCTCGAAGCGGTGCTTCGCGGCCTCGGCGGGAATCTCGGTCGGGTAATCGCCCGTCAGGCAGGCGCGGCACAGCGCGGTGACCGGCCGTTGCGTCGACTCGACGAGGCCGTCGTGCGAGAGATAGGCGAGGGAGGTCGCGCCGATCCGTTCGCGTACCTCTTCCACCGTGCGCCCCGCGGCGATCATCTCCGCCGGGTCGGCGAGGTCGATCCCGTAGAAGCACTGCCCGACGACGGGCGGTGACGAGACGCGGACGTGCACCTCGGTCGCGCCGGCCTCGAACAGCATCCGCACGATCTGCTCGGTCGTGTTGCCGCGGACGATCGAGTCGTCGACGGCGACGACCCGCTTGCCGGCCACCTCGGCGACGGGGTGGTACTTGAGCCTGATCCCCTGCTTGCGCAGCTCCTGGCCCGGCTGGATGAACGTGCGCTGGACGTAGCGGTTCTTGATCAGCCCTTCGCTGAACGGGATGCCGAGCGCGCGGGCGAAGCCGATCGCGGCGGGGATGCCGGAGTCGGGGATGGGGAGGACGAGGTCGGCCTCGGCGGGCGCTTCCTGCGCGAGGCGCTCGCCCATGCGGACGCGTGCGCCGTGCACCTCGACGCCCTCGAGCTCGGAGTCGGGGCGGGCGAGATAGAAGTACTCCCAGACGCAGAGCGCCCGGCGCTCCTGCGGGTCGAGCACCTGGATCGTCTGGAGGCCGTTCTCGTCTGCGAGCACGAGCTCGCCGGGCTCGACCTCGCGGACGACCTCGGCGCCGACGAGATCGAGCGCGCACGTCTCGGAGGCGACGAGCCATGAGTCGTCGATGCGGCCGATCACGAGCGGCCTGAAGCCGTGCGCGTCGCGGAAGGCGACGAGCCGTCCCTCCGAGAGCGCGACGATGGAGTACGCGCCGTCGAGCCGCCGCATCGCGTTCGCCGCCGCCTCCGCCAGCGGCGCCTCGTCGTTCGCGATCAGCGCCGCGACGAGCTCGCTGTCGGAGGTCGTGCCGAGCCGGACGCCGCTCGCGCGTAGCGCGTCCCGCAGTTCTCCGACGTTGACCAGGTTGCCGTTGTGGCCGAGCGCGACGATGCGCGCGCGGCCGTGCTGGACGAGCGGCTGCGCATTCGCCCACTGCGAGGAGCCGGTCGTCGAGTAACGCGTGTGGCCGATCGCGACCTCGCCGCGCAGGCCGCCGAGCTTCTGCTCGTCGAAGACCTGGGAGACGAGCCCGAGGTCGCGCATCCCGGTCAGCCGCCCGCTCTCCGAGACCGCGATCCCGGCCGACTCCTGGCCGCGGTGCTGCAGCGCGAAGAGGCCGAAGTACGTCAACCGCGCGACCTCGTGGCCGGGTGCGTAGACGCCGAAGACACCGCACATCGCTAACGAACCTCGCCGATCTGGACGAAGCCGCGCCCGCCGAGCTTCGCGACCCGGTCGGCTGTGCAGGCGAGGATCGCCGCGCCGCGGCGTCTGTCGTAGCTCGTCGGGATCTGGACACCGGCTGCGAGGCCGCCGCTCCACGCGGCTGCCTCGGCGAGCGCCGCGTCGATTCCGAGGCTGCCGACGTCGTGGCAGAGGCTGAGATGCGGCGCCGCCCTCCAGAGGAAGCGGATCAGCGCCGCCTCGGCGGCGAGCGAACCGTCGGGGGACGCGGCCAGGAGAACCGCGTCGCCGCGCCGCCAGCGGTTCGGCGTCGCGCGGACGTCCTCGACGATCCCCACGCAGCCGACGACGGGCGTCGGCGGGATCGACACGCCGTTGGCGTCGTTGTAGAGCGAGACGTTGCCGGAGACGACGGGAATCCCGAGCGCCTCAGCCGCGATCGAGATCCCCTCGATCGCCTGCGCGAGCTCGTGCGCGATCTCCGGCTTCTCGGGGTTGCCGAAGTTGAGGCAGTCGGTGAGCCCGATCGGTTCGCCGCCGGCGCACGCGACGTTGCGCGCCGCGCCGAGCGTCGCCTGCACGCCGGCGCGGAGTCCGTCCACCTCGCCCGGCGCCGGGCCCTGCAGCGCGACCGCAAGCCCCCGCAGCGACGGCCGCAGCCGGAGCACGGCGGCGTCGAGCCCGGGTCGCCGGACGGTGCGCGAGCCGACGAGGTGGTCGTACTGCTCGATCACCTCGCCGACGTCGAAGCGGGGTCGCGCGAAGCGGCGGATCGGCTTCGGATCGACGCGCTGCTCGATCTCGTAGCGCGGGCACTCGTCCGTCAGCAGCTGTGCGGGGATCTCGCCGACGGTCTCGCCGCCGTGGAACGCGCGGAGCAGACCCGAGTCGGTCACCTCGCCGATCGCCGTGCACGGCAGCTCCCAGCGCCCGCACACCTCACGCACCGCGTCGAGCATCTGCGGCCGTACGACCGCGACCATCCGCTCCTGCGACTCCGAGATCACGATCTCCCACGGCTCCATGCCTTCCTCGCGCAGCGGCACGCGGTCGAGGTGGACGTCGATGCCGACGCCGCCGGAAGCCATCTCGGAGAGGGAGGACGCGAGCCCGGCGGCGCCGCAGTCCTGCAGCGACTCGACGAGGCCCGACTCGACGAGCTCGAGCGAGACCTCGATCAGCTTCTTGCCGGTGAACGGGTCGCCGACCTGGACGGAGGGGCGCTTGTCGGCGTCGTCCTCGCTCAACTCGGCGCTCGCGAGCACCGACGCGCCGCCGATCCCGTCGCGTCCGGTCGTCGCGCCGTAGAGGACGACGACGCGGCCCGGACCGCTCGCCTTCGCCGAGCGCAACCGCTCCGTCTCGAGCAGCCCGACGCACATCGCGTTGACGAGACAGTTTCCGGCGTAGGCGGGGTCGAAGACGGTCTGGCCGCCGACGGTCGGGACGCCGACGCAATTCCCGTAGTGGCCGATCCCGGCGACCGCTTGCCAGAAGTGGAAGTCGGGCGCGCCGAACCAGAGGCCGTCGAGGAGCGCGACCGGCCGCGCACCCATGGCGATGATGTCGCGCAGGATCCCGCCGATCCCGGTCGCGGCGCCCTGGAACGGCTCGACGGCGGACGGGTGATTGTGCGATTCGACCTTGAACGCGACCGCGGTCCCGTCGCCGAGGTCGAGCACTCCGGCGTTCTCGCCGGGCCCCTGCAGGACGCGCTCGCCTGCCGCCGGAAGTCGCTTCAGCAGGGGCGCGGAGTGCTTGTAGCCGCAGTGCTCCGACCAGAGAAGCGAGAAGACCGCGAGCTCGAAATGGTTCGGGTCTCGGCCGAGCAGCTCTCGGATTCGCCGCGCTTCCCAGTCGGTGAGACCGAGAGCGCGGTGGAGCGGCTGATCGGCGAGCTCCGTCAGGTGATTCAGTCTAGCCGTCCTCCCGGTGGAATCTCACCGGCGGCCGGTACGTTGCGTTCTTAACCAGATGCGCCGCCCGTTTCTGATGCTCGTCCTCCTCGCCCTGATCTGGGGGGCGTCGTTCATGCTCATCAAGATCGCCGACCGGCAGCTCGCGCCGGCGACGCTGATCATGGGACGGATCGGCTCGGCCGCGGTCGTTCTCGCGGTCGTCGCGGTGGCAAGGCTCGGCGCGCGCCGAACCTTCCAGGAGCTACGCGCGGCGTGGCGCTGGCTTGCGGTCGTGGCGATCGTCAACACGGCGCTGCCGTTCTGGCTTCTCTCCTGGGGCGAGAAGCGGATCGACTCGGGCCTCGCATCGATCATCCAGGGAGCGGTTCCGATCTTCAACGCCGTCCTCGCCTTCGGGTTCTTCCGCGAGGCGCGCGTCACCGGGGTGAAGCTCGTCGGGCTCGGGATCGGCTTCGTCGGAGTCGCGCTGCTCGTCGGCGCCCAGCCGCACGGGAAGCTCCTCGCCGCCTTCGCCGTCGTCGGGATGGCGCTCTGCTATGCGATCGGGACGCTGGTGGCCGGCCGCCACCTGAAGGGCACGCCGCCTCTGGTCGTCGCTCTCGCCTCGACCGGCCTGGCGACCGTCGCCGTGCTTCCCGCCGGCGTCGTGCAGGCGCCGGCAGGCATGTGGCACGGCGAGACGATCATGGCGATCCTCGTGCTCGGCGTCGTCGGGACGGCGATTGCGTACCTGTTGTTCTTCGCGCTCATCCAGTCGGCCGGCCCGACCTATGCGACGCTCGTGACGTACCTCGTGCCACCGATCGCGCTCGCCTACGGCGCGGTCTTCCTCGGCGAGCGTTTCGGGCTACCCGCCTACGGCGGCCTGGCGTTGATCCTCAGCGGCGTCGCGCTGGCGACGGGCTCCCTGCGGCTGGCGACCTTCCGAACCCGCCGAGCCGAGACGCGCGGCGCCGCCCTCCCCTAGGATCGAGCCGTGGCCGAGTTCCTCCACACGATGGTCCGGATCACCGACCCGGCCAAGAGCCGCGCCTTCTACGAGGCGCTCGGCTTCCACTTCGAGCGGGACATGGACATCGTCCGCAACGGCGAGCTCGAGGCGACGAATTACTTCTTCGGCATCGGCGACGACACGGCCGTGCTCGAGCTGACCTATAACCACGACGGGCGCACCTACGAGCTGGGGACGGCGTACGGCCACATCGCGCTCGCGGTGGACGATCTCGCCGCGACGCTCGCCGAGCTCGCCGGCCAAGGGATCGCGCCGGAGCGGGAGCCGTACCGCGTCCGCGAAGGCGGCTCGCTCATCTGCTTCGTCAACGATCCCGACGGCTACCGCGTTGAGATAATCGATCGTTCGGGGAAGTAATGGCAACTAGCCACGACGAGCGTGATGTTTGCTCGCACGGCGTCGTATCTTTGGTGTGTTGAGTGGTGTGAAACGAGCACCGGTGCTCGCTCTAATCGCGCTCGCATCGTCTGGCTGCGGCGCTAGCCACCGCGCGAGCACGCCGCCGATGCCCGGCACCGTTCCTTCAACACCGGCTGACATTGCGATTGCGCGCGTCCTGGCCGACGCCGGCCAGGGCTTCCGGATCTTTCCCAACGCAGAGATACGAACCGGTTGTCTTCTCCCTGGCCCGATCGGTCGTGGCATCAAGGGCACATGCCAGACTCGTGTCAGCCATACGCGTCGCTTGGTCACGATCGTTACGTTCACCGAGTTCTGGCCGGCGCGGAAGTTCCGCACGGGTGGCCCTCCAACAGGAACGTTGCACCATTCCTGGCGCTTTGAGATTCGAGCCAACGGTCGGATCGTCTCGGGCGGGAGTCACGGAGACTTCCCGCCGCAAGCATCCGACTAGCCACCGCATGCCACTCTCCCGCTCGATTGACGATCCGCATGGCTACCGCATCGAGCTGATCGACCGCAGCGGCGCCTAGGATCGGCACGATGAGGGTTGCGATCGCGCTCGTCCTTGCCGCCGCGTTCGGCGCCGGCGATCAGTACCTCGGCTCCGGTCACGTCTTCGGCATCGGCTGGGCGACGGACGTCAGCCTGCTCTCGGCACCCTGGATCGTCCTCGCCTTCGTGGCCGGCGCGACCCAGCGCTACCCGCGCCGCGCCGCACTGCTCGGGCTCGCCTGCACATACGCGGCGTTGCTCGGCTACGGCGTCATGACGCTGAGCCCCGTCGAGAATGCGCACGTCACGATCGCGACCGTCCGCGGCTTCCTCGTCAGCGAACGCACCGTCTTGGTCGGCGGGCTCGTGACCGGGCCGCTGTTCGGCTGGTTCGGCCGGCAGTGGCGGAGCGGCCGCGCGCTCCTCGGCGGGCTGCTCGTCGCGGCGGCGCTCTGCCTCGAGCCGCTGGCACGACGGGTTTCCGTGAATCCGATCCGCTTCCAAGCGGTGACTATCGCCGAGGTCGCTGCCGGCCTCGTTCTCGCGGCCGCAGTCCTCGCGCGGCGCCATTCGCAGCGCGCTTAGCTCCAGGCCCGAAAGGGAAAGCTCGTGGTGATATGGGACTTGGGGGGTCCAAGACGGAATACGTGCGGCGACTGCAATCGGTTACGGATGCGGCGCTCGCGCACCTGCAGCTCGACCAGCTGCTCGACGCGCTGCTCATTCGCACGCGCGAGCTGCTCGACGTCGACACCTGCGCGATCCTGCTGCTCGACGAGGAGACGAACGAGCTCGTCGCGCGCGCAGCGCTGGGGATCGAGGAAGAGGTCGAGGCCGGAGTGCGCATCCCCGTCGGTGGCGGCTTCGCCGGGCGGATCGCCGCGCTGAAGAGGCCGGTCGTCCTCGACGACGTCGACCACGCGGACGTCCTCAACCCGATCCTGCACGAGAAGGGCATCAAGTCGATGCTCGGCGTGCCGCTCGTCGTCGAGGGTCGGGTGGGCGGCGTTCTTCATGTCGGCTCGCTCGTCTACCGCGACTTTCAGGAGGACGAGATCGAGCTGCTGCAGCTCGTCGCCGACCGCGCGGCGCTCGCGATCGACCACGCCCGCCTGTTCGCGGAGGAGCGCGCCGCGCGCGAGCGGATCGAGAACATCCAGCTCGTCACCGACGCCGCCCTCGCGCATCTCGAGGTCGACGAGCTCCTCGCCGTTCTCCTGCCGCGGATCCGCCAGATTCTCCGCTCGGACACATGCGCGGTGCTACTGCTCGACGGGGAGACGGACGAGCTCGTCGCGCGCGCCGCGCTCGGGATCGAGGAGGAGGTCGAGCAAGGCGTGCGCGTCCCGCTCGGCGAGGGCTTTGCCGGCCGGGTCGCGGCGGAGGGCAAGCCGCGCGTGATCGACGTCGACGAGTACCCGGTCTGGAACCCGATCCTCCGGCAGAAGGGGATCAAGTCGATGCTCGGCGTGCCGCTCATCGTCGGCGGCGCTTCGCTGGGCGTCCTCCACGTCGGCTCGCTAACGCCGCGGAGCTTCAGCCGCGACGAGGTCGAGCTGCTGCAGCTCGTCTGCGAGCGAGTGGCGATCGCGATCGAGCGGGCTCGGCTCCACGAGGAGACCGTCCAGCTCGACACGCTCAAGCTCAACTTTGTCGCGATCGCCTCGCACGAGCTGCGGACGCCGGCGACCGCGGTCTACGGCGTCCTCAAGACGCTCGCCGAGCGGGGCCCCGAGCTCACCGACGACCTGCGGGCCGAGCTTGTCCACGTCGGCGTCGAGCAGGGCGAGCGGCTGCGGCGGCTGCTCGAGGAGCTGCTCGACCTCTCACGCCTCGACGCGAAGGCGATCAACGTCGAGCCGCGCCCGCTCGTGGTGCGGGCCGTGCTGGCGGACGTGATCAGGGGCGCGCTGCCGACGACCGACGGCCTCGAGCTCGACGTGCCGGACGACCTCGCCGCGATCGTCGACCCGCTCGTTCTCGAACGGGTGGTCACGAACCTCGTCGTCAACGCAGTGCGCTACGGCAAGCCGCCGATCCGGATCGAGGCGCAGCAGCGCGACCGCCATCTCCGCGTCGCCGTCGAGGACTCCGGGCCGGGCATCCCGAAGGAGCTCGAGGGACGGATCTTCGATCGTTTCGCGCGTGGCGGCGGTAACACGGGCCACGGGCTCGGGTTGGCGATCGCGCGCGCCTACGCCCAGGCGCACGGCGGCGATCTCGTCTACGACCCGCGCGAGGGCGGCGCGTGCTTCGAGCTGCTGATCCCTCAGCAGACGCGCGAGAGCGCGCCGGTCTCGACGTCGTAGACGAACCCGCCCGTCTCGAGCTCGGCGAGCTCCGGAGCCGAGCGGAGCTTCTCGACGTCGCCGCGGACGATCTCCTCCCGTCCCGCTTTCACCGCGGCGCAGTCCGTGTGCGCCACAACCATCACGCGCACGACGTCGAGCTGCTTGCCGGCAAGCGCGAGAGCCGCGATCACGTCGTCGTCGACGCGGGCGCCGGCGTTGCGGAGGATCTTCGCGTCGCCGGGGACGAGGCCGAGCATCTGGAGCGGCTCAATCCTCGAATCCATGCACGTCAGGACCGCGAGACCCTTCCCCGCCCGGCCGCTCAGCCCGCTGAGCGCGAAGCGGTGCGCGTATTCCGCGTTCGCCGCAAGAACGTCCTCGAACCCCACGTATCCGAAACTACCCGGAAAGGGACTGGCTCAACGCGTTCAGCGTCGCCGGGCCGACGACGCCGTCGGCGGCGAGCTTCTTCGAGCTCTGGAACTGCTCGACGGCGCTCTGCGTCGTCGGGCCGTAGAACCCGTCCGGCTTGCCGACGGAGAAGCCGAGCGCGTTGAGTGCTCCCTGGAGGACCTTCACCTGCGCGCCCGTATCCCCCGGCTTCAGGGTGGACGTCGGAGCGGTGGCCGCCGGCGTCGTCACCTGGGAGGCGCTCGTCGTCGGCTGTGTGAGAGTCGTGATGGTCGTGATGGGTGGCGCGCTCGACTTCGGGCTGCTGCTGAAGACGCCCGCCGCGGCGAGGATCCCGAAGAAGACGGCGAGCACCGCGGCAATGATGATCGCGAACTGGGTCGTCGTCAGCACGCGGCCGGCGACGACGATCTCGCCGCTGGCGGCGCTGCGCCGCGCGCCCCGTTCCTCGTCCTCGGGGATGACCCAGACGTCGTCGGCGTCGTCGTAGACGACGTCGCGACCGCCGCGCCCGGCCTCCCGGCTCGGCGGCGCGGGCTCGTCGAACCAGTCGTCGTAGCCGGGATCGCGCTCGTCCATGGCGCGGACCGTACAGCGTGGGCGGCCCGGGCGACAAGAGATAGCCTCGCGATCGGTGCATGGCAGGCGCTGATCCTGATGGCGCCGCTCGCCTTGATCGGCGCGACGTTCGCAAGTCACGCCGTCGAGAAGCGCGTCGGCTCGGGACTCACGCGCTTTCCGCTCTCGGTGACGCAGCAGGTCGTCGTGGTCGGCGTCGCCTTCGCGGTCACGACCGTCTTCAACCGCTTCAAGATGCCGACCTCGACGATCCAGATCCTCGTCTTCGCGGTGGTCGGGGTGGCGCTCGCTACCCGCGGCGGCGTTCGCCGGGGCGCGATCGGCCGTCTCGTGATCGTCTGGGCGGCGGCTCCGTCGATCGCGGCGATAGGCCTCGGCGCGGCATTCACGCTCCTCCTCGACCGGCTCCCGCTTGGCCGGAGAATCGGCGTCGCGC
The DNA here is from genome assembly GCA_050697455.1 of Gaiellaceae bacterium. Taxonomy (GTDB): domain Bacteria; phylum Actinomycetota; class Thermoleophilia; order Gaiellales; family Gaiellaceae; genus Palsa-739. The sequence continues at coordinate 13,501 of JBOGZU010000012.1, read as the reverse complement.
GCGTGGCGATGGGAGCCATCGCGGCGTTCGCGATGGGGGCAAACGACGTCTCCAACGCGAGCGGCGCGCTCGTCGGCACGGGGACGTTCAGCCCGCTCGCGGCGGGCGCCGTGTGCGGCGCGGGGATCGCCGTCGGCGTCCTCACATGGGGGAAGCCGCTGCTGCGCCGCGTCGCCTTCGAGATCGTGGATGTCGACCGGGCGATGGCCACCGCGGCTCAGCTCGTCCAGGCGGGAGTCGTCCTCGTGGCGGTCGCCTTCGGCTTCTTCACCTCGATGAACCAGGCGCTCGTCGGCGCAATGGCGGGCGCAGGCTTCGCGCGCGGCCGCGAGACGGTGCAGCTCTCGACGCTGCTCTCGATCCTGCAGGGCTGGGTGCTCGGCCCGAGCGGCGCGCTCGCGGCCGGCTATGTGTTCCGCCTGACCGTTCGCTGAATCGCCGGGAAGACGGCACGTTCACGACACGAGTTCCCGTCTACCTTCGCGTCATGGCGACGAAAGCGGCAACACCGTGGGGACCGGCGGAGCTCGTCGAGGAGCTGACCATCCCGCAACAGGCGGGCCAGAAGAGGTTCGCGTCGAAGCTGCAGCTGCTCGAGACGCCGAAAGGAGAGCGTCTCGTCCGCTTCTCCTACACGGGCGCCGGCGGCGGCGTGCGCGGGCCGGTAACGCTCCGGACCCGAGACATCGGACGGCTGAAGGCTGCGCTCGCCCAATACCCGGCGCTCGCAGAGACGCTGGGGATCTAGGACACCCTCCCGCGCGATTCGTCGCGGCTCAGGCCGCGGCGAGCGCGCGCCTGCGGGCGGCGTCGACGAGCGACGCGAGGATCAGCGCCCCGTGGTCCGAGCCGAGCAGCGGATCGACCGCGTGCTCGGGATGCGGCATCAGTCCCATCACGTTGCCCGCCTCGTTGCAGACGCCCGCGATCTCGTCGACCGAGCCGTTCGGGTTGTCGAGGTAGCGGAGCACGACCTGGCCCGGATCGAGGTCGGGCGGCGGGACATACCGTCCGTCGCCGTGCTTGACGGGGATCACCAGCCGCTGCCCGGGGGCGCAGCGCGCCGTGAACGGGAGATCGTTCCGCTCCACCCGTAGCCGCGCATCGCGGCAGACGAAGCGGAGCGACTCGTTGCGCAGCAGGGCGCCCGGCAGCAGTCCGGCCTCGCAGAGGATCTGAAAGCCGTTGCAGATGCCGAGCACGAGCCCGCCCGCCTCCGCGAACTCGCATACCGCCGCTGTCGCCGGCGAGAAGCGCGCGATCGCGCCACAGCGGAGATAGTCCCCGTACGAGAACCCGCCGGGCAGGACGACGGCGTCGAGGTCGGGCAGCTCCGGCTCGTCGTGCCAGACCGGCACCGCCTCCGCGTCGAGTGCCGCGAGCGCCCAGAGCGCGTCCCGGTCGTCCTGCGAGCCGGGATAGGTGACGACGCCGATGCGCGGCCGGGGCACCGTCACGCGACGATCTCCACCTCGAAGCTCTCGATCAGCGGGTTGGCCAGCAACCGCTCGCACATCCGCTCGACCTCGGCCTTCGCAGCCGCCGCGTCGGTCGCCTCGAGCACGAGGTCGATGACCTTGCCGACCCGCGCTTCGCGCACGTCGAAGCCGAGCTGCCCGAGCGCCGAGCCGACCGCTGCCCCCTGCGGGTCGAGGATCCCCGGCTTCGGCCGGACCAGGACGGTCGCCTTCATCCCAACACCAGTCATCCAAGTACCACGGTCGGGTCCTCGAGGTACGCGGGGAACGGAATCGTCGTCAGTCGCTCGAACGCCTCGACGTACTTGGCGCGCGTCGCCTGGACGACCTCGTCCGGCAGCTCCGGCCCGGGGTCGGTCTTGTCCCAGCCGGTCGTCTCGCAGTAGTCGCGGACGAACTGCTTGTCGAAGCTGTCCTGCGCGCGGCCGGGCTCGTACGTGTCGCCGGGCCAGAAGCGGGAGGAGTCGGGCGTCAGCGCCTCGTCGCCGAGCACGAGGTTGCCGTCGGAGTCGAGCCCGAGCTCGAACTTCGTGTCGGCGATGATGATCCCGGCGGAGAGGGCGTGGTCGGCCGCCGTCTTGTACAGCCGCAGCGAAACCTCCTCCACCTTGTCGAACAGCTCCGGCCCGACGAGCTCGGCGGCCTGCTCGCGCGTGATGTTCTCGTCGTGCCCCTCCTGCGCTTTCGTCGCCGGCGTGAAGATCGGCTCGGGAAGCTTGTCCGATTCCTGCAGCCCGGTGGGCAGCTGGTGGCCGCACACCTCGCCGCTGGAGCCGTAGTCCTTCCAGCCGGAGCCGGCGAGGTAGCCGCGCACGACGCACTCGATGGGCAGCATCTCGAGCCGGCGGCATTCCATCGAGCGGCCGTCCTCGCGGATCGCGAGCATGTGGTTCTCGACGACCGGGTTGAGGAGCGTGAACCAGTAGCCGCTCAGTCCGGTGAGGACGCGGCCCTTGTCGGGGATCTCCGTCGGCAGGACGACGTCGAAGGTCGAGATCCGGTCGGACGCGACGAGAAGCAGTCTCTCCCCATCCGGATCAGCAGAGTCGAGCGCGTAGAGCTCGCGAACTTTTCCGGATGCGACGTGCTGGGCGGCTTCAGGCATGCGCAGGTTCCCCCTTCAGGGTTTCGAGTCGGGCGAAGACGGTGTCGACGTGGCGGGTGTAGGCGGTGAGGTCGAAGGCTGCGTCGAGCTCGACGCGCGAGGAGATCTCGTCGTCGGTGCGGCAGAGCTCGCGGAAGTCGAGCTCCTCCTCCCAGGCGCGCATCGAAGCGCGCTGCACGAGCCGGTAGGCGTCGTCGCGGGCGAGGCCCGACTCGACGAGCGCGTTGAGGACGCGCTGGCTGAAGAAGAGGAAGTGGCTCGCCTCGAGGTTCCGGCGCATCCGCTCGGGCCGGACGACGAGCCCTTCGACGAGCCAGGCGAAGCGGTCGAGCATGTAGTCGACGGCGAGGAACGCGTCGGGGATCGAGACGCGCTCGGCGGAGGAGTGGGAGATGTCGCGCTCGTGCCAGAGGGCGACGTTCTCGAGCCCGACGAGCGCGCAGGCGCGGACGACGCGCGCGAGGCCGCAGATCCGCTCCGCCACGACGGGATTCCGCTTGTGCGGCATCGCCGACGAGCCCTTCTGGCCCTTGCCGAACGGCTCCTGCACCTCGCCGACCTCGGTGCGCGCGAGATGCCGAACCTCGAGCGCGAAGGCGTCGAGGGAGGAGGCGACGACGGCGAGCGCCGCGAGCAGCTCGGCGTGCCGGTCGCGCTGGATGATCTGCGTCGAGGTCGGAGCCGGCTCGAGGCCGAGCCGCTCGCAGGCGATCCGCTCCAGCTCGGGATCGGTGGCGGAGTAGGTGCCGACGGCGCCGGAAAGCTTCCCGACGCGCATCCCCTCGAGCGCCCGCGCGACGCGCTCGCGCCCGCGCGCGACCTCGAACGCCCAGCCGGCGAGCTTGAGCCCGAACGTCGTCGGCTCGGCATGGACGCCATGCGTGCGGCCGATCTGGAGCGTCTCCCGGTGCTCCTCGGCGCGCGCGACCACGGCCGCGAAAGCCTGGTCGAGACCGGCGAGGATCAGCTTCCCGGCCTCGTGCACCTGGAGTGAGAGCGCCGTGTCGACGACATCGGAGGACGTGAGGCCGTAGTGAAGCCAGCGTCCGTCCTCGCCGAGCTGCTCGGCGACGGCGTCGACGAAGGCTGCGGTGTCGTGGTGGAGGGTCGCCTCGAGCTCGGCCACGCGCTCCGGTGTCGGCGGCATTGCCTCCGCGATCCGCGCGGCGGCCGTCTCCGGCACACCTCCGAGCTCGGCCCAGGCGGCGGTCGCGGCCTGCTCGACGTCCAGCCACGTCGCGAGCCTCCCCTCGTCCGACCAGATCCTGGCCATGGCCGGGCGGGAGTAGCGGGCGATCACTTCTCGCAGTCTAGAGGCCCGCGCGGATTCCCTCAGGAGGGTGACTGACACTCGCGGAAAGCCCCGCTACTCTGGCGCCGCTTTATCCCGCGAAACGTATAGGAACCTGATTTTGAAACGGCTTTCTTGTTCTCTTCTGGTGGCGCTCATCGCGATGCTCGTCCTCGCGGGCGCCGCATTCGCCAAGAGCCATCCGCAGACCAGTCTCGTTCCCAGGCTCGACCCGCGCCCGCAGGCCTGGCTCATGCTCCTGAAGCAGTATCCGCGCGACCCGAAGCCGCTCCACCAGCAGAAGGCGCAGCGCCTCACGCACGTCGCGCGCCGCCCGCCCCGCCCGAAGCAGGGCACGACGCTCTCGATGTACGAGCGGACGGCGCGGCCGTGGGTGCTGCAGCAGCAGGGCTGCTCGGCGGCCCGCCGCCACGCGAGCGGCGTCGTCATCCTCGACTTCGGCAAGCCGGCCTACAAGCGTCACAGCTACGGAACGATCCTCTTCTCGGGCCGCTTCGCGTCGAACCACCGGATCACGATCGCGCTGGTCGGCTGGGCGCACGGCTACGTCCATTGCCTGCCCAGAGGCTCGTCCGCGTTCGTCTCTCTCGCCCGCGGCACGAGCAACTACCACCCGGCCGTGCCCAGCGCGTATGCCGCCGGACGCCATTGGGCGGGTCAGACGATCAAGCTCCAACGGAAGCTCCACCGGGAGAACCTCGACTGGCACGTCACCGCGGCCGCCGCTGACGACGCCGAGCCGGCTTGGGATCGGCACTTCCGCAAGACGCGCGAATTCGTCCACGGCTTCCGTGTGGCAGCGGGTGGCCACACGCTCTACGACTACGGCTCGCTCGACGGCGGCGTCGGCTCGATCTGGAGCGCCAGGCAGGCGTTCTACGTCGCCGGCGGCATTCGCCACACGGCCGCTCTGCCGGAGATCTACAACCGAGCGCAGGCGCGCGAGTGGGCCGAGCTTGCCGGAATCGCCCGCAGCCGCTACCACAGCCTCGTCCACTTCGCGGGGGTGATGACGCAGGGCTCGCCGCACTGTCACTGCAGCCTGCGGCCCCATGAGGCGCATCGCGCGCTCGTCCGGGCGCTCGCCTCCTACGGCGTCCACCAGACGCCGCTGCCGCGCGGCGGCACGAACATCCGGTAGCGACGAGGGTCTAGGCGCCGAGGATTCGGATTGCCAGCGCCGCGGCGTTGCGGGCGTTGTCGACGCCCACCGTCGCGACCGGCACTCCCGGCGGCATCTGCGCGATCGCGAGGAGCGCGTCCAGACCGTCGAGGACGCTGAGGCTGGAGCGGAGCGGCACGCCGATCACGGGGAGGTCGGTGTGCGCGGCGACGGCTCCCGGTAGCGCGGCGGCCAGGCCGGCGCCGCAGATGAGGACGCGCAGCCCGCGCTCGCGGGCAGTCTGCGCGTACTCCGCGACGGCGCCCGGCGTGCGGTGCGCCGAACGCACCTCGAACTCGTAGCCGACACCGGCCTCGTCGAGCGCCTTCGTCGCTCCCTCCATCCGCTCCCGGTCGGACTCGGAGCCGACGAGGATGCCGACGAGCGGCCCCTCAGCCATTTGCGGCGATGTCGGTCCGGAACTGCATGCCGGCGAAATCTATGTGGGCGACGGCCTCGTAGGCAGCGGTTCTCGCGGCCGCGACCGACTCCCCGAGCCCGACGACGTTGAGGATGCGGCCGCCGTTGGTCACGAGCCGGCCGTCCTGGAGGGCCGTGCCTGCGTGGAAGACGAGCGCCTGCTCGGAGGCGGCCTCCTCGACGCCGTCGATCGGCGTGCCGCGGTCGTCGCTGCGCGCGGGGTAGTCGCGGGACGCGATGCAGACGGTGATCGCGGCGCGATCCGAGATCTGTGGCGCGCTCGAGAGGTCGCCGAGCAGGAGCGGCAGGAGGTGTCCGTCGAGCCGCGGCAGCAGGGACTGCGTCTCGGGGTCGCCGAAGCGGCAGTTGAACTCGATCACGCGTAGCCCGTCCTCCGTCTTCATCAGGCCGGCATAGAAGAGCCCGTGGAAGGGAGCGCCGCGGCGGGCGAGCTCGCGCAGCACGGGCAGGTGGATCGTCTCGAGGATCTCGTCCGCCTCGGCGTCGGGGACGTCGGGCAGCGGCGAGAAGGAGCCCATCCCGCCGGTGTTCGGGCCGGTGTCGCCGTTGCCGATCCGCTTGTAGTCGCGCGTGGGCGGGAGCGGGACGGCGGTCTCGCCGGCCGCGATCGCGAAGACCGACAGCTCCGGCCCCTCGAGCAGCTCCTCGACGTGGAACGGCTGGCCGAGACTCTCCGCCGAGCGAAGCGCGGCATCCAGCTCCTCCTGTGTACGGCAGACCCAGACGCCCTTGCCGGACGCGAGCCCGTCGGCCTTCACCACGCACGGCGGCTTCGCGACCGGCAGCGTGCGCGCGGTCGGCACTCCGGCTGCGTCCATCACCTCCTTCGCGAACGTCTTGGAGCCCTCGATCTGCGCGGCCGCCGCGCTCGGCCCGAAGACGGCGATGCCCCGCTGGCGCAGGTGGTCGGCGAGCCCGGCCACGAGCGGTGCCTCAGGACCGACGACGACGAGATCGACGCGGAGCTCCCGGGCGAGAGAGGCGAGCGATGCCTGGTCGTCGGCGCGGACGGGATGACAGGTCGCGAGCGCGGCGATGCCGGGATTCCCCGGCGCCGCGTGGAGCTCTTCGAGATCGCCGCTGCGGGAAAGCGCCCAGGCGAGCGCGTGCTCCCGTCCCCCCGATCCGACCACGAGCACGCGCACGCCTCGATCGTAAGCGTTTGAAGTCGCGGCGGCATGCGCAGGACCCGGGCGATGCAAGAGCCTGGACTCGACCGGCACGACTGGGAGAACGAGCTGCAGTCGCTCGAAGACGAGGTGCGCGACGACCCGCTCGGCGCGTTACCCGAGCTCGACGGGCTCGTGGCGCGGATGCTCGAAGAGACGGGCCTCGACGAGGACGACGAGGCTCGCCGGGAGTTCGCCGCAGCGCACGAGGTCACGCAGCTCGCGGAACGCGGCGAGGCTGTCCCGCCCGGTGACATCGCGGCCGCGGTCAACGGTTACCGCACCGTCTTCGACTACGTCGTGACGCTCGGCAAGCCCGAGTCGTAGGCTTCCCGACCCATGGACGCCCCGCCCTACTCGGCCACCGGCGTCGACGTGCTTCGTCTCCCCGCCGGGGCGAGCGAGCGCGACCGAGTGGCGGTCGAGGAGCCGCTCGAGATCCGGATCGGCGGCTCGCCGGTCGCGGTGACGATGAGGACGCCGGGTCACGACGAGGAGCTTGCGCTCGGCTTCTGTCTCTCCGAGGGGTTGCAGCCGCGTGACGCTCGCGTTCCGGACGACCTCGCCGCGAACACCGTCGACGTCGACGCGCCGGGCTTCGACCCGGCCAGGCTGCAGCGGAGCTTCTACACGTCCTCGTCGTGCGGCGTCTGCGGCAAGGGCGCCCTCGAGGCGGTCGCGGTGGAGGCGTCGCGGGTCGAGTCGCCGCTTCGGCTGCCGCTCGCGCTCATCGCCTCGCTGCCGGACCGGCTGCGCGAGGCGCAGGCCGGGTTCGAGGTGACCGGGGGGCTCCATGCCACCGGCCTCTTCACGGTGGACGGCGAGTCGCTCTGCGTGCGCGAGGACGTCGGGCGGCACAACGCCATGGACAAGGTGATCGGCTGGGCGTTTCGGGGAGGACTCCTGCCCCTCGGCGGACACGTCCTCTGCGTGAGCGGGCGGCTCTCCTTCGAGCTGGTGCAGAAGGCGGCCGTCGCCGGCTGTCCGGTCCTCGTCGCCGTCGGCGCGCCGTCGAGCCTCGCGGTCGAGCTCGCGGCCGACCGCGGCGTCACGCTCTGCGGCTTCGTCCGCGGCGGCGCGGCGAACGTCTACACCGAGCCGTGGCGGATCGAAAGCTGACCGGGATCCTGCTCGTCGGCGGGGCGAGCAGCCGTTTCGGGTCTCCGAAGGAGCTCGCCGAGTACCGGGGTGAGGCGCTCGGCGACCGCGCCTGGCGCCTGCTCGGCGAGGCGTGTGACGAGCGGCTCAGAGTCGGGCCGGGGGGCTTGGCCGATCCGGGGACCGGCCCGGTCGCGGCGATCGCGGCGGGATTGCGGGCGGCCAGGCACGCCGTTGCGGTCGTGATCCCGGTCGACATGCCGCTCCTCACGGCGGAGGCGCTCGGCGCGCTCGCCGCTGCGTGCCGGGACGCGGCGGTCGCTCAGGCAGGCCCGCTGCCGTGTGCGGTCGCACGGGACGCGCTTCCTGCGTTCGAGACCGGGGAGCGGCGGCTTCGGTCGGTGCTGGACGGCCTCGACACGGTGCGCATCGAGCTTGACGCGTCGCTTCTGCTCAACGTGAATACTCCTGCCGATGTGGGATTCTGACGCCGCGTACGACAGCTTCATGGGCCGCTTCTCGCGGCGGCTCGCGCCTGTCTTCGCCGATTTCGCGGGCGTGCGCGCCGGAGACCGCCCCCTCGACGTCGGCGCGGGTACCGGCGCGCTGACCGAGGAGCTCGTGCGCCGGGGCGCGCAGACGGCAGCCGCGGAGCCGTCCGCGGCGTTCGCGGCATCGCTGCGCCGGCGCTTCCCCGACCTCGACGTGCGGGAGGCCCCTGCCGAGGACCTGCCCTGGCCGGACGACTCCTTCGACGTCGCGCTCGCGCAGCTCGTCGTCGCCTTCATGAGCGACGCGCAGGCCGGCGCGAGGGAGATGGCGCGCGTCGCCGGCGGCCGTGTCGCGGTGTGCATGTGGGACTGGGAGGGCCAGGAGCTCCTCGCGACGGTCAACCACGTGCGCGAGCGGATGGGTGGGGTGACGAGCGAGCCGCCTCGGTATCGGACTGCGCCCGAGCTCGAGGAGCTCCTCGGCGCAGGCTCAGAGGCCGAGCCGCTCGACGTCGAGGCGGACTACGAGGATTTCGAGGACTTCTGGTCGGCGCTGCTCGGCGGCGTCGGCCCGCACGGCGTGTGGGCGGCCTCGCTCGAGGGCGAGCGCCGCCAGACCGCACGCGCCGAGCTCCTCGTCGAGCTCGGCGATCCGAGCGGGGCATTCACGCTCAAGGCTCGCGCCTGGGCGGCGCGGGTCAGGCGCGACTGAGCACGGACGTCCGCTCCGCGCCCGTCCCGACGAGCGTCACCTCGACCCCGAGCTCGCGCTCGACGAAGTCGACGTAGGCGCGTGCGGCAGCGGGCAGGTCGTTCACGGAGCTGCAGCCGTCGAGCGGCTCGCTCCAGCCCGGCAGCGTCTCGAAGACCGGCGTGGCCGAGTGGAAGTCGCTCTGGTGCGCCGGAAAGTCCGGCGTCTCCCGGCCGTCCGGAGTGCGATAGCGGACGCAGACCGGCAGCTCCGCGAAGTGGGAGAGGACGTCGAGCTTCGTCAGGGCGAGCTGGTCGATGCCGTTGACGCGGACGGCGTAGCGGAGCGCGACGAGGTCGAGCCAGCCGCAGCGGCGCTCGCGGCCCGTCACGGTCCCGTACTCGCCGCCAAGCTCGCGCATCCGGGTCTGCTCGTCCCCCTCGATCTCCGATGGGAACGGTCCCTCGCCGACCCGCGTCACGTAGGCCTTCGCGACGCCGAGCACGCGGTCGATCCGCTGCGGGCCGATCCCGAGCCCGATCGCCGCCTGCGCCGCGACCGGGTTCGACGAGGTAACGAAGGGATACGTGCCGTGGTCGAGGTCGAGCAACGTCGCCTGCGCGCCTTCGAAGAGGAGATCCTTGCCGGCACGCAGCGCGGTCTCGACGTACAGGGACGTGTCGGCGACGTACGGCCGCAGCCGCTGCGCGTAGCCCTCGTACTGCGCGGCCACGGTCTCCAGGTCGAACGGCTCGCTCTCGTAGACCTTTTCGAGCCAGAGGTTCTTCTCCGCGAGCGCGACCTCGATCTTCTGGCGGAGGATCTTCGGGTCGAGGATGTCCTGCACGCGGATCCCGAGCCGCATCGCTTTGTCCGCGTAGCACGGCCCGATCCCGCGCTTCGTCGTCCCGATCGCGAGCTTGCCGAGCCGTCGCTCGCTCGCCTGGTCGATCGCGAGATGCCACGGCATGATCAGGTGCGCGTTGCCGGAGAGGTAGACCTGTTCCGTCGAGCAGCCGCGCGCCTCGAACTCGTCGAGCTCCCCGATCAGCACCTCGGGATCGACGACGCAGCCGTTCCCGATCACGCACGGCTTGCCGCGGACGATGCCGCTCGGCAGGGCGCGGATCTTGTACGTCTCGTCGCCGACCACGATGGTGTGGCCTGCGTTCGGTCCGCCCTGGTAGCGGCAGACGACGTCGGAGTGTTGGGCGAGCAGGTCGACGATCTTGCCCTTGCCCTCGTCGCCCCACTGCGCGCCCACGATCACGGTTCCGGGCACGTCGAATGATTATGCCGGGAACGGCGGTCAGCCGAACTCGAACGGCGCCCGCCCGAGGTGGACGGGCTCGCGGCGGAGCTCGCGATCCTGCTCGTCGTACCAGACCGTCTCGCCGATCACGTCGCCTTCCCAGCGCTCCCGCGGGAAGCGAGTCGCGATCGCATGCCGGAGCAGCTCGCCGCCCGGCCCGTACTCGATCCGGATCCCGTTCCCCGTCTTCTCGTCCCACGAGACGACCGCGGTCCGAAACTCGGGCGAGGTGGATTCGACCCGACGGCTCCTCACTGTGCCCCGATACCCGTTTCGCGAAGTGGTTACGCCGCGTCGCTCGCCTGCGCCAGTGCTCGGGAATGTCCCCTGAGCGGACGGCTTAGCAGCCCTCTCCTGGCATCGCCTGGAGTTTGGTCTTCGCATAGCGGCATACCGCTGGTGAGAACCGCTGAGAAACAACTACCGTCGGGGCGTCAATGTACGGCGACTCGTCTGGTGCCCACCACGACGGCGAGCCCGAGATACGACCGTGAGACGAGTTCGCCGCCGCTGGCCCTTGACGGTAGAGCAGCACAACGATCCCCTGCGGGTCATGGCTACCAGGGTTGAGTTCTACTAGCGCCGTGGCGTAGATCACCCCGGCGTGGTCCGTCATCGAGAAGGGGCCTCTGCCGACGTGGATCGCAGATTGGCGCACTGCTACCGAGCAGCGCGGATTCTGTTGGCAGGCCCAAGCCGTAATCGTTCGGCGGATGCGTGGCAACTCGGCGCTGGTTGGATGTCGCCAACCAGGCGCGGTCTGAGTACTGCGAGGCGCGGCGGTGGTCACCGAGGCCGCCGTAAACGCGACCACGACGCCGAGCACCAAGAGAGTGACGGACCTCGCGCCTCTGAGACCTCGAAAAGACATAGACGCCTCCTTTGTCCCCTCAGATTCGCCGAGCCGGGCGCGTGGCACAACCGTACTTCTTTGCGATGTGGGTCGCCTGGGCCAGTGCCGACTCTCGTCTGAGCGGGCCGGAGGCTAACGGGAGCGAAGCGTTAGCCGCAGCCTCTCCCGCGCCGCGGCGGGCGACGAGCTTCAGCACGAGCGCGCGGAAACCGCGCTCGTCCGCGCGCGAGTTACTTGCCTCTCAGCGAGCGGGTGTGCAGCACCCGGGAGTTGGTTACGCGGCGTCGCGCTCGCGGAAGTCGTCACGGGCGTCGACGTGCACCTCGCGCGTCAGGCGCCGTAGCCGGCTGGCGGTCGGCCCGCCGACGCGCCCGGCGAGATCTCCCCAGTCGTGGTTCGTCGTCACGATCACGAGGCGGTTCTGCTGCTCGCGCTGGTTGACGAGGTTGTAGATCCGGTCGCGCGCCCAGCTCGACCAGTCCTCCGCGCCGAGGTCGTCGAGAACCACGAGGTCGTAGCCGCTCGGGTTGGGCGGCGGCTCCCCGTCGCCGTAGCTCTCGCGCAGCGCGTTCAGCCAGGCGGGCACGTTGAGGAAGAGCGCCGTCTTCCGCTGGTCGCTCCAGATGACCTCGCGGAGGATCGCGACGGCGAGGTGCGTCTTGCCGGCGCCCGGGTTGCCGCGCAGGAGCAGCCCTTGCCGCAGATCCGTCCCCGCTCGCAGCTCCTTCGCCCATTGCCTGCAGACGGCGAGTGCGTTGCGAGTGTCCGGCACCACCTCGAAGGTCTCGAACGTGCAGCCGTCGTACGCGGAGGGGACGCGCACCCGCGCCCAGCGCGCGTCGGCCTGGCGCTGCTCGTCCTCGACCTTCTCGCCCTCGCGGCAGACCGCGCAGTAGCGCTCGGCGGGGAACGTCTGGCCGAGGAGGACGACCTCCTCCGTCACGAAGTCCCGCCCGCAGCCGAGGCAGCGGACGGTCCTCGGGTTATTGCTGCTGGAGGCTGGCGAACTTGGCATAGCGGCTGATGAAGGCAACGTTGAAGTTCCCGATCGGGCCGTTGCGGTGCTTGGCGATGATGACCTCCGCGATGCCCTTCTTGCTGTCGTCGGCGTCGTCACGGTCGTAGTACTCCTCGCGGTAGAGGAACATGACGAGGTCGGCGTCCTGCTCGATCGAGCCGGATTCGCGGAGGTCGGAGAGCATCGGCCGCTTGTCGTGGCGCTGCTCGGGCGAGCGGTTGAGCTGGGAGAGCGCGACGACCGGCAGGTCGAGGTCCTTCGCGATCTCCTTGAGACCGCGGGAGATCGACGAGACCTCCTGCAGGCGGCTCTCGTCGTTGCGGCCGGTCGTCATCAGCTGGAGATAGTCGACGACGATCAGGCCGAGCTCGGGCCGGCGGCGCTTCAGCGTCTGGGCGCGCGCCCGCAGCTCGAGCAGGCTGAGCGCCGGCGTGTCGTCGACGTAGAGCGGGGCGGCCTCGAGCTGGCCGCACGCGTTGACGAGCCGTGGCCAGTCCTCCTTCGCGAGCTTCCCTGTGCGGATGTGGTGCGCGTCGACCTTGCCGCGCGAGCACATGAGGCGCTGCGCGACTTCCTGCTGCGACATCTCGAGGCTGAAGAAGGCGCACGGCACGTTCTGGTCGACGGCGACGTGATTCGCGATCTCGAGGGCGAAGGCGCTCTTACCCATCGACGGGCGGGCGGCGATGATCACGAGGTTGGCGGGCTGGAAGCCGGCCGTGAGCTTGTCGAGATCCTTGAAGCCGCTCGCGAGCCCGGTCACCTCGGCGCCCGACTCGTAGAGGTGGCTGATGCGCTGGAACGTCTCGACGAGCGCGTCCTTGAAGAGGACGAGCTCGCCCTCCGTGCGCCGCTCGCCGAGCTCGTAGACGAGTTGCTCGGCGCGCGCTACGAGCTCCGTCGGCTCGCCCTCGCGCTCCCAGCCGAGCTGCGCGATCTCGCCGCCGGCGTGGATCAGCCCGCGCAATGTCGAGTTCTCGCGGACGATCTCCGCGTAGTGGCGGACGTTCGCGGTGGCAGGCACGAGCTTGGCGAGCTCGTGGAGGCGGACGCGGCCGCCGATCTCGTCGAGCTCGCCGCGCTGCTCGAGCTCGTTCGTCAGCGTGATCGCGTCGACCGGCTCGTTCTTGCCGTACAGCTGGAGCGCCGCGCGGTAGATCTTGCCGTGCGACTCGCGATAGAAGTCGGAGGCGTCGAGGATCTCGGTCACCGCGCCGATCGCGAGCGGCGAGATCATCATCGCGCCGAGAACGGACTCCTCGGCTTCGAGGTTCTGCGGCGGGATCGTGCCGAGAGCGGGCGCGGGAGAGGGGACGGGGGCGAGCGCCATGCGTCTCGAGTCAACCACCCGCGGCGCCGCGTTGCTAGGTG
>JBOGZU010000011.1:0-68473 GCA_050697455.1 Gaiellaceae bacterium | reverse complement strand
TGCAGGAGCTGGCCGAGGTTCATCTCCGGGATCAGCACCTTGTCGTAGCGGCGCAGCAGCTCACCCGTGTTGCGCGGGAACGGGTTGAGGTAGCGGAGATGAGCGTGCGCGACCTGCTTGCCGTCCGCGCGGACGCGGCGCGCGGCGGCCGCGACCGGGCCGAACGTACCGCCCCAGCTGAGCACGAGCAGCTTCGCCTCGCCGCTCGGGTCGTCCGCTTCGAGCTCCGGGATGTCGCCGGCGATCCCCGCCACCTTCTGCGCGCGCAGCCGCGTCATCAGGTCGTGGTTGTCGGGGTCGTAGGAGATGTTCCCCGTGCGATCTGCCTTCTCGAGCCCACCGATCCGGTGCTCGAGCCCCGGCGTCCCCGGCACCGCCCACGGCCGCGCGAGCGTCTGCTCGTCGCGCAGGTACGGGAGGAACTCGTCCCCTGAATTGGGCTCGGTCGCGAAGGTCGGGGTCAGGTCGGGCAGGTCGCCGAGCTCCGGCAGGAGCCACGGCTCGGAGCCGTTCGCGAGGTACGCGTCGGAGAGGAGGTAGACCGGCGTGCGGTACTTGAGCGCGATCCGCGCCGCCTCGATCGCGGCGTGGAAGCAATCGGACGGCGACCCGGCCGCGATGACCGGCACCGGCGACTCGCTGTTCCGCCCGTACATGACCATCAGCAGGTCGCCCTGCTCCGGCTTCGTCGGCATCCCGGTGGACGGCCCGGCGCGCTGGATGTCGCAGACGACGAGCGGCAGCTCGAGCATGATCGCGAGGCCGATCGTCTCCGCCTTGAGGACGACGCCGGGCCCGGCGGACGTCGTGACGCCGAGCGCGCCGCCGAAGCTCGCGCCGACCGCCGCGCCTGCAGCCGCGATCTCGTCCTCCGCCTGGAACGTGCGGACGCCGAAGTGCTTGTAGCCCGCGAGCTCCTCGAGGATGGAGCTCGCCGGCGTGATCGGATAGGCGCCGAGGAAGAGCGGCAGCCCCGAGAGCCGCGATGCGGCGACGAGCCCGAGCGAGAGCGCCTGGTTGCCGGTGATGTTGCGGTACCGGCCGGGCGCGAGCTTCGCCGGCTTCACCTCGTAGGTGACCGCGAACGTCTCCGTCGTCTCGCCGAACGCGTAGCCGGCGTGCAGCGCCTTGACGTTCGCCTGTGCGATCTCGGGCCGCTTCGTCCCGAACTTCGACTCCAGGAACTCGATCGTCGGCTCGATCGGCCGCCCGTACAGCCACGACATCAGCCCGAGCGCGAACATGTTCTTCGAGCGCTCGGCCTCACGCGGCGTCACCCCCTCGACCTCCTTCAGGGCGCCGACCGTCATCGACGTCAGCGCCACCTCGTGCACCTGGTACTCGTCGAGCGAGCCGTCCTCGAGCGGGCTCTGCGCGTAGCCGGCCTTCTGGAGGTTCCGCTCGGTGAACGCGTCGGCGTCGACGATCAGCGTTCCGCCCTTCGGCAGGTCGGCGAGGTTCGTCTTCAACGCGGCGGGATTCATCGCGACGAGGACGTTGGGCGCGTCGCCCGGCGTGAGGATGTCGTGATCGGCGAAATGGAGCTGGAAGCCGGAGACGCCGGGGAGCGAGCCGGCGGGCGCGCGGATCTCCGCCGGGAAGTCCGGCAGCGTCGAGATGTCGTTGCCGAGAAGCGCGGCCTCCGACGTGAACTGCGAGCCGGTGAGCTGCATGCCGTCACCCGAATCGCCCGCGAAGCGGACGATGACTTGCGAGAGCTGCTCGACGGGCTTGGTGCTCATCGGTATCTCCTGCAGGTATAGCGCAATCGGCACCTACTTCCTCTGCAGAAATCCGTGAGAAACTCGCCGCGTGTCGGTCGTTTCCGTCAGAGGGCTGCGCAAGAGCTATGGACCCGTGGAGGCGGTCGCCGGAATCGACCTCGAGGTGGAGCGCGGCGAGATCTTCGCCTTCCTCGGCCCGAACGGCGCCGGCAAGACGACGACGGTCGAGATCCTCGAGGGCTTCCGCGACCGGACGGACGGCGAGGTGAGCGTCCTCGGCATCGATCCCGCCCACAGCGACGCCGCCTGGCGCAACCGCGTCGGCGCCGTCCTGCAGGAGTCGAATGCCGAGCCGGGCCTGACGGTGCGCGAGAGCCTCCAGCTCTACTCCGGCTACTACCTCGAGCCGCGCGACATCCCCGAGACGATCTCCCTCGTCGGCCTCGACGAGAAGGCGGACACGCAGGCGGCGCAACTCTCCGGTGGCCAGCGGCGGCGGCTCGACGTCGCGCTCGCGCTGATCGGCGACCCCGAGCTGATCTTCCTCGACGAGCCGACGACGGGCTTCGATCCGTCCGCGCGCCGCACCGCCTGGCACGTGATCGAGGGACTGCGCGAGCTAGGCAAGACCGTCTTCCTCACGACGCACTACATGGACGAGGCTGAGCAGCTCGCCGACCGGATCGCCGTGATCGCGGGCGGGAAGATCGTCGCCGAGGGAACGCCCAGCACGCTCGGCGGCAGGAACCGGATGGCGGCGACGATCCGCTTCACGTTGCCGGCGGAGGTGAGTGCCCGCGAGCTGCCGGCAGAGCTGCGTGAGCGGCTCGCCGGCGAGGACGGCCACGTCACGCTGACTACCGCGAGGCCGCTCGTCGACGTGCGCACGCTCGCGGAATGGGCGCTCGGGCGCGGCCTCGACCTCCCCGACCTCGACGTGCGCCGGCCGACACTCGAAGACGTCTACCTCGAGCTGACGGAGGCGCAGCCATGAGCGCGACCGCAGCGGCGCGCGGGCCGCTCCTGCTCGTCCTCCACCAGGCGCGCTACGACCTGCTCGGGATCCTCCGCAACCGCCAGGCACGCTTCTTCACGCTCGTCCTGCCACTGCTCTTCCTCGTCATCTTCGTCGCGGTCTTCGGCAAGGACGTGACACCGGACGGCGTCAAGCTGTCGACCTACTACGTGCCCGGGATCGCGGCGCTCGGCGTGATCGCCTCCTCATTCATCAACCTCGTGATCTCGATCACGGTGCTGCGGGAGGAAGGGATCCTCAAGCGCCGCCGCGCGACGCCCGTGCCGGCGTGGGCGCTGATCGCGGCCAGGACGCTCACCGCGCTGGTCGTCGCGCTCGTCGTGCTCGCAGTCCTGCTCGCGGTCGGCCGCTTCGCCTATGGCGTCCGTGTGCCGGTCTCGACGCTGCCGGGCATCGCGGTGACCGCGATCGTCGGCTCGATCACGTTCTGTGTGCTCGGCTACGCGCTCTCGACGGTGATCCATTCGGAGGACGCCGCGCAGCCGATGGTGCAGGCGATCATGCTGCCGCTCTACTTCATCTCCGGGATCTTCGTCCCGAACATCCACCTGCCGAGCTGGCTGAAGCACGTCGCGCAGGTCTTCCCGGTCGAGCACCTCGCCGACGGGCTCCATCGCGCCTACGCGCCGAACGTCCACGACATCGGGATCGTCTGGAGCGACATCGGCGTGATGGCGCTGTGGGCGGCGATCGGGCTGGCGATCGCGCTGTGGCGCTTCAGCTGGCTGCCGAGCGCCGCGAGTTAACAGAGCTAGCTACTCAGTCCGCTTCGGCGAGCAGCGCCGCGACGTCGAGCGGGCGCGTGTACATCGTCAGCGTGCCGTCCTCCGTCGTCGGCCACTCGGCGCGCGGCCGGTCGCGGTAGAGCTCGACGCCGTTGTCGTCCGGATCGCGGAGGTAGATCGCCTCCGAGACGCCATGGTCGCTGGCGCCCTCGAGCGGAATGCCCGCGTCGAGGACGCGCTTGACCGCTTGGGCGAGGCTCTTGCGATCGGGGAAGCGGATCGCGGTGTGAAAGAGGCCCGTCGTGTTGCGCGGCGGCGGCCCCGCTCCCTTCGACTCCCACGTGTTGAGACCGATGTGGTGGTGGTAGCCGCCGGCGGAGATGAACGCCGCTTCGTCGCCGTGCCGGAGGTAGAGGTCGAAGCCGAGCACGCCGACGTAAAAGTCGAGCGCGCGGTCCAGATCCGAGACCTTGAGGTGGACGTGGCCGATGTCCACGCGAGGATCGAGCGCCATGCCGGGACCTTATCCCTGCGTGTGCTTGATCTGCGACTCGCGTGCCTGAGCCTGCGCGAGCGTCAGCTGCCCGCTGCAGACCTGGGCGTTGAGCTGGTTCTCGATCAGATCCATCTGCGACGCGCGGGGATAGGGCTCGGGCCAGAGGTTGCGCGGATCGGTCGGATTGCCGCCGAGCTCGAGGCTGATCAGGTGATCCTCCTGGTACTGCGACATCGAGCCGGTCTCGCCGTACTGGCGCATCTGCTTCTGCTTCAGCGGGTCGGTGTACGAGACAGGCGGGCGGATCGTCGACGTCCAGCCTCGGGTGCAGATCGTCGAGCGGATGTTGGCCTGCGAGACGTCCGGGTTGAGGACGCCAGGCGTGCGCGTCGGATCGGCAACGAGCTTCGGGCCGGCGTGGTGGGCGAAGAGCACGACGACGACGGCGATAGCGAGCGCCGCGATGACGAGGTCGAGCGGAGTGACGCGCCTGGTGGACGTCCGGCGACGGTAGGGGCGCTGCGAGGGCGCCGCAAGACGCTCCAGCGGCCGTGTCCTCGTGAGACAGTAGGCTCGAAGAGATGGTCGAAATCGCCGTCAAGCCGCGCGGGCCGTACTCCTTGGGGCTCTCCGCACGACTCGCCGGCGACGCGACGCGAAGCTTTCGCGACGGAGTCGTCACAGCTCGGTGCGCCGGTTCGGAGGCGAGCGCGTGGCAGGCGCCGGACGGCGTCGTCACGATCCGGTCGGAGTCGGCGGAGGCCGCGGAGAAGCTCCGCTGGGCGCTCGCGCTCGACGACGACCACTCCGAGTTCCTGCGGCGCTTCCGCGACGACCCGCTGCTCGGCCGCGCCACCGTCCACCTGCGCGGGCTGCGGCCGGTACGGACGGCGACGGTGGCGCAAGCGCTGCTCCGCGCCGTGTGCGGCCAACTCGTCGACTGGAAGACGGCGCGAACGCTCGAACGTCGCGTCATCAAGGCGTTACACCCCCGTGCAGTACCTGCTACCGGTCTACTCGAACCTCCACAAACCTCCATGTTGGCGGCGGTTGCTCCTTTCGAGCTGCGGCGGCTGGGACTGCACGAGCGTCGCGGCGCGGCTCTCGTCCGCCTCTGCCGCAGCATCGAGCTCGAGCGCCTGCACGACGTACCGACCGAGACCGTCGTCACGCGAATCGCGCGCGAGCGCGGGCTCGGCCCGTGGTCGGCCGGCGTCGTCTGTCTCGAAGGGCTCGGCCGCTGGGAGCACGGCCTCGTCGGCGACCTCGGCCTCGTCAAGTACCTGCGCGCCGCGCGGGGACGTGAGGCCGAGACGTGGGAGACCGCCGAGCTGCTCGAGCCGTACGGCGAGTGGGCCGGCCTCGCGAGCGTCTACTTCCTCGCCGGCCTCGGCCGCGGCCTCATCCCGCTGCCGACCGCGCACGCGGCCTAGTCCCTACCCTTCATCCATGGAACGCAAGGTCGCGATCCTCGGCGGCGGCCGAATCGGCGAGGCCCTCCTCTCGGGCCTGCTCAGCTCGGGCTGGCGCGACGAGTCCGAGGTCGTGGTCACCAGGCGCGGCGACGACAACGTCGCGGCTGCCGCCAACGCAGCGATCGTCGTCATCGCGGTCAAGCCGCAGGACATCGACGATCTCCTCGCGGAGGTCGGCTCCGGTCTGACGCCGGAGCAGACCGTCGTCTCAGTGGCGGCCGCGATCACGACCGCGCACATCGAGGAGCGAATCGCGCCGGGCGTCCCGGTCGTGCGCGCCATGCCGAACGCGCCCGCGACCGTGCACGAGGGAATGGCCGGGCTTTGCGCCGGGGCGCATGCGGGCGACGCCCAGCTCGCGCTCGCGGAGGAGCTGCTCGGGCATCTCGGCCGCGTCGTGCGCGTCCCGGAGCCGTTGATGGACGCCGTCACCGCCGTTTCCGGCTCCGGTCCGGCGTATTTCGCGCTCCTCGCCGAGGCGATGATCGAAGCGGGAATCCTGCTCGGCCTGTCACGCGAGATCTCGACGACGCTCGTCGTACAGACGATGTTCGGGACGGCGAAGCAGCTGCGCGACCAGGGGATGCATCCCGTCGAGCTCCGCGAGTCGGTGACGTCGCCGGGCGGGACGACGATCGCGGCGATCCGCGAGCTCGAGCAGGCGGGTGTGCGGGCCGCGTTTCTCAACGCGATTCAGGCGGCGATGGACCGAGCACGCGAGCTCGCCGGCGGATGAGCGACGTCGCGATCGAGGTCGTGGAGGACGCCGAGGCAGCGGCGCGGCTTTGCGCGGAGCGGCTCATGGCGCAGGCACGTGCCGGTGGCTCGATCGTCCTCACCGGCGGCTCGACGCCGAAGCGCGCGTACGAGATTGCGGCGGAGATCGAGCCCGACTGGAGCCGGGTCGAGCTCTGGTGGGGAGACGAACGCTGCGTGCCGCCGGACGACGAGCGGTCGAACTACGGGATGGCGAAGGAAGCCCTATTGGATCGGCTCGACACAGCGCCGGCCGCCGTCCACCGCATCCAGGGCGAGCTCGGCCGCGACGGAGGCGCCGCGGAGTACGAACGCGAGCTGCGCGATGTCGGGACGTTCGACCTCGTCCTGCTCGGCCTCGGTCCCGACGGCCATATCGCGTCTCTCTTCCCGGACTTCCCCACACTCGACATCACTGACCGCGACGCCGTCGGCACGGAGCCGGGCTACGAGCCATTCGTCGACCGGGTCACTCTGACGCTGCCGCGCCTCGCGGCGACGCGCGAGCTGCTCTTCCTCGTCACGGGAGAGGACAAAGCCGACGCCGTCGCCCGCGCGCTCGCCGGCGAGCCGTCCCGCGACACGCCCGGCAGCCTCGCCCGGCCAGCCCGCGGAACGACGCGCGCGATCCTCGACCCCGCCGCCGCCGCGAAGCTCTAGCGGCGCCAGCTACGCACGATGTGCCAGCTGCGGCCGTAGTCGCGCGTCTGGATCAGCCGCGTGGAGATCCCGCCGTGCCGGAGCAGGACGAAGCCCGTGCCGTTCGCGAAGGCAGAGCCGCCAAGGCCGAAGTCCACGTCGAAGGCGGCGAAGCTCAGCGCCCGCGCCGCGGCGGGATCAGCAGCCTGGGCCATCCGGCCAACCGAGCCGCGCGGTGACCCGATCGAGCAGTAGCCCGGCTGCTTGGCAAGGAGCGCGCAGGCGCGTCCAACTCTGTCCGTCGTTCGTGGCCAACAGCCGCAGCCGGAATTGATTGCCGACCTCGATTGTCCGGTAGCCGAACCCGAGTCTCGGCGTCGCAAAGCTGAACCCTTCGAGCGAGCCGGGCCGCCACGAATGCCACGTGCGCCCACGGTCCAGCGTGCGCCAGCTGTGGTTGCCGAACGCGGTCGCGATCGCACCCTGCGATCCCACACTCTGGACAGACTCGACCGGGCGCGTTGTGCGGAAGACGACGTGGTAGGTGCGCCCGCCATCGGTCGTGACTTCGACAGCGCCGGTGCCGCAGGCCCACTTGCTCGACGAGCAGAGACCGAGCGCCAGCTTCACGTTGGGATTTTACGCCGCTGCGCAAGCGTTTTCAGGACGAGATACGTGTCTGGAACGGGGACGTCTTCGAGGAAGGCGTCGCGCTCCTCGAACGAGCGCCGCACGCTTTGCGCCGCTTCGGCATAGGCCACGGCGTCTCCTCGACCGAGCCCGACAAGCGCGGCCGCCACGTCCGCCGGGAAGTCGCCGCTCAGCGTCTCCGCGACCTCGGCCGCCTCCTCGTCGCGGCCGAGCGCGAGCAGTGCGAGCGTCGCCGCATAGCGCCCGATCGGCGACTCCGCGGCGGCGGCACCGGCGTCGAGCGCCCAGCTCGCCGCATCGTCCGCGTCCTCGCCGACGAGGAGCAGCGCCTTGATCGCCGCGATCGGCCGGCCCCAGGCGTCGGGCGCGCCGCCCGCGTCCCAGCTCTCGCGGTATCGCGCGGCCGATCGCACCAGCCACTCCGAAGCCGCCGCGCGGTCGCCCGCCATCAGCAGCGACAGTCCGGCCGCCCACGCCGCATTGCCGAGCTGCACGAGCTGGCGCTCGTCGTGCTCTCGCTCCTCGCCGGCGGCGTACCGCGCCGCCGCAGCCTCGTACCGTCCGCGCCAGTCCACGCGCCGCAGGTTACGCTCGGACCGACATGGCGAACGACGACTGGCGGATCACGATCGAGGTCGAGGAAGACCAGGCGCAAGGCCTGCTCGAGCGGCTCGGCGGCGAGCTCGACCTCGAGGCGCGTGAGCTCGCGGCGGAGTTGAAGGAGCGCCGGCTCATGGTCTCCCGCGACGGCGAGACCGTCTTCGTCTACGCCGGCACGCGCGCCGAGGTGGAGAGGGCGCACGCCGTCGTCGAGGCGGAGCTGCGCCAACACGGAGTCGAGGCGAAGACGAGCAAGGTCGAGCACTGGCTCGACGCCGAGGAACGCTGGGACGACGAGCCGCCACACGAGACGTGGGAGGAAGAGGAGCTCGAACGTGGTTACGCGCCGTGGGAGGTGCGCGTCGAGTGCGGCTCCCGCAAGAAGGCGCACGAGCTCACCGAGCGACTCGAGGCGGAGGGCTACAAGCCGGAGCGCCGCTTCCAGTACCTCGTCATCGGCACGGCGAGCAAAGAGGACGCGGACGCGCTCGCCAAGCGTCTCCACGGCGAAGTCGAGGCCGGCGGCGAGGTCGTCCTCGAAGCGATGCAAGCCGAGCCCAGCAATCCGTTTGCGGTCTTCGGAGGCCTAGGCCTCTAAAGCCAGATTGACGTTCCCCGTACGCGGGGTATCCTTTATAGCCACGCGGCTCGCCAGGGGGACTCAGCCGAGCGCGTACCTCTTGAAGGACTGCAGCACCGACGTGTGCTGCGCATATGCAAGCGATTCAGCAGCCGACCAGCACCGAGTCGGCGGCGGACCCCGTAGCCGCCGCAGCGTTCCGCGCGGAGCCGTGGGCGGGCGAGCCGTTCCTCCGCGACGGAGAGGACCTCGCGGAGGTGCTCGGCGAAGGCGCCGCGCGCCGTCGCGCGCTCGACGACGCGATCGCGGAGATGGACGCCGGTCTCAAGGCGCCGTCCTCGAAGTGGAAGGTGCGCTACGGGCTTCTCCTCGGGCTCGAGCGCGTCCTCGCCGAGCCGGACCCGCGCACAGCCGGCGGCACCGCTCTCCGGCGCCACCAGATCGACGCGCTCGCCGGCATGCTCACGGAGCTGATCGCCGCGAGCCAGCGCTACGACGAAGCCGCCGTCAACGGGAACGGCAACGGGGACGCCGCCACGGCGGAAGAGATCGCCGAGGAGGAGGAAGAGGACGAGGACTCGACGCTCGTCGTCGAGATCGAGGAAGCGGAGCTGCCGGAGGACGAGGAGCCGAAGCAGCAGGACGATCCCGGTGCCGTCCGCCGCTATCGCTTCCGCCATCCGACGGCGTCCGGCAAGACGATCGCGGCCGCCGGCTTCGTCGAGGCGGCCCGCACGCTCGGCGTCCTGATCCTCACCCACCGCCGCCTGCTCGTCTCCCAGTTCACGCGCGACCTCACGACCGAGGGCTACGGCGACCGTTTCGTCGACGTGATCACCAGCGGCGGCAAGGTGCCGAAGAAGGCGCCGCTCACGATCCAGACGTACGCCTGGTTCGCGCGTCATGTCGACTCGATCGACCGCGATGCGTACCAGCTCGTCATCTGCGACGAGGCGCACACCGCGCTCGGAGAGAAGACCTCGGCCGCGATCCGCTCTTTCCCGGAGGCCCTCTACATCGGCATGACCGCGACCGAGCAGCTGATCGCGAAGCAGGTCTCCGACGTCTTCCCCGCCTCGGTCGACGACCTGCCGCTGCAGGACGCCGCGCGCCGTGGGCTCATCGCCCCGCTCCGCGATCTGCGCGTCCCGCCGGTGACCGCGATCAACTCCGTACCGATCGTCGGCGGCGACTTCGACCAGGAGCTTCTCGCCAAGACGCTCGACCACCAGGCGCTCAACCAGGCGGCCGCGAGCCTCTACCGCGACCGCTTCGACAACACGCCGGGCATCGTCTACGCCGCCGGCGTCGACCACGCCTACAACCTCGCGCAGGAGTTCCGCGCGGCCGGGCTGAAGGCCGAGGCGGTCTCGGGACGGACGCCGCCGCTGCGTCTCGCCGAGACGCTCGCCGCGTACGAGCGCGGAGAGATCAACGTCCTGATCAACGCGCAGCTGCTCGCCGAGGGCTGGAACTCACCGCGCGCGACCGTTTGCATGCACCTCGCGCCGACCGCCTCGCGCCGCGTCTACCAGCAGCGGATCGGCCGGATCATGCGCCTCCACCCGCGCAAGGAAGCGGGCATCGTCGTGGACTTCGTCCCGAAGGGCGCGACCCACAATGAGCGCGTCGTCTCCCTCCACTCGCTCCTCGACGCGGACTTCTACCGCGAAGGGGCGCGCGTCACCCCCGCGCCGCGCCGTCGCTCGCAGCGCCGCGCCCGCCGCCGCCTCACGCCCGCGCCGTGGCTCGTTCCGGTGACGCCCGACGTGCGGCGCCGCGTCGGTGTCATCCAGCGGGAGTGGCAGCGGATCGATCCGAAGTACCTCGACGAGGACGAGCAGCGCTACTGGGCGACGATCGCCGGCCGGCAGATCCGCTTCGACGAACGCGCGAACTTCGTCCAGAAGCTCACCGATCGCAGCGCGAGCAAGGCCGCGCTCGAGCAGTTCCTGGCGACGGCGGCGGCCGAGAACCCGAACCGGCGGCTGCGGATGATGGCGCTGCAGGACCGCGTCTCGATGAAGGTCGAGCGCGCCGACTTCGACGATCTCGTCACGCTCGTGACGCAGGCGCCGACCTGGGAGAAGGAACGGCTCGCCGGGATTCGCACCCTCCTTCGCGCGGTCTCGGAGGACAAGCCCGACGCGCCCGAGCAGATCCTCGGGCGCTGGACATGGCGGCTCGCGCGCGCGACGCGCAAGGTGCAGGACCGGCGTGCGTCGGCGGAGTATCCCGAGGCAAAGCGGCTCCTCGGAGCGCTTGCGAATTCGCGCGGCCACCGGCACGAGGAGAACGCAGCGAAGCTCGTCAAGGCGGCTCTCACCCTCCCGCTGCCCGTTGGCGTCGCGCTCCTCGCCTCGGCGGAGGGCTACACGCCGCGGGCGACGAAGCTCCTCGACGACGCGCGCGAGCAGCTCGGCACGATCCAGGATGTCGCGCTCGCGCTCGCCGAGAACCTGCCCGCGCCGAAGCAGGGCTCGAGCCGCAGCCGGCGTCGCAGACGGCGGCGGAAGAAGGGCGGCGGCGCGGCGAAGCCCGAGGCGCAGACGGCTGCTGCCGAGCCGAAGCCCGAGCCCGAAGCCGCAGCCGAGTAGCCCCTAGCTCGCCGGCCCGCCGGCGCTCTCGTCCTCGCCGTTCTGCTCGCGCTCGCGCAGGAAGCGGGTCAGCTCGGCGGCGAGGCTCTCACCGGAAGGAAGGTCTGCCTCCTCCGCCGCCTCCATCAGGTCGACGCGCCGCTCGAGCTCCTCGACGTACGACGCCGTCTCGGAGTCGGAAGCGACCGCCTCGGTCACCTGCTCGCTGTACTCCTCGGACGCCGTCTCAAGCTCGGCGAGCTCGATGTCGACGTTGAGCAGCTCGCCGAAGCGGCGGCAGAGTGCAAGCGCGGCGCGCGGGCTCGGCGCGAGCGAGACGTAGTGCGGCACGGCCGCCCAGAGGCTGACCGCGGGAACATTCGCGTGCCGGCAATCGTCGAGGAGGACGCCGAGGATGCCGGTCGGCCCTTCGTAGCGGGACGGCTCGACGCCCATCTCCTCCACGAGCGACGGGTCGCTCGCCGCTGCGCTCACCGGTGCCGGCCGCGTGTGCGGCACATCGGCGAGCAGCGAGCCGAAGGTCGCGACGAGGTCGATCCCGAGCTCCTGCACGAATCCGACGACGAGATTCGAATACGTCTTCCAGCGGAGGTTCGGCTCGACGCCGAGCATGATCACGGCGTCCCGATCGAGGCCCGGAATCGGCGCGTGGAGGAAGGTGTTCGAGGGCCACTCGAGCTTCCGGGTCAGCCCGTCTTCGAGCAAGACCTGGGGTCGGACCTCCTGGAAGTCGTAGAAATTCTCGGGGTCGATCGTCGCGAACTCCTCGGCGCCCCACTGCCGCGCGAGATAGCCGGCGCCGAGCGTGGCGCCCTGACCGCCGTCGTTCCAGCCCCGGAATGCCGCGAGGAGAACCGGCCTGCGCAGGTCGGGCCGCGAAGAGACGATCAGCTCCGACATCCGCAGGAGTCTAGTGCGCGCCTACGGGTCGCCAGAGCCGCGCCACAAGGCCGACCGCCGAGGCGAACAACGCCGCAGCGAGGGTGACGTGGATCACGATGACCGGCCACGGCACCGTTCCGTAGGTGCGGTACTGAAGCTCGCCGATCGCCATCTGCACGAGCACGAGCGCGAGTAGCCCGAAGCAGCCGCGCAGAAGCCACGGGAACCGGTCGCGCCGCTGCCATGCCCAGGCTGCGAGCACGAGGAGCACGACGCAGAACACGGCGACCGCGCGGACGTGCCAATACACAGCAGAGTGGAAGTTCCACAGCCTGCTCACGACCGTCGAGCCCGAGCTGCCGGGGAACCGGCCCGCAGCCGTCGACACCGTCCCCGACACGACGAGCACGACCACCGACGCGAGCAGCGCTGCGCCGCCCAGGCGGGCGAGCGCGGGCAGAGCGTTGCCGCCGCCCGCCACGAAACGGCTCGCTTCGAGGAGGACGAGCACGCCCACGCCGAGTGCGAGCAGGGCGAGCAAGAGATGCGAGATCACGAGGTACGGGTTCAGGTGGTAGTGAACCGTGATCGCGCCGAGCGGCGCTTGCGCAAACGTGGCGAGGAACGCTCCGGTCGCGAGCAGCTTCGTGCCGCGGCCGAGCCCCGCCGTCCTCCACGCGGCTGCGGCGAGCGCAAGCGCCACCAAGACCGTGATGCCCGAGGCGACGCGGTTCATGAACTCGATGTCTGCGTGGTAACCCCGCGCCCCGTACGCCTTCACGCACGCGGAGAGGTCCACGGTCACCGACGGACAGCCGAGCCCCGAGCCGGTTAGCCGGACCGTCGCCCCGCTCGCCACGATCAGGACGAGCATGCCGACGGCGACACGCGCCACCCTCCGGAACGCAACGGGCGACAGCTCGAGGGCGAAACGGCGGTGCGCGACGCTAACGGACGACAACGCCGCCTCCCTCCTCCACCGACCCCACCCGCACGAGGAAGAGATCGCAGCGCGCGAACTCCGCCTCGAGGGAGAGCGACTTCTCGGCCGGCAGCGTCACGAGCAGTCCACCCGCCGTCTGGGCGTCGTAGCCGAGCGCGAGCAGCTCCTCCGGCACGCCGTCCTCTTCGACCGGCGCGAACTCACGATTGCGCGGATCGCCGCCGGTTCGAGTCCCCGCTCGAGCCGCCTCGAGCGCACCCGCGAGCGCGGGGAACGACGCCGACTCGAGAACGAGCTGCACGCCACTCCGCTCCGCGGTCTCGTGCGCGTGCCCAAAAAGGCCGAAGCCCGTGACGTCGGTCACGGCGTGCGGCGAGAAGGCGCGCAGGACGTCGGCCGCGGCGTCGTTCAGCGTCGTCATCCACCGCGCCGCCTCCCCGATGTCGCCCTTCGCGGCGAGAACGAGGCCGGTGCCGAGCGGCTTCGTGAGGAAAACGGCGTCGCCGGGCCGCGCGCCGCTCTTGACCCAGACTGCGTCCGGATGGACGGTGCCGACGACCGCGAGCCCGTATTTCGGCTCGGCGTCGCGAATCGTGTGCCCGCCCGCGAGAATCGCGCCCGCGGCGCGCACCTGCTCCTCGGCGCCGGCGAAGACCGCGGCGACCACCTCGGTCGGGAGTTCCTCCGGGAAAGCCGCGATTGAGAGCGCGAGGAGCGGCGTCCCTCCCATCGCGAAGACGTCGTTCAGCGCGTTCGTCGCCGCGATGCGGCCGAACAGCGCGGGATCGTCGACGAGCGGCGGGAAGAAGTCGACGGTGAAGACAAGCGCGCGTTCCTCGTCGAGCCTGTAGACCGCGGCGTCGTCGGCCGGGTCGAGGCCGACAAGGAGATCCTCCGCCTCCGCCGGCACGAATCCCTTGAGCAACTCCTCGAGCCGGGCCGCCGAGTACTTCGCAGCGCAGCCGCCGCCGACGCTGAGGCTCGTCAGTCCTGCGGTCTTCACGCCGTTTACTGTAGGCGGCGGAATGGCAGATCGCGCGGCACTCGTCACCGGCGGCTCCTCGGGAATCGGGCTCGCGATCGCGCGGCTCCTGCGCGAGGAGGGCTACGACCTGACGCTCGTCTCCCGCCAGCAGGAGAAGATCGAAGCCGCGGCGGCCGAGCTCGGGGCGGCTGCAATCGCCGCGAATGTCGCGGATCCGGACGACTGCGCACGCGCGGTCGCAGAGCACCGCGAGCGGTTCGGCCGAATCGACGTGCTCGTCAACTCCGCCGGCGTCGGGATCGGCGGCACGGTCGAGGATCTCGATCTGAAGAAGCTCGACCTCCAGCTCGACATCAACCTGCGCGGCCTCTTCCTCGTTACGCAGGCGGCCATCCCGCTCCTCCGTGAATCGCGTGGCTGGATCGTCAATCTCGCCTCGATCGCCGGCACGCTGCCGACTCCCGGGCTCGCGACATACGGCGCGACGAAGGCCGCAGTCATCTCGCTCACCCGCTCACTCAACGCCGAGCTCGACGCGGACGGCGTCCGCTCGATCGCCATCTGCCCCGGCTTCGTCGACACGCCGATGGCGCAGTGGTCGGGGCTCGAGCACGAGGAGATGATCCGGCCGGAGGATTGCGCCGAGGTCGTCCGCATGTGCCTGCGCCTCAGCCCCACCGCGCGGATCCCCCAGGTCGTGATCGAACGGATGGGCTCGTCGAACGGCGACGTTCCCTAGAGCTCGCCTGGCGTCCTGATGATCTTCCAGATCATGTAGACGCCGAACACCGCGGCCAGGCAGAAGCCCGCGACGCCGAGCCAGCGGAAATCATGCACTTGCACGAGCAGGGACGAGGCGAGGAGGAGCGCGCTGACGATGATCGCAGCGCCGATGCGGTTGGAGATCGAGCGGAGGTTGTGCTCGAGCTCGGCCAGCCCGGTCGGGACGATGCCGATCGTGAACGTCCCTTGCTCGAGCTCGGTGACGACATGGCTGAGTCTCCTGGGCAGGTGTGTGAGCGGCTCGAGCTGGGTGAACGCCTGCGCGACCAGTCGGTTCGGCTCGAGCCGGTGCTCAGCCTCGCGGACCAGCAGCTCGCTCGCCTGCTCCTCGATCAGCGCCACCGGATCGAGCTCCGGATCGAGTAGCCGCGCAATCGAGTCCGCCTGCGCGAGTGTCTTGCCGACGAGGGCGAAGGATGTCGGTAGGCGGATGTCGCGGTCGATCGCCGCCCTCTGCAACTCGGCGAGAGCCTGGCCCGCCTGGATCGCTCCGAGCGGCCGCCAATGGAAGCGCGGCAGCAGGCGGCGGACGTCCTGCACGAAGCCGGCTTGATCGGAGGTCGGTGTTGTCAGCGAGAGGGCGATCACGAGGTCGGCGACGTCGTCCGCCCGGTTGTGAGCGAGCGCGAGCAGGAGAAGGCCGAGGTTGGCGCGCGTCTCCTCGTCGAGCCGCCCGAGCAGACCGAAGTCGAGCAGCGCGAGCCGCCCGTCGTCGGTGAGCAGCACGTTCCCCGCATGAGGATCGGCGTGGTAGACGCCCTCGACGACGACCTGGAAGACGTAGGCGCGGAAGAACTCGCGCGCCAGCTCCGTTGCCCGCTCCGGCGCGAGGCCGTGGTCGGGCGTGACCTTGCCCCCCGGGATCCGCTCGAGCACGAGCGCCCGCTCGCTCACGTAAGGCCGGATCACCTGCGGCACGACGAGTCCCTCGATTCCCTCGACCAGCCGGCGAACGAGCTCGGTGTTGTGTGCCTCCTCGACGAAGTCGAGCTCGGCTCGCAGATGCACCTCGAGCTCGTCGGCGAGCTCTTCCAGCTGCATGCGCTGCGCCGCCTCCGAGCGCCCCGAGACGAAGCGGACGGTCGAGCGCAGGAGCGCGAGATCGAGATCGACCTGCTCGACAACGCCCGGCCTTCGCACCTTGACCACGACGTCATGCCCCGTGACAAGCAAGCCGCGATGGGTCTGCGCGATGGATGCGGTCGCGAGAGGCTCCGGGTCGAGGCTGACGAACGCGTCGTCGCCGAAGTCCTCCCGCACGACCGCCTCGAGTTCCGCGAACGGGACGGGAGGCACGTCGTCGACGAGGTGGCTCAGCTCCTCGATGTAGACGTCCGGCAGCAGGTCAGGACGAGACGAGAGGAGCTGGCCGAGCTTGATGAACGTCGTGCCGAGCTCCTCGAGGCCGCAGCGGAAGGCACGCGCTCGCTCACGCTTGGCCTCACGGTGTCCGACCACGCCGACCTCGGCGAGGATCCGGCGGAGCCCGCTCCGGTGAGCGACCCGCCCGACAGTCAGCGCGCGACGCGCGCGCTCGAGACGTGAGCCCACAGTCTCTTCATCCCACGTTGGCGGCCTCGGAAACGCGGCCGCCGCAACCCGTGGGCCTGCTCTCTTGCGAGGTACGGCCTAGTAGAAACCGCCTCCGTCGCTCATCCCGTATCCGATAACCACAGACGCGAGCGCGAGGATGTACGCGGACAGCGAAGCGATACTCAGTGCGAGGAAAAACCGCAGCTTTGTCACCTTCTCACCTCCTTTCCTAGAACCGGACGTCCTGCAACGCCTCAGCGGCAGAGCGATACAGCCCAGCTGCCTCTCGATCGTGCCCGCGGCGGGCGGCGAGATCGCCGCGTGCGACCCAGGTTGCGGCCCGATGGCTTCCCGAGCCGAGCTGGGAGAAGCTCTGCTCGGCGTCTGCGAACGTCGCCTCGGCGTCGTCGAGCCTTCCCTGCTCGAGGAGCGCGCGGCCGAGCACCAGCTGGGCGTTGCCGATCTCGTCGAGGTAGTCGACGCGACCGTCGAGGAGCCGCAGCGCATGGCGCGCCTGCTCCTCGGCCTCGTCGAGATCGCCGACGCGGAGATGGATCTGGGCGAGCGAGGAAACGGCACGACCGGCATCGGAGTCGCGACCTGTCTCGAGCGCGATGGCGAACGCCTCCTTGAGCAGTTCGATCGCGTCGTCGGTGTTGCCGAGCAGGAAGTTGAGGCCGCCGAGATTGTTCGTGAGCTCGCCGACGTGGACACGGTCGGACAGCTGCGCGTACGCCTCGCGCGCGCGCTCCGCGTAGGTGCGGGCCAGAACCCAATGCCCCTCGCGGTCGGCGACCAGCGATGCCTGGAAATACGCAGCTCCGATCGTGCGCAGGTCGTCGACGCCGCGCGCGAGCTCGAGCGCGCGCTCGACATCGTCGCGTGCCGCCTCGTAGTCGCGCTGGCGACGCCAGCACCGCGAGCGCCAGGAGAAGAGATCTGCCTTGAGCGCGTCGCACGGGAGGCCGGATCGCTCCGCGAGCGCCAGACCCTCGTTGAGAAGCCCGAGCGCCGACTGAATGCTGTTGAGCTGGTAGCGGCAGGCGCCGAGCCGGAGCAGAACATCGGCGCGCTCGACGTCAGAGAACGATCCTGCCTCGGTGATCTCCCGCGCCTCATTGAAGAGCGCGAGCGCGGCGCGATGGTCGCTGACCCGCATCTTCGCCAGGCCGGTGCCGACGAGAGCCCGCACCTGCAGCTCGGGGATGCCGGTCGCGCGGGCCGCCGGGACGAGCTGCGCGAACTCCTGCGCGGCTTCGGCGTCCTCACTCGCCTCGTACAGCGCCTCGGCCCGGGCGAGCGCTCCCTCGAGCCGACCCCGCTCGTCGGACGCGACGCCCGTCGCGAGGAAGCCCACGTCGACGCCCAGCCGAGCGGCAAGCCATTCGATCGTCTCGCTCGTCGGCCGCGTCTTGCCGCGCTCGATCTGCGAGACGTACTCCTTCGAGAAGCGGTCGCCGGCGAGGTCGCTCTGCGTCAGCCCCGCCGCGGCACGCAGTTGCCGCAAGCGCTCGCCGAGGCGGAGCGCCGGGACGGCGGGGTTCGTGCGGGTCGTGGTCTCTTTCGGCGCCATGGGTGTCCGCATAGTCAAGCGCATGCTTCATTTCGGCGCAAGGTGTCCACGCCGGACATCCCTCGTTTGGGCATGTTCATGGGGAAAATTGGTCAAGTAGCGTGGGGTAAAATCACTTGACCGAGCTACTTGACGACGTTCCGAGGTCCTCCTATAGTGAGCCCATTGCAACCGGGCCGGACGCCAGGCCGAGGCTTGCAAGGGGCGCGCCAGAACTCCTGGTGACACGAAGAGAGGTGGGACAGCCGCAGATCCGCCGCTCGGAAATCACCACAGAGGGGCGCGCCTCACCGAAAGGGCCCCGGAGCCGCAGCCGGGGCCTTTTCTTTGGAAGCGGGCCGGAACCCCGCTTCCGGCCCGCGCAGTACCTCCACCCAGCGCGCGAGACCGCAGGTCTCGCGCGCTACGAGGCGCGAAGCCACGCGAGGCGCGCTGCGCGGATTGCGGCTAGCTCGCCGTCGTCGAGCAGTCCGACCCGGCGGCCGACCATGCCGAGGATCCCGCCGGCGAGCATGATCCAGGCTTCGGCGTCGGGGTCGCGCTCGACCGAGATCGCGCCTTGCTCCTGGCCATGCCGGATCAGGCCGGCGACGAATTCGTGCACCTCACGCATGTGGCGGCGCACGGCCTTCCGCAGCTCCGGATCCTCCGACGCCTCGCTCAGCGACTGCACCCACAGCTCCGCGAGCTGCAGCTTCGCGGAGCGAACCGCGAGGTGACCCTTGCCGATCGCCTCGACCGCGTCGCATGCGTCGGAGCTCTCGGCGATGGTCCGCTCCCAGCCCGTCCGCGCCTTCTCCCAGACGTCGTCGAGCGCGGCCAGGTAGAGGTCGCGCTTCGACGCGAAGTGGCGGTAGAGGATCGGCTCGGAGATGCCTGCGGCGCGGGCGATCTCCGCCGTGGTCGTGCCGCGGTAGCTGCCCTCGGTGAAGAGGCGGATCGCCGTGTCGACCAGGTGGCGGCGCCGGTCGGCAGCCGCCATGCGGGGCGCGGCGGTGCTCATGCTGCGAGCTCCGCGATGTGCTCACGCACGACCTCGGGCCGCGTCCGCACGAGGACGACGGCCACGATTGCCGCGGCGAAGCTGATGACGGCGCTGACCGCGAGGGCGGCGTGCAGACCGTTCACGTAGTCCTGCGCGGCTCCGGGCGTGCGCGGCGGATGGTGGATGTAGGAGGCGAGAATCGCTCCCATCAAGGCGATCCCGAGCGAGCCGCCGACCTGGCGGAAGCTGTTCAGGACGCCCGAGCCGACGCCGGCCTTGTCCACGGGCACAGCGCCCATCGCAGCCGACGTCATCGGCGACATCGTCATCGCCATCCCGACCCCGCCGAGGAGCAGCGCCGGCAGCAGCGTCCAGAAATCCGAGTGGATGCCGATGCGCTGGTAGAGGAGGAGCGAGACGCCGAGCAGCGTCATTCCGCCGCCCATCAGCCAGCGCGAGCCGAGCCGGTCCGACTGCCGGCCGGCGAGCGGCGCGATGAAGATGATCAGCACGGTCATCGGCAGGAAGATCGCGCCGGCCTTCGTCGGGCTGTAGCCGAGGATGTTCTGGACGTAGAGCGAGACGAAGAAGAAGACGCCGAACATCGCGAGCGAGACGAGCATTGCCACAAGGTTCGCGCCCGCGAAGGCGCCGATCCTGAACAGGGACAGGTCGAGCATCGCCAGCCGCTGCCGGCTCTCGAGCACGACGAACGCAGTGACAAGGACGGCTGCCGCGCCGAACAGCCCGAGGATCTCCGGCGAGCTCCAGCCGTGCCGGTTCCCCTCGATCAGCGCGTAGCTGAGCGAAAAGAGGAAGCCGATCGACGTGAGGAGGCCGGGGAAGTCGATGCTCTGCTCGCGCGACGTGTCGCGCGACTCCCGAATCACGAGGCGGGAGACCACGATCGCGAGCGCGCCGATCGGGACGTTGATGAAGAAGATCCAGTTCCAGTTGATGTTCTGGGTGATCAGGCCGCCGACGAGCGGGCCGATCGCCAGCGCGAGGGCCGAGACTCCGGCCCAGATCCCGATCGCCTGGCCGCGCTGCTTCGGCGGGAACGTCGCTGTGATGATCGAGAGCGTCGCGGGGTTCATGAGGGCTGCGCCGGCGCCCTGCACCGCGCGCGCTCCGATCAGGAAACCGGAGCTCGGCGCGAGCCCGCACGCGAGCGACGAGAGCGTGAAGACGACCAGGCCGAGAATGAACATGCGCCGGCGCCCGTAGACGTCGGCGAGCTTGCCGCCCGTGATCATCAGCGCCGCGAAGGTGAGCGCGTAGGCGGTGACGATCCACTCGAGCGAGGAGATCGTGATGTGCAGGTCGCGCTCGATCGAGGGCAGCGCTACGTTCACCACCGTGTTGTCCAGCATGATCATGAACAGGCCGAACGCAACCGCTCCCAGCGTCCACCACTTGCGATTCTCTTCGGCGACCAAGACCGCCAGCACCCTTGCTCTCACACAATTCCTCTCTACGACAAGTTAGTGACCACTAGGTTAGCGGGCGCTAACTTGGCTACGCAAACGACGTCGTGCCGGAGGTTTTCGCCTGATAGGCTGAAACTATGAGGATCGCGCTCGCGCAGATCGATCCGGTCGTCGGCGACCTCGAGGGGAACCGCGCGCTGATCCTCACCCGGATCGGTGAGGCGCGGGATACGCGAGCCGATCTCGTCGTCCTCCCCGAGCTCGTCGTCACGGGCTATCCGCCGGAGGATCTCCTGCTCCGGCCCGGCTTCGTGCGCGCCGCGCGGGAGTCGGTCGAGGCGATCGCGCGGGACGTGACGGGAATCGTCGCGCTCGTCGGCACGCCGCTCTTCGACGAGGAGCTCTACAACGCCTGCGCGATCTGCGTCGACGGGAAGATCGCCGGCTGGACGAAGAAGCGCCACCTCCCGAACTACGGCGTCTTCGACGAGAAGCGCTACTTCGCCTCGGGCAGCGAGATCTCCCTGATCGAGGTGGCCGGAACGACAGTCGGGATCACGATCTGCGAGGACATGTGGATCCCCGGGCCGCCGACGACCGAGCTCGCGGCCGCCGGCGCCGAGCTCGTCGTCAACCTCTCCGCCTCGCCCTTCCACGTCGGCCGGGCGCAGGAGCGGGAGGCGATCTTCTCGGCGCGGGCGCGCGAGAACGGCGTCCGCGTCGCGCTCTGCAACACCGTCGGCGGCCAGGACGAGCTCGTCTTCGACGGGCATTCGCTGGTGCTCGAAAATGACGGCAGCGTGCTCGCGCGCGGGCCCGGTTTCGCGGAGGCGCTCCTCGTCGTCGACCTCGCTCAGCCGGACGCTGCGGCGATCGCGCCGCTCGACGACGAGCTCGAGGAGATGCGTCGCGCGCTCGTCCTCGGCCTGCGCGACTACGTCGAGAAGAACGGCTTCGGCGACGTCGTCGTCTCGGTCTCGGGCGGGATCGACTCCGCCGTGACCGCGGCGCTGGCCGTCGAGGCGCTCGGGCCGGAGCGCGTGCACTGCGTCTCCCTGCCGTCCCGCTACTCGTCCGACGCGACGCGCGCCGATGCGCGCCTGCTGGCCGAGAACCTCGGCTGCGACTTTCGGGAGCTCGAGATCGAGCCCGCGGTCGAGGCGTACACGGGTGTTCTTGCGTCGTCCTTTGCCGGCCGCGGCGCGGATCTCGCGGAGGAGAACCTCCAGGCGCGGATCCGCGGCACCGTCGTGATGGCGCTGTCGAACAAGTTCGGCTGGCTCGTCGTGGCGACCGGCAACAAGTCGGAGCTCTCGGTGGGCTACGCGACCCTCTACGGCGACATGGCCGGCGGCTTCGCGCTGCTCAAGGACGTGTTCAAGACGGACGTGTTCCGGCTCGCCGGCCACCTGAACGAGCACGCCGGCCGCGAGCTCATACCGCAGTCCACGATCGCCCGGCCGCCGACTGCAGAGCTCCGGCACGGCCAGCTCGACGAGGACTCGCTGCCGCCGTACTCCGAGCTCGACCGCGTGCTCCAGGCGTACGTCGAGGAGGACCGCACGCTCGAGGAGTTGAGCGCGGACGGCTTCGATCCCGAGGTCGTGGCCCGCGCCGTCGCGCTGATCGACCGCGCTGAGTACAAACGCCGCCAGGCCCCGCCAGGCGTGCGGCTGCGGCCGAAAGCGTTCGGGCGCGACCGGCGGACGCCGATCACGAGCCACTGGCGGAGCTGATGCTGCCGGAGGCGGCGCCCGGTGCGGCAGAGCTGCGGCGGGATCCCGAGCAGGCGCTTCTGGCCGCGTCGGCGCTCGGGGAGCTCGTCAGGGTTCGGGCGGGCCGGCGGCGGTTGTTGCTCGTCAGTGGGCCGGAAGGCGCGCGCGAGACGCTCGTGGAACGGGCCGGCGAGCTGGCAAAGCCGCGCTCCCAGGCCATCCCGCTCGGCCGAAAGAGGGCAGCACTGCCCGCAGCGCGCATCTCCCCCGCGGAGCTGCGACGGGCGCTGTCGAAGGGGATGGGAGCCGACCGGGCGGAGGAAACGGCACGCGAGCTCGCCACGGGAGTGGCCGAGGCCGCCGCTGGCTGGCAGGACGGAGACTCGATCCGGCTGGTGCCGTGGCTGCGCCCGCTCGTCGCGCGCGCCGTCGTGCGCGGCGCCTTCGCCAGCGACCTCACGGCGACTGAGCTCGACCGCCTCGCCCGCATCGTCGCGTGGGCCGGCGGCACCCCGCGGGTGCTCCGCTCCGTGCCGACGCGGCACGGCCTGCAACGTCCGTTCCTGCTCGCGCAGCTCTCGCTCGTCGTCCGCAGCCTGCTCGCGAACGCCGACCGGAGTCGGCCGTCGGAGCTGAGCGCGCTCGAGGGTCTCCCGCGGCGCGAGCAACAGGCGCTGGCGGGCGAGCTGCTCCTCGGCGCGGCCGGGCCGCTCGTGCAGGAGAGCGGCTGGGCGCTCTACCGGTTCGGAACGGAGCCCGAGGCCGCGGATCGCGAGGCGTTCGTCCGCGAGGTGACGCGACTCCATCCCACCAATCCGCTGCTCGTCCGCGTCGCGACCGCGGACACGAGCGTCGGCGGCGAGCCGGTGCAGGCGGGCGAGCTCGTCGTCGTGCACGTCGGGGCGCTCCATCGCGACCCGGGCGTCTTTCCTGAGCCGGAGCGCTTCCTCCCCGAGCGCTGGCTCGACGGCCGCACGGCCGAGCACCGCTTCTCCTACGCCGCGTTCGGGATCGGCGATCGCCGCTGCCTCGGCGAGACGATCGCGCTGCGGAGTCTCGTAGATCTGCTCGAGACGGTCGGACGCGAGTGGCGGCTGTCGTTTGGCGAGGTCGACGTCGCGGCGCGCGGGCGACGGCAGCTCTCAGACGACGTACGCGTCGTCGTCAGTCGAGCAGGCGCCTGATCCAACCAGCGGACCTCCCTCGCCTCGGTCAAATGCGGCGGCGCGAATGACCCCAGCTCTCGCCGGGCTCGCCGGGCTCGCGCCCTCCTTCCGGCGTCACCCACCATTCGCCGTAGCAAGCTCTCTGAACCAGCGCAGCCGCTCCTCCCACGGCACGGCGGCGTTCGCCGGCGACGTGGACGGGAGGACGAAGAGGCGCGTCTCCGAGAGCGTCCTCTCTTGCACGCCGAGCTGTGGGCGCTCGCCGAATGCGCCGCGATACGCCTCCTTGCCGACGAAGGCGAGCCAGCCGGGGCGAAGCTCGCCCGCGAGCTGCTCGAGCCGTTCGGCAGAGCCGGCGAAATCGGCGCGGCGGAGGTCGCCAGACCCCGGCGTCGTGCGATAGGCCGCGTTCGTGACGCCGATTCCCTCCTCGAGCAGCGCGAACTGCTCATGCGGCTCGTAGAGGCGGGAGGTGAACCTGGCGGCGTGGAGGAGCCGCCAGAAGTCGTTGCGCGGGTTCGCGAAGTGGGCGCGCGCGGCGGCGGAGACGCGGCCGGGGTTGATCCCGACGAAAACGACGCGCAGATTCGGCCCGAGGACATCCGGGACGTCGCTGCGAGTTTCAGTCGGGGTCAAGCAGCTTCGGCTTCGGCCTCGTCCGGCCGCGCGTCGATGCGGGCTTCGAACTCGCGCCGCAGGTCCTCACCAGTGACTGCCAGGTCGTAGTGAGGACGCCGCGGCTCGAGCTTGACGAGGGTCACCGTCGGCTCCCAGCCGCCGTAGCAGCGGATATAGCACTCGGCCTCGGTGAGTGTGCGCAGGCGTCGCACGGACCGCAGCGTACGAGCCCCCTCGGACGGCATCGGGGACGGCATCTGAGACGATGCGGCCATGGCCAACCGCGCTCGTGAGCTCCGCTTCGCCGTCGACCTCGCTCCGTCCGGCGAGCTGCGCGAGGAGAACGGCAGCGCTCTTGCCCTGCCGGCGGAGTGGACGCCCGAGCACCTGCTCCTCGCAGCTCTGATCCGCTGCTCGCTCGCGAGCCTCGGCTACCACGCCGAGCGTGCCGGCCTCGAGATCGCAAGAGCCTCCGGCTCGACGCGCGCGCTCGTCACGAAGCGGGAGAGCGACGGCCGCTACGCGGTCGTCGAGAGCGACGTCGAGCTCGCAGTGGAGATCGAGTCGGAGCCGGGGGCCGACGAACTCGTCGAGCTGCTCGCGAAGGCCGAGCGGGACTGCTTCGTCGGCGCCTCGCTCAACGAGAAGCCGCGGTACAGCTGGACGGTGAACGGCCGTCCGGCCGGCGCGTGAGCACGCTGACGCCGCCACGCGAGCGACTCGGCCGCGGCGAGGGAACGGGGCTCGGGCGGCCGTGGCACGTGATCGTCCTCAACGACGACCACAACACGTTCCAGGGCGTCGCCTTCGCGCTCTCGAGCGTCATTCCCGGCCTCTCCTACGACGCCGGCCTGCGGCTCGCCGACCGGATCCATTCCTCGGGGCAGGCGATCGTCTGGTCGGGACTGCGCGAGCAAGCGGAGCTGTACTGGGAGCAACTGCGGGAGCAGGGCCTGACGATGGCGCCGCTCGAGCAGGGATGAACTTCGACGTCGAGGCGATCCGCGCTCGCTTCCCGGCGCTCCGTTCCGGAGTCGCGTTCTTCGACGGGCCTGGCGGGACACAGGTTCCGCAGTCGGTGATCGACGCCGTCGCCGGCTATCTCCGCGACTCGAACGCGAACCTCGGCGGCGCGTTCGAGGCGAGCCGCCACAGCGACGAGCTCGTGGAAGGGGCGCACGAAACGGCGGCGCGATTCCTCGGCGCGCGGCCGGAGGAGATCGCGTTCGGCGCCAACATGACGACGCTCAACTTCGCGCTCAGCCGCGCGCTGGGACGAACGCTCGCGGCGGGCGACGAGATCCTCGTCACACGCCTCGACCACGACGCCAACGTGGCGCCGTGGCTCGAGCTCGCACGCGATCTCGACCTCCGCGTCGGCTTCGTCGAGATCGGCGACGGCACGAGCCTCGACCTCGGCGACCTCGAGGTGGGCCTGACCGACCGCACGCGCGTCGTCGCCTTCCCGCTCGCCTCGAACGCGTTCGGGACGATGACCGACGCCGCACGCATCGTCGAGCTCGCCCACGCCGCGGGCGCGCTCGCCTGGGCGGACGCCGTCCACTACGCGCCGCACGGGCCGATCGACGTCGCGGCGCTCGGCGTCGACGTGCTGCTCTGCTCGCCGTACAAGTTCTTCGGCCCGCATCTCGGCGTCGCCTTCGGCCGGGAGGAGCTGCTGCGCGCGTGGCAGCCGTACAAGGTGCGCCCGGCGGCGGACGAGCCGGTCGGGCGGCGCTTCGAGACGGGGACGCTCGCGCACGAGCTGCTCGCCGGCTTCGTCGCCGCGGTGGAGTACCTCGAGGAGCTCGGCTGGGAGGCGATCCAGGCGCACGAGCGCGCCCTGGGCCAGCGGTTCCTCGACGGGCTGCCCGGGCGCTGCACGCTCTACGGCCGGGGAACGATGGACGGTCGCGTCCCGACCTTCGCCTTCCGGCTCGACGGAGTCGCGCCGCGCACGACCGCGGAGCGCCTGGCGGAACGGGGCATCGCGGTCTGGGACGGCGACTACTACGCGGTCGAGGGGATGGAGAGGCTCGGGCTCCAGCCGAACGGCGCCGTGCGCGCGGGCTTCGTCCACTACAACACGCCGGCCGAGGTCGACCGTCTGCTCGAGGCGCTCGACGAGATCTAGCTACGCGGCGTTGTCAGCCTTTGCGGCCGCGGCGGCGTCGGCCCAGCGCTGCTCGTGGCGGCGAATTCGGTCCGGCTCGCGGCCGCGCGCCTCGGCGATGCGGAGTGTGAGCCGCTGGAACATCACGATGTCGACGACGGGGTGCCGCGTGGGTACGAGCGTCGCGTCGCAGTCGAGCGCGCGCAGCGCCGCGACGGCTGCGGCAGCCCGTTCCGCTGCGACTCCTTCTCCCTCGAGGACGAAGGCGCGCACCGACTCGTCCACCGCCGCGAGATAGCCGTGCAGAAGCTGCTCGGTCTCGTACGCCTCGGCCGCTACCCACGCTCCCTCGCGCAGCTTGAGCACAGCCTCGTGCGCAGTTGCTAGCTCGCGCCCGGCGCCTGCGACGACGAAGCGCTCCTGCTTCCGCACCAGCGTCAGGTCGGCTGAGAGCTCCTCTTCGACGGCGTCTGGCAACCACGAGACGTCCTCTCCGTGCAGCGCAGCGATCGCGGCCACGGCACACGTGTAGCTCGCCGTGTGGCACCAGCTCTCCTCGATCGCCGGCGTGCAGACGATCACCTCCTCGCACAGCGCCGCAATCGGCCCGTCCGCCTTGCCGGTGACGAGCCAGCGCGGCCCGTCCCACGCCTTCGCCGCCTCGAGCGTGAGCGGTGTCTCTCCTTCATGGGACACGAGGACGAGAAGATCGGCGTCGCGGTCGGGTCGCAGCACGAGCTCGAGCGCCTGCACCGCGTCTCCTCCCGTCATCGCGGCGTGGAACGACGTCCCGCAACCCGTGAAGAGCAAGCGCGCGCCGTCGGGGAACCTGCGGTCCGTCGGCACCTGCGCGAGCCACGCGGGCTGCGCGGCGATCGCACGTCTGGTCTGCTCGCCGGGCACGAGAAGGAGGTCTATACGATCGAGCGGGGTGGCGGTCTTTGAACGGAACACGCTCGACAACGGCCTTCGCGTGCTCACGGCCGACCTCCCGCATGCGCAGTCGGTCACGGTGATGATCGGGCTCGCCGCCGGCTCGCGCTACGAGACGGCCGATATCGCCGGCATCGCGCACTTCTCCGAGCACATGTTCTTCAAGGGGACGGAGCGGCGACCGAGCGCGCGCCAGATCGCCGGCGAGATCGACGCGATCGGCGGCGAGTTCAACGCCTTCACCGGCAAGGAGACGACGACCTACTACGTCAAGTGCGCCGCCGAGAGCCGCGACGTCGCGCTCGACGTCCTCGTCGACATGCTCCGCAACTCCCGCTTCGCCGCCGACGAGATCGAGCGGGAGAAGGGCGTGATCGTCGAGGAGATGAACATGTACTTCGACACGCCGCGCGACTTCATCGGCGGCGTCTACGAGGAGCTCCTCTACGGCGACCAGCCGCTCGGGCGCGACGTCATCGGCCGCAAGGAGACCGTGCGCGACGCGACGCGCGAGACGTTCCTCGGCTACCTCGATCGCTGGTACAAGCCGTCGCGGATGGTGCTCGGCGTCGCCGGCCGGATCGGCGAGGGACTGCTCGAGCGCGCGCAGGAGCTGCTCGGCGATCTCGCCGATGCGGAGACCGGCGAGCCGGAGCCGGTGGCCGCCTACGCGAACGGGCGCGTCAAGGTCTTCACCAAGCAGTCCGACCAGGCCCACGTCTGCCTCGGCGTCCACAGCTTCCCGCTCGACCATCCCGACCGTTACGCGCTCCAGCTCCTCGCGACCGCGCTGGGCGGCGGGATGAGCTCGCGGCTGTTCACCGAGGTGCGCGAGCGGCGCGGGCTGGCGTACTACGTCTACGGGCTCAACCACAGCTACAGCGACGCGGGGACGCTCTATGCCCAGGCTGGGGTAGATATAGCGCGGATCGACGAGGCCGTGGGAACGATCGCCGCAGAGCTGCGAAAGATCGCCGCGGAGCCGCTGCCCGCCGACGAGCTCGAGAAGGCGCGGAGCTTCGCGAAGGGCCGCTTCGTCCTCCAGCTCGAGAGTCCGCAGGGGCTGATGGGCTTTGGGCTGCGGCGGGAAGTGCTGGAGCGGCGGCTGCCGGATCCGGACGAAGTCGTCGCGGCGCTCGACGCGGTCACCGGTGAGGACATCTCGCGCGTCGCGCAGGAGCTGATCTCGGCGGATCGCTTCCGCCTCGCCGTGATCGGCCCGTTCGACGACCCATCGCGCTTCGAGCCACTGCTCGACGGCTAAGCGCGTGGACGATCGTCCGCCGATCTGCCAACGCTGCGGGGTGACGATGGTGCCTGCCGACCTGAGCGCCGGCGACAAGCCCGCGGAGCCCTGGGTCTGCCTCGAATGCGAGGAGTTAGGAGAGGAGGACTAGAGCGAGGACGTCCACGCCGTGCGAGGGGATGCGCTGGCTCAGCGACTCGTACAGCGCGCTGCGCTCGATGCGCCGGAGAGCTGCGAGAGCTCGCCTTGACGGGGGCGTCGCGAATGCGGGCGCGCGCCGGCCCGCGAGGGCCTGGCGCATCCAGCAAGAGCGGACAGCGGCGATTCTTGCCAGGTCGGCGGTCCAGTTGGCACCTCGCCCGGATCCGCCCGTTGGAGTGCCTTCGACCTGCGCAGCTATCCGCAGCACAGCGGTTCTACCATTCGCCGCCGACGGAGCCAATCCCCCGCCGGCGGCAAATGGTAGGGAGAGGACTACGACTCGGCTTCCTGCGCCTTCTCGTCGGCCGCGCGCTTCGAGATCTCGTCGACCACCGTGGGATCGGCGAGCGTCGTGGTGTCGCCGAGCTGGCGATCGTTGGCGACGTCCCGAAGGAGGCGGCGCATGATCTTGCCGCTGCGGGTCTTCGGCAACTCCGGCGTAAAGACGATGTTCGCCGGCTTCGCGATCGGCCCGATCTTCTGCGCGACGTGGTCGCGCAGCTCCTCGAGCTTCTCGACGGAGCCCTCTGCACCGCCCTTCAGCGTCACGTACGCGACGA
This sequence comes from Gaiellaceae bacterium, assembly GCA_050697455.1. GTDB lineage: Bacteria > Actinomycetota > Thermoleophilia > Gaiellales > Gaiellaceae > Palsa-739. Next base: position 39,528 of record JBOGZU010000011.1, on the reverse strand, counting down.
TCGCCTCGCCCGTCACGGAGTCGGCGCGGGAGCAGACCGCCGCCTCCGCGACTTCCTGGTGATCGACGAGCGCCGACTCGACCTCGATCGTCGAGATGCGGTGCCCGGAGACGTTCATCACGTCGTCGATCCGGCCGAGCAGCCAGAAGTCGCCGTCCTGGTCGATCCGGGCTCCGTCTCCCGCGAGGTAGATGTCCTCGTACTTCGACCAGTACGTGTCCCGGTAGCGCTGGTCGTCGCCGAAGATGCCACGAAGCATCGCCGGCCACGGCTTCTTGAGGACGAGATAACCGCCCCCACCGGGCCCGACCTCGTTGCCCTGCTCGTCGTACACGGCAGGTACGACACCCGGGAACGGACGCGTCGCCGAGCCTGGCTTCAGAGTCGTGATCCCCGGCAGCGGCGTGATGAGGATCATCCCCGTCTCGGTTTGCCACCAGGTGTCCACGACCGGGGTCCGGTCGCCGCCGATGTGCTCGCGGTACCAGATCCACGCCTCCGGGTTGATCGGCTCGCCCACGGAGCCGAGCAGGCGCAGTGATGAGAGGTCGTGCTGCTGCGCGTACTCGGGCCCCCATTTCATGTGCGAGCGGACCGCCGTCGGAGCCGTGTAGAGGATCGTCACGTTGTACTTCTCGACGATCGCCCACCAGCGGTCCTTGTCGGGGAAGTCCGGCGTCCCCTCGTACATGACGGACGTCGTCCGGTTGCAGAGCGGCCCGTAGACGATGTAGCTGTGACCGGTGATCCAGCCGATGTCGGCGGCGCACCAGTAGACGTCCTCGTCCCGTTTCAGGTCGAAGATGTAGTGGTGCGTCGCTGCGACGCCGGTGAGGTAGCCGGCGGTCGTGTGGATGATCCCCTTCGGCGTCGCCGTCGTGCCGCTCGTGTACATGAGGAACAGCAGGTCCTCGCTGTCCATCGGCTCGCACGGACACGACTCGGCGTCGTCGGAGCAGCCCTCCTCGAGCTCGTGCCACCAGTGGTCGCGGCCCTCTTCCATCGCCACGTCGTTGCCGGTGCGGCGGAGGACGACGCAGCTCTTGGCGACGGCAGCGTCGGCCATCGCCTCGTCGGCGACCTTCTTCAGCGGCACGGTCGAGCCGCGCCGCCAGGCCTCGTCCTGGGTGATGAGGACCTCGCACTTCATGTCGTTCATCCGCCCCGACAGAGAGTCGGCCGAGAAGCCGCCGAAGACGACCGTGTGCGGCGCACCGAGCCGCGTGCACGCGAGCATCGCCACCGGTAGCTCGGGGACCATCCCCATGTAGATCGCGACCGGCGTCCCCTTCTTCACGCCGAGCTTCTTGAGCCCGTTCGCGAAGCGGACGACGTCCTTCTGGAGATCCGCGTACGTGATCGTGCGCGTCTCCCCTTCCGGCTCGCCCTCCCAGTGGTACGCGACAATGCCGCCGTCACCCGCTTCGACGTGCCGGTCGACGCAGTTGAAGCAGACGTTGAGCTTGCCGCCGAGGTACCACTTCGCGTACGGCGGCTCCCACTGGTAGAGGTCGGTGAAGGGCTCGAACCACGTCAGCCGCTCGCGTCCCTCCCGCTCCCAGAACTCCTCGAAGGGGACGTCGTAGATGTCGGGCTGCGCGTTCGCGTGCGCGGCGAAGTCCGCGGGCGGCGGATACGTCCGCTCCTCGAGGAGCATCGTCTCGATCGAGTGCTGCTGATCCGTGTCGTTCGCCACTCGCTACGCCTCCACTCTCCGCGGCATCGGCGATCCGACGCGACCGATCGGAGCGGCACCGACGGGCAGGACGGGTGTCGGCGACATGCCGTTGACGACGCCCGCCGCGGACGCGTACCAGGCGACGCCCGCCGTGACGATGCCGGCCCAACCGCCCGCGTGGAGGATCCATGTGCTGCCGCCGTGCGACAGGTTGAAGAACCCGATCACGAGCAGGATCTCCGTGATCTCCAGGGTGAGGAAGACCCCGAAGACGGCACCGCTGACGCGCATGCTCCAGAGCAGCATGTACGTGTTGAAGATCGCGAACGCCAAGAGGAACCATGCGAGCCCGTTAAAGAGGTCCGTCCCCGCTAGTGCACCGGCAAACGTCTTCGAGAGATCGGCGAGCACGACGATGATGCCGAGCCCCATCCAGAAGCCGCCGTACGTCGAGAACGCAGTTGCGCCGAAAACGTTCCGGTTCCGGAACTCCCACATCCCGGCGGCGAACTGCGCCATGCCGCCGTAGAAGAGCGCGGGGCCGATCCAGACTGCATCGGGAATGAAGCTGGCGTTGTGGCCGCTGAGCAGGAACGTCGTCAGCGCAAACGCTGCGAGCCCGAGCGGCGCCGGATCTGCCGCCGGAACTCCCTGCACGACGGTGACCGGCTGATCCTGGGCAAGAACACCCATGCCAGGTTGCCCTCCTTCTCGGCGGCGGCGGCGGCCCCGCGGGCCGACCGTCGCCTTCCGATGTATTTGGAAAAAGCTTTTACCCGGATTCGGCAGGAATAGTCAAGGGGCGAGGTCGTACGGATAGTTCGTCAGGTTCTCGACGCCGCTCTCGGTGACGAGGACGATGTCCTCGAGCCGGACGCCGCCGTACCCCTGCCGGTAGAGGCCCGGCTCGACCGTGACCACGTCGCCGGCGACGAGCTTCTTGTCGGAAATGCGTCCCATTCCAGGCGCTTCATGCACCTGCAGGCCGACGCCATGCCCGAGGCCGTGAAAGAACCCGTCGGCGAGCGGCTCGCCCGGCTTCTTCGTGCGCTGCGTCGATTCGCCCGCCGCCTCGAAGATCTCGCACGTCCCGTCGAATATCGCGCGTCCCTCCTGCCCCGCGCGGATCTCGGCGAGAGCGCGGTCGAGAGCCTCCTTGACGAGGCGGTGCCACTCGCGCACGTCGTCCGCGACGTCGCCGACGACGAAGGTGCGAGTCATGTCCGTGAACACGGCGGACGCGTTGTCGCGCGGGAAGATGTCCACGACGAGCGGCGTGTGCGGCGGAATCGGCCCGGAGCCCATGTCGTGCCCGACGGCGCCCTGCGCGCCCGGCGCGACGATGTACTCGTCGGGCGTGGTGTCGTGCTCGGCGAACGTGACGTTCATGGCTGCCTTGACGCGCTCGACGGTGAGCGGCTGGCCGTCCAGGATCAGCTCGTCGCCCTTGATCTCGGAGCGGCGCAGCAGGTCGCGGCAGGTGTCCATCGCGGCCTCGGCGGCCTTCTGGGCGCGCCTCATCCCGGCGAGCTGAGCGTCGGTCTTCGAGCGCCGGCGGTCGTCGAAGAAGTCCTGGTCCGGCACGATCTCGACGCCTTCGGCGCGCAAGTGATCCGCGAGCCAGACGGGAAACTCCTCGGGGACGGCTACACGCTTCAGACCGAGGCTCGCGACCTCGCGAGCCGCGAGTTGGGCACGGATCTCCGGCGACTTCAACCCGGACTCGAGCAGCTCGTCGGAGCCGAACTCCTCGGACACATGCACCTCGAAGAGCCCGAGCGCGCGCAGGCGTGGCGCTTCCATCGCGTGGGTGAAAACGTGCTTCGCACCGTGCGCCTCGGCGTAGAGGATGGGGTCGGGGACCCCGAGCGGGATGGCGTGCCGCAGGTCGGCGGAGCGCATCGAATCGGCGTAGATCAGGACGTCGGACATGCGCTCGATCCTAGACGGTTCTTATTCCTGCCTCAGGCGCGAACAGCGATACTCGCGCGATGGAGGAGGCGACCTTCCCGGTCGGCGCGGCGTGCCGTATCGACGCGCGAACGCCGTGGCGGCAGGTGGCCGAGATCCCGGTCGGCCTCGACCCCGAGGGAATCGCCGTCGACGTCGAGCGGCGGCGGGCCTTCGTCGCCTGCTCCCGCAGCGACTTCGTCTCGGTCGTCGACCTCGAGGAGCACGGGGTGATCGCGGAGATCTCCACCGGAGCAGAACCGATCGACATCGGGCTCGACGAGCAGACCGGCCGCGTCTTCACGGCGGACGCCCACTCCGATTCCGTGACGGTCATCGACTCGGCCACGCTCGAGGTGGAGACCACGTTGCCCGTCGGCGGTTATCCGTCCGGGCTCACGCACGTCCCGGAGTTCCGCCGCCTCTACGTCGGCAACTCGCTCGGCTCGACGATGAGCGTCATCGACCTCGACTCGCTCGAAACGGTGGCGACGGTCGACGCGGAGCCGGGCGCCGGCGCGATCGGCGTCGACCCGACGCGCAACCTCGTTATCTGCGTCAACTTCGTCGCTGCCTCCGCGAACCTCTTCGACGCAGAGTCCTTCGAGGAGATCGGACGCCTCGAGCTCGGCACCGGCACCTGCGCGATCGGGATCCTTCCCGAGCGCGGCGAGGCGTTCATCGTCAACTCGATCGCCGGCACGGTCTCGCGCGTCGACCTCGACTCGCACGAGGTCGTGGAGGAGATCCGCACCGGCCAGGCGCCCGTCGGCCTCACCGTCGCGCCCGCTCACGATCGGATCTACGTGACGAACCGCGGCGCCGGGACGCTCACGGTGATCGGCGTGGCCGACCGCACCGAGTGGACGCAGATCCCGGTCGGCAACGGGCCTGGCGGCGTCGTGGTCGACCGGCACGACGGCCGCGTCCTCGTCGCCAACGCCGGCAGCCAGACTTTGTCGATCGTCGAGGACCTCCTCGCGGCGCGCCCTCCCGTGCCGGTGGTCGAGGAGCCGAGCCCGTGGATCGGGAAGCGCCTGCCGGAGTTCTCGCTCGAGGACTACTGGACGGGCGAGCGCCGCACGAACGACGACTGGGCCGAGAAGAAGTACATCCTCAACTTCTTCGCCTCCTGGTGAGGGCCGTGCAACGCGGAGGCGCCGTTCCTCGAGGAGCTGCGCATTCGCGAAGGGGCCCGGTCGGGCCCCGAGGTGATTCTCGTCGACATCTGGGAGGGGACGGAGCCCCGTCCCGAGGTCGAGCGTTTCTGCGAAATGTGGGGGATCAAGGGGCCGATCCTGCTCGACCCCGAGGGCAAGCTCGCCGGCGAGCTCGGCGTACGCGGCGTCCCGACGAACGTCGCCGTCGACGCCCACGGGACGGTGCGCGAGTTCGGCGCCGCGCGGCTCGACGAGCTCGAGCGCGCGATCGAAGACCTCCACGCCCGGGCATAACGCGGCCATGGGGATCTTTCGCCCGGAGGAGACCGAGAAGGTGCGCGCGTGGTTCGCCGAGCTCGAGCGGCCCGTCGAGCTCGTCGTCGCGTTGGGGCCGGAGGAGACGCCGCTGGCGGGAGCGGGCGACGTCGACTTCGGCGCCGAGGCGCTGCGGCTCGTGGAAGCGCTGGCCGAGCTCGGCGAGAGCGTGACGCACCGCGTCGAGGAGGAGCCGGCGGACGTGCCCCGCTTCCCGTCCATCTCCGTCCGGCCCGCGGGCCGCGACGCCGGCGTCCGCTACGACGGGCTGCCCTGGGGCTACGAGATGGGCTCGCTTGTCGGCGCGATCGTGGAGGCGGGACGGGCCGAGTCGTCGCTGCAGCCGGAGTCGGTCGCGGTGCTCGAGGAGCTCGAGCGCGACCTCTCGCTCGACGTCTTCGTCACGCCGACCTGACCGCATTGCCCGCCGGCCGTTCTGCTGGCGTTCCGTTGCGCTCTCGCCTCCGAGCGGGTGACTGCGACTGCAATCGAGGCGAACGAGTTCCCGCAGCTCTCGCAGGAGATGGGCGTCTACGCGGTGCCTCGGATCGTGGTCGACGGCGAGCCGCGTTGGGATGGCTCGGTGCCGGAGGCGGAGTTCATCCGCCGCGTCACAGCCTGAGCCGATAAGAGCGCGAGCGCCCCGGTGAAGCCAACTCGGCGCGGGCGTCGATCCTGCCGCGCAGGCGGCCGCGATAGACGAACTCGGCGATACCCGCGCTGTGCGGCAGCAGCTCCAGCCGGCGAGGCCGCAGCCTCGCGATAGCGGTGCCGCCGCGCAGCAGAACGAGCCGCAGCCGGGCGCCGCCGAGTCTTTCCAGGACGTTGCCGCGGTTGGCGAGCCGCAACTCGAAGAGTCGCTTCCTGCCCCGCCGTTCGACCGTGAGCGCCTGTGGCTCGAGCCGCCGCACCACAGGGCCGGTGACATGGACGAGGACGACGACCCCGACGCGCAGGAGAACCCGGACGCGCCGGTCGCCGGGCTGGCGGGTTCCGAGCAGGACGAGCGCGGGATGGTCGCCGGCCGCCGCGGTCGAGGGCGTCAGCGCCGTGACCCGAAGCGTCCCGGTCGCGTGCGGCGCGAGCCGAAGGCGCCGCGGACGGACCCGCAGCCAGTCGGCGGCGCCACGCACGGCACGGACCCGCGGCCGGCCTCGCAGCGTGCGCGCAAAGCCGGCCCGGCCGGCCGCGACGAGCAGTGGCCGTCCGCTCGGATTCCGCACGGTGATGGTCGCGCTCGATCTCCCAACGAGCGCCAGCCGCAGCGGGCTGACGCTGAGCCCCGTGCCCGCCGAGGCGTGCGGCGCGAAGACCGCCGCCGCGACGAGCGACGCGGCCGCGGTCCGCCTCACCGTCCGATCACCGTGAACGTGATCGTCGCCGTGTACTGCCCCGACGGCAGATCCGGCAGCGGCGAGACGAAGCCGACACTCGTCGTCCACTCGTCACCGCCCACAGCGCTCGGGCCGTTTGCCGTCGCCAACAAAAGGCCGCTCGCCGGGGCGACCGGCACGGCCGCGAGCTGGCCGGCGTCGACGCCGATCCCGAGCGGCAGGTCGTGCGGCGAGAACGACGTCCGCTGCACGGTGAGCGTGTAGCCACTCGAGTCGTTGCTCGACACGGTGACGTGCTCGGCGAGCGGCGCCGGAGTCGTCCCCGGCAGCGCCGCGCCGAAGCTCAGCGTGTCACGGTCCAGGCCGACCGAGAGGACGGGCTCGAGGTCGAGGTCGACCGCGCCGGACTGATCGCCGCCGGCTGATCCGGAGCCCGAGCAGGAGATCCCAGCCGCCGAGGAGTTCTGCGGGTTCGGCGACGCATCGGCAAAGTCGGAGGCGTTGTCGTCGGCGTCGGTGCAGCCGCCGCCGGCGCGCACGAGGGCTGTCGTCGAGGTAAGCGCCGGCGCTGGGCCGCTGCCCTCAAAGTCGGTCGCGTTTCCCCAACCGACGAGATCCTCGGTCGTCGAGCCATCGTCGACGACCGCAACCTTCCCGCCGGTCATCGCGAGGTTCAAGGTTCCGGCCGCGTCCGGAGTCGGCAGCGCGGCGCCGTTTAGGCCGCCCGAGGCGAGCTGGACGAGATAGCGACCGCCCGCCGGAATCGACCCCGCGAGCGCGGTCGTCTGCCAGGTCGTGCCAGTCGCGGACGCGTACTGCAGCGTCCAGCCTCCGACAGAGACCGCGCCGCTCCCGCGGTTGACGAGCTCGACGTAGTCGTTCGCATACGGCGCGCCGCTGTTGCCGCCGGCCGCAAAGACCTCGCCGACGACGATGCTGCCGGCGCCGCTGCCGCGCGCCGAGGCGGCGCCCAGCAAGGCGCCGAGCAAGACAGAGAGAACGGAGAAAAGAACGATGAGTTTCTTCATGCCTCCGTCCTACCGGCCGCGACGCCGCTCCGACAGTGTCCTTTTGGGAGTTGGCACGGAGTCGGCAACCGCGCGGGTAGATTCGGAAGATGGACGCGCTCGAGCAGGCCAGGGAGGTCGTCGGAGGCTGGGACGAGCGCCTACGTGCTGCTCTCCCTTCGGGGCTCGACATCTTCGACGCGCACACGCACCTCGGCACGGACATCGACGGCATGCTCGGGAATTTCGACGAGCTCCTCCGCGGCATGGACCGCTACGGCGTCTCGCGTGCCTTCATGTTCTGCCTCGACGAGCCCGACCGGCAGCCGGGCTTCCGCGCCGGCAACGACCGGACGCTCGAGTTCGCGGCGCGATCTGAGGGACGGCTAATCCCGTTCGTGCGGCTCGCGCTCGACGAGGGGCCGATCGAGGAGGCGCGCCGCTGTCTCGACCTCGGCGCGCGTGGCATCAAGCTCCATCCCCGCGCCCAGAAGTTCCTGCTCAACGACGAGCGGCTCGCCCCGGTCTTCGAGCTCGCGGCCGAGCGCCGTGTCCCGATCCTGATCCACGCCGGCCGCGGCCTGCCGCCGATCGCGGCAGGGCTCGAGCACCTCGTCGACTCATACCCCGGCTCGCAGCTGATCCTCGCCCACGCCGGGATCGCCGACCTCGCCAATCTCGCGTACCGCTTCGCGGGCAAGCGCGGCGTCTTCTTCGACACGTCCGTCTGGAGCGCCATCGACCTGCTCGGCCTGCTCCGCCTCGTCCCGCCGGAGCAGATCGTCTACGCCTCGGACTATCCCTACGGACAGCAGCCGGGCTCGCTGCTCCTCTCGCTCCGCTCTGCCGTCACCGCCGGTTTCGACGAGCGCACGCTGCGGGACATGTTCGCGGGAAACGCCGCGCGCATCGCGGACGGCGAGGAGCCGCTCGAGCCATCGCAACCGCAAGGGATCGAGACGCTCACCCAGCCGCTCGCGCAGGCGCGCATCCACCAGTATCTGTCGATGGCCATGCCGCTTCTCTTCATCCGCCAGCCCGACGCCTTCGGCGCCCTCGGCCTCGCGCTGAACGCGACGGAGGAGCCGAATGGGACGCACCGCGAGGAGATGGAGCAGATCCGCGAGCTGCTCATCGCCGCGCGCGACCTCTGGCGGACGCTCCCCGAGGTAGAGGAGGACGGCGAGCGGCAGATCGTGGCGCGCACCACCGTCCGCCTCCTCCAGATCGCCGACACCGTGGCGGTGACGAGTGTCTGAGGCGCGGCTCACGATCAACGGCGAGGAGCACGTCCTCGACGCGCCGGTCGGGACGAGTCTCGCCTCAGTGCTGCGCGACCGGCTCGGGCTGACCGGGACGAAAATCGCCTGCAACGAGGGACATTGCGGCGCCTGCACCGTCCAGGTCGACGGCATGCCGCGGCTCTCGTGCATCACGCTCGTCCACGCCGTCGACGGCGAGGTGACGACGATCGAGGGGCTGCGCGACCACCCGCTCGTCGAGGCGTTCGTCCGCACCGACGCCGTCCAATGCGGTTTCTGTACGCCGGGCCAGGTCGTCTCCGCCGCCGCTCTCGTCGCCGCGAATCCCGAGCCGACGCGCGAGGAGATCAGACACGCGATGGCGGGGAACATCTGCCGCTGCGGCACCTATCCCAAGATCGAGGAGGCGATTCTCACGTGGCAAGGCTGATCCGGACCGAAAAAGAGGTCGAAGGGCGGTTCGAGGAGGTCTGGATCGTCGTCGAGGAGGATCCGCTGGAGCAATGGCCGGAAGGGCCGCGCGAGGTCGTCGGCCGCCCCGCGCCGCGCAAGGACGCGCCCGAACGGGTGCGCGGCGAGGCGCGCTACACCGCCGACATCCGCCTGCCCGGGATGCTCCAGGCCGCCGTGCTCCGCTCGCCGCACGCGCACGCACGCGTCAAGCGGATCGACCTCGCGCCGGCGCTGGCGCTGCCGGGCGTCCGCGCCGCCGTCGGCCCGGGGGAAGCGCACGGCCTCAACGAGGAGGCGGGCTTCTCCGGCGCAGCAGTCGCCGCCGTCGCCGCCGACACGTTCCGCCAGGCGCAGGCGGCGGTCGCCGCAATCGACGTCGAGTGGGAGGAGCTCGAGGTCGTGCTCGATCCGGACGACGCCGTCAAGCGCGAGCTCTTCACGGCCGAACCGCGCAGCTACGCGCGCGGCGACGTCGAGAAGGCGCTCGCCCAGGCGGACGTCGTCGTCGAGGCGACGTACCGCACGCAGACCGTCCTCCACAACTCGATGGAGACCCACCAGGCGATCTGCGAGTGGGTCGGCGACAGGCTCGACGTCTACATCTCGACGCAGTTCATCTGGGGAGTCCGGAACGCGGTCGCCGAGACGCTCGAGCTGCCGCCGGACAAGGTGCGCGTCGTCTGCGAGTTCATGGGCGGCGGCTTCGGCTCGAAGAACGGGCCCGACGAATACACGTTCGTCGCCGCCGAGCTCGCGAAGCGGACGGGACGGCCGGTGCGCTGCGCGCTGACACGCCGCGAGGAGCACACCGCCGCCGGCAACCGCAACGCGACCGTCCAGCGGCTCCGTGCCGGCGCGAAGAGCGACGGGACGATCGTCGCCTTCGACGGCGAGTTCACGAACTCCGTCGGCTGGTCGGGCTGGAACGCCTCCACCGAAGGCCCGATGAAGATGCTCTACGACTGCGAGAACGTCCGCACGGTCACGTACGGCGCGCAGCTGAACACGCCGCCGATGAAGGCCTTCCGCGCCCCGGGCTTCGTCGAAGGGACGTTCGGGCTCGAGTGCCTCGTCGACGAGCTCGCGGCAAAGCTCGACATGGATCCGCTCGAGCTGCGGCGGCGCAACTACGCAGGCTCCAACGACGGCGTGCCCTTCTCCTCGAAGAACCTCGCGGACTGCTACCGAATGGCCGAGCCGCACTGGGAGCGGCGCAACGAGGTGCGCGCGCGGTCGGACGCGACGTGGAAGCGCGGCGTCGGGATGGCAAGTCAGATCTGGTACGGCGGCGGCGGGCCTCCCTCCTACGCGTGGGTGCGGATCGGCTCCGATGGCCGCGCGACCGTGATCACGGCGATGCAGGACATCGGCACGGGCACGCGCACGGCGATGGCGCAGATCGCGGCCGAGGAGCTGCGGCTGCCGCTCGAGAAGGTGGACGTCGTCCTCGGCGACTCCGCCCGCGGGCCGTACGCCTCTATCTCCGCGGGCTCGTCGACGCTTCCCTCGATGGGTCCGGCCGTGCGCGCCGCGGCCGCCGACGCGCGACAGCAGATCGAGGACATCGCCGAGCAGCGCGGCCTGCCGCGCGACGCGCCGGTCGAGGAGGTCGTGGACGTGCTCGAGGACGGGCAGATCCTCGGCAAGGGCGCACGCGGCCCGAACCCGGCCGGCATGAGCGTCCTCACCTTCGGCGTCCACGTGGTCGAAGTCGCGGTGGACGTCGAGACCGGCGAGATCGTCGTCGAGCGCGTCGCGGCGATCCACGACGTCGGCCGCATCGTCAATCCGCTCGGCGCCTCGAGCCAGGTCGAGGGCGGGATCATCCAGGGCATCGGCCACACGCTCTCGGAGGAGCGGCTGCTCGACCCCGCGACGGGTCGCGTCCTCACGTCGACGCTGGAGAGCTACCGGATGCCGACGATCGCCGACGTGCCGGAGATCGTCTGCGAGTTCGTCGACAAGCCAGACGCGCACCTGACGAATCTCGGCTCGAAGGGGCTCGGCGAGCCGCCGATCGTCCCCGTCGCCGCCGCGATCGCCAACGCGATTCGCGACGCGACGGGCGCGGACGTCCGCGAGCTGCCGATCTCCCGCGAGGAGATGCTGCGCGCGCTCCGCGAGGCCGAGGCGAAGAAGAAGGAACGGCGTGGAGCTCCTGCGGCCGTCTGACGCCTCCGAAATCCCAAGTAACACTGTGTTACTTGCGGGAGGAACGGAGGTCGTGCCGCTCCTGCGCGACGGTCTGCTCGAGGCGGAGACGCTCGTCGACGTGCGCGGCGTCGTGCCACGCGGCGTCCGCGACGGGGTGATCGGCGCCGGGACGACGCTCGGCGAGCTCGAAGTGGAGCCGGGAATCCCGGACGCCTTGCGCGAGGCGTGCCGGCTCGCGGCGTCGCCGCAGCTCCGCAACATGGGCTCGCTCGGGGGGAATCTCCTGCAGGCGACGCGCTGCTGGTACTGGCGGCTCGGCTACGACTGCCGCCTGCACGGCGGCGACCGCTGCCACGCGCGCGAAGGCGAGCACCGCGAGCACGCGATCTTCGCCAACGACTTCTGCGCCTCCGCGCATCCCTCCGATGTCGCGGCCGCGCTCGTCGCGCTCGGCGCGCGACTGCGGACGAACCGGCGCGAGCTGGCTGTGGAGGAGCTGTACCGGCTGCCGGACGAGGGTGACCGGCGCACCACGACGCTCGAGGACGGCGAGCTGATCCTCGAGGTCGAGCTGCCCGACGTGGAGGCGAGCGTCTACCTCAAAGCCATGGATCGGAAGCGGTGGTCCTTCCCGCAAGTCGGCGTGGCCGCCGCGCGGGTGGGCGGGGAGATACGTATCGCCCTTGCGGGCGTGGCGCCGATTCCGTGGCGGATCGACGGGATCGAGGCGCTCGATGCGGCGACACCGTTACCGCGCACGGAGTGGAAGCTGCCGCTCGCGCGAGCGCTCGTCAGCCGGGCGCTCGCGAGCATGTGACGACCCTGCCGAAGCCTCTCGTCTCGTTCGACGAGGCGCAGTCGTTCCTCGATCGGTACCACCGCTTCGCCGTCGATGGACTCGAGGAACTGTCGGGCGGAGCGTGGTCGGCCGCCTTCAGCTATCGCGCGGCCGGGGACGAGCTCGTCGCGCGGTTCGGACGCAACCGTGACTGGTTCGAAAACGACCGAGAAATGCACCGGTTCGCGTCTGCCGACCTGCCGATCCCGCGCGTTCGCGTGGTCGGTGACGCGATGAACGGGCTGTACTTCGCGATCTCCGAGCGCGCCTACGGTCGCTTCCTCGAGGAGATCGAGCCGTCGGAGTCGGAGGCGCTCTCGGCCGTCGTCGCGCGCCTGTTGCGCGCCCTGCGCGAGGTGCCCGAAGAAGCGGTCGCCTACACGTGGCGCCGGTGGCTGCTCTCCGGCCTCGATCGTGAGGGCCGCGACGCACAGTGGTGGGCACGCATCTCGGCGAACCCGGCGGTCGCGCCGATCGCCGACGCAGCCCAGGCGCGCATCCGCGAGTTGCTCGACGCGTGTCCCGAGAAGCGCGAGCTCGTGCACGGCGACCTCCTTTCCAAGAATGTGCTCGTCGCCGAAGACCTCTCCGCCCTCCGCGCGGTGTTCTCCTGGAAGTGCTCGGCGCGTGGCGACTCGTTGTACGACATCGCATGGTTGACGTTCTGGGGCACGTGGGGGTTGCCGGGAATCGCGGCCATCGACCCGTGGTCACTACTTGCCGATGACGCGTCGCTCGACGCGGCGATCCGGCATCACTGTTACGAGCTGCACATCGGCGCGACACACCTGTGCTGGAACACCCAGATCGACGACGCCGCCGGCGTCGACGACATCGCCGGGCAGCTGGCGAAGCTCTTGGAATGCGGACCGCGCGAGGCATGACCGTTTCCGCCGTCGTTCTGGCCGCCGGCGCCTCCTCCCGCTACGGGACGTATCCCCCGAAGCAGGTCGAGCTGCTGCCCGACGTTCTCGCGGCGCTGCTCGAGAGCTCCGTGGACGAGATCGTCGTGGTGACCGGCGCCCACGAGCTCGACGTGGAGAGCGTCCACTGCGCCGACTGGGAGCTCGGCCCGGGAGCCTCGCTCCGCTGCGGCTTCGCGGCGCTATCCGAGGACACCGAGGCCGCGGTCGTCGTCCTCGCCGACGGCCCCGATCTCGACGCCCGCGCGGTCGACCGCGTCATCGCCGACTGGCGCGCGAACGGCGGCGACGTCGTCGCCGCGACGTACGGCGACGTTCGGCTCCATCCCGTCCTGCTCGCGCGCCCCGCGTGGGCGAGCGTCCCCGACGAGGGCGCGAAATCGCTCCCGGCCCGGCTCGTCGCCTGCGACGACCTGACGCCGCCGGGCGACGTGGATCTCCCTATTCCAGCGGGATCCTGAGCGCGGAGAGCTTCTGCCGTAGCTCAGGCCGCATCTGCTCGGCGGCCGCGTTCCGGACGTAGACGCGCAGGCTCTCCTCGAACCGGTAGCGCCGCCGGCATCCCTCGCACTCGGCGAGATGCGCCTCCGCCTGGGCCTGCTCCGCGTCCGTGAGGACGTGGTCGAGGTACGGCTGCATCATCTCCTCGCAGTGCGCGCACGGATCAATGCTCATGTTCCGGCCTCCTCCAAAGCCGATTCTGCCAGCGCTCCCTTCAGGACACGACGCCCACGATGCAGCCTCGACATGACGGTGCCGACCGGAATGTCGAGGATCTGGGCCGCATCGGCGTAGCTGAAATCGCCGATGTCGACGAGCACGACGACATCGCGGAAGTCGTGAGGCACCTCGGCGAGCGCCGTGACGATGTCGTCCTGGGACAGCCTCTCCACGACGCGGTCCTCGTCGGTGGGGCCGTCGCCGTCCTCGGCGAGCCGGTCGTAGAGGTAGTAGTCGTTGGCCTCGAGCGGTTGCATCTGCGGCGCCCGCTGCTGCCGCCGGCCGCGGTCGATGTTGAGATTCGTGAGGATGCGCAGGAGCCACGCACGCAGGTTGGTGCCCGGCGTGAACGAGCGCCAGCTGCGGAAGGCCCGCGCGTACGTCTCCTGTACGAGCTCCTCGGCGTCCTCCCGCGAGTTCGCGAGATGTCGTGCGACGCGGTAGACCTGGTCGGCGAGAGCGAGCGCGTCCTCCTCGAACCTGACCCGGTCGCGCGCCTCTGTCGCCAGCCGCTGCGCGTCCTCTGATCCCTCCACGCGGGCGAGCGTACCAGCGACACTCATGGCTTAAAGAACGGCTGCGGAGAGCTGGGTATTCCGCGGGCGAGACTCGACTCATAGCCGATTTGCTATGAGTGGGCGGTGACTGCAACCCGCAACGAGCTGCGCAACGTCGCGATCATCGCGCACGTCGACCACGGGAAGACGACGCTGGTCGACGCGATGCTCTGGCAGTCCGGCTCCTTCCGCGAGAACCAAGAGGTCGCCGACCGGGTCATGGACTCGATGGACCTCGAGCGCGAGAAGGGGATCACGATCCTCGCCAAGAACACGGCGGTGCAGCACGGGGAGACGAAGATCAACATTGTCGACACGCCGGGCCACGCCGACTTCGGCGGCGAGGTCGAGCGCGCGCTGACGATGGTGGACGGGGTGCTGCTGCTCGTCGATGCCTCGGAGGGACCGCTGCCGCAGACGAGGTTCGTGCTGCGCAAAGCGCTCGAGCTGAAGCTGCCCGTAGTCCTCGTGATCAACAAGGTCGACCGCAGCGACGCGCGGCCGGCCGAGGTCGTGAACGAGACGTACGAGCTGTTCCTCGACCTCGACGCGGACAGCTCGCAGATCGAGTTCCCGATCGTGTACGCGAACGCGCGCGCGGGTCGTGCCGGGCTGGCCCCCGACGATCTCGCATCCGATCTCGAGCCGTTGTTCGAGACGCTGCTCGAGGCGATTCCGGCGCCGAGCTACGACCCCGAGCATCCGCTGCAAGCGCTCGTCACGAATCTCGACGCCAGTCCGTACGTCGGCCGGTTGGCGTTGCTGCGGATCCGGCACGGGACGCTGCGCAAGGGCGCGCCGATCGCGTGGTGCCGTGCCGACGGGACGATTCAGCAGGCGCGCGTGACCGAGCTCTACATCACGGAGGCGCTCGACCGCGTTCCCGCCGACGAGGCCGGGCCCGGCGAGATCGTGGCGCTCGCCGGCCTGCCCGAGGTCACGATCGGCGAGACGATCGCCGACCCCGACGACCCGAGGCCGCTGCCGGTGACGACCGTCGACGAGCCGAGTCTATCGGTGACCGTCGGCATCAACACGAGCCCGCTCGCCGGCACCGAAGGGACGCGGCTGACCGCGAGCCAGGTGAAGGACCGTCTCGACGCGGAGCTCGTCGGCAACGTCTCGCTGCGGGTGCTGCCGACCGCGCGTCCCGATGCCTGGGAGGTGCAGGGCCGTGGCGAGTTGCAGCTCGCGATCCTCGTCGAGCTGATGCGCCGTGAGGGGTTCGAGCTGACGGTCGGCAAGCCGGAGGTGCTGACGAAGGAGGCCGACGGAGAGCGGCTCGAACCGGTCGAGCGCGTCGCGATCGACATTCCAGAGGAGTTCATCGGCGTCGTCACGCAGCTACTCGCGCTCCGCAAGGGCCGGCTGCAGGACATGGTCAACCACGGCAGCGGCTGGGCGCGAATGGAGTATCTCGTCCCCGCCCGCGCGCTGATCGGCTTTCGCACCGAGTTCCTCACCGAGTCGCGGGGCACGGGGATCATCCACCACGTCTTCGAGGCGTGGGAGCCGTGGCACGGCGAGATGCGCACGCGGCCGACCGGCAGCCTCGTCGCCGACCGGCGCGGCCAGGCGACCGCGTTTGCGATCACCAACCTGCAGGAGCGCGGCTCGCTCTTCATCTCGCCGGGCGCCGAGCTGTACGAAGGGATGGTCGTCGGCGAGAACGCGCGCGACAACGACCTCGACGTGAACGCGTCGAAGCCGAAGAAGCTGACGAACATGCGCGCAGCAGCAGCCGACGAGACCGTGCGCCTGATCCCGCCGCGGCCGCTCTCACTCGAGCAGGCGCTCGAGTTCAGCCGCGACGACGAAGCAGTCGAAGTCACCCCGCGGTCGATCCGACTCAGGAAGGTCGAGCTCTCGGCCTCCAAACGGGCATCGCTCGCGTCGCGCGCGAAGCGCGAGCGGCAAGCCTGACGAGCACCGCGCAGCGCCCCCGGTCAGCGACCTCCTATCGATGAGAGTGGCGGTCGCCGGCGGCTACTCGCCTCGCGCTCAGCTTTCAACTCTCGCTCGCCTGATTCGGTCGTGATGACGCCGTACAACGTGCTCGCGGTCTCTGCGTTCCAGTTCGCGTCGTCGGACACGACCGCTACGGCGTCATCGAGTGCACGAGCCGGGAATCCGGGCTCCTCGAACAACCACTTCTCGACATGACTGATCGACCGCATCATCGAGAATCGCATACCGGATGGGATGGGCCACGCCGGGATCATGCCGCCTCAAGTGACATTCCCGAGCACTGGCGCATGCGACCCAGGGCTCCCGCCGGAGCGTCCCTACCGAGTCGTGCGCCGGAGTACGACTGGTGTCCAGTGTCGGCCGCCGTCCGTCGTGCGGTAGAGCTCGCGGAAGCGGGTCATCAACGTCCAGCCCGCGCGGGGCGAGCTGAAGACGAGCGGGTAGATATCGTCGGGCCGTGGCAAGCCGCGCGGAACGATCTTGTCCCACTTTTGCCCGGCGTCGTGTGTGACATACAGCCTCCCGGGGGCCAGAAACGCCCACGCCTCCGGCGAGCCCGCTGAGAAGTCGACGACCCGGGCCTCTACAGGTCTCGGTGGGGCAAATGCCGTCCAGTGCGCACCGCCGTCGACGCTTGCGTAGACCCTCGGGTGGTTTCCCATCCCGTCCGCTACCACGAGACGACGACCGAACGAGCTGATGGGGAGTCGGAGCCCTAAAGAGGGCGGCGGCACCCGGTCTCTCGACCACGTCTTGCCGCCGTCGGTCGTGCGGTAGAGGACCCCCGGCCACCGTTTCCCTCCACCCCCGCCGGGTCCGGTGATGGTGCTGCCGGGGTACGTACCGAGGAATCCGTCCCGCCGGTCGATAAACGTGATCGAGCCGAAGTGCGGAGGGCGGGCCACGAGCTGCCAGCTGGCGCCGCCGTCGTTTGTCCAAAACAACCTGGGGTTGCCCCGCCCCAATCGATCGGCCGCGAGCACATAGCCGTGGCGGGCGTCGTAGAAGCTGAGCACCCCAGGGTCGCAGCCGCAGCCCGGCAGCCAGGAGACCCGCCAGCTACGGCCGCCGTCCATCGTGCGCTCGATCGCCCACGGACGGGTGTCGATAGGGGGTCTGTTCGGGTCGCCGTCCAGGGTGGCGCTGATCCAGCCGTGCCGCTTGTCGACGAACTGGACCTGGTCGAGATTGGCGACGACGCCGGGGCCTGGCTCCTTGAAGACGCCGGGGCCTCGCACCGTGAAGGTGCGCCGAAGGGAGATCCGCCACGTCCGGCCGCTGTCCATCGAGAGCCACACGAAGCCGTGCCGGTCGATCGCCCACACGACGCCGGCGCTCGCGCCGACCGAGTCGACCAGGCGGGCACCCGGGGGACGCGTCGCAGCGGCTCCTGCCTGTGCGTGGTCGCGTAGCCCTGTGAGCAGCCCGACTACCGCAACTCCCATGACCAGCACGACGGCAATGGCCCGCTTCATCTGTTGAAGATACGACACGAAAGGCGCAAAACGTCACCTAGCTCAAGCGACATCCCCACGACCGCCTATCCGGGCAGGCGGCAGTCCGTTATGAAGCGCCGCCGCTGATGAAACGCGGTTCGGATTCCGGGCGCCGGGAACGCACGGGCCATGGAAGAGAAACCCGACACTGAGGAACACCCCGAAAGCGAGCCCACTTCGCTGGAAGACGGCGAGGAGGCTCCGCTCGACTCGCATCCCGAGCTCGAGCAATTGCACGGCGTCCCGACCGACCGCGACGCCGAAGAGCGCGACGCGACCGGCTAGACGGCGTTCAGCTCAGGGAAGCCGGACTTCGCGAGGCGGTCGACGATCGCCTCGCGGCTCGTCTGCGCGTCGTCCCAGGCGAGCGAGACCTGGCCCATGAGGTTCGCGTTCGCACCCTCGAGGCCGTCGAATCCCTCGAGCGCATGCGCGAGACGCATCACGCACTTCTCGCAGCGGACGCCGCCCACCTGGATCGTCTCGGTCTGCGTGGCCACGGAATCAGCCTAACGTCAGGTCGCGGATCTCCGCGACGGCCGGCTCCGGCCCGAGCTCGAGCTGGCGCTCGGCCTCCGGACCGCCGCCTTCGTGCGCTGCGCGTTGGCGCAGCGCGGCGTACTCCTCGCGATCGAACGGCTCGCCGCTCCATTCCGCCGCTTCTCGCACGAGTCGCTGCGCCTCGGCGGCCAGCTCGGCGGTCCGCCGCAGCGACGTCGGCTGGTCCATGACGCGCAGCTCGAGCGTGCCGTACTCCGGCCTCGGCCATGCGTCCCAGTGGCGGCGCTTGCTGTCGCCGCGGGTCGCCGCCTGCCAGTCGTCCCAGTCGCGCACGAGCGGCGGTGTCCCTCCCGTCGGCATCTCGAGGAGGATCTGTCCCCGGATCGACCGCCAGCCGCTCGGAACGCCGTCCCAGTACGGCGAGTTTGCGGACTCCGCGAGGAGGCCCGGCAAGTGCGGCACAACGCCCTCGAAGGCGCGGAGGCAGGCAGCGGGATCGGGGACGGAGACGTGGACGTGCAGCCCGCAGACCGTCTGCCGGTAGAGCTGCGTGCCCAGCTGCTCCTTCAGCCGGTGATAGCGCTCGACCGGGACGATCGGCACCGGGTCGCGCGCCGTCGGATGCGAGCCGGTCGCGAGCAACGCGAGGCCGTGCTCCGCCGCGCGCTCTCCAACCTCGAGCCGCAGCGAACGCAGCTCTGCCTCCACTTCCTGCGCCGTCTCCACGACCCGCGTGGTGATCTCGACGAAGGACTCGAACAGCTCCGGCTTTATCCGGTCGGTCGCCTGGCCGAAGACTCGCGACCAGCCGTCGCGCGCGGGCTCGAGCGTCTCGGCGTCGACGAGCATCAGCTCCTCCTCGACGCCGAGCGACCACGGCGGCGCCGCGCCGAAGCGGCTCAGATCGAGCATGGCGGGTTATTTGCCGCGGACGCCGTGCACCGGCCGCCCGGCGGCCTCCCACGCGTAGTACGAGGCGCTCGGGCCGAAGTCGACGTCGTACGAAATGATGCGCGGGTTGCGGCCTACCTCCTTCGCGCGCTGCGCGTGGCGAAGGAGATTCGGGTCGTCGCGCTCCTCCCAGACGAGCACGAGGTGCGCCGCCGTCATGAAGACGGCGACGAACACGCAGTCGGGCGCCGGGCACGGGAACGGATCGGTGCGCACGCAGAACCAGCCGACGTGCTCATGGCCGTCCTCCGTCCAAAGCTCCTCGGCTTCCTCGGGAACGCCGTGCTCGACGATGCCCGCCCTGCCGGGCTGGATCTCCTCCGGCCTCACCCGCGCAAAGGTAGCGCCGGTCCTCCGGTCATCGCAGGAGCAGAGCCCAAGCGGCGCCTGTGACCGCGGTTCCGACCACGACCCAGGTCACGTAGTCGCCGACGACGCCGCTGTGCAACGCATGAAGA
Source organism: Gaiellaceae bacterium (assembly GCA_050697455.1). GTDB lineage: Bacteria > Actinomycetota > Thermoleophilia > Gaiellales > Gaiellaceae > Palsa-739. The sequence continues at coordinate 19,803 of JBOGZU010000011.1, read as the reverse complement.
ACGCGAACCGGCGGGCCGAGCGTCCGCTCACCCGCCGCGGCGACGAGTCGGGGCAGGCGCCGCCGGTAGAGACCGACCGCCGCGAGACCGAGCGCGAACAGCGTCGCGACGCCGCCATAGAGGAGCGAGTCGAGGGAGGTGTGGCGGATCGTCACCGGCAGGCTCGGCGGCGGCTTCATCGCGTGACCGTGGAGAACCTGCGCGACGTAACCGCTCCGGTCATGGAAGCGGCCGGCGGCGTACTCGGCCCGCTGCCCGAGTCCGGGCACGACGCTGATCGCCACGCCGGCCGCGACGGCGACGACCGCGATCACGACGAGGAGCGGCCGCCGGACGTCACGCTCGAGCGGGTCCTCCTCCATCGCCTTGCCCAGTAGCGGATCGCCCGCGTCGCCCCAGCCGAGGAAGATGCGGGCGCCGGCGCGCAGCAGCGCCGCACCGCTCAGCGCCGAGCCGAGCCAGAGCAACGGCAGGATCCAGGGACGGCCGAGCGCTGTCGCTCCCTCGTCGATCAGGCCGTGCCCGAGATAGACGCCGACGTACGGCGTGCCGATGAGCCCGATCGTCCCCACGAGCCAGGCCGCGGCCGGCACCCAGCAGCCGCGCGCGAGGCCGCGCAGGTGGAGCTCGTCGATCACGCCATGGTCGGAGTGGAGGATCCCCGCGACGAAGAAGAGCCCGGCGGTCAGCAGCGCGTGCGCGAGGAACATCAGCTCGGTGCCCGCGAGCCCGGACGTCTCGAGGAGGCCGATCCCGGCGAGCATGATGCCGATGTGACAGACGACGGAGTAGGCGAGCATCCGCTTCAGGTGCCGCTGCAGGAAGGCCATCGTCCCGGCGAGCACCGCGGTCACGATCCCGAGCCAGAGGAGAACGTCTCCCACCGCGTGGCCGTGGTCGAAGGCCGCGAACACCGTCCAGTACATCCGCGCCACGCCGATCAGCCCGATGTCGGTCATCACGCCGCCGAGCACGGCGCAGACGGGTGCCGGCGCGACCGCGTACGCGTCCGCCGCCCAGAGGTGGAACGGGACGACGGCTCCTTTGACGAGGAAGCCGCAGAGGATGAGCGTCATCGCCACGATCACGAGCCCGCCGGCGCTGCTGTGCGCGAGCGCTCTCCCGATCTCGGCGAGATTGAGCGCGCCCGTCCGCGCATAGAGAAGCGCGATGCCGATGGCGAGGAGATAGCTGCCGACGCTGTTCGTGATCGCGAAGTTGACCGCGCCCTGTACCGGCCCGAGCCGCTCGACCTGGAAGCCGGTGAGCGCGTAGGCGGCGACTCCCATCAGCTCGAGCCAGACGAAGAGGTTGAAGAGGTCGCCCGACATCGCGAAGCCGCACATCGCAGCGAGCGCGACGAGCATCAGGGCGTCGAACAGCCGCGCCGCGTCTCGCGTGAAGGTGAGCGAATAGACGAGCGCGAGCGTGACGACGAGCCCGATCACCGCGCACATGCCCGCCGCGAGCGGCCCGACGGCGAAGTCGACCCCGAGCGCGACGCCGCCACGTGTCTGCCAGCCGCCGAACCAGTGGACGACCTCGTGGCTCTCCGAGCTCCAGAGCAGCAGGAAGGCGAGCGCTGTCGTCGCGGTCGCCGCCAGCACGACGATCGCGTCCTGCACCGGCTTCGGCGTGACGTGGTCGAGACCGGCGGTCACGGCGGCGGCGAGCAGCGGGATCGCAACGAGGAGTGGCGGGATCCAGCTCATCCCGAGACGTCGGCGAGGCCGTCGGGATCCACCGTGCCAGAGAGGCGCTGCGCGTCGAGCGCGAGAGCGAGGATGAGCGCGATCACGGCGACGCTGACGACGACGTCGGTGAGTGTCAGCGCCTGCACGACCGGATCGACGGCCGGCGTGCCGAGCTTCACGCCTTTGAAGATCGGCGCGCCCCCGTGCTTGACATAGCCGACCGACAGGAGGAGGACGTAGCTCGACGACTGCGTCACTGTCAGGCAGATCGCCAGATGGATGAGGTTCCGGCTCGTCGCAACCCCGAACAGCCCGACGAGGCAGATCCACGCGGCGACCGCGTACGGCAGGTAGCTCACGCGCCCGCGTCTTCCGGCGCCAGCGGGACGTCATATGTCTCGAGGAACTCCGCGAAGAGGAGCAGCATCGCCACGGCCACCGCGATCGCAGACGCCCAGTTGAGGACGGCGATGCTCCCGCCCGAGTTCAGCGAGCCGGTGGTGCCAGGCCCGAAGAGGTTTGTCAGGAACGGCGTCCCCGAAGCCAGCGCCGCCAGGCCGACCATCGCATAGCCGCCCGCGCCGAGCCCCTCGAGCGGGTCGAGGCCGTGCTCGTCGCGGAAGACGTGGAAGTCGCGGTGGCTGCCGACGAGGTAGAGCACGAGGATCGCACCGGCGACCACGACTCCTCCCTGGAAGCCGCCGCCCGGCGTGATGTAGCCGAAGGCGACGAGCCAGAGGCCCACGAGGAGGCCGCCGCCGACCATGAGGACGCCGACGAGCCGCACGGCGTCGCTGCGCAAACGCCGCGTCCGCCGCTCGACGCGCCCCGCGTTCGCCTCGTCGCGCAGGAGCAGGGTCACGCCGACGACGGCGGCGTAGAGGATGAACTCCTCGCCCATCGTGTCGACGCCGCGCACGTCGAACGTCGTCCCCATCACGACGTTCGTCGTGTGGCGGAGCGGGACGACGATCCGGTTCAGGAGGTAGCCGTACGGGCCGCGATAGTCCCCGAAGGCCGGCAGCCCCGTGATCGCCCAGGCGAAGAGGCCGCCGAGGCCGAGGAGCGCGGGCCCGAGCACCGCCAGACGGATGCGCCGGCTCACGGCTCTTCCTTCTCCTGCTCGCGGCTCCGCTCGTGGGCGCGCACACGCGCGACGGCGGCGACGATAACGAGCGGATACGCGATCGCCGAGACGACGAGCATCGACAGCGCCGGATCGGGCGCCTCGAGCACGACGAAGAGACAGACGAGGGAGACGCCGTAGATCCCGTTCACGAGCGCCTGCCGCAGCGGATCACGGGTGAGGACGACCAGCGGCGCGCCGAGCGCGACCAGGCCGAAGGCGACAGCCTGCAGCGGCACGAGGGTGCCGGCGAGGAGGGTCACAGCTCGGACTCCGGTTCCTCGATCCGGCGGACCGCGCGCGCCGTCGCGATCACCAGCGCGGGATTGAGCAGGAAGAGAAGGACGACCGCGGCGATAGCGTCGAGACCGCCGGAGGAGAAGTGCTCGCGCACGAGGACGGCGGCGAGGACGAGGAAGGCCGGCACGCTCGTCGCCGCGGCCGCGTAGTGCAGCCGGTCGTACGTCGTCCGCATCGCGAGCACGCCGGCGACGCAGAGCAGCTCCCCGGCGACGCCGAGCCCAAGGAGGACGTCCACTGCGAGATCCCAGCCGGCCATCAGGTCCAGCGGCCGAAGAAGCGCGCGAAGACGAGCCCGCCGATCCATGACGCCACCGCCGCGATGACCGCGACCGTGAAGAGGATCGACTCGCCGAGCCCGACCGAGAGGCAGAGAAGCGTCATGACCGCCACGGCTCCCGCGGTCTCGAGCGCGACGAGCCCGTCGATCGGCCGGCGAAGCGAGGCGACGACGAGGAGCGGCGCGAGCGCCGCGAGCAGAACGGTGGCGGCGACGAGGAAGGCGTTCAGGCCGGGCTCTCCGAGTTGCGGTTCGGGACGAGGTCGTGGAGGAGGACGGCGGCGCTATCCGGCTCGACGTCGACGACGTACGCGTTCGGGCTGTACGACGCCGCAAGCGCGACCCAGCTCCGCGGCCCGACGCCCTTCGCGTCCTCGCGGCGGTCGAGCTCGCGGGAGCGGAACGAGCCGCGCACCATCTCCCGCTGCGCGACGCTCGCGAGCAGCGCCCAGACGACGATCCCGAAGTCGGCGACGACCATCGCGAGTAGCTGCGGGACGTCGGCGATCGCGCGCAACGGCAGTGTGGCCGCGAAGCCCGTCCGCGCTCGGGCGAGCTCGGCGAGGCTCGCAGCGATCGTCGCGGCGACGGCTGCGGCAACCCACTCCTGCCGGTTCCATTGCCCCACGAGAAGGATCCACAGCCAGAAGAGGGCAAGCCACCACGCGGCCCAGGCGACGACGTGCTTCACGCGGGCTGTATCCCCGCGAGGCGACAGCGCGAATCAAAAAGGCGAGGAGCCCCGTCTCCGGGGCTCCTCTTCTCGCGGGCGAGGCGAGCCGTGCTGCTACTGGCCCTTTTTGACCCCAGGCTCCGCCCAGGCGAGCTGAATGGGCTCCATCGGTCTGCCGCCGGGCTTGTTCGCTTCCTTCTTGTAGTGGCCCAATGGCAGGACCGTCCGGCCGGTCATCGCGAGCAGCGACATCGCCAGCACCGCGTAGGCGGCGAGGCCGGCCGAGATGACGAACAGGACGCCGCCAGCGCCGAGCCAGCCGTTGCCGATTCCGGTCAGGAACCAGCCGGCAGCCGAAAGCCCCGAACCCACGGCGAGCGTCCAGAGGACGGCCGCGATGAGCAGGTTCTCGAACATCGCGGCGAGCGCGATGATCCCCGTCATGTACGCGAGCCCGAAGAACCAGAGCCCGAGCGCGGTGCTCGGCGCACCGGGCACGGGCGCCGGGATCTTGCCCACGATGGTGAAGATCTGGAGCAGCCCGAAGGCGATCCAGAACGCACCCCACATACCGTGGGCGACGGTCGCGACGACGTCGCGCGCCTTGAATGACCACATGCCCGCCGCGAACTGCGCGATACCGCCGAAGGTCATCGCGAAGAGCCCGACCACGCCGAGATCCGACCAGTGGCCGAGCCAACCGGCCTGGATCAGGGCGACCATCATCGTCGCCACCGAGAAGCCCGCGAGGCCGAGCGCGGAGGGGGCCGCGATCGGCTGGAGGAAGACGCGCGGCCGGGCGAACCCGTCGCGCCACGCCTCCTCGTCGCGCAGGGCGACACCAGCGGCGGCGCGCTCTCTGCGTTCATCGATCGTGCTCATGACACCACTCCTTCGTATTCCGTTGTAATAGCTAGGTGCCCGGCCACACGCTGGGAAAACATCGCGATTTGCAGGTAGCTCGCAATCCTGTTTACCTGGCCCTCCGGATCGGAAAGACTCTTTCGGGATGGAGTTCGCGAGGTTGCTCGAGTCTTGGCCCGCGCTCAGGCAGCTGCGCGAGGGAGACCTGCTCGGGCTCGGGAAGGCGGCGCAGTCGCCCCGCTCCAAGAACCTCACCGCGCGGATCGACGAGGCCGAGCACGTCGTCCACTCCGTCTGCCCGTATTGCGCGGTCGGCTGCGGCCAGCTCGTCTACGTCGCCGGCGGAGAGGTCACGCACATCGAGGGCGACCCTGCGTCGCCGATCTCCCGCGGCCGGCTATGCCCGAAGGGGCAGGCCTCGAAGAGCCTCGTCCAGAGCCCGCTCCGCGAGTACAAGGTCAAGTACCGGCGCCCGTACGGCAGCGCCTGGGAGGAGCTCTCGCTCGACGACGCGATGGAGATGATCGTCGACCGAATCGTCAAGACCCGTGCCGAGACGTGGGAGTGGAAGACCGAGGACGGCAATCCCTCCAACCGGACGATGGCGATCGGCAACCTCGGCGGCGCAACGCTGGACAACGAGGAGAACTACCTCATCAAGAAGCTGATGACGGGCCTCGGGATCGTCCAGGTCGAGAACCAGGCCCGCATATGACACAGCTCCACGGTGCCCGGTCTGGGCACCTCGTTCGGACGAGGCGGCGCGACGACGTTCCAGCAGGACCTGCAGAACTCGGACTGCATCGTGATCATGGGCTCGAACATGGCCGAGAACCACCCGGTGGGATTCCAGTGGGTGATGGAGGCCAGGGAGCGCGGCGCGAAGGTCATCCATGTCGACCCGCGCTTCACGCGGACGAGCGCGATGGCGACGAAGCACGTCGGGATCCGCGCCGGTAGCGACATCGCCTTCCTCGGCGGCATCGCCAACTACATCCTCCAGAACGACCTCTACTTCAAGGAGTACGTCGAGAAGTACACGAACGCGCCGGTGATCATCCGGCCGGAGTTCGCGGACACCGAGGATCTCGACGGCCTCTTCTCGGGCTGGGATCCCGAGGAGGGCGAGTACGACGTCGAGCAGTGGATGTACGAGGGGATGGAGACGCACGGCGCGGCGGGCCAGCGCGAGGACGGCTTCTCGCCCACGAAAGGCGAGGGCTCGGGTCACGGTGGCCACGGCGGCGGTCTTCAGCACGGCGAGCCGCCGTCGGAGGACCCCGAGCTGCAGGACCCGCGCTGCGTCCTCCAGCTCCTCAAGAAGCACTACCAGCGCTACACGCCCGAGCTCGTCGCCGAGACGTGCGGCTGCTCGGTCGCGGACTTCCTCGAGGTCTGCGAGACGCTCGTCGCCAACTCTGGCCGAGAGCGGACGAGCGCGTTCTGTTACGCGGTCGGCTGGACGCAGCACACGACCGGAGTCCAGACGATCCGAGCCGCGGCAGTCATCCAGCAGCTGCTCGGAAACATCGGGCGGCCCGGCGGCGGGATCATGGCGCTGCGCGGGCACGCGTCGATCCAGGGCTCGACGGACATCCCGACGCTCTACAACATCCTCCCCGGCTACCTGCCGATGCCGCACACGGAGCGCTACGGCGACCTCGCCGCGTACATCGCGGCGAACACGTCGCCGACGGGCTGGTGGGGCCATTTCCGCGCCTACTTCGTCTCGCTGATGAAGGCCTACTTCGGCGAGAACGCCAACGCGGACAACGACTTCCTCTTCGAGTCGCTGCCGCGCATCGACGACGACAACTCTGCCTACTTCACCGTCCAGCAGATGCTCGCGGGGAAGGTGAAGGGCTACATCATCGCCGGCGAGAACCCGGCGGTCGGGAACGCGAACGGCAAGGCGAACCGGCTCGGCCTTGCAAAGCTCGACTGGCTCGTCGTGCGGGACATCGTCGAGATCGAGTCCGCGTCGTTCTGGCGCGACGCGCCGGAGATCGAGTCCGGCGAGCTGAAGACGGAGGAGATCCCGACCGAGGTCTTCTTCCTCCCCGCCGCGACGCACACCGAGAAGGAGGGCTCCTTCACGAACACGCAGCGCCTGCTGCAGTGGCACTGGCAGGCGGTCGAGCCGAAGGAGGACTGCCGCTCGGACCTCTGGTTCTACTTCCACCTCGGCCGGCTGATCAAGCAGAAGCTCGAGGGCTCGGAGGACGAGCGCGACCTCTTGATCAAGTCGCTGCGCTGGGAGTACCCGACGCACTCCGCGATCCGCGAGCCCGACGCCGAGGCGATCCTGCAGGAGGTCAACGGCAAGGAGATCGCGACCGGCAAGTTCCTCACGGGCTATCCGGAGCTGAAGGACGACGGCTCGACGCTCTGCGGCTGCTGGATCTACTCCGGCTGCTTCAAGGACGGCATCAACCAGACCGCGCGGAAGAAGCCGCACTGGGAGCAGGACAGCTACGTCGCGCCCGAGTGGGCGTGGGCGTGGCCGGCGAACCGGCGGCTTCTCTACAACCGCGCCTCGGCAGATCCCGACGGGAACCCGTGGTCGGAACGGAAGCGCTACGTCTGGTGGGACGGCGCCGAGGGGAAGTGGACCGGCCCCGACGTCCCCGACTTCGAGGAGGACAAGAGCCCGCATTACGTGCCGCCCGACGACGCCGAGGCCGAGGACGCCATCGCCGGCGACCACCCGTTCGTCATGCAGGCCGACGGGCGCTCCTGGCTCTACGTCCCGCAGGGGCTCGAGGACGGGCCGATGCCGACGCACTACGAGCCGCACGAGTCGCCGTTCGGCAACCCCCTCTACTCCCAGCGCGCGAACCCGCGCCGCCAGCAGAACAAGGACATGGCGGAGGATCCGTACAACCCGGTCGCCGACGAGCCGGGCGCCGAGGTCTATCCCTACGTCGTCACGACCTACCGGCTGACCGAGCATCACACGGCCGGCGGCATGACCCGCTCCGTCCCCTACCTCGCCGAGCTGCAGCCCGAGATGTTCTGCGAGGTGCACCCCGATCTCGCGCGCGAGGTCGGGCTCGAGCACGGCGGCTGGGCGACGATCTACACGTCCCGCTCGGCGATCGAGGCGCGGGTGATGGTGACAGAGCGGATGCGGCCGGTCCAGATGGACGGCCGTGCCATCCACCAGATCGGGCTGCCGTACCACTGGGGCCAGCGCGGGATCGTCACCGGCGACTCGGCGAACGACCTCGCGCACATGGCGCTCGACCCGAACGTCCACATCCAGGAGGTCAAGGCGTTCACCTGCGGGGTCAGGCCCGGCCGCCGGCCGCGCGGGCCCGAGCTGACGCGCTTCGTCGCGGAGCTGCGCGAGCAGGCGCATTCGCGGCGAGAGCAGGAGCCGCGCGTCGAGCCCGAGGAGGTGCGGAAGACATGAGCGCCGCCGACGGGATCGCGACGTACGGGAGCGAGCAAGAGGAGCGCGTCGGCTTCTTCACCGACACGTCCGTCTGCATCGGCTGCAAGGCGTGCGAGGTGGCGTGCAAGGAGTGGAACCTGATCCCGGAAGACGGCCTCACCTGGACGGGCGAGTCCTACGACAACACGTCCGAGCTGAACGCGAACACGTGGCGGCACGTCGCCTTCGTCGAGCAGGAGAAGCCGCTCGCCACGAACGGCGACGGCGAGACCGGGCTCCGTTGGCTGATGGAGTCGGACGTCTGCAAGCACTGCACCCACGCGGCGTGCCTCGACGTCTGCCCGACCGGCGCCCTGTTCCGCACCGAGTTCGGCACGGTGGTCGTCCAGCAGGACATCTGCAACGGCTGCGGCTACTGCGTGCCGGCGTGCCCGTTCGGCGTGCTCGACAAGCGGCATCTCGCTCCGGCGCCGGATCTGCCGGCGTTCGCGAAGGAAGACGGCCGCGTCTGGAAGTGCACGCTCTGCTACGACCGTCTCAAGGGCGGCCACGAGCCGGCGTGCGCGAAGGCGTGCCCCACGAAGTCGATCCAGTTCGGCCCGCTCGACGAGCTGCGGGAGAAGGCCGACGAGCGGCTGGCGAAGCTCTCCGGCGACGGGTGGAACGGCGCGCAGCTGTACGGCCGCGACCCCGAGGACGGCGTCGGCGGCTTTGGCGCCTTCTTCCTCCTGCTCGACGATCCGGAGGTCTACGGGCTGCCGCCCGACCCGGTCGTCTCGACCAAGCACCTGCCGGAGATGTGGACGAACATGCTCGCCGCAGCGGGTGCGCTGCTCGCGGGAGTCACCGCGTTGACGCTCGCCGGAGGCCGGCGATGAGCGAGAACGGCAGCCGCTCCTACTACGGCCGGCCGATCGTCAAGGAGCCGACCTGGACGTGGGAGATCCCGGCCTACCTCTTCAGCGGCGGGCTCGCGGGCGCCTCGTCCGTCCTTTCGTCGAGCGCGAAGCTGACCGGCCACGAGAAGCTCGCGCGCCGCTCGCTCTACATCGGCGCGCTGGCGGACATCGTCTCGCCGGGCTTCCTCATCTCCGACCTCGGCCGGCCGGAGCGCTTCCACCACATGTTCCGCGTCGTCAAGGTGACGTCGCCGATGAACGTCGGCTCCTGGATCCTGCTCGTGAGCGGCGGCGCCTCGAGCACCGCGGCACTCCTCGCGCTCACCGGGCGCCTGAAGCCGATCAAGTTCCTCGCCGAGGCGGTCGCGACGGTCGCGGGGCCGCCCCTCGCGACGTACACCGGCGTGCTCATCGCCGACACGGCGATCCCGGTCTGGCACGAGGCGCGGCGCGAGCTGCCGTGGCTGTTCGGCGCGAGCGCTGCGGCGAGCGCCGGGGCGGCGGCGTGCATGGTCGTCCACCCGCGCGAGGCCGGGCCGGCGCGGCGGCTCGCGATCGCGGGCGTGCTCGCCGAGGGCGCATTGATGCAGACAATGGAGTTGCGGCTCGGAAAGGTCGGCGAGGTCTACAAGCAGGGCGAGGCCGGCAAGTACGCGTGGGCGGCGAAGGGGATGGCGACGGCGGGCGCTGCGCTCCTGGCGACCCGCGGAAAGCGGAGCCGTGGCGCGGCCGTCCTCGGCGGCGCGCTCGTCTGCGCCGGCGAGGTCTGCCTCCGCTGGTCGGTGTTCAAGGCCGGCTTCCAGTCGGCGCGCGACCCGAAGTACGTCGTCGAGCCTCAGCGCGGGCGGATCGCAAAGCAGGGAACGAAAGTGACGACCACGCCGGCCGGTAGCTGACGCGGCGCGGTAGGTGCTACCCCGCCTCTAGACTCGAAGCATGGGCCAACTCAGAGTCGGCGACGAGACGTACGAGATCCACGAGCTCGACGCCGGCGCCGCGCGGCTCCCGTACACGCTTCGCATCCTGCTCGAGAACGTCCTCCGCAACGGGACGGACGAAGAGGTCGCCGCCGTCTCCGATTGGGTCGCGGACGCGGAGCCGTCGCAGGAGATCTCCTTCCTGCCGAGCCGTGTCCTCCTGCAGGACTTCACCGGTGTGCCGGCGGTCGTCGACCTTGCGGCGATGCGCCACGCGATGCACGAGCAGGGCGGCTCGCCGAGCGCGATCAATCCGCTCATCCCGGTCGAGCTCGTCATCGACCACTCCGTCCAGGTGGACGAATTCGCGTCACGGCTCGCGATCGAGCGCAACGTCGAGCTCGAGTTCGAGCGGAACAAGGAGCGCTACGCCTTCCTCCGTTGGGGCCAGGGCGCCTTCGACAACTTCCGAGTAGTGCCGCCGAACACCGGCATCTGCCATCAGGTCAACCTCGAGTACCTCGCGCGCGTCGTCGAGGTGCGGGACGGCGTCGCCTTCCCCGACACGGTCATCGGCACCGACTCGCACACGACGATGGTCAACGGCCTCGGCGTGCTCGGCTGGGGCGTCGGCGGCATCGAGGCCGAGGCAGCGATGCTCGGAGAAGCGCTGTCGATGCTCGTGCCGCAGGTCGTCGGCTTCCGGCTGACCGGCGAGCTGCGCGAGGGCGCGACGGCGACCGACCTCGTGCTCACGGTGACCGAGCTGCTCCGCAAGACCGGTGTCGTCGGGAAGCTCGTGGAGTACTTCGGGCCCGGCGTCGGCTCGCTCGCCCTCGCCGACCGCGCGACGCTCGGGAACATGAGCCCCGAGACCGGCGCGACGTGCGGCTTCTTCCCGGTCGACGACGTGACGCTCAACTACCTGCGCCTCACCGGCCGCAGCGCGGAACGGATCGCGCTCGTCGAGGCGTACTGCAAGGAGAACCGCCTCTGGCACGAGCCGGGGGAGCATCCGGAGTACTCGCAGGTCGTCGAGCTCGACCTCGACGACGTCGAGCCGTCGCTCGCCGGGCCGCGCCGCCCGCAGGACCGCGTGCCGCTCGCGCGCGCGAAGGAGATGTTCATCGACTCGCTCGGCACGTTCGGCGTCGAGCTGCGGAACGGGAGCTACGACAAGGAGATCGCCGACTCGTTCCCGGCCAGCGATCCGCCCACCGGGGACGGCGTCTCCGACGGCGACGACGCGCCTGCGCCGGCGAAGACGGCGACGCTCGAGAAGAAGCGCATCGAGGTGGCCGGCGAGGACTATGCCCTCGAGCACGGCTCGGTCGTGATCGCCGCGATCACGTCCTGCACGAACACGTCCAACCCGTCGGTGATGATCGCCGCCGGCCTCCTCGCGAAGAAGGCGGTCGAGCATGGCCTCGAGCGCAAGCCGTGGGTCAAGTCCTCCCTCGCGCCCGGCTCGAAGGTCGTGAGCGAGTACTACCGCGCGGCCGGGCTGGACACCTACCTCGACGCGCTCGGCTTCAACACCGTCGGCTACGGCTGCACGACCTGCATCGGGAACTCCGGGCCGCTGCCCGACGCGATCAGCGCCGCGGTGACGGAAGGCGACCTCGTCGTCGCCGCCGTTCTCTCCGGCAACCGCAACTTCGAGGCGCGCATCCACGGCGAGGTGAAGGCGAACTACCTCGCGTCGCCGCCGCTCGTCGTCGCATACGCGCTCGCCGGCCGCATGGACGTGGATCTCATCAACGAGCCGCTGGGACAGGGCTCCGACGGCGAGGACGTCTTCCTCCGCGACCTCTGGCCGAGCCGCGACGAGATCGACGCGGTGATCGGCGAATCCGTGCAGGGAAAGATGTTCACGGACGTCTACGCCGACGTCTTCACCGGCGACGAGCGCTGGCGCGCGCTCGACACGCCCGAGGGCGAGCTCTACGCGTGGGCCGACGACTCGACGTACGTCCGCTTACCGCCGTACTTCGACGGGATGTCGCGCGAACCTGAGGCTGTCGGCGACGTCGAGGGGGCGCGGTGTCTCGTTTTGCTGGGCGACTCCGTCACGACCGACCACATCTCGCCGGCGGGAGCGATCCGTCCCGACTCTCCCGCGGGTCAGTACCTCGTGGAGCACGGCGTCGAGCGGAAGGGCTTCAACTCCTACGGCGCGCGGCGCGGCAACCACGAGGTGATGGTGCGCGGCACCTTCGCCAACGTCCGCCTCAAGAACCTGCTCGTCCCGGGCAGCGAGGGGACGTGGACGGTCCACCTCCCGGACGGCGAGGAAGGCACGATCTACGACGTCGCCGAGCGCTACCGCGCAGACGGCATCCCGACGATCGTCATCGCAGGCAAGGAGTACGGCTCGGGCTCGTCACGCGACTGGGCCGCGAAGGGGCCGAACCTGCTCGGCGTGCGCGCCGCGATCGCGGAGTCGTATGAGCGCATCCACCGCTCGAACCTCCTGATGATGGGAATCCTGCCGCTCCAGTTCATCGACGGCGAGACGCCGGAGTCGCTCGGGCTGACGGGCCGCGAGGAGTTCTCTGTAACGGGAGTCGAGGGCGGCGACGCCGACGAGGTGACGGTGCGGGCGGACGACAAGGAGTTCCGCGCGCGCGTCCGCCTCGACACCCCGCGCGAGCGCGAGTACTTCCGCCACGGCGGGATCCTGCAGTTCGTGCTGCGCCGCCTGCTCAGCGAGTAGAGCGCCGTGGAGCCGCTCGTTGTCGTCGTGCAAGGGCCGCCGGCGGCGGGGAAGACGACCGTCGCGCACGAGGTCGCTTCGCGGTTGCGGCTCCCACTGATCGCGAAGGACACGATCAAGGAGGCGCTCTTCGACGGGCTCGGCGCCGGCGACCTCGAGTGGTCGCGTCGGCTCGGGGAGGCGACGTATCTCGCGATGCTCGCTCTCGTCGAGGAGTCGGTCGTGGGCGGCGGGAGCCTCGTCCTGGAACGGAACTTCGTCCGCGGGAGCGAGTTCGCGGCTCGACTCGCCGCTCTCCCTGCTCGCTTCGTCCAAGTGCACTGCAGCGCGCCGCTCGAGTTGCTGCTCGAGCGTTACCGCTCCCGCGAGCGTCATCCCGGCCACGTCGACAACGAATCGCAGCGCTCCGGGCCGCCGTCGAGACAGGACGCCACGACCCACTCGAGCTACCGGGCGAGACGATCCGCGTCGACACGGGCCGCGCGGTCGACGTGGCAGAGCTGGCCGCGACGATCGCCTAGCTGGCTCCCGAATCGCCGGGCGCCTCGTCTCGCCGCGTAGCCATCTCGACACAGAGACGTCACAGAAACGGCGCGGTACCAGGTACTGCACGGAGGAGTGCCTCATTCGTCACGCCACCGTGCCGGGATCCGCGGGCGCCGGCGGCTCGTCGCCGCGCTTGATGCGCGCCAGCCGGGCCTCGGCCTCCGCCTCGTGGCGCGCCGCGACGACTCGCTCGCTCGCCTGCAGCGCCCTGCACAGCCACCACGTCGCGACCCCGAAGGCGACCGGGAGCACGAAGACGATCACGCGGTACACCCAGATCTGCGCGATGTAGGAGATCCCGAACAGGACGAAGACGCGATCGGCGCCGCCGGCGAGGAAGACGAGCACGACCCAGGTGATCATCCCGACCCCGATCCCCGTCCGCGCGGGCGCGTCGCGCGGCCGGTCGAGCAGGTTGTGGAACGCCTGATCCCCGGTGAACTTCCGCTCGATCCACGGCCAGAAATAGAGGAAGCCGAAGACGACGAGCGGGAACGCGGCGCCGCCCCAGAACGGGTTCGGGACGACCGTGTAGCTCCCGATCGTGAAGTCGAAGCTCGGCATGAGCCGTAGGCCGCCGATCAGCCAGCCGAGGTACCAGTCCGGCTGCGCGCCATTGGTCGAGGAGTACGTGTGGTACGGCCCCCACAGCCAGATCGGGTTGATCTCGACCAGGCCGCCGAGCAGGAAGAGAAAGCCGGTCGTCCCGAGCGCGAGCCCCACCGACCGCGGCGTCTGCCCGGGCCAGAGCGGCACGCCGACGATCGTCTTCTCCGTCTGCTTCCGCTTCCGCTTGAACTGCGTGTGATGCCGCAGTGCGACGAGCACGAGGTGCGCGCCGAGCAGCAGCCCGATCAGGATCGGGAAGATCAGGACGTGCGCGATGTACATCCGCGGCCAGAGCTGCGAGCTGCCCGGAAAGATCCCGCCGAACAGCCAGTTCATGAGGTTCTCGCCGACGAACGGCAGCGCCAGCCCGACCGAATAGCCGATCACGAGGCCCATCCCCGACATCAGGTCGTCGACGAGCGAATAGCCCATGTACGCCTCGAGCAGCGTGAGCATCAGAATCGTCACGCCGATCCAGTAGGTCAGCTCGCGCGGCTTCCTGTAGGCGCCCGTGAAGAAGACGCGGAAGAGGTGGAGGACGATCGCCGCGACGAAGATGTTCGCCGCCCAGTGGTGCGTCTGGCGGATGAGCAGGCCGGCGCGCACCTGCAGGGAGAGGTGCACGACCGACTGGTACGCCTCGCTCATCTTCTGGCCGTAGAGCGGGCCGTACGGACCGTGGTAGACGACCTCCTTCGTCGAGTCGACGAAGAAGAACGTCAGGTAGATCCCGGTCAGGACGAGGACGCCGAAGGCGTAGAGCGCGATCTCGCCGAGGAGGAACGACCAGTGATCGGGGAAGAGGTAGCGCAGCGCCTTCTTCAGGAACGGCGCGCTCGCGCTGCGCTTGTCGAGCCAGCGCACGGTGCTGCGGGTGGCGGGCGCGCCGTTCGTCACGGCTGCGCGTTCCAGATCCGCACGCCCCACCACGAGGGCCCGACCGGCCCGTCGAAGTTCCCCTTGGCGCGGAGATAGCCGTTCGAGTCCTTGTAGATCGGCAGCAGCGGCAGGTCGCGTCCGGCCGGCCCGAAGGTAACGGTGCCGCCGGTCGCCGGGTTGAAGGTCGAGTAGTGGCAAGGGCAGACGAGCGCCGGCGTCGGCTCGTCGGGCTGGTAGAGCGGCGCGCGGTAGAGCGTGATCGCGCAGCCGGCGTGGGTGCAGATCCGCGAGTAGGCGAGGATCCCGTGCGCGTCGTAGCCGTGCAGGTGCAGCGGCAGCCGGAGCTGATCGGGCGGCAGGCGGACGAGTACGAGCGATGCCGCCATCTGCTCCTTCTCCGTGTCGCCGGCGCCCTCGGGGAAGGCGAGGTAGAAGTCGTTCTCCTGCACGTCCGACGCCTTGTAGGGATGGCCGTGCTCGTCGACGAGGCGCTTGCCCCGCCGCCACGGCGTCCGGAGGAAGTCGCCGACGCGGAAGAGCGGCCCGAACGAGACGGCCGGCGCGAGGAGGGCGAGGCTGAGCGCACCGCCCGCGCCGAGCAGGCCGAGCTTGAAGAAACGGCGGCGCGTGATCCCGGTGCCGGCCTGGTCGACGTACTCGGCGATGATCTCCTGCTCGCGCGGGTGCTCCTCGGGCGGGTACTCGTCCTCGAGCTCTTCCGTCGGGACGAGCTTGAGACCGGTGATGACGAGCGCGAAGGCGAGGAAGATGAGCGAGAGCCCGATGCTCAGCCCGAGGAATTGCGTGGCGTTCGGGATGTCTTCCGCGAACGCGTAGATGAGGACGAAGCCGAGAGCCGCGAGCGACGAGAGCCCGAACAGCGCGAGCACTCCGAGCTCCGCGGCCTGGTTCGGCGGCTGCTCCGGGATGACCCGGTTCGGGTCGTCGTCGTGCCGCGGCCGACGGCGACGCCCGAGCAGGAGCACGAGCGCCGTGACGAGCGCATTCGCGAGACGCCTCATGAGGAGGAGAGCCTCTTTCCGATCAGCAGGCAGAGCCCGAGCAGCAGCGGAATCGCGATGAACCACGTCACGAGCCCTTCGGTGACCGGGCCGAGGAAGTCGAGGCCCCAGCCGCCCGGGTGGTAGGGCCGGTTCGCGTAGGCGACGTAGCGGACGATCGAGTCGAGCTGGCGGTCGCTGATCGCCTGCCGCGAGAACTTCGGCATCACGTACGGCCCGATCCGCACCGCCTCCGCGACCTCGAGCGACGTCGTCCCCTGATTGAGCGGCGGCGGCAGCGCGCCGGTGACGTAGCCGCCCTGGGCGACGACCTGATGGCAGCCGGCGCAGTGCTCGGTGAACAGGCTCATCCCCTCGGAGAGGCTGCCGCGCGAAGGGCTCGGCTTCGGGATGGGCGGCCCGCCGAAGCTCGCGATGTAGGCGACGAGCGCGCGGATCTGACGATCTCCGAAGAAGGCGTGCGCCCGGCGCTGCGGCTGCAGGCCGATCTGCCGGAGGGGCATGAGGCCGGCGCGCAGGTAGAAGTCGGCCGCGAGCGCGCCGACCCCGTGCAGCGACGGCGCGAGCCCGGTGTTGTGGCAGCGAAGGCAGTACTCGCCGTAGAGGTGGTAGCCGTAGCCGGCGAGCGGGCTCTTCGGAGTCGCCGCGCCCGCGGATCCCGCCGCCAGCAGAAGCACCGCGACGGCGATCGCTAGGACCCGACGCACGCCTTCTCCAGTGCCGAGGCGAAGCCGTCCATGAGCAGGATCGCGAGGAAGAGGACGTTCGCCACCATCGCCGCCGTGGCGAAGAAATGGAGCCGCGTCTGCGGCAGCGCGCCGTTCCAGCGTCCCTCTCCTGCCGGGCCGTCGCCGTAGTTCGCCTCGCGCGTCGCGCGGAAGACGGCGACCGCGGCGACCTCCGAGCTCACGACCAGCAGCGCGGCGCACGCCAGGAGCGCCAGCTCCCACGTCGTGTTGGAGATCCCCCAGTGCTCGCCGCCGATGCTGCACCGCGCCTGCGCGATCCCGAAGCCGACGACGTGCTGGAGCGTCCATGCGACGGGCGCGACGACGACGCCGATCCACTGCACGATGTTCAGCCGCCGCAGTCTCATACCGCAGCGCTCGTCAGGACCCCGATCACGATCAGGGTGAGGATGTTGACGGCGTGCCAGTAGAAGGCGACGACCTGCGTGGCGTTGCGCCGGTAGGCCGTCAGCCCGCCGGAGAGCTTCCAGAGCAGCCAGACGCTGAGCACGATCCCGACCGCGACGTGCGCGTGATCGGCGCCGAGCAGCGTGTAGTAGATCGAGCTGTACGCGTTGTCCTGCGGCTGCGACGCGTGGAGCTGGTGGACGTAGTCGTGCACCTCGTAGGCGAAGTAGCCGCACTGCACGATCAGGGCGAGCGTCAGGAAGGCGCGCGCGGTCCAGAGGCGGGCGCCGCGCACTGCTCGAGCGGCGAGCCACATCGGCAGGCTCGTAGTCGCGAGCACTCCGGCCATGACGAGCGGGATGACGACATGCGGCTCGGGCGTCCCCGGCGGCGGCCAGTTGAGGTCGCTGAAGCGGAGGTAGTAATAGGTGCCGATGAAGGTGCCGAAGAGCGTCGCCTCGCTCGCGACGAGCATCGCCATCCCCCAGACCGCGAGCCGCGGCCCACGCGGACGCGCCGACGCGATGCCGTAGCCGCTCATGCCTCCGCCTCCTCGGGCTCCTCGCCGTGCCAGCCGAGCAGCGTGATCGCGACGAGGCCGGCGGCGAAGCAGGCGACGGTGTAGAGGTGGAGCAGGACGAAGACGAAGACGAGCGAGAGCGCGAAGCCGAGCAGGATCGGCCACGGCGAGTCGTGCGGCATCTCGGCGATCTCCGCCCACCAGCCGTCGACGGGCGAGCTGACCGGCTGCTGGTGGCCCTGCTCGAGCACCATCACCCCCTGCTCGAGCCGGCGGCGGTCGTCCTCCCGGTCATCGTGATCCCAATTCGCGTACGCGCTCGAGACCTTCGGGATGACCGCGAAGTTGTACTCCGGCGGCGGCGACGGGATCGTCCACTCGAGCGTCGCGCCGTGCCACGGATCCGGCCCCGCGATCGGCCCGCGGAAATAGCTGACGACGAGGTTCGCGAGCAGCACCACGATCCCGACCGTCGTGATGTAGGAGCCGATCGTCTCCGCGAGGTTGGCCGGCCCCCAGCCGAGCCCGGCCGGATACGTGTAGTTCCGCCGCGGCATCCCCTCCAAGCCGACGATGTGCATCGGGAAGAAGAGAAGGTTCGTCCCGATGAAGATGATCCAGAAGCTGATCTGGCCGGGCAGCTCGAAGTAGAGCTTTCCCGTCACCTTCGGGAACCAGAAGTACAGGCCGGCGAAGATCGGGAAGACGGCGGCGCCGAAGATGATGTAGTGGAAGTGGGCGATGACGAAGTAGGTGTCCGTCACTTGCTGGTCGAACGGCACCGCCAGGAACATGATCCCGGTCAGGCCGCCGGCGACGAACATGAAGATGAAGCCCGCTATGAAGAGCAGGGGCGTCTTGAAGCGCGCCGTGCCCGTGATGAAGGTCATGCACCAGGCGAAGACCTGGATCGTGCTCGGGATGACGACCACCGCCGTCGCAGCCGCGAAGAAGACGACCGTGATCGTCGGCATCCCCGTCGCGAACATGTGATGCGCCCAGACGCCGAAGCCGATGAAGACGACGAGCAGCTCGGCGACGGCGACCAGCGGGAACGCGACGACCCGCCGCTGCGTGAAGGCGGGGATGATCTCCGTGGCTATCCCGAAGGCAGGGACGATGAGGATGTAGACCTCCGGGTGGCCGAAGATCCAGAACAGGTGCTGCCAGAGCAGCGCCGAGCCGCCCTGCGCGACGTCGAAGAAGTGAGTGCCGACGTTGCGGTCGAGGAAGAGGAAGATCGTGTCCGCGGTCAGCGAGGGCAGCGCGAAGAGCAGGCCGAACGACGCCGCGAGAAAGGCGAAGCAGAAGAGCGGCATCCGGTTGAACGACATCCCCGGCGCGCGCAGCTTGAGGATCGTGACGATGAAGTTCGCCGCGGTCAGGCTCGACGCGATCCCGTTGAAGATGATCCCGAGGCAGAAGAAGTCGATCGCGTGGCCCGGGTCGAACCTCGCGTTCGCGAGCGGCACGTAGTTGAACCAGCCGGCGTTCGGCGCCATCCCGAGGGCGAGGCTCGTGTAGATGAAGATCCCCGAGCCCAGGAAGATCCAGAAGCTGAGGGCGTTCATCCGCGGGAAGGCCATGTCCCGCGCGCCGATCATCAGCGGCAGGAGGTAGTTGCCGAACGCCCCCGTCGTCATCGGGATGATGAAGAAGAAGATCATCGTGAGCCCGTGCATGGTGAAAAGCTGGTCGTAGGTCGATGGCCCGACGACGTGCTGGTTCGGGGCGATGAGCTGGGTGCGGATGAGCAGCGCCTCGGCGCCGCCGGCGCCGAAGAACACGAGCGTCGTCCAGAAGTAGAGAAGCCCGATCCGCTTGTGGTCGGTCGTCATCAACCAGCCGAGCACGCCGGGCCGCGGCTGCCACATCCGCTCGAGCCGCTCCTCGTAGACGACGGTCGCCATTACTTGAGGTTCCGGAGGTAGGCGACGAGCGCGCGCAGTTGCGCGCCCGAAAGCTGCAGATCCGGCATCAGGTTCCCGGGCTTGATCTCCTGCGGCTGGGAGATCCAGTGCGCGAGCTCGCCCGGGCGGTTCGCGAGCATCACGCCGGCGAGCGTCGTGCGGCTCGCAAGGTGCGTCAGGTCGGGGCCGACGTAGCCGCTCGCGCTCGTGCCGCGGATGTCGTGGCAGCTCGAGCAGGCGCCGCTCAGGAAGGCGCGCCGGCCCGCCTTCTGAAGCGCGGTCGCCGGCGCGCGCGCCGGCGCCGCCGGGGTGCGA
>JBOGZU010000010.1:0-71433 GCA_050697455.1 Gaiellaceae bacterium | reverse complement strand
GAGCACCACTCGCCCGCGGCGCCGGCACGTCCACCGCGTCCGCGCGCACATCGTCTGGATGGTGCTCTTCGCCGTGCTCCTCGCCGGCGTCGTCGCGGTGAACGTCGCCGTCCTGCGCGCCAACGTCTCCGTCCACCAGCTCGATACGGAGATCGCGCAGAAGCAGTCCCAGATCCAGGCGCTCGACTCGCAGCTTTCGGCTGCGCGCTCCGCGCCGCGCGTCGAGGCGGCGGCGCGCAGGCTCGGTCTGATCCAGGCGCCGGCGGCCGACACCGGCTACCTCGTCCTGACCGCCCCCTAGCCTCGACCCATGCGCATGCGGATCGTCAACTCGCGACTCCGCCTTCTGCTCCTGCTGATCCTCGTCGTCTTCGGGGCGCTCGGAGCGCGCACCGCGTACCTCCAGACCGTGCGCGCAGCGTCGCTCAGCTCTGCCGCGCGATTGCAGACCAAGCTCTCGATCGTGCTGCCGGCGGGGCGGGGGACGATCTTCGACCGGCTCGGGACGCCGCTCGCGATCGGCGAGCAGGCGACCGACGTCATCGCCGATCCGCAACAGATCACGGATCCGCGGAGCGACGCGAAGGTCGTGGCGAAGGTGCTCGGGATTCCCGAGCGTCCGGTCTATCGCGCGCTCACCCAGCGCAAGCTCGGCTTCGTCTACGTCGAGCGGAAAGCGCCGCCGGCGAAGGCGTCCCGGCTCGCCAAGAGGAACCTGACCGGCTTCACGTTCACGTCCGACCAGCAGCGCAACTACCCGCAGAGCACGGTCGCCGCGCCCGTCCTCGGCTACGCGGGAGTCGACAACAACGGGCTCGCCGGGCTCGAGCTCCAGCTGAACAGCGTTCTGTCCGGCAGGGCGGGCAGCGCCGTCGTCGTCCGCGACGCGCTCGGCCAGGTGATCGGCACGCAGCAGGAGCAGCCGGCCCGCGACGGCAAGGACGTGTTCCTCACTCTCGACAGTCACATCCAGGCCGACGCCGAGCAGGTGCTGGTGTCGACCGTGCGCCAGTGGCAGGCGAAGGACGCGACCGCGATCGTCCTCGACCCGCGCACCGGCGCGATCCTCGCGATGGCGCAGGAGCCGGGCTACAACGCGAACACGTTTCCCCAGGCCTACGCGCACCGGCTGACCGTCGATCACGCCGTCAACGACGTCTTCGAGCCCGGCTCGGTGTTCAAGGTCGTGACGATCAGCGGTGCGCTGTCACAGCACGACATCACGCCGAACACGGAGTTCACCGTCCCCGGCTCGCTCCGGGTCGCCGACCGCGTGATCCACGACGCCGAGCAACACGGCACCGAGCGGCTGAAGGTCTCGCAGATCCTCCAGCGCTCCTCGAACATCGGCACGGTCGAGATCGCGGAGAAGTACCTCGGCGAGGCCGGCTTGAAGCGGTGGATGGCGCGCTTCGGATTCGGCCGGACGACTGGCATCGACTTCCCAGGCGAGAGCCCCGGGATCCTGCCGTCGTACTGGTCCGGCTCGACGATCGGCAACGTGCCGATCGGCCAGGGCGTCTCGGTGACCGCGATCCAGCTCGCCTCGGTCTATGGGGCGATCGCGAACGGCGGGGTCTGGGTGCAGCCGCATCTCGTCGACCACGTGCTGGGCGAGGAGCCGCCGAAGCTCCACAAGCGCCGGATCCTCACGCCGGCGATCGACTCCGAGCTGCTCAACATGCTCAAGGGCGTCGTCTCCGACCAGGGGACGGCGGTGCTCGCGAAGGTTCCCGGCTACAGCGTCGCCGGCAAGACGGGGACGGCGCAGAAGCCGGGCGGGCACGGCTACCTGCCCGGGGAGTACGTGGCGACGTTCGTCGGGATGGTTCCGGCGTCGCATCCACGCCTGCTCGTGCTCGTCAGCGTCGACGAGCCGCACGGACAGATCTACGGCGGCCTCGTCGCGGCGCCGGCCTTCGAGCAGATCGCCTCCTTCGACCTCCAGTACCTCGAAATCCCGCCTGATCTGCGTATCCACTAGGGCGCGGTAGAGTCTCGCGGCGATGGATCTGGAGCGCCTCGTCGCTGCGCTCGAGCCGGTGGAGGTGCTCGGGAGCCTTTCGGGTGAGGTGCGCGATCTCGCCTACGACGCCCGTGCCCTCAGTCCCGGCGCGCTGTTCTTCTGCGTGCCGGGCGAGCGCGCCGACGGCCACGATTTCGCGGCGGAGGCGGTCGCGGGCGGCGCGGTCGCGCTCGTCGTCGAGCGGCCGCTCGAGCTCGAGGTGCCGCAGTTCGTCGTCGGCGATGCTCGCGCGGCGATGGCGCCGGCCGCGGACGTCTTCTTCGGGGAGCCGACGCGCGAGCTCGAGGTGATCGGCGTGACAGGGACGAGCGGCAAGACCACGACGACGTTCCTTCTCTTCGCGATCCTCGCCGCCGCGGGCAAGCGGCCGGGGCTACTCGGGACGATCGAGGCGCGCGTCGGCGGCGAGCGGCGCGGGGTGGTGCGGACGACTCCGGAGGCGATCGACCTGCAGCGGACGTTCCGGGAGATGCTCGACGCCGGCGACCGCTCCTGCGCGATGGAGGCGTCGTCGCACGCGTCCGTTCTCCACCGGCTCGACCGCGTGCGCTTCGAGGTCCTCGTCTTCACGAACCTCAGCCAGGATCACCTCGACTTTCACGGCGACATGGAGTCGTACTTCCAGGCGAAGCGCACGCTCTTCCTCGTCGAGCCACGACCGATCCCGGTGGTCAACATTGGGGACGAATACGGGCGGCGGCTGGCGGAGGAGCTGCCCGATGCCGTCACGTTCGGCGCCGAGGACGCCGCCGCGCTCCAGGGAATCGACTTCAAGCTGCGCGGCCGCTTCAACGTCGAGAACGCGCTCGCCGCGCTTCATGCGGCGCGGGCGCTCGGCATCGAGGACGCCGCGATCCGGCAAGGGCTCGAGTCCGTGCGTGGCGTGCCGGGCCGCTTCGAGTCGGTCGACGCCGGGCAGCCCTTCCACGTGCTCGTCGACTACGCCCACAAGCCCGACGCGCTGGAGAACGTCCTGCGCGCGGCGCGCGAGCTCGCGAATGGCAACCGCGTCATCTGCGTCGTCGGCGCGGGCGGCGACCGCGACCGCGGCAAGCGGCCGTTGATGGGCAGGCTGGCCGCCGAGCTCGCCGACGTTGCGATCGTCACCTCCGACAACCCGCGCAGCGAGGATCCCGAGGCGATCGCGGCCGAGATGGTCGCCGGCGCGGAGCGGGACGTCGAGCTGGAGTTGGACCGCTCGACGGCGATCGTCCGCGCCGTCGAGCTCGCCCGGCCCGGCGACGTCGTCCTCATCGCCGGCAAGGGCGCCGAGCAGGGCCAGCAGTTCGCCGACCGCACCGTTCCGTTCGACGACCGTGAGACGGCGAAGGAGGCCTTGAAGGCGCGGATGGAGGCGGCAAGCTGATTCCCCTGCCGCTCGCCGAGGTGCGCGCGCTTTCGCTGGGCGCACTCGAGGGCGACGCGGACGCGATCTCCGGCGTCCAGGTCGACTCTCGCGTGATCGAGCCGGGCGACCTCTTCGTCGCGGTTGCCGGGGGAGAAGCGTTCCTCGAGGACGCGCTCACACGCGGCGCTGTGGCGACGCTCGTTCCCGACGACCCGTATGCGGCGCTCGCCGCGCTCGGCAGTGCCGTCCGCGCCCGTAGCGATGCTCGCATCGTGGGGATCACGGGATCGGTCGGCAAGACGTCGACGAAAGACATCCTCGCCGCTCTGCTTCGCCCGCACCGAAACACGGTGGCGGCGCCGCGCGGCTTCAACAACGAGATCGGCTTGCCGTTGACCCTTTGCCTGATCGAGCCGGACACCGAGGTCGTCGTGACGGAGATGGCGATGCGCGGCGCGGGCCAGATCCGCGAGCTGGCGAAGATCGCGAAGCCGCACGTCGGCGTCATCACCGCGATCGCCCCCGTCCACCTCGAGCAGCTCGGCAGCCTCGCCAACATCGCGCGCGCGAAGGCGGAGCTGCTCGAAGAGCTCGAGCCGGGCGCCGTCGCCGTTCTTCCAGAGGACGCAGCGGAACTCGAGCCGTTCGTGCCGGACGGGCTCGAGGTGCGCCGTTTCGCGCCGCCCGAGGCCGAGGTGCGCGACGGCCGCACGCACATCGGCTGGCACGGCCGCGACGTCGTCTTCGGCTTCGCCGCGCGTCACCAGGCGACGAACGCCGCGGCTGCGCTGACCGCCGCGGCGGCGCTCGGCCTCGAGCCGCCACGCGAGCCGGTTGACGTCGCCTTCTCGCTCTGGCGCTCGCAGGAGGTGGAGCTGCCGGGCGGCGGGCTTCTCCTCAACGACGCCTGGAACGCGAATCCCGTCGCGATGCGTGCTGCGCTCGCCCATCTGCTCGAGCGTGCGAACGGCCGCCGAACCGTCGCGATCCTCGGCGAGATGGCCGAGCTCGGGCCGGAGGCGCGGCGCTACCACGAGGAGATAGCGCGTCAGGCGGAGAGCGTCGATGTCGTGCTCGGCGTCGGCGAGCACGCCCGGCACTACGCCCCCGACGAGTGGGTCGCAACCGCGGTGGAAGCGATTGCCGTCGTGCGGGATCTCGTGCAGCCGGGCGACGCGATTCTCGTCAAGGGCTCCCGCTCCGTCGGCCTGGAGGTCGTCGCGGACGCATTGCTGGAGGGACGCGCATGATTCGCGTCCTCGTCGCCGCCGGCGTCGCGCTCGGCGTCTCGCTTCTGGTCGGGCCGCGGTTCATCGAGTTCCTGCGCCGCAACGAGTTCGGCCAGCACATCCGCGAGGAGGGGCCGCAGCACCATTTCGCCAAGCAGGGGACACCGACGATGGGCGGCCTGCTGATCCTCTGCGCAGCGTCGGTCGGCTTCCTGCCGGTGAGCCACTACCGCCTGCAAGCGTTGACGGTGCTGTTCACGACGCTCGCCTGCGGCGCGATCGGGTTTCTCGACGATTTCATCAAGCTCACGCACAAGCGGTCGCTCGGCCTACCCGGCCGCTGGAAGCTGCTGCTCCTCGCCGGCGTCACGTTCGTCGTCGCGGTCATCGCGCACCACCTGCACCTGAGCACCGACGTCTACATCCCGGTCGTCGACGTCTCCGTGCCGCTGTCGTGGGGCTGGTATCCGTTCCTGTTTCTCATCATCGGCGGCGCGGCGAACGGGACGAACCTCGCCGATGGCGTGGATGGGCTGCTCGGCGGGACGGGCATCATCGCTCTGTTCACGTTCACGGCGATGAACGTCGTCTCGTACGTCCGATCAGGTCCCGCGGCTCACCGGAACCTGACGAAGCTCGACCTCGCAATCGTCGGCGCGGCGCTGATCGGGGCCGCGGTCGGCTTCCTCTGGTTCAACGCCTCGCCGGCCGAGATGATCATGGGCGACACCGGCTCGATGGCCTTCGGCGGGGCGCTCGCGGCCTTCGCGATCATGATGAAGGTCGAGGTGCTGCTCCTCCTGATCGGCGGCATCTTCGTGATCGAGGCGCTCTCGGTGATGATCCAGGTGTTCTCGTTCAAGCGCTTCGGGCGGCGCGTCTTCCTCATGGCGCCGATCCACCATCACTTCGAGATGAAGGCGTGGTCCGAGACGAAGATCACCGTGCGCTTCTGGATCGTCGGGGGACTGCTGTGCGCGGCAGGCTTCGCGCTCTACTACCGCTACTACTTCCCGTTCGCCCACGGATGACGACCTGGGCGGAGTGGCTCCGCGAGGGTCGTTTTGCGCATCTGACGGAGGAGGAGCGCGAGCGCGCCCTGCAGATGCTGGAGGAGACGCGCGACCTCGTTCTCGACCGCGCGGGCCTGCAGGCCGGGGACGACGTGCTCGACCTCGGCGCGGGTACGGGGCTGCTGACGTTCGGCGCGCGCGAGCGGATCGACGACGGCTGGGTGATCGCCGTCGAGCCCGAGGTGGACGCGCTCGAGGAGCTGCTCGCGACGGCGCACGCGCTCGAGGCCGGCGGGATCACCTACCTCGTCGGCGACGCGGTGGTGCTGCCGCTGCCGAATGCGTCGGCCGATGCGGCCGTGACCCGGGCGGTGCTGATGCACGTCGAGGATCTCGAGGAGGCGGCGCGAGAGCTGTTCCGGGTGCTGCGGCCGGGCGGGCGCCTCTCCTGCTTCGAGCCGGTAAACCGAAAGGGCTCGTCCATCGCCACGATGGTCGACTGGACGCCGCTCGGGGCGGAGCTGGCCGAGCGCGTCGGGGCGGAGTGGGAGGCCCACGCGGCGACGTCGCCGCTGCTGCGCTTCGACGACGAGTCGCTCACGGCGGCGTTGCGGGAGGCGGGCTTTGCGGACGTGACGGTGGAGCTCGAAAGCGAGGAGGAGGAGTGGCTCGTGGACGAGCGCTCGACGGACGCGCGCCTCGATGCCGTTGGCGCCGCGGGTGAGCCGACGCTGCGCGCGCGTTGGGCGCGGACGTTCGAGCCGGCGGAGCTGGAGCTGCTGACCGCGCACGTGAAGGCGCTCGCGGGGACGACGTTGACTTTCCGCCGCGTCGCGGCCTGGGTGACCGCAACCCGCCGATGAGGAGCCGGCTCTCCGGCGCCGAAATCGTCACGAATGCGCCGGCAACCCTCGATCTGCACGACACAACTGCGCGCGTACGCTGACCGTAGGGGCCCATCGCCCCCCATTGGGGGGGAACGTGCGCCGTGAGCGGGACACGTCCCGAACAGTCGTCTCCCGCGCGGGCCTGGCTGCCGCGGCGTGCGCTTGTGATCGGCGCGGCGCGCTCCGGCCGGGCGGCCGCGCTGGCGCTCGCTCGGCGCGGCGTTGGCACCGTCCTCGCCGACCGCTCCGCCGACATCGAGCTCGACATCGACATCGACATCGGCAACGACCCAGGCAGGCTCGCCGGCGCCGGCGTCGAACTCCACCTCGGGACGGAGGATGAATCGCTGCTCGAGGGGATCGACCTTGTCGTCAAGAGCCCGGGCGTGCCCGGAGAATCGCCGCTCGCCGCCGGCGCCCGCGCCCGCGGCATCCCGCTCTGGAGCGAGGTCGAGCTCGGCTACCGGCTGCTCCCGGCGGGGGCGCGGTTGATCGGCGTGACGGGGACGAACGGCAAGACAACGACGACCGAGCTACTCGGCGCGATCCTCCGGGTCGACGGCGAGGACGTCGAGGTCGCGGGCAACGTCGGGCGCGCCCTCACCGACGCCGCCGAGACGGCGCGGCCGGAGTCCTGGATCGTTTGCGAGCTGTCGAGTTTCCAGCTCGAGGACGTCGAGACCCTGAGCTGCGAAGTCGCAGTTCTCCTCAACCTCGAGCCCGACCATCTCGATCGCCACGGCAGCTTCGAGGCGTACCGCGACGCGAAGCTCCGCATCTTCGAGCGCGCACACACCAAGGTCGTGCCGCGCGGCTTCGGGATCGGCGGGATCGAGTTCTCCGCGGACGACCCGCTGCCCGCCGAGCCGCTGATTCCGGGCCGCCACAACCGCGAGAACGCAGCTGCGGCCACAGCCGCCGCCCGCGCCGCGGGGATCTCCGACGAGGCTATCGCCGGGGCGCTCCGCACCTTCCCCGGCGTCCCGCACCGGCTCGAGGTCGTGCGCGAGCTGCGAGGTGTCCGCTGGATCAACGACTCGAAGGCCACGAATACCGCCGCCGCTCGCCGCGGCGTCGCCGCCTACGACGCGCCGCTGCGGCTCATCCTCGGCGGCTCACTCAAGGGAGAGGACTTCGGGCCGTTCGCAAGCGAGCTGCCCGAGACCGTCGCCTCGATCTACCTGATCGGGGAGGCGAGCGACGAGCTCGCGGCCGCGCTCGACGCCGCCGGCCGCAGCTACGACCGCGCCGCCGATCTCGCGAGCGCCATCACGCACGCGGCAGCCGACGCAGAAGCCGGCGACGTCGTCCTCCTTTCGCCCGCCTGCGCGAGCTACGACCAGTTCGCGAACTTCGAGGAACGAGGCGAGACGTTCCGCCGCCTCGTTGAGGGGCTCGCGTGAGCGAAAGGGCGAAGGCAAAGCCACTCCAGCTCGAGTGGAACCTCCTCGTCCTCGTCACGACGGCCCTCGTCCTGTTCGGGCTCGTCATGGTCTACAGCGCCACGTCGGGGTCGGCCGCGCTCGGCAACGCCAACCCGCAGGGCTATGTCGAGCGGCAGGTGCTTTTCGCCGTAGCCGGCCTGGTCGTGCTGTTCATCCTTGCCCGGATGGATCTCGAGCGGCTGCGCACCCTCGCGCCCAGCCTCGTCGTCAGCGCTCTCGTCCTCTGCCTCGCCGTGCTCGCCGTCGGCGCGCGGATCAACGGCGCCCGCCGCTGGATTGCGGTCGGTCCGCTCGCCTTCCAGCCGTCCGAGCTCGCGAAGCTCGCGCTCGTCGTCTGGACCGCGGCCTACCTCTCGCGGCGACCGCCGCCGCGGACGCTCAAGGAGCTCGGCCGCCCGATCGGCCTCCTCGTCGGCGGCTTCGCATGTCTCGTGCTCGTCGAGCCCGACCTCGGCACTGCGCTGACCCTGCTGCTCGTGGTGGGCGCGATCCTGCTCGTCTCGGGGACACGGGTCTCGCTGCTCGCCACCGCGTATGGCCTGGTCATCTCGCTCGCCGCCATCGCCGCCTGGTCGTCGCCGTACCGCCGCGCTCGCCTCCTCACGTTCCTCGATCCCTGGAAGGACCCCACCGGCGCCGGCCTCCAGAACGTGCAGGCGCTGATCAGCCTCGGCTCGGGCGGGATCTTCGGCCGCGGGCTCGGCCAGGGCATCGAGCCACTCCACTATCTGCCCGAGGCGCCGACCGACATGATCTTCGCCGTCGTTGGCGAGGAGCTCGGCCTGATCGGCGTCACGCTCGTCCTTCTCGCGTTCTCCGTCTTCGCATATGCCGGGATCAGGCTCGCGCTCGCCTGTCGCGATCCGTTCGCCAAGCGGCTTGCCGCGGGGATTACGGCGCTCGTCTGCGGCCAGGCTGCGATCAACATTGCGGCGGTCGTCGGAGTCGCGCCACTGACCGGAATCCCCCTTCCGTTCGTCTCTTACGGCGGCTCCAGCCTCGTGGTGATGCTCGGCGCGGTGGGCGTCCTCCTTAACATCGCCCGTAATGGCGGACGAGCGGCAGCTGCGGTTCCTGATCGCGGCCGGCGGGACGGTCGGACACGTCGCGCCGGCGCTCGCAGTCGCCGAAGCGCTACGACGCCGCGGCGGGCTCGTGACGTTCGCCGGCTCGCCTGACCGAGTCGAGGCGACGCTCGTTCCCGAGCGCGGCTACGAGTTCGACTCCTTCGCCGTCTCAGGACTGCCACGCCGGCCGGGCCCGGCGCTGCTCCGGGCCGCGGGACAGGCGCTCGCCGCCCCTGCCGCGTGCCTCCGAATTCTGCGCGAGCGACGCCCGGACGCCGTCCTCGGCGCCGGCGGCTACGTGGCTGGGCCGATGGTCCTCGCCGCGCGGCTGCGCGGGATCCCGTGCGCGCTGACGGAGGCGGATGCACACCTCGGGCTCGCCAACCGGCTCGCGGCCCCGCTCGCCGACCGCGTCTTCCTGGCCCTCCCGGTCGGGCGTGACGGGGAGAAGTACCGCGCCGTCGGTCGCCCGATCCCCGCCGCTTCGCAACCCCGCGACCGGACGGCTGCGCGGCAGGAGCTCGGCCTGGTCGAGGACGCGAGCGTCGTGCTCGTCTTCGGCGGCTCCCTCGGCGCGCGCCTCCTGAACGACGTGGCGCTCGACGCGTGGGCGGAGTCCGGCCCGGCCGTCATTCACCTCTGCGGCGAGCGTGACTATCCGGAGTTGCGCCGGCGGGTAACGCGGCCCGACTACATCCTCCGTCCGTTCATCGAGGAGATCGGCGTTGCGTACGGTGCCGCGGATGTCGTGCTCGCGCGAGCGGGCGGCTCCGTGTGGGAGCTCGCCGCCGCGCGCCTTCCCGCCGTCCTCGTTCCCGGCGAGTTCGCGACGGGACAGCATCAGGAGAAGAACGCGCGCTGGTTCGCGGAGGCCGGAGGCGCGATTGTCGTGCCCGAGCGGGAGGCGGCGCGGGCGCCGGACGTCATCGAGGAGCTGCTCGCCGACCGCGACCGCCGTGCAGCGATGGCCGCCGCGATGCACGCGGCCGCCAAGCCCGACGCAGCAGAGGAGATCGCCGATGAGCTCGTCGGCCTCGCAGCCGCTCGCCGGTAGGCGCATCTGGATCGCCGGGATCGGCGGTGCGGGCATGAGCGGCTACGCGCTGCTCGCGCAGGCCTGGGGTGCTGAGGTCGCCGGCTGGGATCGGGTCGAGACGCCGTACCTCCAGCACCTCGACGGCGTCGCCATCGAGATCTCGCCCGAGCCGCCGCGCCCGCCGAAGGGCTGGGAGGTCTACGTCTCGACAGCCTTTGCCGGCCAGGTGGACGGGAAGCCTCGCGCGGAGCTGCTCGCCCAGCTCGTCTCGCTGCGCCGGTCGATCGTCGTCGCGGGCGCGCATGGCAAGACGACGACCAGCGCGATGATCGCCTTCTGCCTCGACCGGCTCGGCCTCGATCCGGCCTTCCTCATCGGCGGCCAGGTGCCCCAGCTCGGCGGCAACGCGCGCGCCGGAGCAGGCTGGCTCGTCGTCGAAGGAGACGAGTCGGATAGGTCTGTCGGCGCGCTTCGGCCCGAGATTGCCGTCCTGCTCAATGTCGATCTCGACCACCACACGACGTTCGGCTCCCGCGGCGAGGTCGAGGCGTTCTTCGCCGCCTGGCTCGCCGGCGTTGCCCACGTCGTCCGGGCCGAGGAGTTCGCGCCGGTCGAGCTCGAGCTCGCGGTGCGGGGCGAGCACAACCGGCGGAACGCGGCGGCCGCGCTCGCCGCGCTCGAGCTTGCGGGAGTGGCGCGCGTCGACGCCGAACGCGCGATCGTGGAGTTCACCGGCGCCGGCCGGCGCCTCGAGCCGAAGGGCGAAGCCGGCGGCGTGACCGTCCTCGACAGCTATGCGCACCATCCCGCCGAGCTGGCGGCCGACCTCGCGGCGGTGCGGGAGGCAGGTCGTGTCCTCGCGCTCTTCCAGCCGCACCTCTACTCGCGCACTGCCCACCTCGCCTTTGGCTTTGCCGAGGCGCTCGCCGCGGCGGATGCGGCGTGCGTCACCGAGATCTACCCGGCCCGCGAGGAGCCGCTGCCGGGGGTGAGCGGGAAGCTGATCGTCGAGGAGCTCGCGCAGCTGCGGCCCGGCATGCGGATCGGCTGGGCGCCCGCGCTCGGCGACGCCGCCCGGATCGTCGCCGGCTGGGCGCGGCCCGGCGACACCGTGCTGACGCTTGGTGCGGGTGACGTCAACAGCGCAGCGCCGTTGCTGCTGGAGGCGCTCGCATGAGGATCGAGGAGGGCGTCGAGCTCTCTCGCTTCACGACCCTGGGCACAGGCGGTCCGGCACGCGCGTTCGCGCGTCCCGAGAGCGAGCGAGAGGTGGAGGAGTTGCTCCGCTGGGCCGCCGAACAGGATCTCGCGGTGGCGGTGGTCGGTCTCGGTTCCAACCTGCTCGCAGCCGACGACGGCGTCGACGCGCTCGTGCTCAAGCTCGGAGGCGAGCTCGCAGCGGTCGAAGTGGACGACCGGCTGATCCGCGCCGGCGCCGGCGCGGCCAACGCCGTCTGCCTCCACCGCGCCCGCGCGGCCGGGCTCGGCAGCTTCGAGTTCGCCTGCGCGATCCCCGGCACGATCGGTGGCGGCGTCTGGATGAACGCGGGAGCCTATGGCGGCGAGTTCTCCGGCGTGCTCGAGCGGGCGCTCGTCGCGACGACCGACGGAAGTGGCTGGCTCACTCCGGCGGAGCTCGGTCTCTCGTATCGCCACTCGCAGCTCCGGCGCGGCCAGGTCATCCTGCAGGCGGAGCTCCGTCTCGAGCCTCGTCCGACCGAGGAGATCAAGGCCGATGTGCGGGAGCTCAATGCGCAGCGCAAGGAGGCGCAGCCGACGAACCGCCGCACGTTCGGCAGCGTCTTCAAGAACCCCGAGCACGAGCTCAGCGCGGGACGGCTGCTCGAGGCCTGCGGGCTGAAGGGATTCCGGAGCGGCGGCGCACAGATCTCGCCGAAGCATGCGAACTTCATCGAGAACGCCGGTGAGGCGACGACCGCCGACGCGCTCGCGCTCATGGCCGAGGCGCGGCGGCGCGCCGGCGAGCAGTTCGGCGTCGGCCTCGAGCACGAGGTCGAATTCCTGGGCGAGATCGAGTTGCCGCCCCTGTAGGAGCAGCGGGCCGCGCGGCGAAGTCTTCAACGTGCCTGCCAAGGCCCGTTCCCGTCGGCCTGCCGCGCGTGCCGAAACCGCCACGCTGCCGCGGCGACGCCGAGCCGGCGGCCACGGCACGTCACTCGTTCGCAGGCTCGCTCCTTCGCGGCGATCGCTCCTCGTCGGGCTCGGCATCGTCGCGGTTGCACTCTGCAGCTATGCCATCGCGCGCGAGACGTCGATCTTCGCGATCGGCAAGATCGACGTCCGCGGCGGCTCGTCGCAGGTCGATGCCCAGGTGCAGCAGGTGCTCAGACCGCTCGTCGGGCGGAGCCTGGTGGGCCTGGACGGCGGGGATGTCCTGCGACGCGTGGACGCGCTACCGACCGTCGTGAGTGCGACCTATGACCGCGCCTTCCCGAGCACGCTCCGGATCGTTGTCGTGCCGGAACGTCCGGTCGTCGTCCTGCGGAGCGGAGCGGCTGCGTGGCTCGTCTCGACCCATGGCCGCGTCATCGCCACGCTGGCCGCGCAGGTCGAGCCGGGCCTGCCGCGCATCTGGCTCGGCGCCAAGCAGAAGGTCAGCGTCGGCGAGCTGCTGCCGTCCGCAGTCGGAGCTGTTGCCCGCACGCTCGGCTCGGCCGGCGTGTTTCGCTCCCGCGTGGCAACTGCCTCGCTCGTCGCGGGGTCGGTCGTCTTCCGGCTCCGCTCAGGCGTCGAGCTCTTGCTCGGCAAGCCGGCCGGGATTCCGCTCAAGGTCGCCGTCGCCGCCCGCGTCCTGGACGTTCTTCCCACGGGCTCGCGATTCCTCGACGTCAGCGTGCCCGGACGGCCGGTGGCGGGAAGCAAGATTCCTACTTCTACGCGAGCCAAAAGCTCTAGTAGAGGTTGAGAGTAGGAAGCTCAGGCTACGGTTGACAGCGAGGTCCGGCGCACGTACCCTCCGGCCCGAGTTCGCAGCAACTGCCCCAATCCTCTAGTAAAGGTTCAGGTTGGCCATATGAGCACGAGCGACGCATCGGGTAACTACCTCGCAGTGATCAGGGTCGTCGGCGTTGGTGGCGGTGGCACGAATGCCGTCAACCGGATGGTCGACGCCGGTCTTTCGGGGGTCGAGTTCATCGCAGTGAACACCGACGCGCAGGCGCTGATGATGTGCGATGCCGATGTGAAGCTCCATATCGGCTCGGCCGCGACGCGCGGTCTCGGCGCGGGCGCAGATCCTGCAGTCGGTCACGCCGCCGCGCAGGAGACGCGCGACGAGCTGAAGGAGGCGCTCAAGGGCGCGGACATGATCTTCATCACGGCGGGCGAGGGCGGCGGCACCGGCACCGGCGCCGCGCCGATTCTCGCGCAACTCGGCCGCGAGCTCGGTGCGCTCACGGTCGGCGTCGTGACGAAGCCGTTCGGCTTCGAGGGGCGCAAGCGGGCGCAGCAGGCGGAGCAGGGAATCGAGGCGCTCCGCGATCGCGTCGACACGCTCATCGTGATCGAGAACGACCGGCTCCTCCAGGTGGTCGAGCGGCAGACCTCGGTGCTCGACGCGTTCCGGATCGCGGACGACGTCCTTCGCCAGGGCGTGCAGGGCATCACCGACCTGATCACCGTGCCGGGCCTCGTCAACCTCGACTTCGCCGATGTCCGGACGATCATGCGGGAGGCCGGCTCGGCGCTGATGGGCATCGGTACCGCCAAGGGTGAGAACCGGGCGACCGAGGCCGCGCGTGCCGCAGTCTCGTCGCCGCTGCTCGAGTCGTCGATCGACGGCGCGACCGGCATCCTCCTCAACATCACCGGTGGTCCTGAGATCGGGCTGTTCGAGGTGAACGAGGCGGCCGAGGTCGTGACGAGCGCCGCGGCGGAGAACGCGAACATCATCTTCGGCGCGGTGATCGACGAGGCCATGGGCGACGAGGTGCGCGTCACCGTCATCGCCACCGGCTTCGGCGGCCAGCGGCGGCGGCGGCGCTCCTCCTCGGAGACTCCGGTCGGCGTCGGCGCCGGCAAGCAGGAGGACGGGCTCGACGTCCCCGCTTTCCTGCGCGGCGACTAGCGCTCGTTCGAGGTTGCGTTTAGGAGGTTTCGACCTCCCGAATGGGGGCACATCGATGCTGCCCTCAACAGGGTTGACCCATAAGAGTCAACCTCACGACCCGGTCCGCTGCCCCGGCCCGTCCCTGTGACGAGTCGGGGCAGCTCCGTTTTGGGGCCGCCTCTTCACTGAGCTTTTCACTGAGTCGGGCCGGGAGCGGCGCCGACTAGGATCGGCCGTGGCCATGCCCGAGACGCTCCTGTACACGCCGCTCCACGACCGGCACGCCGCGCTCGGCGCGAAGCTCGTTCCGTTCGCCGGCTGGGAGATGCCGGTGCAGTACGAGGGCGTCATCTCCGAGCACCGCGCGGTGCGCACCGACGCCGGCGTCTTCGACGTCTCGCACATGGGTGAGATCGAGGTGGAAGGGCCGCAGGCGCGCGAGCTTCTGCAGGCGGCGCTCTCGAACGATCTGGACCGTCTCGCGGTCGGCGAGGCGCAGTACACGCTCCTCACGAATGAGGACGGCGGGATCCTCGACGACCTGATCGTCTACCGGCTCGGCGAGTTCTTCTATCTCCTCGTCGTCAACGCGGCGAACCGCGAGACCGCGTACGCGTGGCTGAAGGAACGCGAGATCCGTGGCTCCGACGTCCGCGACGTCTCCGACGACTGCGCCCTCCTCGCCGTCCAGGGGCCGCGCGCGATCGAGCGGCTCGGGCTGACGCCGGCGCCGGCGTTCACGTTCGCCGAGGAGACGATCGACGGCGTCGAGGTGATGGTCAACCGCACCGGTTACACGGGCGAGGACGGCTGCGAGCTGCTCTGCATGAGCGAGGACGCGACGCGCCTCTGGGACGCGGTGCTTGCGCGCGGCGTCGTCCCCTGCGGGCTGGGCGCGCGCGACACGTTGCGACTCGAGGTCTGCTACCCGCTGCACGGCAACGACATCGGTCCGGACACCGACGCGATCTCCGCCGGGCTCGGCTGGGCGTGCGCGCTCGACAAGGACTTCGAAGGCGTCGACGTCCTGCGCCGCGTCAAGGAGGCCGGCCCGGAGCGCAGGCTCGTCGCCTTCGTCATGGAGGAAAAGGCGATCCCGCGCCACGGCATGTCCATCGAAGGCGGCGGCGAGGTGACCTCCGGCTCCCACTCGCCGATGCTCGAGGTCGGGATCGGGATGGGATACGTCCCGGCTGCGCAGGCGAAGCCGGGCACCGAGCTGACGATCGACGTCCGGGGCAAGCCGCGACGCGCGCGCGTCGTCAAGAAGCCGATCTACAAGAGGGAGGACTGAGTGGCAGCCACCGAGAGCTACCCCGACGACCTGAAATACCACTCCGAGCACGACTGGGCTCGCCTCGACGGCGACGAGGCCGTGCTCGGGGTCACATGGTTCGCCGCCGACGCGCTCGGTGAGCTCGTCCACTTCGAAGCGCCCGAGGCCGGGTCGAGCATCGCCAAGGAGCAGTCCTACGGCGAGGTCGAGTCGGTCAAGGCGGTGTCCGACGTGATCGCGCCGCTCTCCGGCGAGGTGCTCGAGGTCAACCAGCAGGTCGTCGACGCGCCCGAGACGGTGAACGAGGATCCGTACGGCAGCGGCTGGCTGATCCGCATCCGGCTCTCGAGCCCCGGCGAGGTGGATGGCCTGCTCGACGTCGAGGCGTACAAGCAGATCCTCGCGAACCAGTGACGCAAGCGCATCCGTTCCTCGCCCTCACCGACGCCGACCGGGAGGAAATGCTCGCGACGGTCGGCGTCTCCTCGGTAGAGGAGCTGTTCCGGGACATCCCCGAGGCCGTCCGCCTGCAGCGTGATCTCGACCTGGAGCCGGCGCTCTCGGAGCAGGAGGTGTTCGCCCACCTCGCAGAGCTCGCCGCGCGCAACGTCC
Source organism: Gaiellaceae bacterium (assembly GCA_050697455.1). Lineage (GTDB taxonomy): Bacteria > Actinomycetota > Thermoleophilia > Gaiellales > Gaiellaceae > Palsa-739. The sequence continues at coordinate 55,425 of JBOGZU010000010.1, read as the reverse complement.
CCGCCGGGCAGGAGCTGTCATTCCTCGGCGCGGGCATCTACGACCACTACGTGCCGGCGGTCGTGGACGCGGTCATGCAGCGTGGCGAGTTCCTGACCGCGTACACGCCGTACCAGCCGGAGATGAGCCAGGGCGTACTGCAGGCGATCTTCGAGTACCAGACCGCGATCTGCGAGCTGACCGGGATGGACGTCTCGAACGCGTCCGGCTACGACGGCACGACGGTCGCCGCCGACGCGTGTTACGTCGCCAAGCACGCCACGGGACGCAGCAAGGTCGTCGTCACCGAGGCGACGAACCCGCAGGTGCGTCAGGTCGTGAAGACCTACGCGCCCGGCTTCGGCCTCGAGATCGTCGAGGTGCCGCATCGCGACGGGGCGACTGACCCCGGCGAGCTCGCCCGCGCGGCGACGGACGCGGCGGCGGTCATCTTCCAGCAGCCGAACTTCTTCGGCTGCCTCGAGCCGGCGCCGGACCTCGCTGCGGCCGCGTCGGATGCCGGCGCGCTCGCGATCGTCCACGCCGATCCGCTTTCGCTCGGCGTCCTGGAGGCACCGGGGCGCTACGGCGCGGCGATGGCGATCGGCGAAGGACAGGCCGCGGGTAACTTCCCTTCATACGGCGGGCCGCACTACGGCTTCCTCGCCGCGCAAGAGGAGTTCATCCGCCGCATGCCGGGTCGCATCGTCGGCGAGACGGTAGACACCGCGGGCAAGCGCGGCTATGTCCTCACCCTGCAGACCCGCGAGCAGCACATCAGGCGAGAGAAGGCCACCTCCAACATCACCACGAACCAGACGCTCCTCGCGCTCGGCGGGCTCGTCTATCTCACGTGGCTGGGTCCGCAGGGACTGCGCGAGCTGGGGGAGACCTGCCTGTCGCTGGCCGGGTACGCGAAGCAGCGCCTCGCAGAGCGGGCGAGTCTCGAGCCGTTGTTTCCCGGACAGACAACATTCAAGGAGTTTGCCGTGCGGGTCGGACGGAATGCCGGCGAGGTCGTCGCGGCGGCGCGCGAGCGCGGCGTCCACCCGGGCTACGCGCTCGGGCGCGACTACCCCGGGATGGACGATGTCCTGCTCGTCGCGGTCACCGAGCGCCGCATGCCGGAGGAGATCGACCGGCTCGTAGACATCCTCGCCGAGGTGACGGGATGAAGCTGATCTACGAGAAGTCGCAGCCGGGCCGGCGCGCCTCGGCGATCCCGCGCCACGACGGGTTACCGCCTGCCGAAGTGCCAGAGGAACTCCGCCGGGCCGAGCCGCCCCGCCTGCCGGAAGTCCCCGAGTTCGAGCTGCTCCGCCACTTCACCGAGCTGTCGACGCGCAATTTCGGCGTCGACACGGGCTTCTATCCGCTCGGCTCGTGCACGATGAAATACAACCCGCGCGTCAACGAGCGGCTCGCGGCCCTGCCCGGCTTCGCGGCGCTTCATCCGCTGCAGGAAGAAAGCGGTGCTCAGGGCGCGCTCGAGCTGATGTGGCGGCTGCAGGAGATCCTTGCGGAGGTGACCGGCCTCGACGCCGTCTCGCTCCAACCCGCCGCCGGGTCGCAAGGGGAGCTGACCGGCCTCATGCTCGTTCGCGCCTACTTTGCCGCTCGCGGAGAAGAGGAGCAGCGCCGCAAGGTCGTGATCCCCGACACGGCGCACGGTACAAATCCCGCCTCCGTGACCATGGCCGGCTACGAGCTGACGCCTGTCCGCACCGACGCGCGCGGCAACATCGACGTCGAGGACCTGCGCGGCAAGGTGGACGAGCACACCGCGGCGTTGATGCTCACGAACCCGTCGACGCTCGGGCTCTTCGACGAGAACATCGAGGAGATCACGCGGATCTTCCACTCGGCCGGCGCGCTCATGTACTACGACGGCGCGAACCTCAACGCCGTCTGCGGCATCTCACGGCCGGGCGACATGGGCTTCGACATCGTCCACATCAACCTGCACAAGACGTTCTCGCAGCCACACGGGGGCGGCGGGCCCGGCGGCGGGCCGATCGCGGTCCGCAAGACGCTGGAGCCGTTCCTGCCGGTGCCCGCCGTGATCCGCCGCGCTGACGGGAGCTTCGGCCTCGACTTCGACCGCCCTGAGACGATCGGAAAGGTGCGGGGCTTCACCGGCCCGTTCGGCGTCTTCGTCCGCTCGTACGCGTACATCCGGATGTGGGGGCCGCGGCTACGGGAGATGTCCGAGGCCGCCGTGCTCAACGCGAACTACGTCCTCGCGCGGCTGAAGGACGCGTACGACCTGCCGTTCGACCGGCTCTGCATGCACGAGTTCGTCCTCTCGGCGCGCACGCTGAAACGCGAGCACAACAGCACGGCGCTCGACGTCGCGAAGCGGCTCATGGACTACGGCTTCCACCCGCCGACGATCTACTTCCCGCTCATCGTCCCCGAGGCGTTGATGATCGAGCCGACCGAGACGGAGACGAAGGAGACGCTCGATGCGTTCTGTGACGCAATGCTCGCGATCGCCCGGGAGGCGGCGGAGGAGCCGGAGCTGCTGAAGGAGGCGCCGCACCACCGGCCGGTCGGACGCCTCGACGAGGTGCGCGCCGCGAAGCGGCCGGTCGTCAAGTACGGCTTCGAGGAGCACCCGCGGCTCGAGGCCGAGCCGGCTGCTCCGGAGGCCGCCGAGGCTCCGAGCGGCGTCTAGCGCCCAACGCCGCGCTGACCGACGCCTGGGCCGGTCGTCACACATACGCGCCCGCCGCCTCGCTGTGTTGGGTAGCAGGTCCGGGAAACCGTCCGCTCGGCAACCGCGCCGGTCAGGCTCCCGAGCCCGGCGACGATGGCGAGCACGCCGGCAACGGTGAGGCGCCGAGCCCGCACGGCCGGAGTCTTCATCAGAGGGCGCCGGCAGGCGCTCGACGCTTCGGCGCGGCGGCGAGCTGGCCGCACGCCGCCTCGATGTCGCGCCCGCGCGTGAGCCGCACCGTGACCGGAACTCGCGCGCGCTCGAGCTCCCACCGGAAGGCGGCGATCCGGTCGCGTGACGAGCCTTCGTACAGACCCGTCGGGTTGTAGGGGATCAGATTCACCTTGAAGTGGTCGCGGCCGAGCAGAGCGGCGAGCGCGCGGCCCTGTTCCGGCGAGTCATTGACGCCGGCGAGCATCACGTACTCGACGAAGACGCGCCGGCGGGTCTTGTCGACGTGCCGCACGCACTCGGCGACGACGTCCGCGATCGGATAGCGGTCGTTCACCGGCATGAGCTTCGACCGCAGGCCGTCGTCGGCCGCGTGGAGGGAGAGCGCGAGGCGGATCGGCTCGTCCACCTCGTCGACGAAGCGCTTCAGGCCGGGGAGCCAGCCGACGGTGGAGACCGTCGTGCGCCGGTGCGTGATCCCGAGCTCGGGGAGCCGCCGGGCGGCGGCGAGCACCTCGTCGAGGTTGAGCATCGGCTCGCCCATCCCCATGAACACGGCGTGATTGATCTCCGTCGAGCGGCGGAAATGGAGCGCCTGGTCGACGATCTCCGACGCTGTGAGGTTCCTCCCGAACGCCATCGTCCCGGTCGCGCAGAACGTGCAGGTGAGCGGGCACCCCGACTGGGATGAGAGGCACAGCGAGCGGCGGCCGTCGCGGTAGCGCATCAGCACGGCCTCGACGGGATGGCCGTCCGCGGTGCGGAAGAGCGTCTTCACCGTGCCGTCGCGCGACTCGCGCTCGATCTCGACCTCGAGCGTGGAGAAGGGCACGGCCGCCGCGAGCTCCTCACGCAGCGCGCGCGGCAGGTTGGTCATCGCCTCGTAGCCGGAGGCGCCGCGCGCCGTCCACTCCCAGACCTGGCGGGCGCGGAAGGCCGGCTCGCCGCGCTCGCTCAGCGCCTGCTCGAGGAGGGGCAGATCCATCGGACTACGGTAGCGTCAGGGCTTGTGATCGACCTCCGCTCCGACACCTTCACCAAGCCGACGCCGGGGATGCTGGCCGCGATGGCCACCGCGGAGGTCGGCGACGAGCAGTACCTCGAGGATCCCACGACGCAGGCGCTCGAGCGCCGGATGGCGGAGCTGCTCGGCCAGGAAGCCGCGCTCTTCCTGCCGACGGCGACGATGGCGAACCAGGCGGCGCTGCGCGCGCAGACCAAGCCGGGCGGCGTTCTGCTGGCCGAGGAGCGGACGCACGTGCTCGTCTACGAGTGGGGCGGCCCGGCGATCCACTCGGGGCTGATCATGCGCGGCGTCCCAGCGGAGCGCGGTCGCGTCACCCCGCAGCACGTCTGGGCGGAGAACGACCCCGACCTCGGGCCCGGCGGGATCGTGGTGCTCGAGAACTCGCACCGCAGCTCCGGCGGGACGATCTGGCCGCTCGACGAGTTCCGCGCCGGCGTCGACGCAGCGCGGGAGCGCGGCGCGGCCGTTCATCTCGACGGCGCGCGGCTCTTCAATGCCGCCGTGGGCGCAGGTGTCGAGCCGAAGACATGGTCGGCGCTCGCCGACTCGGTGACGATCTGCTTCTCGAAGGGGCTCGGTTGTCCACTCGGCGCCGTCCTCGCGGGCTCGGCCGCGTTGATCGAGCGCGCCTGGCAGAGCAAGTACCTGTTCGGCGGCGCGCTGCGCCAGTCGGGCGTGATTGCCGCGGCGATGCTCTACGCGCTCGACCACAACGTCGACCTCCTCGCCGACGATCACGCGCGCGCCCGGCGGCTCGCCAATGGGATCGGCGCTGAGCCGCCCGAGACCAACTTCGTCTCCATCCCGGACGCGCCCGGCCTCGAGGACAGGCTCCGCGAGCGGGGTGTACTGGTCGGCAATCTCCGGCCGGGCTGGCTCCGCGCGGTCACGCATCTCGACATCGGCGAAGAGGACATCGACGTGGCGATCGGCGCGATGCAGGAGGTGCTGCATGTCCACGCCTGAGAAGCTGACCGCGAAGCTGGACCGGCTGGTCGGCGTCGAGCAGCGCGACAAGCGGCTCGCGAGCGTCTCCGCGGCCGTTCTCCGCGACGGCGAGCTCATCTGGGAAACCGCCGTAGGCACCGCCGACGTCGCCGGTGGAGTCGAGGCGACGCCCGACACGCAGTACCGCGTCGGCTCGATCACGAAGACGTTCACCGCGGCGGCGGTCATGCAGCTCCGCGACGCCGGCAAGCTCGACCTCGAGGACACCCTCGACAAGCACGTAGAAGGCGCCGCCCACCAGCCGTCGATCCGCCGCCTCCTGTCCCACGCGTCAGGCCTGCAGCGGGAGACGCACGACGAGGGATGGCTGAGGCTCCGCTTCGCGCCGGCCGACGAGCTCCTCGAGACGCTCGCGCAGGCGGAGATGGTGCTGCCGCCCGGCGCGCGCTTCCACTACTCCAACCTCGCCTTCGCGCTGCTCGGGATCGTCGTCGAGCGCGTCTCGGGGATGCCGTACATGGACTACGTCCGCGAGCGCCTGCTTGGACCGGTCGGGCTCGAACGGATGAGCTTCGAGCCGGAGACTCCGGCAGCGAAGGGGCATCTCGCGCAGCCGTTCGCGGACGGCGTCTGGGACGCGGTCGATGTCGCGACCGGCGCCTGGGCCTCGGCCGGTCAGCTCTGGGGGACGGTCGGCGACCTCTGCCGCTGGGGCGCGTTCCTCGCCGATCCGGACGAGACGATCCTTGCGAAGAAGAGCGCCGAGGAGATGCGGGTCGTGCAGGTGATCCAGGAGCACGATCGCTGGCTCGCCGGCTACGGGCTCGGTCTCAGCTTGCGGCGCGACGGCGAGCGAATCGTCGCCGGGCACACCGGCTCGATGCCCGGCTTCATCGCGGTCATGTACTTCTCGCCGCGGGAGAAGGTCACGGTCGCGGCGTTGACGAACGAGAGCGAGGCCGCGCTCGCGCCGCTGGGGCTGTCGCTCGTGCGGACGACGGTGGAGGAGTGGCCCGTCGCGCCGGAGCCGTGGCGTGCGGGCGAGCCGGCACCGGAGGACGTCGAGCCGCTGCTCGGGATCTGGTTCATGGAGGCGTCCCAGCTCGTCTTCCGCTGGCGCGGCGGGAGGCTCGAGATGCGCTCCCCGGAGGCTGAGGACTGGGAGCCGCCGGCGGTGTTCGAGCGCGAGGGCGAGGATCGCTGGCGGACAGTCTCCGGGCCGGAGCACGGGGAGGCGCTGCGCATCGTGCGCGGCCACGACGGCTCGGTGACGCGCCTTGTCTGGGCCGGCTATCCGGTCACGCGCGAGCCTGGTCCGTGGCGCGCGCCCGAGTAGTCCGCGTCAGGCGAAAGATGCACTGGCGCATGCGCCTCGCGCTCTACATCCGGCGTCTAGTGCTTCTTCGGCTCCCAGCGGACTCGGTACAAGTGCGCGTTCTCGCCGCCTCGGTACCAGCACCACTCGACTGTCACCGCCCTGAAGCCGCAGTCCCATTGGCGGCCTGCCCCTGAGCATGTCCCGTAGTTGCCGTGGCTCAAGTGGTGGCAGGCGGGGGCCGCGGCGCGAGCCTCGACGCAACTGATGTCGGACGCAGCCATCCGGATAGAACCAGCCACCGGGCTGCACGGTCGAATAGTCGGGCCTTCAGCGATAACGAACCTTGCATTGGGCTGCACGAGCCGCTGCGTGCCGGTCTTGCCCGAAAGGCTGTAGTGAAGGGTCAGCTTTCCAGGCATAGCGACTGTCCGGCCCTGCCCAAGGGTCTGGCATTCGCGCATGAGGAAGTTGGACTGCACGACGGCGCTCCGGCCGGGCCTGATCCTCACAGGATGGCCCGGAGTAGAACTCCAGTGGCGCAATACGATTTGGATGTGATCGCCGGTCGGAGGAGGCGGAGCCAGACGCAGCTGGACCGCCACGGGGTCGACGATGTTCGGCGCGGGATCCGGTCCGCGTACACCGGTCAGCGTGACGGCCTTACCTGTCCTGTTACTCACCGTGACGGCGAAGGCGTACTGCCTGCCCGCGAGACAACCAAGCCGCATCCCGCTCCCGCCTTTAAGGCCACGGTCACCATCGAAACCGCTAGTCCCCGCTACTGAGAGATCGCCGTTGAGGGCGAAAGGGCCTCCGCTCGTCGCCGTCTGGCCGGTGAGGCTCCGCGCGGTCGTCTGCCCCGAGGCACCGGCAGCCCCGATCAGCGCAAGGCAGCCGATTGACACGAGCAGGGGACCACGGCCCATCACGCACAAGATACGAGACAGGACGACGAAGAGTCACATTCGTTCAAGTGACATTTCCCGAGCACTGGCGCAGGGAGTGAGGCTCCCTCGAGTGCGGTTCCCGAGCACTGGCGCATCCCATGGTGTGACGCCGCGCCTATCCGGTGCCGTATCAGCCGGGTAAGCATGGCCCCTCCTGCCCCTCCCAGAGCGGCTCCTTTCCCCCGGATGCCGACCGCCGTCAGGCTGCTCAGCCTAGGCACACTGGCCGTCTTCTTTCTGTGGCTCGGGGCAGCGTGCTGGGCGCTCGTCTACCTCGTCTCGCATTAGGCACCAGGCCCGCTCGGGTGACATTCCCGAGCACTGGGCCCGGCTTAGTACTACTCGTACTGGAGCGCTTCGAGCACGTTGAGGCGCGCCGCACGGCGGGCAGGGAGGATCGCCGCGAGCAGCCCGACGATCACCGCGGCGATGACGAAGACGACGAGTTGGCCCCACGGCACCGTGAACGCCGCGAACTTGATCGCCTTCCCGACCATGTAGGCGAGCCCGACGCCGACCGGGAGCGCGAGCGCCGCGCCGATCAGCGCGGTAACAACGCTTTCCCCGAGGATCATCCCGGCCGTTTGAAGTCGCAACATGCCGACCGCGCGCAGCATCCCCAGCTCCCGCGTGCGCTCGAACACCGTCAGGACGAGCGTGTTGACGATCCCGAACAGGCTGATCACGACCGACAGCGACAACAGCACGTAGAGGAGGTTGAGGAGCGTGTTGATCGGCTGTTCCTGGTTGCTCTTGAACTGGCTCTCTGTCGCGATCTTGGCCGCGGGGAACGGCTTCAGTGCGGCGGCGAGTCGCGCGGTGTTCGCCGGCGTGACGCCGCCGCGCATGTCGATGAACGCGTAGAGGTTCTGTGGGTTCTGGTACGCGGAATCGAAGCGCGTCGTCGAGATCGTGATGTCGCCGTACGGTGAGCCGCCCTTCGGCGGGGCGAAGATGCCTCGCAGGACCAGGTGGAGCGTCTCGCCGGTCGGCGTCTCCATCGTGATCGGGGAGCCGATCGAGAGGTGCTTGCTCTTTGCGTAGTCCTTTGAGACGAAGGCGCCTGTCATCCCAAGCTGCCCAGGGACGGCGGGCGATCCCTGGGCCCAGTCCACGGTGATGACTTTCGAGACGTTGCCCGAGACGGCGGTGACCGTGACCTTGCCGCCGAGTGCGCGTCCATCTCCGGCGCGGATGCCTGAGATGACCCTCACGCCCTGCACCTTCGCGACCGAGTTGGCTGACGCGATCGAGATCGGCGAGAAGTTGTCGGTCGCGGTGAGCGCGTAGTTGGCGCTGAAGAGCTGGTTGACGGCGCCCTCGAAGCGCGCCTTCAGCCCGGCTGCGAGGACGGAGACGAGTGTGACGAGCGCCAGCCCGATCATCAAGGCCGAGGCGGTCGAGGCCGTCCGTTGCGGGTTCCGCATGGAGTTGGCGCGGGAGAGGGATCCCGCCACTCCGCCGAGTCGAGCTCCGGGCGCCCCGAGGACGCGCGCGAGGGGCGGCACAAGCGTCTTCGCGAGCATCGCGACGCCGACGAAAACCGCCGCAGCGCCGACACCGAGTGCCAGCAGCCTGTTCGTCGTCGAGAGGCCACCGACGAACAGGCCGAGCAGCATCAGGGTGATTGCAGCCGCGATCGTGAGCGACGCCGTGATCGCGCTGAAGCGCGCGAAACGCGAGTCCGGCAGGACCGCGCCCTCGCGTACCGCAGCGATCGGTGGCACGCGCGTCGCGCGGATCGCGGGGCGCATCGCCGCGATCACGGTGACGAACGTCCCGACAAGGAGCGAGACGACGATCGTCCGGGTTGCGAAGACCGTGCCCGCCTGCGGCAGGTCGATCCCGAACGAGACGAAGAGCTTGTTCAGCAACTTCGCCAGTCCGAGCCCGAGGAAGAGCCCCGCGACGGACGCAAGCACGCCGATCACGAACGCCTCGAGCAGCACGGAACGCAGCACCTGCCGGCGCGTCGCCCCAAGCGACCGCAGCGTCGCGAGCTCGCGCGTCCGCTGCGCAATCGTGATCGAGAGCGTGTTCGCAATCACGAAGATGCCGACGAACAGAGCGACGCCTGCGAACGCGAGCAGGAAGTCGCGGATGATGCTGAGAAAGCCGTTCGTGTCTTTTGTGGCCTGTTTCGCCTGGGCCTCGCCGCTCCGCACGATGGCGTCCGGCGGCAGGATGGGCTTGATCTCGGATACGAGCTGCGCTGGCGTCGCGCCCGGCTTCGCGGCGATCGAGATCGAGTCGAGCTTGCCTTCCTTGTGGAAGATCTTCTGCGCCGTCGGGAAGTCGAAAATCGTCATCGTCGCACCGCCAAGCGACGCGACCCCGCCGATCTGGACGATTCCCACGATCTTGTACGTCGCCTTCGCGCCACGCGCAACGACGCCGATCGTCTCTCCGACCTTGTACTTCTCCTTCGACGCGGTGTGCGCGTCGATGTCCACCTCGTGCGGCCCGACCGGCCACGTGCCGGAGGTGAGGGTGAGCGGATTGAAGCGCTGATCGCGGTGTGGGTGGACGCTGAAGGCCAGCGGCGGCGCGCCGTGGGAGGAGATGACCTTGCCGTCTCGGCCGACGAGGTATGCGTAGTCGGCGATCCCGCCTTGGACGTCGGCGACGCCGGGCAGCTTCTGCACCCTGCCGAGCAGCGATGCAGGGAAAGACGGCGGCAGGACGCCGCTGTTGTTGTTGTTCCCGATCGCGCTGTTGCCGGTGACGACTGCGTCGGTGTTCTTGTAGACAGTCGTGAAGACGGTGCCGAACGCCGACTGGATCGTGTCGGTGAGGACGTAGGTGCCGCTGATCATCGCGACGCCGAGCACGATCGCCACGGCCGTCAGCGCGGCCCGGAGTTTCCGCCCCGCCAGCCCCTTGAGCGCGACGCGGATCACTGCAGTTCGTTCATGACCGCGAGCACGTCGGCCTGCGACGCACCACGCAGCTCCTTCACGATCAGGCCGTCCGCGAGGAAGAGGATGCGGTCGGCGATCGAGGCGGCGCGCGCCTCGTGCGTGACCATCACGGTCGTCTGGCCGTAGGCGTCGGTCGAGGCGCGCAGGAGCTCGAGGATCTCGCCACCGGTCTTCGAGTCGAGGTTGCCGGTCGGCTCGTCGGCGAAGAGGATCGTCGGTCGTGTCACGAGCGCGCGCGCGATCGCGACACGCTGCTGCTGGCCGCCGGACAGCTCGGCAGGACGGTGGCGGCGCCGTTCTGCGAGTCCCATCTGCTGCAGGAGCGAGTCGAGCCAGGCTTTGTCCGCCTTCTCGCCGGAGATCGTGAGCGGCAGGACGATGTTCTCCTCGGCGTCGAGCATCGGCAGGAGGTTGAAGAACTGGAAGACGAAGCCGATGTGGTCGCGGCGCAGGCGCGTGAGCTTCGCGTCGTTGAGCGTCGTGATCTCGGTTCCGGCGATCTGGACCGTGCCGGCGGTGGGCTTGTCGAGGCCCGCGAGGATGTGCATCAGCGTCGACTTGCCCGAGCCCGAGGGGCCCATGACCGCCACGAGCTCGCCCGAGCGCACTTCGAGATCGACGCCGCGCAGCGCGTCGACGGCCGTCTCGCCCTCGCCGTAGCGGCGCGCGATGTCGTGCGCGTCCACGGCCACGCTCGCCGGCGCGCTCACCCTCGGCTGCTCGGTCTGTGCCATCGACTCCACGCTAGTCGAAAATCAGCGTCCGCCATAGAGCAGAAAACCGACGACCGCGGCGGCGTAGACCGCAACGAGGAACACGCCCTCGCGCCGGTTCGTCCGCCCGTCCCAGACGACCGCGGCGACGGCGGCGGCAGCTCCCGCCATGGCCACGAGCTCGGTCCAGCGGAAGCTGAGCGCGAGCGGGTGCGTGAAGAGGAGACCGAGCAGCGTCACCGCCGGCACGACGAGCAGCGCCACCTGCGCGCTCGAGGAGATCGCGATCTCGGTGGCGAGCCGCATCTTCCCGCCGCGGGCGATCAGGATCGCGCCGCCGTGCTCCGCCGCGTTGCCGACGATCGCGACGATCACCACGGCGATGAAGAACTGGCTCAGCCCGACCGTCTTCGCGAAGGAGGCGAGCGAGTGGACGAGGATCTCGCTCACCCAGGCGGTCGCGCCGGTCGCGACCGTGAGGGCGGCGAGAGCCTTGGGCAGCGGCCAGGCGTCGGGATGCGGCGGTCGCCGCTCGCGACGGCTGTGGCGGCGGAGGTTTCTCCCGATCACGGCGCCGTAGATGAGAAGCAGAGCGATGGCAACGGGGACGGAGGCGACGACGACCGTGTGCCGCTCGGGCGCGCCCGTGTAGCCGAGCGAGGCCGGTATGCAAAAGGCGACGACGCCGACCACGACCAAGCCGATCTGCGCGAGCAGCGAGCGGCGGTCGATCTCCGCGCCGTCCGGCCCGGCGACCTGCGTGATCCCGAAAACGAGCAGCAGGTTCGAGATGACGCTGCCCGAGAGCGAGCCGCGCACGACGACGGGAAGGTTCGCGCCGATCGCGAAGAGCGCGACGATCAGCTCGGGCGCGTTCCCGAAGCTCGCGTTGAGGAAGCCGCCGATCCCAGGCCCGGTGTGCTCGGCGGCGTGCTCGGTCGCCTCGCCGATCAGCCACGCGAGCGGGATGAGCGAAACCGCCGCGAGGACGAAGAGAGGCACGTCGCCGGCGCTCGTCAGCTCGTCGATCGCGACCGTCAGAGGCGCGAGGAGGAGCGACCCCCAGAGGAGCTGCCGGGACACGCGGTCTAGCCTACGTAGCCATGCTCGAGGCGGTTCTCTTCGACTGGAGTGACACACTCGTCCACTTCGAGTGGGACGACGCGCTCGTCGAGACGGGCCATCGCGCCGCGCTCGGCCGGGACGACGCCGAGTTCACCGCTCGCTGGCGGGAGCTTCTGCTCGGCGACGAGCACGGCCGTCGCCCCTACGCGGAGCTGCTGAGCGAGCTCGGGGTGGAGGATCCGGAGGCGTTCATCGACGCGGAGCACGCGGTCTGGCGGCCGGCGTACAGCGTCCTCGCTTCGGCGCCGGCGCTGCTCGAGTCGCTGCGTGACCGGGGCTTGAAGACGGGCCTCGTGGCGAGCTCCTGGCCCGATCCCGCGCGCGTGCTCCGCGACGACGCCGAGGCGCTCGGGTTTGCGCCGCTCCTCGACGTCATCGTCTGCAGCGAGGACGTGGGCGTCCGCAAGCCGGCGCCCGAGCTCTTTCTCCGTGCCTGCTCGGAGCTCGGCGTCGATCCCCACGCGAGCCTGTTCGTCGGCGACGACCTCGGCGATGTGAAAAGCGCGGCGAACGTGGGCATGAGGACCGTCCAAGCGCTGTGGTTCAGAGCAGACGACTCACCGGAGATCGAGCCCGACTTCCAGGCGTTCACGGCCATGGATGTCCTCAACGTGGCGTCGCGACTAGCGCGATCCGGCGACTAAGTCAAGTCTTGCGGAGCCCCCGGCCCGCTCGGAGAATGTGGGTATGACACCCGAGCACGTCGCCGCGCCTCTGCCGCTCCATCCACAGGACGAGGCCGAGTGCCGGCGTTGCGAGGTGCACTGCGAGAAGGTCGTCTACCCGGTGTCGTGCCTCGACCGGTCGTGCCCGTTCGTCTACGCGTACGAGGAGCACGGCCACCGCTACATGGGCTGCCTCCAGAACATCTACGAGGCGGAGATCGACATCGAGCTGATGCTCGAGGCGGAGGCGTCGCGGGAAGGCTTCGGCGCGGTGCGGGCGCTGCGCGGGCCGCTGCCGATGTGCCGCTCGGCGGTGCAGACGACGTTCGCGCACCGGGAGACCGAGCTCGGCTGTCTCAATCCGGAGTTCGGGGAGCTGCCTGCGGGCTCGCCGACCTTCCGCGTGTTCGCGCGCGTCGCGGATCGCTGAGCCGCAACAGCACGAGGACGCCGATGACCGGCCCGGCGGCCCCCGCGAGGAAGGCGACGCGCCAGCTGTGCGTGGCGATTGCCGCGATGACCGGCGGCGCCGCCGCGACGACGACCCCCAGCAGAGTCTGCTGGAAGCCGAGCGCCGCGCCCGTCCTCTCCGAGCCGGCCATCTCCGCCGCGGCGGCGTAGGCGAGGCCGTTCCAGGCCATGCTCAGCACGCCGGCGACGACGAAAAGCGGGATGAGAAGCGCGAGCGGCGCCTCGGTGGCGGCAGCGACCGCGGCGGTGAAGACGGCGAGCGCAACGCCGATCGTCCGCAGCGGCCCGAGTCGGCTGCCGAGCCGGTCGGAGATCCTCCCCGAGCCGATGCGCGCCGCGATCGCGAGCACGTTGATCGTGAGGAAGACCGCGGCCGCGCCGTAGCTCGACACGTGGCGGTGCTCGTGCAGGAAGAGGACGACGAAGCCCGTGATTGCGATCTGCGCCATCAGATAGAGGCCAGTCCCGGTGCCGAGCAGCCACATGCGCGGGTCGCGTAGCGGTTGGGAGACGTCGCCGAGCTCCGGCTCCTCGGCCCGGCTGCCGCTGCGGACGAAGACGGCGGCGACGATGGCCCCGGTCGCGCAGAGCCCGCCAAGGAAGAGGAACGCCGCGCGCGTGCCTCCGGCCGCGCCGAGAGCGGGGAGGACGGCTCCGCCGAGTGCGCCGCCGATCGGGATCGCTGTCTGCCGGATCCCGAGCGCGAGGCCTAGCTCCGACGGTGGGAACCAGGTCATGATCGCGCGGCCACTCGCGGCGTTGACGCTCGCGCCGAGCGCGCCGACCCCGACGAGCGCGAGCGTGACGGTCAGGTAGCCGTGGGTCGTCGAGGCGACGATGAGGAGGGCTGCGGCGCCGTTGAGGCCCGTCGCGATCACCCAGCGCTCCTCGACCCGGTCGGCGACGAGTCCCCACGGCAGAAGCGTGCAGAGCATCCCGATCCCGATCCCGGCGAGCACGACGCCCGTCTCGCCCAGCGTCAGCCCGTAGCCGCTCTTGAGCTCCGGGGCGAGCGCCGGCAGCCCGACCGACGAGGTGGAGAACGACGCCTGCGCGAGCGTTCCCGCTCCGAGCACCACCCAGCGATAGCGGTTACCCCTCAGGCCAGCCAGCGCGCCCGCAGCTCCTTGGTCTTCTGGATCTCCGTCGCGTCCGGCCCGTGCTTGTCCGGCCCTGCGGTCTCGAGCACGGCGGGCAATCCCTGCAGGCGTGGATGGGCGAGGAAGATGCCGAGCTTCTCGCCGAGCTCGCCCTCGAGGACGTTCGCGTGCCGGTCGCGGTTGGAGCCGAGCGGCGCTGCTGCGTCATTGATGTGGAGGGCGCGCAGCTTGTCCAAGCCGACCGAGGAATCGAGCTCGTCGAGGCAGGCGTCGAGCGCCGCGCGGTCCGTGACGTCGACGCCCGAGACGAAGAGGTGGCAGGAGTCGAGACAGACGCCGAGCCGCGGCGGCCGGCCGAGCCGCTCGTGGATCGTGGTCAGCTCCTCGATCGAGCGCCCGATCGTCCCGCCGGCGCCCGCGGAGTTCTCCATCAGCAGCCAGGTCTCGTCGGTGCAGAGCTCGAGCGTCTGTTCGAGCGCGGGCACGACGTGCTCGAGCCCCGCCTCGAGCCCGCTGCCGAGGTGCGAGCCGACGTGGAAGACGACGTGGCCGCCGATCTCGCAGGCCACCTCCGTCGTGTTGCGGAGCGTCGCGACCGAGCGCTCGTAGGTGACGGGATCCGGCGAGGCGAGATTCGTGAGGTAGACGGCATGGCAGAGGACGCCGTCGATCCCTGCCGCCGCGGCCTTCTCCCGAAACCGCTCGAAGCTCGCAGGGTCGTGGTTCGTCGACCGCCAGGCGCGCGGGCTCTGCGTGAAGACCTGCACCGAGTCGGCGCCGATCGCAACGGCGCGGTCGATCGCCTTGTCGATGCCTCCGGAAGAGGAAACGTGCGCCCCGATCTGCATCAGGCGAGCCAGGCCTCCAGTCGAGCAGCCTCGTCGTCGACCTCACGCCGCCACGCGCGAGGGAGCGGCGCGAACGGCTCGACCACGACGCGGCTGCGCTCGACGCGCCAGAGCCCGGTGACGAAGCCGTCGACGAGGAACGTCGCCTCGACCATCCCGCCGCCGTGGATCACCGAGCGGCGGTGCTCGTCGGCGACGACGCGCGTGCGGTCGGCGTGCGAGAGGACGAGGTTGTCGAAACGGGGCAAGAAGCGCACCGGAGCGGGGGAGTCCGGGGGCGGGAGCGGGGCACGCGGCAGGTCGAGAAGCTCGCGGCCGCGCTCGTCGCGGAATCGGCGCAGCGGCTCGAGCGCGCCGAACGCCGGCTCGAAGTCGCGCACCCGCAGGCCGCTCCACTCGGCGATGTCCGCCCGAGTCGCCGGCCCGAACGCGCCGAGATAGCGGCGTACGAGTTGCACTCGCGCCGGGAGTGGGTCGATCTGCGCATGATCGATGAGGACGTAACGCGTCTCACGCGGCTGGCGCCAGGTTCCGGACGACGGTGCGTGGGTGAGCCGCCCGACCGTGCGCAGGCCGTACCAGAAGCCGGCTCCGCCGTCGTGCTCGATCCCGTGCTTCTCGCGGAGCCAGGCGAAGATCTCGGCGCGCGTCCGCGGCTCCCGGCCGAACTCGAGAAGGGAGTCGTGCACGCGTCCAGCCAGCTCCGCCGACTGCGGCCGAACCCAGGGAGGCTGCGCGACCGCGGAGCCGAAGAGGCCGTAGTCGGCGCGCGAGACGAGGTGGACCGTGCCGCGCATGAGCACGGCGCGCACGGCCCGTTCCCGGAGCAGCGCCGCCTCGAGCGTCTGGCGGCGGAAACCGTCGAGCCGAGTCCAGAGACCGACGTACGTCGCAGGCGCCCACTGCGCCTGCAGGCCCGCGACTCGCTCGAGCGCCGCGACCACCGGGAGGCGGCGGCGGTCGAGGAGGAGCTGACGCGCGAGCGTGGCGCGATTCAGCTCCCGCAGCGTCAGCGTCCGCACCCGGCCTACGCTATCGACATGGCAGCTCGCGTCAGGATCGCGCCCAGCCCGACGGGCCTCCTCCACATCGGCACTGCGCGCACCGCGTTGTTCAACTGGCTCTACGCGCGGCACGAGGGCGGCGAGTTCCGGCTGCGCATCGAGAACACCGACACGTCGCGCGAGGTCGCGGAGGCTGTCGACCAGATCCAGGAGTCGCTCCGCTGGCTCGGCCTCGACTGGGACGGCGAGCCGACCTTCCAGCTCGACCGGATGGATGACTGCCGCGCGCTCGCCGATCAGCTCGTCGCCGACGGCAAGGCGTACGAGGACGATGGCGCGATCCGCTTCCGCATGCCAGACGAGGGGACGACCGCGTGGGAGGACGTCGTGCGCGGCCGGGTCGAGGTCGCCAACGAGACGATCGAGGACGTCGTCCTCGTTCGTTCGGACGGCCGGCCGACCTACAACTTCGCCTCACCGATGGAGGACGTCTGGGACGGGATCACGCACGTGATCCGCGGCGACGACCACATCTCGAACACCCCGAAGCAGATCCAGATCATCAGCGCGTCCGGCGGCGAGATCCCGGTCTACGCGCACGTTCCGATGATCTTCGGGATCGACGGCAAGAAGCTCTCGAAGCGGCACGGCGCGCAGGCGGTCGAGGAGTTCCGCGCCGCCGGCTATCTGCCCGAGACGATGCGCAACTTCCTCGCGCTGCTCGGCTGGGCGCCGGACGGTGAGACGACGCTGATGAACCGTGACGAGCTCGTCGAGCGCTTCTCCCTCGACCGCGTCAGCCCGAGCCCGTCCCAGTTCGACTACGCGAAGCTCGACTGGATGAACGGCGTCTACCTGCGCGAGCTGGCGCCCGACGACTACGCGCACCGGCTCGTCCTCTGGCTCGGCGAGAACGGCTACGACTGGGACGCCGAGCTCGTCGCGCGCACCGCGCCACTCGTGCAGGAGAAGATCGCGAAGCTCTCCGAGTACCCAGCGTTTGCAGGCTTTTTCTTCAGCGAAGTCGAGCCGGACGCTGCAGATCTCGATGGGGGTGGGCCGATGCTCGCTGTGGCGGAGGAGACGCTCACCTCGCTCGAGTCGTTCGACGTCGAGGCAATCGAGACGGCGCTGCGAGGAGCGGCCGACGAGCTGGGTCTCAAGCCGCGTCAGGCGTTCCAGCCGATTCGTGTCGCGGTGACGGGATCGAAAGTCTCGCCCGGCCTGTTCGAGAGCATCGAGCTGCTCGGCCGCGACGAGACGCTCAGCCGGCTTCGCGCCGCGTCCGCGCCTGCGTAGTCCTGGCTGGGAGCGGCTTCGGCCGCGCGAGCGGATCGAGGGCTCGCTGGAAGGCGAGCCAAGCGTGGTGGCGGAAGCGCTGCGTTGGGAGCGGTAGCCCTTGTGGCGGGAGCTCCCAGACATCGTTTTCGCCGCGTCCGGGCTGCGGGGCGTCCTTGGCCACTTGGTGAAACAACGGCACGCTTGTATCGGGGGTTACGTCCCCGGAGCTGCCGCGACGACTAGACTCGGCACGTGCAGGGGGGGCCCGCGGCGGCCGTTCGGGTGCTCGTTCTCGACGACGAGCAGTCGATCCGCGTGCTCTGCCGGGTTCTCCTCGAGCTGGACGGCTGCGAGGTCGTCGAGGCGACGTCGGTCGCCGAGGCGCGTCAGGCGATCGGCGGAGGCGAGGTGGACGTCGTCGTCGTCGACCTCCACCTGCGCGGCGAGCGGAGCGTCGAGCTGATCGGCGAGTGCCGCATGGCACAGCCGCGGATTCCCGTCGTCCTCGTCACGGGCTCGATCGAGCTGGGTGGACCGGGCGGGCCTGAGGCGGACGTCGTGCTAGGCAAGCCGTTCGAGCCGGAGGAACTCGTTGCGGTCGTCCGGCGGCTGGCCGCCGAACGGAAGCTGTCCGGCGTCTGAGGCCTCCCGGGCCCGACCGAACGAAAAGGCGCATACGGGATTCGAACCCGTGCCGCCGCCGTGAGAGGGCGGTGTCCTAGGCCTCTAGACGAATGCGCCCGGCAGAGGCTCAGTGTAGCGGCGCCTGGAGCGGCCGGGCCTGGCGCCGGCGAGCGCTGAGGACGGCGCCGATCAGGCTCGCCGCGAGCGTCAGGCCGAGCACAACCAGCGGCCAGGGACCGTCCTCCGTGCTGGGCGGCTCGGCCTGTTCGGCCAGCCGCACGGCGGCGAGCCGGCGCGTCCGGTCGACCTGTTCCTGCACTCCCGGGAAGGGGCGGTGCAGCGACGCCGTGAACGCGACCGCCGGCAGGCCGTTCGGCATCAGATGTCGCGCTGCGAGCAGCTGGCTCCAGACGACCGCTGCCTCCTGGGTGGGCGTCCCTTTCGGCGCACGCAGCCGGGCCGCCTGCGGAATCGCGTTCGCCGGCAGGTTCTCTACGCGCCACGCTTTCAGGTAGGTCGTGGGGTCGACGGCGCCGTCGTAGCCGAGCTTGAGGAGCTGGTGCGGGTGCACCTCGAAGTGGAGGTGCGGAGTGGTCGTGGAGGCGTCGCCGGTCCGTCCGAGGAAGCCGATCACCTGGCCGGCCCTGACATGCCGGTCGTGGAGGATCCAGCGCGCGTAGCCGGAGAGGTGCGCGTAGTAGAAGGAGTTGCCCTTCGCGTCGGTGAGCCAGATCCGCCAGCCGCCGAGTGAGTTCCAGCCGACGAGGCTCAGCTTGCCGGTGGCCACCGCGACGACGGGTGTGCCGAGCGGGTCGAAGAGATCGTCGCCGTGATGCCAACCGTCGTAGATGTCGTTCCGGTTCGCGCCATACGTGTCGATGTACGAGGCGCCGGTGTCGACCGGGAAGACGTAGTGCTTGGAGCTGATCCCGAGACGCGGCGTCCACTTCAGCGGCTGCCGCACCGCATTCTTGCTGTGCGCGCGAAGGCGCTTGGCGGTGGGGTGGACGCCGGTTTGAGCAGGCGTGGTCTCGGCAGGCGCCTGCTTCGGCGCGACAACGTGCCGGCGGACGGCGCCAAAGGCGAGGAAGAGCGTCGTTCCCGCCGGCTGCGACCCATGCGCGGTGAGGAGGCGGAGCGCGAGCGGCGCCGAGAGGCGGCCCGAGGCCGCTCCGATCTTGAGCAGGCCCCAGTCCTCGACGGCGATCGAGTCACCCGTCGACGCAGCGACCGGCGAGCCGTCGATCGCGAGCCCGGTCACGGTTCCCCTGCCGTTGGTGGCCTGGATGCTGGTAGCAGTCACCGTGCCGCCGAAGAGCGAGACGTCGTGCAGCGTGACGCCGTTGCTTCGGCACCTCGAGCCGCTCACGCTGGCGGAGTCGAACGCGAACGCCGGGGTCTTGGTCGGATAGTCGGACGGGCCGGAGGTCGCCGCGGGAGTGCCGAGCGTCATGATCGCGCGGCCGGGCCGCCGCAGCGCGGCGGCTCCCGCGCCGACGCAATCGCGCGGCAGAGGAGCTCCATAGAGCGGCGCATACGTCTGGGTCGACGTCGTGCTCGTCGTCGTTGTCGTCGCCGTCGTCGTGCTCGTTGTCGTCGTCCCGCTGCTGTCGGCGGCGCGTGCGGCCGCGGCGGCGAGTGCCGCCACGAGTAAAACGATGCCGAGAAGCGGAACCCCGCGCCGCATCCGGCGTAGTCTGTCCAACCTTCCCCCCGAGGGTGTTAGCTATTTGAGAGGAACGGTGACTGCCCCGCTCAGACGGCGGTAAACGGCGAAGCCGTGAGCCGCGTTACTTGACGGTCGTGCGGGTCGACGCCCGGTTGTTCTTCGGCGTCGGATCCTTGAAGCGCGTGAGGGTGTTTCCCCTCACCGACAGAACGGTCGCCTTCGATTCGCGCACGACGACCTTCAACCGCACCGCGTGCCCGGCCGCGATCTTGGGGAGCCGGCACGTCAGGGTGCTGCGGGAGCGCTTGCAGCCGCGGACGGATGTGACCTTGATCGAACCGCCGCGGAAGCTCAGCTTCAGCTTCACGCCGCGCACCGACTTCGTTCCAATGTTCCCGATCGTGGCGACGTAGCGGAGCGCGTGGCCGATCTTGCCGCTCGCCGGCCCGCGCAGCCCGAGGATCAGATCGCGGGCCGGTGCGCTGCCGCCGCCGCCTCCACCACCACCGGCTGCTGCCACGGTGGTGAACGTCCCGTCGAGGCCGGCTCCGCCCGCCGAGTCGACGATCCGGAAGTGGTACTTCATCCCCGGCGAGAGACCGCTGACCGTGGCGCCGACGAAGCTCGACGTGCCGGACGAGGACGCCGCCGCGGTCGACTTCCCATATGCCGTGCTCGTTCCGTACTCGAAGTGGTAGGACGTCCCGGAGTTTCTGTCGATGCCCTGCAGGACCGCGCTGGTGCTCGTGACCGCGGTCGCGGGGCCGGTGAGCGGCCGGCCGACGGTCGTGAACGTGGCGTCGCTGCCCGCGCCGGCGTCGGAGACGATCCGGTAGTGGTACGTCGCCCCGGGCTGGAGCCCCGTGAGGCCGGCGCTCAGCGTGCCGCCGCCGTTCGTCGCCGTCGGACTAGACGCCCCGTATGACGTCGTCGTGCCGTACTCGAAGTGGTAGCTCTCGCCGGCGTTCGGGTCGGTGCCCTGGATCGTCGCCGTGGTTCCCGTGACGCCGCTCGCGCCGCCGGTTACGGGGAGTAGGAGCGTTTGGAAGGCAACATCGTTCCCTTGCACCGGCGAGTCGCGTGAGTCGATGCGGTAGTGATAGACGGTGTTCGGGGTCAATCCGGTGATGGGCACCTTGATCGTCTGCCCGGAGACCGACGGGGCGTCCGCGGTCATCGTCCCGTAGGTGGTGTCGGTGCCGTATTCGAAGTGGTATGTGTCTTCGTTCTCGTCGTAGCCGACGAGCGTCGCGCCCGTCGCCGTCACGTTGATGGGAGACCCGGTCTGCGGTGGCTCGGTGTACGTGATCACGATCTTGCCGTTGCCGTTGTTGCCCGGATCGACGCCGTTCAGAGACGACACGCGAGTCGGAGAGAAGGCGGGATTCCCGCCGCAGTCGTCGACCACGAAGCCACTGCCGCCGCCGCCGCCCGCGCCACCGGTGTCGCCGGGCCCGGCGCCTCCGCCCTGGCCGCCGCAGAGGCCGCCACCGCCCCCGCCTCCGCCGCCGCTCCCCGGGTCGGTCGCGTTCGCGCCGGCGTCACCGGTCGCCGCGGTGCCGCCGCCGCCGTTCAATGCTTGAGTCCCCGGTTCGCCGCCGGCGGCGGTGTGGCCCGGGTTCGGATCGCCGGCCGTCCCCGACGGGCCACCGCCGTATCCGCCTGCGCCGCCGGAGGCGCCTGCGCCGCCGCCGCCGCCCGCCGAAATGATCCGGCTGGTTGCGCTGTCCCCCAGACGGACGTCCGTCTCGCCCCCGCCTCCGCCACCGCCGCCGAGGTTGCCGGTACCGCCGTCCAAGCCGTTGCCGCCGCTGCCGCCGCTCGTGTCGCCGGTGTTCCCGCCGGTCCCGCCATTTCCGCCGGCGCCGCCATCGCCGCCGCAAGCGCCGTCACCTCCCCGGGCGCCGACGTAGAGATTGAGTGTTGTGCCGGGAGGGATGTCCCCGTACGTCGCCTTGACGTCGGCGCCGAAGCCACCTGTCGCGGCCGCGACGCAAACTGTCCCGAAGCCGCCACCTGCGCCACCTTGGGCGCCCCAGACCTCGATCGTCACCGACGTGACGCCTTGGGGGACGGCGAAGTCGGAGCAAGCGCCAGGCGTCATGCAGGTGAGCGTGATACTCGCGAGCGCCGGCGCGGTCCAGACGGAAGCCGCCACGACCCACATGACGAGTCCGAGCGCGATTGTTCCTCCGGCAAGCCCCCAACGCCGCATCGCAATCAATCTAGCGCCAAATCTCGAGGACTACGAAAAAGCTGCGGGGCAGGGATTCGAACCCCAACTTCCTGATCCAGAGTCAGGCGTCCTACCATTAGACGACCCCGCAACGGGTCGGAGAGCCAGTGTAGCCCGGCCTTTGGGGAGCCTCAGAGGTCGAGTCGGTACATCTGCACGAGGCGCTGCTCGGTCTCCGTGTCGATGTGCGCGACGACCTCGACGTACGGCTCGAGCCCGCTGCCGCGCAGCTTCGCCTTGAGCAGTCCGTCCACCTGGAAGATGCCGGAGCTGTTGTTCATCCGGATCTCGATCTTGATCGGCCGCTCGTCGCCGTCGGAGATCTTCACGTCGTCGATCGCGGCAGCCGAGAGCGAGTGCATCGAGACGCTGCCCTTCTCGAACCCGATCCGGGAGCGGCCCTTCTCCATGTCGAGCGCGTCGGCCACGCGCAGGAGACCGGCTTCGGTCGTAAGCGGCTCGCCGTCGGCGCGGTGGCTGATGATCGCCTGCAGCACCTCCGACGTGACGACCGTCAGATCAGGCTCCTCGTAGATCCCGGCGAGCAACTCCCGGATCTTCGGCTCCGAGAGGAAAAGCGAGAAGTCCTCGTGGCCGTGACGGTGGATCGACATGCCGACGCAATGGAGGAGGGCGGAGAGGACGACCACCACTTCGGCGTCGTCCTGCTCGAGACCGAAGTCGCGGACGAGGCCCGGCTCGACACCGTGCTTCGTCAATTGACGGAGGAGCTTGAGCGCGATGTTGGTGACGATCTGGACGTGCACCCAGGAGTGATCGTTGATCTCCATCCGGGCGACGGCGTTGACGTTCGAGACGTGCCACCAGCCCTTCAGCTGATCGTCGGCGTTGACGCGCTCGATCAGCGACCGCAGCTTGCGGTTGCCGCGGACTGGGACGTTGATCCGCATCCGTTCGACGGCCTCGCTCGGAGTGAGGCTCGTCTCCTTTTCGGCCTCTTCGGAGACCGGCTGCTCGATCCGGTCGGCCGTCTCGTCGTCGAGGCGGTCAGTCATGCCGCGGAGTTTATGCCGGAGGCTCTTCGTCCCAGACCGAGCGCCAACCTTCCCGAGGCGGCTCCACGGGCAGCACCGGACGGTCCGGCTCCGTCAGCTTGTAGTAGAGGACGGTGAGGACGTGCGCGAGATACGGCACTGTGATGGCGCTCGCAACTGTGCCGCCGACCCAGACCGCCCAGAAGCCCGGGAGAGAAAGGAACGCGTAGTGGATCGCGAGGCCGGCGAGGCCTTGAATCAGGCCGGCGGCGATCGCGACTACGAGCACCTTCCCGGTCTGGCCCTTGACGAGCCCGTTCGACCGCCGGAGAGCGTCGCCGACGGTCCGTCCCTCGAGCAGGACCGCTGGGACGACGAGCGACCAACGTGCGAACAGGATCAAGCCGGGAACGACGAGCAGGATGAAGCCGATGCCGATGCCGAGTCCGGCAATGAGGCTCGCGCCGAGGAGCGTGCCGAGAACCGCCCGCGTACGGTCGTAGTAGGTGGAGATAGGCGCCGGTGCCCGCGCCTCGTGGAGGTCGCGCACCACTTCGACGAGAGCCCCCTGGACGAGGAGCCCTCCGACCACGGAGAGGACGAGGGTCAGGAGGGTCGGCCCGATCGAGCTGCTGTGACGCGTGAGCGCGACGGCGAGCTCAACCACCGCGAAGACGAGTCCGGCGACGACCACCGAGCGGCGCCACAAACGCCGGTAGACGTCGAACGCCTCGCCCAGAACCTCCGAGATCACGGGCGCAGTCTGGCGATCTAGGCAGCGGCCCAGTCGCCGTAGAGGCTCGTATAGAGGCCTCGCTTGGCGATGAGCTCGTCGTGCGAGCCCTGCTCGATCACCTGGCCGTGCTCGAGCACGACGATCAGGTCGGCGTCCCGGATCGTCGAGAGCCGGTGCGCGATCACGAACGAGGTGCGGTCGGCGAGGAGCGTCCGCAGCGCTTCCTCGATCGTCCGCTCCGTGCCGATGTCCACCGACGACGTCGCCTCGTCGAGGATCAGGAGCCGCGGGTCGGCGAGGAGCGCCCGCGAGAAGGCGACGAGCTGCCGCTGCCCGAGCGACAGGCGGGAGCCGCGCTCGCCGAGCTGCGTCTCGTAGCCGTCCTCGAGCCTGAGGATGAACTCGTGCGCGCCAACGGTCTGCGCGGCGCGGACGATCTCCTCCGGCCGCGCGTCGGGCTTGCCGAACGCGATGTTCTCGGCGACCGTGCCGGCGAAGAGGAAACCTTCCTGCGGCACGATCCCGAGCTGGCGGCGCAGCGACGCCATGGTCACGTCGTTGAGGTCGACGCCGTCGATCGTGATCCGGCCGCTCGTCGGCTCGTAGAAGCGCGCGAGGAGCTTGGCGATCGTCGATTTGCCGGCGCCCGTGTGGCCGACCAGCGCGACCGTCGTCCCGGCCGGGACGTCGAGGTCGATCCCGTGCAGGACTTCCTCGCCCGTCTCGCCGCCGCGCAGGCCGTACGCGAACCGCACCGCCTCGAACTGCACGTGCCCTTCGATGCGCTCGAGCGGCTTCGACCCTGCCCCGTCGACGATCTCCGGCGACTCGTCGAGCACCCCGATGATCTTGTCGAGCGCGGCCGCGGCGGAGAGGAACGTGTTGTAGAGCTGCGAGAGCTGCTGGATCGGATCGAAGAAGTTGTTGACGTAGAGCATGAAGGCGAACAGCGTCGCCAGCGCCGCGTGCGTCGGATGCCGGAGGTAGCTGTAGCCCCCGTAGCCGAGGACGACCGCGAGCGCGAGGGTCGAGAGGAAGCTGACGAACGGGAAGTAGAGAGCGTTGAGGACGACCGTTTGCATGTTCGAGTCGCGGTAGCGGCGAGCGACCGTCTGGAAGTTCTCCGCCGCGAGCTCCTCGCGCGTGAACGCCTGCACCATCCGCATCCCCGCGATGTCCTCCGCGAGGGTCGCGGTCACGAGGCCGAGCCGTTCGCGCACGTCAGCGTAGGCGCGCGCCGAGCGCGAGCGGAAGAGTGCGCTCGCAATGCTCATGAAGGGGATCACCGCGAGCGTGGCAAGGGCGAGCCGCCAGTCGAGCACGAGGAGCAGGACGGCGGTGCCGCCGAGCAGGAGGACGCTCTGCGCGAGGGTCGTGACGCCGTCGGTGACGAGCTGGTCGATCGCCTCGACGTCGTTCGTCATCCGGCTGATCAGCACGCCGGCGCGGTTTCGCTCGTAGAAGCCGAGTGAGAGCCGCTGGAGGTGGCCGAAGAGCTCGGTGCGGAGGTCGGCGAGGATCCGTTCCCCGACCCAGCCGGTCATGTAGGTCTCGACGTACGTCATCCCCCAGTTGGCGAGGCCGGCCGCCACGAAGATTCCGATCACGAGCCAGAGCTCGCTCCCGACGTTGCCGCGGAGCCCATCGGTGAGCGCCGATTTCGCGAGCAGAGGAGGAGCAAGCGCCGTCGCCGTCGCGATGAGCAGGGAGAAGACCGACAGGAAGGTGCGGAGGCGGTACGGCTTCGTCAGCCGCCAGAGAACCCCGAGCCGCCGGCGCGTCGTGTTCCACGACCAGTCGTCGACCTCGGCAGCGGTGCGCCGCATCATGTAGCCGCCCGGCTGATGGACGCGCACTAGGCGACCTCCTCCACGTCGGCGCGCGCCTCGACGGCGTCCGCGAACTGCCGCTCGAGCAGGCCGTGCTCGTAGATCTCGCGGTAGACGGGGCTCGTGTCGAGCAGCTCGTCATGCGTGCCGCGGCAGGCGATCCGTCCCTCGTCGAGGACGACGATCTCGTCGGCGAGCGCGATCGTCGAGAGGCGGTGGGCGATGATCAGCGTCGTCCGGCCGCGCATCACCTCGCGCAAGCCGGTGCGGATCTGCGCCTCGGTGGTCGCGTCCACCGAGGCGGTCGCGTCGTCGAGGATCAGGATGCGCGGGTCGAGGGCGAGAGCGCGCGCGATCGCGACCCGCTGTCGCTGCCCGCCCGAGAGCGTGATCCCGCGCTCGCCGATCACCGTGTCGTAGCCCTGCGGCAGCCGCTCGACAAACTCGTGCGCCTGCGCGAGCCGCGCCACGCGCTCGACCTCCTCCTCCGTCATCTGCGGCCGGCCGAAGGCGATGTTCTCCCGCACGGTCGTCGAGAACAGGAACGGATCCTGGGGGATGACGCCGATCTCGCGCCGCAGCGAGTCGAGCGTCACGTCGCGGACGTCGACGCCGTCGACGAGCACGCGTCCCGACTCGACGTCGTAGAAGCGCGGCACGAGCGAGGCGAGTGTCGTCTTCCCCGCGCCGGTGTGGCCGATCAGCGCGAGCGTGATGCCGGCGTCGAGCGTGAGCTCGAGCTGCTCGAGGACCGGTCGCCCCTCGAGATACGAAAAGGAGACGTCTTCGAACCGGATCTCGCCGTCGCCGGGCGGCAGCTCGACGGCGGCCGGGTGGTCGGCCACCTCCTCCGGCTCGTCGAGCACCTGGAAGATGCGCTCTCCCGAGGCGGTCGCGCGTTGCGCCTGGCCGATCCACATCCCCAGCGAGCGCAGCGGCATCACGAGCAGGCCGAGGTAGAGGTTGAACGCGATGAATGCGCCCGGCAGCAGCGTGTGGTGCGCCACCATCCGCGCGCCGACGAGCAGGACGGCGGCCTGCGCGAGCAGCGGCAAGAACGACAGGAGCGGCACGTACGCCGCGCGCTGCCGGTTCGCGTGGATCGTCTGCCCGAACAGCGCCTCGTTCCTGACCGCGAACTTCGCCTCCTCGGCCGGCTCCTGCGCGAACGCCTTGACGACGTGGACGCCGACGATGTTCTCCTCGGCGACCGTCGCGACGTCGGCGAGCTTCTGCTGCACGTCGCGCAGCGTCGGATGGGCGATGTGGCTGTAGCGGTAGGCGAGCGCGACCATGAACGGCGTCACGGCGAGCACGACGAACGCGAGCCTCCACTCGAAGAAGAAGAGGACGACGGTCACCGAGACGACGGTGAGGATGTTCTGGAAGAAGAAGATCAGCCCGTAGCCGAGGAAGAAGCGGACGCCCTGCAGGTCGACGGTCGCGCGCGACATCAGCTGGCCGGTCTGATGGCGGTCGTAGAAGCCGAACGAGAGCCGCACCAGATGGGAGTAGAGGCCCTGGCGCATGTCCATCTCGACGTCGAGCGCCTGCCTGCCGGAGATCAGCCGCCGACCGAGCATGAATGCGCCCGAGAGCGCGCCGAGCGCGGCGATGATCCCGACGTAGAGCCCGAGTCGATGCATGTTGTGGTGGAGGAGCGCGCCGTCGATGACGTTCCGTCCCGTGACCCAGATCAGCGCGATCTGCGCGGCCTGCGACCCGACCGCGAGCACGACCGAGTAGGCGAGGCCGCGCCGGTACGGGCGGAGGAAGGAGAGGAGCCGCGCCAAGGTGCGGCGATAGGGGACTGCGCTCACGTTCTTTGAATGTACCGACGCATTCCGATTCTTTAGAGCCGCGCGAGCTCTGCGTGGACGAGCGCGGTCGCGCGCTCGAGCCGCCTCCGGTTGTCGGGATCGTTCAGCCAGCCGCTCGCGCCGGACGGATGCGGCAGCGGGACGACCGGCGTTCCCTCGAGCTCGTAGCGCTCGCCGATGCACGGGGTGAGCGGTTGGAGGCCGAGCAGACGGCGCAGCGCGAGGCCGCCGACGGTGACGATCAGCAGCGGCCGCAGTAGCTCGAGCTCCCGGTCGCGCCAAAACGCGCAGAGCTCCTGCTCGCGCGGCGTCGGCGTCCGGTCGCCGCGGCCCGACGGCGCGCGGCCGGGATAGCAGCGGGTCACCGAGGCGCAGTAGAAGGTTGCGTAGAACTCGTCCTCCGAGAGCTCGAGCCAGCGGCGCAGCGTCCGGCCGGCGCGGCCACGCCAGGGCAGCCGCTCGTTGCCCTCGACGACGCCGGGCGCCTGGCCGAAGAGGTAGGCGCGCTGGCCCGTTCCCGGCGCGCGGACCGGCAGCGACTCGAGCGGAAAGCCGGCTTCGGCACAGGCGCGGCAGCGAGAGAGGTCGCGCTCGAGGGAGGCGAGCGAGCGGTAGGCGGACTTGCGGGCGGTCACGGGCTCGGAGCGTAGGGTCCTCGCCGATGTTGCCGCTCGAAGCCGTGCCGAACTTCTCCACCAGCGACCCCGCGACGATCGCGGCGATCGGTGAGGCGATCTCCGCGCAGGCCCGGCTCCTCGACGTCCACAGCGACGAGGACCACAACCGCTCCGTCTTCACGCTCGTCGGCGGCGAGGCGGAGATCGTCGCGGCACTGCTTTCCGGGATCGGCGCCGCACGCGACCGGATCGACCTGCGCCGGCACGAGGGAGCGCACCCGCGGATCGGCGCCGCCGACGTCGTTCCCGTCGTACCGATCCGTCCCGCCGACGCCGAGCGGGCGCGTGCGACCGCGCTCGAGCTCGCGCGGCGGGTGGGCGAGGAGCTCGCGCTGCCGGTCTTCCTCTACGCCGATCTGGCGCCCGGCCGTGGTCCCGCCTTTTTCCGGCAGGGCGGCCCGGACGAGCTGCAGAGGCGAATCGACGCCGGCGAGGTCGCGCCCGACTTCGGCCCGTCCCATCTCGACGACGCGGCCGGCGGCGTCATCATCGGCGCGCGTCCGCCGCTCATCGCCTTCAACGTCAACCTCGCCGGTGACGACCTTGCGGCGGCGCGCGAGATCGCGCGGGCCGTGCGGGAGCGGGATGGGGGCTTCCCCGGCGTCCGTGCGCTCGGCCTGCGGCTACCGCGCGCCGGGCATGCGCAGGTGAGCCTCAACGTCGAGGACTGGCAGGCGTCGCCGCTGCACGAGGTCGTCGCGGCGGTCGAGCGGGAGGCGCGCGCGCGCGGTCTCGCGGTGACCGGAGCGGAGCTCGTCGGGCTCCTGCCGGCCGGAGCGGCCGTCGCTGCGGCGGGCTCGCTGCTCGGCGTCGCGGGAATGGACGCCTCCCACGTGCTGGAACTGCGACTTCTCCCCGAGACCTAGACTCGCGCCGTGGCCATCGGTCTCACCGGCGACGACCTGACCGTCGAGGACGTCTGGGCGGTTGCGGTCGAAGGCGCCGCGGCCGAGCTGACCGACGCCGCGCGCGAGAAGATGCGCGCCGCGCGCCGGCTCGTCGAGCGCGCCGTGCACGGCAGCCGCGAGCACACGTACGGCGTCAACACGGGCTTCGGGCGCTTCGTGGCGGTGGCGATTCCCGAGGAGCAGACCGAGGAGCTGCAGCTGCGGCTCCTCCGCTCGCACGCGTGCGGAGTCGGCGAGCCGTACCCGGACGACGTCGTCCGCGCGGCGCTTCTCCTGCGCGCGAACGCGCTGGCGAAAGGCAACTCGGGAGCGCGCGTCGAGACCGTCGAGCTTCTGCTCGCGCTGCTCGAGAAGGGCGTCCTGCCGGTTGTGCCGAGCCGCGGCTCGGTCGGCGCGTCGGGCGATCTCGCGCCGCTCGCGCATCTCGCGCTGCCGCTCATCGGGGAGGGCGAGGCGTGGCTCGCCGGCGAGCGGATGCCGGGTGCCGATGCGTTGGCGCGGGCCGGCCTCGAGCCAGTGCGGCTGGAGGCGAAGGAGGGCCTCTCCCTCATCAACGGGACGCAGTTCATGGCGGCGATGCTCGCGCTCGGGCTGGTCCGGGCCGGACGTCTGGCGCGGGCCGCGGACGTGGCGTGCGCCCTGTCGGTCGAGGCGCTCCAGGGATCTCGCTCCTCGTTCCTGCCGCAGATCCATGCGCTTCGTCCGCTGCGCGGACAGGTCGCGGCGGCGGCGAACGTTCTTCGCCTCCTCGAGGGCTCGGCGATCATCGAGGCGCACCGCTGGTGCGACAAGGTGCAGGACGCGTATTCGCTCCGCTGCGCGCCGCAGGTGCACGGCGCCTCGCGTGACCTCCTCGATTACGCCGCCTACACGGTCGGCGTCGAGCTCAACGCCGCGACCGACAACCCGCTCGTGCTCGTGGAGAGCGAGGAGCTCGTCTCGAACGGCAACTTCCACGGCCAGCCGCTCGCGTTCGCGCTCGACACGATGGCGATGGCGGTGTCGGAGCTCGCGAGCATCTCCGAGCGCCGGCTCGAGCGCCTCGTCAATCCGAATCTCTCCGACGGTCTGCCGGCCTTCCTCACTAGCGACGGCGGCCTCAACAGCGGCTTCATGATTCCCCAGTACGTGGCCGCGTCGCTCGTCTCCGAGAACAAGGCTCTCTGCCATCCCGCTTCCGTCGACTCGATCCCGACGAGCGCCGGCCAGGAGGATCACGTCTCGATGGGGAACGCCGCGGGGCTGAAGGCGTTGCAGGTGCTCGCGAACGCGGAGCGAGCGGTGGCGATCGAGCTGCTCGCCGGCGCGCAGGCGGTCGAGTTCCACGCGCCTCTCGAGCCGGGGGCGGGCGGACGCTGCGCACGGGCGGCGGTGCGCGAGCTCTCGCCGCGGCTTCGGGACGACCGCTCGCTCGCCGCCGACATCGAGGCGGTGGCGGTTGCGATTCGCGACGGCTTGCTCGTCGCGGCCGTCGAGGCGGAGACGGGAGAGCTGGAGTGAGCACGACGGCGTCCCTGGCCGCGCGCGTCGAGGCGCTCTGTGGCGACCTCTCGTCGATCCGCGCGCCGCGCGGCACGGACCTGAACGCGCGCCAGTGGTCGACGGAGGCGCCGCTCCGGATGCTCCTCAACAACCTCGACGGCGAGGTGGCGGAGCGTCCCGAGGAGCTCGTGGTCTACGGCGGCTCGGGCAAGGCGGCGCGGAATCACCAAGCGCTGCGCGCGATCGTCGGCTCCCTCCTCGAGCTCGGCCCCGACGAGACGCTCCTGGTCCAGAGCGGCAAGCCCGTCGGCGTCTTCACGACGCACGAGGGAGCGCCGCGCGTGCTGATCGCGAACTCGCTGCTGGTGCCGAAGTGGGCGACGTGGGACGAGTTCCGGCGGCTCGAGGCAGAGGGGCTGACGATGTTCGGCCAGATGACCGCGGGCTCGTGGATCTACATCGGCTCCCAGGGGATCCTGCAGGGGACGTACCAGACGTTCGCGGCGGCCGGCGAGAAGCACTTCGGCTCGCCCGACCTGCGCGGGCGGACGATCCTCACCGCCGGGCTCGGCGGGATGGGAGGCGCGCAGCCGTTGGCCGGGACGATGGCCGGGGTCGCGATCCTCTGCATCGAGGTCGACCCCTCGCGCATCGAGCGGCGGCTCGAGACGCGCTATCTCGACGAGGCGACCGACTCGTTGGACGACGCGCTCGCGCGGGTGCGCGCCGCGGCGGCGGAGAAGCGACCGCTGTCGGTGGGGCTGCTCGCCAACGCCGCGGACGTGGTGCCCGAGCTCGCGGAGCGCGGCGAGGAGTTCGACCTGATCACCGACCAGACCGCCGCGCACGATCCGCTCAACGGCTACGTGCCTCGCGGCTACTCGGTGGAGGAGGCGGCCGCGCTCCGCTCGTCCGATCCGGACGAGTACCTGCAGCTCGCGCGGGAGTCGATCGTTCGCCATGTGGAGGCGCTGCTCGAGTACGTCCGACGCGGCGCCTATGTTTTCGATTATGGCAACAACCTGCGAGGTGAGGCGCTTGAAGGTGGCGTAGCGGAGGCCTTCTCATACCCGGGCTTCGTTCCGGCCTATATCCGGCCGCTCTTCTGTCGTGGAGTCGGGCCGTTCCGCTGGGCCGTTCTCTCGGGCGATCCCGCGGACATCGCCGCGATCGACGCGGCGCTCGGTGAGCTGTTCCCCGACGATCCGCTCCTGCAGCGCTGGCTCGGGCTCGCGCGTGAGCGGGTGGCGTTCCAGGGACTGCCCGCGCGGATCTGCTGGCTCGGTTACGGCGACCGCGCCAAGGCAGGGCTCGCGATCAACGAGCTCGTGCGCAGCGGCGAGGTCAAGGCGCCGGTGGTGATCGGACGGGATCACCTCGACGCCGGCTCCGTCGCCTCTCCGTATCGCGAGACAGAGGCGATGCGCGACGGCTCCGACGCGATCGCCGACTGGCCGATCCTCAACGCGCTCGTCAACGTCGCGGCGGGAGCGACGTGGGTGAGCGTCCATCACGGCGGCGGCGTTGGGATCGGCAACGCGATCCACGCCGGCATGGTCGTGCTGGCCGACGGCAGCGACGCGCAGGCGGAGCGGCTCGAGCGCGTACTCACGACCGATCCGGGCACCGGCGTCATGCGCCACGTCGACGCGGGCTACCCCGAGGCGATCGAGGCGGCCGAGCAGGGCGGGCTGCGGATCCCGCGCGCGCCGGACGCGTGACTCCGCGCCTGCTCGTCCGCGACCTTGCCCAGCTCGCGACGCCGGCAGGGCGCGACGCGCCCCTGCGCGGGCGAGCGCTCGGCGATGTCGAGGTACTGGAGGACGCCTTCATCCTCTGCGCCGGCGACACGATCGAGGCGGTGGGGCGGATCCGCGACCTTCCCGTGCTCGACGACGAGGTCGTCGAGCTGGACGGCCGCGGCCTGTGCGCCGTGCCCGGGCTGGTCGACTGCCACACGCACGCGGCGTTCGGCGGCGATCGCGTGGACGAGTTCTCGCTGCGCGCGGGCGGTGCGAGCTACGAGGAGCTGCACGCGGCCGGCGGCGGGATCCTCTCCACGGTGCGCGCGACGCGCGCGGCGGGTGAGGCCGGCCTCTGCGCAGCCGTCGAGCGCCACCGCGACTGGATGCGCCGCGAGGGAACGACGACCTTCGAGGGCAAGTCGGGCTACGGGCTCGACAAGGACACCGAGCTCGCTTCCCTGCGCGCGATCCGCGACGCGGGCGGCATCCCGACCTGGCTCGGCGCGCATGCGGTGCCGCCGGAGTTCGCCGACGCCGACGCGTACCTCGACTTCGCGCTCGCGGAGGTGCTCCCCGAGGCGGCGCAGATCGCGGAGGCGGCGGACGTCTTCCTCGAGCGCGGCGCCTTCGACGCCGCGAAGGCGCGCCGCTATCTCGAGGCGTGCCGCGACGCAGGTCTCGCGCTGCGCATTCACGGGGACCAGTTCACGGAGTCGGGCGCGATCCCGCTTGCGATCGAGCTCGGCGCGCGCTCGGTCGACCATCTCGAGGCGACGGGAGACGACGGAATCCGCGCGTTGGCTGCGACCGACGTCGTTGGCGTCCTCCTCCCGGCGAGCGCGCTCTTCCTCGACCGCCCGATGCCGCCGGCGCGTGCCCTCGTCGACGCGGGCGCCGCGATTGCCCTCGCCACCGACTTCAACCCCGGCAGCGCCTTCACCGAGAGCCTGCCGCTCGTCTGCTCGCTGGCGTGCACCCAGCTCCACCTCTCGCCGGCCGAGGCGCTCAACGCCTGCACGGTCAACGCCGCACAAATCCTCGGCCGCGCCGACCGGATCGGCCGCCTCGCGCCCGGCTACCGCGCCGACGTCGCGCTCCTCGACGCCCCCGACTGGCGCTACCTCGCCTACCACCTCGCGGGGCGCGTCGTCACGAAAGTCGTGGTCGGCGGCAAGCTAGCCTGATCCCATGCCGTCAAGGAAGCAGCGCCGCCGTGTCCAGAAGGAGCGGCGCCACGAATGGGAGACCGTCTGGGTCGACGGGGAGGGGAACGAGCTCGACGAGGCGCCGGACGACGCCGCCGAGCCGGCGCCCCGCGTGAAACGCTCGGACGGGAAGCCGAAGCCCCAACGTTCCCAGCAGCGCGGCTCGGGCCGCACCCCGCTGCCGCCGTCGTGGCAACGCGCCGCGAAACGCTCGGTGATCCTCGGCGTCGTGATCTTCGCGCTCTTCTACCTCGTCAACGCGAAGAACGGCCACCACAACCTCGGCTCCGCGCTCGTTCTCGCGGTGATCTACACGGGGCTCTTCATCCCGTTCACGTACGCGATCGACCGCTTCGCCTACCGGCGCTGGGAAAGGTCGCATCCTAAGAAGCGGTAACCCCCGCGGCGCGGTCGCCGTGGTAGTGGCCTTCGCCAGGCCACGGGGAGAGGAACAGCAGCACGCGTCCGCCGTCCTCGCTCGTCACGGCGTGCCGCTCATTCGGCTCGAAGTGGAAGAGCTCGCCGGCGCCGGCATCCACCAGCTCGTCTCCCGCCTCCACACGCACAGTCCCGTCGAGCACGAGGAGTAGTCCCGACTCCCTCACCTGATGCTCTCCGAGCGCTTCGCCGGCTCGCAGCTCGATCAGCACCGTGCGCTCGGCGCCGTCCTTCGAGTGGAGGACGACGGGCGACCGCGTCCCGTTCGGCGTGGCGATCTCGCGCAGGGCCCAATGGCGCACG
Source organism: Gaiellaceae bacterium (assembly GCA_050697455.1). Classification (GTDB taxonomy): domain Bacteria; phylum Actinomycetota; class Thermoleophilia; order Gaiellales; family Gaiellaceae; genus Palsa-739. Next base: position 21,521 of record JBOGZU010000010.1, on the reverse strand, counting down.
CAACGGTCCTTCCCGCACCGCCGGGCGCCGTAACCACGAGCCACTAGACTCGCCGCGATGCCGCTCGTGGTGGACAGATACGCGCTCGGGCCGCTCCAGACGAACTGCTATGTCGTCCGCGCCGACCGCAGCGCGGCCGAGGCTGCGGTGATCGACCCGGGCGGAGACGCGGCGGCGCTTCGCCTCGAGCTCGCGCGGCTCGGCACGGCGTGCGCCGGGATCCTCGTCACGCACGGCCACTTCGACCACCTGGGCGGGGTCGCCGATCTCGCGGAGGGGACCGGCGCCGAGGTCTGGATGCCGGAAGGCGAGCGCGAGCGTCTCGAGCGGTTCCCGGAGTTCGCGCCCGCCGGCGTTCCCGGCCGCGCGCACAAGCCCGAGCACCTCGTCAGCGGCGGCGAGACGGTCGAGGTCGCGGGCATCTCCTTCGAGTGTCTCGCCGTGCCCGGCCACTCGCCCGCGCACGTCGCCTACCACGCCGACGGAGAGCTGTTCAGCGGCGATCTTCTCTTCGCCGGCTCGGTCGGCCGCGTCGACCTGCCGGGCGCCGACTGGGACACGCTGCTCGACTCGGTGCGGATGCTCGCCGACCGCCTGCCGGCGGAGACGGTCATCCATCCGGGCCACGGCTCCGAGACGACGCTAGGCATGGAGCTGGCGCGCAATCCCTTCCTAGCTGAACTACGCGCGGAGGCTGGAAGCGCCGGCGGCCAAGCCACCGGCGCCCGGCCGGAAGACCGCGCCGCCTCCGGCGACGCCGGAGTATGAGCCAGAGTTTCCAGGCGCCGCGCGGGACGCACGACGTCCTGCCGGCCGATCGCCTCTGGTGGCACGTCATCGGAACGATCGAGGCGCAGTGCGCGCAGTACGGCTGGTCGCGCATCCAGACGCCGGGCTTCGAGGAGACGGCGCTGTTCGAGCGGACGGCGGGCGAGGCGTCCGACGTCGTGCACAAGGAGATGTACACGTTCGAGGACCGGAGCGACCGCTCGCTGACGCTTCGTCCCGAAGCAACCGCGCCGATCGCCCGCGCCTACGTCGAGCACGGGCTCGCACAGGAGCCGCAGCCGGTCAAGGCGTACACGATCGCGCCGATGTACCGCTACTCGCGGCCCGGCCGTGGCCGCTATCGCGAGCACTGGCAGCTCTCGCTCGAGGCGATCGGTTCCGACGATCCGGCGATCGACGCCGAGGTGATCCAGTTCTACGCGGAGCTCCTGCGCCGGCTCGCCGTGACGGAATGGTCACTCCTTCTCAACTCGATCGGGGACGAGAACTGCCGCCCGCAGTACGTGGCGCGCCTCGAGGAATGGCTCGACGATCATCCCGAGCTGCTCGCCGACGAAGAGGTGGCGCACAAGCGCGCGACGAGCGTCCTCCAGGTCTTCGACGTCAAGAACGAGAGCCTCCGCGCGGAGCTCGACCTCGCGCCGAAGATCGGCGACAACCTTTGCGACGCCTGCCGGGAGCATTTCGATGCGGTCAAGGCGCACCTCGATGCCTACGGCATCCGGTACACGCTCGACCCGTCCCTCGTGCGCGGCCTCGACTACTACACACGCACGACGTTCGAGTTCGTCGGGCCGGAGGAGAACGTCAATTCGACGCTCTGCGGCGGCGGCCGCTACGACGGTCTCGTCGAGGCCGTGGGCGGACGGCCCACGCCGGGGATCGGCGTCGGGTGTGGGATCGAGCGTCTCTTGCTCGCGCTGGAGCGTGAAGCCGCGACCGCGGACCCTCCGCGGCTCGACCTCTTCGTTGCGTTCGAGGAGCCGGAGCTGCGCGACCGGCTTCTGCCGGCGATCGCGCAGTGGCGAGCCGAGGGGCGATCGGTCGACACCGATTACGCTGGCCGCTCGATGAAGGGGCAGCTCACGCAGGCGCAGAGACTCGGCGCGGAGACGGTCGTCGTCGCGCGCGCCGACGGGACGTATCAGGTGCGACGGCGCGGGGAGGAGGACCGCGCCGTGCAGGACCTCGCGGAGATCTAAATGGCCTGGAGGGACCTCCACTGCGGCGAGCTACGGGCCGAGGATGCCGGGCGCCGCGTCACGGTTGCCGGCTGGGCCGACACGCGCCGCGACCACGGCGGTCTCGTCTTCGTCGATCTCCGCGACCACACCGGCAAGGTCCAGCTCGTCATCAACCCCGAGCACGCCGCGGCGGCGGCCGAGGTCGTGCACGAGGTCCGCAACGAGTTCGTCCTCCAGGCCACGGGCGAGGTCGTGCCGCGCGCGCCCGACGCCGTGAACCCGAACCTCGCGACCGGCCAGGTCGAGATCCAGGTCCAGGAACTACACGTCCTCTCGCGCTCGACGCCCCTGCCTTTCCAGCTCGACGAGGAAAGCGTCGACGAGACGCTCCGCCTCCGCTACCGCTGGCTCGACATGCGCACCGAGCGGATGCAGCGCAATCTCCGCCTCAACCACACCGCGATCGCAGCGATCCGGCGCGTCATGGACGAGCGCGGCTTCGTCGACGTCTGGACGCCGAGCATGACGCGCGGCACCCCCGAAGGGGCGCGCGACTTCCTCGTTCCGGTACGCCTGCAGCCCGGCCACTTCTTCGCGCTCGCGCAGTCGCCGCAGCTGTTCAAGCAGCTCTGCATGGTCGGCGGGATCGACCGCTACTACCAGATCGCAACGTGCTGGCGGGACGAGGATCTCCGTGCCGACCGCCAGTTCGAGTTCCGCCAGCTCGACTTCGAGATGGCATTCGTCGAGCGCGAGGAGGTGCTCGACGTGATGGAGGCGTGCGTCGTCGGAGCGTTCGAGGCAGCCGGTGTCGAGCCGCCGCAGCGGCCGTTCCCGCGCCTCTCGTACGCCGACGCGATGCTCCGCTACGGCTCCGACAAGCCCGACCTGCGCTTCGGGATGGAGATCCAGGACGCAACCGAGGTGACGCGCGACTCGGAGTTCGGCGTCTTCAAGAACGCGCCGTGCGTCCGCTACGTCGTCGTCGAGCGGACGTTCTCTCGCAGCGAGCAGTCGCGCCTCGAGGAGCTCGCGAAGGAGTGGGGAGCGAAAGGGCTCGCCAACCTGGCGCAGATCTCGAAGTTCCTCTCCGAGCGCGAGCTCGAGGCGTTTGGCGTTCCCGAGGGATCGACGGCGCTCTTCGTCGCGGACGAGGAGGCGCTCGTCGCCCGCGTGCTCGGCTTCCTCCGGCTGCACCTGGCCCAGGAGCTCGATCTCGTGCCCGAAGGCCTCGACCTCTTCCACTGGGTGCTCGACTTCCCGCTCTTCGAGCACAGCGAGGAGTTCGGCGGCTGGACGTTCATGCACCACGCGTTCACCGCGCCGAATCCCGAGTACGACGCGACTTTCGAGAGCGATCCGGCGAGCGCGCTCAGCCAGCACTACGACCTGATCTGGAACGGCTGGGAACTCGGCTCCGGCTCGATCCGGATCCACGACGCGGCAATGCAGCAGGGAGTCTTCCGCGTGATGGGCATGAGCGCGGAGGAGCAGCGCGACAAGTTCGGCTATCTCCTCGACGCGCTGCAGATGGGCGCGCCGCCGCACGGAGGTTTCGCGATGGGAATCGATCGCTTCATCGCGCTGCTCGCGCGGGAGCCCGACATCCGGCAGGTGACCGCGTTCCCGAAGGTTGCGAGCGGCAACGATCCGCTCACCGGCGCGCCGACGCCCTACCCCGAGGCGGCTCTCGCCGAGCTCGGGATCCGCGTGACCTCCCCCCAGCCCGAGTAGCGGGCGCTACGCTCCCTGCGCTCGACCCTGTGCGCCCGATCGGGCTACATGTAGATCCAACGCTACGTGAGAGGGAGCGGGCGTCCCGGAAGCGGCTTTGCTGCCAAGGGCACCGCACCCACCTGGGAGACCAGGATCACATAGCTCGGGAAAGCGCCGGGGTCGGGCACCTCATCTAACGTGGCTGCATGGAGGAGCTTTTCGGGGACTCGACGCGCGGCGGCGAGTGGGCGTCCGTCCGGTTGCAGGTGGACGGCGACCGGATCGTCGAGGCGGACACGCCAGGGCTCGGCCGCGACCTCGTCGGCCTGACGCTGCTCGAGGCGGCGGCGGTCGGTGGAGAGACGCTCGCTGTCGACGCGCTCGCGAACGCGCTCGGGCCGGTCTTCTCCGCTGCGCCTTCGCCGGATCGTGTCGCCGTCGCGATGAGTGGCGGGGTCGACAGCGCCGTCGCGCTGCTCCGCTCGCTCCCGCACGCAATCGGCGTGACGCTGCGGCTGTGGCTCGACCCGGAGGGGCCGGACTCCGAGCGCGCCTGCTGCTCGCCGGCGAGCGTCATCGCCGCCCGAGAGACATGTCACGGGCTCGGCGTCCCGCATGTCACGCTCGACCTGCGCGAGGAGTTCCGCCGTGCGGTCGTGGCGCCGTTCGTGCGCGGCTACGCGCGCGGGACGACGCCGAACCCGTGCATCCGCTGCAACGGCGGCTTCCGCTTCGCGGAGCTGCTCGCCTTCGCGCGGCGCGCCGGGGCGCCAAAGCTCGCGACGGGCCACTACGCGCGGATCGTCGAGCGCGACGGGCGGCTTCTCCTCGCGCGCGGCGCCGATCCCGCGAAGGATCAGAGCTACATGCTCGCCGCGCTCGACCCGAAGCGGCTCGCCCGCGTCTCCTTCCCGCTCGGCGAGCAGGACAAGCACGCGACCCGGGCCGAGGCCGAGCGCGCGGGACTCGCCGCGGCGCGCCGGCCCGAGAGCCAGGAGGCGTGCTTCCTCGCCGGTGACGACTACCGCAGCTTCCTCGCGCGCCAAGGCCTGTCGGCGGACGGCGGCGCGATCGTCGACGAGAACGGTAAGGAGCTCGGCCAACACGACGGCTTCTGGCGCTTCACGCCGGGCCAGCGCCGCGGGCTCGGCCTCGCGTCACCGGCGCCGCTCTACGTTCTCGGCACTCGCCCGGCGGGGAACACGGTCGTCGTCGGCCCGCGGGAGTCCCTCGCCCGGCGCGCGATCACCGCTCGCGGCCGGCTCTACGCCGACGTCGAGCGTGCCGGGGCGAAGCTCCGCTACCGCTCTCCCGCCGTCGGCGCGAGTGTCGAGCCCACGCCGCACGGCTTCCGGCTGCGGCTCGACGAGCCCGTCTACGGCGTGGCGCCGGGCCAGGCGGCCGTTCTCTACGACGGCGACGTCGTCGTCGGGCACGGCACCATCACCGGCGCGGACTAAGCTGCCGACTCGGATGCTGGTCGCGGCATTCACGTGGGGGGATCTGTGGCGGCTCGCCCTCGCCGTCTTCCTCCTTGCGCTGGGTCTGTCCCTCGCCTGGTTCCTCGTGCGGCTCGCCGGAACCGTCGCGCGCCTTTCGTCGTTCATTCGAGGAACCGAGGAGTCGCTTCTCCCGGTGATCGGCAAAGTTGGAGGCAGTGTGGATCGCGTGAATGGGCAACTCGACAAGGTCGACCGCATCACGGACAGCGCCGTCGACGCAGCGGACAGCGTCGACACGGCGGTGCGCGCCGTGAGCCTGGCCGTGACGCGGCCGGTGCAGAAGGTCTCCGGCTTCGCGGCCGGCGTCAGCTACGGCGCCGCCGACTTCAAGACGCGCCGCGGCTGGCGACACGCCGTCCAGGCAGGCAAGGACGCCGCGGCCCGCCGCGAGACAGAGCTCGTCGAGGAGCTGCGGAGCGCGGGAGCGGAAGATGACTGACGAGATTCGCCTCGTCATCCCGGCCGAGGAGGATTTCCGGCCGATCGCGCACCTCGTCACCGGCGGCCTCGCCTCGCGGCTGGACGTCACGTTCGACGATCTCGAGGACTTGCAGGTCGCCGTCGAAGCGGTGCTCGCGCTCCGCGACGACGATGGCGATCTCACAGTCGTCCTCTCCGCAGCGGCCGGTGTGCTCCATGCGGCGGTCGGCCCGTTTCCGGCCGACGCAGTGCGCGCCGAGGACTCGCAGGACGGGGGTCTCGACCTCGCGCGCGTCCTCGAGACGGTGTGCGACACGCACGAGGTGGAGCAGCGCGACGACGGTTCCTGGATCGAGCTCACAAAGAGAATTGCAAGCGCCGTATGACGCGCATCGACGACAAGATCCTCCTCCGCCGCTACCACGAAGAGGGAGATCTCCACGCGCGCGAGCAGTTGATCGAGCAATACATGTCGCTCGTCCGCTCGCTGGCGCGGCGCTACTCGTATCGCGGCGAGCAACTCGAGGATCTCGTCCAGATCGGAGCGATCGGGCTGATCAAGGCGATCGACCGCTTCGACATCGAGCGCGGCGTCGAGCTGACGACGTACGCGACGCCGAACATCATCGGCGAGATCAAGCGCCACTTCCGGGACAAGGGCTGGGCCGTGCGCGTGCCGCGCGGCCTGCAGGAGCTCAACGTCCAGCTCTCCAAGCTGATGGAGACGCTGACGGTGCAGCTCGCTCGCTCGCCAACGATTCCCGAGCTCGCCAAGGCGGCCGGGGTGGAGGAGGAAGCGGTACTCGAGGCGCTCGAATCGGGTCGCGCGTACACGTCTCTCTCGCTGTCCGTCGGCGGCGGCGGAGGCGACGACGACGATCTCGACCCGCTCGAATCGCTCGGGACGGAGGAGCACCAGTACGAGGTCTCGGAGGATCGGGCCGTGCTGGCGCCGGGCTTCAAGGCGCTCGATGAGCGCGAGCGGCTGATCCTCCAGCTGCGCTTCTTCGACGGCCTGACGCAGTCACAGATCGCGCAGCAGGTCGGGATCTCGCAGATGCACGTCTCCCGTCTGATCCGGCGCTCGCTCGAGAAGATCCGCGAGACGATCGTCGAAGACGAGGAGTCGATCGGCCGGGCCCGCTAGTTATTTGACCCGGCAGGGTGGCGTCTATTGATGCCATGATTGCTAGCACCAGCGGCAGGCGTCAAGCATTACCGAGCGGGTATGCAGTCTCGCGATGCTGCGGGAAGAACTACGCCGGCTCGGCAGTTGGGGGGAACGCCACCGCCGCCTGCTCGCGCGGATCGTGATCGCGTTCTGTCTCTCGCTCGTCGTCGATTTCGTCTGCGGCTTCCTGATGTGGCATTACGAAAAAGGCCTGCAGGGGAGCCAGATCCACGGCTTCGGCGATGCGCTCTTTTTCTCGACGGTGCAGATCCTCACCGTCTCTTCCTCGATCAAGAACCCGGTCACGCACGCTGGGCAGATCGTCGACGTCGTCCTCGAGTTCTGGGCGATCTTCGTCGTCACCGCCGTCGCGGGCTCGTTCGCCTCCTTCTTCTCGACCGGAGATCGAGCCTGACTACCCGGTAGCTTCCGGACATGGCCGACTGGACGATTCTCAACCTCAAGGACGACGTCGAGAACTCCGCCGAGCGGTTCGGGCTCGCGCCGGGCCTGGAGACGCGCTTCGGACGCAAGGCGCTCGCGACGGAGGGCGGCGGCTTCAGCTACCAGCGGCTCGCGCCGAATTTCGCGACGCCGTTCGGGCACCGGCACAAGACGCACGAGGAGGTGTACGTCGTCCTCTCCGGCTCGGGCCGCGTCAAGCTCGAAGACGAGGAGCGCGAGCTGCGGCAGTGGGACGTGCTGCGCGTCGCCGCGCCGGTTGCGCGCGGCTTCGCAGCCGGCTCCGACGGGCTGGAGCTCTTCGTGGTCGGCTTCGGCGAGGGCGGCGAGACCGAGATGCTCGAGAACTTCTGGGACGAGAGCTAACCGAGAATCACGATCGGCGGTCTGCCGCGGAGGCAGCGCGCCAGCGCGTGCGGCGCGGCGCGGTTGGCCGTGACCTTGCCGGTCGCGTGGAACGTGATCGTCCAGCGCGAGCCGCCCTGCCTCGCCGTGATCCCGTCCTTCGCCATGTTCGTCGTGAAGTCATGGCTGCGGAGGCAGCTGGTGACGACCCTCGTAGTCGGCGGCGCGAGGTCGACCTGGAGGTCCTGCTGGATTCGGCGGAGAAGATCGGCGCCGATCAGCGGCACGGCTTTCCGGCCACCGACGGTCAGCTGCAGCGGATTGCAGGGGCCCGACTCGCCGCTTCCGCCGGGGTCTGAGACCTCCGCCCGGGCGAGCACGGTTCCAGCCGCGGACCGGAAGGTGAGAGTGACGCCGGGTCCGCCGACGAACTGGTCGAGGCAGATCACACGGGAGGAAGCGACTCCAAGCCCGTTCACCCACGCGACGATCCTGGCGACCTCGAACCGGTCATGGACGTGGACAAGCACGTTCGCGCGCCGCCCGCCGTACGAGCTCCTGATGTCGATGCGCCTCACCTTCGTCGGCAGCACTGCGCTGCGCGGCGACACATGGAGCCACTGGTCGCCGGCTTGGGCGACCACGGCCGTCGCCCGGCCGGGGAGCGGGGTCATCGCGACGTAGAGCCAGCGCGACGTCGAGCGGCCGGGGGTCGGAGGGAACTCATATTGCCCCGTCGCGCGGAAAGCGACGCCGTTCGTCTTGGACCGGAACGGCACTTCGGGTCGCGGTCTCGGTCGCGCGTTCGCCTGGACGTAGGCCACGACTTTCTTGAGCGGCTCGTGAACGATCCAGAGCCGATGGGCAGATGCGCTGCCGGGCGGGACCCCTGGCCAGGCCGGCACGTCTTTCGGCAGCTTCGCTACTTGCCGGGCGGACGATGGCAGCTGGACGATCCGGAGCAGCACCTGGACGTCGTGTCGGGCGAACTGGCGGTTCGACGCGGTGGAGAAGCGCAGCGAGGTCGGAGATGTCGGGTGGATCGGCGCGACGAACGGCCCGATCGTGACCCGCGGTCCGCTCGGGGCGGGGGCCGGCAGAATGCCGAGAGCGATCAGCAGGAAGAGCAGGAGCTTCATTCCTGCTCGTTATACGACGCCGCCGCGGCGACTGTCACGCGCCGGCGTGCGAGAAGCCGAGGTTGAGCAGCTTCTTCGCGTCCGCGTCGATGTTGCCGGAGTCGAGGACGACCGCGATCAGCGTCCGCCCGTGCCGGGTCGCCGACGCGACGAGGCACCAGCCGGACTTCGACGTGTAGCCCGTCTTGACGCCGTTCGCGCCGTGGTACGCGCGCAGGAGGAAGTTGTTGTTGATGTAGAGCTTCCAGTTCGTCGGCGGTGCCCACGACACGTGGATCCGCCTCGTCCGCACGAGCTCGCGGAAGCGCCAGTTGTGCCGGGCGTAGCGGGTGAGGGCGGCGAGGTCCCACGCCGTGGAGTAGTTGCCCTGGTCGATGACGCCGCTCGGGCTGGTGAAATGCGTGTCGCGCAGCCCGAGTGCCTTCGCCTCCTGGTTCATCTGCTGGAGGAAGGCCGGCACCGAGCCGGCGGCGGTGATCGCGAGCTGGTTCGCGTCGTCGTTCCCCGAGTAGAGGAGCAGCGCGTAGAACAGCTTCCACGCCTGCACGTGCTCGCCGCCGCGCAGACCCTCGCGGACGAGCGGGACGCGCGCCACCGAGCCGGAGACGGTGATCGTCTTTCGCCAGGGCACTTCGCGCAGCGCGAGGAGCGCGGTCATGATCTTCGTCGTCGAGGCGATGGCGCGCCGCTGATGGGCGTGCTTCTCCCAGAGGACGCGGCCCGTGTGGGCGTCGACGAGGATCGCTGCGGGGGAGAGGAGCCGCTGGTGCAGGTCGCCGGCGAGGAGCGGCGCACCGTGCAGGAGCACGAGCGGACGCGCCGGCGCCGTGACTCGCTTCAGCACGGCCGCCGGCTGCTGCGGCCGGCGCGCGAGCGGCGGCGTTTCCTTGGTCACGTTGCCGCGCCAGCCGGCGAGCACGCCGGCGACGAGCGCGAGGACGGCGACGACGAGGAGCGGCGTGAGCCGCCTCAGCCGGTAGCGCCGTCTCCGGCGCCTCCGTGCGACGGGCGTCAGGACGTCCAGCGACATCGTTCGAATGTAGCGCCGCCGGCGGCGATCCTCGACAGTCGTCGCTCCTAGAATGGCGCGGGTGCACACGACGGCCGAGCTGCGGGAGGGATTCCAGGCCTTCTTCGAGGAGAAGGGCCACTTGCGCTGTCCTTCCGCCTCCCTGATCCCGCGCGCCGACGACCGCTCGACGCTCTACACGTCGGCCGGGATGCAGCCGCAGATGCCGTACTTCCTCGGCCGCGAGGCACCGCCGGCGCCGACGACGACGACGTGCCAGAAGGTCTTCCGCACCCAGGACATCGACGAGGTCGGCCTCGACACCTTCCACCTCACGTTCTTCGAGATGCTCGGCAACTTCTCGTTCGGCCAGTACTTCAAGGAGGGCGCGATCGCGTACGCAACCGAGTTCATGCAGGAGCGGCTGAAGCTCGACTGGGATCGCGTCTGGATCAGCGTCCACGCCGGCGACCCCGAGTTGAAGCTCGGGCCCGACGAGGAGGCGATCGCCCATTGGCAGGCGATCGGGATGCCGGCCGAGCGGATCGTGCCGCTGCCGTCCTCCGAGAACTTCTGGTCGGTCGGCGGCCCCGGGCCGTGCGGGCCCGACTCGGAGCTGTACTGGGACTGGGGCGCGGAGGCCGGCTGCGCCGAGGGTTGTCTCCCGGGCTGCACGCGTTGCGAGCGCTTCCTCGAGTTCGGGAACCTCGTCTTCATGTCGTATGAGCTGCACGCCGACGGCACGCTGACCGACCTCCCGACGAAGAACATCGACACCGGCTGGGGGCTCGAGCGCGTCGCGCGCGTCCTCCAGGACGCTGAGTCGGTCTACGACACCGACGGCTATCAGCTGATCATGGACTGGGTCGCCGAGCAGTCGGGGGTCGCGTACGGCTCCTCCCGGGACGCGACGAAGGCGCACCGGGTGCTCGCCGACCACGGCCGCGGCATGACGTTCATCGCCGTCGAAGGAGTCGCTCCGTCGAACGAGGGACGCGGCTACGTCCTGCGCCGCGTCATCCGCCGCGCCGCGCAACACGGGCTGCGGATCGGCATGGAGTCGCCGTTCCTGCCCGGGCTGGCCGACGTCGTGATCGAGCAGATGGGCGCCGCCTATCCCGAGCTCATCGAGCGCCGCGACGAGATCCATCGCGTCCTCGCCGCCGAGGAGCAACGCTTCGGCGAGACGCTCGAGCGCGGCATGGCGATCTTCGAGGAGTCGGCGGCGAAGGGCGAGATCACCGGCGACGACGCCTTCACGCTGCAGGCGACGTACGGGTTCCCGATCGAGTTGACGCAGGAGCTCGCCCGCGAGCGCGGTCTCGGCGTCAACGATGAGGAGTACACGCGACTCATGGAGGGGCATCGCGAGATCTCCCGCGCCGGGGGCGGCGGCCACGAGCCGCGCTTCGGCGGCGCGCCGCGGACGGAGTTCGTCGGCTACGAGCGCACGGACGCCCTGACCGCGATCACCAAGTTCGCGGAGCTCGGCGACGGCGTCTTCCAGGTCAAGCTCGCCGAGTCGCCGTTCTATCCGGCGGGCGGCGGGCAGGTCACCGATGCGGGCTTCATCGAGACCGACGACGGCTCGCGCGCCGAGCTCGTCGAGGCGCTACGGCTCGAGAACGACCAGGAGCTCGTCTTTGCGGGAAGCGGCTTCGGGGAGGGAGATCGTGTCCGCGCTGTCGTCCCGTGGAACGTCCGATTCCCCACGATGGCGAACCACACCGCGACGCATCTCCTCCACAAGGTGCTGCAGGAGGTGCTCGGCGACCACGTCCGCCAGGCGGGCTCGGCCGTGCGGCCCGACAAGCTCCGCTTCGATTTCACGCACCCGTCGGCGCTGACGCCCGAGGAGCGGGCCGAGGTCGAGCGCCGCGTCAACGAGCACGTCTTCGCCGCGCTGCCGGTGCGGATCTTCGAGACGCCACTCGCCGAGGCTCGTGAGCTCGGCGCGATGATGCTGTTCGGGGAGAAGTACGGCGACGTCGTGCGCGTCGTCGACGTCGACGGCTGGTCGCTCGAGCTCTGCGGCGGCACGCACGTCCGCTCGACCGCGGAGATCGGCCCGTTCGCGATCCTTTCCGAGAGCTCCGTCGGAGCCGGCGCGCGCCGCATCGAGGCGGTCACCGCGGGCGAGGCGTTCGCGCTGCTGCACGAGCGAGCGCGCGAGGCGGACGGTCTGCGCGGCGAGCTCGCCAAGGCGCGGAAGGAGAAGCCACAGGCGCGGGCGGACGCCGACTGGGAGGCGGTCGACCGCGTCGACGGCGTCGTCTTCGCGCGCACGAGCGAGCTACAGCCGGGGCCGCTTCGCGATCTCTCCGACCGGATCCGCCAGCAGGAGAAAGCCGACGGCGCGATCGTCGCGTCGATCACCGAGGGTCGCGTCCACATCGTGGTCAACCTCGCCGACGGTCTTGGCGACGCGTCGCAGATCGCGAACGAGATGGGCCAGATCGTCGGCGGGAGAGGCGGCGGCAAGGCGACGATGGCGCAGGCGGGCGGTGACCGGCCCGACGACATCCCCGCCGCGATCGAGGCGGCGAAGAAGGCGCTCGCGTGAAGGTGATGGCCCTCGACTACGGCTCGGCGCGCACGGGCGTCGCCGTCTCCGACCCGACCGGCACGCTGGCGCGGCCGCTTTGCGTCGTCGAGCGCGCCGGCAGCGACGCCGGCCTCGCCGAGCTCGCGCGCCTCGCGCGGGAAGAAGAGGCCGAGCGGATCGTGGTGGGACTGCCGCTGACGCTGCGCGGCGAGCGCGGCGAGCAGGCGGCCGAGACCGAGGGATTCGTCGAGCAGCTGCGCGGCGTCGTTGCAGTGCCGATCGAGCTCTGGGACGAGCGGTTCACGACCGATCTCGCGCAGCAGACCGCCGGCGGCGCGCCCGAGGATGCGCTCGCCGCTGCCCATCTCCTCTCCGGCTGGCTCGAGCGGTGGAGCGCAGCGACCACCTGAGCCCGCGGCCCTCGGGGCGGCGGATCCTCGTTCGTCGCGTTGTCGCGGTCGCGGCGGTCGTCGTGCTGGTCGGCGGCGGCGCCGGCGCGGCGATCGCGATCCATCGCAGCTCGGCGAAGGCGCCACCGCCGACGACGACGACGCAGCTGCACCAGTTCCGGATCCTCTTCCCGGAAGGCTTCACCCGCGCCCAGATGGGCGCCCAAGTCAACGCCGTGCAGAAGATCGCGGATCACGAGCACCACGGGAAGGTGAAGCTCTCCGAGGCGGCGTATCTCGCAGCGACGAAGCGGCCGCGGATCATCCCCGGCTTCGGCTCGAAACCGCTGCAGATCGAGGGTTTCCTCTTCCCGAGCACCTACGACTTCGACAAGAAGTCGACGTCCACGGATCTCGTCGACGAGCAGCTTGCGACCTTCAAGAGCGAGTTCGGCAAGGTCGACCTCTCGTACGCGCGCAGCAAGAACCTGACGCCGTATGACGTCCTGACCATCGCCTCGATGATCCAGGGCGAGGTGCAGGTGCCGAGTGAGAACAAGCTCGTGTCCGCCGTGATCTACAACCGGCTGCACGACCACATGACGCTCGGGATCGACGCGACGCTTCGCTACGGCCTGCACATCCGGCCGACCCAGTCGCTCGGCCCGTACCTCCAGAGCGACAACCCGTACAACACGCGCAAGTTCCCGGGCCTGCCACCGACGCCGATCGGGAACCCGGGGCTCGCCGCAATCGATGCCGCCGCGCATCCGGCGAAGGTCGATTACCTCTACTTCGTCCGCAAGCCTGACCACAAGCACCACTACTTCACGGCGAGCTACCAGGACTTCCTCGACCACGAGGCGCAGTACGGCTACTGAGGTAGTGCTGCTGGGCCAGCCGGTCGCGCACTCGCTCTCGCCCCGGATGCAGAACACGGCGTTCGCCGCCGCCGGGCTCGACGACTGGACGTACGTCGCCCGGGACGTCGCGCCGGAGGAGCTCGAGGCGGCGGTCCGCGAGGTCGAGTATGCAAACGTGACGGCGCCGCACAAGCTCGAGGTCGCGCGGATCCTCAGGAGCGAGCTGCCGTCGGTGAACACGATCGTGCGCGGGCGCGGTTTCTCGACGGATGCCGCGATCCTGTCCCAAGTGACAACTTGTCACAAAGTCGGAATCGTCGGGGACGGGGGAGCGGCGGCGGCCTTTCGCGCGGCGCTGCCGGAGGCGCGGGTCTTCTCCCGTCGCGGGGCTTGGCCGCCAGACGTCGTCGAGGTCGACCTCGTCGTCCACGCCACGCCCGTGCGCGACGAAGTGCTGTTCGTGCTGGAGGAAGGGCAGACGCTGATCGACCTCCCGTATCCGCGGACCGCGACTGCGGAGGCGGCGGCTGCGGCGGGCGCCCGCGTCCTCGACGGCTTCGAGGTGCTCGTCGCGCAAGGCGCCGCGAGCTTCGAGCTCTGGACGGGCCTCCCGGCGCCGGTTGCCGCGATGCGGGCATCCCTAGGCTTGACCTGAGCCGGCAGTGGGGATGGAATACGCCTGATGCGCAAGTGCGGTGGGTGCGGAGGTGAGGTGCGGGACGAGTTCCGCTTCTGCCCGCACTGCGGCAAGGCGCAGCGGACGAAGATCGTCGAGTACTTCAGTGGCCACCCGGACGTCGGCGACGGCGGACTCCGCGTCTCGGTCTATCTCGGGGACCCGCAACACGCGCGCCTCAGCGTCTGGCACGGCGACGAGGCCGAGGCGGCCATCTCGCTCGACCCGGAGGAGTCACGGCGGCTCGGTCACTTCCTCCTCGCGACGCCTGCCGCCACCCGGCGCCGCATCGCCCGCGTGCTCTCTCGTCTCTAGGCTCCACTCATGAATCTCGAACTCGCCACCGCGGGCGAGTCGCACGGGCCGGCTCTCGTCGCGATCGTCTCCGGCCTGCCGGCCGGGCTGACGTTGGACAAGGACGCGATCGACGCCGATCTCCGTCGTCGTCAGCAGGGCTACGGCCGCTCGCCGCGCCAGCAGATCGAGGCGGACGAGGTAGAGGTGCTCGCCGGGCTCCGCCACGGTCGCACGCTCGGCACGCCGCTCGCGCTCGTCGTCCGCAACCGCGACCACAAGAACTGGACGTGGGGGATGAGCCCCTGGCCGCCGCCTGACGGCGCGCCGGAGGGCAAGGGGACGAAGCCGGTCACGCTGCCGCGGCCCGGCCACGCCGATCTCGCCGGCGTCCAGAAGTACGGGCTCACGGACGTGCGCGACGCGCTCGAGCGCGCCTCCGCGCGTCACACCGCCGCCCACGTCGCGGCCGGCGCCGTGGCGAAGGCGCTGCTGCGCGAGATCGGCATCGAGGTGGCAGGAGAGGCGCTGCCCGAGGCGGGCGCGGATCTTGCGGCGGTGGACGCGGCGCGCCAGGACAAGGACACACTCGGCGGCCGCGTCGAGGTGCGAGCGCACGGCGCGCCGCCCGGGCTCGGCTCCTATGCGCGACGCGAGGACCGGCTCGACGCGAGGCTCGCCGCCGCGGTGATGGGGATCCAGGCGGTGAAGGGTGTCGAGATCGGCGACGGCTTCGCACTCGCGAGCCTGCGCGGCTCGGAGGCGCACGACGAGATCGGCACCGACAAGCGGCGAACCTCGAACCGCGCGGGCGGGATCGAGGCCGGAGTCTCGAACGGGGAGGAGATCGTCGTCCGCGCCGCGATGAAGCCGCTGCCGACGCTGATGAAGCCGCTCGGCTCCGTCGACCTCGCCACCGGCGAGCCCGCGCAGGCGCTCGTCGAGCGGAGCGATGTCTCCGCCGTCGAGGCACTCGCCGTCGTCGCGGAGGCGGCCGTCGCGTGGGAGCTCGCGCGCGCCGCGCGGGAGAAGTTCGGCGGCGACGCACTCGGGGACTTCGTCGGCGCGTGGCGCGCCTATCTGGAGCGTCTCTGAACAAGCACGTCGCGATCGTCGGTTTCATGGGCTCGGGGAAGTCCACCGCTGCACGCTTCGTGGGCGGTGTCGACACCGACGCGCTCATCGAGTCGGCGACCGGAAAGTCCATCCCGGAGATCTTCCGGGAGGATGGCGAAGCGGTCTTCCGCGCGCTCGAGGAGCCGACGGTCGTCGCGGCGCTCGGCGGTGGCGCCCTGGCTTCGGCCGGCGTCCGGAACGCGCTCGACGACGTCTTGACGATCTGGCTGGACGTCGACGTGGACACCTGTTGGGAGCGTGTCCGCCGGAGCGGCCGTCCGCTCGCGCAGGACGAGACCGAGTTCCGGCGTCTCTACAAGGAACGCCGCGCTCTCTATGCCGAGGTCGCCGACGTCGTCGCGAAGGACGTCCACGACGTCGTGCTCGCCGCCGCGGGCGTCACCGTCGACCGCGGCGCGCTGCAGCGCCTCGGCGAGCTCGTCCCGGGCGATGGCGCCATCGCGCTCGTCTCGGATCCGCGTGTCGCAGGAATCCACGGCGCGGACGCGCAGCTCGCGCTCGGCCAGCGGCTCGCCGAGACGCACGAGTTGCCGCCGGGCGAGGAGGCGAAGACGCTCACCGCGCTCGACCGCCTCTGGCAAGAGCTGCGCCTCGAACGGAGCGGCGCGATCGTCGCGCTCGGCGGCGGCTGCACGACCGACGCCGCCGGCTTCGCCGCCGCGGCGTACCTGCGCGGCATCGCGTGGGTGCCCGTCCCGACGAGCCTCGTCGCCCAGGTCGACGCGGCGATCGGCGGCAAGACGGCGATCGATCTGCCGCAGGGAAAGAACCTCGTCGGCGCCTTCCACTGGCCTGCGCGGACGGTGATCGACCCCGCGCTGCTCGAGACCCTGCCCGAGCCGCAACGGCTCGAAGGGATGGCGGAGGTCGTCAAGACCGGGCTGCTCGCGGGTGAGCCGTTCTGGGAGCTGCCTGACGACGAGCTCGTCCGTCGTTGCGCGGCGTACAAGGCCTCCGTTTGCCTCCGCGATCCACACGACCGCGGCGAGCGAAAGATGCTCAACCTCGGCCACACGTTCGCGCACGCGCTCGAGGCGGCGGCCGGCTACGAGAACGTCACGCACGGCCAAGCGGTCGCGCTGGGCTTGCTCGCCGCGCTCCGGCTCTCGGGCCGCGACACGGCGGTCGTCGAGGAACTGCTCCAGCCGAAGCCGGTGCGCGTCGACCGCGACCGCGCGTGGGAGGCGCTGCTTCGCGACAAGAAGGGCGCGCTGAAGCTCGTCCTGATCGACGGCTACGACATCGCCGTCCCCGAGGAAGACGTCCGCCGTGAACTCGGTAGGTTGATCGCGTGAGAGTCCTCGTCCTCAACGGCGTCAATTTGAACATCCTCGGACGGCGCGACCCGACGCTCTACGGCGGCCTCTCGATCGCCGAGCTCGAGAGCCGCGTCTACGGCTGGGCGCGCGAGCGCGAGCTGACCGTCCAGTGCCGCCAGACGAACGACGAGGGCGAGTTCGTCAAGTGGTGCCACGACAGTTACGACGTCGTCGACGGGATCGTCGTCAATCCTGGCGCGTGGACGCACTACGCATGGGCGATCCACGATGCGCTCGAGCCGTTGACGATTCCGGTCGTCGAGGTGCACCTCTCCAACGTCGACGAGCGGGAGGAGTGGCGGCGCACGTCGGTCCTGTCCGACCTCGTCGCCGCGCGCTTCGTCGGCCACGGCCCGGACGGCTACAAGCTTGCCCTCGACTACCTGAAGGAGAACGTCACTTGACCCGGATCGAACGCCTGCGCGAGCTGCTCGAGGAGCCGCTCCTGATCACGAATCTCGTCAACGTCCTCTACCTGACCGGCTTCGACAGCTCGAACGCCGCCTTGCTCGTCGAGTCCGACCGCGCGCGGCTGTTCACGGACTTCCGCTACATCGAGTCGGCGCAGGCGGTCGAGGTGGAAGGCGTCGAGGCGGTGCAGACGGGGCGCTCGCTGCTCGGGTGGCTGGGCGAGAACCTCTCCGGCTGCGTCGGCTTCGAGGCGAACGTGCTGCCGTGGTCGTTCGTGGAGGATTTGCGTAAGAGCGGTCTCGACCTCGTGCCGCGCGCAGGACTGGTCGAGCAGCTGCGCGCCGTCAAGGACGAAGCGGAGCTGGAGTTCCTCCGCCGCGCATGCGCCGTCACCGACCGGATGTTCGAGCGGCTCGTCGCGGAGATCCCGTTCGTCGGGCGCCGCGAGCGCGACGTCGCCTGGGACATCGCGCGTCTCTTCCACGAGGAGGGCGCAGAGGAGATGTCCTTCGAGTCGATCGTCGGCTCAGGCCCGACCGGCGCCCGGCCGCACGCGCGCGCCGGCGACAAGGTGATCGAGCCGGGCGAGCTGGTCGTGATCGACACCGGCTGCCGCGTCGGCGGCTACCCCTCCGACTACACGCGCACGTTCGCCACCGGCGAGCTCGACGGCGAGATGCGCGAGGCGTACGGCGTCGTCCTTGCGGCGCAGCAGGCTGGGCTCGACGCGATCCGGCCAGGCGTGATGGGAGTCGACGCAGACGCCGCGGCGCGCGCGCTGATCGACGAGAGCGCCTTCGCGGGGACATTCGGCCACGGCCTCGGGCACGGGCTCGGGCTCGACGTCCACGAGGCGCCGCGCCTCTCCACCGAGAGCAGCGACACGCTCGCGCCCGGCAACGTCGTCACGGTCGAGCCGGGCGTCTACATCGGCGGTCGCTTCGGCATCCGCATCGAGGACGACGTCTTCGTCACCGAGGACGGCATCGAGAATCCGGTGCGGTTCACCAAGGAGCTGACGACGGTCGGGTGAGTACCATCGGCCGCCGTGGCCGAGACCGTCGATACGAACAGCTTCAAGAACGGGATGCACATCGAGCTCGACGGCAAGGTGTGGCGGATCGTCGAGTTCCAGCACGTCAAGCCGGGCAAGGGCGGCGCCTTCGTCCGCACGAAGCTGAAGAGCCTCGACGCGGGCGCCGTCGTCGACCGCACCTTCCGCGCCGGCGAGAAGTTCCCGCGCGTCCGGACCGAGACGAAGAGCGTCCAGTTCCTCTACGACGACGGCTCCGACGTGCACTTCATGGACGAGGAGACATACGACCAGTTCTCGCTCCCGCACGGCGAGCTCACGGCCGAGCTGCCGTACATGCAGCCGAACACCTCGATCCAGATCCTCAACGTGAACGGGAAGCCGTCGAGCGTGCAGCTGCCGTCGTCCGTCGAGCTGCAGGTCGTGGAGACGGAGCCGGGCGTCAAGGGCGACACGGTCTCGAACGTGACGAAGCCCGCGACGCTCGAGACGGGCGCCGTCGTCCAGGTGCCGTTGTTCGTCAACATCGGCGACCGGCTCAAGGTCGACCCGCGCGAAGGGAGATACATCTCTCGCGCGTAGCGCGGTGCGCCGACCGCGGTAGGCTCCGGCCCGTGCGTAGGCTTGACGGAGCACGGCAAGTAGCGGAGGCGCCGACATGCGCGGCGCCGGAGCGGGCATAAGTGCCGTCGCTCGCCGACACGACGATTCGCCTGCTCGGGCAGGAACCGCTTGCCGGGCGGGTTCCGGTCGCCGAGCAGCTCCGGCTGGCGGAGATCCTCGACCGCGCCGGCTTCGCGTATCTCGAGGTCTCGGGCGGCGGCTGCTTCGACAGCGCCGTCAGGCGCGGGGTGGAGAGCCCGTGGGAGCGGATCCGGGCGCTGAAGGCGCGCGTCAAGACGCCGCTCGGGCTCGCGCTCCGCGGCCGCTTTCTCGTCGGCTCGCGTCCGGTGGACGCCGACTTCTCGCGCCGCTTCGTCGCCTCGGCCGCCGAGAACGGCATCGACGTCTTCCGGCTCCACGACCCGCTCAACGACGTCTCGAACCTCCGCGAGGCGGCCGAGGCGATCGTCGCCGCCGACCGCGACTTCGAGGCGGGCCTCGTCTACAGCCCGGGCCGCACCGGCGAGATCGAGACGCTGATCGAGCGGGCGAAGATGCTGCCCGAGCTCGGTGCCGTCCGCGTCCTGCTCCACGACCCGACGGGCGGACTGCAGCCGCACACGGCGGAGGAGCTCGTGCACGCGCTTGCCGAGGCGAGCGGGCTGCCGGTCGGGATCTACATGCAGGGCGCCGGCGGCAGCGCGCTCGCCGCGGCGCTCGCCGCTGCTCGGGCCGGCGCGCAGCTCATCGCCTGCGCCATCTATCCGCTCGCGCTCACGCTCCACCGCGTCTCGGGCGAGGCACTCGCCGAGGCGCTCGCGGGTACGGGCTTCGATCCAGGCGTCGACGTCGACGTTCTGTGGGAGGCGACCGACGTCGTCGACGAGCACATCGGCGACGAGCTCGTGACGCCGCTCGTGCCGCGGATCGCCGTCCTGGCCGCGCGCCACGACGTGCCGGCGAGTGTCGTCGCGGGAGTCGACAAGGCGTTGCGCGCCGAGGGCGCCGACGACCGCCTCGACGAGGTGCTCGCAGAGCTCGACCGGATCCGCGCCGAGACGGGCTGGCCGCCGCTCGCGTCCCCGATCGGCCAGGTGCTCGCATCGCAGGCCATCATCAACGTCCTCTCGGCGAGCCGCTACCTCACGATTGTCGACGAGCTTCGCTCTCTTGTCACCGGCGCCTTCGGCACGCCGCCCGCGCCGATCGACCCGGCGCTCGAGCGCGTCGTCCAGCTCACGCACGACCCGGAGTCGGAGGAGGACGTGACGCCGCCGCTGAGCGAGATCCGCGAGCGCGCCGAGGGGATGGCGGCGAGCGAGGAGGAGCTGCTCCTGCTCGGCCTCTTCGGCGAGGACGCCGAGAAGCTCCTGCGCGGCATTCGCGGCCGGGGCCGGCGCGACGACGATCTCGACGCGCTCGACGATGGTCGCGCCGAGCGGATCCGCGAGGTCGTGCGGATCGTGCAGGAGTCGGGCATCGGCGAAGTGACGATCGAGGACGAGGGGATGCGGATCTCCGTCCGCTCCACGCCCGACGTCCCCACCGCGGCGGCCGGTCAGTCGTCGCTCGCGGTACCCGAGCCCGAGCTGCCCTCGGCGACGTCCGTCAGCGGTGCGCTCGTCCGCGTCGAATCGCCGATGGTCGGCACCTTCTACCGCGCGCCGCAGCCGGGCGCGCCGCCGTTCGTCTCCGTCGGCGACGTCGTGGCGCCGGGTCAGACGCTCTGCATCCTCGAGGCGATGAAGCTGATGAACGAGGTGAAGGCGGACGTCGAGGGAGTCGTGCGCGCGGCGCACATCGAGAACGGAGAGCCGGTCGAGTTCGGGCAGCTCCTCTTCGAGCTCGAGCCGCTCGCCGGCCGTCCCGCGCTCTAGCTCCCGACCTAGACTCTTCGCCGTGTTCAAACGGGTGCTCGTAGCCAACCGCGGCGAGATCGCCGTTCGCGTGATCCGCGCTCTCCACGAGCTCGGGATCGAGGCCGTCGCCGTCCACTCGACGGCGGACGACGAGGCGCTCCATGTCCGCCTCGCCGACCAGGCCGTCCGGATCGGGCCGCCTCCGGTCCGGGAGAGCTACCTCAGCATCCCGGCGATGATCGCGGCCGCGGAGACGACCGGCTGTGAGGCGGTGCATCCCGGCTACGGCTTCCTCTCCGAGAACGCCGAATTCGTCCGCGCCTGCGAGGAGAACGACCTCGTCTTCATCGGGCCTGGTGCCGAAGTGATGGAGCGGATGGGGGACAAGGCGCGCGCGAAGGCGGAGATGCGAGCCGCGGGCGTGCCGCTTGTGCCGGGAACGGAAGGCGCGGCGAGCGTCGACGCCGCCCGTGTCGCGGCGGAGGAGCTCGGTTTTCCGGTCCTTCTCAAGGCGGCGGCCGGCGGCGGCGGGCGTGGCATGCGCCGGGTCGACGATCCGGCCGACCTCGGCGATCTCTATGACCGAGCCTCCGCCGAGGCGCTATCCGCTTTCGGCGACGGGACGCTCTACGTCGAGAAGGTGATCACGCCGGCG
>JBOGZU010000009.1:0-76833 GCA_050697455.1 Gaiellaceae bacterium | reverse complement strand
CCGCCGCTGACCCTTGCAGCGGCCCGGCTCTTCGCCGCGGGGCAGCGGCTCCGCCGCTGACCCTTGCAGCGGCCCGGCTCTTCGCCGCGGGGCAGCGGCTCCGCCGCTGACCCTTGCAGCGGGAGCCGCGCTCCGCGCGCCCTCACAAGCTGTCGCGAGTTACTCCGCCGTCGCGGGCTGAGCTGTCTCGCGCGTCGCGAGGAACCGCAGAAAGTCGGCGTGCTTGGCGAGATACGCCTCGAGCTCACAGAGCCCGGCGCCCGCCCAGTCCTCCAACCACGTCTCGGCGATGTCGTCCTCGATGCAGTGGAAACCACGCTCGCTCATGCGGGCCATCATCGACCCGGTTTCCCGAAATGACTATGGGCCGTTCGGCTCAAATTGGCGGACGCGCAGACCTACCTCCGGAAGGGGTCAGACCGCCTCGCCCAGCACCGCATCGCTGAGCGCGGGCCAGGCTTCCTTCGCCCAGTCTCCGAAGGGAAGGCCTGTCAGCACGCCGCAGGCGAGGCCGGCATCCGGATCGACCCAGAGGAAGGTCCCACTCGCCCCGAAGTGGCCGAACGTGGCCGGCGAGTTCTTTGAGCCTGTCCAGTGCGGCGACTTGTCGTCGCGAATCTCGAAGGTGAGCCCCCAGTCGTTCGGCTCCATCCGGCCGAGCCCGGGCAGGACGCCGCTCAGACCCGGGAACTGGACGGCAGCCGCCTCCGCGAGCGTCTCCCCGGCGATCAGCGTCGGCGCGAGAAGCTCGCGGCCGAGCGCGAGCAGGTCCTCGAGCGGGCCGCGATAGCCGTGGGCGGGCGAGCCCCCGAGCCGGCCGCGCAGTCCCAGCGGCTCGACGACGGCGTGCGCGAAATAGTCCGCGAACGACATCTCCGCGCGCGCCCCGAGCAGGCCCGCCGCCAGCTCGATGCCGGTGTTGGAATAGATGCGGCGCCGGCCCGGCTCGGCGATCGGCTCGGAGCCGTCCACCGGCAGGCCGGAGGCATGGGCGAGGAGATGGCGCAGAGTCGCGCCCGGCGGGCCGGCCGGCTCGTCGAGGTCGACAGTCCCCTCCTCGAGGGCGACGAGCAGCGTCAGGCCGGTGAGCAGCTTCGTGACGGAGGCCCACGGGAACATGTGATCCAGATCGCCGTGCGCGTCCTCGACGACCCTCCCCACGACCCCTGCTGCCACGGGCTCCGCACCCCAGCCGTCGATAGCCGAAAGCGCATCCACGGGGCGATACTAGGCGCGTGAGCGACTCGCTCATCCCTCCGTCGATCACCGGCAGGGGTTCGCCGTTCTCCCTCTTCGAGCGGCAGCGGATCACGGCGAAGGAGGTCGCGGCGGAGCCGGCGCCCGCCGCCGCGTAGACTCGCGCTCATGCTGGAGGTCGGGGAAAGGGCGCCGCTCGAGGCGGGCCTATGGACGACGCCACGCGAGCGGGCCACGATCGGCGACTTGATCGACGACCGCCCGCTCCTGCTCCTCTTCTACCTCTTCGACTGGTCCTCGACCTGAACGAGCGAGCTCGAGCTCCTGCGTGACAGGAGAGAGGAGCTGCAGGCGGCGGGCGTGCAGCCGTACGCGATCTCCCGCGACTCGCCGTACACGCACGTCGCGTGGATGCAGGCGCTCGACCTCGACTTTCCTCTCCTCTCCGACTGGAACGCCGACGCGACGAGCGGCTTCGGCGTCGGCATGGAGCACAACGGCATGCGGGACGTCTCGCGGCGGAGCGCGTTCCTCCTCGACGCCGACGGCGTCGTGCGCGGCGCTTGGGAGTACCGGAACGACGAGCTGCCCGACCTCGACGAGCTGATCGTCGCGGCGCAGAGCTTGTAGCCGTCCGGCAAATCCCTTTTACTCCGCAGCATGGAAACCACTTCAGCTGCCCCGGCGTCCGACCGCCCGAGCCGGATCACTCCGGCCATCCTGCTCGCGGTCGTAGGTGTCTTCCTCCTCTTCGCCTTCAAGGCGACAGACGCCAGCACCACCTGGTTCGCCGTCTTCAAGCTCATCCACGTCAGCGTCGCCGTGTTCTGGGTCGGCGGCGGGCTCCTGCTCACCGCACTCGCACTGCGCGCGGAGCGGTCGGACGACCCTGAAGATCTCGCGACCGTTGCACGGCAGGCGACGTTCGTCGGCGAGAAGCTGTTCGCGCCGGCAGGCGGCATCGTCCTCGTCATGGGGATCGCGATGGTGATCGATCAGCACATAGGCTTCGGCACGACCTGGGTCGACATCGGGCTCGCCGGCTTCGCGCTCTCGTTCGTGACCGGCATTGCCGTCCTCGCACCGCGGGCGAAGCGGCTCGTCGAGCTCTTCGACACCGTCGGTGCTGCGGCTCCGGAGACCCAGGCGGCGATCAGGGAGATCCTGGTCATCGCGCGTGTCGACATCGCCGTGCTCCTGCTCGTCGTCGCCGACATGCTGATGAAGCCGCACTTCTAGTACCGATGATTTCCGCGGGATGCCGCGGTCTAAGGTTGGACATCCCGCGAATTTGAGGAGAGATCGATGCCGACGACCCTGCTGACCGTCGCCACCCGCAAGGGCGCGTTCCTGTTCGAGAGCGCCGACCGCAAGAGCTGGACGATGAGCGGCCCGTTCTGCGAGGGCTGGCCCGTCTACCACGCCATCTACGACGCGACGTCGGACTCGATCTACGCCGCCGCGGCGAGCGAGTGGCACGGCTCGGCGATCTTCCGCAGCCGCGACCGGGGCTCGAGCTGGGAGCTCTCGAGCGAGGGGCTCACGTACGGCGACGACGACGGGCGGAAGATCTCCAAGGTCTCGACTCTGGCGCGCGCGGGCGACCGGCTGCTCGTCGGCGTCGAGGCGCCCGGCATCTTTGAGAGCAAGGACAATGGCGAGACGTGGTCGCTCCTCTCCACCCTCGCGGGCGAACACGGCAGCGAGGCCTGGGACGACCCCGCGAATCAGGCTCCCGGACACCTCGGCATCTCCGGCTTCGTCACCGATCCCGACGACTCGGACAACTTCTTCACGATCGTGCAGGGCTTCGGCGCCTTCCAGACGGAGGACGGCGGCTCGTCCTGGACGCCGCGCAACAAGGGCCTGCGGCGCGACTGGCCACCGCCGGAGAACTACGACGACGTCGGCTTCTGCGTCCACAAGCTCGTCCGCTCGTCGAACCCTGAGCGCATGTACCAGCAGAACCACGTCGGGATGCACCGCTCCGACGACGCGGGTCAGTCGTGGACCGAGATCACCGAGGGCCTGCCGGGCGACTTCGGCTTCGCCGCCGCCGTCCACCCGCACGACACGGAGACGTTCTATGTCATCCCGGTCGACGGCGGGCACGGACGGACGATGCACGACGGGAATGCGACGGTCTGGCGCACCCGCGACGCCGGCTCGAGCTGGCAGCCGATGCGCAAGGGCCTGCCGCAGAAGGACGCGCACCTCGGCGTGCTCCGCCAGGGGATGACCATCGACAAGCACGACGTCCCCGGCCTCTACTTCGGCACGAGCACCGGCCAACTCTTCGCGAGCGCCGACGAAGGCGAGACGTGGAGCGAGCTCGCGAGCTACCTGCCGTCGATCTCGTCCGTCGACGTCGCGATCGTCGACTGAGGGACTCGCATGGCTGATGTCCGCCTGCCCGGGACGCTGACACCGCTCTTCCCCGGTCTACCGCGCCGCCTCGAGATCGAGGCGGCCACGGTGCTCGGCGCCATCGACCAGCTGGAGACGCAGTGGCCCGGCCTCCGCGACCGGCTCGTCGGCGAAGGCCCGACCCTGCGCTCGCACATCCACGCCTACGTGGACGGCGAGCGCAGCGGCCTCGACACGCCGATCGCGGGAGATTCGCGCCTCGACGTGATCGCGGCGATCAGCGGCGGGTAGAACGTAATGCGATGCGAGCGCTGGAGGATCTGGACGCCGGCGCGTTCACGGTCGTCATGGCGACCGGGATCGTCGGCGTGGGCGCGCGGCTCGAGGGGATCGCTCCCCTCGCCGATGCACTGCTCGCGCTCGCCTGCGTCTCCTGGCTCGTCCTCGCCGCGATCCTGCGGGAGCGTTCGGTCCGCTCGTTCGCGCTCGTCGCGGGCACTGCGGTCGTCGGCGTCGACTTCTTGCTCCTCGGACAGGGAGAGCTCGCGCTCGCGTTGTGGAGCCTCGCGGCCGCGCTCTGGCTCGCCGTCGCGGCTGCGATTCGACTCGAAGCTGCGGATGCGCTGCTGACGGTCGTCGCAACGGAGTCGCTCGCCGTTCTCGGAGCGACTCTCGACCGTCATCACCTCGCTCCGCTCGGGGAGGCGGCCATCGGCATCTGGGCGCTCGGGCTCGCGCTCTATCCGCTAGTGGCCGGCCGGACCATCCGCAGCGCCAGCCGCGAGCGCAACTTCAACCCGACGCTCTGGATCGTGATGGGCGCGCTCGCGATCGCGACGCTCGCGGCGAGCGAGATCCTCCTCGACCGGCGAGCGCTGGACTCGGACGTGGCGCTCGCGACCTGGGCCGCCGCCTCGTCCGTGATCCCGTTCCTCGTCGCAGCCGAGCTGCGAGTGCGGAGCTGGCGCTACGAGGTCGCCCGCTGGAGTTTCGTCTTCCCGCTCGGGATGTACGGCGTCGCGAGCCACATGCTCGGAGCCGCAGACGGGCTCGCATCCCTGCGCGACCTCGGCACGGTGTTCTTCGCGGTCGCGCTCGCCGCCTGGACAGCGACCGCGGTCGGCCTCGCCCGCCGCTACATGCCCATCGCGTGGAACCCGGAGTCGACGTAGAGCGTCGTCCCCGTCACGTTCGCGGCCCCGTCGCCGAGGAGATACGCGGCAGCGGCGCCGACGTCGTCGGCGGTGACGTGGCGATGGAGCGGCGAGCGCTCCTCGACGATGTCTTCCATCGTCGTGAAGCCGGCGATCGAGCGCGCCGCGAGCGTCCGCACCGGCCCGGCCGAGACCGCGTTGACGCGGATGTTCTTCTCCCCCAGATCCCAGGCGAGGTACTTGACGCAGGAGTCGAGCGTCGCCTTCGCGACGCCCATCACGTTGTAGTGCGGCACCGCCCGCTCGCCGCCGAGGTACGTCATCGTGAGGATCGACCCGCCGCCCGCCTTGTCCATGAGCGGCTCCGCGGCGCGCGCGCAGGCGACGAGCGAGTAGGCGCTGATGTCGATCGCCATCCAGAAGCGGTCGCGCGGGGTGTCCGTGAAGCGTCCCTCGAGATCCTCAGCCGCCGCGAAGGCGACGGAGTGGATGAGCAGGTCGAGCTCGCCGCCGAACGCCTCCCCCACCTCGCCGAAGACGCGCGCGACATCGTCGTCGGAGCGGACGTCGCACTCGGTGACGTGGACGGCGTCGACAGAGCTGGCGAGATCGCGGACGCTCGACTCGATCCGCTCGCCCTGGTACGTGAAGGCGAGCTTCGCGCCGCCCGCAGCGAGCTGCTGCGCGATCGCCCAGGCGATGGAGCGCTTGTTGGCGACGCCGAGGACGAGACCTCGCTTGCCTTCGAACGGTCCGGCCACGCGCGCGATCCTACGGGAAGGCGCGTCCAGGGCTAGCCTGTCGTCGTGCGCCGCGCCTTCATCCTGCTTGGGCTGAGCGCGGCATTGGCCGCTCCTGCCTCCGCGTCGGCAACCCTCTTCCCGCTCAAGAATCTCGTCCCGATCAAGCAGCACGGGCCGCGGCTGCGGCCGGGGACGATTCACCTCCAGCCGGCGAATCCGCGGGTGCGGGTCATCGCCAGTCTGCCGCTGCCGCCGCTCGCGCAGCGCTACGGGCGCGGCCTCGCGGCATACGGCGTCCGCCGCAAGCTCGCGGTGCACAGCTCGACGGCGCGGGCGTATCTCGCCCAGCTGGCCGTCGTGCAGGCGCGGGCTGTCGCCCAGCTCCACCTGCAGCTCCCGCAGGCCCGCGTGCAGGAGCGCTTCCGGATCCTGCTCGACGCGCTGACAATCAGCCTCCCGAACGCCAAGCTCCCGCAGCTTCTGCGCCTGCGGGAGTTCAAGCACGTTTTCCCGGTCCTCCACTACACGATGGCCGACGACACGTCGCCCGGAGTGATCGGCGCGCCGCAGCTCGAGCAGGCCTCGGGCGCCGACGGCCACGGCATGAAGATCGCCGTCGTCGACGACGGGATCGACCAGACGAACACGTTCTTCAGCCCGACCGGCTACTCGTACCCGGCCGGCTTCCCGAAGGGGAACACGAAGTACACGACGCAGAAGGTGATCGTCGCCCGCGCTTTCCCAGGCCCTGGCAGCGGCAGGGCCGGATCGCTACCGCTCGATCCGAAGGAGTCGTTCCACGGCACGCACGTCGCGGGAATCGCCGCGGGCGAGACGGGAACGACGGCGCCCGCGAGCGACGCGCACCCGCAGGTCACGGGCTTGAGCGGCGTCGCGTCGAAGGCCTGGCTCGGCAACTACCGCGTCTTCACGATCCCGACGCCGTTCGGCGACGAGGCCGACACGCCGGAGATCATCTCCGCCTTCGAGGCCGCGGTCTCCGACGGGATGGACGTCATCAACTTCTCGGGCGGCGGCCCGCAGACGGAGCCGGCGAACGACGCGATGATCCCTGCGGTCGAGAACGTGGCACAGGCCGGCGTCGTGGTGGCGATCGCCGCCGGCAACGACCGCGACCAGTACGGGGACGGCTCCGTCGGCTCGCCCGGAACCGCGCCCGGCGCGATCACCGTCGCCGCGACCTCGAACACACACGTCTTCGCGCCCGCTCTGAACGTCACAACGGCCGGAGCGCCAGCCGACCTGCACGGCGTCCCGTTCCAGCCCGCCTTCGGCAGCTCGACGCCGCCGGCCTGGGCGAACGGGAAGACGCTGGTGGACGTCGGCACGATCACGGGAACGGACGGGCAGCCGGTCGAGCGGCACCTATGCGGACCGGCCGGCGACCTCGCCACGCCGGCTGGAACGCTTCCGTCGGACTCGCTGACCGGGAAGATCGCGCTCGCTTCTCGCGGGCTCTGCCCGTTCGTGACGAAGGCGGCGGAGGCGAAGGCGGCAGGCGCGATCGGGCTGATTCTCGTCGACAACCGCTCGGGCGAGGCGAATCCGATCCCGCTGCCGATCGGGATCCCGGCGGGGATGATCGCCGACCTCGACGGGGTGAACCTGCGCGCCTTCATGGCGGGTCACAACGGCGAGACGCAGATCACTGTCGGTACGGCGGTACAGGAGCTCGAGACGGGCCGCAGCGGGATCATCACGAGCTTCTCGTCCTCTGGCCCGACCGCGTTCGGCCACGACCTCAAGCCCGACATCTCGGCGCCCGGCGGCCAGATCATCTCTTCGACGCTGCCGAACACCGACCCGTCCGGCTTCGCCGTCTTCGACGGCACGTCGATGGCGACGCCGCATGTCGCGGGCTCGGCGGCGCTCCTGCTCGAGCTGCATCCGAGCTGGACGCCGGCGGAGGTCAAGTCCGCGTTGATGTCGACCGCCAACCCGGCGTGGGAGAACACAGCGCGCAGCGCGGAGGCGCCTGTGATCGAGGAAGGAGGCGGTCTCGTCTGGCTGCCGGGGGCCGCCGACCCGCTGCTCTTCACACAGCCCGCGTCCCTCTCCTTCGAGGATCTGAACGTCCTCCACGGCGCCGCGAGCAAGGGAGCGCTTCTGCAGGTGTCGGACGCCGGGAACGGCTCAGGGCTCTGGTCGGCGAGCCTCGACGTGCAGGCGGCGACCGCCGGCTCGTCGCTTGTCGTGCCGGGCGCGGTGACCGTCACGCCGAACGGAGAGGTCGACGTCCCGGTCGTGGCGAAGGCGTCCGCCGGCGCGGTGCAGGGCGAGAACTTCGGCTTCATAGTCCTCACGCACGGAGCCGAGACGCGCCGCATCCCGTACCTCTTCTACGTCTCACGGCCGGCGCTCGCGAGCCTGCCCGTGAAGCCGCTCACGAAGTTCGTCTTCGGCGACACGGGTCGGGGGTCGAGCAAGGTCAGCACCTATCAGTTCCCGACGGCGCCATTCGGCAATGCGCCCGACTCGGCCCACATGAACGAGACGGGCTCGGAGCACGTCTACTCGCTCCTCCTGCGGCGGCCGGTTGCGAACGCCGGCGTCTCGGTGCTGCTGCAGACCGGCCTCGTCGACCCGTGGTTCCTCGGTGCGGACGACGAGAGCACGGTGCAGGGATACGACGGGACGCCGGTCGACGTCAACGGACTCACCTACGACTCCGGCTTCGAGATCTCGTCGGCGGCCGTCTCGTTCCCGAGCGTGCAGCGCTTCTACGTCGCTGTCGACTCCGGCGTCGACCAGTTCAGCGGCGACAGCCTCGCCGGCACCTACATCCTGCGCTCCTGGGTGAACGACGTCTCGCCGCCGTCGCTGCGGGTCCTGACCACCCGCGTCTCGGCCGGGAGGCCGACGATCGCCGTGGAGACGAACGACTCGCAGTCCGGCGTCGATCCCTATTCGCTCGTGCTCGCCTACCACGGCGTGCTCGTCGCTCCGGCCGCGTACGACCCGATCAGCGGGCTGGCAATCTTCCCGCTGCCGCGGCAGGCTCCGGCGCTGCGAAGCGGCCGGCTGCGGATGCTGTTCGCCTCATCCGACTACCAGGAGGCGAAGAACATCAACACGACGGGCAGCAACATCCTCCCGAATACGCGCACGGCGGCGCATCGGCTGCGCGTCGTGCACGGCCCGACCGCCAACTGGCTGCTCCCGTCGGGCGGCACCTGCGTCGCGGCGCACAACTCGCTTCTCGTGACGGCGGACGCACCCGGCGGCGTCAAGCGAGTCAGGTTCTTCCTCGACGGCAAGAAGCTCGCCAACGGCAAGCACGGCGCGGTCGACCTCTGGAGTGGAAAGCTGCGCAAGGTGAGCCAGGGCAAGCACCACCTCGAGGCCGTCGTCGTTGCCCGCAACGGGCTGACGGCAACGAGCCGGATCCCCGTTCACCACTGCCGGTGACCGAGCCCCGCCGTGTGGCGGTGGTCACGGGCGCCTCGTCCGGCTTCGGCGTGGAGATAGCCCGCCGGCTTGCGGCGCGCGGCGACCTCTGCGTCCTCATGGCCCGGCGCGCCGACCGGCTGGAGGCGCTGGCCGCGGAGATCGGCGGCGAGGCCGAGCCGTGTGACGTGTCCGATCGCGAGGCGGTCGAGGCGGTGGCCGCGCGGGTGCTCGAGCGCCATCCGCGCATCGGCGTCCTCGTCAACAACGCAGGGATCCCCGGCCGGACGAGCTTCCTGAACGGCGATCCGGAGATCGTCGAGCGGCTGATCCGGGTCAACTACCTCGGCGGAATCTGGTGCCTCGGCGCGTTCCTGCCAGGCCTGCGCGCGGCCGCCCCGGCGGACGTCGTGAACATTGTCTCGGTCTCGGGGGTCGTCGCCGGCCCGCCGAGCGGCCCGTACTCGGCGTCGAAGCACGCACAGCTCGCGTTCTCGCGGACGGTCGCGGCGGAATTGCGCCACGAAGGGATCCGCGTCCACACCGTCAAGCCCGGTTTCGCGCGCACGGAGGGCTTCCCGCAGACGTGGCTACCCGGCCCGGTGCAGCGAATCGTGATCGGTCCGGGCGACGTCGCCGACCATGTCCTGCGCTCGCTCGAACGCGGCCGCGGCGAGACGACGGTGCCCTGGTTCTACGGCCCGCTCGGTGCGTTGCAAGATCTGTTGCCGAATCTGTTCACGCGTGTGCTTGGTGGAATGCCGAAAGCTCCTTAGAATCGCCGCATGACAACGCATGCGGAGGAGCCAAGCCGGCCGACGGTCCCCGACGTGATGGCCGTCGCGGACTTCCGGGCCGCCCTGCGCCGCTTTCTCCGCCAGAGCGAGCGGATCGCCCGCCAGTCGGGCCTCACCCCCCAGCGCTACACGCTGCTGATGATGATCAAGGGCGCGCCCGGCGGGAGGGAGCAGTCGACGGTGACCGAGCTGTCGGAGCGCCTCCAGCTCGCACAGAGCACCGTCACCGAGCTCGTGCGCCGGGCCGAGGAAGCCGGCCTGGTCGGGCGCGAGCAATCGCAGCGGGACGCCCGGGTCGCCCATCTTCGGCTGACGCAGGAGGGGGAGCGGCGGCTGATGCTCTCCTTCACCGAGCTGGCGAAGGAACGCGACCAGCTGCGCGACGCCTTCTCGCAGCTCGACGGCGGCCTGATCGGCTTCGTCTAGATCACCGTGCGGGTCGCCCGTTGGGGCGCGCTGTTGATCCCGCACGCGATCTCGTAGCCGATCGTCTCCGCCTGCGCCGCGTGGCGCTCGATGAGCAGGCCGTCCCCGATGATCGCCACCGGCGTTCCCGCCGGCAGCTCGCGGCCGAGCTCGACGGCGAACGCGTCCATCGAGACGGTGCCGACGGCGCAGCGCGGTTCCCCGTCGACGAGCACCTCGGTGCCGGTCATGTCCCGGCGGAAGCCATCCGCGTAGCCGACCGGGACGATGCCGATCCAGGTCGGCTGCTCGGCGACGAAGCGCCGCCCGTAGCCGGTGCTCTCGCCGGGCTGGAGGAGGCGCACCTGCGCGAGATGGCTGCGCCAGGCGAGCGCCGGGCGCAGGCCGTCCTCCGACGGATCGGTGTCGAACGGCGAGATGCCGTAGAGCGCGATGCCGCAACGAGCCGCGTCGAAGCGCGCCTCCGGGATGCGGAGAGCCGCGGCGCTGTTCGCGAGATGGCGCGTCAGGTGCGCGTACGGCTCGGTCGCCTCGCGGAAGCGCGCGATCTGCTGCGCGGCGAAGTCGGGGTCGCTGTCGGAGGTCGCGAGATGGCTCATCAGGCCGACGACGTTCGCCGGCGGCTCGGGCAGCTCGGCGAGTCCCCAGCGTCCCATGCCCGTGTCGAGCTTGAGGTGGACCGGGACGTCGGCAGGGATCTCGCAGTCGCGCGGGACGGTGATCTCGAGCCGGGCGTCGCGCGCCTCCGCGACGTCGTCCGTGGGGCCCATGACGACGATGCGAGCCTCTGGCAGCGCGTGGCGAAGCTCGACGCCTTCGTCGGTGGCGGCGACGCAGAGCGCGGTCGCGCCGGCCTCGAGCGCTGCGCGCGCGACGTCGACCGCGCCGTGGCCGTAGCCGTCCGCCTTGACCACGGCCCAGAGCTCGGCGCCGCCGAGTGCGTCGAGCAGCCGCCCGGCGTTGTGGCGGATCGCCCCGAGGTCGATCGTGATCTCGCTCCGGTGCACGGTCTTAGTCTCGCGCGAGCGCGCGCGGCAGCGCCTCGATGACGTCGCTCGCAACGAGGCCGTAGCGCTGCGGCGCCGCGCGGGATGCGAGTTGCTGCGCCGCGCACGCTGCCGCTGCTGCGCGCTGCGGCTCCATTCCTTTCGCGAGAAACGCGGCCGTGATCCCCGTCAGGACGTCGCCCGTTCCCGCTGTCGACAGGGACGGCAAGCCAAGGGCCGCGACGAAGACGCCGCGGCCGGGCGCCGCGACGAGCGAGTCCTCCCCCTTGAGCACGACGACCGCGTTGAACTTCTCCGCCGCCTCCTGCACCGATGCGAGCCGGTGCGCCGCGATCTCCGTCGACTCGCGGCCGAGCAGGCGCGCAAGCTCGCCCTCGTGTGGTGTCAGGACGCGGGGCGCGGGCCACTCCCCCGGCTCGAGCCCGAAGAGCGCGTCGGCGTCGACGACCGTCGGTAGCTCCACTTCCAAGAGCAGGCGGCGGACGAGCGCCTTCGCGTCCTTGCCGCGTCCAAGCCCGGGCCCGACGGCGAGGGCGCCGGCCTTCCCGACGGCCTCGAACACCTCCTCGAGTGGCCGTTTGACCGCCTCGAGGACGAGCGTCTCGAGCACGGGCAGCGACTCGGCGGGCGCCGCGATCGTGACGTAGCCGGCGTCCGCGCGCAGCGCCGCACGCGCCGCGAGCGCCGCGGCGCCGGTCATCCCGCGCGAGCCGCCGACGACGAGGACGTGGCCGGCCGTGTACTTGTTGTCGCCCGGTGAACGGCGCGGTACCGCGTCGAGAATCGCCCGCGTCACGAGCGCGTTCTCCGTCGCCCCAGCCTCCAGCCCGATCTCTGCGACGACGACCTCGCCGGCGAGGAAGCGGCCCGGCGCGACCGCGAGCCCGACCTTCCGCCCGTGCGTCGTCACCGTTACGTCGGCGCGAACCACGGCGCCCGCCACTTCGCCGGTGGACGCGTCGACGCCCGACGGGATGTCGACGGCGACGACCGGGACGCCCGTGGAGTTGATCCGCTCGATGAGCGCGGCGGCCTCCTCGCGCGGCGCGCCCTTCATGCCGGTGCCGAGCAGCGCGTCGACCACCACGTCCGGGCCGTCGTCGACGACCTCTCGCCCTTGCGCCTGCAGGATCTCACCGGCGATCTTCCCGTCGCCGCCGTTCGCGCCGCCGCCGGCGTGGATCGCAATCCGGCGCGCGTCCGGGTAGCGCCGCAGCACCTCCTCCGCAACCGCCGTGCCGGCGCGCTGCATCAGCGCGTCGAGGTCGTGGCCCGCCTCGGCGGCGCGCATCTCGGCGGCGGTGTAGAGAGGCTCAGTCACCGCCACTGGCGATCGCCACCGCTTGCGCAAGCTCGCGCGAGTGCGTCATCGAAAGGTCGACGGAAGCGGCGCCGATCGCGGCCGCGCGCTCCGCAAGCCGGCCCGAGAGTCGCACCGCCGGCTTCGGCCGCCCGACGATCTCGATCTCCTGCCACGCGAAGGCGCGTGCGACCCCGAAGCCGAGCGCCTTGCCAACCGCCTCCTTGCCGGCAAAGCGGCCCGCGTAGCTCTCGGCCGGATTGCGCCGGGACTCGCAGTACTCCCGCTCCGCCGCCGTGAAGCAGCGCTCCCGAAAACGCTCGTAGCGCGAGAGCGAGCGCCGGATCCGCTCGATCTCGATCAGGTCGGTGCCTACCGCGATCACAGGTGCGCCTCAAGCCAGTCGGGCAGGTGCGCGATCGAGGAGACGATCCCGTCGGGCTGGACGCGCGAGCGCTCGACCGCGTCAGGCCGGAACTTCCCCGTCCGCACGAGGACGGCCCGCATCCCCACGCCGCGCGCGCCGATCACGTCGGTCTCGAGATCGTCGCCGACCATCCAGGTCATGGACGGCTCGGCGTCGAGCGCCTCGCAGGCCGCGTCGAAGTACGCCGTGCTCGGCTTGCCGAGAACCGTCGCCTCGATCTGGGCGGCGTACTCGAGCCCCGCGACGTAACAGCCGGAGTCGAGCAGCGGCCCGCGCCGCGTCTGCCACCAGCGATTGCGGTGCAGGCAGTAGAGGTCGGCGCCAAGCTCGAGCTCGCCGAAGGCGCGCGCGAGATTCATGTAGGAGAAGACGAGATTCGTCTCGGGAGAGTCGTCCGCGCCGCCGATCAGGACGGCGTCCACGTTCTCGCCGACGAGCTCGATGCCCTCGAGGTCGCCGACGAGCGCGTGCATGACGAGCGCAAGAGCGCGCTTGCCGCGCAGCGCCGCGACCGCTGCGTCCGCGGTCGTCTGCACCTCGTCGGCCTCGAGCTCGATCCCCATCCCCTGTAGCTCCTCGGCGAGCTGCGCTTTCGAGCGCGTCGTCGCGTTCGTGACGAAGCGGAGCCGGTGGCCGTCGCTCCGAAGCCGGCGCACTGCCTCAGGCGCGCCGGGAAGCGGCTCGCCAGAGACGTGCAGAACGCCGTCCACGTCAAGGAGAATCGCGGCCATGGACGCAGACTCTATTCGCGTGACGCGGTCAGTCCTGCTCCCGCTGGCCGAGGTCGAGCTCGAGTACTCGCGCTCGAGCGGCCCCGGCGGCCAGCACGCGCAGAAGTCCGAGACGCGCGTCGTCGCCGTCTTCGACGTCGAAGCCTCGGCCGCCTTGACGG
Organism: Gaiellaceae bacterium; assembly: GCA_050697455.1. Classification (GTDB taxonomy): domain Bacteria; phylum Actinomycetota; class Thermoleophilia; order Gaiellales; family Gaiellaceae; genus Palsa-739. The sequence continues at coordinate 63,115 of JBOGZU010000009.1, read as the reverse complement.
AGACGCAGAAGCGCCGCGTGATCGCGCGCGCCGGCCCGGTGCTGCGCGCAGTCGCCCAGGACGAGCGAAGCCGGACGCGCAACATCGACCTCGCACGCGAGCGTCTCGTCGGTCAGCTGCGGGAGGCGCTGCGCGTCGAGCGGAAGCGCCTCCCCACCAGGCCGACCAAGGCAGCGAAGGAGCGCCGCCTGCAGGACAAGAAGCGCCGCGGCCAGACGAAGCGCCTGCGCCGCGACCGCGGCGACTAGCTACTCGACCGTGACGGTCTTGGCGAGGTTCCGCGGCTGGTCGACGTTGTGGCCGCGCAGCCGCGCGATCCGGTAGGCGAGCAGCTGCAGCGGGATCACCGCGAGCGGCGCCTGCAGGAAGTTCGGCGTCCGCGGCACGTAGATCACGTCGTCCGCGTGGTGCTGGATGTCCTCGTTGCCGTCCGTCGCGATCGCGATCACGTGCGCGCCGCGGGCCCGCGTCTCCTGGATGTTCGAGACGATCTTGTCGTAGACGTGGATGTTCGTCGCCACGACGACGACCGGCGTCCCCTCCGCGAGCAGAGCGATCGGCCCGTGCTTCATCTCGCCGGCCGAGTACGCCTCGGTCGGGATGTAGGAGATCTCCTTCAGCTTCAGCGCGCCCTCGAGCGCGATCGGCAGCCCGATGTGACGGCCGAGGTAGAGGAAGAAGGGCTTGTCGTGGAACCGCTGCGCGATCGACTCGATCGGGTGGTCGCCGTCGAGGAACTCCTGCATCTTCTGGGGCAACTCGTGCAGGCGATCGAGGATGAAGTCGATCTCGTCCTGCGGCAGCGTGCGCCGGATCTCGGTGAGCTTCAGCGCGAGCAGGCTGAGGAGCGCGACCTGCGCGGTGAACGTCTTGGTCGCCGCGACACCGACTTCCATCCCGCAGCGCGTGAATAGCGTCGCGTCGACCTCGCGCGTGATCTGCGTCCCCATCAGGTTCGTGATCGCGAGCGTCCGCGCGCCGTGCTCGCGCGCGAGCTTGACGGCGTTGACCGTGTCGCGCGTCTCGCCGGACTGCGAGATGCCGATCACGAGCGTGTCCTTCGAGAGGACGGGATTGCGGTAGATCCACTCGCTCGCGATGTCGAACTCGACCGGCACGCGCGCCCACTCCTCGATGATGTAGCGGCCGACGACCGCGGCGTGGTACGCGGTGCCGCAGGCCACGATCACGATCCGGCGCAGGTTGCGGATCTCGGTCTCGGACATGCCCAGCGCCTCGAGGACGAGCCGGTGGCCACGGACGCGGTCGCCGATCGTCTCGGCGACGGCCTCGGGCTGCTCGAAGATCTCCTTGAGCATGAAGGTCTCGAAGCCGGCCTTCTCCGCGCTCTCCTCGTCCCAGTCGATCTCCTGCGGCGCCGGCGCTTCGACCTCGGCGCTGTCGACGAAGAAACGCACGGCTTCCGGGGTCAACTCGACGACCTCGCCGTCGCGCGGATGGATGACGGTGCGCGTCTCGCTCAGGAAGGCCGCGATCGAGGAGGCGACGAAGTTCTCGCCGTCGCCGAGCCCGATCACGAGCGGCGTCTGGTGGCGGACTCCGGCGAGCACGTCGGGATGGTCGTGGTGGATCGCGACAATCGAGAAGTGGCCCTCGAGCAGCGGATAGACGCGCGCGAGAGCCTGGGCGAGATCGCCGTCGTATTCCTGCTCGAGCAGGTGGACGACGACCTCGGCGTCGGTCTCCGAGGTGAACGTGTGCCCGCCGGCCTGCAGCTTTTCCCGCAGCTCCATGTAGTTCTCGATGATCCCGTTGAGGACGATCGCGAGGCGACTCGGCTCGCAGCCGGTGAGCGGGTGTGCGTTGCGCTCGGAGACGCCGCCGTGCGTCGCCCAGCGCGTGTGGCCGAGGCCGTGGTGGGAGTGGGAGCCGTTCGTTTCGACGGCCGCGACGAGGTTGTCGAGGTTGCCCACCGCGCGGACGTACTCGAGCTCGCCGTCCTCGCGCAGCGCGAGCCCGGCGGAGTCGTAACCACGGTATTCGAGGCGGCGTAGCCCGTCGAGCAGTAGCGGCTTCGCCTCACGCGATCCGACGTATCCGATGATCCCGCACACGCTCGGCTCCTTTCCCTGCGGGGCTCAAGACTCCCCCTGAAAACGCGAAGAGCCCGGCTTTACGACCCGGGCCGCAGCGTCGCGGGCGGGTCAGCCGAGCTCATGTATTACCAGCGCGGCAAGGCTAGCACAGAGCTTTTCAGCCTTTTCCTGGCTCTCTGCCTCGGCGAGAACCCGCACCACGGGCTCGGTTCCCGAGGGCCGGACGAGGACGCGACCGCTGCCTGCGAGCTTCTCGTTCACGGCTGCGACCTGGGCGAGGAGACTCTCCGGGAGCGGGCCGCGGCCGGTGCGCGGGAGGTTCTGCGTCACCTGCGGGAAGCGCGGCATCACGGCGGCGGCGTCGGAGAGCGTCGTGTTGCGCGCGCGTAGCGCGCGGCAGAGGAGGAGGGCCGCGACGAGGCCGTCGCCGGTGACATGGCCGTCGAGCAAGAGGAGGTGACCGGACTGCTCGCCGCCGAGGAGCGCGCCCTCGCGCTTGAGCGCTTCGAGCACGTAGCGGTCGCCGACATCGGTGGTGACGACTCGAATGCCCCGCTCCTGCATCAGCTGATGGAAGCCGAGGTTCGTCATCGTGGTCACCGCGACGGTCTCGACGCCGAGGTCGAGAGCGAGGACCGCGAGGATCTGGTCGCCGTCGAGCGGCTCGCCCGTCTCGTCCACCGCCAGCATCCGGTCGCCGTCGCCGTCGAAGGCGACGCCGAGGTCGAACTCGCCGGCGCGGACGGTCTCCGCCAGCGCACGCAGATCCGTCGCGCCGCAGCCGACGTTGATGTTCGAACCGTCGGGCGCGTCGCCGATCGCGGTCACGTCCGCGCCGAGCTGCTCGAAGGCGCGCGGCGCGAGGCCGGCGTAGGCGCCGTTCGCGCAGTCGACCGCGACGCGCAGACCGCTGAGGTCGGAGCCGAAGCGCTCGAGGACGAGCGCGAGGTATTGCTCGGCCGAGCCTTCCGCGTGCTCGACGCCCCCGCCGGCGCGCGGCGGCTCGTCGAGAAGCTTCTCGATCTCCTCTTCGGCCGCATCGTTCAGCTTGCTGCCGAGGCGGTCGAAGAGCTTGACGCCGTTGTACTCCGGCGGGTTATGGGAGGCCGAGATGACAGCGCCGAGGTCGAGCCGGAGCAGCGCAACGGCCGGCGTCGGCAGAACGCCTGCGAGGACAGCCGTGCCTCCCGCTGCCGAGATGCCGCGCGCGAGCGCCTCCTCCAGCTCGGGACCGGAGCCGCGCGTGTCGCGGCCGACGAAGACGCTGCCACCGCTGCACCAGAGCGCGGCGGCTTTGCCGAGCCGCTCGACGAGCTCCGCCGTCAGCGAATCGCCGACGACGCCCCGAACGCCGTCCGTGCCGAAGTACTGCCGCGCCACGGCGCGGGACGATAGCTAGATCGTGAGGACCAGCTTGCCGCGCACGTGACCCTCGTTGTAGACGCGCAGCGCATCCTGTGCCTCGCTGAGCGGGTAGGTCCGGTCGATCGCCGGCTTCAACTGGCCGCTCTCCATCATCTCCCCGAGGGTCTGGAGGTCCGGGTTGTTGAAGTTCGCCACGAAGAGCTTGACGGCCTGCTTGCTGAAGCGGGACGCCAGCCACACCGCCGCGATGTGCCCGAGCTGGCTTCGGCTCCCGTGCGCGCCGACGATCACGAGGCGGCCGGACGGCTTGAGCGCGCGGCGCAGCGCGAACCACGAATGCCCGCCGGCGACGTCGGCCACCAGGTCATAGCGCTCGCCCAGGCGCGTGAAGTTCTCCTGCGTCCGGTCGATGACGCGATCGGCTCCGAGCTCCCGCGCCTGGTCGACATTGCGCGGGCCGACCACCGCAGTGACGTGCGCACCCAGCGCCTTGGCGACCTGGATCGCGAGCGTCCCGACCCCGCCGGAGGCGCCGTTGATCAGGACGCGCTCGCCCGGCTGCAGCCCGCCTTTGTCGCGGAGCCCCTGGAGTGCGGTGAGGCCTGCGATCCCGATCGTTCCCGCCTGCTCGAACGTGACGTTGGCCGGCTTCTTGACGACGAACTTCGCACTCACGTACTCGGCGAAGGCGCCGTTCCGCCCGCCGAACACCTCGTCGCCCGGCGCGAGGTCGGCGACGTCCTTCCCGACGGCCTCGACGATCCCGGCGACGTCTGAGCCGAAGAGCGGGCTCTTGGGACGCAACAGGCCGTTGCGGTTCATCGGACGCAGCATGCGCGGCCAGCCGGTCAGCTGGTGCAGGTCGGCTTTGTTGATCGAGCTGGCACGAACGCGGACGAGGACGCGGTCGTCTTCGAGCGCGGGCTGCTCCACCTCCTCGATGCGGACCACCTCGGGGCCGCCGAACTCGTGCCGCACGAGTGCCTTCATCATGGTCTTCTCCTTTCCATACGCCGTAAGTTTACGCCGTAAGATTACATACGGCGTAAGCTGTGTCAATGGCGACCAGACGCAAGCCTCTCAGCCGCGACCGAATCCTCGAGACGGCCCTCGCACTGGCGGACGAGCACGGGATCGAGGCGCTCTCGATGCGCAAGCTGGGGCAGGCACTCGGCTTCGAGGCGATGTCCCTCTACAACCACGTCGCGAACAAGGACGACGTGCTCGACGGGATGCTCGACCTCGTGCTCGCGGAGATGGAGCCGACCTCCCCGGAGGACGGGTTGGCGGCGATCCGTGCCGCCGCGATCTCCGCTCACGCCGCGCTGAAGCGGCACCCGTGGGCCGCGGCGCTGCTGATGGCGCCGAGCCGCGTCCGCCCCGCGCGCCTGCAGTACATGGACGCGCTGCTCGCCTCGCTGCGCACCGCCGGCTTCTCGCCCGAGACGATCTACCACGCGTATCACGTCCTCGATGCACACGTGATCGGCTTCTCGCTCTGGCAGACGACGCATGGCTCGATGCCGCCCGACCTCGACATCGACGATCTCCGGCCGTTCCTCGACCGGATCATGCCGCCGGGGAAATACCCGGACCTCCACGCCCACGGCATGCAGCACCTCGACGGCGGGCCGCACGAAGACGTGAGCGCGTTCGAGTACGGGCTCGACTTGATCCTGGAGAGTCTTGAGAGAGCGCGCTAGCGCTTCGAGAACTGCGGCGCCTTGCGCGCCTTGTGCAGGCCGGCCTTCTTGCGCTCGACCTGGCGCGCGTCACGCGTGAGGAAGCCCTCGCGCTTGAGCGGAATGCGCAGTTCGGGGTTCGCCTCGACGAGCGCGCGGGCGATGCCGTGCCGGACGGCTCCTGCCTGGCCCGTGAGCCCGCCGCCGTGCACGCGGACGCGGAGGTCGTACTGTCCCTCGACTCCCGCGACCTTGAGCGGCGAGACAGCGATCGTCTGCCAGACGGCGCGCGGGAAGTACTCCTGCAGCGTCCGGCCGTTCACCCAGGTCGCCCCGTCGCCGGGTCGGAGGATGACGCGAGCGACCGAGGTCTTGCGCTTGCCGGTGCCGCGGTACTGAGCGGTCTCGGCCACTACGACTCCAGCTCCATCGCGCGCGGGTTCTGCGCGGTGTGCGGATGCTCGGGGCCGGCGTAGATCTTGAGCTTCGTGATCTGCTGGCGCGCGAGCCGGTTCTTCGGGAGCATCCCCTTCACGGCGACGCGGAGCACCTCGGTCGGGCGCCGGTCGAGCTGCTCGCGCAGCGTCCGGCTCTTGAGGCCGCCCGGATAGCCGGAGTGGCGGTAGTAGCGCTTCTGGTCGAGCTTGTTGCCGGTCACCTGGATCTTTTCCGCGTTGACGACGATGACGAAATCGCCCGTGTCGACGTGCGGCGTGAACTGCGGCTTGCGCTTGCCGCGGAGGGTGTCGGCGATCTGCGTGGCGAGACGGCCCAGGGTCTTGCCCTCGGCGTCGACGAGATACCACTCGCGCGTGATCTCTCCCGGCTTGGCGCTGTAGGTCTTCATCGGCTGTGCTTCTTCATTAAAAGGGGCGGGAACCTGCCCGCCGGCGGCCGATTGTAGCGAAAGCCCGTCGCAATCCCGCCTCGAACTCGGCCGCGCCGCCGTGGGATGGATGGCGGACGTACGGCGCGTCGAGGGCGGCTGCGGCGAGGCGGCCGATGGCGATCACTGTGCGTCCTTGCAGGACTTCGTCGAGGAAGGGTGCTGCCGCAGCGACCTCGTCACGCCGCGGGCGCCGGTTGGAGGTCGCGGTGCCGGGATGCGTCGGCACGGCGTTCCAGAGGAGAATGTCGTCCTCGACGCCGAGCCGCTCGAGGACGCGGTGGACGATCGTCGCGCTCGCCTCGGCGGGGCCGGCGCCCGTCAGCTGGCGCTCGGAGGTGAACGGGATCCCGCTGATGCGTGCGCCGCGATAGCCGGCCGCTTCCCCGGCGAGCACGACCTTCGCGTCTGCGCGCGTGGCGAGGTAGCGCACCAGGCGCTCGCTCAGCTGCGGCGACGCTGCGTACTGGTTGAACGTCTCGCCGATCTCGGCCTGCGCGAGCCGAGCAACCAGATCGGCACACATCTCGCTCACTTTCGTATCGGGTGCGCGTTCACGATTGCTGCATGTTGCAGCGAATTCTCTGGTGGCGACGCCAGCCCACGCCAGGTGGCGAGGGCACGCCACGCCACCTCGCCGAATACAACACCCGCGACGCCCGCGACCTCTTCTCGCACCTTCTGAGACGCGTGCGGCAGGGCGAGGAGATCATCGTCGCCCACGCTGGACATCCGGTCGCGAAGCTCGTGCCGTACAGCGGCGAAAAGCGGCGCCCCGGATTGGTCAGGACCCAGCTCGTGGTCGAGGACGTGATCGTGCTCGGGTCGGACCGCCGGATCTGGGACGCTACTCCCACTCGATCGTCGCGGGCGGCTTCGACGTCACGTCGAGAACCACGCGATTGACGCCGGGGATCTCGTTGACGATCCGCGCCGAGACCGTCTCGACGAGGTCGTACGGGAGGCGCGCCCAGTCGGCGGTCATCGCGTCGTCGCTCGTCACCGCGCGGATCACGATCGGATAGCCGTACGTCCGCTCGTCGCCCTGCACGCCGACCGACCGGATCGCGGGGAGCACCGCGAACGACTGCCACAGCTCGCCGTAGAGGCCGGCGCGGCGCACCTCCTCCTGCAGAACCGCGTCGGCTTGGCGCAGGATCTCGAGGCGCTCCTGTGTGACCGCGCCGATGATCCGGATCGCGAGGCCGGGCCCAGGGAACGGCTGACGCCAGACCATCCGCTCGGCCATCCCAAGCTCTTCGCCGACGCGCCGCACCTCGTCCTTGAACAGCATCCGCAGCGGCTCGACGAGCTTCATCTTCATGTCGTCCGGGAGGCCGCCGACGTTGTGATGCGACTTGATCGTCGCGGCGACGCCCTCGGTTCCGCCCGACTCGATCACGTCGGAGTAGAGCGTCCCCTGTACGAGCCAGCGGACGTCGCCCAGCCTCCGCGCCTCTTCTTCGAAGACGCGGATGAACTCGCGGCCGATGATCTTGCGCTTCTCCTCCGGCTCCTCCACCCCCTCGAGCAGCTCGAGGAACCGCTCCTGCGCCTGGACGTGGACGAGCGGGACGTGGAAGTGCTCGCCGAACGTCTCGACGACCTGCTTCGCCTCGTCCTGCCGCAGCAGTCCATGGTCGACGAAGACGCACGTCAGCTGCTCGCCGACCGCCTTGTGCACGAGAAGCGCCGCGACCGCCGAGTCGACTCCGCCCGACAGGGCGCACAGCACGCGCTCGCTGCCGACCTGGGCGCGGATTCGTGCGACCTGCTCCTCGATCACTGCGGCCGGCGTCCAGGCGGGCGGCGCGTCGGCGACCGAGTAGAGGAAATTCTTGAGGACGTCCATGCCGTGCGGCGTGTGCACGACTTCCGGATGGAACTGGACGCCGTAGACGCCTCGCTCGGGCGCCTCGAACGCGGCCACCGGCGTGGCGGGCGAGCTCGCGACGACGCGCGCTCCCTCGGGCGCTGCGACGACGGTGTCGCGGTGCGACATCCAGACCGTCTGCTCCGACGGCGTGTCCGCGAGCAGCCGCGACTCCTCGACCTGCATCGATGTCCGCCCGAACTCCGAGACGCCCGTGCGATCGACGCGGCCGCCCAGCTCGAGCGCCAGCAGCTGCGCGCCGTAACAGATCCCCAAAGTCGGGATCCCGAGCTCGAACAGCGCCGGATCGACGCGCGGCGCATCGTCGGAGTAGACCGACGCCGGCCCGCCGCTCAAGACGAGCGCGTACGGGTTGCGCGCGCGCACGGCCTCCGGCGTGATCGTGTGCGCGACGAGCTCGGAGTAGACGCGGCACTCGCGCACACGCCGCGCGATCAGCTGGGAGTACTGCCCTCCGAGGTCGAGCACCAGCACCGGACGCTCCCCGCGCACGGGAAGCTCGAGAACACGGGCCTCCTCAGCGCCGATAGTTCGGCGCCTCCTTCGTGATCGTCACGTCGTGGGGATGCGACTCGCGCAGCCCGGCCGCCGTGATGCGCACGAAGCGCGCCAGCTTCATCTCCTCGATCGTCGCCGCGCCGCAGTAGCCCATCGCCTGGCGCAAGCCGCCGACGAGCTGATGGACGACGTGCTGCAGCGGGCCCTTGTACGCGGTGCGTCCCTCGATCCCCTCGGGGATGAGCTTCTCGACATCCTCGACGTCGCCCTGGAAGTAGCGGTCCTTCGAAAAGCCGCGCGCCTTCATCGCGCCGAGCGAGCCCATGCCGCGGTACTCCTTGAACCGTTCGCCCTGGACGAGGATCACGTCGCCCGGCGACTCCTCGACACCCGCGAACAGGGAGCCGACCATGACGGTGTCCGCGCCGGCGCCGATTGCCTTCGCGATGTCGCCGGACGAGGTCAGGCCGCCGTCGGCGATGACCGGGATGCCCTCCTCCGCGGCAACGCTCGCCGCCTCGTGGATCGCGCTGATCTGCGGAACGCCGACACCCGCGACGACGCGGGTCGTGCAGATCGAGCCCGGACCGACGCCGATCTTGACCGCATCCGCGCCCGCGTCGATCAGCGCGCGTGCCGCTTCCGCGGTCGCGATGTTCCCGGCGACGACATCGACTCTGACCGCGTCCTTGACGCGCCGCACCATCTCGAGCACGCCGAGCGAGTGGCCGTGCGCCGTGTCGACGACGAGCAGGTCCGCGCCGGCAGCCGCGAGCGCCTGCGCGCGCTCGAGCGCATCGGGCCCGACACCGACCGCGGCGCCGACCTGCAGCCGACCCTGCTCGTCCTTCGTCGCCTGCGGGAACTCGATCTTCTTCTGGATGTCCTTGACGGTGATCAGGCCGCGCAGCCGTCCGTCGGCGTCGACGACCGGCAGCTTCTCGATCTTGTTGCGGTGGAGAATCTCCTCCGCCTCCCCGAGCGTCGTCCCCACCGGCGCCGTGACGAGGTCGCGCGCCGTCATCAACGCAGAGACGGATTGATCGACGTCGTTCTCAAAGCGGAGGTCGCGGTTGGTGAGGATCCCGACGAGGACGCCGGCATCGTCGGTGATCGGGACGCCCGAGACCTTGTAGCGCGCCATCAGCTCCAGCGCCGCCTGGACGGGCGCGTCGGGAGGCAGCGTCACCGGCTCGACGATCATCCCCGACTCCGACCGCTTGACCTTGTCCACCTCGGCTACCTGCGCCTCGATCGAGAGGTTCCGGTGGACGATCCCGATGCCGCCCTCGCGTGCGAGCGCGATCGCGAGTCGCGCCTCGGTCACGGTGTCCATCGCAGCCGACGCGAGCGGGATCGCGAGATCGATCGAGCGAGTCAGCCGCGCGCGCGTCGAGACGTCGTTCGGCAGGACGTGCGACTCCGCCGGCACGAGGAGCACGTCGTCGAAGGTGAGGCCCTCGTGCCCGAACTTGCGGTCGAGCTCCAGCAGCCGCTGGACGTCATCGGCGCTCAGCTCGGCTGCTGCGGGATCCCTCAAGGGACAGTCAGGGTACCAACCCGCGCGGACAAGCCAAAACTTGACAACCCCCTAACACGTCGGAGCTAACGTGCCGGCGGTGCGCGCCCTGATCGTCATCGCCGGGCTGCTCGCAGTCGCGGGCGCGGCCATCGGTGCGATCGTGCACCCGGTGACCCTCAGCAGCAGCGCTGCTCCCGTCGACGCGGTCACCCAGGACGGAAGCTTCGTCGGCTGGCTCGCGGGCGACGGCTCGAAGTGCAACGTCGTGCACGTCCTCACGCCCGCCGGGACAGAGGCCTTCCCGCGCCCGGCGACCACCAGCATGACCTGCCACTGGGATCTCTCGGCAGGCAACCCACAGCTCGCTCTCGCCGCCGGATCCTCGGCCGCGCTCTGGACGCTGCACGCGTCCGGCTCGGTTCCCTTCGACTACGTGATGTGGGCGAAGGTCGGAGGCCGCGAAGTCCAGGTAGACCGGCTCGCGCACGACAGCGACGGCAACGGCTCGTGGCTCGGCGGCATCGCGGGTGACGGCACGACGCTCGCCTACTCCTTGGTCGACGTCGAGTACGTCGACAAGCTCGACTGCGTCTCAGGCGGCTCGTGCAAGAAGAAGATCGCAGCCGGTGAGATCGATCTCGTCTCCGGCGGCCAGCCGACCAAGCTCCCCGGCTCCGCCGCTGCGCTCGATCTCGCCGTCTCGGCCGGCCGCATCGCCTTCGTGCCCGCAGCCACCGTCGCGAAGGACGGCTCGCCGGCGCCGAATCGCGTCGCCCCGATCGAAGTCGCCGACGCGCAGACCGGCACGGTGGTCTGCCAGGCGCAACCCCAGGGCCTGCCGCTCGCAATCGCGCTCGCGCCCCGTGTTCTCGCAGTGCTGACGCGCACGCGGCTGCACGCGCGCCTCACCTGGTACGACGCAGCCGACGGAATGATGCTCGGCAGCAAGCTCGTCCCCAAGAACACCAGCCCCCAGCTCGCGGTGAGCGACCGGACGGTCGTCTACCGCGCGGGACGAGTGATGCGCGGCGTCTCGGTCGCTACCCGGCGCGTCAGGACGCTCGCCCGGCTCGCGAGCAACTCCTCGGTCGTCGGCCTCTCGATCCAGCACGGCCGCGTCGTCTGGGCGGAGAACGCCGCCGGTGTCGGCCGGATTCGCTCGCTCGCGCTCGGCTGAGCGAGCTTCGCGAGCTAGGCGCTAACCGGGTCTAATTCGTCGATCTCGACGCCGGCGGCGAGGCGCTGGGCCTCGCGGGGGTCGAACCTTCCCGCCCCGAGCTCGACCACCGAAGCCGCGGCGCAGCCGATCGCCGTTCGCAGAGCTTCGTCGACGGCGGCGCCACTGAAGCGCTGCGAGAGATAGCCGCCGAGAAGAACGTCGCCCGCGCCGACCGGCGCGATCGGCTCGACGCGCGGAATCGAGGCGTGGAAGCGCCGCACCTGCCGCTCCTCGCGGACGAGCGCGAAGCACGACGACTCCTGGGTGATCAGGACGTTGCGGGCGCCGAGGTCGGCGATCGTGTCGAGCGCCATCACGAAGTCCTCGTCGTCGTTGAACTCCTGGCCGACGAGGCTCTCCGCCTCCTGCTGGTTCGGCGAGACGAGGAACGGCTCCGCCTCGACGCCGAGGCGCAGCGGCTCGCCCTCGCAGTCGAGGACGCAGTGGATGCCGCGGCGCGTCAGGTCGCGGATCGCGTTGGCGTAGAAGTCGTTCTCGACGTCGCGCGGCAGCGAGCCCGAGAAGACGACATAGCTCGCCATGCGGGAGAGGTAGTGAAGCTTGTCCGTGAGCGTCTCGAGCTCCTCCGGCCGCACGGCCGGACCCCACTCGTAGACCTCGGTGAGCGCGCCGGCGGTCGGATCGACGACCGCGATCGAGGTGCGCGACTCGTCCGAGATCCGGACGAAGTCGTTGAGGATCCCCTCGAGCGCGAGGTCCTCGACGATCCGGTCGCCGGCGCGGCCACCGGCCAGGCCGGTGGCGATGACGGGCGTCTCGAGGCGCTTGAGCGCGCGCGCGACGTTGATCCCCTTGCCGCCGGCGCCGGCCAACCTCTGGCTGGCCCGATGCCGGTGGCCCAACTGGAAGTTCGGGACGGTCAGCGTCCGGTCGACTGCTGCGTTGAGGGTGACGGTGACGATCAACCCGCGCGGAGGTTACTCGTCAGGCGGGGGACAACGCGCGGAGCTGCTCCGCAAGCTCGGACGCGGCGGCGTGCGCGGCGTCCTGCCAGCCAGAGCCCGAGTCGGCAAAGATCACCGAGCGGGAAACGGCGACGAGCGCGCTTGCCGGTCCTGCCTCGAATGCAGCGACGAGCTCCTCCGCCCGGCCTCCCTGAGCGCCCACACCCGGGAGCAGGAGGACGGCGCGCGGCAGCAACCGCCGCGCCTCGGCGACTTGGCGCGGGAAGGTGGCGCCAACGACGGCGCCGACGGAAGAGAGGCCGCTCGCGCCGACGCGGTCCGCTCCCCATTCGTCCACGAGCCCGGCGACGTGCTGCCATAGCGGCCGGCCGTCGGAGAGCGGCAGATCCTGGATGTCGACGCTGCCGGGGTTCGAGGTCTTGACGAGCGCGAAGATGCCGAGCCCGTCGTGCGCGAGGAACGGCTCGAGCGAGTCGCGGCCGAGGTACGGGTTGACCGTCACCGCGTCGGCGAGCGGAGCGAAGGCCGCGGCATACGCCTCGGCGGTGGAGGGGATGTCGCCGCGCTTCGCGTCGGCGATGACGAGCAGCCCCGCCTCTCGCGCGTGGGCGCACACCTCGGCAAAGCCGGCCCAGCCGTTCGGGCCGAGCGCCTCGAAGAACGCAGCCTGCGGCTTGACCGCGACTGCAACATCGACGACCGCATCGACGATCCCGCGACAGAACTCGACAGCGTCGACTCCTGCCGGAAGCCTGTCCGGCATCGGATCGAGACCGACGCAAAGCGGCGCGCCCTTCTCCTGCACCGCCGCGGCGAGGCGATCGGCGAAATGACTCACGCCGCTCAGGATACGGCCCCTCCCAAACGAAGAGGCCGCCCGAAGGCGGCCTCTCGATCCTCGGAGGAGACGTCGTTCAGTCGCCTACCAGCTCTGACCGCCGCCGCTGCCGGCCTTGATAGCGGCCTTGAGGGTGCTGCCCGCAGAGAACTTCGGCACGGTGGCCGCCGGGATCTGCACCTTCTGGCTCGGGTTGCGCGGATTGACGCCCATCCGCGCCGCGCGATGGGCGGTGGAGAACTTGCCGAATCCAGTGAACGCCACGTCGCCGCCGCCCTTGAGCGTGTCGGTGATGGCCTCGAGGAACGCGTCGACCGCCTTGCCGGCGTCCTTGTTCGAGAGCCCGGCGCGGCGGGAAATCTCGGAAACGAACTCCTGCTTCGTCACTCTCTCCTCCAGTCGTTGATCGCTTGCAGGCCTGAACGACCCTACCAACTCAGGGTTTGCGGCTCAACCATGCGGCTTTGCGGGGGTTTTCTCGCCCTGGAGCAGCTCTCCTGCCCGAAAAAGCGGCCTCAGACGCACCGCCTGGCGCGCGAGAGCGTCCGCTCCGCCCTCCTCCCGATCGACCACACAGACCGCCGTACGGACGACGAGACCCGCCTCGCGGGCCGCACCGATCGCCTCGAGCAGCGCCCCGCCAGAGGTGACGACGTCCTCGACGAAGCAGACATTTTCGCCTTCCTCGAAAGGCCCCTCGATGCGATTGGCGGTGCCGTACTCCTTCGCCGCGTCGCGCACCATGAGGAACGGGAGGCCCGAGACGAGCGCAGCCGACGCGGCGAGGACGACGCCGCCGAGCACGGGCGCGGCGAGGCGAACGGCCTCGGGCGCGTGCTCGCGGACCACCGCCGCGATCCGCTCGCCGATCGGCGCGAGCAGGTCGGGCCGCGTCTCGAAGCGGTACTTGTCGAAGTAGAAGCTCGAGCGTTTCCCCGAGCGGAGGAGAAAGTCCCCTTCGAGATAGGCCGCCTCGACGAGCGCCTCGCGCAGCTCCTCGTCGTTCATTTCCCGCTCCGGCGCCGTACATGCCGGCGCCTACGCTCATCGATGAGCTCCGTCGAGCCTACGCTCATTCGTCGATCGGCCATTCGGACGGCGTCTGGTGGACGGCCGCAAGCACCTGGCGGGCGAGGGGCAGCAGCCGCTCCCCTTCGGGCGAGCCGTCGACGAACGTGACGAACGAGCCGTCGGCGAAGTAGACGTCGAGCCGGTCGCGCCGGCCCACGAAGATGCGACGGAACGCGAACACTCCCGCGGGCGCTCCGAGCGCGGCCGCGGCGACTGCGACGGCCCTACGCCGCATCATCGGCCTTCCGCTTGCGCCCCCAGCGCCGCCGCTTCGCGGGCTCGGGCGCCGGCTCCGGCTCGGGCTCCGGCTCGACCACCTCGAGGGACGCGAGACAACGCTTCAGGTCGTAGAAGACGAGGCCCGCCGCCTGCCGCGGCCCGGTCACCGCGACGATCGCCCGCTCACCGCGTCGCCCCACCGCGAAGACGTCCCCTTTGCCGAGCGAGGCGTGGATCTGGGTGACCGCGCCGCCGTCGGCGCGCGCGTCGGCGGCCTCTTCGAGCAGCGCCCTCCCGGCGCGCGCGACCGCTTCCGCCCACCAGTCCGAGACGCCGACCGAGCCCAGCGGCTCGTCGTTGGCGTCGAACACGGTCGCCGCCTCGATCTGCGGCGAGATCTCGACCAGATCCGCGAGGGCAGCCGCCGCCTCCATCCCGGGCGAGGCTATCAGCGAGGATTCGCACATGCGGATCCGGCGGCGACAGCTCGTGCAGAAGTTCTTCGCCGATCGCGGCACTCACCTCGCCGCGATGGTCGCCTACTTCGCGCTGCTGTCGTTCGTGCCGCTGATCTTCCTCGCGCTCTCGCTCTTCGGCCTCGTGGGCCGCGCCGACGCGGGGAACTTCTTCGTCCACGAGGTGAAGCGCGCCTTCCCGGGGACGTCGCTCGGCAGCATCATCACGCTCGTCCGCCGCGTGCAGGACAACGCGGCCGCGCTGGGGATCATCGGCGGCGTCGGCCTCCTGTGGTCGTCGCTCTCGCTGTTCAGCGCGCTCGAGTCGGCGCTCAACATCGTCTACGGACTGCCGAACCGCCGCTTCCTGCACGGGAAGGGAATCGCTGCGGCGCTGATGGCGAGCGTCCTCGTCACCCTCTTCGCGAGCCTCGTCGTCGGCGCGCTCGGAGTCGACGCGCTCAAGCACAACCTCGGCTTCGCGAACAGCCCGGTGCTCGCCTACTTGCTCTCGGTGGCTGCTTCGCTGGCAGGCGTCTTCCTCTTCCTCCTCGCGATCTACGGCTGGCTGCCGAATACGAGCATCGGCCTGACCGAGGCGCTACCGGGCGCGATCACCGGTGCGGTTCTCCTCGAGGCGTCGTTCCAGGCGCTGCCGATCTTCGTCCGCTTCGCCGACGTCAACGTCACGCTGCGGGCATTGGGCGGCCCCGCGATCTTGCTGCTCTGGCTGTACGTGATGGCGAACGTGATCGTCTTCGGCGGCGAGCTCAACTGGTGGTGGCGGGAGCGGCGCAAGCCGCTCGAGGAGGGACCGGAGGAGACGGTGCCGGCGTAAGAGGAGCATGAGTGCGTTGCGCGTCTGGGCGCTGACAGCGGTCCTCATCGCTGCGAGTTGCGCAAGCGCCTCGAGCACTCCGCTGCGACACGTTCACGTCGCGTCAGGCCCCGCACCACGCTTCCGCAGCGCGCCCGGTTGGCACGTCCTCCAGAACCCGCGCTTAGCGCCTGCCCTCGCCCCGGCGGCGGCTGCCGCCGACTTCCCGCTCGCCAAGGCCGACTTACAGCCCGGCACTCCGGTGCCGTCGCACACGGTCGCGTCGCTTCCACGCAACGGGGTCGTCATCTGGGCGCAGTTCGTCCCGCGACGGCGTTCGGCGAGATCGAACAAGTATTACCCGCCGACGACGCCCCCGCTTCGCCTGAGCGAGTCCGTCCGCCTCAGCGGTGTACCGGAGGGCTTCACCTGTCCCCGGACGTGCGCGATCCGGAGCCTGGAGGCGAGCGCGTCCGGCTACGACATCTCCGTCTGGATCTTCTTCGGCACGGCTCATTCGACGGCGGCGGCGCGCTCGGCGGCAGATCGGGAGCTCTCGACAATCTCCCTTCCCGGCTGTCCGGCGCATCCTCGAGCTCTCGCTCGCGGAGACCTCTCGGCCGCAGGACGCGCCGCGTTGGCGTGGCTCCGCGCGCACTACCCTGCTGGCGCACGGCGCGACCTCAACGGCGACCGAGCCGCGACGCGACGGCTTTCGGAGGTCGACCGAGACGGCCGCTTCGCTACGGCAGCCGCCCTATGCGGAGCAAGGGCCGATCGCATCGCCGCCGTCACTATCAAGCTCTCTGCGCTCGGCCGGAAGAACAACGGTTCGAGCGTCCTCTACTTTCTTGCCAAGACGCCGCATGGCTGGCTCGTCTGGCGGCAGGGCTAGCCACGGATGGCAATCAAGGCGGCAGCACTTCAACGCTGCGCGCCCCGGGCTCTGAGCGCTACGCGCCTTCAGCGACGAGCGAGTCGACGAGCACCGCATACACGTTGATCGGCTCGGTCTTGCCCTTCATCAGCAGCTCGCCCTGTGGCTCGACGGCGATGACCTCGTCGAGGCCGCGCCGCGTCTCCTCGTCGATCAGGATCGGTCGGTTGACCTCCTTCGTGTGCGACTCGAGCCGTGCCGCGACGTTGACTGTGTCGCCGACGCACGTGTAGGTCGCCCGGTGGTGCGTGCCGGTGTAGCCGGCGATGACCTTTCCCGAGGCGACGCCGACGCCGATCTGGATCTGCACCTTGTTCTGCGCGGCCCGCTCCTCGTTGAACAAGCGAATCAGCTCGATCATCTGGCGCGCAGCGAGCACGGCCGCCTGCCGGTGGTCGTCGCGCGGCAAGGGAGCTCCGAAGATCGCCATCAGGCCATCGCCGACCATCTGGTTGACGATCCCGCCTTCGCCGTCGATCGCGTCCATCATCAGCGTGTAGTAGTCGTTGAGGAGCTCGATCGTCTCCGCCGGCTCCCGCGCCTCGGCGATCGTCGTGAACGAGCGGATGTCGCAGAACAGCGCCGACGCCTCGACGTGCGTGCCGCCGAGGGAGAAGCCGGACGTGAGCAGATCCTCTGCCACCTCCTTGGTGGCGAACTTGCTGATGAGCTCGCGCTGCTGGTCGCGCAGGCGCTTCTTCTCGAGGCTCGAGTTGATCCGCGCGGTCAGCAGCACCGGGTTGACCGGCTTCGTCAGGTAGTCCTCCGCGCCCATCTCGAGGCACCGCACGACGCTGTCGATCTCGTCGAGCGAGGACGTCACGATCACAGGGATGTCCCGCAGATGCGGGTCTTCCTTCAGCTCGGCGAGCACTCCATAGCCGTCGAGCTCCGGCATCAGGACGTCGAGGAGGATGAGGTCGAATCGCCCGCCGCGCAGGAGCTCGAGCGCCTCGCCACCGTGCTCGGCGAAGACGATCGTGTGACCGTCGTGCTCGAGACCGCGGGCGAGCAGGAGGCGATTCACGCGGTTGTCGTCCGCGATCAGGATCGTGCCGGCCGGAGCAGCCGAAGCGCTCACCGCACCAGCCCCGAGCGCAGAGCGGCGAGAGAGTCCTCGAAGCCGCCATACGCCTGCTCGATCCGGCTCACGAGCTCGGAGGCGTCGTCGAGCCGGCCGTCCTTGGCGCGCTGCTCGAGCGTCCGGCAGAGCCCCGCGAACGCGTCGGCGCCGAGTGTCGCGCCGTTCGACTTCAGGGTGTGCGCCGCCCGGCGCAGCTCTTCCGCGTTCTGCTCGTCGAGGGAGCGCCGGAGCGTTGCCACGAGCTCGGGCGCGTCCGCCAGAAAAGCGTCGACCACCTCTGCGAGGAACTCGTCTCCGCCGAGATCCCGCAGGTTCCGTAGGGCTGCGGCGTCGAGGCTCATGTCGGCGTCCTCCAAGGTTCCGTTCGCTCTGGCGATGGGCGTGGCGCGCTTCAGCGCCCGCGCGAGCTCCTCCGCGCGGATCGGCTTCGCGACGTAGTCGTTCATGCCGGCGGCGAAGCACGCCTCGCGATCCTCGGGCAGCGCATTCGCGGTCATGGCGATGATGTGAGGACGGACGTCGGCCGGCCAGCGCTCGTAGATCCGGCGGGTCGCGTCGAGACCGTCGAGCTCGGGCATCTGGACGTCCATCAGCACGACGTCGTAGGGCAACCGCTCGAGCGCCGCCAGCGCCTCGAGCCCGTTTGACGCGACGTCGGCCGTATAGCCGAGCCGTTCGAGCAGGCGGAGCGCGACCTTCTGGTTCATCCGGTTGTCCTCGGCGAGGAGGATCCGAAGGGACGACGCCGGTGCGGGCTTGCCGTCCGTCGCTGCGTCGGTCGCGACCTCTCCGCCCGCCTTGCCCGCCGTGAGCAGCTGCAGGAGCGTGTTGTAGAGCTGTGACGCCTTGAGCGGCTTCGCGAGCTGGGCTGAAAAGACGTTGCCCGACTCCGCCTGCGGCAGCCGGCCGAGGGACGTCAGCAGGAGAAGCGGCAGCTCTTGCGCGCTCCGCCGGGCCCGGATCTCGCCGGCGAGGGCGAGACCGTCCATGTCCGGCATCATCATGTCGAGCACCGCCACGTCGAACGGCTCGCCTGCCTCGACGAGCGCGAGCGCCTCGAGGGGGAGCTCCACCGCGACCGGCTCCATGCCCCACGAGCGCGCATGCCGCGTCACGATCTCCCGGTTCGTCGCGTTGTCGTCGACGATCAGGATCCGCTTGCCGGCAAGCTGCGGCAGACCCTCCTCGAGCGGAATCGGGCTCGCCACTTCCGCCTCGGTGACGGGGAGAACGATGCGGAATGTCGAGCCGCTGCCCTGCTCGCTCTCGACCTCGATCGTGCCGCCCATCAGGTCCACGAGCCGCTTCGAGATAGCGAGCCCGAGACCCGTGCCGCCGAAGCGGCGGGTCGTCGAGGCGTCCACCTGGCTGAACGACGTGAAGAGGCGATCCATCCGGTCCTGCGGAATCCCGATCCCGGTGTCGCGGACGGCGAGCTCGAGCCGGTAGGCGCCTGCGCCCGTCGGCTGGGCATCGACAAGGACGACGACCTCGCCCGCTTCCGTGAACTTGACGCCGTTGGAGAGCAGGTTCAGCAGCACCTGCCGCAGCCGGGCCTGGTCGCCGAGGATGCCCGCGGGGGCGGCTTCGTCGATCAGGCAGCCGAGCTCGATCCCCTTCTCCCAGCCTCGCGGCGCGACGATGTCCAGCGCTCCTTCGACGCATTCGCGCAGGCCGAACGGCTCGCGCTCGAGGTCGAGCTTCCCGGCCTCGATCTTCGAGTAGTCGAGGATGTCGTCGATCACGTGCAGCAGCGCGTCGCCGCTCGAGTGGACGACTTCGGCGAACTCACGCTGCTCCCCCGTCAGCTCGGTGCCGAGCAGAAGGTCGGTCATGCCGATCACCGCGTTCATCGGCGTCCGGATCTCGTGACTCATCGTGGCGAGGAAGGCGCTCTTCGCCTGCGTCGCCGCCTCGGCCTCCTGGCGCGCGCGCTGGAGCTCGGTGACGTCGTGGTAGACGCCGAGGAAGCCGGCGTGCGAGCCGTCCACGCTGAGCGGGACGAGCATCAGCTCGACGTCGACAGCAGTGCCGTCCCTACGCCGGCGCCTGGTGATCCGCTGCGCCCGGCCGTCGCGCATCGCTTCCGCCATGATCTCGCGTCCCTCGTCATTGCCGATCTCACCGAAGACGAGCTCGTCGATCGGCTGGCCGAGCGCCTCTTCCGCGGAGTAGCCGAAGAGCTCGGCCGCCGCCGGGTTCCAATCGGTAACGCGCTCGTCGGCGTCGAGGACGACAACCGCCGCAGGAGTGATCGAGACGAGCGACTCGAGATACCCGCGCTGCCGCTCCACCTCGGTGAAGAGCCGCGCGTTCTGGATCGCAACGCCGACGTTGGCGGCGATCGTCGCGAGCAGACGCATCTCCGCATCGCCGAAGCGACCCTCCTCCTCGATGCTCTGCACGCTGAGCACGCCGATCGCCCGTTCGCCGACGACGATCGGTACGCCGAGGAAGGAGCGCACGAGCGTGCCGACCCGTTCGAACGTCTGCTCCTCGAACTGGGTCGAGCGGTTGAGCAGGAGCGGCTCTCGCGTCTCGATGATCCGCGAGCTCAGGCCATCGCCGAAGCCGATCGACGGCTCGTCGCGCCGCTCGCCGCCCTCGTAGTAGTAGGCGAAGTCGATCCGCCCTGCGGATCTGTCGTGGAGCGCGACGAACGCGAGGTCGGCCTCGAACGTCTCGCGCACATGCTCGCCGACGAGCTCGATCAGAGCGTCGAGCTCGAGCAGCGAGGAGATCGCCTGGCCAACGCTGTTCACGGTGGCGAGCTCCGAGACCCGCTGCCGGGTCTCCTGCACGAGGCGCGCGTTCTCGAGCGCCACGCTCAAGCTGCCGGCCACGGTCGTCAGGAGCTGCTGATCGGACTCGGTGAAGGCGTGCTCGCGGTCGATGTTCTGCAGCGAGATCACACCTGTGGCCTTGCCGCGCGCGACCAGCGGGACGAAGAGAACCGACTTCGGCACCTCTCCCGCCACGACCGTGCTGCCGTGGCGCTCGGACTCGACGTCGACGTTCTCGGTGATCAGAAGTGGCTCGCGCGTCTCCAGCACGTGCTTCGTGAAGCCGGACAGCGGCCGCGCCTCGGCTCGGAGCCGCTCGCCCCGCTCGATGAAGTACGGGTAGCGCAAGAGTCCGCCGGCGGCGTCGACAGTCGCGATCGTGACGACCTGGGCGTCGAAGACGTCCCGAATCCGGTCGCCGACGGCGTCGTAGATCGCCTGCGGATCGAGCTCGCCGGCGATCGCCTCCTGCACGCTGTTGATCAGCGCCAGCTCCGCGTTCCGCTGCCGCGTTTCATGCACCAGACGCGCGTTCTCGAGGGCGACGCTGAGGCTGCCCGCCAGCGTCTCCAGCAGCTGGCGGTCCGACTCGCCGAACGCATGCTCGCGATCGACGTTCTGGAGGGAGATCGTGCCGGTCGCCTTGCCGCCCGCGACCAGCGGCACGAACAGGACCGACTTCGTCGGCTCGCCGGTCAGAATCGTGCTGCCGTACCGCTCGGCCTCCTCGATGACGTTCTCCGCGATCAGCAGCGACTCGCGCGAGTCGAGCACGTACTTGGTGAAGCCGGATGCCTCGCTCGGCCCCGCCTGCTGCCGCTCGCCCCGCTCGATGATGTACGGATGGATGACGAATCCCGTCTCGGCTTCGAACGTCGAGATCGCCACGACCTGCGCGTCGAAGACGTCCCGGATCTTGTCCCCCACCGCGTCGTAGATCGCCTGCGGGTCCAGCTCCCCGGCGATTGCGTCCTGGACGCTGTTGATCAACGCGAGCTCGGCATTCCGCTGGCGCGTCTCGTGCACGAGCCGCGCGTTCTCGAGCGCCACGCTCAGGCTGCCGGCGAGCGTCGTCAGGAGCTGCTGGTCGGACCCGGTGAACGCGTGCTCGCGATCGACGTTCTGTAGCGAGATCACGCCGGTCGCCTTGCCGCCCGTGACGAGCGGGACGAAGAGGGCGGACTTCGTCATCTCGCCGGCCGCAACGGTGCTGCCGTAGCGCTCGGCCTCGGCCGCGAGGTTCTCCACGAGCAACAGCGCCTCACGCGTGTCCAACACATGCTTCGAGAAGCCGCTCGGCGACCACACATCGGCCTCCAACCGCTCGCCGCGTTCCATGATGTACCGGTCGTGCAGCAACCCCGATGGAGCGTCGAGCATCGAGATCCCGACCGCCTGGGCGTCGAAGACCTCGCGGATCCTCTCACCGACGGCGTCGTAGATCGCCTGCGGATCGAGCTCGCCGGCGATCGCGGCCTGCACGCTGTTGATCAGCGCCAGCTCGGCATTCCGCTGCCGCGTCTCGTGCACCAACCGCGCGTTCTCGAGCGCGACCCTGAGGCTGCCCGCAAGCGTCTCGAGAAGCTGCTGGTCCGACGTGGTGAAGGCGTGCTCGCGATCGACGTTCTGGAGAGAGATCGCGCCGATCGCGGTGGCGCCGATGACGAGGGGGACGAACAGCAGCGACTTCGGCAACTCGCCGGCCACAACCGCGCTGCCGTACTTCTCCGCCTCGGCGGGCGCGTTCTCGGAGATCAGGATCGGCTCGCGCGTCTCGATCACGTGCTTCGCGAACCCGGCCGGAGCTCGCGGCTCGGCATGCAGCCTCGCGCCCCGTTCCCTGATGTACGGGAACTCCATGAGCCCGCTCGGGCCGTCGACAGTGATGATCGAGACGACCTGCGTGTCGAAGATCTCCTGGATCCGATCGCCGACGGCGTCGTAGATCGCCTGCTGGTCGAGCTCCCCGGCGATCGCATCCTGTACGCCATTGATCAGCGCCAGCTCGGCGTTCCGCTGCCGCGTCTCATGCACCAGCCGCGCGTTCTCGAGGGCCACGCTCAGGCTGCCCGCCAGCGTCTCCAAGAGCTGCTGGTCGGACTCGCTGAAGGCGTGCTCGCGGTCGACGTTCTGCAGTGAGATGACGCCGATCGCCTTCCGTCCGGCGACGAGCGGGACGAACATGCCCGACTTCACGGTCTCGCCGACCAGAACCGAGCTTCCGAAGCGCTCAGCTTCCTCCGTCCAGTTTTCGTTGACCGTGATCGGCTCGCGCGTCTCGAGCACGTGCCTCGTGAAGCCGTGCGGCGACCTAGGCTCCGCCTGCAGCCGCTCACCCAGCTCGATGATGTAGGGGAAGTGCACCTGCCCGGTCGCCTCGTCGAGCGTGGAGATCGCGGCGACCTGGGCGTCGAAGACTTCCTGGAGCTTGTCACCGACGACGTCGTAGATCGCCTGCTGGTCGAGCTCGCCCGCAATGGCCTCCTGCACGCTGTTGATCAGCGCCAGCTCGGCATTCCGCTGCCGCGTCACGTGCACCAGCCGCGCGTTCTCGAGAGCCACGCTCAGGCTGCCGGCAAGCGTCTCCAACAGCTGCTGGTCGGACTCGCTGAAGGCGTGCTCGCGGTCGACGTTCTGCAGCGAGATCACGCCCGTCGCCTTGCCACCCGCTACGAGGGGGACGAGCAGCACGGACTTCGGCTCCTCACCCGCTATGACCTTGCTCCCGTACCGCTCCATCTCGGCCGCGACACTCTCGACGAGCAGCAGCGGCTCGCGTGTCTCGAGCACGTGCTTCGAGAAGCCGCCCGGCGATTTCGGCTCTGCGTGTAGCCGCTCCCCCCGCTCGACGATGTACGGGACGTGCATCAACCCTGTCGCCTCGTCGATCGTCCTGATCGAGACGGTCTGCGCGTCGAAGATCTCCTGGATCCTGTCGCCCACCGCGTCGTAGATCGCCTGCATCTCGAGCTCGCCCGCCAGAGCGTCCTGGACACTGTTGATCAGCGCCAGCTCGGCGTTCCGCTGCCGCGTCTCGTACACGAGCCGGGCGTTCTCGAGCGCCACGCTCAGGCTGCCCGCCAGGGTCGTCAGCAGACGGACGTCGCTCTCGGAGAACGCATTCGGCCGGTCGAGGTTCTGCAGAGAGATGGCCCCGTGGATCTCGTCTCCCGAGCCGAGGGGAGCGGCGAGCACCGAAAGCGGGTGCTCACCCTGCATGACGAGGGGGGCTCCGTCTCGTTCGCCATACCACGTCGTAACGTCATCGATGAGAACCGGTGCCTTGGTCTGCAGCAGCTCCTGCCTGATGGTCGAACGCTCGATGGGTACGGGCTCGTCGGGATAGCGGACGCCGCGCTCGATCGCGTAGGGAAAGCGGATCAGGCCGGCGGCAAAGTCGAAGATGCCGATGTCGACGACCTGGGCATCGAAGATCTCCTGGATCTTGTCGCCGACCGCCTCGTAGATCGCCTGCTGGTCGAGCTCGCCGGCGAGCGCCTCCTGCACGGTGTTGATCAGCGCCAGCTCGGCGTTCCGCTGCCGTGTCTCGTGCACGAGCCGCGCGTTGTCCAGCGCGACGCTCAGGCTGCCGGCAAGCGTCTCGAGGAGCTGCTTGTCGGAATCGGTGAAGGCGTGCTCGCGGTCGAAGTTGTCGAGCGCTACGACCCCCGTCGCCCGGCCTCCTGAGACGAGCGGGACGAACAGGGTCGACTTCTGCATCTCGCCGGTGAGCAACGTACTTCCGTATCGCTCGGCTTCTGCGTCGAGGTTCTCGTTGATCATCAGTGGCTCGCGCGTCTCGATCACGTGTTTCGAGAAGCCGGCCACCGCCACCGGTTCCGCCTCGAGTCGCTCACCGTGCTCGATCAGATAGGGGAACTTCTGGAACCCACTCGCGTCGTCGAGAATCGAGATGGCGACGCCCTGCGCGTCGAAGATCTCCTGAATCTTGTCGCCGACAACGTCGTAGATCGCCTGCGGGTCGAGCTCGCCCGCAATCGCCTCCTGCACGCTGTTGATCAGGGCGAGCTCCGCGTTCCGCTGCCGCGTCTCGGCTTCGAGCTCTTCGAACCGAAGGCGCGCGGCGTCGAGCTCGGAGGCGAGCTTGTCGCTACTGGGCATCTGAGCAGTATCCCGCGCAGCCGGGAAGTCGTCTAGGCGAGCGCGGAAAGCAGGGCCCGCGCCGCGCGGGCACGGTGCGAGTTGGCCGCCTTCCATTCGTTCCCCAGCTCCGCGACGGTTCGTTCCTCGCCGTCGGGAACGAAGACCGGGTCGTAGCCGAATCCCTCGCTACCGCGCGCCTCGTCCGCGATCCGCCCCTCGAGCGTGCCGGTGCCGCGCAGCTCCTGGCCGTCGATCGCGAGGAGGACGAGCTCCGATACGTACCGGGCGCCGCGCCCCTCGACGCCGTCCAGCTCGCCGAGGAGCTTCGCGACCGCAGGCGCACCCTCGGGCGCGTAGCGGGCGGACAAGACACCGGGCCGGCCTCCGAGCGCGTCGACCTCGAGCCCCGAGTCCTCCGCGAGCACCCAGCCGCCGGCGTGCTGTCGCCCGAACTCCGCCTTGAGCCGCGCGTTCTCGTAATACGTCGCGCCGGTCTCGGGCGGGTAGTCGTCGCGGTCGAGGGGCGCGATCGTCCAGCCGGCCAGAAGCGTCTGGAGCTCGCGCGCCTTGTGCGCGTTGCGCGAGCAGAGAACCGCCCTCAATCCGTCCACTGCACCTCGAGCACGCCGTCGACCTCGGCGACGGCGGCGACGACGGCGACCGCGGCGGCGTGCGGCGGCAGCTCAACGTCGACTGCGACCGAGCGGCGGTCCCCTTCCTGCGTCACGTCGAGCGAGACCACGCGACCTCCCTGACGCTCGATCGCCTCGATGATCGGCGCGGGGCTGCCTCCGGCCGGAATCTCGACGAGGAGACGGTCGAGCGCCAGCCGGAAGCGGCTGAGGAGCCGGAACGCGATGACGCGCAGCGGACCGAGCGTCAGCAACGCGCCGAGCGTCGCGATGAGCGCTGCGTCCCAGTAGCCGGCGCCCGACGCCATTCCGATCGCCGCGACGAGCCAGAGCGAGGCGGCCGTCGTCAGGCCGCGCACCGAGAGACCCTGGCGGATGATCGCGCCCGCGCCGAGGAAGCCGATGCCGGTGACGACCTGGGCGGCGATCCGCGTCGGATCGACCTTGCCGTCAAAGCCGGCGAATCCGTAGGCCGAGACGAGCGTGAAGAGCGCAGCGCCGACCGAGACGACGAGATGCGTGCGCAGACCCGCCTGCCGCTCGCGCAGCTCCCGCTCGAGCCCGATCGCGCCGCCGAGCACCGCGGCGACGAAGAGGCGCAGCAGGACCTCCGGCCAGCCGATCGTCGCGGCCGCAGCGAGCACGCTAGGGGAGCTCACGCGCGACGGCTTCGGCCTGGAGCGTCGCGATCTCGCCGATGCCCGCGGTCGCGAGGCCGAGCAGCTCGTCGAGCGTCTCGCGCGCGAACGGGTCGCGCTCGGCTGTCGCCTGCACCTCGACGAGCCGGCCGTCGCCCGTCATGACGACGTTCATGTCGGTGTCAGCGCTCGAGTCCTCGGCGTAGTCGAGGTCGAGCAGCGGGACGCCGCCGACGACGCCGACCGAGACCGCGGCGACGGAGTCGCGGAACGTCTTCGAGAGCCCGAACCGCTCGAGCGCGCGCATCGCGGCGACGTAGGCGCCGCAAATCGCGGCGCAACGCGTTCCGCCGTCGGCCTGCAGGACGTCGCAGTCGAGCCAGAGCGTCCGCTCGCCGAGCGCCTCGAAGTCGGCGACGGCGCGGATGGCGCGACCGATCAGCCGCTGGATCTCGACCGTGCGGCCCTGCTGCTTGCCACGCGACGCCTCTCGCTGCACGCGCTCGCCGGTCGACGCCGGCAGCAGCGAGTACTCCGCCGTGATCCAGCCGCGACCCTGGCCGCGCAGCCAGCGGGGGATGTCCTCCTCGACCATCGCCGTGCAGAGAACCTTCGTCCGGCCCTGCGTGATGACGACGGAGCCGTGCGGATTTTCGAGGTAGTCCGGCTCGAAGGAGATCGCGCGGAGCTGGTCCGGCTTGCGGCCGCTCTCACGCGCGCTCATGCCGCGGTCTCCAGCGTCTCGACGCTCACCTGCTCGACGTCGTCCACCGGCAGCTGGAGGAAGCGGCGGCCGAGCTCGCGGAAGGCGTCCGGATCGCCGGTCGTGAGGAAGCGATAGGCGCCGATCCGCCCGCGGTCGTTCTCCGTTCCCTTCCGCGCCAGCGTCTCCGCGACCTCCCGCGCTGTCTCCTCCGCCGAGAAGACGAGCGTCACGTCACGGCCGAAGACGCGCTCGAAGATCTTGCGAATCAGCGGGTAGTGGGTGCAGCCGAGGATCACCGTGTCGACTCCCGCCTGCTGCAGCGGCGCCGCGTACTCGCGCACCGCGCGCTCGGTCTCCGCGCCGTACGGGTCGTCTCCCTCGATCAGCGGCACGAGCGCCGGGCAGGCGACCGGGTGGAAGGAGATGCCGGCGTCCAGCGCGTGGACGAGCTCCCCGTAGCGCCCGGCCTCGACCGTCGCCTCCGTCGCGAGCAGGCCGACGCGCCGGTTGCGGGTCGCCTGCACCGCCGCGTGAGCCTCCGGCGTGATCACGCCGACGACCGGCACGCTCAGCTCCTCCTGCAGCCGCGGCAGCGCGGCGGAGGTCGCGCTGTTGCACGCGACGACGATCAGCTTCACGTCCTGGCGCTCGAGGTAGGCGCCGATCTCGCGGGAGAAGCGCCGCACCTCGGCGAGCGGCCGGGGGCCGTACGGCAGGCGCGCGTGGTCGCCGAGGTAGACGAAGTCCTCGTTCGGCATCGTCACGAGGCACTCGTGAAGGACGGTCAAGCCGCCGACTCCCGAGTCGAAGACTCCCACTGGGCGAGGATCCATCTCGTCATCGTAAATGCGCGCTAGCGTGGGCCCGTGGGTCGGAGCCGGGCCGTTCTCGCCGTCGTGGTCGCGGCGCTCGTCTGCGCCGGGGGTTCCGCAGCCGCGCGCGCGAGCGCCCCGACGACGCAGGAGGTGACGATCGCGGGCGCCGGCGGCGTGCAGCTCGCATGTGAGCTCGTACTCCCGGCGGGGACCGCTCCGAACGGCGACTGGCCGGGACTGGTGCTCTTCCCCGGCCTGGGCGATACGCCCACCGACGGCACGACCTTCGCCGCCGCGGGATTCGCGTCGATCTCGTGCGACGAACGGGGAACGGGGTCGTCCGGCGGGTCCTTCGACCTCGCAGGCCCGACCGACGCACAGGACGCGCAGGCCATCTTCGACTGGCTCGCCGCGCGCCCCGAGGTGTCCGACACTCAGATCGGCGCCTACGGGGAGGATCTCGGCGGCGCCGAGGTCTGGAACGCCGCCGTCGCCGGCGTGCCGTTCAAGGCGATCATCCCCGCCGACACCTGGTCGAGCCTCGGCAGCGCGCTCCGCCCCACCGGCGCGATCAATGCCGGCGCCTTGTTCCTCCTCAGTGCCGAAGGTCCCCCGACCTGGAACACGCCGGCGGGAATAGCCGCTCGCTCCTACCGTCCGCACCTCCACTCGCTCACCGTCCCGACGCTGATCGTCCACGACCGTGCGGACTTCCTCTGGGACCTCAGCCAGGCGACGGCGGCGTACCGGCTGCTGGCCGGGCCGAAGCGGGTTTTCATCACCTGGAGCGGTGCGCCACCGCCGGAACCGGAGGTCGTCGCGTGGTTCCGGCACTACCTCGCCGGCGGCCCGACGGTCGGGAGCGGCGTCGAGATCCAGCACGAGGATCCGGACAAGACGACCACGGTGTTCAGAAAGCTCCCGCCGACGCGCTTCGTGAGCGTCAACCTCCCGGGGAGGGCACGGAGCCGCAGCGTCCGGCTGCCGGGCGGCCCGTTCGAGACGTTCGGCGCAGGCAGCGTCACCGTCCGCTACGCAGGCGCGTCGTGGAAGCAGGTCGTCGCCCAGGTCTCAACGCCGAACGGGACCCTTGTGACGGAAGGCGCGGCGCCGGTGAGGAAGCGCGCCGGCGTGCTGACGATCCCGCTCCTCGACGAGGCCGTGCTCCTGCGGCGCGGGAGGAAGCTCGTCGTCTCGCTGAGTAACCACGACGCGGAGTTCGGCGGCTCGGCCGGCGGGAGGATGTCTATCGCCCGCGTCACCCTGAACCTCTCCGTGCTGCGGCGCGCCGTCTCGCGCTAGCGTCCTTCGCATGGCGGCAACCGTCCGCATCGGCACGTGCTCGTGGGCAGACGAGGCGCTCTCGAAGTGGTTCTACCCGCCGAAGCTGCCCGCCAAGGAGCGGCTCGCCTGGTACGCCGAGCACTTCGACACGGTCGAGGTGGACTCGACCTACTACCGCCTGCCGAGCGAGTCGATGGTGCAGGGCTGGGCGGAGCGGACGCCGGACGATTTCACGATGCACATCAAGGCCTTCGGCCTGATGACCCGCCACCCGGTCAAGATGGAGACGATCCCGCCCAACCTCCGGGACGAGATGCCGGTCGACGAGCGCGGCCGCGTCGACCGGCCTTCGCGCGAGCTGCGAGGCGAGATCTTCCGCCTCTTCCTCGAGGCGCTCGAGCCGCTGCGGACGGCCGGAAAGCTCGGCGGCATCCTCATGCAGCTGCCGCCCTACGTCGTCTACAAGGACGCGTCGCTCGACTATCTCGAGTGGGCGCGCGAGCAGCTCTCCGGCTACGAGATGCTCGTCGAGTTCCGCCATCGCTCGTGGCTCGACGAGGAGAACCGGTCCGCGAGCCTGGCCTTCCTCGAGCGGATCGGCGCCTCCTACGTCGTCGTGGATGCGCCCCGCTCGGAGACGGCGCAGAACCTCGTCCCGACCGTCGTCGCCACAACGTCGCCGCTCGCCTACGTGCGCCTGCACGGCCGCAATCTCGGCACGTGGAACAAGCGCGGCGGCTCGGCCGCCGAGCGCTTCGACTACCTCTATTCCGACGCGGAGCTCGGTGAATGGGTCGAGCCGCTGCGCGAGCTCGCGGGCGAGTCCGAGCAGGCGTACGCCTTCTTCAACAACAACGCCTCGTCGGACGATCCCGACAATCCGCTGCGCCGCGTCTCGCAGGCAGCGACCAATGCGCGCCAGCTGCGGCGGCTGCTCGACGTCAACAACATCGCGGCGACAGGCGGTGCGTAGGGTTGGCGGGATGAACGTTCTCTCGGTCGTCCACGGCGAGGACGCACGCACGGAGCTGTTCGGCCCGGTGGTCGCGTCCGCCGGCCACCGGCTCGAGGAGTGGAGCTTCGCCTCGGGCGGGCCGCCTGCGGAGCCGTACGACGCGGTCCTCGTCTTCGGCGGCGCGATCCATCCGGACCAGGACGATCGCCACGAGTGGATCAGGGACGAGCTCGACTGGCTCGCGGGACTGATCGAGCGTGGCGTGCCGACGCTCGGGATCTGCCTCGGCTCGCAGCTTCTCGCCCGCACGGCCGGCGCCTGGGTCGGCCCGCTCGAGGAGCCGGAAGTCGGCTGGAAGGAGGTCGAGCTCAGCGATGAGGGGCTCGCCGATCCTGTCCTTGCCGCGCTGCCCGCACGCTTCGAGGCGCTGGAGTGGCACCACTACCACCACGGCCTGCCCGACGGTGCGATCGTCCTGGCGCAAAATGACGCGTGTTTGCAGGGATTTCGCCTTGGCGAAGCGTGCTGGGGAGTCCAGTTCCATCCGGAGGTCACCGAGCCACAGCTCGAGCGCTGGGTCGACGATCCGGACGACGACCCGCCGGACCCCGAGCGGTTTCGGGCCGAGACCCGGTCCCGAATCGGCGAGTGGAACGAGCTGGGCCGCGGGCTCTGCCGCGCCTTCCTCGTCACCGCCGAGCAGCTCGCGGCGCCTGTCTAGCTCGTCAGAGGACGAGCGGCACGAGCATCTTGGTCGCGCGCTTGTACGCCGGATAGCTGTCCGGAAATTGCTCAGTCAGGTAACGCTCCTCGACCGTCGCGCTGTAGATGAAGTAGATGGCGGCGAGCGCGACCGCGATAAGCCAGAACCAGCTCAGCCCAATCGCGGTGCCGACGCTTGCGAAGAGGATCCCGGAGTAGATCGGGTGACGGACGAGGCGATAGGGGCCGCTCGCCACCAGCTCCGGCTCGTCCTTTTGCGTCATCGGCGTACCCCAATTCCTGCCGATGTGAATCCTCGCCCAGATCGCGAACCCCAGGCCGAGACCGAAGAGGGCGAGCCCGATGGCCTCGCGCCGCGGATCGGTGTTGACGCCGTGGCCGCGGAACGCTCCGAGGCGAACCAGGACGATCACCAGAACGGCGATGAGCGCCCTGATCCGGAGCTCGCGCGACCACGGGACGCGGCCCCTCTTCATCGAGAACGCGGCCACGAGCCAGTACAGCCAGAACGCGGCCCAGCCGACTGCGAAGACGAGCTCG
This sequence comes from Gaiellaceae bacterium, assembly GCA_050697455.1. Taxonomy (GTDB): domain Bacteria; phylum Actinomycetota; class Thermoleophilia; order Gaiellales; family Gaiellaceae; genus Palsa-739. The sequence goes on along the minus strand of JBOGZU010000009.1, from coordinate 32,465 downwards.
ACAGCTTTCATCGCGACCAATTTCCAAGACGCTCGCGGATCCCCTGGACCGCGGCCGTCCAGAGGCGGTTCTCGTCTTCCTTCCCAAGCGGCTCGGCCGCATCGACAGACGCCCGCTCGGCGAGGATGTTGTCGGTCTCGAGAGATAGGTACGCGTGCTGCTCGGTCGAGCCGACAGGGAGCACGATCCGGTCGTCGCTCTTCAGGTAGTCCTCGAGCTGCATCCAGCTGAGGTCGCGGATCCTCACCATGACGCGCGAACGCTAGCCCCAAGCCGAACCCTTGCCTGGCCTTTTCGCCTGGGACGACTACTAGCGCTCGAGCGGCAGTTCGTCGTGCCGGCTCCACTCGTGCCATGAGCCGGGATAGTTCCACGCGTCGTAGCCGGCGGCGCGCAGCGCAAGCGTCGCAAGCGCCGAGCGGGAACCGGAGTGGCAGTAGGCGACGATCTCCGCGCCCTCGGGCAGGCCGACGAGCTCGCGCACACGTTCCGGCGAGGCGGGCTGACCGGGGCCGTCGAACAGCGCCGTCACTTCGACGAGCCGCGCGCCCGGGAGGTGTCCTTGCCGCGGATCGCAGGCGTTGCCACGGCGGCCGGCGTACTCGTCCGGTGTCCGCACGTCGAGGATCGTCAGCGACTCGTCCTCGAGGCGCCCCAGCAACTCCTGCCGCGTCGGCAGGGCGCGCGGATTCGGCTCCAGCGAAGCCTCACGCACCGGCTCGAGCTCGACAGCGCCCTCCGCCAGCTCGCCCGGCCAGCCCGCCATCCCGCCGAGCAGGACGGAGACGTTCGGGTGCCCGGCGAGCTCCGCCATCTGCAGCGCCGGCATTGCGCCGACCCCGTCGCCGCGGTCGACGAGGACGAGCCGCTCGCGGCCCGTGATCCCGTGCCGCCGCAGCCGCAGCGCGATCTCCTGCGCCAGCGCGCGTGCCGTCTCCTCGTCCGCCGCGGGCGGCGGCGAGCCGAGCACGAGCGGCCGCGAGCCGGGGATGTGGCCGCGCATGTGCGCGTTCGGACCGCGCACGTCGCCGACGACGAGATCCTCGTCGCCGAGGTGCTCCGCCAGCCAGCCGGCATCGACGACTGCGTTCACAGCGCGGCGACGATACCCGCTTCGGCCGCGATCGCGGGCCGCTCCTCGAGCCTCGCCAGCCAGTCCGCCAGTGCGGGATACGGCTCGAGCGAGACGTCGAGCATGTCGCGAGCTCGGAGGATCCACGGCACGAACGCGATGTCGGCGAGTCCGTAATCCGCGCCGCCGAGGAAGGGCCGCGCCGAGAGCTCCGCGTCGAACCGCCGCAGCGCCGCGTCGAATCGCTCGGCCGCGCCGTCCTCGCCGCGCCGGACCGCGTAGTACGGACCGGTCAGCTCGTCGTCGCGGAAGATGAGCAGCCGCGCGAAGGCGCGATCCGCCGGATCCGCCGGCAACAGCGCAGGCTCGGGATAGCGCTCCTCGAGGAACTCCATGATCACGACGGACTCCGGCAGCGGCCGGTCGTCCTCCTCGAGCACCGGCACGCGCCCGCTCGGGTTCTTCTCGTACAACCACGCCGGCCGGTCGGAGAGATCGATCTCGACGACGTCGACCTCGACGTCCTTCTCCGCGAGCACGATCCGCACGCGCGCGCAGTATGGGCAGCGCGGCGCGTCGTAGAGCGTGATCACGGCTGGACTCCCAAGACCTCCGCAATCTGCCTGTACAGCTCATCTGCGGGCGGCAGTTCCGACGGCGACGTCGCCGTGCGAGCGACGGCGCGGACACGCGCGGGATCGGCGTTGGTCAGGCGCGCGACGACGGTCGGGTTCGCGCCGAGCGCCATCACGTCGCCGGGCGGCAGCTCGCCGAAGAACTCGGGCACGGAGAGGTACTCGTCGACCATCGAGCCGCGGTCGAAGAGGACGTAGCGGACAACGGCGCCGGTCTCGATGCTCAGTGCGACCGAGACGCCGGTCGTGAAGGACAGCTCCCGCGCGAGATTCCGCAACTCGTCGGGACGCGCGTCGACGCGCGTCCAGCCGTCACCGGGCGTGACCTCCGGCTCGCGCCGCAGCACCTTCTTCGCGTCCCGCTTCACCTTCTCAACGTCGTCGTTCTGGACGTGGACCGCGCCGATCGTCGGCGCAACCCCGGCCGCGGCTGCGCTGACCTCGAGTGCCATCGTCCGGTCGACGGTCTTGAAGCCGAGCCGCTCGTAGAGGCGTCGCGCGCCCGGGTTCGACTCGAGCACCTCGAGCTCGAGTACCGCGTCCTCGCCCACGTGCTCGACGGCGGCGTGGAGCAGCTCGGTGCCGAGGCCGCGGTCGCGCGCTTCCGGCCGCACGTAGACGACATCGACGAACCAGACGCGCGTGCCGCGCTTCGTCAGCGCGATCGCGCCGTCCTCGTCCGCGAGCAGGACGACCTCGGGGGCGAACTGGTCCTCAACACTGTCGCGCCAGGCGGCGTCGCGAACCTCGTCGTTGAAGGCACGCCAGAATTCCGCGACGAGTGGCGAGTCGGACTCGGTGGCGACGCGAATCACGCCGCGGCTAGAGGTGGGAGGTGAGTCCGGCGCCGGACGCGTCGCTCGCATCGACGTCTTCCGCGTTCGCGTACCACGAGCGCCAGTACGTCCCGTCGTCGAGGTCGCGCGCGAAGCTCGTGAGCCGCAACGGGTTGAACGTGTCGCACATCACGGCGAGCTCGTGCGTCTCGTGCAAGCCGATCGACTTCTCTGCGAGGCCCGGCTGCGGCCCGTGCGGCAGGCCCGACGGGTGCAGCGTGATCGAGCCGACCTCGACGCCCTTCCGCGAGCCGAACTGGCCGGAGACGTAATAGATCATCTCCTCCGACTGCAGATTCGAGTGGTGGTACGGGATCGGCACCGCGTCCGGGTCGAAGTCGAGCTTGCGGGGGCAGAAGCTGCAGATCACGAAGTTCGGGCCGGCGAAGGTCTGGTGCGACGGCGGCGGCTGGTGGATGCGACCCGTGATCGGCTCGAAGTCATGGATCGAGAACGTCCACGGATAGAGGTAGCCGTCCCAGCCGACCACGTCGAACGGGTGGTAGTCGACCAAGTACGTCTGGAAGCCGCCGCGGACGCGCACCTTGACCGGGTACTCGCCCATCTCGCGCACCGTGTGGAGCTCGGTCGGCGGATGGATGTCGCGGTTGTAGTACGGCGCGCCCTCGAGCAGCTGCCCGTACTGGTTCCGGTAGCGGCGCGGGATCTCGATCAGCCCCGGCGTCTCGAAGACGAGATAGCGCTGCGGGCCTTCGGGCTTGAAGCGGTAGGTCGTGCCGCGCGGGACGACGACGTAATCGCCCTCCTTGTACGGAAGAGCGCCGAAGATCGTCTCCAGCGTCCCCGATCCCTCGTGGACGAAGATCACCTCGTCGCCTTCGCCGTTGCGGAAGAAGTAGTCCATCGTCCCGCTCGGCCGGCAGAGGGAGATCTCGACGTCGTTGTTCCACATCAGGAGGCGCCGGCCCGTGATCTCGTCGCCCTCGGGCGCCGTGTCGAACGTCTTGAAATGCCGGTGCGCGTGCTGCTCGGGCACCCACTCCTCGCGCTCGATCGGTTGGAACCCGGCGAGGTCGGTGACCCGGCAGGGCGAGTGGAGGTGGTAGAGGATCGACTCGTTTCCGGTGAAGCCCTCGAGGCCCATCACCTCCTCGGTGAGGAGGGTGCCGTTCTCCCGAAACTGGACGTGACGCTTGCGCGGAACGTCGCCGAGACGCTGGTAGAACGGCATGGTTCTAGGTTACTCCAGCGTCAGTGGACTACTTGCCAGACGCGGTAGCCGGCCTTGAAGCGGCCGACGTAGAAGACGTTCTCCGACAAGCTGGCGCTCGGCTCGAAGGCGCGCAGCGTGACGTAGACCACGACCGTACGCCGCCAGACGCGGTCGCCGCACTCGAACCTGGCCCCGCCGCCGCGCTCGCGGTCGACCGTCGCGAGATCGGCGGAGGTCACCTCCGGCTTGGCGGAAGGGCGCGTGTAACGGAGCGCGACTTTCGCGGCCGGCCCGATCGCATCCGCAGTCAAGGGGAGAAGCCCACGTGGATCGCGCTCGACCGTGACCAGCCCGCGCGTGCAGATGGGCGAGCGTGCAGCGTTCGCCGGTACGAGGGTCGTCACCGCTACGACGGCCGAGACCGCGAGCACCACCGCGTACTTCGTCATCCGTCGGATTGTGACGCAAGAGCGAGCTGAGCGAGCCTCGCGCCGACCACCGGCGCGAACTTGAAGCCGTGGCCCGAGCAGGCGGAGCCGATCACGACGCGGCCGCGGCGCTCGAGGATGAAGCGCTCGTCCGGCGTCGTCGTGTAGAGGCACGTCTCGGCGGCGACCGGCGTCGGGTCGGCGGCGGGGAGTCTCTCGGCGACCCAGGCCGCGATGCGCTCGACGAGGGCGGGGTCAGGCTCCCCGATTTCGTCCGGATCCGCAACCGCGCCGGCGTGGTGGGCTCCCGCCTTCAGCCCGTAGACCGGATCGTGGAGCGAGAACATCGCGTGTGCCCGCTGCTCGTCGAGCTCGACGATCGACGGCGGCGGGTTGTCCTGGCGGAAGTAGGCGACCGTCTCGCGCGTCACTGTGAGCGGCAAGTCGGGGAAGAAGCGGCCGATCCACGAGCCTGCGGTCACGACGACCACGTCGGCGTCGAGCGCGTCGAGGTCGTCGACGCGGGAGCCGTAGCGGACGTCGATTCCCTCGAGGAACGCTTGGCGCGCTCGGTCCGCGTACGTGATGCCGGCGTCCGGCACGAACAGCGCGGCCCAATCGGCGGGCAGCGCGACGCCGAGGTCGCGTCCCTCGTCTGCCTCGAGGAAGCGGTGCGGCAGTCCGCACTCTTCGAGCGCGCGCGCGGACGTGAGCGCCACGTTCGGAGCGATCTCGATCAGCCCGTACAGGGCGAGCAGGGTCGGATCGAGCTCTCTCCAGCCGACGTACGCCTCTTCGGCAAGCCGGATCCAGCTCGTGTCCGGGTAGGCGACGCGGAAGATCCGCGAGCGGCCATGACTCGAGCCGCGGTCGTGGTCGAGCTCCTCGAACTGCTCGTGCACGACGACGTCGGCGCCGCGCCGCGCGAGCTGCCACGCCGTAGCAGCGCCCATGATCCCGGCCCCGACGACGGCGACCTTCACGCGGCGATCACGTCGCCGGGATAGAGCCGCGTGTTCTGCGCCGCGTGGGAAACGAGACGTTCCCAATCCAGCCCGCCCGGTGCGCCCTCGTCCGCGGTCGTCACGACAGGACCCAGCGCGAGCGCGAAATCGCGTGACTTCTCCCCGTGCAGATCCGGCGCCGTCCACTCGACGAGCGGCGTGAAGCCGTCGATTGCCCCGTCGAGACCGATGATCGCGGCGGTTCGCTCCACCGGCGTCGCGGCTGCGACCGGAATCTCCGCGTCGGCCGCGACGATCGCGGCGGGATTGGCGAAGCGGAAGTCCTCTCCCTCGAAGATCCGCACCGACGGCGGATGGAGAACCGGCGCGCGAAAGACGACCTCGGCAAGCGGATAGACCGCGTGCTCCCGCGCCTGGCCGCCGCCCGTGAAGAACGCCTGCAACGTCTGCGCCGCAAGCTGGATCACGTTCTCGCCGTCGAGTCGTCCCGGCCAGCCGCGCTCGAGGCCCATCTCGATCGGAGAGAACATGCAGAGCTTCATCTATGGCTCGGTGTGGACGATGACATCGGCGATGTCGGGACGTTCCCCGCGGATCCGCTCTTCTATGCGGCTCGCGCGTGCGTGCGCCTCCGCGAGCGGCGTCGCGCCGTCGACCGCGAACGTGAGGTAGGCGACGAGGCCCTCGTCGGTGTGGAGGAAGCGGAGCTCGCGCGGCGGCGCGCCGGTCTCGTCGCGCACGATCCGCACGACGAGCTCGCTCTCGTCGGCGACGTCCCGCGCCGCGAGGCTCGTCCCCTCTGCCTCCTCGGTCAGCGGCTCGAGGTGCGTCTGGACGGAGACCACCTCCGGCACCCCCTCGTGGATGGCGCGCTCGACCTGCTCTGCGATGGAGTGCGCCTCTTCGAGCGGGAGGGCGGCGGGAAGCTTGAGGTGGAGGGAGATCTCGGTGCCCGTCTCGAGGGCGACCGCGGTGACGTTGTGCACCTCGCGCACGCGCGGCACGCCGAGCGCGGCAGCATGCGCGCGCTCGCGAGCGCCGACCGCCTCGCCCGGCTCGACGTGGACGACGACGTCCGCCTCCGGCAGCGCGGCCTGCACCGCCCGCTCGACCGCGTCGGCGGCAGCATGACCCTGACCGACCGCGGCGGCCGCCGAGACGCCGATCACGACATCGGCAAAGTGGCGCCCGGCGGCCTGGCGCATCCGCAGCCGCCGCAGCTCGACCGGCGGGTGGATCCGCACGATCGCCTGGCGGGCCGCGGCCTCCGCATCGGCGGGAGCGCGATCCATCAGCACATCGACATTTCGGCGCATCAGGCGTCCTGCAGCGGCGAGGACGAGGACGGCGACGAAGAGCGCGGCCGCGGCGTCGCCCTTCGGCTGGCCGCCGCGCGCGAGCAGCAGACCCGCGAGGACGGCGAACGAGCCCACGAGATCGCTCGCGAAGTGGAGCGCGTTCGATGAAAGCGCTGCGCTCTCGTAGCGGCGAGCGACGCGCAACGACGCCGTCGTCCTCCCGATGTCGACGAGGATCACGACGCCGATCACGAGCAGCGCCCACCACGCCGCATGCACCGGATGCGGATGGCTCTCTGTCAGTCGCATCACTGCGCGCACCGCGATGAAGACGCTTGCGATCACGAGGAAGGCCGCCTCCGCGAGCGCGGAGAGATGCTCCGCCTTGCCGTGCCCGTACTGATGACCGGGATCCGCCGGCCGCACCGCAACGCCGACCGCGAAGAAGGTGAGAAGCGCCGCGATCAGGTCGGTGCCCGAGTGGATGGCCTCCGAGATCAGGCCGAGGCTGTGCGTAGCCAGACCGGTGCCGAGCTTGAGCGCGATGAGCGCACAGGCGGCGAAGACGGAAAGGAGGGCCGTCCGGCGTTGCGGACTCATCCGCGCAAGCCTAGATCGGCTCGGGCGGCCAGATGAGCGCGTCCTGCCGGAAGGCGAGCTGGCAGAGCGGCGTCCCGCTCAGCGTCACAGGAGCGATCGAGGTCAGCTCGATCTCCGCCTCCGCCGGGCAGAGGAGCCAGCGATCGTGGTGGATCTCGGCTCGCGCGTCCGTTGCGAAAAGGCGATAGCGCTCGGTCAGGAACCAGTCGAGCGAGCCCGGCTCGGCGTGGAAGGTCTCGCCGGTCGCGCGATAGCGCCCCGAGAAAACGCGACCCGGCTCCCCCACGCGCACGCATTCGGCCTCCTGCCATCCGCCAGCTTCCTCGAGCGTCATGCGCGCGTGAAACGCCGGCACGTGATAGATCCGCCGCACGCCGAGCGTGGCGAGCCGGCTCGAGGCGTCGATGCTGAAGAACCAGACTCCCGGCAGCCCGTCCGGGCCGAGCACGTACGTGCGGACGTTGAGCTGGAGGAAGGACGAGATCCCGGGCACCGGCAGCGCGCCGCGCGCACGCAGCGCGCGCACGCGGAAGAAGACGAAGCTCAGCCAGGCGCTGCCGTCGTGCTCCTCGATCTCGAGCTCCGCCGGCACGAGCGGCCGGAGCTCCTCCGCCGCCACGGGCCAGTGCGCCCACAGCGTGTGCTCCCACGTCTGGCCGAGCGTCCAGCGGCTGTGCGGCAGCGGGAACGGCCGGTGCCCGACGCGGCGCAGCGAACGCGCCTGCCGGCTCGCCGCCCTCGCATCGTCGAACAAGCGGATCCCCGCCTAGAGGTTCCCGCGCAGCGCCTGCTCGCGCTCGATCGCCTCGAAGAGAGCCTTGAAGTTCCCCTCTCCGAAGGTCGTCGCGCCGTGCCGCTCGATCACCTCGAAGAACACCGTCGGCCGGTCCTGGACGGTCTTCGTGAAGATCTGGAGCAGGTAGCCGTCGTCGTCACGGTCGACGAGGATCTTGTGCCGCTGGAGCACTTCGTAGTCCTCGGAGATCTCGCCGACGCGGTCGGGAGCCTCTTCGTAGTAGGAGTCCGGCGTGTCGAGGAAGAGGAAGCCGCGCTCCTTCATCGCCTCGACGGTGCCGACGATGTCGGTCGAGGCGAGCGCGACGTGCTGCGCGCCGGCGCCGCCGTAGAAGTCGAGGTACTCCTGGATCTGGCTCTTGCGCTTGCCCTCGGCCGGCTCGTTGATCGGGAACTTGACCTTGCCGCTGCCGTCCGCCATGACCTTCGACATCAGCGCCGAATACTCGGTCTGGATGTCCTCATCCCCGAAGTGGATGATGTTGGTCATCCCGAAGACTTCCTCGTAGAACTCGACCCAGAAGTCCATCTTGCCGAGCTCGACGTTGCCGACGACGTGGTCGACGTTCAGGAGGCCGACGCCGGCGTCGCGGTGGCCGTTCTCCGAGAGCGAGACGTAGCCGGGCAGGAACGGGCCGGCGTAGTCGGAGCGGTTGACGAACGTGTGGATGGTGTCGCCGTAGGTGGCGATCGCCGAGCGCTCGACGGTCCCGAACTCATCCTCGTCGCGCGCCGGCTCCATGACGCTGCGCGCGCCGCGCGCGACGGCCTCGCGGTGCGCCTGCGTCGCGTCGGGACCGGTGAGCGCGATGTCGCGGACGCCGTCGCCGTGGCGCGCGTGGTGCTTCGTGATCTCGTGCTCCTCCCCCAACGCGCTCGTGACGACGAGGCGGACTTCTCCCTGCTCGAGGACATAGGAAGCGCGGTCGCGCACACCCGTCTCCGGCCCGGAGTACGCCGTGCGTGTGAAGCCCATCGCGTGCTCGTAGAAATAGGCGGCCTGCTTCGCGTTCCCGACCCACAGCTCGAGGTGGTCCCAGCCGAGCAGCGGCATGAAGTCTTCGGCCATGCCTCAATGTTATTCCGGCGTGGGCACCGCCGCTCTGACCGCTTGCCGCCGCAGTCGCCGCTCGAGATAGATGCCCGCGAAGATGAGGAGCCCGCCGGCGATCTCGAGGGGATGGAGCGACTCGGAAAGCAGGACGAGCGCGAACAGGACGCCGAAGAACGGCTGGAGATTGTTGACGATCACCGCCCGCGCGGCGCCGACGCGGTCGACGGCCGTGAACCAGAGGATGTTCGTCAGGAAGAGCGGCCCGACGACCGCGTATGCGAAGCCGACCCAAGTGACCGCTCCGAAGTGGAATTGCTGGCGCGAGATCTGCGGGATGGAGACGAGCGCGAGCGGCGCCCAGCCGATCGCGAGCACGAGCGCGCTGATCCGGAACGGCGAGTAGCGGCGCATCAGCGGCGCGATCGCGACCGTGTAGCACGCCCATGTCAGAGCGGTTCCGACGGCGATGACGTTGCCCTTGGTGCTCGTGCTGAAGCCGCCGCCCGCTCCGACGGCGACGAGAACGACGCCGGCGAACGTCAGCACGGCGCCGACCCAGAAGGCCTGCGTCAGCCGCTCGAGACGGAAGAGCAGCGAGACGATTGCGACGAAGACCGGGGTCGTCCCGAACAGCAGCGACACCGTCGAGGCCTGGGCGAACTTGAGGCTGTAGACGAAGCAGAGCTGGTTGCAGAAGATCATCGCGGCGGCGATCGCGACGTACCGCCAGTCCTCGCGGGCAATCCGGAACGACCGTTCGCGGCGATACGTGAAGATCCAGAAGAGGGCGATGGCCGCGAAGTACCGGATCGTCCCGTAGGCGAGCGGCTGCCAGCCGTGCTCGAACATGTACTTCGTGACCGTGACGTTCAGCGCCCAGAGGACGACCGCTCCCAGCAACATCGCGTACTCGGGAGAAGGCCTGCGCACGTCAGCGAACGTACCTCCGTTAGGCTCCGCTGCGATGCCGGAGCCGACTTTCGCCGACGTCGACGCCCTCGTCGGGCCTGCGACGCCGCACTTCGCCTACCAGCTGCGCGCGCGGGTGCGCGAGCTCGTGCGCGACCTGCCCGACGACCATCCGGTGCGCGGTTACGCCGAGGAGAAGATCGCGCTGCTCGACCGGCTCGGCCATGCTTCCTCGAAGGCGACCGACAGCCACCGGGAGCCGCGGACGCGTCCTGGCTGGAGCGAGCTCCCCAGCTCGGCGCCCGCGGACGAGCCCCTCCCCACGCGGCAATGAGCCTCGACGGAGCTTCCGTCCTTGTGACGGGAGGAACGCGGGGGATCGGACGGGCGATCGCGTTGCGGCTCGTCGCCGACGGCGCTAGCCGCGTCACGCTCGGCTACATGCGGAACGACAAGGCGGCGGAGGAGGCCGCGGGGCTGATCCGCGACGCCGGCGCCGAGCCCGTCCTCGTGCGCGGCAACGTCGCAGACGCGAAGACGGTCGCCGAGCTCGCCGCCGCCGGCCCGTACCGAGTCGTCGTCCACAACGCGGCGACCGGCGTCGTCCGGCCCGCGCTCGAGACCGAGGACAAGCACTGGGACTGGACGCTCGCCGCGAACGCCCGCGCGCTTCTCTCCCTCGCCCGCGCGACGGCGCCGCAGATGAAGGAGGGCGGCGCGATCGTCGCCATCTCGAGCCTCGGCTCGCAGCGCGTCCTGCCGAACTACGTCCTGATCGGCGTCTCGAAAGCGGCGCTCGAGACGGCCGTCCGCTATCTCGGCGTCGAGCTCGCCGGGCGCGGGATCCGCGTCAACTGCGTTTCGGGCGGCGTCGTCGACACCGAGGCGCTCGACTGGTTCCCGAACAAGGAGCAGATGCTCGCCTCCGTGAAGCGGACGCCCGCCGGCCGCCTCGTCGAGCCCAAGGACATGGCCGCGGTCGTCTCCTTCCTCTGCTCGGACGACGCCGCGATGATCTACGGACAGACGCTCGTCGTCGACGGCGGCTACTCCCTTCCGGCGTAGGCGGGCGCGTGGAGCCGACCGATGAGAACCTCCGCGCCTGGGAGGCCGTGCACCGCAGAGAGGTGGAGCCCGACACGCTGCCGGAGATCGTCGCGCGCACGCTCGGCGACCTGAAGAAGAAAAAGGTGCTGCATCTGCTGTGCGGGAGCGGCGAGGCGACAGCGGCGATCGCCGAGCTCGGCGCAGTGGCGACGGGTGTCGACCCGCGGCCGGCGGCGCTCGAGCCGGCACGCGAGCGGTGGCCGAAGATCCTCTGGGTCGACGGCGACCCGCAAGAGCTGCCGCGCCAGCTGCGCCGCGCGCGCTTCGACCTCGTCTACTCCGGCGAGGGAGTGATCGACGGCATCGCCGATCTCGACGGCTGGACCGCAGGGATCGCGGCCGCGCTGAAGGTCGGCGGCGAGCTGCTCGTCTTCGACGACCACCCCGTCGCGGACTGCGTCGACGGACTGTTGCGCTGGCGAAGCGACTACTTCCGCGATCCGGCGGATTCCGACCGGCTCTGGCGGCTGGGGCAGATCGTCAGCGCTCTCGCGCGCGCCGGCCTGCAGCTCGTCGCGCTGGAGGAGTACCCGGGCGGAACGTCCCGCCGCCGCCACGACCGCCGTATCCCGGCGACGTTCCTCCTCTACGCGCGGAAGTCCTAGCCGAGCCGCTCGAACGCCTCGTCGAGCTCGTCGTCCGTGATCGTCAACGGCGGCGCCGCCTGGATCAGCTCGCCCTCGAGGCCCGCAGGGACGACGAGGACACCACGATCGAGCGCCTCAGCCGCGGAACCTTCACGCGCTCGCAGCAGGCCGCGCCCGTGCCAGCCCTCCCGCTCGAAACGCTCACCCGCTTCCCGCACGCGGTCGAGCAGCTTGGGAATCTCCTTCAGCACGACGAGCCCGGCCGCGCACGCGAGCGGATTCCCCGTGTGCGTGTGGGTGTAGACGTCCTCCGGCCCGAGCTGCCAGAGCCCTTCGAGCCCGTCACGGTAGAAGAGGGCCGCCGAGAGCGGGACGCCGCCGCCGAGCGCCTTGCCGACGGTGAGGACATCGGCCACGTCCTCCCCCGGCCACATCTCCCCGATGCGTCCGAGCCCCGCGTAGATCGAGTCGACGACGAGCAGCGCGCCAACCTCGTCGCAGCGATGGCGCAGGGTGTCGAGGAAGCCGTCCGGCGGAACGCGCGAACCGGAGTGCCCCTGGACAGGCTCGACGATCACGCACGCTGTGTCCTCCGGCAACGGCCCGGGATCCTCGCCGTAGGCGCGCCGGTGCACCGGCCCGGGCAGCCACTGCGCGAACGGCGCGCGGAACTGCTCCAACCCCGTCGCCGCGAGCGCGAGCAGGCCGAGGCCGTGGTAGGCGCCATCGAACGCGACGATCCCGGGACGGCCCGTCGCGAGCAACGCGGTTCGCAGCGCGACCTCGACCGCGTCCTCGCCCGTGACCCCGAGCTTCGCGGGCCGGGGCAGCGCCTCGCGCAGCCGCACCGTCACCTCCGCATCAGCGAGGTCGCCGAGCGCATGGACGACTTCCTGCTCGCGCCAGGCCGCGAGGATGCGCGGGTTGCGATGGCCGAGCGCGGCAACGCCGAATCCGGCGGTCAGGTCGAGCAACTCGCGCCCGTCGGCGAGCGTGACGCGGCAGCCCTCGGCGCGCGCCCAGATCATCCAGGAACGGTGTCCGACACCGCCTAGTAAACGCTCTGATTTGTCAAGGGCAAGGTGTGACGATTCTGCACCAACTCGCGCGCGTAGACGCGCCGCTCGGGGGCTAGTGGCCCAGCCGCAGCACGCGCCCCGCCGTCGCCCGCGCAATCGTCCCGGCCATCGCGGGATTCTCCTGCAGCCGCCGCACGGAATACGCGTACCACTGCTCGCCGTACGGGACGTAGACCCGCAGGCGATGCCCTTCGGCGACGAGCTCGTCGCGCCGCTCTTCCCGCACGCCGAGCAACATCTGCAGCTCGTACTCGCGCGGGCCAAGCCCGCGCTGGGAGATCCGCAGGAGCGACTCGCCGACCAGCCACTCGTCGTGCGTCGCAACCCCCAGGTAGCAGCTCGCCCCGAGCAGCGCATCGAGGCAGTTGACGAAGCTCGCGCGCACCGCCTCGAAGTCCGTGAACGCGATCGCACCCGGCTCGAGGTAGATCCCCTTGCACAGCCGGACGCTCGGGCGGAGCTCGGCGAGCGAGGCGATGTCGCCGAGCGTCCGTCGCAGCCGCGCCTGAAGAACGACGCCAATGTTGTCGTGTCCGGCCTCGCGCAGCTCGCGGTAGAGCCGCAGCGTGTCGTCAGTCGTCGACGAGTCCTCCATGTCGATCCGCACGAAGTTCCCGTAGCCGACAGCGGTCTGGACGACGTCGAGGAGGTTCTCGCGGCACAGGTCGTACGAGAGACCGAGCCCGAGCGCGGTGAGCTTGACGCTGACGTTCGAGTCGAGCGCCGCCTTGTCGATCGCCGCGAAGACGTCGCGGTACGCCTGCGCGATCGCGCGCGTCTCCTCCTCCCGCGTGATCTCTTCGCCGAGGACGTCGACCGTCGCCAGCTTCCCGCCGCCGTTGAGGTCGCGAACGACTCCGACCGCCTCGGCGAGCGACTCGCCCGCGATGTAGCGGGAAGAGACGAGCTGCACGACGGGCTTCGGCACCGCCGGCAGGAGACGGACGATGGCGGAGTCGAGCAGCGACACGGGCGCGGCGATTCTACGCGCGGGGTTGTGGGGCGAGGAGCGCAGGAGTAGCGTCGCCGGCGATGGCTACCGTCGCCGTCCCAGCCGATCTAGCTCTCGCCGACAAGCGCTGGACGATGTGGCACACCGCCGGTGTCACGGCGCTCATCCCGGCGACGGGAGCAGCGGGAGCCCTGATCCCGTGGGCCGCCGGCGCTTCGGCGGGTTGGGCGCGTCTCGTCGCGTGGCTCGCCATCCTCGCTCTCCTCACCGCGCTGACGATGGTCATCGGCCACGGCGTCACCGCGCAGGCGATTCGAGGCGTCTTCATCGACGACCGGAACCGCGTGAGCACGGCGCGCGTCCAGGTCGGAATCTGGGGAGCGATCGTCCTCTCCGGCTACCTCGCGGCCGTGCTCGCGAACGCCGCCCTCCACCTCGCCGACCCGTTGCTCGTCACGGTGCCGCAGACACTGTGGGCCGCGATGGGCGTCAGCACGACCTCGTTCGTCGCCTCGCCTTTCATGCTCCACCAGCGCAAGAAGCAGGGCGGGAAGATGGCGAAGAACCCGGAGCCGACCAACGCGCGGTGGCGCGACATGGTCACCGGCGAGGAGGAGAGCACGACGAACTCGGTCGACATCGCAAAGCTTCAGATGGTGCTCGTGACGATCATCCTCGTCCTGGCCTACGGGATCGCTCTCGGCTACGCCCTCTACACCGAGCACGGGAAGATCACAACGTTGCCGAAGGTGAACGACGCCTTCGCCATCCTCCTCGCGATCAGCCACGGCGGCTACCTCGCGCGGAAGGCCGCCCCGAAGGGCGGCGACGTCGCTCCGAAGAAGGCTTAGCTCTCGCGCATGAACCCCTGGCGAGCGGCGCTGACGAGCGCCACCGCCTCGGGGAAGAGGACGCGCATCGCGTCGCGCAGGGCGATCGCCTGCTCGTCGACGCCGCCCGTCGGCTGGATCTGGGAGAGCGCCGCAGCGGTCAGCTCGACGGCGGTGTTGAGGGTCAGCGTGGCGAACTGCTCGCGCTGCGCCTCCTGCACCGTCTCCGCCTGCTGCTCTGCGAACTCGCGCAGGCCGCGCATGATCTCCTCGGGGTCGCCCCCGAACGGGAATCCGAAGCCGCCGCTGCCTTCCATGCGGCCAGGGTAGCGGCGTCGCTCAGCTGAACGGCAGCTTGTAGTTGCGCTCGACGTCTGCGGTCAGCTCTTCGACGGCGCCGAGCGCCGACTGCATCGCCGCCGCGAAGGGAGAACCGCCGCTCTCACCGAGCGTCTCCTCGAGCCGGCGCGATGCCGCGCCGATCGCGTCGAGGTAGTCGCCGCTCGCGACGCGCGGCTCAGCTTGAAGAGTCTCCGCGAGAGCAGCGGCGGCGGCTTCCGCGTCCTCGATCCCGGCGGGCGCCTCGGTCTCGCGGATCTCGGCGAGCCGGGCGCGAAGCGCGGAGATGTCGCCGCCGCCCGCCGACTCCTCCGCGACTTCGCAGAGCGCCGCGAGCGAAGCTGCCTCGCGCACGAGCCGGCCGTCGGTGATCGGTTGGGCGTCGTCGCCTAGCGCGAGCCAGGCGCTGCCGCCCGCGGAGGTAAACGCGCAGAGGTAGACGCGGCGCCCGAGCGTCTCCACGATCAGGACGCCGGCAAGCTCCTCCCCGGCCCCGGCAAAGCCGGCTCCGACGGCCGCGATCCGCGCGACGTCCTCGCTCAGCAACACACTCCGAGCATAGAGTCGGGCGCATGGACGCCCGGGAGCTCTTCGCGCCGCTCGGGCCGACGTACGACCGCTATGCCCGGCTCCTATCGTTCGGACAGGACCCGCGCTGGCGCGCCTTCCTCGTCTCCCGGATCCCACACGAGGCGCGGCGCGTGCTCGACGTCGCGAGCGGCACGGCGGCAGTGGCGATCGAGCTCGCACGCGCCGAGCCGCAGCGCGCCGTAGTCGGCGTCGACCAGAGCCGGGAGATGCTCGCCGCTGGGCGGGAGCGCATCGCGGGCGCCGGCCTCGGCGGGCGGATCGAGCTGCGCGAGGGGCGCGCCGAGTCGCTTCCCTTCCCCGACGCCGAGTTCGACGCGCTGACGTTCACCTACCTCCTTCGCTACGTGGATGACGTTCCGGCGACGCTGCAGGAGCTCGCGCGGGTCGTGCGGCCGGGCGGCGTCGTCGCGATGCAGGAGTTCGGCCTGCCGCGCGGGATCTGGCGGCCCCTCTGGGAGATGTACGTCCGCGTCGGCCTGCCGGCTGCCGGTGCGCTGATCGCACCGGGCTGGCGCGAGGTCGGAAGCTTCCTCGGCCCGAGCATCCGCGAGTTCTGGCAGCGCTGGCCGGAGCCAACGCTCCTCGACGCCTGGCGCGCCGCGGGAATCGAGGACGTCCAGTCGCGGCGGCTCAGCGTGGGCGGCGGCATCGTCGTGTGGGGACGGCGCGCGTGAGCGAAGCGCGGCCGCGGCCGGCGTTCTACGCGCTCCGCTCCGGCGGCTGGCGCGACTACATCACGCTCCTGCACCCGCCGTACACGCTGTGGCACCTGTCCTACGTCGCGGTCGGCGCCGCGCTCGCGCCGCACATGGACTGGGCGCTGCTCGGCTGGACGACGCTCGCTTTCGCGCTCGCGATGGGGGTCGGCGCGCACGCGCTCGACGAGCTGACCGACCGCCCTCTGCAGACGCGAATCCCGGCGCGAATGCTCGTCGGCCTCGCCGCCGTGTCGATCGGCGCAGGGTGCGCGATCGGCATCGCGATCGCAGCGTCACGCGACTTCTGGCTGCTCGTCTTCGTCGCCGTCGGCGGCTTCATCGTCGTCGCCTACAACCTCGAGCTGTTCGGCGGCGCCTTCCATGGCGGCCTCTGGTTCCCCGCCGCCTGGGGCGCGTTTCCGGTCCTCACGGCGTACTTCGCCTCCGCGCACACATTGCGCGGCGATGCGTTCGCCGCCGCCGCTTACGCGTTCGCCACGAGCTGGGTGCAGCGACGACTCTCCACACCGGTCCGCCTCGTTCGGCGCCGCGTCGTCGCGATCGACGGGGAGATGCAGCTCGACGACGGCAGCCGGGTCAGGCTCGACGGAGATTCCCTCGCGGGAGCCGCGGAGGCGTCGCTGCAAGCGCTCGCGATGGCGGTCGTCCTCATAGCCGCGGCGCTGCTCCTTGCGCGCGTCTGAACGCCGCCTACACTGAAGCGAATGTCGCTGACGACCTTCGCCGATCTCGTCTTCGCGTCTGGCGTCGTCGTCGCGGCGGTCGCTCTCGGCCTCGCGGCTCTCTGGCGCGGCCGGACCTGGCTGCTCGCCGCGATTGTCGCGCTCGAGGCAGCCGGCGCGGTCGGAATCTGGGTCGCCTTCGCCTTTCGGCACGGCCGGCCGCTCGCCGTCGCCGCCGGCGGGCTGACGGGCTGTCTCCTCGCTGCCACCGCGGCGCTTCTCCTCCGCTTCGCATTGCGCCGGATCGCGGGGATGGACGAACGGCTCGCCGAGGCGCAGACGGACCTCCTCGCGCTCGTGGAGCGGGAGAAGGCGACGCGCGCGTCCGAACTCGAGCTGACCCTCGCGCGCGCCCGCGCCGACTCGCGCTCGCTGCTCGAGGAGCAAGAACGACAGCTGGCTGAAGAGCGGCGCTCGTTGGCGGAGCGGCGCGAGCGCGAGGCAATGGGGACGCTCACGGCGAGGCTCGCCGAGGCCCAGGCGCAGGTGGAGCAGCGGCTCGCAGCATGGGCGCAAGATCTCGACCGGGCCGCGGACGCGACCAAGACGCGCATCGCCGACCTGCGCAAGCGGCAGGAGCAGCTGCTCAGCGACGTCGAGCAGCGACTGCTCGCGGACTCCGAGCGGTTGACGACCGAGAGCGAGGAGCAGCGGGCGGCGGTCGGACGGCTCCGCACCGACGTCGACCGCAACGTCGAGGAGGCTCTGGCCCTCGTGCGCTCGGAGCTCGAGGCACACGCCTCCGAGCGGCGCCGCGCGCTTAGCGAGCTCGAAACCCGGCTCTCACGTCGCGAGCGCGAGCTCACCGAGCACACGCAGCGGGAGGAAGCCGAAGCCGTGCAGCGGATCCGCGCGAGCTTCGAGGACGTCGCTCGCCGCCAGGTCGAGCAGCTCGAGCGCGCGGTCGAGCGCGCCGTGGCGTCCTACGCCGCCGAAGCGGCGCAGCAGTTCTCCGGTGTCGTCAAAACTGCCCGGGAGGACGCTGCGAAGCGCCTCGCGCGGGAGCTCGACCGCTCGGTCAGCACCTTCGCGCGCGAGGCCGAGACCGTCCTCGCCGAGAAGCTCGCCCACGTCGGGGACGCCGGCGCGCACCGGCTCGAGCGCAAGATCACGGACGTTTCGAATGACCTCTCGCGTCGGCAGGAGGAGGTTGTCGCCGCCCACGAACAACGGCTCGGCGAGCTCGAGAGCGAGCTGCGGCGGCGGATCGATGAGCTCCACGCGGACATCGACGTCGAACGCGGCGTCCTCGAAGCCCGGGTGCAGGAACTCCTCCGCCGCCTGCCCTCGGCCGCGGGCGTCGCCGACTCCTAGCGATTTCGTAACGAAACGCTGATCTAACAAAGCGTGGCAGGGTTCGTCGATACCACCACGAACTGGTGGAGCCATGAGCGAGACGACGACGCAGACCCAGATCCTCGAGCCCCTGATCGACGAGCGGTCGAAGGTCGAGAGCTGGCGGCTTCACATCCTGATCGAAGCCGGCTACCCACTCTCGCTGGCCGAGCGCCTCGCCATCAGCGAAGCCGACCTGCACGACGCGTGCGCGATCATCGGCCGCGGCTGCGCGCACGAGACCGCCGCCGAGATCCTGCTCTAGGTCTCCAAGCCGCCGCGCCGGCGCGAGTACGCTGCGCCCGTGGCGAAGGTCGAGGCGCTGCCGTACGACGACCGCACCGTCTACTCGGTCGCGTCCTTCAACAGAGGCGTCGCGCAATGGCTCGGCCGCCTGCCGAGCATCTGGGTCGAAGGAGAGGTGACCGAACTCCGGCGCCACGAACGCTGGGCAAGCGTCTTCTTCACCCTCAAGGATCCGTCCGACGGCTCCGGCGTCGGCGTGACGATGTCCCGCGGCAAGTTCGACGCGCTCGATCTCGCCCTGGAGAACGGCGAACGCGTCCACGTCTTCGGCCGGCCCGAGCTCTACGAGCAGCGCGGCGAGTTCAAGCTCCGCGCTCTCACCGTCGAGCGCTTCGGCCTCGGAGCGCACCTCGCAGCGCTTGAGCGCCTCAAGGCGAAGCTCGCCGCGGAGGGGCTCTTCGCGGACGAGCGCAAGCGGCCGCTTCCCTTCCTGCCGCGCCGGATCGGCGTCGTCACCGGCAACGACGCCGCGGCCAAGCGGGACGTCGTGACGACGATCCAGGCGCGCTTCTCGCCGGCCTCGATCGTCGTCGCGGAGACGTACGTGCAGGGACCACGCGCGGCGGGCGAGATCGTCGCCGCGCTGGCGGCGCTCTGCGAGCAGCCGGACGTCGACGTGGTCGTCCTCACTCGAGGTGGCGGCAGCTTCGAGGATCTGCTCCCGTTCAGCGACGAACGCGTCGTCAGGGCAGTGGCGGAATGCCCGGTGCCGGTCGTCTCCGCGGTCGGCCACGAGCAGGACACGCCGCTCTGCGACCTTGCGGCCGACGTGCGCGCCTCGACGCCGACGGCCGCGGGAAAGCTCGTCGTGCCGGACCTGACTCAGTTGTTCGGCAAGCTCGACCGCGCGCGCTACGCGCTCGCGCGGGACGTCCGCCGCCTGCTCGAGCGGGACGGAGAGCGCCTCGAGCGGGCACACGAACGACTCCGGCTCGCGCCGGCGCTCGCGGTCGAGCGCAAGCGGGCGGCGCTCGAGAACTCGGCCGCCAAGCTCGTTGCGTTGTCACCGTTGCAAACACTACGGCGAGGGTACGCGATCGTCCGGACGGACTCCCGCCTCGTCGCCTCGAGCGCAGACGTCTCGCCCGGCGCTCGCGTCGATGTGACGCTTGCGCAAGGCGGCTTCGGCGCGCGCGTGGAGGACATAGACGCGTGAACGAGCCCGCGCAGCCGACCTTCGAACAGGCACAGACAGAGCTCGAGCAGATCGTCGAGCGGCTCGAGCGCGGCCAGGTGCCGCTCGACGAGGCGCTCGCGCTCTGGGAGCGCGGCGAGCAGCTCTACGCCGTCTGCCGCGCCAAGCTCGACGCCGCCGAAGGCAAGGTCGAGGAGCTGGCCCGCCGCGCCGAGCAGCAGCGCCCGGCCGAGCCGACCGACAGCTAGCTCGCGACGGCGCCCTCCGGCTCCGGCAGCTCGCCGTCGATCTCCTCCGGCATCTCGGCCTGCGCGGCCGACGGCATGACGCGCAACATCGCGAACGACAGCCCCTCGTGCGCGAGGAAGAGGATGCCGACCCCGATTCCCACCGACGCCTCGATCGCCTGCAGCCCGAACCCGTACGCGACGCCGACGCTGTACGCGACGCCGTAGCCGGCGAGCGCCGACGCGATCGCGACCTGCACCAGCCCGACGTTTCCCGGCCAGAACGGGAAGATCGTCACGACGTTCATCAGCAGCAGCACAACGCCGGCCGCAGGCAGCGGCGCGTGGATGTCGAACGCGCGCATCGCGGTGTAGACGGCGAAGAGCTGGCACGTCCAGCCGCAAATCTGGAAGAAGATCGCAAGCGCGGTGGCGCCCGGCGAGCGCATCACGCCAAGGCCTGCGCGCCCCATCGCGAGCAGACGCCGCACAGGGCCGAGCCCTTCGAGTGAGATGTGCGAAGACCGGCGACCCGTGACGTACGCGAAGGCAAACAGGCAGACACCGAGGGCGAGCACGCCGAGCAGGCTCGCCTCCGCGTCGGTTGGGATGTTCGCCGTCGCCACGACATAGAGGACGAGCAGGAGCACCGGCACGATGTCGAAGACGCGGTGCGCGAAGACCGTGCCGACGAGCGTGGCCCACGCTCCCCGCCGTCCCGGCAGCTTCCGGGTCAGGACGGCGACGCGCGCGAGCTCGCCGATCCGCCCGGGCAGGACGGCGTTCGCGAACAGCCCCACGGAGAAGGCCGAGAAGACGAGCGGCGCGCCCGGCCGCGGCGGTTCCATCGCGGAGTGGATGACGGTCGTCCACGCGAGCGCCCGCACGACCACGGACAGGAGATTGAGCGCGATCGCGACGACCACCCATTCCCAGCGGACGTGCGAGAACGCCGTCCCGATCGCATCGAGACTTCCGTGCCGCCACCAGACGAGGACGCCGAGACCGGCGAGGAGGACGAGCCCGGCGCCGACGCGGACGATCCGTCCGGTCGGCAGCCCGAGCAGGCGGTTCGGCGCGGGCGCGCTGCCGTCGGTCCCCGGCTCCATCGGGCCATTATCGTCGGCGGCCCCGATGCCACTTCGCTCGATCCACGACCGCGAGATCCTCCGGCTCGCCCTGCCCGCCCTCGGCGCTCTCGCCGCGGAGCCGCTCTACGTCCTCGCCGACACGGCGATCGTCGGTCACCTCGGCCGCCCGCAGATCGCGGCGCTCGGTCTGGCCGGCACCGTCCTCGCCGGCGCCTTCACGATCTTCAACTTCCTCACATACGGGACGACGGCGGTCGTCGCGCGTGCGTCGGGCGCCGGACGGCAGGAGGACGCCGCGCGCCTCGCGGCGCAGGGGCTCTGGGCGTCGCTCGGGATCGGGATCGCCCTCCTCGCCGCCTGCGAGATCGTCGCGGCGCCGCTCCTGCGCGGGCTCGGCGGCCACGGCAGCTCAGGCCACTTCGCGCTTGTCTACTTCCGGATCGCGGCGGCCGGGCTTCCCGCCGCTCTCGTCGCGCTCGCCGGCCAGGGCTATCTGCGCGGCGTCTCGAATCTCCGCCGCCCGCTCGAGATCGTCGTCGTGGCCAACCTCGTCAACCTCGTCCTGGAAGTCCTGTTCGTCTACGACTTCCACTGGGGAATCGCAGGCTCGGCCGCCGGAACCGCGATCGCCCAGGCAGGGATGGGCGTCGCCTTCGTGCGCGAGCTGCTGCGGCCACACGCTCCCTCCCGGCGGCCAAGCTGGCGGGAGATGGGCCCGATGGTTCGCGTCGGCCGCCAGATCTTCGTGCGCACCGCCGCGCTCTACGCCTCGTTCCTCGTCGCCGCGTCCGTTCTCGCGCGGATGGGCGACGCGGAGATCGGCGCGCACCAGATCGCGTACCAGCTCTTCATCTTCCTCGCCCTGATCCTCGACGCGCTCGCGATAGCCGGGCAGGTGATCGTCGGGAGGATGCTCGGCGCCGGCGACGCCGACGGAGCGCATGCCGCCGCTCTCCGCATGATCGGCTGGTCAGTTGCGATCGGCGCCGTCTTCGCCGCGATCCTCGCGCCTCTCTCCCACGCCCTGCCCGCCGCGTTCACAAGCGACCCGCGCGTGCTCCACCAGGCGGCGCTTCTGTGGCCGTTCCTCGCCGCGATGCAACCGCTCGGCGGCGCCGTCTTCGCGCTCGACGGGATCCTGATCGGCGCAGGCGACACGCGCTACCTGATGTGGTCGATGCTTGCCGCGAGCGCCGTCTTCATCGCGCTCGCCTCGCTCGCCCTCGCGCTCGGCTGGGGAGTGGTCGGCGTCTGGATCGCCCTCGACGTCCTCATCGCCGCGCGCCTCGCCCTCCTCTGGCCCCGCTTCGCGCGCCGGCGCTGGGCAGTTGTGGGCTGGGACTAGACTCAGCCGATGGACGGAGGCCTCGCCGAGCTTCACACGCATCTCGGCGGCTCGGTCTCGTCCGACATCCTCTGGTCGCTCGCCCATCGGCAAGGGATCGCGCTGCCGGTCAAGGACTACTGGGATTTCGAGCAGCTCGTCACCATCTCTGACCCGCGCGGCGTGCCCGACCTCGACTCGCTCGACGCGATCTACCACTGGACGGAGCTCATCCAGTCGAGCCCCGCCGCGGTGGAGGTCTCGGTGCACGAGGCGATCGGCGGCGCCTACCGCTCGCAGGGGATCACGACGCTCGAGCTGCGCTTCAACCCGATGAAGAGGAACCGTGGCGGCGAGCGCGACCTCGACCACATCATCCTCGCCGCGATCCGCGGCCTCGACGTCGCGAGCCTCGAGTACCGCCAGGTGCGCGCGGGCCTGATCCTGATGATGGACCGGACGTTCACGGCGCGGCAGAACGAGGTGATCGTGGAGAAGGCGATTCGCTGGGCGCCGCGCGGCGTGGTCGGGATCGACATCGCCGGGCCACGGCCGGGAGGCGTCCGCTACGACTACGCGCAGGTGCAGCCGATGGTCGAGGAGGCGCGCGCCGCAGGGCTCGGCGTGACGATCCACGTCGGCGAGGAGGGAGGCGAGACCGGCCGCGAGGAGATCGGCGAGGTGCTCGAGCTGCTCCGCCCCGACCGGATCGGGCACGGGATCCTCGCCGCCGGCGACGCCGGCCTGATGAAGGAGCTGCGCGAGCGCGAGGTCGTGCTGGAGATCTGCCCGACCTCCAACCTCCTGACGAAGGCGCTGCCCGACGAGGACGCGGTGCGCGACACCTTCCGTCAGTTCGTCGAGAACGGCGTCCAGTTCACGATCGCCACGGACGGCCCGGAGATGATGCACACCCACCTGCGCGACGAGTTCGACCTGCTGCTGCGCGTCGGCGCGCTGACGCAGGAGGAGCTCAGCGAGGCGAACCGCCGTGGCCACGAGGCGAGCTTCATCCGGGATCCGCAGGCGGCCCGGGCGAATACTCCCGTCGGCCGATAGTTCGCTCTCCAGCGCGGTCGTAGCCTCCCGCGCCATGACGAACAGAGAAGAGGCACGGCCCGGCCTGACCGCGCGCCAGCTGCAGATCGTGGAGCTGATCGCGCGCGGCTGCTCGAACGACGAGGTCGGCGAGCAGCTCGGCATCTCGCCGCGGACGGCGAAGGCGCACTGCGACGTCCTGCGGCAGAAGCTCGGCGTGCCGAGACGGCGGCAGATCCCAGCCGCGTTCAGGGCGCTCACGGGCGAGGACCCCCTCGCCCTCGCCCACGAGCCCGCGCCGGCTCTGGCCGGCGTAGGGGGCTGACGGCGAACCCGCGCCCGGCCCTACCCGGGCGCGGGTCAGCCCCGCTTGCAGCATCAGTGACAATCCTCTAAGAGAGGAGTAGGGTTGGCGCGTCCCGGGCGGCCGCCGCCCGGTCAGGGGAAATGGTGGAGACGATCTCACCGGCGCTTTCGCCGGCGCTCGCACACATCATCGAGCGTCCGAGACTGATCGACCGCCTCGCGGAGGGTGGCGGCTCTCGCGTCTCGGTCTTCGCCGCGCCGGCCGGTTTCGGCAAGACAACGCTCGCGCGCCAGTGGGGCGAGCGTCAGACCGGCCAGGTGTCCTGGTACCGGACGACCCGCGCCTCCGGCGATGTTGCGTTGCTGGCCGTCCAGTTCGACGAGCTCCTCGCCGCCTTGGCGCCGGATCTGCCGCGAGATCCCGGCAAGGTCGCCTCGATCGCGTCGGTCAACCCGAGCGCGAAGCCGCTCGGCCGGGCCGTCGTCCGCACCTTCGAGCCGCTGACGCAGGACATCCTGATCATCGTCGACGAGTGGGAGGCGGCGGACACGCCCGAGGCGGAGGAGTTCCTCTCCATGCTCGTCGACGGCCTCGACATCCGTTTCGTGATCACCACGCGGGAGCGGCCGGAGTGGTTCGCCCCGCGCCTCGAGATCTACGGCGAGGGGCTCGAGATCGGCGTCGACGAGCTGCGGATGACCGACGACGAAGCGGCGGAAGTACTCGCCGCGGCGGGCGCGGTGGCCGGCCGGGCGCGCGTGATGCGGACCGCGGACGGCTGGCCCGCGGTGCTCGGCCTGGCGGCAATGAGCGGTGAAGTGGACTTCACGTCCGACCGCTTGATGTCGCGGACTCTGTACGAGTTCCTGGCAAGCGAGCTAGTCGCCTCCGCAGAGCCGGCGACGCAGGAAGCCCTCATGCTCCTCGCCGTCGCGTCCGTCGTCGAGGTCGACCGCGCCGCACAACTCCTCGGCGATGGAGCCGATGTCGCGCTCGCGGACGCCTCCGCCCACGGGCTCGTCGCAATCACTGAGCGGAACTCCCTCTTCTTCCACCCGTTGCTGCGGGATCTGCTCATCCGCCGCTTCACGGAGGTCAACGAGGAGACACGCACCCGGCTACTCACTCGGTGCCGCCGGTTGTTCGAGCATCAGTTGTGGGACGAAGCTCTGTCGGTCGGAGAGCTGTCCCTGGACGCGACGTTCATCGGCGACGCGATTGCGGCAGCGCTGAACGACCTATTGGCCGCTGGCCGCACCAGCAGTTTGGAGCGCTGGGTCATGGCAGCTCGAGCTACAAAAGCCGAAGGGCCTCTGGTCTTGTTCGCAGAGAGCGAATATCTGCTTCGGCGTGGAGACTTTGACCCCTGTGTCGCTGTCGCTAGGCAAGCGATTCCACAGCTCGTAGGCGATCTCGCCGCTAGGGCCAATCTTCTCGCAGCCCGAGCGGCGCACCTAGGAAACCGACCAGGCGTCCGCGACCGCCACCTCGAACAAGCGGAGGAGTCCGCGCTTGAGCTAGATACACGGGGGGACCTGTTGTGGCTCAGGCTCGCTTCTGCCGCCGCGAGCGAGGATCCGGACGTAGAGCTCCTTCTTTCGGAGCTCGAGCAGCTTCCGAGACCTGGCTACGACCACGCGTTGCGTGTCGCGGCCGGAGAGATTCACCTCGCCTTACTCCTCGGCCCCCTTCACGTCCGGCTCGAGGAAGCCGAGGCGAATATCGCGTGTCTAGACAAAGCGAGTGACCCCTACGCGAAGAGTTCGGTCCTCAATCTGTATGCCGACGCCTTGATTGCAGCTGGACGCTACGGGGAGGCACTCAAAGCCACCCAGAAGGAGCTCGCACTGGCGGAGGAATACGGCCTCGAGTTCGTCACCTATTACGCACTAATCAATAAGACGCGAGCATTGACAGGGCTCCGACGGCTTCCCGATGCAAGGAAGGCGTTGTCCCTAGTCGAGCGTCGGCTGCACGCTGCGCCCGACCCGTTCGTTGCGTGTCAGCGGGCGATGTACACGGCGACGCTCCACATCACAGAGGGAGACCTAGAGCGCGCTGGGGATGTTCTACTCGCCGGACAGGACCCGCGCGCGGGCGCGAGCCTACGCGCCGAGCACCACGCGCTCCACGCCTTGGTACTCACCGCGATGGGTCGCTTAGGGGAGGCAGACCGCTACGCGGAGCAAGCTCGCGGGTCATCGCGCGGAGTCGAGATGCAGGCCTTACTTGCTGCAGTTTCGGCCGTCAGAGGCGCCCAGATTGGCGATCTCCCGAGGGTCGAGGCTGCGTACAAGAAGATCCGCAAAGTTGGGATTCAAAACGCTCTCGTGCTCGCTTGGCGAGCGTGGCCGGAGCTCGCAGGCACGTTGCTTCATGACGCGGAGCGGAGGAGTGACCTGACACCACTTCTTGTCGAAGCTAACGATCGCGAGATAGCACGCCGCGCAGGCTTACGGATTCCGCGCGAGGCGCAGCCCCGCGGAATTCTCTCACCACGCGAGCACGAGGTTCACGAGCTGGTTGCACAGGGACTCACAAACGAAGAAATCGCACGTCTACTTTTCATCAGCCTGTCAACCACGAAGGTGCACGTGAAGCACATCTTCGAGAAGCTCGGAGTGCGATCGCGCATTGAGGCTGCTCGCCTCTGGCAGGAGGACGCTAGTTAGGCGTCGACCAACTCCGCCCCAATGAACGCTGAGGTGTCCGGAGCAGCCTCCATGCGTTCGAAGGTAAAGCGGTCTCCTACCCCAGCCCGGTAATCCTCGTCCTCCGACGTAAGGACGGCCTCGAACGCCGCGACGACCGAGACGTCAAACTGACTCTCCACCGCTTGGGCCAACCGCAAACGCGCTACGCGGCTCGGGAGCTTGCCACGATACGGCCGATCCGAGGTCATCGCGTTGTAGGCATCCGCGGCAGAGATGATCCGCGAGAGCAGCGGAATTTCGTCTCCGGGAAGGCCGTCAGGGTACCCCTCGCCGTCGATCCGCTCGTGGTGGTGACGAACGATGCGTCCGATCCTGCTGTGATCTTCAACCTCGACCTTCCTTAGAAGCTGCTCGCCGAACTCCGGATGTTTCTCCATCAGTCGGCGCTCCTCGAGGTTTAGCGGTCCGGTCTTCTCCAAGAGAGTCGCCGGTAGCCGGTACTTGCCGATGTCGTGCACGAGCGCGCACAAATGTACGAGGTCGCAGTCTTCATCGAAGAGACCCATCCGCTCAGCGATGTCTCGCGAGTAGGTCGCTACGGCTAGTGAGTGACCGGCGGTATACGGGTCACTCTCCTCGAGCATGGCAACAAGACCCGTAGCGAAGCGCGCGTTCGCACTCCGTAGCCGCAAGTTAGCCGCCACTAGGTGGCGGGATGCCTCCTTCTCCTGCTGATAGAGGTGGAGCAGACGCTGGGCAGCGAGCGTTGGAATGAAGAAGACGAGAACGAGACGTAGGGAGTACGAGTAGTACCCGTAGACGAATAGCGCAACGATCGGCACATACAAGGGGACAGTCAGCAGGAACACCGCCCCGATGGCCGTGAGTTCCGTTTTCGAATTCGTGCGCCTGACGACGCCCGTCCCAGCTACGAGAAACGCCTCCGCGGCAAGATTTGCAACCGATCCAGCCAGACTCGCAAGGAAATAGCCGCCGAGGCTCGTCGCAGAATGTAGGAGCGGAGCCGCAGCAAGGCCAGCGGCAACTGCTGTTAGTCCACCGATTGCCGTGTAAACCGTCCACTTCAGTCGGGACTCCCGTAGATCCCAAATGTTTGAGATCGCCCCGACCGCAAAACCGCCGATGGGCCCGAATACGACTGCCGCAAACACCACCGGCAGGAACGAGACCGACATAGTCGTTCGTTCGGTTACCGCGACGCTCTGCCGCTCTGCGATAGCAGCCACCGCACCGAGTACGAACACCGCCCAAAGTGGCGGCAACCGATAACCATGGATCCAAAGCAACGCGACTGTGCCTACAGACACAGCCGCGAGAAGCGTCGCCCATGCGGTGGAGCGCTTATCGGCTCCCGCAGCTTCCCGAACCAGCGAGAGCACGCGCCTTGCGTATCCCCCAGAAGGGGTATACGCTGGCAGTGCCGTCAGTCCCCGATCGATCGGAGTCTTCAATGCGTAAGTCCCTCGTTCGTCTCGCCATCCGCTCGGCTGCGGTTGGCGGGGCGAAGACCTGGTAGAGCCGTCGGATAGTCCGTTATCCACACCCTGTGATCATCCCCTCTGTGGGGTATCGGGACAGGGACGGTAGCGGCAAGACGGCAGCAGTTCATGAGCGCCGGGTGTTCTTCACCCGGCGCTCTTTGTTTCCTCGTCCACAGTCTGCGGCTTGCTCCTGTGGACGAATCCCTACTAAGCGATGAGACCGCGACGGAAGCCAACGGCCACCGCGTGCGCCCGCGAGCGGGCCTGTAGCTTGGCGAGAAGGTGGCGCACGTGCGACTTCACCGTCTCCTCCGACAAGAACAGCCGCTCGCCGATCTCCCGGTTCACGAGCCCGTCGGAGATCAGCTGCAGCACTTCGACCTCGCGCCCCGTCGGCTCCTGCTCGAGCGCGCGCACCGGCGTCTGCAGCGCGATCACGTCGGCGCCCGCGCCGGCACGCCGGCGCGCAGCTACCTCCTCGAAATGACGCGAATGAGTGAGGTAACGGCTGAGGATCTCCTTGCGCTCCGCAGCGTCCACGAGCCGAGTATCGGCGCTGCGCGCCTCCCCCTTTAGCGGCGCGAGCTAACTCGAAAGGGGCGCGGTCAGGACGGCGTCGTCGCGCTGGGATCCGAAGGACCCGAAGTGTCCTTCGGAAGCGCGGATTCGTCGGCATCCGCCGGCGTGAGCTTCTCGGAGACCGAGACCTGCGCGAGCGTTGCCTGATCGACGTTGAGCGGATGGTGGCAGGCAGCGAAATGGCTGTTGCCGTAGTCGACGAGCGGCGGCTCGACCTGGTGGCAAATCTCCGTCGCATACCGGCAGCGCGGATGGAAGCGGCAGCCGCTCGGCGGGTTGATCGGGCTCGGCACGTCACCCTCGAGCACGATCCGCTCGCGCTTCGCCGCGAGATCCGGATCGGGGATCGGCACCGCCGAGAGCAGCGCCTCGGTGTACGGCATGATCGGCCGCGAGTACAGCTCCTCCGCCGGCGAGAGCTCGACGATCTTGCCGAGGTACATCACGGCGATCCGGTCGCTCACGTGGCGAACGACGCCGAGGTCGTGCGCGATGAAGATGTACGTCAGCTGGAACTCGTTCTGCAGATCCTCGAGCAGGTTGAGCATCTGCGACTGGATGGAGACGTCGAGAGCCGAGACGGGCTCGTCGGCGATGATCAGCTTCGGCCGCAGCGCGAGCGAGCGGGCGATCCCGATCCGCTGCCGCTGGCCGCCGGAGAACTCGTGCGGGAAGCGGTTGTAGTGCTCCGGTGAGAGGCCGACCGTCTCGAGGATCTCGCCGACGCGCTTCTTCCGCTCGGCGCGGTCGCCGAGCCCGTGAATCCGCATCGGGTCCGAGACGATCGAGCCGACGCGCTTGCGCGGGTTGAGGCTCGCGTACGGATCCTGGAAGACCATCTGTATCTCGCTCCGCAGCGGGCGCAGCTGCCGTGTGCCCAGGCTCTGAATCGGCCGGCCGCGGAAGAGGATCTCGCCCTCTGTCGGCTCGAGCAACCGGACGATCGTCCGCCCCAGCGTCGACTTGCCGCAGCCCGACTCGCCGACGAGGCCGAGCGTCTCCCCTTCCTTCACCGAGAACGTGACGTCGTCGACGGCGTGCACCCGCGCGACCTCGCGCTGCAGGACGCCCTTGCGGATCGGGAAGTACTTCTTGACGTGGCGGACTTCGAGGAGCGGTGTGTCGCTCACGCGGCCTCCTCCCCGCCGCCCGCGATCGTCGCTTCGCGGTGCTCGCGCTTGTAGTCGACCGTGAGCCAGCAGCGGTCGAGATGGTTGGGCGACTCGACGCGGTTCTGGAGGTCCGGCTCTTGCATGCACTTCTCGAAGGCGTGCGGGCAGCGCGGCCGGAACTTGCAGCCCTCCGGCGGATTGATCAGCGACGGCGGCATCCCCTTGATCGTGTGCAGCCGCTCGGGCTTCGGCCGGTCGAGGCGCGGGATCGAGCCCAACAGCCCCCACGAGTACGGATGCTGCGGGTCGTAGAAGACATCGCGCGTCGCGCCGCGCTCGACGACACGGCCGGCATACATGACGATGATCTCGTCCGCGATGTCGGCAATCACGCCGAGGTCGTGGGTGATGAAGATCACCGCCGAGTTGAAGTCCGACTTGAGCCGGTCGATCAGCTCGATGATCTGCGCCTGAATCGTCACGTCGAGCGCAGTCGTCGGCTCGTCGGCGATCAGAATCGACGGGTTGCACGAGAGCGCGATCGCGATCATCGCGCGCTGCCGCATTCCGCCCGAGAACTGGTGCGGGAAGTCGTCGACGCGCGACTCGGGATTCGGGATCCCGACCTGGTGCAGGAGCTCGATCGCCC
This sequence comes from Gaiellaceae bacterium, assembly GCA_050697455.1. Lineage (GTDB taxonomy): Bacteria > Actinomycetota > Thermoleophilia > Gaiellales > Gaiellaceae > Palsa-739. The sequence continues at coordinate 2,514 of JBOGZU010000009.1, read as the reverse complement.
GCTGCCGCGCCGCTCTCTTGCCGACGTTCTCGTGCGCCTGGATCGCCTCGACGATCTGCTCGCCGATCCGGTAGACCGGGTTCAGCGACGTCATCGGGTCCTGAAAGATCATCCCGATCTCGTTGCCGCGGTACGCCTGCATGTCCTTGTCGGAGACCTTCAGGAGATCGGCGCCCTTGTAGAGGATCTCGCCCTCGAAGCGCGCGTTGACGCCGCGCGTCAGACCCATCAGCGTCATCGCGCTCACGCTCTTGCCAGAGCCGGACTCGCCGACGATGCCAAGCACCTTGCCGCGCTCGAGCTCGAACGAGACGCCGTCGACGGCGCGCACGATGCCGTCCTCCGTCGCGAAGCGGACGTTCAGATCCTTGACCTCGAGGAGCCGTTCGGCCATCAGTTGAGCCGGATCCGCGGGTCGAGGTAGGCGTAGGCGACGTCGACGAGAGTCGAGAAGACGACGATGAACGCCGCGCCGTACAACGTGACTCCCATCAGCGGCGGCAGATCCTGTTGCGAGATCGACCGGTAGGCGTAGAAACCAACCCCCTGCAGCGAGTAGACCGACTCGGTGATGATCGCGCCGCCGCCGAGCACGGACGCGAAGTCGAGCCCGAACAGCGTCACGATCGGGATCAGCGAGGCGCGGAGCACGTGCTTGACCATGATCTGCCGGGTCGACAAACCCTTCGCCTTGGCCGTCCGCACGAAGTCCTCGTTGATGACGTCGAGGATGTTCCCCCGCAGAACGCGCCCGTAGAAGCCGATGAAGAGGACTGCGAGCGTGATCCAGGGCAAGAGGAGGTGCGTGAACCACTCCAACGGGTTCTGCGTTATCGGCGTGTAGCCCCCGTCGGAGAACGACGACGTGAGGCCACCCTCGGCGAAGAGATAACGGAGGATCAAACCGAGCCACGCCACCGGTATCGAGATCCCGATCAGCGCCAGGGCGGTGATCGCGCGATCGGAGAAGCGGCCGGCCGACGCGGCGGAGATCGTGCCCACGAGGATTCCGAAGAAGAGCCAGATGATTCCGGCGCCGATGCAGAGAGAGAACGTGGCGGGAAGTCCCTGCCAAATCTGGCTGACGACGTTGGTCCCGTCGTAGTACGAGATCAGCGACCCGTCGAGCAGCGACTTGACCATGTCGAACCACTGCACGACGAACGGGTGGTTCAAGCCGAGCTTGTGCTCGAGCGCAATGACGTTGGCGTGGGTGGCAGTGCGGCCCGCCATACGCTCTGCGGGGTTGCCGCCGGGGATCTTGATGAAGATCAGGTAGACGATGAAGCTGACCGCGATCAGGACGAGGATCATCCCGACCACTCGCCGGATGAGAAACGCGATCATCTAGCCCGCCGTCCTCATCAGTGCTCGATCCTGATCTTGGCGCGCGGGTCGAGGGCGTCGCGCAGGCCGTCGCCGAAGATGTTGACCGAGAGCACGGTGAGCGCGATCGCGATGCCCGGGAACATGCTGAACCACGGATCGACCGAAAGCCAATCCTGGCCGTCGGCGATCAGCGTCCCCCACGACGCGTTCGGCGGCTGGACGCCGGCGCCGAGGAAGGAGAGCCCCGCCTCGGTGAGGATCGTGTTGGCCACGATCAGTGTGAACAGCACGAGCACCGACGACGCGATGTTCGGCAGCAGCTCCGAGAACATGATCCGAAGCGCGCCGGCGCCCTGGGCCGTCGCCGCCTCGATGAACTCCTTCTGGCGCAGCGCCAGCACCTGGCCGCGCAGCGGTCGTCCGATGTACGGGATGAAGACGAACGCGATCACGGCCGTCGGGATCCAGAGGTCACCAGCCGCGAGGTTGATGCCGAAATGGTGGAAGCCGTTGATCGAGAGCGCAGTGCCGAGCGCGATCCCGAGCAGGACCACGGGGAACGCCCAGATCAGGTCGAAGACCCGGCTGATGATCCAGTCGACGATCCCGCCGAAGTAGCCCGCCACCAAGGCGAGGATCACGGAGAGCACCGTCGTGATCGCGGCCGCTGCAAGCCCGACCCGCAGCGAGTTCTTGCCGCCGTACAGCAAGCGTGTACCGAGATCGCGACCGAGCTGGTCGGCGCCGAAGATGTACTGCCCGCCGGCCGCGAACCACTGCGGGCCGATCGGCTGGCCGGCCGGCTTGATGGTGACGGTGCCATTGGACGAGATCGTCGTACCGCCGTTCGAAAGAACCGCGATCGTCTTGCCGCCTTCGTGGATGTTGCCCGACGTGTTCGTATCGCTGGGACCCCGGTGCGCGATCTGGCTTACATAGAGGGGCGCGAGGAGGCAGCAGGCGACGACGAGGAAGAAGACGAAGAGAGCCGCGAGCGCGACATAGTTCCTGCGCAGGCGCCGGCCCGCGAGCACCCACGGGCTGCGCCCCTCGATCTTGGCGCTCGACTCTCGGGCCGCGAGCTCGGCGGCGGTGTCGAGGGTGAACTCCTCTTGGCCGGTGGTCGCCACTGGTAAGGGTTGAGCCTAATGGCCGGGAAGAGGCCGGCGCGGCGATGTGCAAGAC
>JBOGZU010000008.1:0-78185 GCA_050697455.1 Gaiellaceae bacterium | reverse complement strand
CGACTTCTCCCCGCTGATTGACGCGGCTAACGGCGACCGCTCACGGTGCCGGTGTTCATGCCGAGCCAATGCATCTGCCCGAGGAAGCGCGCGTGCTCGACCTTCATGCACCGGTCCATGACGACGTCGAGCCCGCCGCGCCGCGCGATCTCGGCTCCCTCCTCGCTGATCACGCCGAATTGGAGCCAGAGCGCGCCGGCCCCGACCGCGACCGCCTCGCGCGCGAGCTCGGGAACGGCATCGGGGTTGCGGAAGACATCGACGACGTCGATGGGGCCAGGGACGTCGCCGAGGCTCGCGTAGGAGCGCTCGCCGCGGACGCTTTCCTCGTTCGGGTTGACCGGGATCACCCGGTAGCCATGCCGCATGAGGTAGTAGCCGACGAAGTTGCTCGAGCGCAGCTCGTTACCGGAGAGGCCGACGAGCGCCACGGTGCGGGCGTTCTGGATCAGCCGTCGGATCGTGGCCGGATCCTGGAACGCGCTCACGCGACGGTCACCGAGCGGGCGGCCCGCAGCGCTTGTTCCAGATCCCAGATGAGATCGTCGACATCCTCGAGCCCGACCGAGAGCCGCACCGTTCCCGGCGCGACGCCGGAAGCGTGGAGCTCGTCATCGGAGAGCTGTCGGTGCGTCGTCGAGGCCGGATGGATGACCAGGCTCTTCGTGTCGCCGACGTTTGCCACATGGCTCCAGAGGCTGAGCGACTCGATGAAGCGCCGGCCGCCGTCGCGGCCGCCGTCGAGCTCGAACGAGAAGACAGAGCCCGCGCCCAGCGGCAGGTACTTGTCCACGAGCGGCTTGTACGGACTGTCCGGCAGGGCGGGATGACGGACGGCGACAACCCCCGGCTGCCCGCAGAGCCACTCGGCGATCGCCAGTGCGTTCGCGACGTGACGGTCCATCCGCACCGGAAGCGTCTCGGTGCCGAGCATGAGCAGAAACGCGTTGAACGGCGCGAGCGTGCTGCCGAGGTCGCGGAGCGTCTCGGCGCGGAGCTTCATCAGTAACCCGTAGACGCCGAAGGTCTCGTGGAATTGCAGGCCGTGGTAGGCGGGTGACGGGTCGGCGATCGTCGGGAAGCGCCCGTTCGACCAGTCGAAGCGACCGGAGTCGACCACCACTCCCGCGATCGTCGTGCCGTTCCCGGCGATGAACTTCGTGGCGGAATGGACGACGATGTCGGCGCCCCACTCGAGCGGCCGGCAGAGATATGGCGTGGCGAACGTGTTGTCGACGATCAGCGGCGAGCCGACGTCGTGCGCCGCCGCCGCCGCTTCGAGATCGAGCACGTTGCCGCCGGGATTCGCGATCGTCTCCGCGAACAACGCCTTCGTCTCGTCCGTGACGGCGCTGCGCCACCCGTCGGGATCGTCGACGTCGACCCAGTCGATCTCGATCCGCAGCTTGCGCGCGAGATGGTTGAGCTGGGCGGTCGAGCCGCCGTAGAGCGCCTTCGCGGCTGCGATCCGGTCGCCCGGCTCGAGCAGAGCGAAGAAGAGGGCCGCCTGGGCCGCGAGGCCGCTCGCGAAGGCGACGCCGCCGGCGCCGTTCTCGAGGTTCGCGATCCGCTCCTCGAACGCCGCGACCGTCGGATTCATGATCCGGGAGTAGATGTTGCCGTACTCCTGGAGGTTGAAGTACGCCGACGCCGACTCGGTGTCCTCGAAGACGAATCCGGCCGTCTGGTAGATCGGCGTCGTGCTCGCACCCGTGTACGGATCCGGCCTCTGGCCGGCGTGCACGGCGCGTGTCGCGAAGCCGAATTCGCGCTCCTCCGTCATCTCAGCATCGTAGTGAGGGCTCTACGAGGAAGAGCCGGAGGTCGGACTCGAACCGACGGCCACCTGATTACAAATCAGGTGCTCTACCAGCTGAGCTACTCCGGCGTGGCGCGACCAGAGTACCCCCGCCCGAGGCTAGAGAAGGACTTCGCGGCCCTTCTGGTGCGCGAGGATCTTCCGCTTCACCCGCTGGAGCGCGTTGTCGATCGTCTTCGTGTCGCAGCCGAGCTGCTCGGCCATCTCCTCGTACGACGAGCCCTCGAGGTACAGCTTCAGCGCCTCCGCCTCGAGTGGCGAAAGCCCTGAGCCAAGGCTGAAGACGAGGCTCTGCAGCTCCTCGGTCGAGATCACGACGAGCGGCGGCTCCTGCACTCGCGGGCCCGGCAGCGCGTCGCCGAGCGAGCACTCACCGTCGCCCTCCTGCCCCGCGGGCGTATGGCTGAACGAGATGTAGGTGTTGAGCGGCGCGTGCTTGAAACGGGTCGCGGTCTTGATCGCAGTGATGATCTGCCGCGTCACGCAGAGCTCCGCGAAGCTGCGGAACGACGTCTCCTTGTCGGTGCGGAAATCGCGGACGGCCTTGTAGAGACCGATCAGGCCCTCCTGCAACAGGTCGTCGTTGTCGCCGCCGGCGAGGAAGTACGAGCTCGCCTTGAGGCGGACGAAGCCGGTGTAGCGGCGGATCAAGGCGTCCATCGCCTCGTTGTCGCCGTTGCGTGCCTTCAGGACGAGCTGGAGATCCTCTAGCTCTCGCTGAGCTTTCTGCGGCGAATACGCTCTCGCGGCCCGCGCAGTCATTGGCGTCTCCCGGCGTCACCAGGGTGAACTCTCACCCTGTAGTCGAGGCGAAGATAGCAGGAGGTCCAAGCTTTTACAAGTCCACTTGTGCTGGACCCAGTTTGCCGTGGACCTCGGACGTTATTGACCGCGACGCAAGCGTTCCAGCTTGCTCAGGGTCTCCGGATCGAGCTTGCTGCGGAGATCACCGGGAGCGGACGGGGGTTGGGTCGGGCGAATCAGCTCGCTGAGGAAGGTCTGAGAGGCGAGCTTTCGCACCTCGATCCCGGTCGTGCCGCGGACGGCAGAGTCCGAGGAGACGATCGCCACCTGCTCGGCGCCGCGACGCTCGGCGGCCAGACGCTCGAGCAGCGCGTCCGCGTCTTTCGCCCAGCGCACCTCGAGCGAGCCGTGCCGCTCGGTCGGCCCGACACCGTCGAAGACAAGGACGCCGCGTGCGCCCTGCGCCGCAACCCAGCTCGCGAGCAGGTCGCGCAACTCGTCCGGCGAGCCGAACCCGCCCGCGTGGAGAAGGTTGAAGCCGTCGAACAGGTAGAGGGTCGGTTCGGCCATGTCTTAGTTAGTAACAGTCTGTTACTAACTGCGCTGGCGCCGCGCCTCGTAGAGGAGCACAGCAGCGGCGACGCTGACGTTGAGCGACTCGACGCGGCCGAGTTGCGGAATCGAGATCTCGAGATCGCACTGACGGCGAACGAGCGGTCGCAAGCCCTTTCCCTCGGCTCCGAGGACGAACGCGATGCCGCCAGAGAGGTCCGCCTGCCACATCGGCGTACCCGTCTCGCCCACAGCGCCGGCGATCCAAAGGTCAGCGCGCTTGATCTCCGCGAGATAGCGAGCGAGATTGGTGACGACGGCGATCGGGACATGCTCGACGGCGCCGGCCGAGGCGCGGCAGACGGCCGCCGTGACGTGCGCGGAGCCATGCGCGGGCACGACGACGCCCGTCGCGCCGGCGCCCTCCGCGCTCCGCAACACGGCGCCCAGGTTGCGCGGGTCGCTGACCTGGTCGAGACACGCCAGAAGCGGCACGGCGCCGGCAGCGAGCTCGAACGCGTCCGCGTAGCGAAACGGCTCGCACCACGCGACGACGCCCTGATGGTCGCGCGTCCCCGCGGCCTCGGAGAGATCCCGCTCGAGCTTCGTGTGGACGCGCGGCTTCTCGACGTCCCGCAACCACTCCTCCGACTGAACGGCTCGCTCGCTCGCCCAGAGCTCGAGCACCTCGCGCGGTCCGCGCAGAGCCTCGCGCACCGGCCGCCGACCGTAGACCAGCTCCCGCGTGCTCACGGGCGCCGGACGAGCCGGAAGCCGGGCTTCTCGGCCATGTCGCGCACTTCCCAGCCCGCGTCAAAGATGGCCTCTCGCAGTTCATCGGCCAAGGCGTAGTTCTTCTCTTTCCGAGCGACCTCGCGCTGTCGGGCGAAGTTCTCGATCTCGGGCGGAGCCTGCTCCGACTCCACGACGAGCCCGAAGATCCCAAATGCCTTTGCTAATTCCGAGAAGCGCCCATTCCGCCGCCACTCGTGCATCAGAGCCAGCGCCTCAGGGGTGTTGAAGTCATCGTCCAGGATGTCGACCAGCCGCTGCCATTCAACGTCCGAAAACTCGTTTGGCTTGGCGCCCAAGAACGCATTTAGAAACGTCGTCCACTGAGCCTTTGCCTGCGCAAGCGTCTCGTCGGAGTAGTCGAGCGGCTTCCGCCAGTGGCCGGTGAGGAAGAAGAAGAGGAGCGTCTCGCGGCCCCAGCGGTCGAGCGCGTCCTTGAGCGAGACGTCGTTGCCGATCGACTTGTGCATCTCGGTGCCGCGCATGCTGAGCATCCCGTTGTGCATCCAGACGCGCGCGAAGCCGTGGCCGAGCGCGCGCGACTGCGCGATCTCGTTCTCGTGATGCGGGAACTTGAGGTCGAGGCCGCCGCCGTGGATCTCGAAGCTCTGGCCGAGGTACTTCTCCGACATCGCCGAGCACTCGATGTGCCAGCCGGGCCGGCCGCGCCCCCACGGCGACTCCCACGCCGTGTCCTCGCCCGGCTTGTTGGCTTTCCAGAGCGCGAAGTCGCGCGGATCCTCCTTCAGCGGGTTCGGCTCCTGCTCCTCCATCGCGTCGAGCCTCTGCCGCGAGAGCCGGCCATAAGCCGGGAACTGCGAGACGCGGTAGTAGACGTCGCCGTCGACCTCGTACGCGAAGCCGCCGGAGATCAGCTGCTCGATCAGCGCGATCTGGTCGGGGACGGTCTCGGCCGCCGTCGGCTCGACGTCGGGACGCCCGAGCCCGAGGCGGTCGGTGTCCTCGAGGTACCAGCGGGTCGCGTCGGAGGCGAGCTCGGCGCTATGGCCGGGCGCGGCGTCGTAGATCTTGTCGTTGATGTCGGTGATGTTCACGACGACCGTCACGTCGTAGCCGCGGTGCTCGAGCCAGCGCTTCAGCCAAAGCGGCAGGACGGTCACGGCCAGCGCATTGCCGACGTGGATGCGCTGGTAGACGGTCGGCCCGCACCAGTAGATCCCGATCGGGCCGGGCGGCGGGGTCAGCTCGACGAGCTGGCCCGAATACGTGTCGTGGACGCGCATCGGCGCCTAGCGTAGTTGTGTGCGCCGGAGCAGCTCGTCCGGCGGCAGGGCGGCTATCACGGCCGCGAGCTCCGGCCCTCGCTCCCGCCCGGTCAGCGCGAGCCGCAGCGCCTTGAGGTCTCCCCCGACGGCCTTCAGCTCGCGCACGATCGCGCGCGGCTCGACCCCCGCCTCGACGAGCTCGCGGAATCGGGTCAGCGTCTCGGGCGCGTCGACCTCCGCCGGCGCCGGCTCGAGGACGAGCGTCGCGTACTCCCTCGCCTCGACGAGGTCGCGCGCGCCCCGAAGGACCGGCGCGACGGAAACGGGAACCCCGACGCGCGCGGCGAAGTCCTCGTCGGACAGCCGCCCCAGCGTCTCGATGGACAGCCGCCGCAGCCGCGCGAGGTCGAGATGGACGTCGTGGCGCGGCAGGCCCAGCTCTTCGAGGTAGGAGCGCACCGCTTCGGCAGGGACGCCAGCCTCCCGCAGCGAGGCGACGCTCCCTCCCTCTGCGCGCTTCGCCAGCTTGCGACCATCGGGGCCGAGGATGAGCCCGTGGTGGACGAATTCCGGCGGGGTCGCGCCGAGCGCCTCGAACAAGCGGCGCTGCACCGCCTCGTTCGGCCGGTGGTCGTTGCCGCGGACGATGTGCGTGATCCCGAAATCGATGTCGTCGACCACCGAGGCGAGCTGATAGGTCGGCGAGCCGTCCTCCCGAACGAGCGTCACCCCGTCGAAGCGGTCACCGAGCGGCGCGCCGGCCTCCCGGTGCCGCTCTGCGCGCTCGCTCTGGCGCGCCGGCCCTTCGTCCCACCCGATCTCGAGCCACTCGAGATCGGCCACGATCGCTTCCTCTCCCCCGGGAACGTTGCGCTGCGGGTCGGTGTCGTCGATCCGCAGGAGCATTCGGTCGCCGAGGTGCCGGTTGGCGACTGCGCTGAGCGCGTTTCCGAGATGGAGGGAGCCCGTCGGGCTCGGAGCGAAGCGGACTTTGACCACCGCGCGAGTGTATGAACTCAGCGCCCGGGTAGCGCTAAGCCCGATGGGTGACGTCGTTGTCATAACCGGCGCGTCCGGCGGAGTCGGACGCGCCACAGCACGTCGCTTCGCGCGAGACGGCGCCAGCATCGCGCTGCTCGCTCGTGGCCAGGCTGGTCTGGACGGCGCCGCTCGCGAGGTCGAGAAGCTCGGTGGCCGCGCCCTCGTCATCCCCACCGACGTCGCCGATCCCGATCAGGTCGAGGCGGCCGCGACCCGGGCCGAGTCCGAGCTCGGCCCGATCGATATCTGGATCAACGACGCGATGGTGACGCTCTACAGCGAGTTCCTCGACATCGAGCCGGACGAGTTCCGCCGCGCGACCGACGTCACCTACCACGGCACGGTCTGGGGCACGCGCGCCGCGCTCCGCAGGATGTCGAAGCGGAACCGGGGCACGATCGTCCAGGTCGGCTCGGCGCTCGCCTTCCGTGGCATCCCGCTGCAGGCGCCGTATTGCGGCGCGAAGGCGGCCGGGAAGAACTTCACGGAGTCGGTGATCACCGAGATCAAGCACCACGGCTGGGACATCCATGTCTCGATGGTTCATCTCGCGGCCTTCAACACGACGCAGTTCACGTGGGGCCGGACGAAGCTGCCGAAGCAGACGCAACCCGTACCGCCGATCTACCAGCCGGAGATCGCAGCCGACGCGATCCACTGGGCCGCGTATCACCGCCGCCGCCAGGTCTATGTCGGGCTGCCGACCGTCCTGAACGTCCTCGGCGAGCGGGTTGCGCCCGGTTTCCTCGACTGGTACCTCGCGAAGACCGGCTACAACTCGCAGATGACCGACGAGCCGCTCGACGAAGCCGACCACGACAACCTTTTCGAGCCGGTCGACGCGGAGGAAGATCACGGCGCCCACGGCCCGTTCGACGACGAGGCCTACGAGCACAGCTTCCAGACGACACTGACGAAGCACCGCAGGCTGGCGGGATCAGTCGTCGCCGGTGTCGGCGCCGCGACCGGGGCCATGCTGCTCCGGAAGCGTTAGCCCTTCCTCCTCGAGCACCGCTTTCAGCGCGCGGGCCTCCCCGCGGCTCAGGCTCGCCTTACCGGCCTCGAGCGCACGCCGCAACACGAGCGAGAGATCGCGATGGCGAGACGAGATGCCGGCCCGGTTCGCCGCGGCCGTGGCAAGGGAGTTGACCACGTCGCGCGGCACGAGGACCACCTCTCCGAGCACGTCTAGTGCGATCTCATCGACCCCCATTGCCATCTTTATCCCCGCGTTTTCGAAACGCGCAACCTAGCGCGGGCTGAAGGCGTAGATCTTTCCCCAACCGACCAGATAGAGCTTCGAGCCGTCGGTGACGACCGGCGTGAAGGAGCCGTCGTTCCACGTCCACACTTCCTTGCCTGTCCGCGCGTCGAGCGCGTAGGTGCGCCGCTTCAGCGTGGCGAAGTAGACGATCCCGTTCACCACGGTGGCGGAGCCCGAGATCTTCCCGTTCGCTTCGAACGTCCATTCGATCGCGCCCGTCGCGGCATTGAGCGCGAAGAAGACATGGCTGTACGAGCCGACGTAGACGGTGCCGTCCCACACGGCCGGCGAGCCATACACGTAGCCGCCCGTGCCGGTCGCCCAGCGAAGCTCTCCACTCTTCTCGCCGAACGAATAGACCTTCCCGTCGGTGGAGCCCAAGTAGACGCGGGAGTACGCGACCGCAGGCGTCGAGTAGAACTTGCCGCGGCTACCGAAGATCGGGCTGGCGGAGGAGGCCTGCCAGACGAGCTTTCCCGTCTTCGCGCGCAACGCGTACAGGTGGCCGTCATAGGCGCCGAAGAAGACGTCGCCGCGGTCGTACGCGAGCGCCCCCTTGACGGCCGCGCCGACGCGGTAGTGCCACAGCGTCTTCCCGTCCCTCTCGTTCAGGCAATAGACGTTCCCCTGCGCATCGCCGACGTACAGCCGGTTGCCGACGATCAGCGGCGAGGTCTCCGTCGCGCCGATCCGCTTCCGCCACCGCACGGTGTGTGGCCGCCCCGCCGCGATCCCAAGAACCTCACCGTCACCGCGGGTGGCGGCTCCTTTCCCGCACGGCTGCCGGTTGAGGAAATCCTCGAAGACGGTGCCCCGGTGGAGCCGCGTGACGGCGGGAGAGGCTGCCTCGCAGCGATGGACGCGGACCGTCCACAGCCGCCGGCCGGTGCGCGTCGAAACGGCGATGAAGTTGCCGGAGAAGGTGGCGTAGTAGAGGTAGTGGAACCCGATCGCGGGCGGGAACTCGACCAGCGAGGTTCCTTCCGCCACCCAGTCGAGCCGGTAGGGCGGCCGGAGGCGGCCGACACTGACATGCAAGCGCTGCGGCTCGCCGCCGAACATCGGCGAGACGAGCGACTCGCGAGCGGCCGGCGCGGCGACGGTCTGGGTGCGAACGAACTCGGTCGACGAGCCGCGCACGTCGCCGCCGAAACGATGCTTGGAGACGTAGTAGGCAGTCGCCAAGCCGGCGAGCAGGACGAGGCCGGCGACGACGAGGAGGCGGCGGCGCATCCGCCCGATCATGCCTGTCGGCCGCGCCGTGCCTGCCGGCGTCGGGAGCATCGTCCTCCGGTTGGATCGTCTCCCTACTTGCTTCGCGGCCCTTCGACCGCTGGAATCCGGGGGTGACTGCTGTTCGGGCCGTGTGGCGCGGGATCTCGATCCCGCAGCTGCTGATCCTCTCGGGGCTCTGCGCCTACGCCGTCACGTTCGCCCTGCTGGTCAACTACGGACGGCCGGGCCTCGGGGTCAGCGGCGGCTTCTACGTCGCGGTGATCCTCGTGGCCGCGGCGACGAGCCCGGCCACCGGCGTGCTGGCCGCGTTTGCCGCAGCCTTCCTCGTGGTGCTCGCCGCTCACCACGGCCAAGGACTGGCGTGGACCGATTTCGACAAAGCTCGTGTCCTAACCCACCTCGCGGGCTATGCGGCGGCCGGCGTCTTGACCGGCTTCCTCGCCCGCCGCGTTCGCAGGATGCTCGCGCAGAGCCTCTACGTCCTCGAGGATCTGATCGAGCTCGCCCGGGACCGCGAGGTCGACCTGAGCTGACGCCGAGCTCGGCGACCAGCGCTTTAGGCTGAGTGCGTGGAAGCGGAGCTCCTCGCCTGGTTCCGCGAGCACGGCCGCGATCTGCCGTGGCGGCGAACGCGCGACCCGTACGCGATCCTCGTCAGCGAGGTGATGGCGCAGCAGACGCAGCTGGAGCGTGTCGTGCCGCGCTGGCAGCGCTGGCTCGAACGCTGGCCGAGCGTCGAGGCGCTCGCAGCCGCGCCTGCCGCGGAGGTCATCCGGGAGTGGCAGGGCCTCGGCTACAACCGCCGCGCCCTCGCGCTCCATCGCGCTGCGCAACAGATCGCGGCGCACGGCTGGCCCGAGGAGCTGACCGAATTGCCCGGCGTCGGCCGCTACACCGCGGACGCGGTCGCCTGCTTCGCCTTCGGCCGCGACGTTCTGCCGGTGGACGTGAACGTCCGCCGTGTCTCGGAGCGCACGGGCTACGCCTTCTCTCCCGCCGCGGCCCAGGCACTGATGGACCTCGGCAAGAGCGTCTGCCTCGCCCGCGTGCCGCGCTGCGAGATCTGTCCGCTCGCCCCCGAGTGCACGTCCCGCGGGAAGCGTTTCGCGCCGCTGCGGCGCCAAGGGCCGTTCGAGGGTTCGTTTCGGCAACGGCGCGCGGCCGCCCTGCGCGCAGTCGTGGCGGGTGGACAGCCGGAGGACGCCGAAGCGATCGCATCCCTCGCGCGCGACGGGCTCGTGCATATCGAGGGCGAAGCCGTGTCTCTCCCCGATTAGCGGGGTACCATCCCGCCGATGCTCGCCAGCTCGCTCGTCACCCTCTTGCTCCCGCTCTGGATCCTGCTCGGGCTCCTGGTCGTGCTGCTCTCGCTCGCGCTGCTCGGGCGCGTCCAGAACGGGCGCTTCCTGCGGCCGCTCTTCCTGCTGCTGATGAAGGTGCCGAGGTTGAAGCGGTGGATCGAGAGAGGCTCACGCGCGGCGATGGAGAAGTCGAACCCCGAGCTCGCGAGCGCGCTGCGCAAGCTCGAGCCGCACGAGAAGCATCTCCACGATCCGCAGCGGGCGCAGAAGGCGATGTCACAGCTGACGCGGCAGGAGCGCGCGGCCCTGCTCGAGATGCAGGATCAGCAGGGCACGGTGCCCGAAGAGGCGACGAACCGGCAGATGCGCCGCCAGCTCGAGAAGCAGCGCAAGCGCGGCCGCTAGCTCGCCAGTTCACACGGCGTGCCGAACCCAGACGTTGGGCTCGACGTAGAGCCCGCGTCCGTTCTTGAAGTGCACCGGCACGAGCGCGCCGGGCACGACGTAGTCGCCGTCCTCGGGGAAGTTCATCCCGGTCCACTCCTCCCACTGCGGGCGCCTGGCCACGACCGTCAGGGAACGCGGCGCGCTGGCGAGGATCTCGCCGCCGATCCGCTCGTGCGTGCGTAGCCACGGGTCGTACGGCAGCCCGTCGGGGCGACGCCAGCGCGCGTAGAGCTGGATCGGGATGAGCGGATAGCGCTCCTTCCAGGTCGGCCGGACGGGCGCGACGAACGACTCGAGGCCGTGACCGGCCGCGACCGCGCCGAGCCGGCGCAGGATGGCCTCGGCAATCCCGAGCCCGCGGTACTCGGGGAGAAGCCCCGCGACAACGCCGCAGAGGGCATTCGGCTGCCCCTCGACGCCGTCGGTCAATGCCCAATCGAGCCCGCGCGCGGACGGGTTCCCGCTCCAGTGCACCGGCACGCTGCACGCGTAGCCGATCGCCTTCCGTGTCGTCGCCTCCCGGTCGAGCACCCAGAGCTGGAAGTCGGGGTAGAGGTCGTAGAGCCGCGGCCAGAAAGCCTGGACCACGTTGTCGTGGGCCATGAACTCCGGCCAGAGGTCCGGCAGTGTGCCGCGCAGCCGCGGCCGCTCGAAATGCGTGACGAGGGAAAGCTTCATCGCTGGAGCAGCGCGACCGCCTGGGCGGCGAGGCCCTCGCGGCGACCCGTGAAACCGAGTCCGTCGGTCGTCGTCGCGCGGACGGCGACGAGCTCCGGCTCGACGCCGAGCGCGCCGGCGAGCTTCCGCCGCATCTCGTCTCGGTGCGGCGCAAGACGCGGCTCCTCGCCGATCAGCACGACGTCGGCGTTCGCGAGATCCCAGCCGTCCGCCCGCACGCGCTCCCACGCGCGCGCAAGCAGCTCGAGAGAGTCGGCGCCGGCGAGCGTCGGATCGTCGGACGGGAAGAAGGCGCCGATGTCCTCGAGCCCCGCGGCGCCGAACAGCGCGTCGGTCAGCGCGTGCGCGAGCACATCGCCGTCGGAGTGACCGGCGAGGCCGCGCGGATGATCGATCCGGACGCCGCCGAGCACGAGCTGCACGCCGTCCTCAAAGGCGTGCGCGTCGAAGCCGCTGCCGACCCGGAACTCGGTCACGGGAGCCATCCTGCCACCGTTGCGAGATCCGCCTCGGAGGTCACCTTGAGCAGCCGCGGATCGCCCTCGACGACGTTGACGCGTCCACCCGCCGCTTCCACGTGACCGGCGCAATCGGTCGCTTGTGACAAGTTGTCACTTGCCATAGCTCGGCGGAAAACGTCCGCCGCGAAGGCCTGTGGCGTCTGCACCGCCCAGAGCCCGTCGCGCGAGACGGTCTCCTCCACACCGCCGTCCCGGCCGACACGCTTCAGCGTGTCCCCCACCGCCAGCCCGGGCACGGCGCCGTCCCAGCCCTCCGACAGCGGCGCGAGCACCCGCTCGACAACCGCGTCGGTAACTAGAGGCCGCGCGGCGTCGTGAACGAGGACGACGACCGCGTCCGCATCGATCTCCGCGAGCCCGGCGCGAACGGAGTCGCTACGCGTCTCGCCGCCCGCCACGCAGGAGCGCACCTTGTCGCAGCCCTCCTCCTCTGCGAGCAGGATCGCCGGCTCCTCCCAACCCGGCGGCGCGACGAGCACGATCGCGTCCACCCACGGACAGCCGTCGAGCCGGCGCAGCGGCTCCGCCAGGAGCGGCTCGTCGCCGAGATTGGCGAACGCCTTGGGACGATCGAGACCGAGTCGCTCCCCGCGCCCGGCAGCGACGAGAATCGCCCAGACGGACACGCCGAGGAACTCCTACGCGGTTGCGGCCGCGGCGGCCTTCTTCTTCGCCGCCGTCTTCTTCCGCGGCGGCGGCCCGTCGGAGGCGAGAACCTCCTCGAGCCACTCGGCGCACGTGTCCTCGTCCATGCCCTTGGCGTACATCAGCTCGGAGGCGAGGATCTTCTTCGCCTTCACGAACATCTGCTTCTCGCCGGTGGACAGGCCCTTCTCGCGATCACGGAGAGCGAGGTTCCGGACGACCTCGGAGAGCTCGAGAATGTCGCCGGTCTTCATCTTGTCGCGGTTGTGCTTGAAGCGGCGGTTCCAGTTCTTCGGCATCTCGGTCGAGATGCCGGTCAGCGCCTTGAGGACGCCGCCGATGTCCTTCTCGCCGATCACGCGCCTCAGGCCGACCTTGTCGCAGTTCTCGGACGGGACCTGCACGGTCATGTCGTTGTGCAGGATCTTGATCGTCAGGTACTCGCGCTGCTCACCGAGAACCTCGCGCTTCTCCTTCTTGACGACCGTTCCCGCTCCATGGTGGGGATAGACCACCTTGTCGCCGACCTGGTACAAGCCCGACCTCCCCTAGCTAAGTGACACAGCAAATGCGCTCTTCCGTGAACAAAGCCGGCACGCTTCCGGGCGCCGGCCACGGGTTCAGACTGTAGCAGAAACGGCCTAGCTAAGCCAAATTTACGTTGTCAGAGCGGTAAAGCGCGCCGGATCAGAGCTGGAGATAGCGGTCGACAAGGTTGTGCTCCTGCAGGCGGCGCAATCCCTCGCGGATCTCTCGCGCACGCACCGCGCCGACGCCCTCGACGGACTCGAGCTCGCGCTGCGAGGCGCGCACCACGGCGTCGAGGCTGCCGAGGTCGCCGACCACGCGGCGGATGACAGGCTCGGGCAGGCGCGGGACGTGTGAGAGGACGCGGTAGCCGCGCGGCGCGACCGAGAGGTCGAGCGGGTTCGCGGTTCGGTCGTGGCCGAGTACCTCGGCGAGGCGGCCGAACTCCAGCAGCTCCTGATAGCTGAGGCCAGAGAGGGTGGCGAGCGCCTCGGTCGCCTCGTCCCCGGCCCCGCCGACGTGGTAGTCACGGACGATCGCGTCGCGCTCGACCGGCACGTCGCCGACGAGCTCCTCGAGCTGGAGCCGGATCAGGCGTCCCTCCGTCCCGAGCTCGACGCAGTCGCGCGTGATCCGCTGCGCCATCCGCGAGGTCATCTCCGCGCGCTGGAGGACGACGAGCACGTCGTCGAGCACGACCGCGTTCTGGAACTCGAGCGCCGTCAGTCGCGTCAGCACCTGCTCGAGCCGCAGCCGGTACGTGTCGAGCGTCCCGAGCGCCTGGTTCGTCTTCGCGAGGACGTCGGCGACCGGGTCGAGCTGGTAGCGGGCCTTCCCGACGAAGACGGTGACTGTCTCGCGCTGCTGCGAGACGGAGACGACGAGGGCGCCCGTCTGCTTGGCGACGCGCTCGGCCGTGCGGTGGCGGGTGCCCGTCTCGTCGGAGGGAATCGTGGGATCCGGCATCAGCTGGACGTTCGCCCAGGCGAGCCGCTTGATCGCCGGGTCGACGATGATCGCGCCGTCCATCTTCGCGAGCTCGTAGAGGAGCTGGGAGCGGAACGGTGCGTCGAGCTGGATGCCGCCGGAGTAGAGGAAGGCGAGCTCGTTCGGGTCGCCCACGACGATCAGCGCGCCCTCGTGCGAGCGGATGACGTCGTCCACCGCCTGGCGAAGCTCGGTGCCCGGCGCGATCTTCTCGATCGCAGCGAGGAGCTCCCGGTCGCGGCGGGGATCCTCCTCCGCCGGGATCCGCGTGAAGCCGAGGTCACCCAGCGGCCGCTCGGCCTTGCTCTCCTTCGTCTCCCTCGTCGGCTGCGCGTCCACTCTTCGGCTCCAGTCCGGCTTTGATCGCCGCTCGCAAGGTCTCGGCGGCCTCGACCCGAATCTTGCCAGTAGCGGGCGTCCCTTTTGGAGCGATGACGTGGGTGAGGCCGAGCTTGCCGCACTCTTCGAGACGCCGCTCGGCCTGCGCGGCGGTGCGGAGGCGCCCGGTGAGGCCGATCTCGCCGAAGGCCGCGCGCCCTTCTCGCACAGGCACGCGTCTTGCCGCGGAGGCGATCGCCATCGCGATGGCGAGGTCGGCGCCCGGCTCGTCGATCCGGACGCCGCCGGCGACGTTGACGAAGACGTCCGCCTGGCCGAGCGAGACGCCGGCGTGGCGGGAGAGGACGGCGACGATCATCGCCAGCCGCTTCGGGTCGACGCCGGTCGCGACGCGACGCGGCATCGCGAGCTCGCTCTGTGCGACGAGCGCCTGGATCTCGAGCAGGATCGGCCGCGTCCCCTCGAGCGCGCACGCGACCGCGGCGCCCGGCTCGCCGGCGACCGTGCGGCCGAACACCTCCGACGGGTCGGGAACGCCGGTCAACCCGGCTCCCGTCATCTCGAAGACGCCGAGCTCATTCGTCGAGCCGAAGCGGTTCTTGACCGCGCGGAGGATGCGGTGGGCGTGGTAGCGGTCGCCCTCGAACTGGAGGACACAATCCACGAGGTGCTCGAGCACGCGCGGGCCTGCGACGGTGCCGTCCTTCGTCACGTGGCCGACAAGGATCGTGGCTATGCCGTACTCCTTGGCCACGCGCAGCAGTCGTGAGGCGGCCTCGCGCACCTGCCCGACCGAGCCGGGCGCGGAGCCGATCTCGCTCGCATGGAGCGTCTGGACCGAGTCGATGACGCAAACGTCCGGCCGTTCGGCGCGCAGCGTCTCGCAGACCGTCTCGAGCTCCGTCTCGGCGAGGATCTCGACGCGTTCGGCGCCGCCGAGCCGCTCGGCGCGGAGCTTCACCTGCGCGACCGACTCCTCGCCCGTGACGAGCAGGGCGCGCCTCTCCCGCGAGATCGCCGCGAGCGCGCTCAGGAGCAGCGTCGACTTGCCGACGCCCGGCTCGCCGCCGAGCAGAACGAGGGAGGCGGGGACGAGACCGCCGCCGAGCACGCGATCGAGCTCGGGCACGCCGGTCGAGATGCGGGCAGCCTCCTCGACCTGAACGTCGAGCAGCCGAAGCAGCGGCTTCGGCGGCACCGAGGCGCCGGAGACCTTGCCGACGACCTCTTCCACGAGCGTCCCGAACGACGAGCAGCCAGGGCACTTCCCGAACCAGCGGCCGGCGGAATAGCCGCACTCGGTGCAGTTGTATTGGACCGCGGACTTGCTCTTCGCCACCCAATCAGCCTAGGGAGCGAACCGGACGCGAACTGTTACGGAAGTCCCGCGACTCTGCGCCAGCTTGCGCCGCTATCGGTCGTCCGCCAGAGCTGCGCCAAGCCAGATGTGGATCGAGTCTGCACAAGCGCGTAGCCGACGCGACCCGTCGTAGCGCGCATCCAGAAGAGCTGGTAGATCCGCGCCGGCTGATGGACGTGCTTCCAGTGCTTGCCGTCGTCGGTCGTGCGCAGCAGCGGCCCGTAGCCGCCGTCGAGGGCTGCGATCCGGGGGCGTGAAGGGAGCGACCTCGCCGGCGTTCGTCAGCAGCGGCTTCCGTAGCCCGCCGGGATCATGAAACGACGCGGTGGAGAACGAGCGTCCGTTGTTCGTCGAAAGCTGGAGCGCCGCCATCGTCCCGCTCGGGCACACGGCCCAGACGACGGCGCCGCCAGCTTCGCGTGAAGTGGCGCCCGGCGTCGGTCGAGCGGAGGAGCGTGGTGCCTCCAAGCAGCCAGATGTCGCGCGTGCCGAACGCAGCCGCAGCCTCGGGCCTGAATCCGCGCGGGATCGAGCCGGTCGCACTTCCACTCGGCGCAGCGATGAGGACAGCCAGCGCCGCCGCCAGTCCGAGACTCAGGAGAACACGACGCATGGGCCGGAGCGTACTCCGGCCGGTGCCTTACTCCTCTTCGCCGGACTCGTCGTCCGAGTCGTCGCCGGCCGACGCGGCCGGATCGTCGGGCGGCACCGTCACCTTCTCGGGCGTCACGTCGCCCGGGATGAAGGTGATGTCCACCTCGTCGCCCGGCTCGCCGTCCTCGTTCCTCGTGCGACCGACGAGGATCGTGGAGCCCGGCTCGAGCTCACGGCCGAGCACGAAGTCGGCGAGCGGATCCTCGATCTCGCGCTGGATCGCGCGGCGCAGCGGCCGGGCGCCCATCGCCGGGTCGTAGCCCTTGTCGACGAGCAGTTCCCTCGCGTCGTCGGTCAGCTCGATGGAGACGTCGTGCGTCGCCATCTGCTCGCGCAAACGCCGGAGCTGAAGGTCGACGATGTTGAGGATCTCTTCCTTCGAGAGCTTGTGGAAGACGATGATCTCGTCGATCCGGTTTAGCAGCTCGGGCCGGAAGACCTTCTTGAGCTCGCCCATCACGCGGCTCTTCATCTCGTCGTACGAGAGACCCGACTCGTCGCCGATCGTGAAGCCGAAGCCGGTGTTCTTCGAGATCTGGGCGGCGCCGAGGTTCGAGGTCATGATCACGATCGTGTTCCGGAAGTCGACGCGGCGACCCTGCGCGTCGGTCAGCTTTCCCTCCTCGAGGATCTGCAGGAGGATGTTGAACACGTCGGGATGCGCCTTCTCGATCTCGTCGAGCAGGAGCACCGAGTACGGCTTGCGCCGCACGGCCTCGGTGAGCTGGCCGCCTTCGTCGTAGCCGATGTAGCCCGGAGGCGAGCCTACGAGCCGGGACACGGAGTGCTTCTCCATGTACTCCGACATGTCGACCTGGATCATCGCGTCCTCTTCGCCGAACAGGAACTCGGCGAGCGTGCGCGCGAGCTCGGTCTTGCCGACGCCGGACGGGCCGAGGAAGATGAACGAGCCGGTCGGCCGCTTCGGGTCCTTGATGCCGGCGCGGGCGCGGCGGATCGACTTGGCGACCGCGACGATCGCCTCCTCCTGGCCGACGACGCGCTTGTGCAGCTCCTCCTCCATGCGGATGAGCCGCGCGGACTCGGCCTCGGTGAGCTCGAAGACGGGGATTCCCGTCCACATCGAGACGATGTCGGCGATGTCCTCCCTGTCGACCTGCGGCTGCTCCTCCTGGTTCTCGGACGAGCGCCACTGCTCCTCGAGCTCGCGCTTTTTCTGCGTGAGCTTCCGCTCCTTGTCGCGGAGTGAGGCGGCCTTCTCGAACTCCTGGTTCTCGATCGACGCTTCCTTCTCCTTGCGGACGCGCTCGATCTCGTCCTCGAGCTCGCGGTAGCGCGGCGGCGCCGACATCGACTTGATCCGCAGCCGCGAAGCCGCCTCGTCGATCAGGTCGATCGCCTTGTCGGGGAGATGGCGGTCCTGGATGTAGCGGTCGGCGAGCTGTGCGGCCGCCTCCAGCGCCTCGTCGGTGATCGTGACGCGGTGGTGCGCCTCGTAGCGGTCGCGGAGACCGCGCAGGATCTGCACCGAGTCGTCGACCGACGGCTCCTCGACGCGCACCTGCTGGAAGCGCCGCTCGAGAGCCGCGTCGCGCTCGAGGTACTTGCGGTACTCGTCGAGCGTCGTCGCGCCGATGGTCTGCAGCTCGCCGCGGGCGAGCGCCGGCTTGAGGATCGAGGCCGCGTCGATCGCGCCCTCGGCAGCGCCCGCGCCGACGAGATTGTGGAGCTCGTCGATGAACAGGACGATGTCGCCGCGCTGCTGGATCTCCTTCATGACCTTCTTCAGCCGCTCCTCGAACTCGCCGCGGTACTTCGAGCCCGCGACGAGGGCGGCAAGGTCGAGCGAGTAGATCTGCTTGCCCTTGAGGATCTCGGGCACCTGGTTCGAGGAGATCCGCTGCGCCAGTCCCTCGACGATCGCAGTCTTGCCGACGCCCGGCTCGCCGATCAGGACGGGGTTGTTCTTCTGGCGGCGCGCGAGGATCTGCATGATCCGCTCGATCTCGGTCTGGCGGCCGACGACCGGGTCGAGCTTGCCCTCCTGGGCCTGCTTCGTGAAGTTCCGGCCGAACTGGTCGAGCAGCTTCGACGACTTGGACTTCTCGCCCGCCGGTCCGCCCGCGCCTGCCTGGCGGCGGCCGGGGCCGGAGAGCATCCGGATGATCTCGTTGCGGATCTTCTCCGCGTCGGCGTCGAAGTCGAGCAGGATCCTGGCGGCGACGCCCTCGTTCTCGCGGACGAGGCCGAGCAGGATGTGCTCGGTGCCGATGTAGTTGTGGCCGAGGGACAGCGCCTCGCGCAGCGCGAGCTCGAGCACCTTCTTCGCGCGCGGCGTGAACGGGATCTGGCCGGTCGTGACCTCGTCGCCCTGGCCGACGATGCGCGCGACCTGCGCGCGCACCTCCTCGACCGTGATGTCGAGCGACTCGAGGACGCGCGCCGCGAGACCCTCTTCCTCGCGGAGCAGGCCGAGCAGGATGTGCTCGGTGCCGATGTAGTTGTGCTTGAGCGCCCGCGCCTCGTCCTGGGCCAGGACGACGACTTGGCGAGCCCGTTCGGTGAAGCGTTCGAACAATTCCCTCGACTCCTTTCCTCGGTAGTACAACCGCTATCAGCCGGTCGAAGGTGCGCCCATCGTAGCCGAGTGGTTCGGCTGTACCGAGTGCCCGAGAGGGGGGTCAGTCCTTCTGGCGGAGGGCCGGGAAGAGGATCACGTCGCGGATCGACTCGCGGCCGAGCAGGACCATTGCGAGCCGGTCGATACCGAGGCCGAGGCCGCCCGTCGGCGGCATTCCGTACGAGAGCGCGTCGACGTAGTCGGGATCACCCTGCTCCGCCTCGACGTTGCCACCGGCGCCCTCCTCCGCCTGCATCGCGAACCGCGCGGCCTGCTCCTCCGCGTCGTTCAGCTCCGTGAAGGCGTTGCCGAGCTCCATCCCGCCGACATAGAACTCGAACCGCTCGACGATGGCCGGGTCGTCGCCGCTCGTCCGCGCGAACGGCGAGAGCTCGATCGGATAGTCGTAGAGGATCGTCGGCTCGATCAGGCGCGGCTCGATGTAAGAGGTCACCGCCTTGTCGACGAGCTGCGACCACGTCTTGTCCTGGGAGACGTCGACGTCCCGCTCCTCGAGCCGGCGCTTCAGGTCGTCGTAGTCCCGCGTCCAGAGGTCGAGCTCCTGCAACTCGTCGACGAGCCGCACGCGCTTCCACGGCGCCTTCAGGTCGATCTCGTGCTCCTTGAACGTGACCTTCGTCGTGCCGAGGGTCGTCTGCGCGACGTGCTCGACGAGCGACTCCATCCGGCGCATCGTGTCCTGGTAGTCCGCGTACGCCTCGTACCACTCGAGCATCGTGAACTCGGGATTCCGCTTGTAGTTGACGCCTTCGTTGCGGAAGTCCTTGCCGATCTCGTAGACCTTCTCCAGCCCGCCGACAATCAGCCGCTTGAGGTACAGCTCGGTCGCGATGCGGAGGTAGAGATCCTGGTCGAGGACGTTGTGGTGCGTGACGAACGGCTCGGCGAAGGCGCCGCCGTAGCGCGGCTGCAGGATCGGCGTCTCGACCTCGACGAAGCCCTCTCCGTCGAGGTAGGAGCGGGCCGCCGAGACGATGCGCGCGCGGAGGATGAAGTCCGCTCGCACCTCCTCGTTCATCAACAGGTCGAGGTAGCGCTTGCGGTAGCGCTGCTCGATGTCGGTGAGGCCGTGGAAGGTGTCGGGCAGCGGCTCGCGGATCCGCGCGAGGAGCTCGAGCTCGTCCACCTGCAGCGACGGCTCGCCGCGGCGCGATTTCGCCGGGGAGCCGATCACTCCGGTCACGTCGCCGAGGTGGAGGTCGAGCTCGCCCGTCCGCTCGGCGGGGCAGATCAGCTGGATCCGGCCGGAGCGGTCGACGAGGTCGAGGAAGACGAGCTTCCCCATGTCGCGGCGGGCCATGACCCGGCCGGCCAGGCGACGCTTCGTGTCGGCAGTCGCGCCGTCCTCGAGCTGCTCCGCCTCGGCACGGACCGCGGCGACGTCATCGCGGTCGGGGAAGCGCTTCGCGGCCGTCATGGCCGCAGACTCTAGTGCCGCTCTACGGCTTGAGGATCGAGATCTGGAGCCCGGAGGTGGAGAGCCAGATCATCGCGCCCGCGACGGGACCCGACTTCTTCGGGTCATTGGGCACGGCCACGACGGGGGTGTTGAGTCCGGAGAAAGCCGTCACCTTCGACCAGCGCGACCCGACGCGCACACGCACGCCCACGAAGGAGGCGTGGTGGAGGTTCTTCTCACTCCACGCGATGACGGCGCGCTGGTTGTTCGCTGCGACGACTGGAGCCGCCCCGAACGTGGCGGCGTAGCCGGCCGGGATGATGCGGGTCTCCTTGCTCCACGAAGAGCCGGCCGCCGTGAGCGTGGCCGCCTTGATCTGCCAGCCACCCGCGACCTCCTCCTCCCAGGCCGCGACGCCGGCGCCGTTCGAGGACAGCGCGAGACCCTGGTAGCGGGAGATGCCCTTGGCCGAGAGGTACTGCGCCTTGCCCGGGAAGCGGGAGTGCCCGACCTTGCTTGCGATCAGATACGTGCCATGCGGGCGCGACTGCTCCCAGAGAACCGCCGCCTTGCCGCTGTCGGCGATAGCAACGTCTGCGGGGCTCGTCTCGTAGGTGGCGCTCGCGATCTTCTGCGGGGCACTGAAGCTTCCGGCGGCGGATGGCTTCCCGGCGGACCACACCGAGCCGGCGGGGTCGTCCCAGGCGACGACTACGGCACCCTTGCCGTCGGCAGCGAGCCGGGCGCCATGGGAGTCCACACCAGCAGCAGAGAGACGGACGGCCCGGCTCCACCTGCGAGCCCGCTTTGGCTTCTGCGTCTCCATAGCCTCGTAATGCGACCCGACCCGGGCTTCGTAGGCGACGAAGACATCCCCGGCGTCGTCGACGGCAATGCTCGGCGAATCGCCGTAGCCGTAGCCGTTGCTCAGATTCCGGCCGGAGACCTTGGCGGTGGCTCCGAACCCCTTCTTGCCGGCGGGCAGGATCCTCACGGCGAGTGCGCTGAGAGTCGCGCTGGCACCCGGGTATTCCCACGCAACGGCGAAGGTGCCGTCTCCGCCGACCGCGAGGGCAGGCTTCGCGAACGCGTTAGCGGCGGGCCCGAGCTTTGACTTCGTGATCTTCCCCCGAGGCGTGCGAATCGCGCCCATCAGGGTGTACTTGTTCTTGGTCGCGTTGTATTGATCCCAGACCACGACCGCCGTGCCGTTCGCGGCGATCGCCGTGGACGGCTGGTAGGCGGGCTGGCCGGCGGGAGCGAGGGTGGACGGCTTCGACCAGCCTCCACCGGCGGCTGTCGCAGAGGCTGCCGGAATCGCGAGAGACGCGGCAACCGCAAGCGACGCGATGATCACGCGTCCCATCTCGCGCCCCAGAGTAGCCGCCTCTTTCAGAACCATCCGCAAAGGTTCGGTTAAGCCGCCTTGATCTCCATGATCTTGAACTTCAGCGCCCCGCGAGGTGCCGAGACCTCGACGACGTCGCCCTTCTTGTGGCCCATGATCGCCTTGCCGACGGGCGACTCGTTGGAGAGCTTCATCTCCGCCGGGTCCGCCTCCGCCGAGCCGACGACGTGGTACTCGAACTGCTTGTTCGAGGACATGTCCTTGAGCCGCACCTTCGTTCCGACGGAAACCTCGCCCGAGCGCATCTCCTTCTTCGTGACGACGCGGGCGTTCGTGAGCCGCTCCTCGAGCGTCGCGATGCGCGCCTCGAGATGCGCCTGGTCGTTCTTCGCCGAGTCGTACTCGGCGTTCTCCGCGATGTCGCCGAACTCGCGCGCGACGCGAATCCGCTCCGCGACCTCGCGGCGGCGCGTGGTCGACAATTCCTCGATCTCCGCCTGGAGTTTCTTGTAGCCCTCCGGCGTGAGGATGACTTCCTTCAACGTGTCCTCCTGGCCCCTGCAGAGAAACAGCCGCTGGCGACATGCCCCGCGGCGGGGGCGGATGGTACCCCCGGCGTCAACGCCCGTCAAACGGACGCGGATACGATCGGAAACCGTGTCCGTGAACCTGCAGGAAAGCTGGTCGATCGGCGAGGTAGAGGTGCCGTCCCGCCTCGTGCTCGCACCAATGGCCGGCGTCTCGATCCAGGCGTTCCGGCGCCAGGGCCGGCGCTTCGGCGCCGGTCTCGTCTGCTCGGAGATGGTCTCGGCAGCCGGGATCGAGCACCGCAACGAGCGAACGTTCGGCTACCTGCGCGTCTCCTCGGACGAGCATCCGCTCGCGATCCAGATCTTCGGCGCGGAGCCTGCCGCGATGGCCGAAGCGGCACGGATGGTCGCGGCGGCCGGTGCGGACATCGTCGACATGAACTTCGGCTGTCCCGTCCGGAAGGTCACGAAGACAGGCGCCGGCGCGCATCTGATGGAGGACACCGAGCTCGCCTGCCGCGTCGTCGCGGCGGTGGCCGACGCGGTCGACGTGCCGGTGACGGTGAAGATGCGGCGCGGCGTCGAGAACGGCTCGCGCGCCTGCCTCGAGCTCGGCCCCCGGCTCGTCGAGGCGGGCGCGGCGGCGCTGACGCTCCATCCCCGCTCCGCACAGCAGATGTACACGGGCGAAGCCGACCACTCGCTCACGGCCGAGCTCGTCGAGCGCGTCCGCGTGCCGGTGATCGCCTCGGGCGACGTGACCGCGCGCGAGGACGCGCTCGCGGTGCTCGAGCGGACGGGCGCCGCTGCGGTGATGGTCGCGCGCGGCGCGCAGGGGAACCCGTGGGCGCTGCGGGAGATGATCGAGGGCGAGGCGTTCGCGCCGACGCGCGAGGAGGTCGCGGCCGAGCTGATCGTCTTCATCCGCGAGGCGGTGCGCGAGCTCGGCGAGCAGCGCGCCGTTGGCTTCCTGAAGAAGTTCTACGGCTGGTATCTCGGCCACGGCCGCTTCCCGAAGCCGTTCAAGCAGGAGCTCGTGGTGTTGCCGACGACCGAGGAGGTCGTAACGCGGCTCTACGCCGCCGCGCCCGGAGCCGCGGAGCTAGTCGTGCAGCTCGAGGCGGAGCTCCCCGCCGCCGAGGACGAGATCGTCCTCGACCGGCTGCCGATCTCGATCTACGGCGGCGGCTAAGCGGCTGACGGAAAACCCCGTCCGATGCAGCCACGTCCTCGCTACTAGCTAGTAACAGACTGTTACTAGCGGTGGCGCTAAGCGTTTGGTCATCTAGCCGGACCTGTCCGAACGGGACACTGCCCAACTAAGTAACAGACTGTTACTTGGCGGGTTGTTGGTTGCGTTCCCAGATCAAGCGGAGCCCGTCGAGGGTGAGGAACGGGACGACCTCGCTGATCGTGCGCGAGTGCGGGGCGATCAGGTCGGCGAGGCCGCCGGTCGCGACCACCTTTGCCTCCACTCCGAGCTCGCCGCGGATCGCGTCGACGATTCCGTCGACCTGCCCCGCGAAGCCGTAGACGAGACCCGAGCGCAGGCCCTGCTCGGTCGTCTTGCCGATCACCTGTTCCGGCTCGGCGTAGTCGACTTTGACGAGCCGGGCGGCGCGAGAGAAGAGCGCCTCCATCGACGTCTCGATTCCCGGTGCCAGGACGCCGCCGACGTAGTCGCCTTTCGGCGAGACGATGTCGAAGTTCGTCGAGGTCCCGAAGTCGACGACGATCACGGGCGCTCCGAAGCGCTCGCGCGCGGCGACGGAGTTGGCTATCCGGTCAGGCCCGACCTCGCGCGGGTCGTCGTAGCGGATGGCGATCCCGGTCGCGACTCCCGGTCCGAGCACGAGCAGCGGCGCCTTCGCCCAGCGCTCCGCGACGTGCTCGTACTCGCGGACGAGCCGCGGCACCGTCGAGGAGAGAACGATTCCCTCAAGGCTCGAGGGATCGAAGAAGTCGGCGAGGAGAGCGCCGAGCTCGTCGCCCGTCCGGTGCGCCTCCGTCGCGATGCGCCAGCGATCGCCGAGCTCGGTCCCGTCGTAGAGCCCGAAGACCGTCTGTGTATTCCCGACGTCGACCGCGAGCAGCATCGCGGCGCTGAGGCTACTCGTCTTCGAGGCGGAACGGCTCGCCGATCCGCTCGGCGAGCGCCTCGGCGGTGAGCGTCGGCTCGTCGCCCTCGCCGCGCAGCTCCTCGATCGTCACGTCGCCCGAGGTGAAGACCTTGGTGCGCGGGATGATCCGCGTCGGCCGGTTCTTATCCCAGACCCAGACGTCCTCGAGGTCGAGCTGGAAGAAAGGCAGCGCGCCCGCGGCGGTCGGCGCGGCCTGCTGAACGTCGAGCTTGTTGCAGAGATACGTCGCGTCCTGCGTCAGCACGCAGTAGCGGAACAGCGCGAAGACGGCCTGGTACTCCTTCTTAAGCGCGAGCTCGAGCTCGGCCTCGTACTCGTCGAGATCGTCGAGGTGCGACATCGGCGGTTCAGTGTAGCCCTGCTGCATCGGGATCCAGCTCTGCGAGAGGCTCGAGGACGAAACTGCGTTCGTGGAGCCGCGGGTGCGGAACGCTGAGACCCGGCTCGTCGATCTCCTCGTCGCCGTAGAGGAGAAGGTCGAGGTCGAGCGTCCGGGGGCTGTGCTCGCCGGGAACCCGCACACGCCCGAACCGCCGCTCGGTCTCGAGGAGCCGATCGAGGAGCTCGCGAGCGGGGAGCGTCGTCTCGAGCTCGGCCGCTCCGTTCAGAAAGAGAGGTTGAGGGCCGACTCCCACCGGCTCGGTCTCGCGAAGCGTGGAGACCGCCACGACCTCGATCCGGTCCTCCGCGTCGAGTGCCGCGAGCGCGGCGCGAATCGTTCCCTCCCGGTCGCCGAGGTTGGCGCCGAGGCCGACGAAGGCGCGTGTCACGGCCGCGTGACCGTCACACCGACCGTGCCCTCGAGGCCGGCGGGGCGCACCTCGGGCTTGCGCACGCGGACGAGGACGCGGTCGGAAGAGAAGCGGCGCTCGAGCTCGTCGGCGACGGCGGTCGCGAGCGCCTCGAGCAGGCTGAACCGCTGCACGTCCGAGACCGACTGCACGACGCGCGCGACCTCTCGGTAGTCGACAGCCTCGGAGAACTCGTCGTTCGCGCCGCGCTCCCCCACGTCGAGCTCGACGTCGAAGACGAAGTCCTGTCCCTGGGCGCGCTCCTCCTCACCCACGCCGTGATTCCCGAAGAGGCGGAGGTCGTGGACGTGGACGGTGATCACGCGATTGCGCTCGCGACCGTGAGCGCGTCGACCGTCGCCTTGACGTCGTGGACGCGAAGAATCGTCGCGCCGCGCTCGAAGGCGGCGACCGCGGCGGCGACACTCGCGCCGAGCAGGTCGTCGGAGCCGGTCAGCTTGCGCAGCGAGCTCTTGCGCGAGAAGCCGACGACGACGGGCCGCCCTAGGGCGAGCAGGACGTCGAGCCGCCGCACGAGCTCGAGATTGTGCGCGACCGTCTTCCCGAAGCCGATGCCGGGATCGAGGCAGATCCGCTCCTCGGCGATGCCTTCTGCGACCGCGAACGCGAGCCGCTCCTCGAGGAAGGCGGCAACCTCGGCGGCGACGTCGTCGTAGCGCGGCTCCGCCTGCATCGCGCGCGGAGTGCCCTGCATGTGCATCAGGCAGAGATACGCGCCGGAATCCGCGACGACGCCGGCGAGCTCCGGATCGCCGCGCAGCGCGGTGACGTCGTTGACGAGAAGTGCGCCGCGCTCGAGCGCCGCGCGCTCGAGCGCCGCGCGCGCGACCGCCGCCTTGGAGGTGTCGATCGAGAGCGGGACTTCGCCGCCGAGCCGGTCGAGGACGGGGACGACGCGCGCCAGCTCTTCCTCGGCGGAGACTCCCGCCGAGCCCGGCCGCGTCGACTCGCCGCCGACATCGACGAGCGCCGCTCCGTCCTCGATCATCCGCTTCGCGGCCGCGGCCGCAACGTCGGGATCGAGGTGGACGCCGCCGTCCGAGAACGAGTCGGGCGTGACGTTGATCACGCCCATCACCGACGGCCGCGGAAAGCGCTCCTCGAGCGGGGTCACGCCGCGAAGCCTATGGCGCTACACCCGCCGCCGGCTGGGGCAGTCCGCGGCTAGGCCGCCCCAGCCGGCCCGCGTGGTGCGTCAGCCGCCGCTGCCGCCGTCCCCGCTGTCGCCGTCCCCGCTGTCGCCCTGATCGTTGTTGTCGTCGCCCTGGTCGTCGCCCTGGCCGATCGAGATATTGATCGTCACGGTCTGTCCGACGAGCGACTGCGGCAGCGTCAGTCCGTCCGGCAGGTCGACCGTCACGTCGGTGCCGTTGACGTTGATCGTCACGGTGCCGCTGCCGACCGCGTCGACCGTCGCCGTGATCGGGACACTGGAGGACGAGTCCTGGCCGTCGTCCTGCTCACCCTGATCGTCGAGCTGCCCGCTCTTGCCGATCGTCACGGTCGAGGTGACGATCGTGCCCGGAGCCGGGCTCGAAGAGGAGCCGCCGGCGGCGAGCGTGCGACCCTCGTGGATCGCGACCATGTGACGGTTGCTCGCCACGAAGATCGTCGAGCCTTTCGTCGTCACGACGACGCCATGGATGCGGGCGTGAGTCGCGTGGCCGACGACCTGCCGGCCGACGACGCGCGAGCCGATCGCAGCGCGACCTCTGATCGCGACGACGCGGCCGGTGCGTGTCGCCACGAGCAGCGTGTGGTGGGCGCTTCGCCCCACGACGACGCCGCGAACGGTTGCCGCGCCGGCTGCGGCCGGCAAGAACGCTGCCGCTGCCAGTACCGCCGCGACTCCGAGCAGAACGTGCTTCATCGCTTTCCCCCTTCGGGATGTTGTGGTGATTGCGTCTACGAAGAGGAAGCTCGCGCCGGAAAGCTGGCGCAGACGGATTTTTCATCCGCCTTACAAAGGACCTTCTGGGCTGTAGATTCGGGTCGTGACAGCCGTGAGACGGATCTTTGGAGCGCTGCTCTTCCTCACCGGGGTGGTGTGGATCGGGCAGGGGCTGAACTGGATCCACGGCTCGTCGATGACGGGCAGCACGTTCTGGGCGGTGGTGGGAGCGATCTGCGTCGCCGGCGGGATCGGGCTGCTCGGCTGGCCGTGGTGGCAGCCGGACGGCAGCGGCTAGCTCTCGGCGAGGGCGCGACGTGCCTCTTCTACGGCGTCGCGCGCATGCGCGATCGAGGACGGCCGCGAGTCGTCGCGCTCGCGGGAGGCGAGTGCGAGCTCGAACGCCTCGAGCGCGCCGGCGGCGTCGCCCGCGTCGAGCCGCGCCCAGCCGACGTTGTTGTAGAGCGGGCCGAGCCAGTAACGAACGCCTGGATCGTTCGACGCCGCCGCGATCTCGATGCCGCGCGCCGTCCATGCCTCGCTGTCGCCGACGAGCGCGGCCATGTGTGCCGCGTCGACCGCGAGGACGTCGTCGCCGCTCGCGCGCGCGAGCTCGAACGCCCGCTCGAACTCCTCGCGGCCCGCTTCGGGACGGCCTGATGACCGCTCACGCCGGCCGCGCTCGAGCAGCACCCGCACCTCGGCCCCGCCGAGCGCGCCCGCCTCGTCGAGCAGCGCGTCGCACTTCTCGAACTCGTCGCGGAGACTCTCGACGCGCGCGAGCTGCGTCAGCACTTCGGCGCGACCGGCGTCGGTCGTCTCCTCGCCGAGCTGGGCGCGAAAGCGTGTCTCGCTGCCGTCGAGATCGTCGAAGTCCCAGAGAGGCCGCAGCCGGTCGCCCATCGCCCGCGACCCCAACGGCCGATCTTAGGACGCGGCGCGGGCCGCCTGCACGGCCTCCGCTACCTGCCGTACGCGCCAGGCGAACAGCGGGCTGTGCCAGACGACTTGACCGTCGGAGAACGTGAGTTTCCCGCGGACGCGCGTGACCGTATCCGGGCCCAGGGGATACCGCCCGAGTTGTGCACCCGGCCGGTGGAGCGGGAGGTCGCGATACACGTATACGTGCTGATCGGTCACCAGCACCGTCCTGTGAAAGTGGAAGAACAGCAGCGCCATCGGGAGGCCCACGTAGGGCAACTCCTCGAGCACCCCGGCGAGGATCGCGATCGCGAGCGAACTGAACCCGAACGAGATCGTGACGGCCTCCTCGCCCGAGATCTTCGCTCGCCGGGCATACCGCCCCGCCATCCGCTTGCGCTTGCTTCCCATCTCTGCACCTCCGATTGGTGCTCGGGAATGTCCCCCGAGCATCGGTCAGCCGGACTGGCTGATCATGTCAGCCGCCACTGCGAGTGCCGTCCGCTGGTCGAACGTATCGCTGGGCCAGACAAGCTGGCTGAGGATCGGGCCGGTTGCGTCTCCTCGAACCCAGTACAGCTGGAGGCCGAGAACAGGTGACGCGAAGACGGCTACCTGTACGCCATCTTCGGTCACGAGCTTGTCGGTGGTGCACCCCGAGCAACTGGTCGAGTTCTGCACCCAATCCTGGAGCGTCGCGACTGTCGCATCCGATGCCCGCTCGAAGAGCTGATAGCTGCCGTCGTTCGAGGTGTCGAATTGGGCCGAGAACCAGGCTCCGGAGGCTGAAGTACGCCTCGGATCTGAGACCTGCATGTTGGTCGGCGTTGCGTTCGGCGGAAGCACGAGCCTGAATGGCAGCAGGGCAGCTGCGTCAGACACGCTCGATACGGAGATCGAAGAAAGCGGCTCGAAACGGCCGCCAGACCCGGATGTGACGGAGTGCCCCGGCGACAAGCCGCCGCCGTAGCTCAACACGACCGAGAAGCAGACGCCGGCCACCAGTGCGACGGTTGCCGCCGCGAGCAGGAGAGTTCGCCGTCGTCTGCGCGCAGTGGCCGGGCGAAGATGGCCCGCCCGCACAGCGTCCGCGATGGCGAGTAGGTCCGGGCGGCCGCGCAGAAGTTCGACCGTCTCCCTGTCCTCAAGAATCGTCGCGCCGCTGTTCACGGCAGCATGCTCCTTCGCTGGCGGCCACTTCGGGAATGTCACTTGAGCGACGACAGCCGCGAAGCAGCGTCAGTTAGCTCTTCGCGGGGTCCGGGCCCTGCATGGCCGAGCCCGGCAGCGGGAACGGCCGCGGGCGCGGCTGGCGCTCGCGCTTCGGCTCAGGCTTCGGCTCGGGCTCCGGCTGCGCCGGCGCCTCGTCCGGGAAGACCGTTCCCTCGTCCTCGCCGGCGAGGAGCCGCTCGAACTGGTCGCGGTCGATCGTCTCGCGCTCGATGAGGATCGCGGAGATCTTGTGGAGGTCGTCCATGTGCTCGCGCAGCACGGCGAGCGCGAGCTCGTGCGACTCCTCGATCACGCGGCGGATCTCGTCGTCGATCTCGCGCGCGATCTCCTCGGAGTAATCGGCCTCGGCGCCGTAGTCGCGCCCGAGGAACGGCATGTCGTGGTTGCGGCCGAGGACGCGAGGGCCGAGCTTCTCGCTCATCCCGAAGCGCATGATCATCGACTTCGCGGTCTGGGTGACCTTCTCGAGGTCGTTCGCGGCGCCCGTCGTGACCTCGTGGAAGACGATCTCCTCCGCCGCGCGACCGCCGAGCGTCATGCCCATCTGGTGCATGAGCGCCGTGCGCGTCGTCAGATACCGGTCCTCGGTCGGCAGCGAGATCGTCAGGCCGAGCGCCTGGCCGCGGGAGACGATCGTGATCTTGTGGACCGGGTCGGTGTGCTCGAGGAAGTTGCCGACGAGCGCGTGTCCCATCTCGTGGTACGCGGTGATCTTGCGCTCGTGCTCCGACAGGAGACGAGCCTTCTTCTCCGGGCCGGCGACGACGCGCATGATCCCCTCCTCCAGCTCTTCCTGCTCGATGATCTTCTTGCCGCGGCGCGCCGCGAGCAGCGCCGCCTCGTTGACGAGGTTCGAGAGGTCGGCGCCCGTGAAGCCTGGGGTACCGGACGCGAGCGTGTCGAGGTCGATCTCCGGCGCGAGCGGCTTGCCCTTCGTGTGGACGGCGAGGATCGCGCGGCGGCCAAGGCGGTCGGGCCGGTCGACGACGATCTGGCGGTCGAAGCGGCCTGGACGCAGGAGCGCCGGGTCGAGGATGTCGGGCCGGTTCGTCGCGGCGATGAGAATGATGTTGTCCTTCATCTCGAAGCCGTCCATCTCGACGAGCAGCTGGTTCAGCGTCTGCTCGCGCTCGTCGTGGCCGCCACCGAGGCCGGCACCGCGATGGCGGCCAACCGCGTCGATCTCGTCCATGAAGACGATGCACGGCGACGCCTGCTTCGCCTGCTCGAACAGGTCGCGCACACGCGAGGCGCCGACGCCGACGAACATCTCGACGAAGTCGGAGCCGGAGATCGAGAAGAACGGAACGCCGGCTTCACCCGCGACCGCGCGCGCGAGCAGCGTCTTACCCGTGCCGGGCGGCCCGTAGAGGAGAACGCCCTTCGGGATGCGCGCGCCGAGCGCCTGGAACTTCTTCGGGTTCTCGAGGAACTCCTTGATCTCCTGCAGCTCCTCGACCGCCTCGTCCACGCCGGCGACGTCCTTGAAGCCGATTTTCGGCGAGTCGGGCGTCATCCGCTTCGCGCGCGACTTGCCGAAGCTCATCACCTTCGAGCCGCCGCCCTGCACCTGGTTCATCAGGAAGATCCAGAAGCCGATCAGCAACAGGAATGGGAGGAACCCGATCAGCGCTCCGGTCCACGAGAAGCCGCCGATGCCCTTCGAGTTGAAGCTGACGCCGTGCCGGTTCAGCGCATGCTCGAAGATGAGCTCCGACTGCGGCGTCGCGTAGTTGACGACGTACGTCTGGCCCTTGATCTCGGCGGTGATCGACTGGTGGTTCGGGTCGATCTGAACCGGCCCCTGAATCTGCCTCCAGTTCGTGTTGATCTGGTTGAGGACGAAGGATGTGGACTGCTGCTGCGTCTTCTGCCCGTGGCCGCCAAGCATCTGCAAAGCCAGCCAGACGAGCGCCGCGATGATGACGAGCGGGAAGAGCGCGCTACGGAAAAAACGGTTCACAAGAAAACCTGGGGTGAGGGTACCAGCGGCATGCCCGTGTAACGGACGCGCCGCGGCGCCGGCTACGCGTTGTCGGGAACCAGCTCGTCGTTGAGGACGGCGACGTACGGCAGGTTCCGGTACCGCTCGGCGAAGTCGAGCCCGTAGCCGATCACGAAACGGTTCGGAATCTCGAAGCCCGTGTAGCGCACCGGCACCTCGATCTCGCGCCGGTCCGGCTTCGTCAGGAGCGCGCAGACCTCGAGGCTCGCCGGCTCGCGCGCCTCGAGATTCCGCATCAGATAGGAGAGCGTCAGGCCGGAGTCGATGATGTCCTCGACGACGAGGACGTGGCGCCCCTCGATGTTGATGTCGAGGTCCTTGAGGATCCGGACGACACCCGAGGAGTCGGTCGAGGCGCCGTAGCTCGAGATCGCCATGAAGTCGATCTCGCACGGGACGGTGATGTGGCGCATCAGGTCGGCGAGAAAGAAGACCGCGCCCTTCAGGACGCCGACGAGCAGTAGGTCACGACCGGCGTAGTCGGCGGAGACCTCGGTGCCGAGCTCCGCGATCCGCCGCCGCAGCGCGTCCTTCTCGATCAGGACTTCGCCGACGGCCTGTTCGAGCTCAGTCGCGCTCACAGACGACCTCCGGGTGCTCGACGATGCCGGGCACCGCGACGACCTCGTCGCCGCGCACGACGAGCGGCCACGCCTCGCGCTGCGAGCGGGGCACCTTCGCGTCGACGAAAACGTCCTGGATCTTGCGCCTCCTACCAGCCAGCCGGTCGCCGGGCCTCCACCCCCGCACTCTAAGGCCTGCCAGCTCGCTGCGAATCACCCACTCCCCCCACCGCACCTCGCCCGCGAGCTCGACCGGACCCTGCTCGAGCCAGAGCCTCTCGTACTCGCGCACCGCCTGCAGCCCGCCGCCGAGGTCGACGCGCTTCGAGCCCGCCGGCGCAGCGAGGAGCTCGGCGAGGGCCGGCGGCAGCGTGGCGCGTTGGTCGAGCGCGCGCAGGAGGTTCTCGTCGGCGGCCGGGTGAAGGCGGCGGAGCAGCGGCAGGATCTCGTCGCGGATCAGGCCGCGCTTCGTGGCGGCGTTGGTCGCGTCGGTGCGGAAGGCGAGATCGTGCGCGCGGCAGTGCTCCTCCGTCTCCTCACGCCAGACGGGCAGGAGCGGGTGGACGACCCCGTCGTCGTTGCGCGGCGCGATTCCCGTGGGCGCGCCCCGCGAGACGAGCCGGTAGAGGATCGTCTCCACCTGGTCGGAGGCCGTGTGGCCGGTCGCGCGGAGCCGGTCGCGCGCCACGGAGTAGCGCTGCTCGCGGAGAGCCGCTTCGGTCAGCCCGCTGCCGTCGAGCTCGACGACCTCGGCGCCGAGCACCTCGGCGCAGAAGCGGGCGTCCGCGTCGGCGTCCCCGCCCCGCAGCTTGTGGTTCACGTGGACGGCGGAGACGCGGTAGCCGAGCTCGCCGAGGACGTGCCAGAGACACGTCGAGTCGGCGCCGCCCGAGACGAGGCATGTCACCTCGCCGCCGGGCGCAATCAGCTCGTGCTCACGGATGAAGCGCTCGACTCTTTCGCGCAGCTCCTCCATTGGCTCAGTCTGCCGCGTCCTCAAAAGACGAGCGAGCGGTACATGAGCGTGCGCGTCATCCCGATCGAGTCGTAGAGCCGCAGCGCGGGCGTGTTCTCCGGCCGGACGAACAGGCAGACGGTCGGCGCCCGCTCGAGCAGCAGGCGACAGAGGTCGGCGAGGCCGCGTTTCGCATAGCCGCGCCGGCGCGCCTGCGGGTCGACCCAGACCTGTTGGAGCTGCACGGCCGACGGCGTCCACGCCGACGCCTCGGCCTTGAAGCGGATCACGCCGTCCTCGACCCATAGCCACGAGCGGCCCTCCTCGATCTGCTGCCGCGTCCGCCACCGAAAGCCGTCGGCGTCGCGGTGCAACGGGTCGATGCCGATCTCCTCGCGGTGCGCCGCGGCGCAGGCGGGGACGAGCAGCTCGAGGTCGAGCGACTGCGCCTCGCGGAGGTGCGTCTCGCCCGGCTCGGGCGGCTCGCCGAGGACGTAGACCGGCTGCCCCGGCCGGTCGTCGCGCGGCCGCGGCAGCCCGTCGCGGGCCTCGTCCCACAACTCGCCGACCGCGCGCTCCTCGCCGATCAGCATCCGCGCGCCCCCGCCGCGCGTCGCCGCCTCGGCGAAGGCGCCGCAGTCCTGTCCCGACGGGACGATGTTCGCGCCGACGTGACAGAGCGCGGTGAGCCGGCCGCCGCCGTCCGCGACGGCGGAGAAGCGTCCCAGCCCGCGCCGCGCGACGTCCTCGAGGAAGACGCGCTCGACCGGATCCTCGGCGCAGAAGTCGAGGATCTGCTCGTAGCTCGGCGAGACCGTCGCGGTCATGACTGCGACATCGTGCAAGTTAGAGTCGCGCCATGCCAATCCATCTTCGTGCCGAGCCCGGCGACTACGCCGATGCCGTCCTCCTCCCCGGCGACCCGCTGCGCGCCAAGTACATCGCAGACACGTACCTGCAGGACGTGACCCAGGTGAACGGGGAGCGCGGTCTCCTCGGCTTCACCGGCACGTGGGAAGGGAAGCCCGTCTCCGTCCAGGGCACCGGCATGGGCTGCCCGGGCGCGACGATCGTCTTCGAGGAGCTGATCCAGCTCGGCTGCAAGCGGCTGATGCGCGTCGGGACGTGCGGGGGTCTGCAGCCGCATCACGCGCTCGGCGACCTGATCGTCGCTCTGACCGCGATCCCGGCCGACTCGACGGCCACCCACCTCGTCGGCAACGAGCCGCACTGCCCGACCGCGGCCTGGTCGCTCGTCCACGGCGCGGTGCACGCGGCGAAGGAGCTGAAGCAGCCGATGCACGTCGGCCCGATCGTCTCGAGCGACGTCTTCTACAACCCGGACGACGGCCAGTACGGCCGCTGGTCGAGCCGCGGCGTGCTCGGAGTGGAGATGGAGGCTGCGGCGCTGTTCACGGTCGCGGCGATCGGCGGGATCGGGAAGGTGCAGGACGTGCAGGCCGGCTGCCTCCTGACCGTCTCGGACATCATCGTCGAGGGCACCTTCACGCGGATCACGGACGAGGAGCTGCGCGCGGCGGTCGACCGGATGACGCGCGTCGCGCTCGCGACCGTCACCTCCGATTAACGCCTCGGGCGAGCCGCTCTTCCTGGTCAACCCGGCGTCCGGCAACGGGGCGACGGGCAAGCGCTGGCCGGAACTCCGCCGGCGGGCCGCCGAGCTCGGACTGAGCGGCGACGAGGTGCTCTCCGAGTTCCCGGGGCACCTTGCCGAGGTGGCGCGCGACGCCGGCGACCGGCTCCTCGTCGTCGTCGGCGGCGACGGGACGGTGAACGAGGTCGTCAACGGCGTCGTCGGAACCGGCACCGAGATCGCCGTCCTCCCCAACGGCACAGGCCAAGACTTCGGCCGTACTCACGGGATTCCGGCCGCGTTCGATGCCGCAGTGCGCGTCGCTCTCGCGGGCGAGACGCGGACGATCGACGTCGGGCGCGTCGAGATCGACGGCGCCGGCCGGTACTTCGCCAACGTCGGCTCGGCGGGGATGAGCGGCGCCGTCGCACGGCGCGCGAACTCCATGTCCAAGCGGCTCGGCGGGAAGGGGACGTTCTTCTACGCGCTGACGCGGGAGTTCCTCGCCTGGCAGAACACCGAGGTGACCGTCACGCTCGACAGCGGCGAGGAGCGCCGCGGCGCGATGCACGACGTGATCGTGGCGAGCGGCCGCTGGCACGGCGGCGGCATGCAGCTCGCGCCCGACGCGCGCCAGGACGACGGGCTTTTCGACGTCGTCTTCATCGGCGACGTCAACAAGCTCGACTTCCTCACGACGGCGCCGAAGCTCTACAGCGGCCGCTACCTCGAGCATCCGAAGATCGATCACGTGCACAGCGCGACCGTCGCGATCGACGCCGCCGAGCCGTTACCGGTCGAGGTGGACGGCGAGCCGATCGGCGCGACGCCGGCCCGCTTCGAGGTCGTGCCCGCGGCCGTGCGCGTGCGTGTCCCGCGCTAGTAACACTGTGTTAATAGCGTTGTCTGCGATCGCGTTCGCGGTGATTGCGGTGCTTGTCGCTGCCGGACCGCTGACCAGTCTCGATCAGTGGTCGTGCGACCACCTGATGCCCTTCGCCGGCAAGCCCGGAGGCCCGCCGGCGTTCCTCGAGTCGGTCGTGCCGCTCTTCCATGCCGGGTGGCATCCGGCCGGCATGGCCGTCGCGCAGCTGGTCACGCTGCCGGGACAGGTCGTCGTCTCGTTCCTGCTCGTCGGGCTCGGCGCCTGGAAGCTGCGCGCGCCCGGCTGGATCGTGGCCTGGATCGCCGCCGTCGTCGCGGAGGTCGTCATCCGCCACGTCCTGACACGGCCGGCCCTCTACCGCGGCGGCGTCCACGTGACGGCGTTCGACTCCTCGTGGCCGAGCGGCCACGCGCTGCGATGCGCACTCGTCGCGGCCGTGCTCGCGACCGCGTGGCCGCGGTTGCGCGAAGCGCTCGCGGCGTGGCTCGTCGCGGCGGTCGTCCTGCTCGTGCTCGCCGGCTTCCACACGCCGACGGATGTCGCCGGCGGTTTGCTACTGGGTCTTCTTGGCTGGTGGGCCGCCCGCGCGGCCAGGCTTCTTCGAGAGCCCTGAGACCTTCTTCTCGAGCGCGCTCAGCCGCTGCTCGAGCTCCTCGAAGCCCTTCGTGCGCCGCTGCAACTCGTCGACCCGATCGCCGAGGCCCTTGAGCGCCTGGAGCACGCGGTCGGCGCCGGGCGCATCGGAGAGACGCTGGATCGCCTCCTCGCTCAGATCGGCCAGCCGGCCCAGGAGATCCTTGTTCCGCTCTGCCATTGCTCCTCCTCCCACTGCTCTTCGGCCGGGCTTCGCCGGCTAAGCCGGCGAAGCGTCCAGCCGGATCACTCGACGATAACGAGATACTGACGGCCGTGGACGGCTACACCTTCTCGACCGATATCCGCGTGCGCTTCGCCGACACCGACGCGCAGGGGATCGTCCACAACGCGAGCTACCTCGTCTGGTTCGAGGTCGCGCGCGTCGAGTACCTGCGCGCGTTCGCCGGCGGCTACCAGGCGCTGCGCGACCACGGCATCGAGGCGATCGTGCTCGAGTCGCTCTGCCGCTACCGGATTCCTGCCCGCTTCGACGACGAGCTCGCCGTCCACTGCCGCTGCCTCGGATTGCGCGGCGCGCGCTTCCGCTACGAGTACGCGATCACGCGCGGTGACGAGCTCGTCGCGGACGGCCACACCGAGCACGCGTGCGTCGACGCGCGGACGATGCGCGCGACGCGGATCCCCGCCTGGCTCGTCGATGCGATCCGCGCCGCCGAGGACAGGTAGCCACGAGTTGGCGTGGCGTGGCGTCGCCACGTGGCGTGGGTTGGCGACGCCAACTCACAAACCGCATGGTTCCAGTGGCGTACCCACGCCGACCGATGCCGAGACGGTGACTTGTTTTACTTCGGCATGAAGATCTCGCGCGCGATCACGAGGCGCTGGATCTGGGACGTTCCCTCGTAGATCTGGAAGAGCTTCGCGTCGCGCATGAGCTTCTCGACCGGGTACTCCTTGATGTAGCCGTAGCCGCCGAAGACCTGGACGGCGTCGGTCGTCACCTTCATCGCCGTGTCGGCCGCAAACCGCTT
This sequence comes from Gaiellaceae bacterium, assembly GCA_050697455.1. Lineage (GTDB taxonomy): Bacteria > Actinomycetota > Thermoleophilia > Gaiellales > Gaiellaceae > Palsa-739. The sequence continues at coordinate 41,543 of JBOGZU010000008.1, read as the reverse complement.
GGCAAAGGAGGAGTAGAGCGTCCCCTTGCGGCCGTAACCCTGGTCGAGCATCCACGCCGCCTGCCAGCAGAGAAGGCGCGAAGCCTCGATCTCCGTCGCCATGTCGGCGATCATGAAGTTGACGCCCTGATGCATCGCGATCGGGACGTCGAAGGTGACGCGCTCCTTCGCGTACTCGACCGCATGCTCGTACGCCGCCTGCGCGACGCCGACGGCGCCGATGGCGGTGCCGGGGCGGGTCGCGTCGAGGGTCGCCATCGCGATCTTGAAGCCGTCGCCTTCCTCGCCGATCCGGTTCTCGACCGGGACGCGCACGTCCTGCAGCGCAAACGCCGACGTGTCGGTCGCGCGCTGGCCCATCTTGTCGAGGTGCTTCTCGAGCGTCACGCCCGGCGCGTCCATCGGAACGATGAAGCACGACATCTCCTGCTTGCCGGTCTTCGCGAAGATCGTCGCCCACGCGGCGTAGCCCGCGTTCGTGATGAACGTCTTCGAGCCGTTGAGGACGTACTCGTCACCCTCGAGCACCGCCGTCGTCTTGAGCGACGCGACGTCCGAGCCGGCGCCGGGCTCCGAGAGCCCGAACGAGCAGAGGATCGGCGTCTCGAGGAGCGGCGTCAGCCACTTGCGCTTCTGCTCGTCCGAGCCGAAGCCGATCACGGGGCCAGAGCCGAGGCCGTTGGCGGTGATCGACGTGCCGATACCGGAGCAGCCCCAGTAGAGCTCCTCGCCCACGAGCATCCCGTCGAACGCGGGAAGGCCCGCACCGCCAAACTCCTCCGGAACGTGGAGGTTCATGAGGCCGACTTCGTGCGCCTTCGCGAGCACGTCGACCGGATGGCGCATCTCGGCGTCGCATTCGGCCTCGTGCGGGCGAATCTCCTTCTCGGCGAATTCGCGCGCCAGGCGGCGCAGTTCCTTCTGTTCCTCCGTCAGGGAGAAAGAGACACCTGTCGCTGTGCGTTCGTCGATGGCGACCACCGAAAGACCTCCTGCAAAGGTTGATTGACTAGTCAGTCAAACATTACCTTTCCCGCCGGAAACCGGCTTGAAACCGTACGATGGGCGCATGGCGACAACCGCCCAAAAGACCGACATCGATCCCCTCGACTACCTCGCGCTCGACGTTCTCCTCTCCGACGAGGAGCGCGCGATTCGCGACACGGTGCGGAAGTTCGTGGCCGAGAAGGTCAAGCCGTACGTCGGCGACTGGTTCGAGCGCGGCGAGCTGCCCCCGGAACTGATCCCCGAGCTCGCGAAACTCGGCCTGTTCGGGATGCACCTCGAGGGCTACGGCCTGCCCGAGGCGAGCTCGGTGATGTACGGCCTCGTCTGCCAGGAGCTCGAGGCGGGCGACGCCGGCATCCGCAGCCTCGTCTCGGTACAGGGCTCGCTGTCGATGTACGCGATCTGGAAATGGGGCTCCGAGGAGCAGAAGCAGCGCTGGCTCCCCGCCATGCACGCCGGCGAGAAGATCGGCTGCTTCGGGCTGACCGAGCCCGACGCCGGCTCCGATCCCGGCTCGATGCGCACGACGGCGAAGCGCGACGGCTCCGACTGGATCCTCAACGGCGCCAAGATGTGGATCACGAACGGCTCGATCGCGGACGTCGCCGTCGTCTGGGCCCGGACCGAGAACGGCGAGATCAACGGCTTCCTCGTCGAGAAGGACATGCCGGGCTTCGAGGCGCCGCTCATGCACCACAAGATGTCGCTGCGCGCCTCCGTCACCTCCGAGCTCGTCCTCAAAGATGTCCGCGTGCCCGAGGAGAACCGCTTCCCCGACGTGAGCTCGCTGCGCGGGCCCCTCTCCTGCCTCAACGAGGCCCGCTTCGGGATCGTCTTCGGCGTCGTCGGCTCGGCGCGCACCTGCCTCGAGACTGCGCTCGACTACGCGAAGGAGCGGATCGTCTTCGACAAGCCGATCGCCGGCTACCAGCTGACGCAGCAGAAGCTCGCGGAGATGGCGCTCGAGGTGAACCGCGGCGGTCTTCTCGCGCTCCACCTCGGCCGCATGAAGGACGAGGGGACGCTGCGGCCGGAGCACGTCTCGATGGGGAAGATGGGCAACGTCCGCGGCGCGCTCGAGGTGGCCCGCAGCGCCCGCTCGATCCTCGGCGGCAACGGGATCACGCTCGAGTATCCGGTCATCCGCCACATGAACAACCTCGAGACCGTCCTCACCTACGAGGGCACGCACGAAGTGCACACGCTCTCGGTCGGCAAAGCGCTGACCGGGGAAAACGCGTTCCGCTAGCCCCGGCCTTCGCCCTCCCAGTAGTCGACCGCGTCCGCGGTGCGGAAGAGCAGGCCGACCGCACTGACCTTGCCACTGTCCGGGTACGCCGACGAGCCGGTGTTGCGCGCGGAGAAGATCGCGACGCGCGCGTCCTCGCCCGAGTGGTTCAGGAACGTGTGCGCTCCCTCCTCACCCTCGGGAAACGCGACGACGTCGCCCGGGCGAAGCTCCCGACCGTCGTGCCAGTGGTAGGGCCAGAGCTGCTCGCCCGGCGGAAGGTCGTAGAGCCCGCAGCCGAGCCGCTCGGCACCGAGCGAACGGCCGACCGGTCGACCAAAGAAGCGGAAGCCATCACGATCGAGCTGTTCTCCACGCTCGACATCGAGCAGATTGACGATCACGGTTCCTCTTCCACCCAGCCGCGGATGGTCGCAATGTCATCTCGGCTCCAGCCTGCGACCACGCCAACCTTCCCTTCGTCCGGATACACGGCAACCTCGGGGTCGGAGACGGTCGAGAAGAAGACGACACGCGCGGGCTCGTCGGCGTCGTTGCGCAGTCCGTGCGCGCCGGCCCGGCCGCGCACAAACCAGGCGACATCCCACGGCTCGAGAACGCGTTCTCCCTCGGACGCGCGCAGCGTCGGTGTGCCGGTGATCACGATGCAGCACTCCTCCTCCCCCATCTGCCAGTGATAGGGCGACGACATCCCAGGCGCGAGCTCGTAGAGCGTGCCGCCCCACATTGTTGCCCCGAGGTCGCCGCCGAAGCGGAGCGGCGCGTCGTCGAAGAGGTTCAGAACCCGACCCCTTCGCGCGCCGGCAGCGGGCTCTCTGGGAGTCCCTCGCGCGGCTCGCCTTCGTTGTAGACCGCCGGCGCGACGTCGTTCGGCCCGTCCGGATAGAAGACGCTCGCGAACCGCTGGATCTGCGGCCGCCCCGGCCCCAGCTCGTACTGGCCGCCGCCGTACATCCGGATCCCGCGCTCCTCGCACGCCTCGATCGTCTCGACCAGCTCCCGCACCGTCCCGAACCGCGACGGCTTGACGTTCAGCCAGCGCGGCTCGAGCGGGAGGCCGTCGAGGTCGGCGAGGGAGTGAATGGGCGCGTCGAAGCTGAGCCTGTCCTCGGCGCCGGCGAGCGCCTCGCGGCAGCCGTCCTCGAGCCACGCGTCCTCGATCACGACGTCACGGAGCTCCTCGGCGATGGCGCGGTAGAGCTCGGGATCGGGGAGAAGATCGACGCTCGTGCCGCGGTAGTACGCCTTCAGGTCGATGACGCGGACGCGATCGAGCTCGCGTAGGCCTCGCAGCAGCGCGCGATCCCAGTCCGTCTCCGCGTCGAGCTTGAACTCGAGCGCGGGCGCGTGCTCGAGCCAGCGCTCGGGCGCCGCGCGCGTCGAGACGACGAAGCGGACGGGCCGCTCAGCCCGGCCGAGCGCCTCGCCGAGCCCGAGCTCGTTCTGCCGTAGCGCGAGATCGAGCGCCGCGCTCTCGAACGTCCAGCGGCGATAGCCCTCGGCCAGCTCCTCGCACGTGTCGAGATGATGGGAGAAATCCTCGAGCGTCCACGTGCCGGCGAGCATCAGCTCGCCCGGGTAGTCGTCGTGGGCTTCGGCCTCGTAGGTGACGTCCTCCCCCTCGCCCGCGGAGCCGTCGCCGCTCAGGACGACCGTCGTTGTGACGCGCGTCCAGTCGGACGGCGTCTGCGATTCGCGCCGTTGCAGCGAATAGCCGTCGACCTTGAGCTCGAGGTCCGCGACGGAGTCCCAGAGAGACATACTCCGAGCATATGAGCCGGAGCCTGATTGCGACCGCCGTAGCGGCTCTCGCGCTTGCCGCGCCGGCCGCCGCCGGCCTGCCGCGCGCCGGGACGCTCGTCCCCGGCCGCTCGCTCGGCGGCGTCCGCCTTGGCGAGTCGCGACACGCCGTCCGCGCCACGCTCGGGACGTTCTACGGCGTCTGCACCGATTGCGCGCGGACGACCTGGTACTTCACCTACCGCCGGTTCGACAGGCACGGGCTTGCGGTGGAGTTCGCCGCCGGAGTCGTCTCCGCGGTCTACACGCTCTGGCAGCCGGGCGGCTGGCACGCCGAGAACGGCCTGCGTCTCGGCGCGACTCAGCTCGAGCTGCGCAAACGGGTTGGCTTCCTGCGCTCGTTTGCGTGCTCCAGCTACGACGCACTCATCGCCGACTCGCACGGCGCGCGCTCCGTCTACTACGTCGACCAGGGCTCGCTCTGGGGATTCGGGCTCTTCCGCCGCGGCGCCGGGCCTTGCCGGTGATCGAGCTCGAGGACGTTCAGCGCGCAGCGGAGCGACTCAAAGGAGTCGCGCACCGCACACCGGTCTTCACCTCCCGCACCCTCGACGAGCTGACGGGCGCGCGCGTCCACGTCAAGGCGGAGTGCTTCCAGCGCGGCGGCGCCTTCAAGTTCCGCGGCGCCTACAACAAGATCTCCTCGCTGGACGAGGACGCGCTCAGCCGCGGCGTCCTCGCCTACTCCTCCGGCAACCACGCGCAGGCGGTCGCGCTCGCCGCGAAGCTGCTCGGCTCGCACGCGACGATCGTGATGCCGCAGGACGCGCCCGTCGCAAAGCTCGAGGCGACGCGCGGCTACGGCGCCGAGATCGTGATGTACGACCGCTGGACGGAGAGTCGCGAGGAGATCGGCGTCCGGCTCGCCGGCGAGCGCGGGCTCGAGCTCGTGAGGCCGTATGACGACCCGCTCGTCATGGCCGGCCAGGGCACGGCGGCGCTCGAGCTGCTCGAGGACGTCCCCGAGCTCGACGTCCTGCTCGTTCCGGTCAGTGGCGGTGGGCTGATCGCCGGCTGCTCGACCGCGGCGAAGGCGCTCCGCCCAGGCAGCCACGTCGTCGGCGTCGAGCCGGCAACGGGAGACGACACGCGGCAGTCGCTCGCCGGCGGCGAGCGCGTCCGCATCGACGTGCCCAGGACGATCGCCGACGGCTTGCAGGCGACCGAGCCCGGCGAGCTCACCTTCGAAGTCAACCGGCAACGCGTCGACGAGATCGTCACCGTCACCGACGACGAGATCGTCGCGGCGATGACCTTCCTCTACGACCGGCTCAAGCTCGTCTCCGAGCCGAGCGGCGCGGTCGGCGTCGCGGCGCTGCTCTCACGCAAGGTCGACGCCCGCGAACGCGCGACGGGAGTCGTGCTCTCGGGCGGCAACGTCGGCGCCGCGCGCTTCGCAGAGCTCGTCAGCCCGCAGTAGTGGCGAGGAGCCCGCGGAGGCTCACCGCGAAGAACGTCTGCTCGGCAGCCGATACCGCGTCCTCGTCGGCCGGCAGCCGGTCGAGCACCCAGGCGGTGAGCAGCTCGTCGATGCCGCCGTAGACGACGGTCGCGGCGACGCGGGGATCGATGTCTTGCTGGAACTCGCCGCGCTCGACGCCGCGCTCGATGATCCGCTCGATCACCTCGATCGGCTGCGCAAGCTCGCCGATACGGTCTGCGAGCTCCGGGCTGCGGCCGAACTCGCGGATCACGACCCGCACGACATCGGGCAGGTGCAGCCACGTGCGGAGGACGATCATGGCGACGTGGCGGAGCTGGTCGGCCGCGGGCTCGTCCGTCTCCTCGACGTTCGCGATCCGCTCCTGCAGGACGCTCCAGTTCTCGTGGAAAACCGCCTCGAGGACCTTGTCCTTGGAGTCGAAGTAGTGGTAGAGGAGCCCGTGCGCGACACCGGCTTCCTCGGCGATGTCGCCGACCCGGCTCGCGTGGAAGCCCTTGCGCGCGAACACGCGCACAGCGGCGTCGAGAATCTGCCGCCTCTTGTCTTCCACCGCAGCCGAGCGCTCCTTCAAAGCCGCCAGAGGATACGCCCCTTGCAGACGAACGTCACGCGCGGCGTATCCTGATGCGCACGATGAAGCGGGCGCTCCTGGTCGTGCTGGCGCTTGTCTCCCTCGCTGTCGCCGGCTCGGCCGGCGCGTCGAGCGCACAGCCGCGGGTGCTCGCGATCACGTTCGGGCCGGATCTCGAGATCAATCCGGTCACGCAGGGCTATCTGACGAACCAGCTCTCGCACGCCGCGAGCGCCGGCTACGACGCGGCGGTGATCGTCCTCGACACGCCCGGCGGCCTCTCGACGTCGATGAAGACGATCTACGAGGCGGAGCTGAGCTCGAAGGTGCCGGTGATCGTCTACGTCTCGCCGGAGGGAGCGCGCGCGGCCTCGGCCGGGGTCTGGGTCTCGCAGGCGGCGGACGTGCTCGCGATGTCGCCCGACTCGAACATCGGCTCCTCCACGCCGATCGACTCGAGCGGTGGGAACCTCGGCTCGGACCTGCGGCGGAAGGTGATCAACGACGCGGTCGCCTCGCTCACCGCGCTCGCGCAGTCACATCGCCGCAATGCGAAATGGCCGGAGAAGGCCGTGCGCGTCGCGTCCAACCTCACCGCGCAGCAGGCGCTGAAGATGCACGTCGTCGACCTCATTGCGCCGTCGCTGCCTGCGCTCCTGAACCGGCTCGACGGCTACCACACGAAGGACACACAGCGGCCGTTCACGCTCCACCTCGCCGGCGCGCACATCGACTACGTGAGGCCTGGCTTCTTCACGCGCTTCCTGAACACGATCATCGACCCGAATCTGATCAGCCTCCTCTTCCTGCTCGGGCTGATCGGGATCGGCTTCGAGATCTTCCACCCGGGCGTCGTGCTGCCCGGCGTGCTCGGCGCCGTGAGCATGGTCATGGCTCTCTACGGCTTCTCCGTGCTGACGCCGAGTTGGGGAGGGATCGGGCTCATCCTGCTCGGGATAGCGATGTTCCTGGTCGATCTCCACGCGCCGACCCACGGGGTGCTCACCGTCGCGGGGGTGATATCCCTCGGCTTCGGCCTGGCTTTGCTCTTCCAAAACGAGCCCGCGGGCTACCACGTCAATACGTGGCTGATCGTCGGGATAGGTTGCGCCATCGGCGCCTTCTGGGCCTTGGCGCTCGGCAAGGGCCTGGCCGCGAGACGCCAGCCGGTGAAGACCGGCATCCAGGCGATGGTCGGCCAGAAGGCCAAGGTGCGCGCGCCGGGTCTCGTTTTCGTCGACGGAGCGCTCTGGAAGGCGCAGACGAGCGACGACTCCGAGCTCGTGCCCGGCGAGGAGGTCGAGGTCTCCGGCATCGACGGCCTCCTGCTCACCGTGCGTAGGTAGGAGTAGGATCGAGGCGTGTTCGGGTTCGTCCGCGTCTTCCGTGAATACGAGCGAGCGGTCTTCTTCCGCTGGGGACGGCTGCTCGACCCGCCGCGCGGCCCCGGCATCGTCTGGAAGATCCCGCTCGTCGACCAGCTCGTGAAGGTCGATCTGCGGACGATCACGCTCAACATTCCGCCGCAGGAAGTGATCACCAAGGACAACGTGCCGGTGCGGGTCAACGCGGTCGCCTACTTCAAGATCGTCGAGCCGAAGTCCGCGATCGTCGAGGTCGAGAACTTCATGGTCGCGACGTCGCAGATCGCGCAGACCACGCTGCGCTCGGTGCTCGGCCAGCACACGCTCGACGAGCTTCTCTCCGAGCGCGAGAAGATCAACGAGATCCTGCAGGGGATCATCGACCAGGCCACAGGCCCGTGGGGAATCAAGGTCTCGATCGTCGAGGTCAAGGACGTCGAGATTCCGGGCGGGATGCAGCGCGCGATGGCGCGTCAGGCGGAAGCCGAGCGTGAGCGGCGCGCGAAGATCATCAACGCCGAGGGCGAGTTCCAGGCGGCCGAGAAGCTGAAGGACGCGGCGGTCGTGATCGAGGAGCACCCGATCGCGCTGCAGCTCCGCTACCTCCAGACGCTCCTCGAGATCTCGAGCGGCACGACGTCGACGATCATCTTCCCGGCGCCGATCGACATCATCAAGCCGTTCCTCGACGCCGCGGCGTCACAGAAGAAGTAGCGCCGGCAGCTCGCCGAGGCTCTCGATCCGCGGCTCGAAGTCGCGGTGGAGCCCTTCGCGGTCGAGCAGGATCGCGCGCATCCCGACCCCGCGGGCGCCCTCGATGTCGTCCGCGATCATGTCGCCGACCATCGCCGCCGCGGCGGGCTCGACGCCGAGCAGGTCGAGCACCGCGCGAAAGATCGAGGCATGCGGCTTCGTGCGGCCGTGGTGGAAGGAGCTGATCCCCGCGTCGACGTCGAGCCCGTGGTGGCGCGCGAACTCGCGCACGTCGCGCGCGGAATTGGAGACGAGCCCGATCCGCAGCCCGGCGTCGCTGATCGCCGCCAGCGTCTCGATCACGTCGTCGTAGAGCTCGAAGTTCTCGTGCCGCTCCCAGCCACGCGTGATCTCGACCGCGCAGTCGTACGTCGCGTCGGCCTCGCCGCCCATCCCGCGCACGATCCGCTCGGTGAAGCGGAACCAGATCTCGTCGTCATGCTCGAACTCGGGATGGACGCGCAGCTCGACGAGAGCGTCGTCGCGGGCGGCCTCATAACGGGAGGGATCGAGGCGCAGGCCGTGGCGCTCGCCGGCGCGGACGTAGCCCTCCGGCCCGAGCTCGGGCCCCGGCCGCGCGAGGGTGAAGTCCACGTCGAAGAGGACGGCCTTCAGCTCAGCCACTCGATCACCTCTCGGTGCGTCTTGAACTCGCCGTAGTCCTCGATCCACGCAGTGGTCTGCACGATCGCCCAGCCGCGCGCGCGCTCGCGGTCGAGGCCGAGCTCAGCACAGATCCTGTCGAGCCGGCCGACGACGTGGCGCCGCGAGTGCCCGAGCTCCGAGCTGCGGACGATCGGCGCCACGCTGAACTCGCGCTCGGCGGCGAGCGGTTTCGGGTCGATGACGAGCCACGGCTCCCGCTCGGCTGCGAGGACGTTCTCGCCGTGCAGGTCCTGGTGGCAGAGCACGAGCTCGCCCTGCGTCGCCGCGAGCTCGCGGGCCAGCGCGCCCACGTCGCCCTCAAGCCCCCACCACTCCACCTCGTCGGCCAGCGTGTGGAAGCCATCGGCGTCCTGCCAAAGCCGCGGCAGCAGCTCGATCAGCACGCCCAGCGGATCGGCGGTTCCCTCGGAGAGGAAGCTGCCCGGCTCGCAGCGCTCGAGCAGAAGCGCATGCCGCTCGTCGTCTCGGCGGAGGAGGCGCACCGCGCCGCCGCCGTCCCAGCGCTCGAGCGCGTCGGCCTCCTGTTCGGCCTCGCGGTGCGGCCAGTTGAGCTTGAGCACGGCGGGCGCTCCATTGGCGGCGTCGGCCTGCACGGCATAACCCGCGGTACCCGCTACGTACGGCTCGCCGAGCGTCAGCTCCCACTCCTCCGCCAGTTGGGCGGCGAGCCCCGGCGCGCCGAAACGCCAAGCTTCGATCTCGGCGAGCGCATCACTCATCCCGGCTACCCTATGGCCGGTCTCGGGGTGTGGCGCAGCCTGGTAGCGCGCTCCGTTCGGGTCGGAGAGGTCCCCAGTTCGAATCTGGGCACCCCGATTTTCCTCTCCGCTGAGCGCCGGTCTACTTGCCCTTGCTGACGACGAGGCTCACAGTCGACCCGAAGGGCTTCTGGGAGCCGGACGAGGGCGACTGCGAGACGACCCGGCCCTTCTTCACCTTCGTTGAGAACTTGTGCGTGACTCTTCCAACGGTGCAGTTCCGGCTCTTGATCGCACCCCTCGCAGCCGAGAGTGTCTTGCCCTTCACCTTCGGAACGACGCAGAGGATCTGCGTGAACGCGGCGTCGGCCGACGTCGCCGACGTCATCGAGACGGTGCAGTTGCCAGTGCCGGAGCAGGCCCCCGACCAGCCATTGAAGATGACGTGTGTGCCCGGAGTGGCGGTCAGCGTCACGCTCGTCCCGTAGTCGAAGCTGTGGGAGCAGGTCAAACCGCAGCTGATGCCGCTGGTGGTGGACGCGACCGTTCCGGTACCGGTGCCGGACTTGGTAACGGTCAGCGTCTCGGGAGCAAGTGCGAACGTCGCGGTAACCGATCTGGCCGCAGTCATCGAGACGGCGCAACCGCCGATTCCCGTACAGGCGCCTGACCAGCCCGCGAAAGTCGCGCCCGTTCCGTGCGCCGCGGTGAGCGTGACGCGCGTCCCGTAGTCGTACGAGCCCGAACAGCTGGAGCCGCAATCGATCCCGCTCCCCGTAACGATGCCGGAGCCGGCGCCTGACTTCGAGACGGTCAGCGGCTCCGCGACGAGCGTGAAGATCGCCGTCACGGATTGGTCGGCGTTCATCGTGACGTTGCACGTGATCCCGGAGCAGGCGCCAGACCAGCCGGAGAATGCTGAACCTATGCCCGGCGTCGCCGTCAGCCCGACGGACTCGCCCGAAGCGAACGCGTTCGTGCACCACGGCGCGCAGCCGATGCCGTTCGGATTGGACGAGACGCTGCCCGATCCGTTGCCGGCCGTGCCGACGCTCAGGGTGTGCGATGTCGTGCAGGTGTCGACGGCGGCGTTTTGCGAGCCCCATTGCGCGTCGGAAAAGCCGTCGGGCGCGTCGGGCGCGATCGTGGTCAGTTCGGCGGTACCCCAGACGAGACAGGAGCTGCTCGGATCCGGGCTCGCGCCGTTGTAGTCGCCCCAGCGACATGACACGAGCGCCCCATCGCAGCTGAAGTCGATGTCGGAGTAGCCACTCGTTCCGAGCTGCGCGTCCTCGCTCATCGTGTTCGCCGGCGTACCCGAACGCTGATCCTCGACACGCAGGTCAACGCGCTGCGAGCGCGAGCCGCTGTTGTAGAAGATCGCCGCGTTCTGACCGTCGGAACTCGGTGAGATGGCGCCCATGAAGGCGAAGGTGTTGTTCGGGCCGGTGACCGTTCCGACCTGGGTCGGGGACGACTCGCCCGGGGTCAGCTCGTACCAGCGGACTACCGACGGACCGCCGCCGTCCACCGTGTGCTGCGTCCAGATCTCCTCGGAGCCCGTGCGGTTCACCTTCACCGCGACCGCCTGGGTGAGACGGCCGTCTAACGAGTCCAGCGTGTCCGATGTGCCGGGCTCCGGCACGGAGGCCGGCACCGAGTAGCTCGGCACGGTGACGACCGTCGTGGGAGACATCGTCCCACTCGTGGTGGTCGGCGTGATCGTGTACTCCTCGAGTTGCGTCGAGCTGTCGTCGAGCGTGTTCTCGACCCCAACGACGTAGCCGTCGGTGGACGAGTCGACGATGTTGGCGGGAACGGGCGTGAATACGTCAGGGACGCTCAGCGTGACCGGATTGCTCGTCTTCTCGGCCGTGTTACTCGGGCAAGTCGTGATCGTGCCGGCCGCGGGCTTCGGCAAGACGTAGATGTTGGAGCCGTCGTAATTGTCGTTTCCGTCGCTTGGGAACTCGTTCGTCCCGACGATGATCTGCGTGTCGTCGTGGCCGAGCTTCGGGTAGTCCTCGAGGTTCGAGCCGGTCGGGATCTGGTACTGGCACCAGTTGCTCGAATCGAGCGGCAGCGGCGACGTGCCTTTCGAGAAGCCGAAGTAGAGGTTCTCGCTTCCCGGGTCCGCGCCGCAATTGAGACCGGCATAGATCCAGCGGTGCCCCTCTTCGTCCCACTGGATCTGGCCGTCGCAGGTGGACGCCGTCGGATCGCCGAAGAAGGTTGCCTGGTCGAGCGTCGTCGGCGCCGCGGTCAGATCGGAGGTGCTATAGACCCCGATCTCCGAGTTGACCATCTCCACGTAGTCGCTCCGCCCGATCGCGCCAGTCGTGTCCGGCGGGGTGCTGGCGTTCGACGGATCGGCGGCCGAAAGGCCTGGTTGGTCGAGGGCGGCGGAGACGCTCGTGAACCGGCCGGGGGTGGATGTCTTCACAGAAATGCCGCGGTGCGCCGCCCACTTCACATAGCGGGCGTTTGCGGTCGCCTTCTCCTGAGCGTAGGCGGCGGGATTCCTGGGGAGGCTGCCGATCGCAGCGGGATCGAGCCGCCGCAGCGGCGCCTGCGTCGACGAGAAGGCGGGAACCGCGCCGCCAATCAGCAGCAGGCCGGCCGCCAGAACTCCCGTAGCGAGAATCCCCCGCCGTCGAATCGCCCTCATAGCTCTGAGAAGCAGTACAAGAACGCGCACCGGAGTTCAAGGCTCCGAGGCGCTCGATCCTACGCCTCCACTAGCCGAATCCATAGGTGCCCGGAAAGCGCTCGGCCAGCAGACGGACGAGCTGCGCGACCGGCAGGCCGACGACGTTGAGGTAGTCGCCCTCGATCCGCTCGACGAGCGCGGCGCCTTGGCCCTGGATCGCGTAGCCGCCGGCGCGGCCCTCCCACTCCGCGCTCGCGACGTACCACGCGATGTCGCGCAGGGTCAGCTCGCGGAAGGTGACGAGCGTCACCTCGCGGTGGAGTTCCTCCCACGCCGGCGTGATCAGCGCGAGGCCGGAGACGACCTCGTGCGTGCGGCCCGACAACGACTCGAGCATCTCCTCCGCTGCCTCGGCGCCGGCGGGCTTGCCGTAGACGCGACCCGCGCAGAGAACCTCGGTGTCGCAGCCGAGCACCGGCCGTCCGTCCGCCTCGGCGAGCACCGAGCGCGCCTTGCCGATCGCGTGCGCGACGGGGTCGTCCTCCGTCTCCTCGTAGCTCGGCGCGACGACGTCGAACGGGATGCGGAGCTGCTCGAGAATCTGCCGCCGCCGCGGCGAGGTCGACGCTAGGAGCAACGGAGGAGCCGGGCTACTGCTCACGCTTGCGCGCAACCCAGATCTCCTCACCGGGCCAGCGATGAGCCCAGTCGGGAGTCATGTCGGCGTAGTACTCGTGCGGCTCTCGGTCGGCGGAACCCTGCAGCTCGATCAGACGCTCGAGCTCGAAACCGGAGTTCCGCAGCACGGCGATCCAGTCGCTGTGCGTGAGCTGATACTCGACCCCGTCGCTGCCGTCGTCCCAAACCGTGCGACCCAGCTCGAAGTACGGCCGGTGGAGCTCGGTGGTGACCGGCCCTACGTCCGGATAACAGATATGCGCGAGCGGGGTCCCGTGGAGGAACGCGAGCTTGCCACCGGGCCGAAGGAGCCGGAAGGCCTCCGGGATCCACCGGTACGGATCGGCCCACGTTGCTGCGCCATGCTCGGAGATGACGAGGTCGAACGACTCGTCAGGCAACGGCACCTGCTCGCCCGGCGCTTCGACGAGCGGGAACTCGATGCCGGTTTCACCCATCACGCGGCGCGCCGTCTCGAGCTGCGCCGGCGTCGGATCGACTCCGACCGGACGCGCACCCCGCTTCGCCAGCCAGGCCGAGAAGTACGCCGTGCCGCAGCCGAGCTCGACCACATCGAGGCCGGACACATCGCCGAGGACGTTGATCTCCGACTCAGGTACCCGCGCCATGCCCCAGTGGATCTCCTCTCGCGCCCACGATCGCGCGGCCGAGCCGTCGGTGAACTCGGCGTTCCGCCGCGTCCAGGCGACGACGTTCGCCTCGACGTCGCTCATCAGAACCAGAGAGCGATCTCGCGCGCGGCGGACTCGGGCGAGTCGGAGCCGTGCACGAGGTTGTCCGGCATCGAGACGGCGAGGTCGCCGCGAATCGTCCCCGGCGCGGCATTGGCGGGATCGGTCGCGCCAATCGTCGCGCGCATCGTCGCGATCGCGCCTTCGCCCTCGACGACGAGCGCCCAGCTCGGGCCGGACGTGATGAACTCGACGAGATCTCCGAAGAACGGCTTCTCGGAGTGCTCGGCGTAGTGCTCCTCCCCGAGCTCGCGGCTCGCCGTGAGCAGCCGTCCCTCGCGAATCTCGAAGCCACGCGCCTCGATGCGCCCGAGGATCTCGGCCGCGAGACGACGCCGAACAGCGTCCGGCTTGATCAGGATCAGGGTCCGCTCGGTAGCCATCGGCCGGAAAGCTAGCGAGTGCGGCGCCGGGCGCGCCTTGTGCCGAGCGCGGGCGGGGTACCGGCGGCCGGCGCCTCGATCTGCGTCTCGCAGTACGGGCAGATCTGCCAGATCGGCTCGAGCGGCGCGCCGCAACTCGTGCACGCCTGCTTGAGCTTCGTCGTGCAGACCGGACAGACGAGGAACCCCGCGTCCACCTCCGCGTGGCAGACGGGACAGCGGATGTCGAGCGCCGTGATCCGGTCCTCGATCGCGCGGATCTCCAGATCTCGCTCGCGCTTCTCCTCGAGGTACTCGGGCGGGCGGAAGAGCATGTAGATGAACGGCCCGACGAACGGCGGGAACAGCCCCACGATCGTCGAGAGCGTGATGTAGATCGGGTCCTGGAGCCGCCGCTTGGCGTCCTTGTACGTCCAGTAGCCGAGCGCCAGCCAGAAGACGACGAGCAGCAGCAGGAAGATGTCCTTGAGCGCCGTCGCGGTACCGGAGCTGAGGAAGCTGGCGAGCGTCACGAGAGAATCCTGCCGATCAACCAGCCTGCGGTGAAAGCGACACCGGCCACGGCGGCGACGACTGTGACGGCGAGCGCGAAGATCGGCGCCCGCCCGCTCCGGCCTCTCGGGGGGTTATGGGTTGCGAGGCTCTCCATGCAGCTCGGCTAGAAGGTACAGCGAACCGGTGACGAGCACACGCCCGGCAGGGCCGGCGAGCTCGAGCGCGCGGGCGCGGGCGGCATGGGGAGCCGCGATCGCCTCGACGCTCGTGAAGTGCGGCGCGGCGAGCTCGGCGAGCTCGGCGGCGGGCAGGGCGCGCTCGTTCGAGCTCTCGGTGGCGACGAACGTGGAGCCGGCGCGGGCAAGCCTGGCGAGGATCGCGTCGGCGTCCTTGTCGCGCAGGATCGAGGCGACGACGACGTAGCCGCCCGGCTCCGGCAGCCGCTCGAGCAGCCACTCGGCCGCCTCCGGCGTGTGCGCGCCGTCCCAGATCTCGCGGCCGCGCACCTCGAAGCGGCCGGGCAGCGACGCCTCGGCGAGCTCGATGTCGCCGCCGAGGAACGCTGCAGCCGCCTCGCGCGCGCCGCCGATCACGACCTTGCGCCCTTGCACGAGATGCGCGAACTCCTGGTCGGGAAGGACGACGATCGCGTCCGGTCCCGCCACCGCGAGCTTCTCGCGCGCGATCTCCTCCCGCGTGGAGCCGAGCACCTCGGTGTGCTCGAGGCCGACATTCGTAAGCAGGACGACGCGCGCGTCGATGACGTTCGTCGCGTCGAGGCGCCCGCCGAGGCCCGCCTCGATCGCGGCCGCCTCCACCCCGCTCGCGACGAAGTCGGCGAACGCCGCCGCAGTCAGGATCTCGAACTGCGTCGCGCCGAGCTCCTCCGCCGCCGGCCGGACGCGCTCGACGGCGCGCTCGAAGCCGGCCGGATCCGTTTGCAGCCGCTCGTGCCAGCCGGACACATGCGGTGACGTGTACGCCCGGCCGCCGATCGTGGCGGCGAGCCGGCGCGCAGCGGTCGACTTCCCTTTCGTGCCGACGACGTGGATCGTGTCGAATTCGCGCTGCGGGTTGCCGAGCCGCTCGAGGAGCTCACGCATCCGCTCAGTCCCGAAGCCGTCGGTCGGCCACGGGCTGAGCGACTCAAGCCAGCGCGTCGCGCTCGACAAGGTATTGCGCGAGCTTCTCGCGCTCGGCCGCGACCGCGGCTGGATCGGCGTTCGCGACGAACTTCTCGTTCGCGAGCATCCGCTCGGCCCGGTCGATCTCCTTCTGCAACCGCGCGCGCTCGGCCTCGATGTCGCCCTGCTCGCCGTCTTCAGCAGGCCGGACGACCGCCTCGAAGATCCGCAGCGCGTCGCCGTCGAGCGCGATGCGCACCTGGCTGCGCCGGTAGATCCGCGCCGCCGTCTGCGCCGCATCGAGCGCCGCGAAGTCACCGCCACCGGCCGCCGCCTCGGGCCACGGCGCGACGATCAGCCGCGACTCGCGCCCCGGCAGCTGCGTCCAGATCTCCTCGGTCACGTGCGGCATCACCGGGTGGAGGAGCTTGAGGAGCCGCTCGAGCGCGGCGAGCGCGGTCGCCCGCACGTCCTCCTCGCCGAGCCGCGGCTTGATCGACTCGAGGTACCAGTCGCAGAAGTCGTCGAACGTGAGGTGATAGAGCCGCTCGACACCGTGCGCTAAGTCGAAGCGCGCGAAATCCTCCTCGAGCTCGGCTCGCGTGGCGTCGATGCGCGTGAGGATCCAGCTCTCCTCGACCGAGCTCGGCCGCGCGTCGGGCTCCACGGCGCCGGCCATCAGCAGGAGTCGGCTCGCGTTCCAGAGCTTGTTGGCGAGCTTCCGCCCCTCCTCGATCGAGCCGAACGAGAAGCGCGGATCCTGGCTCGAGGTCACCTTGAGCAAGCCGTAACGGGTCGCGTCGGCGCCGTACGGCTCGAGCACGTCCTCCGGATCGACCGCCGTCCCGTGCGTCCGCCCCATCCGGCTGCCGTCGGGATTGGCGAGGTAGGAGTGGATGACCGCGTCCTCGAACGGGTCGTCGTCCATGAGCTCGAGCCCGGAGAAGATCATCCGCGCGATCCAGAGGAAGATGATGTCGCGCGCGGTCGTGAGCACATGACCGGGGTACCAGCGCGCGAGCTCCGGCGTCTGCTCGGGCCAGCCGAGCGTCGCGAACGGGTAGAGCGCCGACGAGAACCACGTGTCGAGCACGTCCTCGTCCTGCCGCAGCTCGGCGGAGCCGCACTCCGCACACGCCGCGGGCTCGGTCTCGGCAACGGTGATGTGACCGTCCGGGCAGTACCAGACCGGGATGCGATGGCCCCACCAGATCTGGCGGGAGATGCACCAGTCGCGGACGTTCTCCATCCAGTCGAGATAAACGCGCGCGAAGCGCTCCGGCGTGAAGCGGACCCGCCCTTCCTTCACCGCGGCGATCGCCGGCGCCGCGAGCTCCTCCATCGCGAGCCACCACTGCGGGACGATGAGCGGCTCGACGCGGCTGTGGCAGCGCACGCAGTGGCCGACGGAGTGGCGGTAGCTCTCGCGCTTCTCGAGCTGGCCGTGCTCGGTCGCCCAGTCGAGCACCTTCCGGCCCGCCTCCTCCTGAGTCAGCCCGGCAAGCTCGCCGGCCGCGTCGCTCATCAGCCCGTCCGGCCCGATCACCGACAGCTCGGGGAGGCCGTGGGTGCGACCGATCTCGAAGTCGATCGGATCGTGGCCGGGCGTCACCTTCAGCGCTCCCGTCCCGAACTCGCGCTCGACGCGCTCGTCCGCGATCACCGGCACCTTCCGCTCGACGAACGGGACGACGACCTCCTTGCCGACGAGGTCGCGGTAGCGCTCGTCCTCGGGATGGACCGCGACAGCGACATCGGCGAGAATCGTCGCCGGCCGCACCGTCGCGATCGTGACATGGCCGGAGCCGTCGGCGAGCGGGTAGCGGACGTACGAGAGCGCGTCGTCGGAGTCCTCGTGCTCGACCTCGAGGTCCGAGAGCGCGGTCTGATCCTTCGGGCACCAGTTGACGATGCGGTTGGCGCGGTAGATGAAGCCGCGCTCGTAGAGGTGGACGAACCAGCGGATGACGGCGCGGTAGTAGTCCGGATCCATCGTGAAGCGCGTGCGCCGGTAGTCGAGCGAGGCGCCGAGCAACCGGAACTGGCTCATGATCGTGCCGCCGTAGCGCTCGAGCCATTCCTGCGTGTAGGCGTCGAAGCCGTCGCGGCCGAGCTCCCGCTGGGTCTTGTTCTCTTTCGCCAGTTGCCGGCCGATCGCGGCCCAGGTCGAGAGGCCGCCGTGGTCGTAGCCGGGCTGGAAGAGCGTGTTGCGGCCGCGCATGCGGTGGTAGCGGACGAGCGCGTCCTCGAGCGAGAGCTGCAGGCAGTGGCCGATCGTCAGCGAGCCGGAGATGTTCGGCGGCGGGTGCATGACGACGAACGCCTCGCCGGGCGCGTCCGGGTCAGCCGCGTAGAGGCCTTCCTCTTCCCAGATCTGCTGCCAGCGCTGCTCGACGCCCTGCGGCGTGTAACGCGTTTCCATCGGGCGGATGTTGTCAGGCAGCGACTATGAGGAGACCTTAGCGGCCGCCCGCTTCGGCTGGGGCCAGGTGCCGCCGACCTGCTCGAGGATCGTCTCCAGCAGGTGGAAGGACGAGAGAACGTGGTCGCGGGCGAGCGCGCGCGCGCCGTCGGGGCTGCCGGCTGCGAGTGCCTGGCGGATCGCGCGGTGCTGTTCGGCGTTCTTCGCGTAGAGGCCGTCGATCGAATGGTCGCCGGGCGCCCAGACCGCCGGCCCGGAGAAGGAGCGGCGGGCGCTCTTCGCCATCTGCTCGACGAACGGCAGGTCGGCGACGCGGTAGATGACGTCGTGGAACGCGTGATTCGAGCGCACCCACTCCCCCATGATCGAGCGGCGACCCTCGCCCGGCTCGAGCTTGCGGAGGTCCTTGGAGATCTGGGCGAACCGCAGCTCCACCTCCTCGAGCTCGGCGAGATCCGCCGGCGTGATCTTCGTGGCGGCGACCTCGGTGGCGAGCGCCTCGAGCTCGGCGCGGACCATGAACGCCTCGTGCAGCTCCTCCCGCGAGATCGTGCGGACGCGGACGCCGCGGTTCGGGACGAAGGAGACGAGCCCGAGGGCGGCGAGCCGGCGCAGCGCCTCGCGGATCGGAGTGCGCGAGACGTTGAACTGCTCCGAGAGCTGCTCCTGGCGGAGGACCGTCCCCGGCTCGAGCTCGCCGGCGACGATCGCCTCCTCGATCACGAGCGCGATGTCGTCTGCCTTCGTTGAGTCGAGCGTGGTCATGTGCTCTTGCCGCGCCCGCGGTCGCTGCGCCGGGCCTGAACCTCGGCCTGGGCTCGCAGCGCCTTCGCGCCGTCGATGAGCGCTTCCGACTTCCGGCGCGCCGGCTTGCCGCGGCTGAGCTTGTGCCCTGCGGCGAGGATCGGCTCGTCGAGCTGCCGCCGCTCCTCGTACTGCTCGAGCGTCAGCGTCACCCAGTCCTTGCAATCTTCGGCGCCGCACTCGCAGAGGAAATCCCACGAGTCGTTGGCGATCCCGGGGATGTCGAAGCGCTTGACCGCCATCCGGACATTGCGGTTGACCTCAGCCCTCTCCTCGGACCGGCTGCGCCTCTCAACCATGCCCACAGAATACGCCGCTCTGGGCGGTTATTCGTTGTCGTGATCGCGCTCGCAGAAGTCCGGGCACGTGCACTCGGCGAGCTCGGCGGTGCACGGGGCGTCGGCGTCGAGCAACTCCTCCTGCAATTCCTCGCGGGTCATCGTCGTCGTCTCGCTCATCGAAACCTCCTCAGTCGAGTCGTTCGTAGGCGGGCAGCGTCAGGAAGTCCTCGAGCTCGTCGGCGAGCGCGAGCCCGGCGAAGATCTGCTTCGCCTCGTCGCCCGCCTCCACCGCAGCGATCTCGTCGCGCACCTGCTGCTCCGAGACCCGGCCGTTCTTCACCCACTGCCAGATCTGGGAGCGGGAGATCTCGGCGGTCGCGGCGTCCTCCATCAGGTTGTCGATCGCGGCGGCGCCGACTCCCTGCAGCCAGGAGTCGAGATAGCGGACGCCGACGGAGACGTTGGTGTGGACGCCTGCGTCGGTGACCTCGCCGGGCGTGTCCGGAATGGACAGGAGCGCTGCGTCGTCGGCCACGACGTCATCGCGCAGCCGCTCGAGCTGGTTCGGCCGCTCGCCGAGCACGGCGTCGAAGACCTCGGTGCAGATCGGGACGAGATCGGGATGCGCGACCCAGGAGCCGTCGAAGCCGTCACCCGACTCGCGCTCCTTGTCCTCGCGCACCTTCGCGAGCGCGACCTCGTTCACCTCCGGGTCCTTGCGAGACGGGATGAAGGCGGCCATGCCGCCGATCGCGTGCGCCCCTCGCTTGTGACACTCAGCCACAAGCAATTCCGTGTACGAGCGCATGAACGGCACCGTCATCGTCACCTGGATGCGGTCGGGCAGTACCCAGTCGCGCGTGCGGAACTTCTTGATCGCGCTGAACATGTAGTCCCAGCGGCCGGCATTGAGCGCGCAGCCCCAGTCGCGGAGCTCGTAGAGGATCTCCTCCATCTCGAACGCCGCGAGAATCGTCTCGACGAGGACGGTGCAGCGGATCGTCCCGGAGGGCAGATCGAGCGCATCCTCGGCGAGCGAGAACGCGTCGGCCCAAAGCCGCGCCTCGAGATGCGACTCGAGCTTCGGGAGGTAGAAGTACGGCCCGCTCCCACGCTCGAGCTGCTCGCGCGCGTTGCGCGCCATATGCATGCCGAAGTCGAAGAGCGAGGCGGACACGGACTCGCCGTCGATCAGCACGTGCCGCTCAGGCAGGTGCCAGCCGCGCGGCCGGATCAGGAGCGTCGCGATCTCGTCGTTCAGCCGGTACGTCTTGTCCGGCGTCTCGAGCGAGATCTCGCGGCGGACGGCGTCGGTGACGTTCCGCTGGCCTTCGACGACATTCTCCCAGGTCGGCGAGCACGCGTCCTCGTAGTCGGCCATGAAGACCCGCGCGCCCGAGTTGAGCGCGTTGATCATCATCTTCCGCTCGACCGGGCCGGTGATCTCGCAGCGCCGGTCGCGGAGATCCGGCGGCGCTTCCGCCACCCGCCACTCCGAGTCGCGGACGTCCTTCGTCTCGGCCAGGAAGCCGGGCAGCGCTCCCGCGTCGAGCTCCGCCTGCCGCTCCTGCCTCCGCTCCAGCAGCTCGCGCCGGCGCGGGTTCAGCTCACGCTGCAGCCGCACGACGAGGTCGAGCGCCTCGCGGGTGAGGACGGATTCGTCTGCGGGAGCAGTGAGCTCGACGTCGGACACCGTGCTCACGCGGGCTCCTTCGTGAACTGCGCCTCCTCGGTCGAGCCTTTCAGAGCGAGCGTCTCGCTGTCGGGAGACACGGCCTGCGTGACGAGGTCGAAGTAGCCGGCGCCGACCTCGTGCTGGTGGCGCGTCGCGGTGTAGCCGAACTCCTCGAGCTCGAACTCCCGCTCCTGCAAGCGCACGTAGGCCGGCATCTGCTCTTCCGCGTAGCCGCGGGCGAGCTCGAACATCCCGGCGTTGAGCGAGTGGAACCCGGCCAGCGTGATGAAGAGGAAGCGATAGCCCCACTCTCCGAGCTGATCCTGGAAGGTCGCGATCTGGTCGTCGTCGAGGTGCTTGCGCCAGTTGAACGACGGCGAGCAGTTGTAGGCGAGCGGCTTGCCGGGGAAGCGCTCGTGCATCGCCTCCGCGAACTCCTTCGCCTCGCCGAGATCCGGCGTCGCGGTCTCGAACCAGACGAGGTCGGCATACGGCGCGTACGCGAGGCCGCGCGCGATGGCGGCGTCGATCCCGTCGCGGACGCGGTAGAAGCCTTCCGGCGTCCGCTCGCCCGTGACGAAGTCGCGGTCGTACTCGTCGACGTCGCTCGTGAGGAGAGCGGCGCTGAGCGCATCCGTCCGCGCGACGAGCACGGTCGGCACGCCGCAGACGTCGGCTGCGAGCCGCGCCGCGTTCAGCGTGCGGACGAACTGCTGTGTCGGCACAAGCACCTTGCCGCCGAGGTGACCGCACTTCTTCTCGGAGCTGAGCTGGTCCTCGTAGTGGACGCCCGCGACGCCCGCTTCGATCATCGCGCGCATCAACTCGAAGGCGTTGAGCGGTCCGCCGAAGCCGGCCTCGGCGTCGGCGAGGATCGGCGCGAGCCAGTGCGTCCCGTTCCGGTTCTCCGCGAAGTCGATCTGGTCGGCGCGCAGCAGCGCGTTGTTGAAGCGGCGGACGACGGTCGGGACGCTGTTCACCGGATAGAGGCTCTGGTCGGGGTACGTCGCGCCGGCGAGATTCGCGTCGGCCGCGACCTGCCAGCCGGAGAGGTAGATCGCCTGGAGGCCCGCGCGCACCATCTGGACAGCCTGGCCGCCGGTCAGCGCGCCGAGCGCGCGAACGGGCTCGTCGCCTTGGATCAGCTTCCAGAGCCGCTCGGCGCCGAGTTTCGCAAGCGTGTGCTCGGGCACGACCGATCCGCGCAGACGGACGACCTGCTCCGCCGTGTACGTCCGCTCGATACCGCGCCAGCGCTCGTCCTCGCGCCACTGGGACTCGAGTTGCCGGGCCGCCTCGTCGATCATCTCGCCTCCTCTACCGGGTGGGATTTCGGATCCAAGATATACCACGGGCAGCGGTTGTTACACCTAAACAGGCGTCACTACCGCAGGTTTGGGATCCGGGCTAGAGGTTGTAGTAGCGGTAGACGACCTCGGCGACGCAGACGGGCTTGTCGCCGCCGTCCACTTCGATCGTCGCCGTCATCGTCGTCTCGCGGCCCCAGTCCTCTTGCTTCACGCCGTCGACGCGGAACGTGCCGCGCACGCGCGAGCCGGACGGGACGGGAGCCGGGAAGCGCACCTTGTTGAGCCCGTAGTTGAGCGCCATGCCGGCGCCGGGATCGTCATGCGGGATCACCTCGTACGACATCGCCGGCAGCAGCGAGAGCGTCAGGTAGCCGTGGGCGACGGTGCCGCCGAACGGCGTCTGCGCCGCCATCTCCGGGTCGACGTGGATGAAGTTGTGGTCGTCGGTCGTGTCGGCGAACGCCTGGATTTTCTCCTGCGGCACGTCGATCCAGGACGACGGCCCGAACTCGGCACCAATTTCGATGGTTGTCATGCGCGGAACGCTATGCGATCTCTGTGATCCAAGCGTCGCGCCTACTGAGTCGCCTGCGCGAGTCTCCCTCTCGCCCGAACCGCCCGCCTTCCGCCGGAGGCTAAGGCAGCCGCGCAGCGACGACTTAGCCGCAGGCTCTCCCGCTCCCCGGCGGGTGACGAGCTCTCGGCACGGAGCGCGCCGGAACCGCGCTTCCGGCGCGCGAAGTTCCGTCACATCGCCTGAAGAGCGCAGCTCTTCAGGCAGATTTTTCGACGGGCTCGTCGGACTCGCCGTCGGCGGCGCTCGTCACGAGCGTCGGGCGGATCCCCTGCGAGATCGTCTCCTTCGTGATCACGCACTTCGTCACGTCGCGGCGTGACGGCAGCTCGAACATCACGTCGAGCAGCGCGCCCTCGATGATCGAGCGCAGTCCGCGCGCGCCGGTCTCGCGATCAAGCGCGCGATCGGCGATCTCCCACGTCGCGTCCTCGGTGAAGACGAGATCGATCCCGTCGTAGCCGAAGAAGCGCTGGTACTGCTTCGTGAGCGCGTTCTTCGGCTCGTGGAGGATCTGGACGAGGTCTTCGCGCCGCAGCTGGTGCACGGCGGAGATAACCGGGAGGCGCCCGATGAACTCGGGGATCAGACCGAAGTTGAGGAGGTCCTCCGGCATCACGTCGGCGAGCAGCTCCGACGACTCGACGGCGTTCTTCGAGCGAATCTGCGCGCCGAAGCCGACGGCGTTCGCGCCGATCCGCCGCGCGATGATCTTGTCCAACCCCGCGAACGCGCCGCCGCAGATGAAGAGGATGTTCGTCGTGTCGATCGAGAGGAACTCCTGGTGCGGGTGCTTGCGCCCGCCCTGCGGCGGCACCGAGGCGACCGTCCCCTCGAGGATCTTCAGGAGCGCCTGCTGGACGCCCTCGCCCGACACGTCGCGCGTGATCGACGGGTTGTCCGCCTTGCGCGCGATCTTGTCGACCTCGTCGATGTAGATGATCCCCGTCTCCGCCTTCTTGATGTCGAAGTCGGCGGCCTGGATCAGCTTGAGGAGGATGTTCTCGACGTCCTCGCCGACGTAGCCGGCCTCGGTCAGCGCCGTGGCGTCGGCGATCGCGAACGGGACGTTGAGGATCCGCGCGAGCGTCTGCGCGAGCAGCGTCTTGCCGCAACCGGTCGGGCCGAGCAGGAGGATGTTCGACTTCTGCAGCTCTACGTCGTCCTCTTCCTGCCCCATCTGGACGCGCTTGTAGTGGTTGTAGACGGCGACGGAGAGCGTCCGCTTCGCTTCTTCCTGCGAGACGACGTAGTCGTTGAGGACGGAGTAGATGTCGCGCGGGCGCGGCAGGTTGTCGAGATCGAGCGTGGTCGGACTCGTCAGCTCCTCGTCGATGATCTCGTTGCAAAGATCGATGCACTCGTCACAGATGTAGACGCCGGGGCCGGCGATCAACTTCTTCACCTGTCGCTGGCTCTTGCCGCAGAAGCTGCAGAGGAGCTGCTCGTTGCCGTCTGTCGCGCGCGCCATCTTGTCTGCTACCTCGTTTCGTCCTTCGTCTGCACGCCTTAGCGGTGTGCGATCACCTGGTCGACGATCCCGTACTCGTGCGCCTCTTCGGCCGTCATGTAGAAGTCGCGTTCCTGGTCCTTGGAGACCTTGTCGACCGGCTGATTCGTGTGGTGGGCATAGATCTCCTCCAAGCGCCGCTTGAGATTGATCGTCTCGCGCGCCTGGATCTCGATGTCCGTGCCCTGTCCCTGGAAGCCGCCGGAGACCTGGTGGATGAGGATCTTGGAGTTCGGCAGCGCACTGCGCTTTCCCTCCGTGCCCGCCGCGAGAAGCAGCGCACCCATCGACATCGCGATCCCGACGCAGATCGTCGAGACGTCCGGCTTGATGAACTGCATCGTGTCGTAGATGGCCAGTCCGGCATACACGGAGCCGCCTGGCGAGTTGATGTAGATGTTGATGTCCTTGTCCGGATCCTCGGACTCGAGATGGATCATCTGGGCGACGACGAGGTTCGCGACCTGGTCGTCGATCGGGGTGCCGAGAAAGATGATCCGCTCGTTGAGCAACCGCGAGTAGATGTCGAAGAAGCGCTCGCCGCGCGAGGTCTGCTCGATGACGGACGGGATGACGAGATTCGTGGGCTGGTTCATGTACGCGCTCCTTCACTGTCCCGCTGGTCGGGGGTCCAGAGTTTCGTCTCGGTCGGGGGTTTCTCCTTGTCGGGCGTCCAAATCGCCTCGCGCGCGTCGGCCTGCTCCTTCGGGATGCGCTTCACCTCGGCCGCGACGCGATCGAGCGCCTCGCGCAGGCGCAGGTCGTCGCGGAGCGTCTCGAAGCGGCCGCTCTCGCGCAGGAGCTGGAGCGACTGCTCGACGTCCTCGCCGACCAGCTCCGCCTGCTCGCGGACGATCTCCTCCACCTCGGCGTCGGGGACGTCGAGCTCGAGCTTGTCGGCGACCGCCTCGAGGACGAGCTCGCGGCCGACGGAGCGCTG
Organism: Gaiellaceae bacterium; assembly: GCA_050697455.1. Taxonomy (GTDB): domain Bacteria; phylum Actinomycetota; class Thermoleophilia; order Gaiellales; family Gaiellaceae; genus Palsa-739. Next base: position 16,392 of record JBOGZU010000008.1, on the reverse strand, counting down.
CGCCTCGTCCTGGAGGCGCGCGACGAGCTCCTCCGGCGACTGGCCGGTCATCGCGAGGAAGGTCTCGAGCGGGACGCCGCGCTCTTCGACCTGCCGCGCGACGCCGCGGAGCAACTCGCGCGTGCGCGCCTCGACGAGCGGGCCGGCCGCGTCGACCTTCGAGGCGGCAACAAGCGCGTCTGCCGCGTCGGCCCGGAAGCGCGACTCGATCTCGGCCTCGATCTGCTCCTGTAGCCGCGACTCGATGTCGCCGCGCAGCTCGGCCAGCGTCTCGAACTCGCTCGCGGCGCGCGCCAGCGCGTCGTCTTCGGGCGGCAGGACCTTCTCCTTGATCTCCTTGACCGTCGCCGTCACGGTCTGCGTCGAGTCGTCGGCGAGCTCGAAGCTCAGCTCCTTCGTCTCGCCCGCGCTCATGCCGACGAGGCCCTGCTCGATCTCCTCGACGACGGCGCCGCGCCCGAGCTCGATCACGTAGTCCTTGCGGGAGTCGCCGTCCGAGCCCGCGAGGTCGACGATCACGGTGTCGTCGGCGGCGACCGGACGTCCCTCGACAGGGATGAGCTCGGCGACGGTCGACCGCAGAGCGTCGAGCTCCGCCTGGATGAGCTCCTCGGGAACGCCCATCTCCTCGCGGCCGACCTCGAGCTGCGTCCAGTCGGCGACCTCGGGCTTCGCCTGCACGGCGACGGTCGCGCTGAACTCCCAGTCCTGGTCGTCGGCGGCGGGAAGCTCGAAGTCGTACTCCGGCTGCGCGACCGGCCGCAGCCGCGTGCGCGCGGCTGCGTTCCAGAACCAGCCGCCGATGTGACTCTCGACGGCTTCGGTCATCAGCCGCTCCCGGCCGACGCGCTGCAGGAGCACCTCCCGCGGCACCTTTCCCTTGCGGAAGCCGGGGATCTTGGCGGTCGTCGCGAGATCCTCGGCGGCGTGCTCGACCGCGTGATGGACGTCGTGCGACGGCACCTGGACCGTCAGCCGGACGCGGTTCTCGGGCAGCTCCTCGACCGTGGTCTCCATGTGGGCCATTCAAGCAGGGAACCTGTAACCGAGGTCGAACGTTCAACCCCCGTGGACACGTGGACGATCCTCATGCTCGGCGGGGCCGCCGCGATCTGGATGGCGATGCTGTCGGCCGTCGCCTACGTCGTCCACGCGCGCGTGCGCGTCTGATGCGGGCGGAGGGATTCGAACCCCCAAGCTCCTGAGAGCACCGGCACCTAAAGCCGGCGTGTCTGCCAGTTCCACCACGCCCGCGAGCGCAGACAGGGTACTTCCGTTTAGCATCGTGGTCCGTGGCGGCAATGCGGCCTGAGGATGTCTATGCGCTGACGAGTGTCGGCGATCCTCGCCTGTCTCCGGACGGACGGCTCGTCGCCTACGTCGTCACCCGCATCGAGAAGGACGACAACGCCTACCGCAGCGCGATCTGGGTCGCGCCGGTCGACGGATCGGAGGAGCCGCGCCAGTTCACCTCGGGCGAGCGCCGTGACGGCTCTCCCCGCTGGTCGCCCGACGGACGCTGGCTCGCGTTCGCCTCCAATCGCGACGGCGAAGAGGACAAGGCAAAGGGCCAGCTCTACGTCATCCCCACGAACGGCGGCGACCCGCGCAAGCTCACCGACGGCAACGAGTCGGTCGAGGTATTCGCCTGGTCGCCCGACTCGAGCCGGATCGCATTCGCGCGCCGCGTCCGCGACGAGGCGTACGAGGAGGAGGACGACCGGAAGCGCGCGCCGCGACGCTTCACGCGCCTTCTCTACAAGCTCGACAGCGTCGGCTGGGTCGGCGACCGGCGCAAGCATCTCTTCGTCGTCGGCATCGACGGAGGCGAAGAGCGGCAGCTGACCGACGGCGATTGTGAGAACGACGGTCCCGCCTGGTCGCCCCACGGCAAGCGCCTCGCTTTCAGCTCGATGCGCGGCGAGCGCTGGGACGTCGAGCTCGTCTCGCGGATCTACGAGCTCGAGGTGGACGCCAAGGGCGCAGAGCCGAAGCGGCTGACGCAGGACGACGAGGAGGCGTACAGCCCTTCGTTCTCTCCGGACGGGTCGCTGATCGCCTACATCCACGCGCCGGAGGACGGCACGCATCCGCATCACGCCCAGCTCGCCGTCATGCAGGCGGACGGCAGCGAGCGCCGGATCCTCACGTCCTCCCTCGACCGCAACTGCGCTCCGTACCCGATGGTGCGTGAGCCGGTCTGGGACGACGATCGTCTCGTCTTCACCGTCGAGGACGGCGGCAACGTCCATGTCTACACGGTTGCGCCGGACGGCTCGAGCAAGCCCGAGCTGCTGGCCGGCGGCGAGCGCGTGATCGGGCTCTTCGACGTCCGCGACGGCAAGCTCGTCTTCACCGCGAGCACCCACGCTCGCCCGCACGAGCTCTTCGCGGGCAATGACCAGCAGCTGACGCACGTCACCGACGACTTCGTCGCCGGGCGCGAGCTCGCCGAGGTCGAGCGCTTCACAGCCAAGTCCTCCGACGGGACCGAGATCGACGCCTGGCTCGTCCGCCCGGCGGGGTTCAAGAAGGGAAAGAAGTACCCGACGCTCCTCACGATCCACGGCGGGCCGTTCTCGCAATACGGCACCGGCTTCTTCGACGAGGTGCAGGTCTACTCCGGCGCGGGCTACGCCGTTCTCTTCTCCAACCCACGCGGCGGCTCCGGCTACTCGGAGGAGCACGGACGCGCGATCCGCGGCCCGCTCGACGGCAGCGGCAAGGGCTGGGGCTCCGTCGACTACGAAGATCTGATGGGCGTCGTCGACACGGCGCTCGAGCAGTTCGACTTCATCGACCCTGAGCAGCTCGGCGTGCTCGGCGGCTCGTACGGCGGCTTCATGACCTCCTGGATCATCGGGCACAACCATCGCTTCAAGGCAGCCCTCTCCGAGCGCGCGGTGAACAGCCTCGTGAGCATGTACGGCTCGAGCGACGTCGGCTGGGTCTTCAAGCACCAGTTCGGCGGCGAGATGTGGGACGACATGGACGCATATCTCGCGATGTCGCCGGCGACGTATGCGCGCGAGATGGAGACGCCCGTCCTCATCGTCCACTCCGAGAGCGACCTCCGCTGCAACATCGAGCAGGGCGAGCTCCTGTTCAACACGCTGCGTGTGCTTGACAAGGAAGTGGAGATGCTGCGCTTCCCGAGCGAGAGCCACGAGCTGTCGCGCAGCGGCGCGCCGCTGCACCGCGTGATGCGGTTCGACGCGATCCTCGAGTGGTTCGGGCGCTACCTCTCGCCCGAAAGCTGACGTTGCGGCCGGCGGCCGTGTTCGTCGGCGTCTTCGTCGGAGTCCTCGCCGTGCTGCTCGCCGCAGTCGGCCAACTGGGAAAGATCGACCGGCAGACGCTCGTCGTGGTGCTCGCGGCCAGCGCCGTGGTAGCCGCAATCGGCGCCTGGCGTGCGGCGCACCGCAACTGACCCTTGCGCCGACGGGCGCGGCGACACAATATTGGAGCGCCGTGCAGCGCCTCCTCGTCCTGATCGCCTGCGGGCTGGTGTTCCTTCCCACGGCCGCGTCGGGCTCGCTCGCCAAGGCTCCCCGAGCCATACCGCCCCGCACCGCGACAGCCGCCTTCGGCCACCTCCTCCATCAGCTCTTGGGGCACGGCTCTCGACGGCTACGGCGGCGGGTTCAGCCGCTTTTACGAGTTCACCTGCTCGCGGCGCGGCGCGCTGATTACGTGCCGCAACAAGCTCGGTGACGCAATGCGCTACCGCCCACACGGGTAGCGCACCGAGTGGCCCCGGGTGGAGTCGAACCACCGCGCGCAGCTTCGAAGGCTGCCGCTCTGTCCACTGAGCTACGGGGCCGAAGAGACAAAGCGTATCCCTCGACTTCGGCTAATCAGTGATCACGGTGCGTGGGTCGAGCCAGCCCACCATGAGGTCGATGAGGAACATCAGGAACGCCACGACGGCGCTCGCTACGATCACGACCCCGGTGAGCGTGTACGGATCGGCCGAGTTGGTCAGCGCGCCGAGGAAGTACGACGCGATCCCGCCCATCTGGAAGACGTAGTCGACTGCGAGCGAGGCTCCGAGAATCGCCCCGATCTCGAGCGACAGCACGCTCACGAACGGGAGGAGCGCGTTGCGGAGCGCGTGCCGGTAGACGACGCGCCTCTCCGTCAGCCCCTTGCCACGCGCCACGACCGCGTACGGTCGGTACAGCTCGGTCAGGAGAGCGGTGCGCAGGTAGCGGCTGTAGAGGCCGATCAGCCCGAGCGAGAGCGTCAGCACCGGCAACGCCATGCTGCGGATCCAGATGACGAAGCCGCCCGGTGGAAGATGGACGGCGCAGTTGGAGCACTCCGACAATCCCCCGACGGCGGCTCCGGTGAGGAACCAGCCGGTCGGCACGAGCCAGCGCAGAGCGACGGAGGCGACGAGGAAGCTCGGCAGCGACCACGCGACGTAGGCGAGCACGCGCAAGACGACATCCGGAGGCCGACCAGGCCGGCGCGCGGACGCGACGCCGACGACCACCGCGAACACGACGGTCACGGCGAGAGCCGACGCCATCAGCTCCGCGGTGACCTTGGCCGACTCGAGCAGCCCCGAGCTGATCGGAACGCCCGAGATGTCGCGGAACCCGTGCCGGACGAGGGACGAAAGCCAGATCCAGTACCGGTCGAGCAGCGGCTTGTCCAGGTGATAGGCAGCTGTCAGATGCTTCACCTGGGCCGCGCACGGCGAGCCACACATCCGCAACGACCAGAGCGGGTCGATCGTGAGCGCGAAGGCGATGAACGCCGCGAACGACGCTCCCCAGACGAGCGAGACCGCTAGGGCGAGTCTCCGGAGCGCGTAGCCGATCATCGTCCGGCGGGCGGGTCGAGGACGTCGGCGAGCGTATCGGCCGTGACGTTCACGCAGACGAGCAAGAGCGCGAGGGCGATGATCGGAAACACCCACAGCCACCATGGCTCGCTCACGGGGTAGACGATCTGGTTCACCTTCGCAACGCCGGCGATCATTCCTCCGAGAGTCGGCCGGTTGACCGCGAAGCCGAAGAAGTCGGCGGTCGCGACGATCAGGATCGACTGGCCGAAGACGGCCGAGCCGGCGACGATGACCGTGCCCGCGGCATTCGGGAGCAGGTGACGAAAGACGATCCGCGATCCCGATGCCCCGGCCGCACGCGCCGCCTCGACGAACTCGCGCGCCCGCAGGGTCCGCAGGCTCGCGCGCACGGCCTGCGCCATGGACGTCCAGAGACAGGCGCCGAGCGTGACCGGCAGCGCCCAGGGCGGCGCGGGATTGAAGTGGATGACGACGACGAGGTAGACGACGAGAGCCGGGACCGTCACGACAACGCCGGTGAGCCAGCCCACCACGGCGTCGAGCGGGCCGCCCCGGTAGCCCGCGAGCGCGCCGAGGCAGACGCCGATGAGCACCGCAGCGAGAGAGGCCTCGATCGCGACGGAGAGGGTGTCCCTGACCGCCCACATGAGCCTCGTGAGCATGTCGTGGCCGATTACGTCCGTCCCAAGCAGATGGCCCCCGTGCAGGGACGGGCCAATCGGATGGTTGAGGTACTGGAAGAAGATCTCGGCCTCGGAGTACGGCATCACTCTCGGGCCGACCGTGGCCGCGAGGACATAAACGAGGAGGACGAGCAGCGCGGCTATCCCGAACGGCCGCCGCCGGAAGCGCGCGAGCGCCTGCAGCCACGGGCCGCGCCGCCGGACGCGCGCGCCGGCTGGAACCAGTACCTCCGCAGCGAGATCTGCCGCACTCAACCTGTCTCGATGCTAGTCGGCAAACGCCGGAACGAACAGGGTTTCGCGACAGGGACTCGGCTACTCTGTCCGCGCGCGGTGGCGGTAGCTCAGTTGGTAGAGCTCCGGGTTGTGGTCCCGGTGGCCGCGGGTTCGAGTCCCGTCCGCCACCCTCTCCCTTGCAGCGAGGCCGAAGCTGGTCGAAACTGATCGGCATGGAGCGCTCCGAGGAGATCTGCAGGATCGTCGAGCGCTGGGCGGCCGCGGTCAACGCCGGGGACGCCGACGCCGTCCTCGCTCGCCTGGCGGAGCATCCCGGCGGCCTGTTGATCGGCACCGATCCGAACGAATGGTGGCCCGGCGAGGCCCGTCACGTCATGGCGGCTCAGATGAAGGCAACGGGCGGCTTCCCGGTGACGATCGAGGAGATCGATGCGTGGGAGGAGGGAAGCTGCGGCTGGGCCGCCACCAAGGTCACGGTCGAATGGGCCGGCATCACCCGTCACGCACGCTTCACCTGCGTCCTCCACCTCGAGCGCGGCGACTGGAAGTTCGTCCAGGTCCACATGTCGCTGCCCACGGCGAACGAGACCGTCGGGATGCTCGACGTGCCGACGACCCTCGAAGACCTCGAGCAGACGGTGCGGAGCGAGCAGCCCGACATGTCCGCCTCCTGCGGCGTCGACGGCACGGTGACGATCGTCTTCACCGACATCGTCGACTCGACCGTGATGCTGTCGCGCCTCGGCGACGAGGCCTGGCTCGAGGTGATCCAGCGCCACAACCAGGTGATCCGCGACGTCACGGACGCGCACGGCGGCAGGGTCGTCGAGACCCAGGGCGACGGATCGATGCTCGCCTTCTCGAGCGCCCGCCGGGCTGTCGCGTGCGCGCAGGCGCTCCGGCGCGGGATCGAGGAGGCGTTCGCCGACTTCTCGCCGCCGATCCGGATCAGGATCGGAATCCACACCGGAGACGCGATCGAGGAGGCCGACCACTTCTTCGGCACGACGGTCCACTACGCGGCCCGAGTCGCCGGCCAGGCGATGGGCGGCGAGGTTCTCGTCTCCAGCCTCGTCCGCGACCTCGTCGGCAAGGGCTCGTTCCTCGAAGGCCCGGAGGTCGAGCTGAAGGGCCTCGAGGGCCGCCACCGGCTCTACGCGCTCGCGACCGCCTAGGTTATTCCGTCGCCACGCGGGTCCCCGCGAAGAGCTCGAGCATCTTCTCGTTGAACGCCGGGATGTCGTCGGGCTTGCGGCTCGTGACGAGGTTGCCGTCGACGACGACCTCCTCGTCCACCCACTCGCCGCCGGCGTTGCGGATGTCGGTCTCGAGCGTCGGCCACGACGTGAGCTTGCGGCCGCGCGCGATTCCCGCCTCGACGAGGATCCACGGGCCGTGGCAGATCACCGCCATCGGCTTGCCGGCCTCGTCGAAGCCCCGCACGAACGCGACCGCGTTCTCGTCGCCGCGCAGCAGGTCGGGATTGCCGACGCCGCCGGGAACGAGCAGCGCGTCGTAGTCGTCCGCCGAGACCTCCTCGACCGCCCTGTCGACCTTGATCTTCTTCGCCGGGTCGAAGTGGTCGAAGCCCTGGATCTCGCCCTCCTCGAGCGAGACCACCTCCGTCTCGGCGCCCGCGTCGACGAGCGCCTGGCGCGGCTCCTCGAGCTCGACGCGCTCGAACATGTCCGCCGCGAGGATCGCGACCTCCTTGCCCTTCAGCGTGTCAGTCATCTGGCCTCCTCGGATTGCTTCCGAGGAGGCGTTACCCGCCCGCGTACTTTGAACGCAAGTAGTCGAGATACGGCTGAGCCTGAAGGGTGGAGCCGGTCGCGCGGTGCAGCGTCTCCTGTGGCGAGAACTTGCGGCCGAGCGCGTGGATGTGCTCGCCGAGCCAGTCGCGGAGCGACCCGAACTCGCCGCGGCCGACCTGCTCCTCGAGATCCGGCACGTCGCGAAGCACGGCCTGCCAGATCTGGACCGAGGCGACCGTCCCGAGCAGGTACGTCGAGAAGTAGCCGATCGAGCCGCCCGACCAGTGGACGTCCTGCAGGACGCCGTGCGCGTCGTCGGGCACCTCGACGCCGAGGTAGTCCCACATCTTCTGGTTCCACACCTGCGGCAGGTCCTTCAGCTCGACGCGGCCCTCGACGATGTCCTGCTCCAGCTCGAAGCGCAGCATCACGTGCATCCCGTATGTCACCTCGTCCGCCTCGATCCGGATCAGGCCGGGCTTCGAGCGATTGATCGCGGGGAGGAACGCGTCGAGATCGACGCCGCCGAGCTGCTCCGAGTAGGCCTCCTGGAGGCGCGGATAGAAAAACTGCCAGAACGGGAGGCTGCGGCCGACGAGGTTCTCCCAGAGCCGGCTCTGCGACTCGTGGATCCCGAGCGAGCAAGGCCCGCCCGTCGGGAGCCGCTCGAGGTGCTCCGGCTGCTGGTGGCTGTAGAGCCCGTGGCCGTACTCGTGCATGGTCGAGAAGAGCGACTTGAGCGAGTCGGGGTGGTACTTCGTCGTGATCCGGACGTCGTTGCGGCCCGGGCCGGAGGCGAAGGGATGCTCCGTCGGATCGATCCGCCAGCTGTCGGGGCGGTGGCCGAACAGATCCACCACTTCGTGAGCGAGCGCGCGCTGGCGATCCTCGGGGAAGTCGCCGCGCAGGAACGAGTCGTCGACCTCCTTGTCGCGCAGCTCGGCGATCAGCGCGACGAGCGGCGGCTTCAGCTCCTCGAAGACCGCGCGCACGTCGGCGGTCTTCGTCTGCGGCTCGTAGTCGTCGAGGAGCACGTCGTAGCGCTCGTCCGCTCCTTGGTCGACGAGCTCGGCGTACTCGAGCTTCAACTCGATGTTCCGTTGCAGGCAGGGCAGGAAGGAGGCGAAGTCGGACTCCGCCTTCGCCTCGACCCAGACCGGGTTCGCCTGCGACGCGGCGCGCGCCATCTCGGCGCGGAGGGACGCCGGCACGTTGACGGCCTTCTCGTAGTCGCGGCGCACGAGGCGGATCAGCGCGGCGTCGTCGGAGTCGGGATCGGAGGATTCCTCGAGCGGGCGGAGCTCGTCGAGGAGCTTGCCGACCTCCGGGTCGGTGAACTTCTGGTGCGCGATCTTCTGCAGCGTCGCGCCCTGCTCGGCGCGGTGTCCGGTGCCGGCGCGCGGCATCATCGTCAGCTGGTCCCAGCCGACGAGGCGCATGACCTTTCCCAGATCCTGAACTTCGGTGAGACGTTCCTTGAGTTGTTCGAGTGCGTCAGCCATGGCCCGAGCCTACCCTTAGGGGACGCGCCCGTAGCTCAGTGGACAGAGCGGCGGACTTCTAATCCGCGGGTCGGAGGTTCGAATCCTCCCGGGCGCACTTCGGTCGTTACTTCTTGCCCTTGCTCACGGCGACGGCGACCTTCGCCCCCTTGGCCAGGTGCTTGCCGGGCGAGGGCTTCTGCGAGATCACCCTCCCTTTCTTGGCACTCGACGAGAACTTCTTCGTCACCTTGCCCAGCCGGCAATGCGCCTTCGTCAGCGCGCTCCGCGCGGCCGACAGCGACTTGCCCTTCAGCTTGGGGACGATGCAGGCAACCGGCTTCGGGAGCGGCGTGCCGCCGCTGACCGTCACCGAAGCCGGGGCCGACGCAATGCCGTTGGCGACGACACGAAGCTGGGACGCGCCGTCCTGGATGCCACTCGGCAGCGTGAACTTCGTCGAGGAGGACGCGCCCGGCGCGATCGAGCGGTTCGACATCCCCGACGTGCGCGCGTAGACGACGTGGCCCGTGACCGTGTTCGTGATCCGGACAAGCGGATAGTCGGTGGACGGGTTGTAGTCGTCGCCGAACGCGCCCGTCTCCGAAAGGCCGTTCAGCTGCGTGCCGGACACCGTGTACGTGCCGCCCGCGGCAAGCGTCGACGACACCGAACCGACGGTCGGAGCCCACGCGGCGTTCGGCGTCCCGGCGTCGGTGTAGACGTCCATCGTCCCGAGCCGGTTCGTGAACAGAACCTGGCCCGTCGGGAGCATGAGCATGTACGAGTCCGACGTCTGGTTCGCCGTCCAGTTCGTGTTGTCGGCGATCTGCGTCAGCTTCGTGCCGTCGAACAGGAAGAAGTGCTCGGACGGAAGGTGGTTGCCCGGGCTGGCCCCGACCAGCACGTTCCCGTCGGGCAGGAGCACCCCTGGGCCGTCGGCGACGTCGTACTGCTTCCCGCCGATGACGGGAAACTCCGGTCCGGCCGACCACGTCCCGGCCGCCACGTCGTACAAAGCGGTGTTGGGGGTCGAGCCTTCGACGAAAACCTTGCCGTCGTGCATCAGGATCTGAGGGCCGATCTCGCCGTTCGTGCAGTCGACGAGCGGCTGCGGCGTCAGGCCGGCACTCGTCCAGGACCCGGTGGACGGGTTGTAGAGCTCGGAGCCCTGGGTGCTGCACGACTGCGGCTTCGCCTGGACCGCGAGCACCCTGCCGTTCGGCAGGAGCGTGAAGCCCTCCTCGCCATTGCCGTCTGCCTTGCCGTCGCCGGTCGTCGTCCACGTCAGGTTCGACGCGTCGAGGATCGCCTCGTCCTTCGTGCCGGAGTAGCCGGACGCGCCGACCATGAACCGCCCGCTCGGGAGGACGACGCTCGGCGCGTCGCCGATCCGCGACCAGTTGCCGGCGCCGTCGTCAGGCGGCGAGATTGCCGTCCAGGTGTTGGCGACCGGGTCGTAGATCGAGCCTTGGTTGCCCCAGACCTCCGTGCCGCCGATCCAGTCCGCGCCCTCGACGATCAGGCGTCCGTCGGGCAGTACCGCAGAGCCCCAGTAGAGACCCGCGTAGCTCAACGACGCGGCCTGGCTCCACGTCCCGTCGACGTAGCTGCCTTTGGAGTCGGGCGTGAGCTTCCACCACTTGCCCGAGCCGCAGTTGCACTGTCCCTGGTCGTAGACCATCACGGTGCCGTCCGTGAGCAGGTACATCGCGCCGGGGTTGAAGGATGGCGGGTTGGCCATGTTCTGCCAGGTGCCGCCGCTCTTGACGGCCGCGCCACCGCGACTCGCCGTCAAACCGAGCGCAAGCGCCACTGCCACCAGCAGCACGACCGTTCCGAGGCGCCGCAAGCGGCGCGGACGAGTCGCGGACCCCATACGTCAGCACCCTAGGCTCGGATTACGACGTATTCAAGAGGGCACAGAATTCTCCCCGGAGGGCATGGCCCTGCCGGTTGAAGGAATATCCACGCGATGACGCGCCGCTCCGACGGTCCGCTCGCGGTGCTGCGCCGGCACCACCTCGAGCACGAGCCGCACCACCTCCTGATTCTCATGCTGCTGGCCGGCGCGCTCTCGCTCGCCGCAACGATCGCCGTCGCCGGAGTCGCTGGCTTCGGCGCGGTCGCGCACGTCCTCCGGCACACGAACCTCTACTGGTTTCCCTTCGCGATGGCCGGTGCGGTCGCCGCGCACATCGGCTACGTCTTCGCCTACCGAGAGGTGGCGGTGGTCGACAGGGGGATGAGGATCAGCGCCTTCCGGGCCGGTGCGGTCGTTGCCGCCGGCTTCGGGATGTTCATCCCCCGCGGCGGCTTCGCGGTAGACCTCGAGGCGCTGGAGGATCTGGGGGTGCCGCGCGAAGAGGCCCGCGTGCGCGTCCTCGGGCTCGGTTCGCTCGAGTACGCCGTCCTCTCGACCGGGGCGTGCGCATGCGCCATCATCCTCCTCGTCCGCCACTACCCGGCGCAGCACGCCGTGACGTTGTCGTGGACGATCGGCGTTCCGGCCGGGACGTTCCTCGCGGTGCTCGCCGTTGCCTACCGCGACTGGCTCTGCCGCGGCCGCATCGGCAGAATCCTCCGCCCCGCGCTCGACGCGATCTACGTCGTCGGGCTGATCGTGGCCGCCCCGCGTCGCCACGGGTTCAAGGCGTTCACGGGCATGGCGCTCTACTGGGCCGGCGAGGTCTTCGTTCTCTGGATCTGCCTGACGGCGTTCACCCGCCACAGCCCCTCGATACCGGCGGTCGTCGTCGGCTACGCGACGGGCTACGCGCTGACCCGGCGGACGCTGCCGCTCGCCGGCGCCGGCGCGGTCGAGGCTCTCCTCCCCTTCGCCCTGCTCTGGGTCGGCTACCCGCTCGCGGCAGCCGTCCTCGCGGTCTTCGCGTACCGCATCTTCAATCTCTGGCTGCCGCTCGGTCCTGCGGCGGCGGCCTTGTTCGCGCTGCGGCGGCGGCCCGCCGGCGGCGGTTAGCGGCGGACGCCGAAGTCGGTCGTGATGATCGTGACCGGCTGGCCGTGATAGATGCCGGGGGCGTGGAGCACGTGCACGGAGGAGACCCCGATGCTGCGCCACGCGGGCGTCAGGAGGTTCCGCAGGTGCTCGGGGCTCGCGATCCACATCTTCATCGCGCTGGCCGCGTTCACGTTCGGCGACGACCACAGGAGGTTCTCGCCGACCGACCAGTAGGAGTAGCTGCGCGAGCCGAAGTAGCGCTGGATCCGCTTCCAGAACGCGGTGCCGTCGGCCGACGGATGCGCGAAATAACCGTCCGCACCCATCTCGAGCGAATGCTGCCGGGCGGACGCGCCGAGCCTCTTCGACTCACGAAGCGGCACGAGATGGTGCGCGACGCGGAAGGCGTTGATCGCGTGGAGCACCTCGTGGTTCAGCACCGACAGCTGGCTCTCGCTGCGGGTGCGCGCGAGAGCGGACGTGGCGACTGCGCCGGAGACAACCACCGCGACGAGAGCAACGGCGATACGGATTGTCTTCGAGCTGTTCACGCGGACACGGTTGCCGCGATTTGCCGATTTGGCTATGGGCCGTTCGGCGCAAATTCGCGGACCGAAGGTCCTATAGGAGGCCTTGCGTCAGAATGGCCGTATGAGCACAGCGACGATCCACACAAACCACGGAGCCATCGAGTTCGAGCTGCACGACGACGCCGCGCCCACGACAGTCGAGAACTTCCGCAAGCTTGCGGGCGACGGCTTCTACAACGGCATCGTCTTCCACCGCGTCATCCCGGATTTCATGATCCAGGGCGGCGATCCGACGGGCACCGGCTCCGGCGGGCCGGGCTACACGTTCGAGGACGAGTTCAACGACCACCCGGTCGCGCGCGGCGCACTGGCGATGGCGAACGCCGGCCCCAACACGAACGGGAGCCAGTTCTTCATCGTCACCGCCGATGCGTGCCCCTGGCTCGACGGCAAGCACACCGTCTTCGGCCAGGTGACGAACGGGATGGACGTCGTCGACGCGATCTCACAAGCTGAGACCGGCCCGGGAGACAAGCCGCGCGAGGACGTCCTCATCGAGCGCGTCGATCTCTGAGCGCGGCGCCGGGGTCGCTTCCAGAGCGGGTGGCGGGAATCGAACCCGCGTAACTAGCTTGGAAGGCTAGGGCTCTACCATTGAGCTACACCCGCGAGGCGCTGGGTACGGTAGCGAGATGTTCCCTTCGGCCGAGGCCGTCGGCCTGGCGCCGGTCCTGGCGGTCGGACTCGTGTGGATCGCCCGCAGCGAACGGATCTCGCGGCCGCGCCTGGTCGCCGGCGCGCTCGGTGTGGCGCTCGTCTTCGCCGCCTTCTCCACCGAGCTCGAGCCGCTCGCAAACCACACGTTCCTCTGGGCGCATCTGCTCCAGAACGTCGTCATGGCGGAATGGGCGCCGGCGCTGCTCCTGCTCGCGATCCCGCCCCGGCTCGCCGCCCGCGCCGCCGGCTTCCCGCTCTTCCGGCCACTCGTCGCCCTGCCGCTCTGGCTCGCGACGTACTACGTCTGGCACCTGCCTTGGATCTACGACGCGGCGCTCCGCCACCCGCACTCCCTGCTCCACGTCGAGCACCCCACGTACCTGCTCGCGGGAATCTGCCTCTGGTGGCCTGTCGTGCACGGCTCGAGGCCGGCGGGCGCGAAGGCCGCGTATCTCTTCGCCGCCTTCGTGCTCGCCTCGCCGCTCGGGCTCCTGCTCGCCTTGATCCCGCGGGCGATCTATCCCTTCTACGTCCATGCGCCGCGCACGTGGGGACCCTCGCCGCTCGCCGACCAGCAGATCGCCGGCGTGACGATGGCCGCGGAGGAGTCGCTCGTCTTCTTCAGCGTCTTTACCGCGTACTTGCTGCGATTTCTGGCTGACGAGCAGGTGGCCGATCCGCAACGGCCGGCTCCACGCGTTGCGCGGTCTCCGCGTTGAGCTCGGCCCCGAGCAGCAGCGCAATCGCCGCGAGCCACAGCCACGTCAGCATCACGATGACGGCCGCGAGCGTCCCCCACGTCTTGTTGTAGGAGCCGAAGCTCGCCGTGTACCACGCGAACAGCCCCGAGACCGCGAGCCAGACGACTGTCGCGAGGACGGAGCCGGGCGTGACGAACTGCCAGCGCCGGTGCTCGACGTTCGGCCCGAGATAGAGGAGCGTCGAAAAAGCCGCGACGAGGCCGACGAGGAGGATCGGCCACTCGGCGATCCACCAGATCCACGCGACGGCGCCCGCCGCGCCGCCGGCGTGGGCTGCGACGAGGCGCTCGAGCGCCGGCCCGAAGATCAGCAGCGCCGCGACGAGGAGGAACGCGACTCCGATCGCGGCGACCATCTGAACGGCAATGAGCCGCTTGCGCACGAACGAACGCTTGTCTTTCTGCTCGTACGCGAGGTTGATCGCGGTCATGTAGGAGGTCATCGCCCCGGTCGTCGACCAGACCGCGAGGACGCCGCCGACGGCTGTCATCACGACGCTGGCCGACTGGTTCCGGTTGAGGCGGTGGAGGCTGCTGCCGAGGAGGCTCGTCGCCTGGCTGGGCATGACGTGCTGGAAGTGCGCCATCAGCGTGGCGATCGCTCCCTGGCCGGCGACGAGGGCGAAGACGCCGACCGCGACGAGCAGCACCGACGGGATCGCGAAGAACGTCGCATAGGCGAGCGCCGAGGCGAGCATCATCCCGTTGTCGTCGAGGAATCTCTTGACCGAACGGACGAAGATCTGGCGCCAGTCGCGAAACGAGAGGTCGCGCAGGCGCGAGTCGCAGAACCGCGACTCCCGGCGATCAGGCGTAAGCGGAGCTTCGTCCGGCAGCGGCCGTTCGGTCATGCACGGGAAACGAACGGCATTCCGATCGAGTTGCGGAAGTCGGGGCGGGCAGACTCGAACTGCCGGCCTCCCGGACCCAAACCGGGTGCTCTACCAGGCTGAGCTACGCCCCGAACCTCGGTCAGTGTAGGTCGCGCGCTACTCGGCTTCCATGAGCGTCCGCAGCTCTTCGAGCTTCTCGCCGCGGAGCTCGTCCCGCTCGCCGCGGTCGATCCGCGACAGCAGCTCGCGCACGAGAGTGGCGAGCTCCAACGGGTTGAACGGCTTGGTCACGTAGTCGACGCCGCCTATGTCGAGGCCACGCGCCCGGTCGCGGAACTCGGCGCGCGCGGTGAGGAAGATGATCGGGATGCCCGCGGTGCGCTCGTCTTCCAGCATCTCCTCCGCGACCCGCCAGCCGTCGAGCCCGGGCATCATCACGTCGAGGAGGACGACGTCGGGCTGCTCTGCGCGCGCGAGCTCCAGCCCGCTGACGCCGTCGGCCGCCTCGAGCACCGCCATCCCCTCCGCCTCGAGGTTGACGCGGCAGAGCAAACGGATCGGCGCCTCGTCGTCGATGACGAGGACTTTCATCGCTCCCGGAGGGTTCACGCCCGGCGCATACCCATCGCTCTCCAGTCCAGCACTCATTCTCCGGCCCCTTCGGACGGTGCCGGGAGCTCGAAGACGAACCGCGACCCCTCGCCCTCGCGTGACGCGACCCAGATGCGACCGCCCATCGCCGTGACGAGGCCGCGCGCGATGAACAACCCGAGCCCGGTTCCGCCCGCTCCGACCCGCAGCTCGGCGTCGGCGCCGCGATAGAACTTGCGGAAGATCTGCTCCTGGTCGGCCTGCGGGATGCCGATTCCCTCGTCCGCGACGCTGACCTCGACCGCACCCTGCCGCAGGGCCGCGCCGACGGTGATGACGCCGCCCTCGCGCGAGTAGCGCAGCGCGTTGTCCACGAGGATCGAGAAGACCTGACGGAGCTTCTCGGGATCGGCTTGCGCCGCGAGCGGCTCAGCCGGGAGCTGGACTACGACCTGGTGGCCGTTGTCGACGCGCACGCCTTCGAGCACCTGGCCGACGACCTCCCGAACGTCCGTCTCCGCGAGGTTGACCTGCAGGTCTCCGGTGTCGAGCCGCGCGACGTTGAGGAGCGTGTCGACGATCGTCGTCAGGCGCTGCGACTCGGAGGCGATGTAGCGGAGGAACGTCTGCCGCTCCTCCTCGCCGAACATGACGTCCTGCCGGAGCAGCGTCTCGGCGAAGCCGTAGATGGAGGTGAGCGGCGTCCGAAGTTCATGCGAGACCGTGCTCACGAAGTCCGACTTGACCTGCTCGACGAGCCGGTCGCCCGAGATGTCGCGGAAGGCGAAGATGCGACCGGAGACGGCGCCGACCGGATCGCGCATCACGGCTTCGGTGACCGAGAGCCAGACCTCCTCGCGGCCGCGCATGATCGGCACGAGCCGGTCGCCCCGCGCCGCCTCGTCGGGCGCCTCGAGGCTGCGCTGGAGGATCTCGACGGGCGCGCGGCCGAGCGCGACCGGCGCCGGGACGCCGGTGATCCGCTCGGCGGCGGCGTTCCAGAGGACGACGTCCCCGTCGCGGTCGAC
>JBOGZU010000007.1:0-95541 GCA_050697455.1 Gaiellaceae bacterium | reverse complement strand
GCTTCTTCTCGCACCTGATCCTCGCCCGGGACGGCGACGGGACGCTCGTCCCGTACGCGGAGGAGCTGCCGGAGCCGGTCGCGAGCGACACCGGGGAGGCATGAGGCGCGGCGCCGTCGTATTCCTCGGCGTCGTGCTGCTCGCCGGTTGCGGCAGCTCGCACCCGGCACCTCCGCCGACGACGACCACAACCCAGCAGGCGAAGGCGAAGGGCAAGCAGCGCGCGTGCCGGATCGAGGTCTCGCAGCTCGTCGTCACCATCCTCGACGGCAACACGCTGCAGCGCGTGGCAGGGGCTCACGTCCGCATCCAGCGCAAGCGCGGGGTCACCGGCAAGCACGGCGTGGTGGTGCTCAAAGGGCAGCGCCGGCGGCTCGCGGTCGAGGTCTCGAGACGCGGCTACACGTCCGTGCGCGCGCGGCTCGACTTCGCGCGCCGCCACCAGACGATTCGCATCTACCAGCCGAGACTGCAGTGGCCGATCTATGGAGCGACACCCGGCCGAACCCAGGCGCAGACGGCGATCAAGTTGCGGCCGCCGTTCCATCTCGTCTGGAGCACGAGCATGGGTCA
Organism: Gaiellaceae bacterium; assembly: GCA_050697455.1. GTDB lineage: Bacteria > Actinomycetota > Thermoleophilia > Gaiellales > Gaiellaceae > Palsa-739. Next base: position 94,968 of record JBOGZU010000007.1, on the reverse strand, counting down.
TCTGATCGAGTTCCCCGCCGTCGTCTGGGACGGCACGGCCTATGTCGGCAACCAGCGCTCCGTCGTGCGCGCGATCTCGATGCGCTCCGGCAAGGTCTCGTGGACGCACAGGACTCCCGGCTCGCCGAGGATGGCGTCCTCGCCCGCCGTGTGGGGGGACGACCTCGTCTACCACACGATGGGCGGCACGGTGTATCTCCTCAACCGCGCCACCGGCAAGGTGCTCTGGAGCTGGGACGCAGGCGCGGCGATCGAGCCCTCGCCGGTCATCCGGCACGGGCTCGACTACTTCGGCACGGCCGGCGGCGAGGTCGTTGCGCTCGACCTGCGCAAGCACAGAGTGCGCTGGAGCCATTCGCTCGGGGCGAAGATCACCTCGAGCGTGGCGCTCGCCGGGCGACGCCTCTTCATCGGCGACTACGCCGGCCGCCTCTGGGCGCTCTCGCCGACGAACGGCGCGACCCGCTGGGTCGGGCAGGTGAACGGGAAGATCTACGGCACGCCGGCGGTGTCGCAACGGCGCGTCTTCGTCCCTTCTTCCGACGGCGACTCGCTGACGGCGTTCAGCACGAGCGGGCGTTACCTCTGGCGCGACTCCACGAGCAACTACGTCTATTCGTCGCCGGCGGTCTGGCACGGCCGCGTCTTCTTCGGCTCGTACAACGGGGACTTCTACGCGGCCTCGGCCGCGACCGGCCGCATCCTCTGGCGCGTCTACACCGGAGGACCGATCTCCGGCGCCGTGGTCGCCGTCGACGGGATCGCCTACGCCGGCAGCTTCTCCCACCACATCGTCGGCGTCAGCATCCGCACCGGCCGGCGGGTGCTCAACTTCCGCCACGGCGAGTACGTCCCCGTCTCGGGGGACGGCGCGCACCTGCTCCTGCACGGCTTCAACCGCATCTACGCCGTCGAGCCGCGCCACAAGCGCGCTCGCCACGCGCACCACAGGAAGCGCCACCGGCGCCACCACAAGACGCCAAAAACACCGTGCTGAGTCCGGTTCATGAGAAACCTCTTAGCCGCGTCGGGTATCGTCGCCCCTCGTGACTACGCCTGCTTCCCCCGGGCGCGGCTTCGATCCGGAGGCCGAGCAGGAAGTCGACTTCGCGCGGTACGGGCGGATGCTCGCCGCCCGCTGGTGGCTGCTCGCCGCCGGCCTCGTCGCGGGCGCGGTGATCGGCTATCTCGTCTCGCTCGGAGGCACGCAGGTCTACTCGGCGACTGCGACGCTGTACCTCGGCCAGCCGACGACCGCGAGCGGCAACTCGCAGCTCCAGACGCTGCAGACCAACCCGACCTCGGTCGGGACGTTCGCCCATGCGCAGCAGATCGACGTCGCCGTGGCGGCGAAGTGCAAGGCGCAGGTCTCGCAGTTCCGGAAAGGGATCTCGACCCAGGCGGTCACCGGCTACCTCTCGAAGAACGGCCAGAGCCCCCTCGTCCAGCTCACTGTGCAGGCGAAGAAGGCGAAGGTCGCACAGTGCGCCGCGAACGCCCTCGCCAACGCCGTCGTCACGAAGCTCGGTACCTACGCGCTCGGCAAGACCAACATCTTCAAGGCCCAGATCGAGGCCGACAACAAGGACATCCAGACGTTCCAGGCCGCGATCGCGAATCCGGGCATCTCGTCGACCGACAAGCTCATCCTCGAGACGACGCTCCGCAGCGACCAGCAGGACAAGATCGCAGCGACGAGCCTCCTGCTCCAGGCGGAGCAGGTCGAGGCGCCGCGGATCGGCGCCGGCGCGGCCGCGGTCAGGGTCACCGCCCGCAGCCGCCGCAACACGGTCGTCGTCGCGGCGCTGATCGGCCTGATCCTTGGCGCGCTGGCCGCGCTGCTCTGGGATCGCGTCGTGCCGCGGCTCACGCCGCGCAACGGCAACGGCGTCTGATCTAAGTCCTACTAGGGTTCCGGCATGTTCGAGGGGAAGCGCGTCGGCGTTGTCGTTCCCGCGTACGACGAGGAGGCGCTGATCGCGGCAACGATCGCCGGGATCCCGCCGCTCGCCGACCGGATCCTCGTCGTCGACGACTGCTCGACCGACCGCACCTCCGAGCGCGCGCTCGAGTCGGGCGACGAGCGAGTCGAGGTGATCCGCCACGAATGCCGCGGCGGCGTCGGCGCCGCGATCCTCACGGGCTACCGGCGCGCCCTCGAGGACGGGCTCGACGTCGTCGTCGTAATGAACGGCGACAACCAGATGGACCCGGACGACCTGCCGACGCTCGTCGAGCCGGTCGCGCGCGGCGAGGTCGACTACGCGAAGGCGAACCGGCTCTCCACCGGCCGCGCCTGGGAGCTGATCCCGAAGACGCGCTTCTTCGGCAACGCGATCCTCTCGATGCTCACGAAGATCGCGTCCGGCTACTGGCACGTCGCCGACTCGCAGTCCGGCTACACCGCCATCTCGCGGCAGACGCTCGGGCTGCTCGACCTCGAGCGCGTCTACACGAACTACGGCTTCCCGAACGACATGCTCGTCCACCTCAATGTCTGGAACGCGCGGGTGCGGGACTTCCCGTCGCGGCCGATCTACGGCGTCGGCGAGCAGTCGAACATGCGCTACCGCCACGTCGTGCCGCGGATCGCGTGGCTACTGCTGCGCGGCTTCTTCTGGCGGCTCTGGGAGAAGTACGTCAAGCGCGACTTCCACCCGCTCGTCTTCTTCTACCTGCTCGGCTTCCTCGCGACCATCTCGGGCGTGCTGCTCGGCTTCGTCGTGCTCGGCTACCGCATCGCCGGCAGCTCGATCCCCATTGCGACGGTCGTCCTCGTCGCCCTGCTCGTTCTGTCGGGGTCGCAGTTCACGCTCTTCGCCATGTGGTTCGACATGGAGACGAACAAAGACTTGCGCTGAGCCGCCGATCTCGCTGGGCGGTCGTTACCATCGGGCCGTGCCTACGACGGTCGTGACAGGAGGCGCCGGCTTCCTCGGCTCCCATCTCTGCGAGTACCTGCTCGAACGCGGGCACCGCGTGATCTGCATCGACAACCTCGTCAGCGGCTCGCTGCACAACATCGAGCACATTCGCGACGAGGGCTTCGGCTTCGTCCCGCACGACGTCTCCGAGCCGATCTACGTCGAGGAGCCCGTCGACTTCGTCTACCACTTCGCCGCGCTCGCGAGCCCGCAGGACTACCTGCGGATGCCGCTCCATTCGCTCAAGGTCGGCTCCTACGGGACGCATCACGCGCTCGGGCTCGCGAAGTTCAAGCGCGCCCGCTTCCTCGCCGCCTCGACGAGCGAGGTCTACGGCGATCCGCAGGTGCACCCGCAGCCGGAGACCTACTGGGGCCATGTCAACCCGATCGGCCCGCGCGGCGTCTACGACGAGGCGAAGCGGTACGCCGAGGCGCTCACGATGGCGTACCACGGCCAGCAGGGCGTCGACACGGCGATCGTCCGGATCTTCAACACGTACGGCCCGAGGATGCGCCCGAACGACGGCCGCGCCGTCTCCAACTTCGTCCGCCAGGCGCTCGCCGAGGAGCCGTTGACGATCTACGGCGACGGGACGCAGACGAGAAGCTTCTGCTACGTCGACGATCTGATCCGCGGCATCGTCCTTCTCGCCGAGAGCGGGGAGCACCTGCCCGTGAACATCGGCAACCCCGACGAGCGGACGCTGCTCGAGCTTGCGGAGCTCGTGCAGAAGCTCACCGGCACCTCGAGCGAGATCGTCTACGAGGCGCTCCCGATCGATGACCCGATGCAGCGGAAGCCAGACATCACGCGCGCCCAGCAGCTGCTCGGCTGGGAGCCGGAGATCACGCTCGAGGAGGGCCTCTCCCGGCTCCTCCGCGCGCAGGGCCGCGAGCCCGTCACAGCCTGAGCCGCAGCTTGAGTACAGCGCCGCTTCTCGTCCGCGCCCTGCGGCGCGAGCCGACCGAGCGCACGCCGGTCTGGTTCATGCGGCAAGCGGGACGCTCGCTGCCGGAGTACCGCGCGCTGCGCGAGCGGCACGGCTTCTTCGAGCTGGCGGGGACGCCCGAGCTCTGCGCGGAGGTGACCATGCAGCCGGTGCGCCGGCACGGCGTCGACGCGGCCGTCCTCTTCGCCGACATCATGTCTCCCGTCCTCGGCATGGGCATCGACGTCGAGCTCGTCGAGGGAGTGGGGCCGGTCGTCGAGCATCCGATCGAGACCGCGGCCGACGTCGAGCGGTTGCGGGTCGCCGAGACGGAGGAGTGGGGCGCGCCGATTCTCGAGGCCGTGCGGCTGGTGCGGGCCGAGCTCGAGCCGGAGCGGGCGCTCGTAGGCTTCTGCGGCGGCCCATTCACCGTCGCCGGCTATCTCGTCGAGGGGAAGCCGAGTCGCGAGTTCGCCCGCACGAAGTCGCTCATGTATCGCGAGCCGGCGGTCTGGCACGCGCTCATGGAGCGGCTCACGGAGCAGTTCTCCCGCTATGTCGCGGCGACCGTGGCGGCGGGCGCCGACGCGATCCAGCTCTTCGACTCCTGGGTCGGCGTCCTCACCCCGCAGGACTACGCCGAGCTCGTCGCGCCGTACTCCTCGCGAGTGCTCGAAGCGGCGGGCGTGCCGACCATCCACTTCGGCACCGGCACGACCGAGGCGCTGCTCGGCGAGATGACGCGCGCAGGCGGCGACGCGATCGGCGTCGACTGGCGGATCCCGCTCGACCGGGCGTGGGAGGTCGTCGGCGATCGCGCGATCCAGGGGAACCTCGAGCCCGCGGCGCTGCTCGGGCCGTGGGAGCGGGTCGAGGCGAGCGCGGTCGACGTGCTCGGCCGTGCAGGCGGCCGGCCGGGGCACGTCTTCAACCTCGGCCACGGCGTCCTGCCGCAGACCGACCCGGATGTGCTGACGCGGCTCGCCGCCTTCGTCCGCGACTACCGTCACCAGCCATGACGACGGGAGGCATGAAGCAAGCGGTGGTTCTCATGGCGTACGGCTCGCCCGAGCGGCTGGCCGACGTCCCCGCCTACTACGCCGACATCCGCGGTGGGCGACCGATCGCGCCTGAGCATCTCGCCGACCTCGTCTCGCGCTACCGCAAGCTCGGCATCGAGGACTCGTCGCCGCTCAATGCGGTCACGGAGAAGACGCGCGCGGCTCTCGAATCCGAGCTCGGCCTGCCGGTCTTCACCGGCATGAAGCACTGGACGCCGCGGATCGCCGACGCGGCCGAGTCGGCGATCTCCTCCGGGGCCGACGAAGTTGCGGGGCTCGTCCTCGCGCCGCACTTCTCCGCGCTGTCGATCGCCGGCTACCGCGCGCAGCTCGAAGCGGGTCTCGCCCACCGCGCCGAGCTGCGGTTCGTGGACAGCTGGCACGACGAGCCCGGCTTCGTCGAGCTTCTCGCCGCGCGCGTCCGTGGCACCGAGGCCCACGTCGTCTTCACCGCTCACTCCCTGCCCGCCCGCATCCTCGCCTCCGGCGACCCGTACAAGGGCCAGCTGCTCGAGACCGCGCGGCTCGTCGCTGACGCGGCCGGGCTCGCCTCGTGGAGCTTCTCCTTCCAGAGCGAGTCGCCGACCGGCGAGCCATGGCTCGGGCCGGACATCCTCGACCACCTCGAGTCGCTGCAGCGCCAGGGAGTCGAGCGTGTGCTCGTCTGTCCCGTCGGCTTCGTGTCGGACCACCTCGAGATTCGCTGGGATCTCGACGTCGAGGCGCAGGAGAAGGCCGCGGAGCTGGGGATCGAGCTCGAGCGGATCGAGATGCCGAACGCCGACCCCGAGTTCGTCCGCACGCTTGCGACGATTGCGAGGAGGGCTCTGTCGGTACCGTCAGTGGCGTGAGTTCGAGGACCTGTCCGGATTGGCCAGAGCTGATGGAGATCGCTCCCGAGCTGCAGTTCAAGCACTACACGGTCGCGGAGGCCAGGTTGCCGGCGGACGCGCTCATGCTGATCACGGACGTCTCGCTCTCGGAGGTCGAGATCTGCTGCGACCTCGATCGGAACGTCTTCTATGCCGCTCATACGCCCGAGCAGGTGGCCGAGGCATTGCGCACGAGCCACTGGTTCGATGTCCGCGAGTGGATCGCGGCGGGGCGGCCCGGCGAGTTCTAGCTCGCGAAGCCTGCGGCTTCGCTCGCTGGGTGAAGGTACTGCGCGGGCCGGAAGCGTGGTTCCGGCTAAGCCCCGCTGCGCGGAGTCTCAGCCTCCGGCCCTTCGCCGCACTCGGGTTGAGCGATTGACCGTGCGAGCTAGACCGGAGTGGGGAGGGACTCCCCACGCAGGTACGCGAGCACGTTGTCGACGAGCACGCGCGTCATCGCGGCGCGTGTTTCGGCGGTCGAGCTTGCTAGGTGCGGGGTGAGGACGACGTTGGAAAGACCGCGCAGCCGCTCCGGCACGCGGGGCTCGTCGGCGAAGACGTCCAGCCCCGCCGAGATCCGGCCGGAGACGAGCTCGTCCACGAGGGCGTCCTCGTCCACGACCGCGCCGCGCGCGGTGTTGATGAGCGTCGCGCCGTCGCGGAGGAGCGCGAGCCGCTCCCGGGAGATGAGGCCGCGCGTCTCCTCGGTCAGCGGGACGTGGAGCGACACGACATCCGCCGAGCGAAGGAGATCGTCCAGGGGTAAGCCGCCCGAACGGCTGTGGTGGACGACCCGCATTCGGAACGCCTCGGCGCGCCGCGCGACTTCCCGGCCGATCCGTCCGAAGCCGATCAGTCCGAGCGTTGTGCCGGCGACGTCGTGGCCGACGATCTCGGGTTGCGCCCAGCCGCTCCTCCAGCGGCCTTCGCGGACGAATCGGTCTGCTACGACGACGTCACGACGGCAGGCGAGGAGGAGCGTGAGGGTCAGGTCGGCGACGGCCGCGTCGAGCACGCCCGGCGTGTTCGTCACAGCGATCCCGCGCGCGCGGCAGGCCGCCACGTCCACACCGTCGTAGCCGACGCCGTAGTTCGCGACGAGCCGCAGACCGGGGAGGAGCTCGAGCTCCGCGGCACCGACGCGCATCGCGGCTTGCATCAGCACCTCGGCGCCGGGGAGCTGCGCCGGCGGCGGCCAGCTGTCGAGGAGCTCGACGTCGGGAAGCTCCTCGAACGCCGGTCCCAAAAACGTCTGCGTCGCCAGGATCCGCACCCCCGCAGTATCTCGGGAGTGCATAGTTGGTCAGGTGGTCACGGTCGTGATCCCGTTCGCGGGCGCCGAGGGCAAGACGCGCCTGCACCCATCGCCGACGGTGCGCGGCGCGCTCGCGCACGCGATGTTCCGCGACGTCGTCTCGGCCTGCGTCGCGGTCGGTCGCACGCGCGTCGTGACGCCCGACGAGGAAGCAGTCGCGGCGGCGCTCGACTCGGGCGCGGAGGTCGTCGTCGATCCGGGCGGCGGCCAGGGAGTCGCTGTCGCCGCCGGTCTGGCCGGCGTGGAGCCGGGCGCCATCCTCGTGGTCAACGCCGACCTGCCGTGCGTCGTGCCGCACGATCTCCGCGCGCTACTTGCCGCGACGCCGGTCGGCGGTGTGGCGCTCGTCGAGGCGGCAGACGGAACGACCAACGCTTTGAGCGTGTCGGCGCCGAAGGTTTTCGCGCCGCTGTACGGCGGCGGCAGCGCGGCGCGTTTCCGTGCTCACGCAGCGTCGCTCGGTTTGGAAGCGGTGAGCGTGGCGCTGCCGAACGTCGCGGACGACGTCGACACGATGGACGACCTCGCGCGGCTTCAGCTCCGGGTCGGGCCGCGCACGCAGGTCGCCCTCGGGCAGCTCGAGAGGAGCCTCGCCTGAACGTCGTCGTCCTTTCCGGAGGAGTCGGCGGTGCGCGTTTCGTCCGAGGCGTTGTCGGCGTCGCCGGCGCCATGGCGACGACCGTGATCGGCAACGTCGGTGACGACGTCGAGGTGCTCGGCCTGCACATCTCGCCCGACCTCGACTCAGTCCTGTATGCGCTGGCCGGCCGCGACGACGAGGGCCGCGGCTGGGGACGCGCCGGCGAGACGTGGCGCGCGCTCGAGACCGTGCGGGAGCTCGGCGGCGAGGAGTGGTTCGCGCTCGGCGACCTCGACCTCGGCCTCCACCTCGTCCGCACGCAGGCGTTGCGTTCCGGCGAGCCTCTCTCGGCGGTGACGGCGCGGCTGGCGGCCGCGTTCGGCATCGAGACCCGGCTGCTGCCGGCGACCGACGACCGGCTACGCACCTGGCTGGAGACGCCGGCAGGCGCCTTTCCGTTTCAGGAGTGGTTCGTGGCTCGCCGGCACGAGGACGAGGTCGACGGCGTCCGCTGCGAGGGAGAGGAGACCGCGCGGCCGGGGCCGGGGGCACTCGAGGCTCTCGCTGCGGCGGAGTTGATCCTGCTCGCGCCGAGCAATCCCTACGTCTCGCTCGGACCGATCCTCGCGGTGCGCGAGCTGCGCGAGGCGCTCGCCGCCCGGCGGGTGCCCTGCGTCGCCGTGAGCCCGCTGATCGCCGGCCGCGCGATCAAGGGCCCGGCCGACCGGATGTTGCGGCGCCTCGCGGGCGGCGCCTCTCCCCGCCACGTCGCCGGCTGCTACGAGGGGCTGATCGACGCGCTTGTCGTCGACACGGCGGATGAGGACGATCTCGACGGTCTCGGCGACGTGCGCCCGATCGTGACGCGGACGCTGATGACCGACGACGCCGCGCGCCGCCGGCTCGCCGAGGCGGCGCTGGGAGTCGTGCCGGCATGAAGGTGGCGATCGTCGGCGGGACGGGCGACTTCGGCCTCGCGCTCGCGCAGCGGCTCGTCGAGGCGGGCGACGAGGTCGTGATCGGATCCCGCGACGCGGCGCGAGCACAGGAGAAGGCGCAGGAGGTCGGAGCGGCCGCCGGCGCGGCGAACGAGGACGCCGTACAGGGAGTGGAGCTCGTCGTCCTCGCGACGAACGCCTCGGCCACACTCGACACCGCGGCCGCGCTTGCGGAGGCGATCGGGACAACCCCGGTGTTGAGCGTCGCCAGCGACCTCCGCTCGACCGAGCCGCGCTCTCTCGCCGAGCGGACGCAGGATCTCGTTGCCGGACCGGTCGCCGCCGGTCTCCACTCACTCGCCGCCGGCAAGCTCGCGCACGGCCGCCCGGACGAGGACGCCTTCGTCTGCGGCGACGACGCCGAGGCGAAGGCGCTCGCGCTCGAGCTCGCGGCGAAGGTCGTGGCGGGCCGCGCGCTCGACGCCGGCCCGCTCGCGCGCGCGCCTGTCCTAGAAGGCCTGACCGCGGTGATCGTCAGCCTCAACAAGCGCTACAAGGGCCACGCAGGGATCCGCGTGACCGGCCTGCCGGGATCATTCTGAGGGTGGGCATGAGCGGCTTCTCGGTCTCGCCGGTCGAAGGCCTCCCGGAGCTGCGGGAGGGAGACGACTTGGCGGAGTTGATCTCCGAGCGCGCCGCGCTCGAGGACGGAGACGTCGTCGTCGTCGCTCAGAAGGCGATCTCGAAGGTCGAGGGCCGCGTCGTCGCGCTCGCCGGCATCGAGCCGTCGGAGCAGGCGCGCGAGCTCGCCGGCGACGACGCAGATCCCCGCCGCATCCAGGTGATCCTCGACGAGGCGGTCGAGCTCGTCCGCGTCCGGCCTCCGCTCCTGATCGCCCGCACGAGGCATGGCTTCGTCTGCGGCTCCGCCGGCGTCGACGCCTCGAATGCTCCCGAGCCGGAGACGCTCGTCCTCCTGCCGCTCGACTCCGACGCCTCCGCGGCAAGGCTCCGGGAGGAGTTGCGCGAGCGAACGGGCGCCGACGTCGGCGTGATCGTCACCGACTCTTTCGGCCGGCCGTGGCGGGCAGGCACGACGGACGTCGCGATCGGCGCCGCCGGCGTCGAGGTGCTCCGCATCCTCGACGGTGTGAAGGATCCCGCGGGCTACGTGCTGCACGCGACGCGGATCGCGCTCGCGGACGAGATCGCGGGCGCCGCGCAGCTTGTCTTCGGCAAGCTCGACCGCGTCCCCGTCGCCGTCGTCCGCGGCCTCGACGTGCGGGGCGATGAGACGGGCGCCGACCTCGTCATCCCTCCCGAGACCGACCTCTTCCGCTAGAACCCGCACCGTGGCCGAAGCGATCGACGCAGCAAACGGGCTCCTCCGGGAGAAGGGCTACGCCGAGCGTGACCTCGCCGTCCATGCAGGCCCACGCGGCAAGGTGCTGCTGAAAGGGAACAAGATCCTCAGCCCGCTCAGCGACGAGGCGGAGCTCGTCCTGCGCGTCGTCCAGGAGCTCGTGCCGACGGACGCCGAGCTCGGCTCGAAGATCCTGCGGCCGGCCGAGCTCCGCGCAAAGCTCTGAGCGTGGAGCCGGATCCCGAGCTGCGGCGCGCCGACCTGGCCGCCGAGCCGCTCGAGCAGTTCCGTCGCTGGTATGCGGAGGCCGCCGCTGCGATCGAGGTGCCGGAGGCGATGGCGCTCGCGACGGCTACGCCGGACGGCTCGCCTTCGGTGCGGATGGTGCTCCTCAAGCGCTTCGACGAGCACGGCTTCGTCTTCCACACGCACTACACCTCGCGGAAGGGACGGGAGCTCGAGGCGAACCCGTGCGCCGCGCTCCTCTTCCACTGGTCGCCGCTCGGCCGGCAGGTGCGGGTGGAGGGAAACGTCGAGCGGCTGCCCGAGGCGGAGTCCGACGCCTACTTCGCCACGCGCCCGCGCGGTGCGCAGCTCGGCGCGGTCGTATCGCGCCAGAGTGACCCGCTCGAGTCGCGCGCGCTTCTCGAGCGGCGGCTCGCCGAGCTGGAGAGCGACCTCGGCAACGGGCACGTCTCGCGCCCGGAGACCTGGGGCGGCTACCTCGTCGTGCCGGACGCGTGGGAGTTCTGGCAGCACCGCGACAGTCGGCTCCACGATCGCTTCCGCTACGAGCGCGAGCCGGACGGCTGGCGGATCGGGCGGCTCTTTCCTTAGAGTCCACGGCGTGCCGCAGCTCGACGCGATAGGGATCGTCTCTGCCGACCTCGAGCGGACGCGCGCGTTCTACCGGTTGCTCGGGATCGAGTTCGCCGAGGGCGACGATCACGTCGAGGCGACGATGCCGAACGGCCTCCGCCTGATGGTCGATACGGAGGACGTGCTCCGCAGCTTCCTGCCCGACTGGACGCGTGAGACCGGCAACCAGCTCGCGCTCGCGTTCGCCTGCGACAGCCCCGCCGAGGTCGATGAGCTCTACGCCGCCGTCGTCGCTGCCGGCTTCCACGGCGAGAAGGAGCCATGGGACGCCTTCTGGGGCCATCGCTACGCGCAACTCCGCGATCCCGATGGCGTCGGCGTCGATCTCTTCGCCGGGATTCCGCCCGGTGGCGAGGCCTAGCTCCCGGGTCGCGCATGCGCCACCGGGTGGGATCCCCACTCTGAACCTTGTCGAGGAGGAGGTCGAGCTCGGCGGCGAGCTTCGGCTAAATGTCCTCCGGCCACCGAGCGCCGACGAGCTGATCGACGAAGCCGCGTTCGACGCGGAGGAGTTCCTGCCCTACTGGGCGGAGCTGTGGCCAAGCGGCTTGGCGCTCGCGCGGCACGTCGCCACGCTCGACCTCGACGGGCGGCGCGTGCTCAAGCTCGGCTGCGGACTCGGCCTTCCCTCACTTGCGGCGGCGCTGCGCGGCGCTCACGTCCTGGCGACGGACTGGGCGGACGATGCGATCGAGCTTCTGCGCCAAAACGCCGATCGCAACGGCGTCTCGGTGCGCGTGGCCCAAGTGCGTTGGAGCGAGCCCGAGCCGCTCCTCCGCGCCGCGCCGTGGGACGTCGTCCTCGGCGCGGATCTTCTCTACGAGGCGCGCAACGCGGAACAGCTCGCCGAGCTCCTCCCGCAGCTCGGCGGCGAGATGCTGCTCGCCGAGCCCGGCCGGCCGTACGCGAAGGACTTCCTCGAGCGCTTCCGGGCCGAGGACATCGGCGAACGGATTTACCGGCTAGCCTCTTGAGCCGTGTTCGCCGCGCTCGCCCTCGCAGTTGTTAGCGCGATCGCGCCGAAACCGCACATCGTGTGGAAGCCGATCCCGTACGGCGCGCAGCGGAAAGCGGAGATGGCCGCCTACGCGAAGAAGCACTACGGGATCGACTCCTGGCGGCTCCATCCGAAGGTGATCGTCGAGCACTACACGGCCGGCAACAGCTTCTCGGCGGCCTGGAATACGTTCGCCGCGAACTCGCCGGATCCCGAGCTCGGCGAGCTGCCTGGTACGTGCGCGCACTTCATCGTCGACCGGAGCGGAACGATCTACCAGCTCGTCCCGCTCACGGTTATGTGCCGGCACACGGTCGGGCTGAACTACATCTCGATCGGGATCGAGCACGTGGGAACGAGCGACGCCGAGATCCTCCACGACCCTGCGCAGATCCGTTCCTCGCTCGCGCTCACCGCGTGGCTCGTCGGCCGCTTCCACATCCGGATCCGCAACGTGATCGGGCACAACGAGAGCCTCTCGAGCCCGTACCACCGCGAGCTGTACAAACCGTGGGCGCACCAGACGCACGGCGACTGGACTCACGCCGACATGGACGTCTACCGGGCGAAGCTCCGCTCGGTCCTGCGCCGCTAGTCGGCCTCCGCTCGCTCCTTCTCCTCGTGCGTGCTGGGCACGATCGCGCGCACCGCCGGTTCGTCGACGAGGTTGAGCACGCGCATCCCGTGGACGTACGTGATCGCGCCGCCCATCGTTCCGCCGGCGAAAAGAAGCGCAAAGCCGACGGCGGTGAGGACGAGCGAGCCGGTCGTCACGTGACCGGCGACGTAGTCGTCGTGTCCGAAGACGATGGCGAGAACGAAGAAGACGCTCCCGGTCGCCATCGTGAGCGCATGGAGCGTCGCCGTCCGCCAGAGCGGTGTGCCCGACGAGATCTTCAGCCAGTCGAGGAGACCGGTGGAGACGGTGAACAGAGAGCTGCCGGCCCCGACGAGGAGCGCGAGCCACCAGCCGTGCGCGAAGCCTCCCTCGGCGACGCCCGCCTTGCTGAGGATGGCGCTGATCGTCGCGAACGAGTACGCGCCGATGGTTATGTCGGTGAGCGGCGGATGGCTCGGGTGCCCCGGCATGCCGCGAAGTGGATTCATCATGCGGGCTGTCTCCCCAACGTGCGTGTTGTCACACCTGCGAATGAGAAGTCGGCGCAACGGATCCGGCGGCCCGGCCGTTGGTCCGGTAGCGAAAGGAAGGAGCACGATGAATCGGACGATTCTCGGCGTCGCGGCGCTTGTCATCTCCACGCTCGCCCTCGCTGCCTGTGGCGCGAGCGGCAGCACGAGCGGCGTCGCCGGCGCTCATCACGCGAAGGCCGGCGGCCGGGCCGGGGGGAACTTCCGCGCGAGCATGCACGGCTTCGAGGCCCGTATCCAGACGAGCGTCCAGAAGTTCCAGAGCGGTGACATCGCCGGCGCCGCGATGAGCGGCGGCTCGCTACTCACGAGCTGCACGAGCACCGTGAACAACAAGCTTGCGCCGCACGCGCAGACTCCCGCGCAGGTCCAGGCAGTCACGCATCTACGGGTCGCCTGCAGCGACATGTCCAAGGCGGCCGGCGCCGGTGCGTCCGGGAACATGACGAAGGCGAAGCATTTCGCCGGCGCCGCGCTGAAGCAGTCGCAGATCGCCGCCCGGCTTTCCGGCTGACCTCAACCGGCCGGAAACGAGTGGCCTGAGAAACAAGGAGGCCCCGCGCGAGCGGGGCCTCCGTCAGTGCCGAGCTGAAGCGCCGACTCTAGGAGCAGCCGGTGTTCGTGCCGCAGTCGCGGCACGTGTAGCACGAGCCTGTGCGGATCATCCGGCCGCCGCAGCGGGCGCACTCGACCGCATCCTCCCACGAGTTGAACAGCGCGGTCTGGCCCGGCGGCGGCGCCTCGCCGGCGTCGGGCTCCTTGACTCCGACCTCGCCACCAGCTGCGTAGCGCTCGGCGAGCCGCGCCTTCACCTCGGGCGAGAGGATCCCGGCCTCTTCCTGCTGCTCGGCGGTGAGGAAGCGCTTGCCGAACCAGCGGAAGATGTAGTCGACGATCGATTTCGCCGCGCGGATGTCAGGGTCGTTCGTCATGCCGCTCGGCTCGAAGCGCATGTGGCTGAGCTTCGAGACGTAGACCTCGGGCGGCACGCCGTACTGCAGGCCCATCGAGACGGCGAGGCAGAGCGAGTTCATCAGGCCGGCCATCGTGGTGCCGTCCTTGGCGATGTCGACGAAGATGTCGCCCGGGCTGCCGTCGTCGTAGAGACCGACGTGGATGTAGCCCTCGTGGTCGCCGACCTGGAACTTGCGGCCGACCTCCGTCCGGTCGAGCGGCAGGCGCTTCCGCTCGTGCACCGGGATCGGCGGCGTCGCCACCGCCTGCTGGCTGCCCGAGCTCGAGAGCGGCTGGGCGACCTTGCAGTTGTCGCGGTAGATCGCGATCGCCTTGACGCCGAGCTTCCACGCGTCGATGGAGAGGGCCATCACGTCTTCGATCGTCGACTCTTCCGGCATGTTCACGGTCTTGGAGATCGCGCCGGAGATGAACGGCTGGACGGCGCCCATCATCCGGACGTGGCCGCCGTAGTGGATGGCCCGCTCGCCGACCGCGCAGTCGAAGACCGGGAAATGCTCGGCCTTGACGTACGGGGCGCCGATCATGCCGTTCCGCTCGTCGACGTAGGCGACGATTTCCTCGACCTCGTTCGGCGCGTAGCCGAGCCGCTCGAGCGCCATCGGCACCGTCTTGTTGACGATCGTGATCTCGCCGCCGCCGACGAGCTTCTTCGACTTGACCAGGGAGAAGTCGGGCTCCACGCCGGTCGTGTCGCAATCCATCATGAAGCTGATCGTCCCGGTCGGCGCGAGCACGGTCGCCTGCGCGTTCCGGAAGCCGTGGATCTCGCCGAGGTCGAGCGCGTCGTCCCACGCCTTGCGGCAGGAGCCGAGCAGATCGGCGGGCACGGAGTCGGAGTGCTCGATGTTGCCGACCGCGGCGCGGTGCTTGGCGATCACGCCGATCATCGGCGCGCGGTTCACCTGGTAGCCGTCGAACGCTCCCATCCGTGAGGCGATCTCCGCCGACTTGCGGTAGGCGCGGCCCGTCATCAGGCCGGTGATCGCCGCCGCGTAGGCGCGTCCCTCGTCGGAGTCGTACGGCAGCCCCCGCGCCATGAGCAGCGCGCCGAGGTTCGCGTAGCCGAGCCCGAGCTGGCGGAACCGCTTCGCGTTCCTGCCGATCTCGGGCGTCGGATAGGAGGAGTAGCCGACGAGGATCTCCTGCGCGAGGAAGACGACATCGCAGGCGTGCTCGAACGCCTCGACATCGAACTCGCCGTCCTCCCGCCGGAACTTCATGAGGTTGAGCGAGGCGAGGTTGCACGCCGAGTCGTCGATCGACATGTACTCCGAGCACGGGTTCGAGGCGTTGATCCGGCCTGTGTTCGGGAGCGTGTGCCACGAGTTGATCGTCGTGTCGTACTGGACGCCCGGATCCGCGCACTCCCACGCCGCCGCCGCGATCTGGCGGAGCAGGTCGCGCGCGTCGACCGTGGCGAGGACGGTGCCGTCGGTGCGGGCAGTGAGGTTGAACTCCTCGCCCTTCGTTGCGGCGTCCATGAAGGCGTCGCTGACGCGGACGGAGTTGTTGGCGTTCTGGTACTGGATCGAGGCCCAGTCGGGCGAGTCGAGCGACATGTCGTAGCCGAACTGCTCGAGGGCGCGGGCCTTCTTCTCTTCCTTGGCCTTGCACCAGATGAACTCCTCGATGTCGGGGTGGTCGACGTCGAGAACGACCATCTTCGCCGCGCGCCGCGTCTTGCCGCCCGACTTGATCGTGCCGGCCGACGCGTCGGCGCCCCGCATGAAGGAGACCGGCCCGGAGGCGTGGCCGCCCTTCGAGAGCTGCTCCTTCGACGAGCGCAGGCGGGAGAGGTTGACGCCCGAGCCCGAGCCGCCGCGGAAGATGACGCCCTCGCGGCGGATCCAGTCGAGGATCGCTTCCATCGAGTCCTCGATCGAGAGGATGAAGCAGGCGGAGCACTGCGGCGTCTCTTCGAACCCGACGTTGAACCAGACCGGCGAGTTGAACGAGGCGTACTGGTTGACGAGGATCGCCTTCAGCTCCGACTCGAACGTCTCGGCCTCGTCGGCGTCGGCGAAGTAGCCGCCCTCCTTGCCCCAGGCGACCGCCGTGTCGACGACGCGGCCGATCATCTGCTTGACGCTCGACTCGCGCTCGGGCGAGGAGAGGCGGCCGCGGAAGTACTTCTGCGCGACGATGTTCGTCGCGGTCTGCGACCAGAACTTCGGGAACTCGACGCCGCGCTGCTCGAACGCCGGCCCGTCGCGGCCGGGGATGAGCGCGTCGCGCGTCTCCCACTCGATCTCGTCGAACGGGTCGCGTCCGGGGATGGTGAAGAAGCGCTTGACGCCGAGCCGAGCCCCCTCCTCGACGACAGTGTTGACGACCTCTGTGGTCGCCTCTTCGGTGCCCGGAACCTGCTCGACGCTTGCCATCTTCCCTCCCGAACTCTAGTGGCCAAAACCGTCTCTGCGACTGGCCGCCGGCACGCGAATCGCTCCGACGGGGGACCGCACGCTAGACCCCTCGTCGGACGGAACCGTACGAGCGTCAGCGGCCGAGGATGACGATCAGCTGATCGCGCGCGTAAGCGGGCGCGAGGCGACCGTCGAGAGGCGCTACTGCGGCGATGCGAGCGTCCTTGGCGAGACGATTGGCTTCACCTTCCCAGCCGCGCCGGAAGAGGACGAGCGAACGTGCGTAGTCGTGGTTGGGCGCGTCGGTCGGGATCGCGTGGGCGTAGCCGCGGTCGACAAGACGCGTCGCGATGTCGCCGGCAGCGCCGTTGATCCCGTTGCCGTTGAGGACGAGCACGGAGATGGCCGAGCGCGGGTGGAGCCGTACAGCGGCAGCGGTCGGCGTCTGTCCGGCGTGAGCCGCCGGAGCTGTCCCGCCGAACCGGTGGAGGAGCGCCATCCCGCCGAGCCCGGCGAGCGCGATGACGAGGCAGAGCGCGATGGCGAGCGCGCCGCCGCGCCACGAGAAAGGCCGATTGACTGAGTGGGCGTGCTCCACGGACGGTCCCGGTTCGCCGGGACGCCGCGTGCTCCTCCTAGCCGAGCGTCTTCGCGATCCCGTCGCGGAGCGGCGTGGTCGCCCGCCAGCCGAGCTCGCGCTCGGCGCGGCCCGGGTCGAGGACGCTGTGCAGGATGTCGCCCGGCCGCGGCGCCGCGAAGGCCGGCTCCTGGTCGATGCCGGCGACCTCGGCGCACAGCCGGTGCAGGTCGACGATCCGCGTCGCCTCGCCGCTGCCGACGTTGTAGATCCCGCTTCCCCCCACGGCGGCGAGCAGCGCCGCGGCGACGTCGCCGGCGTAGACGAAATCGCGCGTTTGCAGGCCGTCGCCGAAGATCTCCGTCGGCCGGCCGTCGCGAAGGCGGTCGAGGAAGATCGCGATGACGCCTCCCTCGAGCGTCGGCAGCTGGCGCGGCCCGTAGACGTTCGCGAGCCGGCAGACGACGTGGGCCGTCCCGTGCAGGCGGTTCCACATCGCGAGGTACTCCTCGCCGGCGAGCTTCGACGCCGCATACGGGGAGGCCGGGAGCCGCGGCGCATCCTCGTCCGCCGGCTCCTCGACGTCGCCGTACATCGCGCCGCCGGTCGAGACGAAGACGACGCGCGCGCCTACCGCTTGCGCTGCCTCGAGCACGCGCACCGTGCCGACGACGTTCACCTCCGCGTCGAAGGCCGGACGCTCGACAGACGTCCCGACGTCGGCTTGCGCGGCGAGATGGAAGACGACGTCGGGCGCGACCTGCGCCACGAGCCCGCCGAGAGCCTCGTCGCGAATGTCGATCTCGTGCAGCTCGGCGTCCGACGGGACGTTCTCGCGCCGGCCGCTCGACAGGTCGTCGACGACGAACACATCGTCGCCGCGCTCGAGCAGCACGTCGACGAGATGCGAGCCGATGAAGCCCGCGCCGCCTGTGACGATCGCCCGCATGGCGGCTTATCGTAGGTGGCGATGTTCATCAGCTTCGAAGGAGCCGACGGCTCGGGGAAATCGACGCAGGCCGAGCGCCTGCGGGGAACTCTCGCCGGGGCAGGACGCGAGGTCGTCCTGACGCGCGAGCCGGGTGGGACGGAGCTCGGCGAGCGCGCGCGTGAGCTCGTCCTCAACGGGCCTAAGATGGGCGGTTGGGCGGAGGCGGCGCTCTTCGCGGCCTCGCGAGCGCAGCACGTCGAGGAGGTGATCCGGCCGGCGCTCGCGCGCGGCGCGACCGTCGTCTGCGACCGCTACGTCGACTCCTCGCTCGCGTATCAGGGCATCGCGCGCGGGCTCGGCGTCGAGGAGGTGCTGCAGCTCAACCTCGCCGTCACAGGCGGTCTGCTGCCCGACGTGACCTTCCTCCTCCTGGTCGATCCCGAGGTCGCCGCCGCTCGCTGGACGGACGCCGACCGGCTCGAGCGGGAGGGCGACGCGCTGCAGGCCAAGGTCGACGCCGCCTACCGCGAGCTCGCCGAGCGGTTCCCGGAGAGAATCGTCACGGTGGACGGCGCGAGAGACCCGGACGAGATCGCGAGGGAGGTGCATGAGCGGCTTCGAGAACGTTCCTGAGCAGCACGAGGCGAAGCGGCTGCTGTCCGCGGCGCTCGCCGAAGGGCCGGTGCACGCGTACCTCTTCCACGGCCCTGCGGGCGTCGGCAAGCGCGCGCTGGCGCGGCTCTTCGCGGCCGAGCTGCTCGGCGACCACGCGCGCGTCGAGCGCGGCACTCATCCCGACCTCTACGTCCTCGAGCCGCTCGGGGATCAGATCCGGATCGACGACGTCCGCGAGCTGCGCCGCGACCTCCATATGCGGCCGTTCGAGGCCGACCGGCGCGTCTACCTCGTCCTCGGCGCCGACTCGCTCAACGAGGACGCCGCCGACGCGCTGCTCAAGGATCTCGAAGAGCCGCCACCGTACGCCGTCGTCGTGCTCGTCGCCGAGCGGCTCGGTCCCTTACCCGAGACGATCCGCTCGCGCTGCCAGCTCGTCCCCTTCCGGCGGCTCTCGGAGCCGGCGGTGCGGGAGGCGATCAAGGCGCGCGCGCCCGAGCTCGGCGAGCAGGAGCTGACGGCCCTCGCGCGTGTCGCCGGCGGGAGGCTCGGCCGCGCGCTGCAGCTCCTCGACCCTGCTGCGGCGCGGCGGCGGGGGGAGCTGATCCGCGTCGCGCGTTCGGTCTATACGGAGCCGGGATTCGACTCGTCCGAGGCGACCGAGGCGCTGCTCGCCGGCGTCTCCGAGCGCGGTGCCGAGGCGAAGGCGCTGGCGGAGGCGCAGGTCGAGACGCTCGGGCTGACGGGCCGCGAGGCGGATCAGCGAATTCGCCGGGCGCAGCGTGGCGCCGAGCGGGAGGAGCTCTTGGCGCTGCTCGAGGAGCTCGAGTGGTGGTTCCGCGACCTCGTCGTCGTTGCCGCCGGCGCCGAAGCGGCCGCCGTCCACGTCGACCGGCTGGCGGACCTGCGCGAGGACGCGACCACGGAGCGCATGCAGGGCGCGGAGGCGGCGTGCGGGCTCGTGCGGGCAGCGTGGCGGGAGGCGGAGGAGCTGCAGGTCTCGACGCCGCTCGCGCTCGAGGCGCTCCTGCTCCGGCTTCGCGGCGAGCTCGCGCCCGCCGCGGCTCCGGTCTAGTCCTACGCGGCGGGGTCCTGCCGAACGACGACGGTGTCGGCGATCGGGATGATCTCCGTCACGGGCAGGTCGGCGCGGTCGGCGTGCTCGCGGATCTTCTCCGGGCTCGACGCCTCGTAGATGCAGACGGTGCCCAGCCCGCCTGCGTCCTCCGAGAGCACGTAGCTGCGGATCCAGCGGATGTCGTCGGACATCTCGTGGTCGCCGACCGTGGTGGAGCGGGCGGCTGCGGCCTCGAGCTCAGGCCCGCCGGTCCAGCCGTCGCGGCGGATGATCGCGTAAAGCTGCATCGTATTCCTCTCTTTTGTGGCGATGCGTACAAGCCGATCTGACCACATCGGCGATCGCGCGCAAAAGACGGACGCGTCAGGCGAGCTGCTCCGTCAGCCAGTCGAACTCGCAGCGATCGTCGGGATCGAGAGCCGCCCCGAGTGCATCGAGCTTGTCCTTCCCAGCCGCATAGAGCCGTTCTGCCTCGTCGCGGTCGCCGCGGGCAAGCGCGAGCCCTGCCTGGTTGAGCTCTGTCCAGGCATCGCCCATCGCGTCGAGGCCGGCGCGTGCGTCACGCTCGGCGAACATCCGCGTCGCGGACTCGACGTCGCCACGGTGGAGATCCACCCAGCCAAGGTTGTGGAACTCGGTCTGCCCTCCAATGGGCTGCGGCGTCCTCAAGGGTCGTCATCCCGCGATCAGAGCACATGCCCGCGGAAACGAGAAGGGCCGGGATCTCTCCCGGCCCTTCGTAGTTCGATGACCTCTCGCGCTTACGCGGAGAAGACGAGCTCGTCGCCGAGCGCGAGCTGGAGCCGCGCGAGAGCGTCGCTCTCGAGCTGCCGAACGCGCTCCCGCGTCAGGCCGAGCTCCTTGCCGATCGTCTCCAGCGAGGCGGGCTCCGATGCGAAGCCGAAGCGCAGCTCCACGATCCGGCGCTGCCGCTCGGGCAGGTCGGCGACCGCGCGCTGGACGCGCTGGCGCCGCACCGACTCGACTGCCTCCTCGGCGGGATCGACCGACGACTCGTCGGCGAACAGGTCGCCGAGCTCGGAGTCGCCGTCGGAGCCGAGGCCCTGGTTCAGGGAGACGGAATCGACGGCGTCGAGAGCCTCGACGACATGCTCGAGCTTCAGCCGCGTCGCCTGCGCCAGCTCCTCGGCCGTGGCCTCGCGGCCAAGCTTGGCCTGGAGCTCCGCCGACGCGCGGTTCAGCTTGATCCGGCGCTCCTGGACGTGCACCGGGATGCGGATCGTCTTGGACTGGTTCGCGACCGCGCGCTGGCAGGCCTGGCGAATCCACCAGGTCGCGTAGGTCGAGAACTTGTAGCCCTTGCGCCAGTCGAACTTCTCGGCGGCGCGGTTCAGTCCGATCACGCCCTCCTGGATCAGATCCAGCAGCGGCACGTCGTGGCCCTGGTAGCGCTTCGCGATCGAGACGACGAGGCGGAGGTTGGAGTTGATCATCTTCTCCTTCGCCGCGAGGTCGCCCTTCTCGATGCGCTTCGCGAGTGCGACCTCGTCCGCAGCCGTGAGCAGCTTGTGCCGGCCCGCCGCGTCCATGAACAGCTGCAGCGGGTCGAGCGTCCCGACCACCGGCGCGGCCGCAACCCGGCGCGTCTCCTCGGGAGTCTCGTCGCGTACGACGACGTCGCGCTCCTCGAGCGTGGCGCGCAGAGCCGTGAGGTCGTCCTCGGTCAGCTCGTGCTCGTCGGCCAGCGACTGGATGTCCTTCTCCTCGACGAAACCGCGCTCGGCGGCCTCCTCGACCAGGCGCTCGGCGGGCGAGAGGTCGTGCAGGTGAATGGTCTCGTTCAGTGTCTGTCCTTTCGCTCTTGGCGGGCTGCCGGATTGCGGCGCCCTGGGCGGCTTGGTTGCGGGATTTTCCGCGAACGTCGTGCCGCCGTACATAGTTATAGAACGGCGTTGCACGGAAGTCCATTCCCAAACCCGGTGATTTGCTCTTTCCGAACAAACTCTTAAGTCCTGCTCAGGGCAGGAAAATCAGCGCTCCACGGCTCTTCCGGACACGTCTTCGAGGCGAATTCGGAGCACGACGACGCCTTCGCCGAGCGGCCGTGGCGCCGCTTCCCGTCCCGCGGTGCGGGCAAAACGCTCGCGTAGCAGAGCCAAAGCGGCCTCGATCTCGTCGCCTGAGAGCTCTTCGGAGGTGCCTTGGGCGATGACGCTGCGCCAGCTGCCGCGGGAGTCGACGTCGTATTCGTCGATTTCGACGCAGACGCGCGAATTTTCCCGCAACATGGCGGTTTTTCGTCCCTCGGTCGTGACGGTGACGACGGCGCCGTCCTCGTACGCGTAGATGACGGGGACGACGTACGTCTCGCCGCCGGTGTGGCAGCCGAGCCGCGCGATCCGCTGGCCGCGCAGGAATTCCTCGATCTCGTCGCGGGAGAGGTCTCGCACGAATTGGAGGCTACGCTGACTTCGTGGTTGCGCGTCGTTGGGTGATTTCCGCGGTCGCGGTGGCCCTCGTCGCCGGGGGGCTGGCGGTTGCCGCGCTACTCGCGTGGCCGGCCGGCGCGGTCGGCGCGTCCGACACCGGGCTCGCCGGCATCTCGCTCCCCGGCTTCGCCGGCCACGTGGAACGCGTCTCGCTGACCGATCCCCGCGGCAACGCTCTTGCCGTTTCTCTGCGCGGGGACACGGTCTGGCCGCGCGAGAAGCTCGCGCCGGGGGAGAAGCTGACCGTGACGGCGGACTTCCGGCGGCCGGGCTGGATCGGCTGGCTCGTGGGGCACGAGGTCGAGCGCACGTACACGGTCGTCGCACCGGTCGCGCATGTGCGGACGAGTCTGCTGCACCTGGCGCGTGGCGCCGCGGTGGTCGTGCATTTCGACTCGCCGGTGAGCCGGGTCGCGATCGGCGGCCGAGTGCAGAAGTTCTGGCGGGGGCGCACCCTCGTCCCGCTCGGCATCGTCGCCTCGGGCCGGACGAGCGCCGGTGCCACGACGATCGCCGCGGCAGCGCGGCGCTGGGAGTCCTTGGCGCCGCCGGAGCGCGTCTCGTGGTTCACGCCGGGCGCGCGCATCCAGGTCGTCTCCGATCCGGCACCGGGCTCCTCCGTCAAGCCGACGAGCGCGCTGACGCTGACCTTCGCGCAGCCGGTCTCCACCGTTCTCGGCTCGCGGCTGCCCGCTCTCGATCCGGCGACCCCGGGCCACTGGAGCCGCGTCGACGCGCACACGCTCGAGTTTCGGCCGGCCGCGTCGGGCCTGCCGCTCGGCGGCTCGGTCAGGGTGCGGCTGCCGGGACGGACGCTCGCCTGGCGGGTGGAGCCGGGCTCGACGCTCCGCCTGCAGGAGATCCTCGCGCGGCTCGGCTATCTCCCGGTGCGCTGGCGTGGCGCCTCGGTGTCGACGCCGCCGGCCGAGCTCGCGGCAGCGCTCGGGCCGCCGCACGGCGTCTTCTCCTGGCGCTTTCCGAACACGCCGGCACCGCTCGTGCGGCTCTGGAAGCCCGGCCGGTGGAGCATCGTCACGCAGGGCGCGGTGATGGCCTTCGAGGACGAGCACGGCCTCGCGACGGACGGCATCGCAGGACCCGCCGTCTGGCGCGAGCTCTTCCGCGCCGACCTCGCCGGCCGGCGCCGGGCCGGCGGCTACAGCTACGTCCTCGTGCACGAGACGATCCCGCAGTCGCTCAACCTGTGGCACGACGGCAAGGTCGTCCTCACCTCGCCCGGCAACACGGGCATCGCCTCGGCCCCGACCGCGCAGGGGACGTGGCCCGTCTTCGAGCACATCTCCTCTGGGACAATGAGCGGGACGAATCCCGACGGCTCGCACTACAACGATCCGGGTATCCAGTGGATCAGCTACTTCCACGGCGGCGACGCTCTGCACGCCTTCCCGCGTGCCTCCTTCGGGACGCCGCAGAGCCTCGGCTGCGTCGAGCTGCCACTCGCGGCGGCGGCCCAGGTGTGGCCCTACACGCCGATCGGAACGCTGGTCACGATCGAAAACTGACCCGGCTAGACTGGCCCTCCCCGCCGACGTAGCTCAGCTGGTAGAGCACTTCACTCGTAATGAAGGGGTCCGCGGTTCGAATCCGCGCGTCGGCTTCGCTCAGGCGTCCGCAGGGCTTGGTTCGGGCTCGAGCATGACGTCGGGCGCCGTGTGGATCGTCCGCAGAGCCTCCGCCGTCAGCGCCGCGTCGAGGTCGAGGTCCGATGGCTCGATCGGGCTCGCGCAGTACGGGCACATCTGCCAGAGCGGCTCGAGCGGCGCATCGCAGTGCGCGCACGGCTGGCGGAGCTTTGTCGCGCAGACCGGGCAGGCGAAGTAGTCCGCCTCGATCGGCGCGCTGCACTCCGGGCAGGACGGCCGCGCTCGCGCGAGCTGCTGCTCGAGCGCGCGCAGCTCCGCGCGGCGTGAGCGGATGTCGGCGAGCGTCTCGGCGGGGCGGAAGAGGAGGTAGATGACCGGCCCGAGATAGGGCGGGAAGAGGCCGAGGACAGTCGCCACGCCGACGAGGAACGGGTCACCGACGCGACGGCGCGCGTCCCGGTGCACCCAGTACGCGAGTGCGAGCCAGAAGACGATCGCGAGGAAAAGAGCGAGGTTCCGGGCGACGACGAACGCGGTCGAGTGGAAGGCGTCGTGGAGGCTCGAGAACACTGCGAAGAGCGGGAACGCGGCCAACACGCGAGAAATCTCCCCGCCTCGTCGGCGCCGAAACGCAGGCGCTTCGTTTCTCGAACCTCCCCATGAAGCACAATTGCGGCAGTGGCAGAAGGACCGGGTTCGAATGGTCGTCGCTGGAGGCCGCCGCCGCGCGCGGATCTCGAGCTCGAGCGCCTGCTCGCGACCCGGCACGCTCGGATGCGGCGCACGCGCCGCCGGCACCGCAGCGTCCTCCTGATCCTGACGCTCCTCTTGGGCTCGACCGTCGCGCTCATCCTCGCGACCGTCGCCTTCACCGGCTCGCGACTGCTCACCTCGACGTGCAGCCTCGAGGATCTCCGGCCGCTGTCGCTCGGCGCCAACTCTTTCCTCTATGCCGACAACGGCAACCTGCTCGGCGTCGTCCCGTCGGCGACGAACCGGCAGCCGCTGCCACTCTCGAAGATGTCGCCGTGGCTGCCCGAGGCGACGGTGGCGATCGAGGACAATCGCTTCTGGGAGCACGGCGCGCTCGACTACCAGGGGATCCTGCGGGCCTTCTACGACGACCTGACGAGCGGCCAGATCGTGCAGGGCGGCTCGACGCTGACGCAGCAGCTCGTCCGCAACCTCTACATCGGCAACCCGCAGCGGACCTTCTCTCGCAAGATCAAGGAGGCCTGCCTCGCGGAGAAGCTCTTCGGGAGGATGCAGAGCCGCTACGGGAACGGGGCCCGCAACCAGATCCTCGAGGCGTATCTCAACGAGGTCTTTTACGGCCGCCACGCCTATGGCGCCCAGGCCGCCTCGGTGACGTACTTCTCGAGGGACGCCTCGCAGCTGTCCCTCAGCCAGGCGGCGCTTCTCGCCGGCCTGCCGCAGGCGCCGACGACGTATGACCCCGCGCTCCATGCCGGCTTGGCGCTCTCCCGCCGCGCCGAGGTGCTGAAGGCAATGCTCAGGCTCGGCTACATCACCCACGCGCAGTACCGGCTGGCGAACGGCAAGCCGCTGACGCTGAAGCTCGGCAACCTCTACACCCAGCAGCACCAGCCGAACTTTTTCGGCTGGGCGACGCAGCAGCTCGTCGCCCGCTACGGACAGCGACAGGTCGAGCGCGGCGGGCTGAGCGTCAAGACGACGCTAGACCCGCGGCTGCAGGCACTCGCCCTCCACGCCGTCCAAAGCGTCCTCCGCACCTCGACCGATCCGGCGGCGGCGGTCGTCGCGATCGACCCGAGCACCGGCGCGGTCAAGGCGATGGTCGACTACCTCCCGAACGGCCGGCGACTGCAGTTCAACCTCGCGACGCAGGCGCACCGCTCGACCGGGAGCGCCTTCAAGCCGATCACGCTCGCGACGGCGCTCAGCGAGGGCGTCTCCCTCTACTCGACGTTCTACGGGCCGCCGGAGCTCCTGATCACCGATCCGCAGTGCACGACGAACGGCGCGCCCTGGGACGTGCACAACTCCGGCGACGAGTCCGTCGGGACGGTGAACCTGCTCGACGCGACGGCCGGCTCCATCAACACCATCTTCGCCCAGCTGATCGCGAAGGTCGGCGTGGCGAACACGGTGAAGATGGCGCACTGGCTCGGGATCACGACGCCGAGCGGGCCGAAGAGCCGCTACTTCAAACCGGTCTGCGCGATCACCCTCGGCTCGGTCGGGTTCACGCCGCTCGAGCTGACGGACGTCTACGCGACGCTCGCCTCGGGTGGGATCCATCACTCGCCGCAGGCCTTCGAAAGCGTCCTCGGCCCGCACAACAAGCAGCTCGGCAAGATCACGACGGCGGGCCGCCGCATCCTCAACACGAACGTCGACGCCGAGATCTCGTACGCGCTCCAGGGAGTCATCACGCACGGCACCGGTGCCGCCGCCGCGATCAGCCGGACGGCGGCCGGCAAGACCGGGACGGCGGAGAACTACCAGGACGCCTGGTTCTGCGGCTACGTGCCCCAGCTCGCGACGTGCGTCTGGGTTGGCTATCCGGCCGGCGAGATCCCGCTCGTCAACGTCGAGGGCGTCTACGACGTCTTCGGCGGCACGCTGCCCGCCGAGATCTGGCACGACTTCATGGATCCCGCGGTCGCGCCGCTGCCCGTCGAGGGCTTCGCGACGCCGACGATCGGCGGCACGCTCATCAGCGGCTCCGGCACCTACAGCTACGCGCCCACGCCGTACACCGCCCCGACCACCACCGCGGCGACCACCACGACGGCTCCGCCGGCTCCGCCGCCGCACCACGGTCACGGCAAGGGCAACGGGCACTGATGCCTCCAGCCCCGCTCGACCGCGTCGACGGCTGGGTCGGCGAGGCGATCGAGCGCGCGATCCGCTCCCATCACCGGCGGCGGCTGCGGCGCCGTGGGAGCGGCGAGGCGATCGCGCCGGAGCCGGGCGGCTGGGCAAAGACGGGCGCCTTTGCGCCGCGCGCCGGCTGCCGCGTCGAGCTGCTCGTAGACGGCGCCGAGGCGCTGCCGCGCATGGTGGAAACCGCCGCCGGCGCGCGCTCGCACGTCCACCTCGCCGGCTGGCACTTCGATCCGGCCTTCGAGCTCGGTCCCGACGGGCCGGAGCTGCGGGAGTTGCTCGAGGACGCCGCCGAGCGGGTCGACGTCCGCGTTCTCGCCTGGGCGGGCGCGCCGCTGCCGCTCTTCCACCCGGATCGCCGCGAGGTGCGGCAGGCGCGCGACGAGCTCGTGCGCGGCACCCGGATCACGATGGCGCTCGACGCGAAGGAGCGTCCGTTCCACTGCCACCACGAGAAGCTGGTCGTCGTCGACGACGAAGTGGCCTTTGTCGGCGGGATCGACCTGACGTGCCTCGCCGGCGATCGCCTCGACTCGAGCGAGCACTCTCGTCGCGACGGGATCGGCTGGCACGACAGCTGCTTCCGAATCGAAGGCCCGCTCGTCGCCGACGTGGCGCGCCACTTCGCGCAGCGCTGGAACACCGTCGCGGACTCGCCCGTTGCCGAGCCGCAGGAGCGCCCGCCGCTGGACGGCGGCGTCGATGCTCAGCTCGTTCGGACGGTGCCCGAACGCCTCTACGACGGCAGCCGCGACGGGGAGTGGACGATCCTCGAGAGCTACCTCCGCGCCCTGCGTGGCGCAGAGCGGCTCGTCTACCTCGAGAGCCAGTTCCTCTGGTCGCCCGAGGTTGCCTTCGTCCTCGCCGACAAGCTGCGGAACCCGCCGAGCGACGACTTCCGCGTCGTCGTCCTCCTGCCCGCGCACCCGAACAACGGGGAGGACGACAGCCGCGGGCAGGTCGGGCTGCTCATCGACGCGGACAAGGCGTCCGGGGACAAGACGGCGCGCTTCCTCGCCTGCACGCTCTACCAGCCTGGGCCCGGCGGCAACCCGGTCTATGTCCACTCGAAGGCGGCGGTGATCGACGACGCCTGGCTGACCGTCGGCTCGGCGAACCTCAACGAGCACTCGCTCTTCAACGACTCCGAGGTGAACGTCGTCGTCCGGGACGAGGCACTCGCGCGCGAGGCTCGGCTGCGGCTGTGGGCGGAGCATCTCGAGCGGCCCCGGGAGGAGATCGACGGCGAGCCGGCCCGCGTCGTCGACGAGCTGTGGCGCCCGCTCGCCGAGGAACGCTACGAGCGACGGAAGCGCGACGGCTGGGCCGACGGGAAGCTGACCCTGCTCCCCGGCGTCTCGCGCCGCACCCAGGCGATCTGGGGCCCGCTCAACGGGCTCTTCGTCGACGGCTAGCTAGCTCGCGAAGCCTGCGGCTTCGCTCGCTGGGTGGAGGTACTGCGCGGGCCGGAAGCGGGGTTCCGGCCCGCTCCGTGCTGTTTTTGCTTTGGATGGGATGGCTACCCGGTGCGCTCGCGCGCGGCTGAGGCCGGCGGGCCCGCAGCACCCCGCGAGCTGGCGAGCTAGCGAGCGGCGCACGCCGGCCGGCCGAGCCGCGTCTGCACGGTGGGCTCCTCCGCTTCGATCGCGTTGAAGCAGTCGTGGCAGAGGCCCGTCGCGGCCTTGCCTAGATCCATCAGATGCCCCTTGACGTTGACGGGTAGCGGGCCGACGTCGAGGAGAAAGCGATTCACGGCGTTCTCCAACTTCGGCGGCCCGAACGCGTGCACCGTCTTCAACGGCTGCTCGAGCTTGCGCATGAGCACGATGTCGCGCTTCGCCGCGGCGACGTCGCGGCGCTGCTTCGGCGAGAGCGGGCACGCGTGCGGGCGCGAGACAGTCGTCGGCGGCGAGACAGCACGATGGCCGCTGCCGCACCCCGCAGCGAGCACTGCCGCAGCGAGCGCGACAGCGATCCCCGCCGCGATTCTCATATCTGCCAGAGACCGTCGCGGATCAGCGGGATCCGCCGGCCGCGGGTCCCGATGCCGGTCACTTCCAGCTTCGGGCCGCCGATCATCACGTCGAGATGTGTCGTCGAGCGGTTGACGCCGCGCGACGGGGTGTCCGTGCGCGTGCCGCCGAAGCCACTGCCGAAGGCGATGTGCGCTGCGGCGTTCTCGTCGAGGAGCGTGTTGTAATAGATCCGCCGCGCCTGGCCGATGCGGGAGGACGCGTCGACGAGAGCCACCTCGCCGAGCCGGCGGCCGCCCTTGTCCGTGTCGATGTACGCCGCGACGAAGTCGCGATCCTGCTCGGAGTCGGCCTCGAGCCGCACGAGCCGGCCGCCCGAGAACTCGCCGCGTAGACCCTCGATCAGCCGGCCGCGGAACGAGAGCGGGAAGGTGCAGCGGAACGTGCCGCTCGTCGCGCTCGCCTCGGGACTCGTGAAGACCTCCTCCGTGGGCATGTTCGGGGCGATCGCCAGGCCCGCGGCGAGCGTCTCCGGGCCGCCGAGCCACCGCGTGCCTGCGGAGAGCCCGACATCGAGCGCGGTGCCGGGGCCGCGGAGCTCGAGCGCGGTCAGGCCGAGCTTCGTCAGCTTCGCCGAGCGCCGCCTCAGAGTCTTCAAGTGCTTCGTCCAGCCGCTCGTGCCCTTGCCGTCCTCGTCGGTGAGCCGGCAGAAGTAGAGGAGATCGCGGGCGAGCTTCCGCTTCGCCTTGCCGACCTCGAGCTTCGGATAGACCTGGCTCGCCCAGTGGTCAGCGGGCCAGCCCGCGATCGTCCAGCGCGCCTCCATGTTCAGCTGGGCGCGGCGGAGGAAGGCGGTGTGCTTCGCCATCCGCGTGTAGTCCGTCGCAATTCGCTCGAGCGGGACACCGTCGAGGTAGCCGGCCTCGCCCTCGCCGGCGATGAACGCGATCGCGCCGTTCGGGCCGGCGACCTCGCGCAGACGGCGGCGGTTCCAGGGAGACAGAGCGCCGATCGCGTCGTCGCTGCCGTGCAGGAGCCGTGCGCGCATCACGAGCGGGTCGGAGGTGATCACGTCGACGTACTGCGCGCCGGCGCGATAGGCCGACGCCGCGATCGCGCCGAGCAACTCGCGGTGCTCGGGCTCTCCCTGAACGAGGAGCGTGTCGCCTTTGCCGATTGCGAGGGACGCCTTGACGACCGCGTCGGCGTAGCGCGCGAGCGAGTCGGGCGGGAGAAGACCTTCGGTCGGCAGGGCTAACTCCGGGTCTCGAGCGCGGCTTCGACCGTGTCGAAGACCGAGAAATGCCGGTCGAGGCCGGAGACCTCCAGCGCGCGCCGCGTCTCGAGCCCCGGCGCGGCGAGCCGGAAGCCGCTGCGGTCGGCGAGCCGCGAGCGCGCCTCGATCAGGACGCCGAGCGCGGTCGAGTCGATGAAGGTGACGTGCTCGAGGTCGACGACGAGCACGGCGGGCTCCTCGGCGCAGCATTCGAGCAGCGCGGCGCGCACGTCCTCGGCGTTGTAGAGGTCGAGCTCCCCGGTCAGGGAGACGACCGTCGCGCCGTCGCGTTTTTCGACGCCTGACACGGGCGACTCGCGCCCGCTCGTTCCCGGGGCCTCTGTCACAAGGCGATTCAAGCAAGAATGGACGTATGGAGGTCGCTGAGGTCGCTGCCCGCGCCGCCGGCGAGAACTTCCCCGTCGGCTCTGTTCTCTTCCCGCGCCCGCTGCGTCCGCACATACGGGCGCTCTACTGCTACGCGCGGCTCGTCGACGAGCTCGGCGACGCGTACGACGGAGATCGGCTCGCGGCGCTCGACGAGCTCGAGCGGGAGGTGGACGCGGCCTTCGCCGGCGAGGCGACGTGGCCGGTGCTGCAGAACGTCCAGCCGACGATCCGAGAGTTCGAGCTGCCGCGCGAGCCGTTCCTCCGCCTGATCGAGGCGAATCGGATCGACCAGCGCGTGAGCGCGTACGAGACGTGGGACGAGCTCGCGAACTACTGCGTCCATTCCGCCGATCCGTGCGGGCGGCTCGTGCTCGGCGTGCTGCGGCGGCTCGACGAGGCCGAGCTCGTTGCGGCGAGCGACGACGTCTGCACCGGGCTCCAGCTCGTCAACTTCCTGCAGGACGTGCCGCGCGATCTCGAGCTCGGTCGCGTCTATCTCCCGGCGGAGGACCGGCGGCGTTTCGGCGATCCGGCGCTCGACCGGCCGAGCGACGAGCTGCGTGAGCTGCTCCGTTTCGAGGCGGCCCGTGCGGCGGAGCTGCTCGCGGCCGGCGAGGACTTGCGGGCGCGGATCGGCGGCCGGCTCGGCCGCGCGGTCGCGCTCTTCTCCCGCGGTGGGCTTGCGGCGCTCGACGCGCTCGAGGCGGCGGGCTGGGACGTGTTCGGCGGCCGGCCGCGCCCGTCGCGGGCGCGCCTTGCGCGCGAGGCGGCGCTCGTTCTCGTCCGATGACCGCGGTCGACTCGGCGTACGAGGAAGTGCTCCGGATCACGCGCCGCGAGGCGAAGAACTTCGCCTACGGGATCATGGTGCTGCCGCGTCCGAAGCGGCAGGCGATCGCCGCGATCTACGCCTACGCGCGGCGGGTGGACGACGCCGCCGACGGCGAGCAGCCGACGGGGGAGAAGCGCGCGGCGCTCGAGCAGCTGCGGGCGGCGCTCGATGCTCAGCCTGCCGATCCCGTCTTCGTCGCGCTGGCCGACGCGCGCGCGCGGTTCGACATCCCGCGCGAGCCGCTCGCGGCACTTGTCGACGGCGGCCTGCAGGATCTCGAGCAGGCGACGTACGCCGACTTCGCCGAGCTGCGCGGCTACTGCGAGAAGGTCGCGGGCGCCGTGGGGCTCGCGTGCCTGCCGGTCTACGGCTCCGACGACACCGAGCACGCGGAGACGCTCGGGATCGCGCTCCAGCTGATCAACATCATCCGCGACGTCGCCGAGGACCGGCAGCTTGGTCGCGTCTATCTCCCGCAGGACGAGCTCACGCGCTTCGGCGTCAACAGGCTCGAGCCGTCGCCGGAGTTCCGCGAGCTGATGGCATTCCAGGCGATGCGGGCGCGCGCGAGCCTCGCCGAGGGGCTGAAGCTCCTCGGCTCGCTCGACCGCCGCAGCGCGCTCTGCGTCGGGACGTTCGCGGAGCTCTACTCCGCGACGCTCGACCGGATCGAGGCGAATTCATTCGACGTCTTCGGGGAGAAAACCCGGCTGTCGGCGCCGCGGAAGCTCGCCGTCGTGGCGCGGGGGCTGCTGCGGTGACGGTGGCGGTGGTGGGAGGCGGGCTGGCGGGGCTCGCCGCGGCGCTCGAGCTCGTCGACGCCGGCGAGGACGTGACGCTCTACGAGGCGCGGCCGACTCTCGGCGGCGCCGTGCAGACGCTGCCGGCGCGCGAGGGCGACCCGCAGCCGCCGCCGGACAACGGCCAGCACATCGCGCTCGGCTGCTTCACCGAGTACCTCCGCTTCCTCGACCGGATCGGCGAGAGCGGCTCGTACCTGCGCAAGCGGCTCGGTCTGCCGGTCATCGACGAACGCGGCGGGGCGGCGGAGATAAGGCCGTCTTTGGCCGGTGTCCTGCGCTACGGGCATCTGTCCGCGCGCGAGCGAGCGCGAGTCCCGCGCACCCTCCTGCGACTGCGCTCCGCGCAGTCGCAACCAAAGGAAAGCTTCGGACAGTTGCTCAGAAGGCTCGGAGAGACCGAGCAATCCATCAATCGTTTCTGGGACGTCTTCATCCGGCCGGCGCTCAACCTGCCGGCCGACGAGGTGGACGCCGGCGCGGGCCTGTTCACCGTCCGCACGGCCCTACTCGGCCCGCGCACGAACAGCGACCTGATCCTGCCGACCAGGCCGCTCGGCTGGATGCACGGCGACGCCGCAGGCCGCGTCCTTGGCGACCGCGTCCGGCTCGACATGAAGGTGGAGGCGCTCGACGAGCTCGACGCCGACGCGATCGTCGTCGCCGTGCCGCCGGCCGAGAGCGCGCGGCTGCTCGGCGAGTCGGCGTCGGAGCTCGAGGACTCGCCGATCGTCAGCGTCCACCTTTGGTTCGACCGGCAGCTCTTGCCGCAGCCGCTCGCGGCGCTCCTCGGCTCCGACGCGCACTGGATCTTCGATCGCGGCGCGCTCACCGACCACCGGCCGGAGCGCGGGCAGTACCTCACTGTCGTCTCGAGCGGCGTGCCGGAGTTGCTCGAGGTACGCGGCCGCGAGCTCGTCGACGCCATCGCCGGGCAACTGACCGAGCGGCTCGGGGAGGCGGAGCTCCTCTGGTCGCGCGTCAGCCGCGAGCCGTACGCGACGATCGCACTCCGGCCCGGCGTCGTGCGGCCCGGCATCGAGACCTCTCGACCGAACGTCGTCCGCGCCGGCACGTGGACGGACACCGGCTGGCCGGCGACGATGGAGAGCGCCGTCCGCAGCGGCCGCCGGGCGGCTCAGCACATCTTGAGCGGCGCTTCCGCGAGAGTTACGGCCTAGAGATGGCTGTAGTGGAAGAGCTGACCCGCCTCGACGCGGCGATCGAGCGCGGCGTCCACCGCCTGGCCGAGTTGCAGCGACCGGACGGCGTCTGGGTCGGCGAGCTCGAGTCGAACGCGACGATGACCGCGCAGCACCTCTTCTGGCACCACTTCCTCGGCCTGCGCACGCCCGAGCTCGACCGCCGCATCGCCAACGAGCTGATGGCCCGGATGCGCGACGACGGGACGTGGTCGATCTGGTTCGAGGGGCCGGCCGACCTCTCGACCTCGATCGAGGCCTACGCCGCCTGCCGGCTCGCGGGCGTCGATCCGGGACCGCAGGCGCTCGCCTACATCCGGCGGCACGGCGGCATCCCCAAGGCTCGCATCTTCACGAAGTGCTTCATGGCCCTGATCGGCCAGTGGCCGTGGCAGAAGATGGCGCCGATCCCGCCCGAGCTCATCCTCCTGCCGCCGCGAGCGCCCTTCTCCATCTACGACTTCTCGTGCTGGGCGCGGCAGACGTTCGTCGCGCTCGCGGTCTCGCAGTCGCTGCGTCCCGTCCGTCCGTCGGACGTCGACCTGCGCGCGATCGGCGCGATCCCGGGCCAGACGCGGCCGCCGCGCCGCCCGCACCGCCTGCGCCGCCGAGCGGTCTCCGTCGCCGAGCAGTGGATCCGTGACCGGCAGGAGGCGGACGGCTCGTGGGGCGGGATCCAGCCGCCGTGGGTCTGGTCGATCATCGCGCTCGCCGCGCTCGGCCACGGGCTCGACGACCCGACGCTCGGCAAGGCGGTCGAGGGCTGGCAGGGATTCATGGTCGAAGACGGCGAGCGGCTTCGGCCGGAGGCGTGCCAGTCGCCGGTCTGGGACACGGCGCTCGGGGTGCTCGCGCTCCGCGCGTGCGGCGTCGCGCCCGGGCATCCCGCCCTCGCGCGCGCCGGCGACTACCTCCTGCGCGAGGAGGTCACGGTCAAAGGGGATTGGGCGATCCACAAGCCCGGGCTCGCGCCAGGTGGCTGGGCGTTCGAATACGAGAACGACCTCTATCCCGATGTCGACGACACCGCGGTCGTCGCGCTCGCCCTCCACGAGCTCGGCGCGGGCGACGACGCGATCGGGCGCGGCCTCGACTGGCTCGTCGGGATGCAATCGCGCGGCGGCGGCTGGGGCGCGTTCGACGTCGACAACCAGGCGATGTGGCTCTACAAGGTGCCGTTCTGCGACTTCGGCAAGGTGACGGACGAGCCGAGCGCCGACGTCACCGGCCACGCGCTCGAGGTGCTCGGCGGCGCCAACCTCCACCGCGACGCCGCCGAGCGCGGCCTCGAGTGGCTCCTCTCCGAGCAGGAGGAAGACGGCTCGTGGTTCGGCCGCTGGGGCGTCAACCACGTCTACGGCACCGGCGCGGCTCTGCCGGGGCTCGAGGCGATGGGCGTCCCGTCCGACCACCCCTCGATGCGCCGCGCCGTCGCGTGGCTCGACTCCGTCCAACAGGAGAACGGCGGCTTCGGCGAGGACATCCGCTCCTATGCCGACCCCGCCTGGCGCGGCCGCGCCGACTTCACGACCGCATCGCAGACCGCGTGGGCCTTGCTGGGCCACGTGGCCGCAGGAAACTCTGAGGATTCCGGTGCGCGGAGGGCGGCAGAATATCTCTGTGCCACGCAGCTCCCAGACGGAGACTGGGAGGAGCAGCATTTCACCGGCACGGGATTCCCAGGTGATTTCATGATCCGGTACCACCTCTACCGCATCACATTTCCGTTGTTGGCACTCGGACGATTGAGAGAAAGGTTGGCTGGATGAAGTTCCCGCTCGCATCGACGGTCTCGATCGGCAAATACGTCGCCACGCAGCAGCGCAAGGGCGAGCGCTACCCGCTCGTGCTGATGCTCGAGCCCACGCTCGCGTGCAACATCGCCTGCATCGGCTGCGGAAAGATCCGCGAGTACGAGTCGAACCGCGCGCGCCTGTCGGTGGAGGAGTGCGTCGACGCCGCCGTCCAGTGCCCCGCGCCGGTCGTCTCGATCTGCGGCGGCGAGCCTCTCGTCTTCAAGGGGATCGACGAGGTCGTCTCCCAGGTGCTCGAGCGGGGCAAGACGATCGAGCTGTGCACGAACGCGCTGCGCCTCGAGCAGTGCCTCGACTGGTTCGAGCCGTCGAACCGCCTCACCTTCGTCATCCACCTCGACGGGATGAGCGAGATCCACGACTACGTCTGCGACTACCCGGGCCTCTGGGACATCGCGATCGACGCGATCAAGCTGGCGCGCTCGCGCGGCTTCCGCGTCACGACGAACACGACGATCTTCAAGGAGACCGAGGTCGGAGACGTCGTCGAGATGATGCGCTATCTCACCGACGAGGTCGGCATCGACGGGATGATGATCGCGCCCGGCTACCAGTACTCGCAGATCGACCCGGCGCTGACGATGACGCGCGACGAGCACGAGGAGAAGTTCCGGGTCATCCGCGCGGCCGCGAAGAAGGGCGGCTACCGCTGGATCGCCTCGCCGATCTACCAGGACTTCCTCACCGGCACTCGGGAGCTGACCTGCGCGCCGTGGGGCTCGATCACCCGCAACCCGTACGGCTGGAAGGGCCCGTGCTACCTGTTGACGGACGGCATCTTCCCCACGTATGAGGCGTTGCTCGAGGGGATGGAGTGGGACGCCTACGGCCCGGGCAACGATCCGCGCTGCGAGCACTGCGCCATCCACTGCGGCTTCGAGCCGTCCGCCGCCTACGAGGCGTCGAGCAGCTTGAAGGAGACCGTCCGGAGTCTGGCTTGGACGCTGACGGGCTGACCTTCGCCTGCGCGACCTCGGCGGAGCAGCGCGTCGCGCGCAAGGCCGGCTTCGACGCCGTCCGCGTCGGGATCGGCGTCGCGAACGGCGTTCCCGAGGGACGGCTCGTCTCGTTCGGCGTCGCCGGCTCCCTCGGCGCGCTGCAGGTCGGCGAGGTGCTCGACGCCACGCGCGTCGTCGACGAGACCGGCGCGACGCTCTGGGAAGGCCCGGGCCTCGGCGTCCGCGGCGCCCGGTCGGGCGTCCTGCTGGGCGGCGCCGTCCTCGTCCACGATGCCGTCGAGCGCGACCGGTTGCGCGCGGTGAGCGGCGCCGACGCCGTGGACATGGAGAGCGGCACGCTTGCACGCAGCGGCCGGCTCGCCGGAGTCGTCCGCGCCATCTCCGACGACGCCTCGAGCGTGGTCGAGGGACTCGACACCACCGTGCACGCGGACGGCCGCACGAACGTCGTCGGCCTGCTCCGCTGGATCGCCGCGCAGCGCGCCGACGCACTCCGCTCGATCCGCGGCGCCTTGCGCGCGCTCAGGGCGTTGCAGGAGGCG
Organism: Gaiellaceae bacterium; assembly: GCA_050697455.1. GTDB lineage: Bacteria > Actinomycetota > Thermoleophilia > Gaiellales > Gaiellaceae > Palsa-739. Next base: position 58,704 of record JBOGZU010000007.1, on the reverse strand, counting down.
GTGGCGTGAGCCGCGGCCGCGTCCTTCTCGCCGCGCCGCGCTCGTTTTGCGCCGGCGTCGACCGCGCGATCGAGATCGTCGAGCGGCTGCTCGAGGAGCACGGACCGCCGGTCTACGTCCGTCACGCGATCGTCCACAACGACCACGTCCTCCGGCGCCTGGAGAAGCTCGGCGCGGTCTTCGTCGAGTCCGAGGACGAGATCCCGCCCGACGCGATCTGCGTCCTCTCCGCCCACGGCGTCGCACCGGTTGTCAAGGAGAACGCGCAGAAGCGCGGCCTGCGGGTCGTCGACGCGACGTGTCCGCTCGTGAACAAGGTGCACGCCGAGGCGCGGCGCTACGCCGACAGCGGCCACCTTGTCGCGCTCGTCGGCCACAAGAACCACGTCGAGGTGATCGGGACGCTCGGCGAGCGGCCGGGCAACACCATCGTGATCGAGTCGCCGGAGCAGGCCCGCGAGCTCGCCACCGACAAGCCGGTCGCGGTGATCACCCAGACGACGCTTTCCCTCGACGACGTCGCGCCCATCGTCGACGCGCTCGAGGATCACCTCGGCACGCTGCGGCGGCCGCACGCCGACGACATCTGTTACGCGACCCAGAACCGCCAGGACGCCGTCAAGGCGATGGTCTCGCAGGGCGCCACGCTCGTCCTCGTGATCGGCTCGGAGACGAGCTCGAACGCGCAGCGGCTCGTCGAGGTCGCGCAGGCGGCGGGCGCGCAGGCGACGCTCGTCGACGGCGAGAGCGGGCTCGATCCGAAGCTGCTCGCCGGACATGAGACGATCGGCCTCACCGCCGGCGCCTCGACGCCGGAGGAGCTCGTGCGGGCCACCGCGGCGCGGCTCGCCGAGGTTGGCTACGCGCTGCCGGAGGAGATCGAAGTAGCGAAGGAAGATGTCCATTTCAGGTTGCCGAAGGAGGTCGCGCAGGCATGACGAGCATCGAGATCCCGGTTTCGATCGCAGCGGCTCTTCCGTCGCTGTCGGTGATGGACATCACGAACGACGTCTCGCGCGAGGTCGCGGCGGCCGGCGTCGCCTCGGGCATCGCCTTCCTGCACGCCGAGAGCCAGTTGTCGCTGATCCGCGTCCAGGAGCGGGAGACGGGCTTCTTCGAGGATCTCGAGTCGCTGCTCGAGCGGGTCGTGCCGTCGAGCCTGCCCTCCCGCGAGCGACTGCTCGCCTTCCTGCTCGGCCCTCGCTCGGAGCAGGTGCCGTTCGCGGAGCGCGCCCTCTGTCTCGGCCAGTGGCAGCGGATCCTCCTCTTCTCGCTCGACGCGCAGCACCGTCCCGAGTGGACGCTGACCGTCGTCGGCTGAGGCGCGGACTAGACCCGGCGGAGTACCGTCCGCAGCGATGCTCGTCCTGACCCGCAGCGACGTCGAGGAGCTGCTCGACCTCGACAAGCTCGTCGACGCGCTCGCGTCGACGCACGCGGAGCTGTCGGCGGATCGCGCCAAGCTCGTGCCTCGGGTCGGCGTCTTCTCGGGGACGGGCGTGCTGGGCGCAATGCCCGGCTACGCGCCCACGGCCGGGCTCGGCTGCAAGCTCGTCACGCTGTTCGAGGCTAATCGCGACCGCCCGACGCACCAGGCGCTCGTCGCCCTCTTCGAGCCCGGCACGGGAACGCCCGTGGCGCTCATGGATGGGACGTACATCACGGCGATTCGCACCGCCGCAGCGGCGGCTCTCGCGACCAAGCTGCTCGCGCGCCCCGATGCGCGCGTCCTCGCCATCCTCGGCACCGGCGTCCAGTCGCGCTCGGCGCAGGAGATGTTCCCGCGTGTGCGGGACTTCTCCGAGATCCGCGTCGCCGGCCGCGGCGAGTTCGAGGAGGCGGTGCGAGGCGCCGACGTCGTCCACGCGACGACCGCCTCGCCCGAGCCGGTCGTCCAGTGGGAGTGGCTCGCGCCCGGCGCGCACGTGAGCTCCGTTGGCTATGGAGCGGGCGGTTCGGAGCTCGATCCCGAGATCGTCTCGCGCGCCGACCTCGTCGTCGTCGAGCAGCGCGACTCCGCCTTCGCACCACTTCCCGCCGGCGCGCCAGAACTCGAGCCGCGCGGCCGAGACGGCGTGGTGGAGCTCGGCGAGATCGTCGCCGGAACGGCGCCGGGACGCAGCTCACAGGATCAGATCACGCTGTACAAGTCGGTCGGCGTCGCCGTCCAGGACATCGCCGCAGCGGCGCTCGTCCTCGCGGCCGCCCGCGCGCGCGGCGCCGGCACCGAGATCGAGTTGGAGGGGATACACGCATGAGCAGCAACGACTTCAGCCCGGGGCTCGAGGGAGTCATCGCGGTCGAGACGGAGATCGCCGAGCCCGATCGCGAGGGCGGCCAGCTCCGCTATCGCGGCATCGACATCGTCGATCTCGTCGGGCGCTATCCCTACGAGAACGTCTGGGGACTTCTCGTCGACGACGATCTCCACTCGGCCATGCCCGAGCCGGAGCCGTACGAGCCGGCGAGCCTCACCGGCAATGCGCCCTCCGACCTGCAGGCCGAGACAGCTCGGTTCTCGAGTGCGTGGAAGCTCGGCAAGCTGAACGAGATCTCCGACGAGCAGGCGCGGGAGGATCTCGGCCGCATCTCCGCTCAGATGATGGGCATCGTGGCGCGCTCGGCGCGGATCGCCGACGGTCACACCGACGAGGTCGCGGCGGACGTCGTCGCGAAGGGCAAGACGGCGGCGGAGAAGTTCCTCCTGCAGTGGCGTGGCGAGGCCGATCCGAAGGCCGCCCAGGCGATCGACACGTACTGGATCTGCACGGCCGAGCACGGGCTCAACGCCTCGACGTTCGCCGCGCGCATCACGGCCTCGACCGGAGCCGACTGCGGCGCTGCGCTGTCCGCCGCTGTCGGCGCTCTCTCCGGCCCGCTCCACGGTGGGGCGCCCGCGTACGTCAAGCCGATGCTCGAGGAAGTCGCCGAGTTGGGCGACCCGGAGAAGTGGGTCAGCGACACGCTCGACTCCGGCAAGCGGATCATGGGCTTCGGCCACCGCGTCTACCGCGCCGAGGATCCGCGCTCACGGCTCCTGAAGGAGACGGCCCGCGAGCTCGGCTCGCCGCAGATCGAGATCGCCGAGCAGCTGGAGGCCGCGGCGCTCGCGGAGCTCGAGCGGCGCAAGCCTGACCGGCCGCTCAAGACGAACGTCGAGTACTACTCGGCCGTCGTCCTCGACATCGCCGAGGTGCCGCCGCCGCTCGCTCCCGCCATGTTCGCGTGCTCGCGCGTCGCCGGCTGGTCGGCGCACATTCTCGAGCAGAAGCGCACGGGCAAGCTCTTCCGGCCGTCGGCGAGGTACGTCGGGCCGGCTGCGCGCAGCCTGCAGGAGGTTTAGGGTTTTTGGCGTGAGACGGCTCGCTCTCGTTCTCGCTTCGGCTGTCCTCCTCCTTGCCGCCTGCGGCGGCGGGAGCAGCTCGAGCCCCGAGGCGGCGAAGGTCAAGGAGGTCTGGACGTCCTTCTTCTCCGCGAAGACGCCGGTCGCGCGGAAGTCGTCCATGCTCCAGGACGGCAAGAAGTTCGCCTCGACGATCCATCAGCTCGCGAGCAATCCCCTCGCCAGCCAGCTCAGCGCCAAGGTCTCGAGCGTGACGCTGCGAGGGACGGACACGGCGAAGGTCGTCTATTCGATCTACCTCGGCAATACGGCGGCGCTCAAGAACGTGACCGGCTACGCCTACAAGCAGAACGGGAAATGGGTGGTCGGCTACGCGGGCCTCTGCAAGCTGATCGCGCTGCAGGGCAGCGCGCCGCCTGCCTGTAGGTCGTAGGTTCTCCCGCGTGGGCGGGATCGCGGCTTGGCGGGGACGGCACGCGCGTGCCGCGGCGCTCGCTGCTCTCTGCGCGATCCTCTTTCTCACCTTCCTCGACAACACGATCGTCAGCGTCGCGCTGGCCGGGATCCAGACAGACCTCAGCGTCAGCGTCACCGGCCTGCAGTGGATCGTCGACGGTTACATGCTCGCCTTCGCCGCCCTGATGCTCACGGGCGGGACGCTCGGCGACCTGCTCGGCCGGAAGAAGGTGATGCTCGCCGGCGTCGCGATCTTCTGCGCGGGCTCGGTGGTGGCGGCGCTCGCGACCAGCTCGAGCGTCCTCATCGCCGGCCGGATCGTGATGGGCGTCGGCGCCGCCGCGTCGGAGCCCGGGACGCTCTCTCTCATCCGCCAGATCTATCCGGAGCCGGCGCCGCGGGCGCGCGCGCTCGGGGTCTGGGCCGCGGTCTCGGGCGTCGCGCTCTCGCTCGGGCCGGTGATCGGCGGCGTGCTCGTCGGCGGGCCTGGCTGGCGCTGGATCTTCTGGTTCGGCGTCGGTCTCGCTGCGGTGAGCTTCGCTGCGGCGGCCGTGACGCTCACCGAAAGCCGTGACCCGGTCGGCCGCAAGCTCGACGTGCCGGGGCTCGCGACAGGCGCCGCGTCGATCATGGCCGCCACCTTCGCGGTGATCGAGGGAGAGAACCGCGGCTACGGGACCTGGTGGATCGCGCTCCTCTTCGCGGTCGCCGCCGTCCTGCTCGTGGCTTTCGTCCTCGTCGAGCGGCGCGTGGCGGATCCCGTCTTCAAGCTCGACTTCCTCCGCAACCCGACCTTCGCGGCGGCGAACATCGTCGCCTTCGCGACGAACCTCTCGGTCTTCTCCGTCTTCTTCTTCACGGCGCTCTATCTGCAGCTGATCGCCAACTTCGACGGTTTCCAGATCGCGGAAGCGTTCGCTGCGCTCGCCGTGGCCATGATCGTCGCCGGCCCGATCGCCGGGCGCTGGACGGCGCGGATCGGGCCGCGCGAGCCGATGGTGATCGGCTGCTTTCTCGCCGGCGCAGGCCTGTTGCTCGTCGACTGGAAGCTGACGATCGACACATCGGTCGCCGCGCTGTCGTGGCCGCTCGCGATCGCCGGGCTCGGCTTCGGGATCGCGCTCGTCTCGATGACGGCCGCCGTGCTGGCGCTCGTGCCGGCGGAGCAGTCGGGGTTGGCGGCCTCGACCGTGAACACGAGCCGCGAGCTGGGCGGCGTCTTCGGCGTCGCGGTGCTCGGCTCCGTCGTCAATGCGCAGCTGACGAGCGGGCTGACGGAGAAGCTCGTCAAGCTGGGAATCCCTCAGAGCTTCCGGCAGATCGTGATCCAGTTCGTGACGACCGGCGGCAACATCAACACCGCGGAGAGCAGCCCAGCCGCCCGCGGCCACCTGAAGACCGTCGCCAAGGTGCTCAACGCCGCGTCGCAGTCGGCCGGCCACGGCATCCACCTCACGCTGCAGATCGCCGGCGGGATCGTCCTCTCGGCCGCGGTCGTCGCCCTCTTCGCCGCGCGGCACAGGGAGCGGCGCATATGAGCCGCCGCGCAGTGCTGATCGGCGGCACGGGGCAGATCGGCCGCGTGGCGGCGCGCGCGCTCGCGCAGGACGGCTGGGACGTGGTCGCGATCTCTCGCGCCGGGACACTGCCGGACGGGCTCGCCGAGCTGGGGGTGATCGCAGCGCAGGCGGATCGCGCAGACGAGGCGCAGCTCCGCGCGGCGGTCGGTGACGGCGCCGACGTCGTGGTGGACATGGTCGCCTACGGGCGCGAGCAGGCCGAGCAGCTGAACGGTCTCCCCGCCGGCTCGCTCGTCGTGATCTCGACCGGCTCGGTGTACGTCGACGACGAGGGCCGGGCGCTCGACGGCGTGAGCGAGCTGCCGCACTTCCCCGTCCCGGTCACGGAGAAGCAGCCAACCGTCGAGCCGGGGGACGCCGAGAACTACTCCCGCGGCAAGGTTGCGCTCGAGCAGGAGCTGCTGGTCGGGCCGCTGCCGGCGACGCTCCTGCGCGCCGGCGCGATCTACGGCCCGGGCGCGAAGATGCCGCGCGAGCTCTACTTCGTCGCTCGCGCCCGCGACGGGCGCCGCCGGGTCGCGCTCGCCTGGCAGGGCGCCAGCCGCTTCCACACGGTGTCGGCGAGGAACATCGCCGAGCTGATCCGGCTTGTGGCCGCCAGTCCCGGCGATCGTGTCCTCAACGCCGGCGACCCCGACCCGCCGACGACCCTGGAGATCTGCCGGGCGATCGGCGCGGCGCTCGGCCACGAGTTCGAGCCCGTGCTTCTCCCCGCTGACGAGTACGACAATCCGTGGGGACTCCCGCCCGACCACCCGTGCGTTCTCGACATGACGGCGGCGGAGCGCGAGCTCGGCTACCGGCCCGTGACCACCTATCCGGAGGCGGTGGGCGAGACGTGCGAATGGCTCAGCGGCGAGCTCGAGCGTGGCCGCGACTGGAAGGGCACGTACCTCGAGGCAACGCTCGACTACGCGGCCGAAGACGCGGCGATAGCCTCACTCGGATGATCGACGCGAACGCCTACCGCGACCGCTTCCCGATCCTTTCCACCTGCACGTACCTGATCAACCACTCGCTCGCCGCGATGCCCGCGGCGGTCGAGGACAACCTGCGCGAGTACGCGCGCATGTGGCGCGAACGTGGCATCCGCAGCTGGGGCGAGGGCTGGTGGGAGATGCCCGTCACGGTCGGCGACCAGCTCGGCCGGATTCTCGGCGCGCCCCCGGGCTCGATCGTCATGCACCAGAACGTGACCGTCGCCGAGGCGATCGTCCTCTCGTGCTTCCCGAGCCCGGGGCCGCGGAACCGGATCGTCTACGAGGAGGCGAACTTCCCCTCGGTTCGCTACCTCTTCCAGGCGCAGCCGCAGCTCGAGGTCGAGGCCGTGGACGACGACGCGGCGATCGTCGATGCGATCGACGAGCGGACGCTGCTCGTCCCGATCAGCCATGTCCTGTTCAAGAACGCGGAGATCCAGGACGTCGAGCCGATCGTCCGGCGCGCGCATGAAGCCGGCGCGTCGGTCGTCCTCGACTGCTACCAGTCGGCCGGCGTCGTTCCGTTCGACCTGACGGAGCTGGGCGTCGACTTCGCCGTCGGCGGCAGCGTCAAGTGGTTGTGCGGCGGGCCGGGCGCCGGCTGGCTCTACGTGCGGCCCGACCTCGCCGAGCGGCTGGAGCCGACTCTCGTCGGCTGGCAGGGACATGCGCGCCCGTTCGCGTTCGAGCCGCAGCTCGAGTACGCCGCCGGCGCGCGCCGCTTCCTCACCGGCACGCCGAACGTCCCCGCTCTCTACGCAGCGACCGCCGGCTACGACGTGATCGAAGAGGTCGGCGTGCCCGCGATCCGCGAGCGCTCGCTCGCGCTCACCGAGCTGCTCATCGCCCGCTGCGACGAGCACGGGCTCGCGGTCGTCTCGCCGCGCGACCCCGCGCGGCGCGGCGGCACCGTGACCGTCTCCACGCCCGATCACGCCGCCGTCCACAAGGAGCTCGGGGAACGAGGCGTGATCTGCGACTTCCGGCCCGATCCGGACGGCGGGATCCGCCTCGGCCCGCACTTCTACAACACCGACGACGAGGTCCTGAAGGCGGTCGACGAGCTCGCCGAGATTGTAGCCAGTGGCGTTTACGAAAAGCACTCAGGCGCTGCGGCACGATTCTGATCTTTCGCTGCTACAACGTTTCCCGATGAGGGTGTTCGTAGGTCTGGCGGCAATCGCCGCCGTGCTCGCGCTGGGTGCGGGATCGGGTGCCGCGCGCACCGCGCAGGCAACCGTGGGCGTCTATCCGTCCGGGACGAGCTTCTCGGCCACGGGCGCCGCGCCTGCGCATCCTGCTGCAGCCGCCTCGCTCGCCATGCCGATCGGCGGGGTCGACGACGCGACGATCCTCGTCAGCGGCGCGCAGCACGTCGCGGTCCGCTCGGCGACGATCGACTCCCCGCTCCAGCTCAAGCTCCTCTTCGCCCACTTCGTCTCGGTGAACGGGACGCCTGTGCCGGACGCGCTCGAGTCGTGGGACGGCTCCCAGCGCGCCACCGAGCAGACGAACCAGCCCGTATGGCTGCAGGTCACCGTCCCGGCGGGCACCGCCCCCGGCACGTACCACGGCTCGGTCGAGCTCGCCGGCGACGGCCCGCCGACGACCGTTCCGATCACCGTGACCGTGTACGACGTCACGCTGCCGGCGCCGGGCTCGACAGCCGGCGCGCTCCTCACCGCGTTCAACGTCAACCCGCAGTCGTACGGCGCTGAGGTGAACAAGCTCTACGGGATCTCGGGCAAGGACTCGCTGCCGGGGCTCTTCAGCTTTCTCGCCGGCTACAGGATCTCGCCGAACAACTGGGGTTACGGGAACCCGAAAGCGAAGTCGGGGTACACGAGCGCCGGCTTCTGGGCGCAGGACAGGGCAGGCCAGATGGTCTCGGCGGTCGGCGAGTCGCGCCGGTTCGCCGCGATGTGGGTCCCGATCGCGAACAATCGCTCGACGAAGAGCGGCTGGCCCGGTGGATTGTCGCCATACAAGCCGCAGACGTGGTGCTCGTACCTGCGGTCGGTGCGCGGCTTCTGGCAGGACCACGGCTGGCTCGCCGGCTCGTATCCCTACACGTACGCGATGGATGAGCCCGGGGCGAACCTCTATCCGGTGGTGCGGCGCCAGGCGGCGGCGGCTCACAGCTGCTTCCCCGGCAGCCACGTCGTCATGACCGGCAAGCCGTCGAGCGCCAACAAAGTTCTCTGGAACGGGGGCTCGGACGACGTCGACGTCTTCGCGGTGCTCGAGAGCCGCTACTACGGCGAGTACACGGTGCCGCTGCAGCAGAGGCAGCACATCAACCGCGCCACGATGTTCCTGCGCGAGATCAACGCGGCGCGTCGGCGCGGCAAGCAGATCTGGGCGTACACCTATGAGTCGCGCGCGCACCAGACTCCTGGCCTCGACGCGGTCGAGCCGGTCGCCGATCCGCGGATGTTCGCCGACTGGGCGGCGCTCGAGGGGATCACCGGGCTGCTGCGCGGGCAGGGCCTGACGACCTACTCCAGCGGCGCGAGCCCTCTCGTCTCGAACGACAAGGACGGCGAGTACGTCCTGATCTATCCGGGCCGCGACGCGCCGATCCCGAGCGCGCGGCTCGAGGTGCTGCGCGAAGGGATCGAGGACTGGGAGATCCTCCACGTCGTGAAGCAGCGGCACGGCCAGAAGGCCGTGGTCAAGCTCCTCTCGAGCCTCTTCTCCACCACGAAGTCGGGGGCGAAGCTCTCCTGCGTGGTCGGCTGCGCCATCAAGGCGAAGCAGCCGTATTCCTGGCCGCTTTGGTCGAAGAGCGCCACGACGGCCACCAAGCTCGCGCAGATGCGGGTCGCTGCTCTCCGCTCGGCTGCGCGCGGCTGAGCGCGGCGCCGAGCACGGGCAGGAAAACGGCGGCGACGAGGATGAGGGTCGACAGCGTGCGGCGGCCGGCGACCTGCAGGATCTCCTCGATCCCGAGCGGCCGGGCGACGTAACCCCACGTCAGCCCGAGCCAGATCGCGACGATCACGGCGACGGGGAAGATCGCCTGCGGCCAGCCTCGGCGCAGGATGAGGACGGCGAGCCCGACCGCCGCCGCGATCGGCAGGATCGCGAGCCAGTCTCCGTTCACCGCCTGGCGGACGAGCCAGTGCAGCCACGGCCCGATCCGGTCGGTGCGGCTCGAGAGGTAGCTCGGGCTGAGCGTCTGCCGCAGCGGCGTCACCGAGTGGATGCCGTGCCGAGAGATCCAGATCTGCCACGGCACGATCGAGATCAGGCACCACCCAAGCGGAGCCGCGAGCGGGATGAGCGGGCGGCGAGTGACGAGGACGAAGACGAGGAGAAGCACGAACAGCGTGCCGACGAACACCTCGCCCTCGACCTTGGTCGCCAGGGCCGCGCCGGCCATGAGGGCGAAGAGCCAGACGGACCGGCGCTCGCCCGTGACCAGGTGCCGCCACGCGGCGGCCGCCGCGAGCGAGAAGAAGATCGCGACCGGCATGTCGGCGTCCCCAGAGGTGAGGTTCTCGACGAGACCGGGCGCAATCCCGATCACGAGCAGCGTCGGCCAGAGAAGGGTCTGCGGCACGCGGTCGCGCAGCAGCTCGTAGAGCGCGACGAGGAAGCCGGCGAGTAGGAGCCAGAACTGCACGTGGATCACCTGAGGATCGAGACGACCCATGAAGTGGAAGTCGATCGCCTCGACGGCCGGCATCAGGACGGGGTAGTCGAGATGAAGCGAGGCATAGGCGTGGTTGCCGAACAGCGAGGCCTTGAGGCCGCCGAGCAGGACGAGCGCGCGCGCCTTCATCGTCCAGTCGGACCACGCGTCCCATGTGTTGAGCGGCTGGTAGAGGCACTGGACGAACAGGACGACGAGATAGCCGCCGAGCAGGCCGCCGGCCGGCAGCGCGATCCGCCAGGCCGGCCGCGGTGGGACGTCCTCCTCCCGCTCGCGTGGCACGAGCCCGAGCGAGGCGAGCAGCGCGCAGAGGACGAGCACCTCCCACCATTGCAGCGCGAGCCCGGCGAGCAGCAGCAGCGTCGAAAGCACGCCGACCGTCCCGATGCCGGCCATGTAGGCGATGCCGAGGTGCCGCCGCAGCCGCCAGCCGAGCAGACGGACGATGCCGAGGCCGGCCGCGAAAAAGCACGCATTGGCAAGGACGAGGCCGGCGAGGCTGCGGATCATCGCTTCACCTTCGCGAGGACGAGCGTCCCCCGCTCATGCTGCTTCGTCGAGACGGGGCCGAACATCCACGTCCTTGCGATGCCGACTCCGAGCCCATGCGGATCGTGGCGGTAGGAGACGATCCATTCGGCGCGACGAGGATCCTGGACCGCGATCCGCGGCAGGAGGGACGTGTACGTGAAGAAGCGGATCCGTGCACTGCTCGTCTGGACGTAGTACGAGTCGTGCGCGGGGATGTCTTGGCGCAGGTCGGCCCAGACGCTCTCGTTGACGCAGGTGACGAACTTGACGAGGCAGTCCTCGGGGCCGCCGGAGCGGTGCGACTGCGCGACGTCGAAGTTCCGGTCGGTGCGGGCCGCCGACGCCGCGTCCAGCACGGCGCGCGGGAAGGCGACGAGCCCGGCGGCCGCGATCACGGCCACGAGGAGCGCGACGAGCGGCGTCCGCGTCTCGCGCCAGGTGACACGGGCGACGGCAAGTGAAGCGACGACCGCGACGGGAACCCAGAGTGCGAAGAAGACGATCCTCACGGTCCGGACGACGACGATACATACGTCGTCAGGCGGACCTGGGCCGTCGCGACCCCCTGACTAGAATGGCCGCTCTCGTGCCCGAAAACACTCTTCCCGACGGTCTCTCGATCCTGATGCCCGTCTACAACGAGATCGACCGCGTGGAGGAGGCGCTCCGCGAGACGCTTGCCGTGGACCTCCCCTGCCCGTTCGAGATCGTCGTCGTCGACGACGGCTCGACCGACGGCACGACCGACCTCCTGCGGAACGGGACGTGGCCCGACAACGTCCGCCTCCACTTCCACGACAAGAACCAGGGGAAGGGCGCCGCCGTCCGCACTGCGCTGGCCGAGGCGCGGCTGCGCTTCGCCGCGATCTTCGACGCCGACCTCGAGTACGACCCCGGCGATCTCGCCGCGCTGCTCGAGCCGTTGCGCACGGACGAAGGCGTGCATGTCGTCTTCGGGATCCGGACGTTCGACGGCTACACGAGCCATTCGCTCCTCTACGTGCTGGGCAACAAGGGAGTGACACTCGCGGCCAACGTCCTCTTCAACGTCTACATCCACGACCTGATGACGTGTCACAAGACGATGTCGACCGACCTCTTCCGCTCGCTGCCCCTGCGCGCGCGCGGCTTCGACATCGAGCCCGAGATCGCGGCGCATCTCCTGCAGGCGGGCGAGCGGATCTACGAGGTGCCGGTGAAGTACCGCGCCCGCAGCTTCGAGGAGGGCAAGAAGCTCACCGCGTTCGACGGCCTGCGCGTGCTCTGGACGCTCCTGCGCATCCGCCTCGCGCCGTGAGGCGTGCGATCTGGATCGTCGTCTCGCTCGCGTCGCTCGGCGCCGTCATCTGGTGGGCGAGCCGCCAGCACGCGCCGAAGATGCCGACGAATGCGTCGGGCGCGGGCTGGCTGGCGGCGTCGCTCGGGGTCTACGCCGTCGCGCTGGCGCTGCGGGGCTGGCGCTGGCACCGGATCATGCGCCTCGCCGGCATCGCGCATCAGCGCGCCGATGCGTTCTGGCTGATGCTCGTCGCGTACATGGGAAACACCGTGCTCCCGGCGCGTGGTGGCGAGGTGCTGCGCATCTCGATCCTCGGTTCGCGCACGTCGGCGAAGGTGCGCGAGGTCGTGGGATCCGTGATCGCCGAGCGCGTCCTCGACATCGCGACCCTGGCCGTGATCTTCGCCGTGCTGACCTGGGAGGGAGTGGCCGGCTCGCCGACCGGGACGCTGGCTGCCGACCTCGCGGCGGCTGCCCTGGTTGCGGCCGCCGTTCTCCTCGTCGCGTACCTCGCGCTGCGGCGGCGCGGGCGCTTCGACTCTTTCGCCACGAGAGTCCGGCCGTTCGCGATCGCCTCGAAGCTGTTCATCCAGCCCGAAGGAGTCCCGCTCGCGGGTGTCTCCGGACTCATCTGGGTGCTGGAAGGGTTGACGCTGCTGTTCGTCGGACGCTCGCTCGGCTTGCATCTGACCCTCCTCGAGGCGCTGCTCACGAATGTGATCGCCTCGCTGTTCAGCGCGCTGCCGGCCGGCCCGGGTTACGCCGGCTCCTACGACGCGGGGATCCTGCTCGGCCTCCACGCGAGCAGGGTGATGGGAGGCGACGCGGTCGGCTTCCTCCTCCTCGCCCGGTTCGTCGTCTTCGTGCCGGTCACGATCGTCGGCCTCATCGTTCTCGTGACCCGCTATGGCGGCCTGCGCCGCAAGCGCGGCGGCAAGGGCGTCCACCTGCAGGACCAGTACGCCGAGAATCTGCTGCGCTCTTAGCGACCTGTCCAGCGCTCCATTTGGCAGGAAGTTGGCACATTTCGCCCTTGACAGCTCGGACACCAAGCAGGCGGTGTCGGACACCACGAGTAGGCTGGGCCGTCCTATGACGACGGCGACGGTTGCGACTCCGGTCGAGCGGTTCACGGACGAGGAACGCGCTCGCCTGGCGCCGCACTTCACGAACCTCGACCGGCCCGTCTTCGCGCTCGTCAACCTGCCGGAGACGGTCAAGGGCGCGCTCTTCGCCCGCTACTCCCGCTACGCCGGCACGCTGCGCCGCCTCTTCCTGGACGAGTTCGCCGATTCGCTGCCCGAGGTGCCGCTCGTCGAGCTCGGCGAGGGCGAGCGCGCGGCGAAGCTCTACGAGACGATCTTCCTCGGCTACGGCGACGACTCCGTCGCACAGCTCGGCGGCGCCCACATCGCGTGCGAGTGGACGTCGAACCTCCTGACGAAGATCCTGCAGCGGCCGCGCCTCGCCGCCTACCTCGAGCAGTCGACGCGGTACATCGCCTACGACACCGAGCTCGAGGGCTTCGGCTACCGCTACCACCGCGACGCGCGCTTCGGGCCGGCCTACGAGGCCGCGATGGACGATCTCTTCGCGACGTACTCCGGGCTGCTCGCCGGCGTGAGCGAGTGGGTCGCGGAGAAGTTCCCGGCCGCGGAGGGTGAGTCACCGGCCGCGCATCGTCGCGCGGTGCGGGCGAAGGCGCTCGATCTCGTGCGCGGCATCCTGCCGGCCTCGTCTCTCTCCCACATGGGGATCTACGCGACGGGCCAGACGTACGAGCAGCTCGTCCTCCACTTGCTCGCGCACCCGCTCGCAGAGGCGCGCGCGTACGGCGAGATGCTGCTCGAGGAACTGCAGGCGGTGATGCCGAGCTTCGTCACGCGCGTGCCGCGACCCGATCGTGGCGGTCGCTGGATCGAGTTCCTGCGCGAGCGGAATGTGGCGGGCGCCGCGGTGGCTGCGCGGCTCGGCCTCGACGGCTCGATGGAGGAAACCGCCGCGCCGTCCGTCCGCCTGCTCCGCACGCATGGCAGCGAGGAGGAGCTGCTCGCCGCGCTCCTCTACGAGGTAACGACGGCCGGGGAGGAGCGGACGCTCGAGCGTGTTCGTGCGCTTGCGAGTGGCGAGCGCGCCGCCCTCGTCCGCGAGCTCCTCGCCACGCGCGAGAACCGGCGCCACCGTCCCGGCCGCGGCTTCGAGACGCTCACCTATCGCTTCGAGATCGTTTCCGACTACGGCGCCTTCCGCGACCTGCAGCGCCATCGGCTGCTCACATGTCAGTGGCAACGGCTCTCGCCGGAACTCGGCGCCGACGTGCCGCACGAGGTGGAGGAATCCGGTCTCGGCGGCGAGTACGCGCGGGCGCTCGAGGTCTCGAGCAGCGAGTACGAGCGGCTGCGCAGCGAGGGTCTCGTCGAGGAGGCGCCGTACGCGCTCTGCCTCGCCTACCGGATCCGTTATGTCCTCGAGCTCGATGCGCGCGAGGCGCTCCACCTGATCGAGCTCCGCTCCGGCCGCGAAGGGCATCCCTCATATCGCGCCGTGGCGCTCCAGATGCGCGACGCGATCGCGACCGTCCATCCGAGCGTCGCCGCCGCAATGACGTTCGTGGACGAGTCGACGGAGCCGCGCCTCGAGCGGCTTCTCTCGGAGATGCGGAACGAAACTAGAGCCGCGCCCGACCGGGCTTGAGCACGGTCTGACCGGGGCCGGCCCGGCCGGGCAGCTCCCGCGTCACGACCCACGAGTCTCCGTGCCGGAAGACGTACGGCGCGTTGAGATTCACGCTGACCGGCTTCGTTCCGCCCGCGACCGTGAACACGCCGCAGGAGAGGTACGGCTTGCCATTGCGGACGAGATAGACCTCGTAGTAGGCGTGGCGCGGGAGCCTCGGCAGGTCGGCGACAGTGAGCGTCATCGGCCAGTTTCCCGCCTGCTTCGGGAAGATCTTCAGCGATGCGAGCGCGTGCGGCGTCACGGCGGTGCCGCGCATCCCGAGCGTCTTGACCGCCTTCGGAGCTGAGGGGTCGCTCCCGACGGAGTAGCCGACGAAGACTGCTGCGACCATGAGCGCCGCGGCGAGGAGGAGCATCGGGCGCACGCGCTTGCGGGGCCGCGAGAGTGTCATGCCGAGAGTCGGCCCGGCCCGGAGCGCCGGAGTCAGCTCCGGTGGCGGCCCCGCCAGCACGAGAAGCTCGTGCATCTGGCGCAGCCGCTCGCGGTCGCCGCCAGTCGGCTCGGCGCCGACGATCTCGTCGAAATCGGACTTCACAGCAATTCTCCTTCCAGCACGGTCGCCAGCCGGGCAAGCGCACTGCGTGTGCGGGTCTTCACGGTTCCGAGCGGCAGTCCGAGGTATTCGGCCACTTCGCTCTGGGACAGCTCGCTCCAGTAGGCGAGCTCGATCACTTCACGTTCATGCGGCTGCAGCTCCTCGAGGGCCCGGTGGACGCGCCAGGCCGTCTCCGACTCCTCCGCGCGCGCGGCGGGGCCGTGCTCAGCCGAGACGAGCTCGGGCAACTCGCTCTCGGTCGCCGGGCCGCTGCGGCGCAGCCGGTCGACGACGGCATTGCGCGCCACCGTGTACAGCCAGCCGCCGGCGGGGCCACGCTCGGGGCGGTAGCTCCCCGCCGAGCGCCAGACCGCAGTGAACACCTCCTGCACGGCGTCCTCCGCGTCCTGGCGATCGCGCAGCCGCCGCAGCGCCAGCCCGAAGATCGAGCGGACGTAGCGGTCGTAGAGCTGCTCGAACGCCGCGCGGTCACGATCGCCGACGCGCGCGAGGAGCTCGGCGTCGGTGAGGTCGTCCGGTAGGGAAGGCGCCGGCTCTGGCTCGGCGTGCGTCGGCAAGGCCCGAAGGCGCGGGACTTCGATTGCGAGCTCCATATCCTGCTCTGTCTTACGCATTCCGCACTCCGGCGGATTGTGCCGCTATCCGGTCGCTTCCGCGAATCTCCGCTCCACCTCGGGCCAGTTGACGACGTTCCACCAGGCGTCGAGATAGGCGGGACGCTTGTTCTGGTAAGAGAGGTAGTACGCGTGCTCCCAGACGTCTATCCCCAGGAGGGGGACGTCGCTCTGCGCGATCGGCGAGTCCTGGTTCGGCGTGGAGTAGATCGAGAGGCCGGTGCCGTCCCAGACGAGCCACGTCCAGCCGCTGCCGAAGCGCTTCGCGCCGCCGTCGTTGATCGCGGTGCGGAGCTCGTCGAATGAGCCCCATGCGCCGGCGATCGCGTCGCCGAGCGCGCCGCCCGGCTCGCCGCCCCCGTCCGGGCTCATGATCTGCCAGAAGAGGGAGTGGTTCGCGTGGCCGCCGGCGTTGTTGCGGACGGCAGCCTGCTTGTCGTCGGGCATCGCGTCGAGGCTGGCAAGAACGCTCTCGACCGACGCGTCCGCCCATTCCGTCCCCTCGAGCGCGGCGTTCGCGTTCGTCACATACGCGCCGTGGTGCAGGTCGTGGTGGATCCGCATCGTCTCCGCATCGATGTGCGGCTCGAGCGCGTCGTAGTCATACGGCAAATCCGGCAGCTCGAAGGCCATCTCCTCTGCTCCTTTCGCAGCTTCTGTTTCTGCTCCGGAGGATATGCTCCGGCGTCGTGTCAACGCTTGCCTACAGATTCGAGGAGATCGCGCCCCGGCCGTTGCGGCCCGAGGTGTACGAGCTGGACGGGATCTCGCGGGCTGCGGTCGAGGCGCACTACAAGCTCTACGAGGGCTACGTCGCGAAGCGGAACGAGATCCTCGGCAAGCTCGCCGACGTCGACCTCTCCGGCGCGAACCAGACCTTCTCCGAGCTGCGGGCGCTCAAGGTCGACCTGAGCTTCGCGATCGGCGGCATCAAGAACCACGAGCTCTACTTCGGTCATCTCGGCGGCGGGGGAGGCGAGCCCGACGGCGCGTTCGGGAGGCTCGTCACGCGCGACTTCGGCTCGGCCGAGGCGTGGCGCGCCGATCTGAAGGCGACGGGGATCGCCGGCCGCGGCTGGGCCTGGACGGCGTACGACTGGGACGAGGGACGCCTCTTCAACTACATCGGCGACGCTCAGAACACGTTCCCGGTCTGGAACGCGACGCCGCTCGTCGCGCTCGACGTCTACGAGCACGCCTACTTCCTCGACTACCAGACCGACCGCGCGTCCTACATCGAGGCGTTCTTCGGGAACCTCGACTGGGACGTCGTGAACGGCTGGGTCGAGCAGTACGGCATCCCCGCTTAGGGGCTCCGATGCTCACCGCCGTCTTCGTCGCCGCCGGCTATCTGTCCGGCTCGGTGACGTGGGGCTACTGGCTCGTCCGCGTCTTCCGCGGCGAGGACGTGCGGACGAAGGGCAGCGGCAACATCGGCGCGACGAACGTCTGGCGCGTCTACGGGACGAAGCTCGGCCTGCCGGCGATGCTGCTCGACACCGCAAAGGGCTTCGTGCCGGCGATCATCGCGGTGCACGTCGTCGGCCACGGCACCGGCGTTCTGGCCGGCGCGGCGGCGATGCTCGGTCACTGGCGGCCGATCTTCCTCGGCTTCCAGCGCGGCGGGAAGATGGTCGCGACGGCGGGCGGCGCCTTCCTCGGCGTGGCGCCGCTCGTCGGGCTCAGCGCCGCCGGCGTCTGGTTCGTGGTCTTCGCTGTCTTCCGTTATCCGTCGGTTGCATCGATCGTCGCGGCCGGCTCGCTCGCGTTCTGGGCGTGGCTGTTCGGCTATCCATGGCCGGTGATCGCCTTCGGCGGCGCAGCGGGCGTCGGCGTCCTCTGTCTCCACCGGGCGAATCTCGCGCGACTCTGGCGCGGCGAGGAGAACCGCTCGACGCTCTGGCGCCGCTGGTTCGGCGCTAAGCCCGCAGCCAGTCCCTGAGGACTGTGTGGGCGGCGGGGCCGTGGCCGGCGCCCCCGAGCTCCGCGCGCAGCTCGCCGACCGTGCCGTGGCGCTCGGCGACGACCTCGTGCGCGTGGATCGTCTCGAAGTTGACCTGGCTCGACTGGACGAAGTCGCCTTCGTCGAGCGCCGGTAGCTCGTCGAGGACGCTCTTGAGCGCGACGCGGACGGAGTCCTCGACGAAGCGCGGCTGCAGGTGCGCGTGCTCGACGACGAACAGCTCGTCGGGCCGTTTCAGAAGCTCGTAGATCGGCGAGCTCATCGAGCCCTCGACGATCTCGACGAGCCGCTCCGCGTTGAGTCGCTCGGCGGTGCCGACGAGGAGCGTGCCGCGGCCGCGCTGGTTGTGGGTCGCGAGCGGGACGAGCTCGAGGATCCGCTCGACGTCCGCATCCCCGAAGCCGGCTTCGAGAAGCCGGTCGGTCGCCGCGCCGCGAACGAGTCCCTGCGCGCACGGGCACGCGTTGATCCCGGTCGCCTCGACGCCGACCACACGCCGGACGCGCTCGCGCGACGCGGCGGCGATCCCGAGCAGCGAGACCATCTCCTGCGTTGCGAGCTTCGTCACCGGCGTGCGTCGCTCGTACGGATAGCGCGCCGTGATCCGCACCTCGGCGAGCAGCGCGCCCTGCCGGTCGACGATCCGGCGCGCGACGTGCTCCGCGAGATCCTCGACGAGGAACGCCTCGTCCTCGACGACGCCCTCGACCGCCTCCTCGAACAACTCGGGGAAGCGCGACATGTGGACGCCCTTCTGGGACGGGTCGAGGTCGACGGTGCAGTCGATCGTCGCTGCGATCAGCTTCTCGCTCTTGCCGCGGCCGATCCGCACCGCCTTCTGGACGCCGGTGACGCCGACGCTCGAGAGGCCGAGCGCCACCTCCGGCGCGGCGGCCTGTAGATCGGGAGTCTCGGCTCGTGCCATCTGACAAGGTTAGAGCCGTGAGCGACGACAACGATTTCGCGCGCCTCGTCTCCCTTGCCGTACACGATCTACGCACGCCGCTCGCGACGGTGCACGGCTTCGCGAAGACGCTCGTCCGCGGCGGGCTCGAGCCGCCGAACGACCGCTACGTCGAGATGATCGACGCCGCGTCCGCACAGCTCGCGGAGCTGCTCGACGAGGTCTCCCTCGCGGCGCGGATCGAGAGCGGTCGTTACGAGCCGACCCTGCACGAGGCGGACACGCTCGAGCTCGCGCGCGCGGCGGCAGCGCGGCTGGGGGAGGAGCGGGTCAACGTCTCCGGTAAGGGCGCCGCGATCGAGACCGACGTCGACTCGCTGGAGCGCGGCATCGCGGCGCTCGCGCAGTCGGCGCTGCGGCATGGCGGCTTCGACGAGGTGGCGATCGAAGTGGCGGGGACGGAGCTGCGGATCTCGCCGGTCACGCCGGCGTCGGCTCCGGTAGTGCTGGGAGAAGACCTCCGCGACCTCGGAGCCGCGGTTGCGGCCCGGCTCGTCACGCACCTCGGCGGCTCGCTCGCCGTCGAGGGCGAGACGCTGCTCGTGCGGCTGGCCTAGCCGGCCAGGCTCACCGAAGTAGCGAGCTCGTGACAGCTCCGGCAACGCGCCTCGTACTGCTCGAGAGCGCCGACGACGATCGTCGCTCCGTCGGCCGCTGCGGGCGAGCCGTTGACGAGCCGCTGCGTCATCGTCGCCGGCCCGCCGCAGCGGTGGCAGACGGCCTGCAGCTTGTCGACGAGCTCGGCGCGGCAGAGCAATTCCGGCATCGGGCCGAACGGCAGGCCGCGGAAGTCCTGATCCAGGCCGCTCGCGACGATGCGCATCCCCTTCTCGACGAGCCCGTCGAGGATGAGCACGATCTCGAGCGGGAAGAACTGCACCTCGTCCACGCCGACGACGTCGTAGCCGTCGACGAGCCCCGGGATGTCGGCCGGGTCGCTCACCGCGACGGCGCGCATCTTCGCGCCCGCGTGCGAGACGACATGGCCGATGTCGAAGCGGTCGTCGATCTGCGGCTTGACGATCAGCGCGCGCTGGCCGGCGATCTCGGCGCGGCGGAGGCGGCGGATGAGCTCCTCGCTCTTGCCGCTGAACATCGGGCCGCACACGACCTCGAGCCAACCGCCTGCGTTCGGGAAGAGCCTGATCACGAAGGCCCAGCCTAAGAAGCGGACCTGACGGAGCTACTTCGAGTGCTCGAACTCCCACTGCGACAGGCGGCGGAGGCTCGCGATCCCGAGCAGCCGCCCGTCCTTCACGACGGGAAGGTGGCGGAAGTTCTTCTCGAACATCATCTTCGCTGCGTCCTGGACGGTCGTCTCGGGCTCGATCGTCACGACGCCCTCGGTCATCCACTGGCGCACGCGCGCCTCGGCCGCCCGCGCCCGCTGCGCGACCGCGCGCATCAGGTCGCGCTCGGTGACGATGCCGACGATCCGGACCATGTCCTCCATCACGACGACGGCGCCGACGCCGGCCTCCATCATCTTCTCGGCCGCCTCGCCGATCGACGACATCGGGTCGACCGTGAGGACGCTCTTGTTCATGACCTCTTCGACCGTTGCCATGGCTGGAGCCTAACGGAGGTCGCGCGCGAAGAACGGCTCCCCTTCGACCTCGCCTCTCTGCGCGAATCCGAGCCGGCGGGCGACGGCGAGCGAGCGCGTGTTCTCCGGGTGGATCAGGAGCGTCGCGACCGTGTGCTCGGTGTCGCGCGCGAGGTGCTGGAGGAGAAGCTCGACCGCGCGGGAGGCATACCCCTTGCCGCGCGCCGCGGGGAAGAGCGCGTAGCCGACGTTGACCTCGCCGGGCCGGAGCCAGTCGTGGTCGTCGTCCCGGTCGTAGTCCACCCAGCCGACGAGCTCGTCATCTACCCAGACGCAGGCGACCGGCGCGGGATTGCCGCCACCCGGGCCGAACCAGCGGAAAGACTCCTCGTCCCGCTCGGCGACGATTCGCTCGGAGTCATCCAGCTGCGGCGCACGCAGCGTGACGACGCCGTCGGTCGCGATCACCGCAGCAGCCGCGAGAGCCTCCGGTCCTTCAGGACGCGGCCGCCGGTCTGGCAGGCCGGGCAGTAGAAGATCGTGTGCTCCTCGAAGTCGACCTGGGCGAGCGGCGTGCCGCAGACGTGGCACGGCTCGCCGAGGCGGCGGTGGACGCGGTATGTCTTCTCGTCGGAAGCGCCGGTCTCCCGCAGGGCGAGGCCGCGCCTGAGCTCCGAGTCGATCGCCGCTGCAAGGCGCGCGATCTCCTCCTCGTCGAGATCGGTCGAGAGCGCGTAGGGAGAGAGCTTGGCGGCGTGGATGATCTCGTTCGCCCAGGCGCGCCCGATCCCGGCGATCAGCCGCTGGTCACGGAGAAAGGCGTGGAGCCGGCGCGAGTCGGAGCGGAGGATCTCGCCGAGCTTCGCGGCGTCGAGCTCGTCCGCCTCGGGGCCGAGGTGCGCGAGCTCGGCCGCCGCCGCCTCCGGCGTGAGAAGCCAGACACCGGCGCGCTTTTTCTTGGCGTTCTCCGTCAGGACGAGCTTCGCGCCGCCCTGGAACTCGAGCGCGAAGGCCGGCTTCTTGGGCGCGGCGCCGCCGGCCGCGATGTACTTGAGCCGCCCCGCCGTCATCAGGTGGACGAGCAGCACGAGCTCGCCGTCGTCGGTGGGGAAGAGGAGCCGCTTGGCGCGCCGCTCGGCGCCGCGGAAGCGCCGTCCCTCGAGCGCCGAAGGCGGCGGGTCGAACGTCTTGAGCGTGGCGATGTGCGCAGGCCCGGCCTTGGCAATCGGGAACGCGGCGACGGGCTCGTCGAGCTGGCGCCGCCAGGCCTCCATCTCCGGCAGCTCGGGCATGGGCCGACGGTAGCGCGCTAGGCGTCTGCGGCGGAGGGCGCCGGCAGGGGTGCCCCCTCGACGAGGCCGCCGTCGAGCTCGGCCTGCGCCGGTGTGGGCTCCTCTACCGGCGCAGGCATCTCCCCGATCTTCCGGACGGACGTGAGCGTGACGGGGAGGAAGGTGAAGAGGCCACCGATCGCGCCGACCCACACAGCGGTATGGAGCCCCCATTTGCTAGCGATCGCGCCACCGGCCAACGAACCAAGCGGGATCGTCCCCCAGACGATCCAGCGCATCGCTGCGTTCATCCGTCCCTGCAGCCGCTCAGGCGTGATCGCCTGCCGGAGGCTGACCTGAGAGATGTTGTAGGCCATTGCGCCGAAGCCGAAAAGTGCTTGAGCAAGGATCAGCACCGGGAGCGCCGCCCAGCCGCGCGGAGCGAGTGCGTAGCCAAGTCCGCCGATCGAGAACGAGATCGCGGTGACGACGATCGACGGCCCAACGCCGATCCGCTTGTTCAGCCGGTTGACCAGGAGGGCGCCGAGGATCGAGCCCGCGCCGCCGACGCCGAAGACGATCCCGAGCTGGTACTTCGGCATGTGCAGGCCGCGGATCATGTAGAGGAGGCCGATCGAGAAGAGCACCGAGGAGAAGAAGTTCGAGCTGCCGGTGCACGAGGCGATCGCGCGCAGCCAACGGTGGCCGACCACCCAGCGGAGGCCTTCCTTCACATCCGGCCACATCTTCGAGCGCGGCTCGCCCGCTGTGCGCGCCGCGAGGTCCTCGCGATGGCGCATGCGGATCATGAAGACCGACGAGATCACGAAGCTGACGGCGTCTCCGATGATCGCGTATGGCGCCGTCACCGCGATGACGAGCGACGTCGAGGCGCTGGGACCCGCGACCTGCGCCACGGAAACCGTGAGCTGGAGCTTTGCATTGCCGTCGACGAGGTGCTCGCGGTCGATCAGCGCGGGGAGGTACGACTGGTAGGCGACGTCGAAAAAGACGGTGAAGACGCCGATCACGAACGTCAGGACGAGCAGGTGCCACATCTGGAGAACGTGGGTCGCCCAAAGGATCGGGATCAGCGTAAGAAGGACGGCCCGCGACGAGTCGCCAACGATGAGGATCGAGCGGCGGTGCAACCGGTCGACCCAGACGCCGGCGGGCAGCGCGAAGAGGATGAAGGGGAGGAAGCCGAGCACCCCGAGCAGTGCAAACTGGAATGGGCTGCAGTGCAGGTTGAGCGCTGCGAGCAGCGGGATCGCGAACTGCGAGATCTGCGAGCCGAGCTCGCTGATCGACTGTCCGGCCCAGAGCTTGAGGAAGTCGGGGTGACTCCAGAGGCCTCCGGTCGGTCTACGCATCGTTCCGCTCCCCGGTCCAGAAGGCGGCCGTGAACGAGGCAGGACCGCCCTCCGCCGTATCGGCGGCGCGGAAGTCGTCCATCAGCTTCTTCGCCCGGCGTTCGAAGCGCCGCAGGTCCTTTTTCGTCAGGCGCGCACGCACGAGCCCGAAGCCGCTGCCGTTGGGCGACCGCTCGACCTCGATCGCGGCCTGGCGGAGCATGCTTGCGCCGATCGCTCGCTCGTCGGCGGGGTCCTCTGCCTGAAAGAGGAAGAGCCGTGCCGTGCGGCCATAGAACTTCTCCGTGACGGCACGCACCTGCCGCGTCCGGACGATCTTGATCAGGCCGGCGCGCTCGAGCACCTTGAGGTGGTGGCCGACTGTGCCCTTCGGGATGCTCAGCTCCTGGGAGAGCTCCTGGGTCGAGCGGGCGCGCTCGCCGAGCAGGTGGATGAGCTGCGTGCGCAGGTCGTTCGCAATCGCCTTGAGCTGGTCGGGTTTGGAGACGAGCATCGTGTCGGGCGCCTCGTAGTCCGGAATGGTCGACATATCCAGACCATATGACAGATGCCGACCATTCGCAAGGGAACGTATGGTTCGCGCCCGTGAGCGATCCGATCGTCGTCGAGGTGCGCCGCAACGGAGTCGTCGAGGCGGTGCACCGCATCCACGCGATTGCGGTGCGCGACGGCGAGATCGTCGCCTCCGCCGGCGACCCGCAGCTCGCCTGCTTCATGCGTTCCTCCTCGAAGCCGCTGCAGGCGCTGCCGCTCGTTCGCGCCCGCGACGACCTGCCGGACGACGAGCTCGCCATCGCCTGCGCGTCCCATCACGACACGCCGGAGCAGGTCGAGGCCGCCCGCAAGCTCCTCGCGCGCGCTGGAGCGAACGAGGACGACCTCGAGCTCGGGCTGCAGGAGGACCGGCCGCCGCAGAAGATCCACCACAATTGCTCGGGAAAGCACGCCGGGATGCTCGCCCTGTGCCGGGTGCGCGGCTGGCCGACCGTGGGTTACCGGCTGCCGGAGCATCCCGTGCAGCAGGCGTGCCGGGATGCGCACGCAGAAGCCGCTGAGGTCGATGCGGACGCGATGCCGACCGCGACAGACGGCTGCGGTGTCGTCACCTTCGCGCTGCCGCTCGAGCGGATGGCGCATGCCTACTCGCGGCTCGAGTCGCTGCCGGGTGGCGACCGGGTTGCCGCGGCGATGCGAGCGCGGCCCGATCTCGTCGGCGGCCCCGACGGCACCGACTACTTCCTCATGCGCGCCGCGCCGGGCTGGCTCGCGAAAGGGGGCGCCGAAGGGCTCCTCTGCGCCGCCGGGCCGAACGGCCTCGGCATCGTGCTCAAGTCGGAGGACGGCTCGACGCCGCCCGCCTCACCGAGGGCGCTCGGTCCGGCGCTCGCAGCGTTCCTCGCGCCGTTCGGCATCGAACTGCCCGAGCTCGCCGAGGTACCGCTACTCAACAGTCGCGGCGAGCGCGTGGGCGAGATCGTCCCTGCATAGCGGCACGATTTGACTGATCGTTCAACCTGCTGGCAGACTGGTCCGTTCCCGCGCGTCTCCACCGTACGGGCGGCGCGACGTGGTACAGAAGACGGGCCGGAACCTTTCGCCGCAGACAGGGGTCGGTCCGTCTTCTTCTGCCTGCGTGCGCACCCCTCTTGACCGCTTCTTTACGAATGGGTGACTCGTGACTAGTATCCGCCGGGCGATTGAGGGAGGACCGGGGTTCCGGCGGATGCCGGGCGTCGGGGGGCGGTAGGGACAACCACGAGGCCGGGGAGGTTCGGAGGACGTGCTCACCGTCGAGATCTCGCTTCCTGAGGTCGAGGAGCTGCAGAAGCTCGTCGCCGAAGGCAGGGAAAAAGGGTTCCTCAACTACGACGAGATCGTCAACGGGCTCGAGGACGTCGAGCTCACGAAGGAGCAGGTCGAGGACTTCTACACCTACCTCGTCGAGCACGGCATCGACCTCGTCGAAGGCGAGCAGCACAAGACGCCGCCGCACCAGGAGCCTCCTCCGGAGGACGAGAAGATCGCCGCGGTTCCCAAGCTCGACCTCACCGTCGAGCCCTCGCTCGACTCGCTCCGCCTCTATCTCCGCGAGATCGGCAAGGTGCAGCTGCTCACCGCCGACCAGGAGGTGACGCTCGCGAAGCGGATCGAGCGCGGCGACATGTCTGCGAAGACCGCGATGATCGAGGCGAACCTCCGCCTCGTCGTCTCGATCGCGAAGGGCTACCTCGGCCGCGGCCTCTCCTTCCTCGACCTGATCCAGGAAGGCTCGCTCGGCCTGATCCGCGCCGTGGAGAAGTTCGACTACCGCAAGGGCTACAAGTTCTCGACGTACGCGACGTGGTGGATCCGCCAGGCAGTGACCCGCGCGATCGCCGACAAGGCGCGCACGATCCGGATTCCCGTCCACATGGTCGAGAAGCTGAACAAGGTCGTGCACATCGAGCGGCAGCTCGTGCAGCGGCTCGGCCGCGAGCCGAACCCGGAGGAGATCGCCGAGGAGCTCGAGATGACGACCGACGAGGTGCGCGAGATCCTGCGCATGTCGCAGCTGCCCGTCTCGCTCGAGAAGCCGGTCGGTGAGGAGGAGGACTCCTCTCTCGGCGACTTCGTCCCGGACGACTCCGCGGAGTCGCCGTTCGACACGGCGCAGCTCATGCTGCGGCGCGAGGACGTCGAGAACGCGCTCCTGGCGCTCCCGAAGCGCGAGCGCCAGGTGATCGAGCTCCGGTACGGGCTGCTCGGCGGCGAGCCGAGGACGCTCGAGGAGGTCGGCCGCGCCTTCGGCGTCACGCGCGAGCGAATCCGGCAGATCGAGAACAACACGCTGAAGAAGCTCGAGCACCTGCCCGAAGCGCAGGCTCTACGAGACGCCGTCACTTAGAGGCTTGCTGCGACCGCTAGGCGATGCCGGTCGGCGTCACGAGCTAGGCGTCCGGGTCGCGAGACAAAGGCTCGAGCAGGTCGCGGTCGGCGGCACGATGCAGGGGAACGAAGAGCTTGCAGTGCGGGCACTTGAAGCCGCGGTAGCGCGCCGCCCCGCTGTCCTTGATCGGCTCCGCCGAGAAGCTCTTGCGGCAGTGCGGGCACTCCACTTCGAACGCCTGTGAGACCCCGGCCACGAGGTCGTTGTACCCATCTCGCTCCGTCCGAACCGCTCCATAGCCTGCGCGGGCGATGGACGAGAGCTTCCTCCGCCGCGGCGTCGCCGAGTACATCGGGACGTTCACGCTGATCTTCATCGGCGGGGGCGCCGGCATCTGGAGCGGCCAGGACATCGTCGCGGTCGCGCTCGCCAACGGCCTCGCGATCGGGATCATGGTCACGAACCTCGGCCACATCTCCGGCGGGCATTTCAATCCCTCGATCACGCTCGGCTTCCTCGTGACCCGGCGGATCACGCCGCTGCTCGCCGTCGTCTACTGGGCCTCACAGCTCGCCGGAGCGATCAGCGCGGCGTTCATCCTCCGCTACCTCGCGGGCAAAGCCTCGGTCGCCTTCGGAGCCGCGCCCGTCCCGCACACCGCCGACGGCAAGGCCTTTGTGCTCGAGCTGATCATGACCTTCTTCCTCGTCTTCGCCGTCTGGGCGACCGCTGTCGACGCGCGCGGCGCGTTCAAGGCGATCGCCGGCCTCGCGATCGGCCTCACGATCACGATGGATGTCTTCGTCGGCGGCCCTCTCACCGGCGCCGCGATGAACCCCGCCCGCGCGCTCGGGCCTGAGCTCGCGGGCAGCGTCTGGTCCGGCTGGTGGATCTACTGGATCGCCCCGATCGCCGGCGCGCTCATCGCTTCACTCGGCTACGAGTACCTCTACCTGACGCCGCTTCGCCCGTCGGTCGTCGGGCCGGGATCCGGCGTCGACGAGCCGCGGCCCGGCGAGACCGCCGCTTCTTAGCCCAACCGAGCCGACACTTCGACCCAGGCGCCGGCGCGCCGGAGCAGCGCCGAGAACGGACAGCCCTCGTCCGCCTTCGCCATGGCTGCCTGCAGCGCGGCGTCGTCGATTCCTTCCACGCTCGCCTCGATCTCGACCCGCGAGCCGACGATCTGGTGGCCCTGCCCCTCGACCTCGTCCATGACGATCGTGACCGCGGTGTTGAGGTGGCCGGGTGGCGTGCCGGCGCTCGTGAGCTCGCCCGCAAGGGACATCGTGAGGCAGCCGCCGTGCGCGGCGGCGAGCAGCTCCTCCGGGCTCGTCTTGCCGCCTGGATCGCCGATGCGGGACGGCAGCGAGTACGGGAGCCGCGCGAAGGCGCCGGTCGCCGCGTCGATCACGCCGGCGCCGCGGGCCAGGTTTCCCTCCCAGCCGACGTGCGCGGTGCGCTCGATCCGCGGCATCAGACGGCGGGGACGACGGCGGCGTTGCCGTCCGGGTAGTACGCCTCGGCGGGAGAGCCGGCCGGGCGGAAGACCCCGAGCACGCGCATCTCCTCCGGGCCGAAGTTCTCGAGGCAGTGGACAAGCCGCGCCGGCAGGTGGACGCACGAGCCGGCGCGCAACGGCGCACTCTCGCCGGCGACGTGGACGGCGCCCTCGCCGGCGAGGACGTAGACGACCTCGTCGTAGAGGTGGAAATGCTCGGGCGCGCGCCCCGCCGGGATGTGGCCCACGAACTGCGTCACCGACTCGCAGCCGTTCTCGGGACGGGCGAGGAGGTCGAACTCCCGCCCAGCCGTCGCCTCGCCGCGCTCGCCGCTCGTCACGATGGCGTGGCTCGAGGTCGCCGGCAGCGGCTGCTCGACGAGTACGGAGAGGATGCGAAGCCCGTTCGCCTCCTCCACCTGCCACGCTGTGCCCCCGGCGGCGAAGACGGCGCAACCGGGCTCGATGTCCTGGGCCTCACCGCCGACCGTGACGCGGCCGCTTCCCTCGAGCACGTAGAGCACCTCGTCCCGCGCCTCGTCGCGCCGCTCGTCGCCGGCCGCGTCGAAGCTGAGGATCCTCTGCTGGAACTCGTCGCAGCCGATCAGCTCCGTTACGGGGCCGCTCGGCTCGGGCGACTGGATGCAATAGCGCATGACGATGCGAGCCTACACGGGCGACTTGCTCCCCTTCCCCTGCGTGCTGCGGGGGTTTAGAGTCGTCCGCCTAGTTGTCCACAGCGCTTTTCAAACCTTGCGCGGAGCGAGGCGTCTAAGGTCATAAGGAAGTCCAGAAGGAGGGCACTGCATGTTGAAAAGAGTAGGAGCAATCGCCGCGACGGGAGGCATCATCGCCGTCGTCGTCGCCGCGACCCTCGGTGGCACAGCGTCGGCCCGGAACACGCAGAGGGCCACCACCAAGCTGTGCACGAAGGCCGGGCTCGGCTTCGCCGGTCCGCTCTCGGGCGGCGCCTCGTTCCTCGGCACCGACCAGAGCAACTGGGTGAAGCTGTACATCACGGCCTGGAATGCCGGGAAGCCGATTCCTGGCGTGCCGAGAGGCCTGCACCGGGTCAAGCTGACCCTCGCCCACGAGGGCGACAGCGCGCTCGACCCGCAGAAGGCGGCAACGGTCGCACGGCAGATGGTCGCGAACAAGTCGATTCTCGGGATGGTCGGCTTCGCCGGCTCGAACGAGACCCTCGGCGGCGGCCCTGTCCTCGACCGGGCCAAGCTCCCGTACGTCTCCGGCTCGGCGACGCTCGACACTCTCGCCACCGGGGCGAAGGGGCAGAAGCCACTGACCCACTTCTTCCGCGTCGTGCCGCAGAACGCACAGCAGGCACGGACCGGCGTCCCGTACATCGTCCGGACGCTGAAGCTGAAGAAGGGCACCAAAGTGGTGGTCGTGGACGACGGTGAGGCATACGGCCAGGGCTTGGCAGCGGACGCGCAAAAGCTGTTCAAGGCCGACGGCATGAAGGTCGACCGTGAGTCGGTCAAGGAGACCGACCAGAATCCGGGCAGTGCCGCCGGGTTCGCGGCAGACATCGGGCCCGTCGCGCTGAAGGCAGTGGCGCAGGGTGACAAGCTCGTCTACGCGCCGTCGCAGGACGCGTCGGACTCGCAGACGTTCGCTGAGCAGCTGAAGACGGATGGCTACCACGGTGGCTTCATGGCGACCGACGGCAGCGTCAGCCCGACGCAGTTCAAGTTCCCGGGCGCGTACATCTCGTTCTTCGGTCCGAGCCTCTCGAAGGTCAACAAGACGTTCCGGAACGCCTACATCAAGCGGTTCGGCAAGACGTCGGCCACCGACCCGTTCGGTGCGCCGAGCTTCGTCGCGGCTCAGATGCTCGGCGTCGCGATCTCGAAGGCCTGCTCGGCCACCAACGGCAAGTCGGTCAGCCGGGCAGCCGTGACCTCGAAGCTGAAGGGCGTCAAGCAGGCGACGACGATCCTCGGCTACAGCATGGCGTTCAACAATCCGAAGGACGCCTACCACGGCCCGAAGGCGGGCGTAACCGTCTTCAAGATCAGCTCGAGCGGCAAGTACGTGGAGGTCTATCCCTCGTAGTAGCTCCGCTACTTCGTCGGGTAGGAACCGCGAGCGGCCCGCCCCAGCGGCGGGCCGCTCGCCTAAGTGAGTAGGAGCGAATGAGCGGCGTCCTCGCCTTCGACTTTCAGAACTGGTTCTTCTTCTTCCACGAGCTCGTGAACGGGCTGGCAGTCGGGAGCCTCTACGCCCTCATTGCGCTCGGCTACACGATGGTCTACGGAGTCCTCAAGCTCCTGAACTTCGCGCACGGCGACGTCTACATGATCGGCGCGTACATCGGCTGGTTCGTGCTCAACGCGCTCGGCTCGCCGCTCCAGCCGATCATGCCGATCGTCCCGCTCTTCCTCCTCGCCTTTGCCGCGTCGATGCTCGGCACCGGGCTGCTCGGCGTCGTGATCGAGCGTTTCGCATACCGGCCGCTCCGCAACGCGCCCCGAATCGCGCCGCTGATCAGCGCGATCGGAGTCTCGTTCTTCCTCCAGCAGACGGCCGTCCTGCTCTGGCAGGCGAATCCCCGCTCGACCGAGACCTTCAACCTGCGCCCCAGGAAAGACGGCATCGGCGAGCTCTTTCACAACGTGGTCTCGTATGGGAACTTCCAAGTGCAGTACGTGCAGCTCGTCGTCATCCTTTCGGCTGTCGTCCTGATGCTCGCGCTGTCGCTCTTCGTCGCGCGAACGCGGACCGGGAAATCGATGCGCGCCGTCTCGGTGGATCCGGAGGCCGCGTCGATGATGGGCATCGACATCGACCGCGTCATCGCCATCACCTTCCTGCTCGGCTCGGCGCTCGCGGGCGCAGCCGGGGTGATGACCGGGATGATCTTCCAGCAGCTGAACCCGTACATGGGTTTCGGCGCCGGCCTGAAGGCGTTCATCGCCGCTGTCGTCGGCGGGATCGGCAACATCGGAGGCGCCATGCTCGGCGGCCTCCTGATCGGGCTTGCCGAGACGTTCGCGAACGGCTACCTCGGCACGGCGTTCGCTGATCTCTACGTCTTCGGGATCCTCGTCGTCTTCATGCTCTTCCGGTCGACCGGGCTCCGCGGCGCGCCGGTCCTGTCGAAGGTCTAGGGATGCCGGACGCTTCGACGCCCCCGGCATCCCAGCCCGCCACCTCGCCGCAGATCGGCGTCGACGAGTGGGTCAGCCGCTCGGGTGAGCGGATCACTGGGCCTGCCGGCCTGATCGGCGGCGCCTTGCGGCTCGCCGACCGGACGCCGCGGATCCTCCTGCTCGCCGCCTTCGTCGCGCTCGTCTGCGCTATCCCGGTGCTGACGTCGAACGGCTACATCATCGGCGTCGACGCGGACACGATGCTCTACGTCCTGCTCGCCCTCGGGCTCAACGTCGCGGTCGGCTGGGCGGGGCTACTCGACCTCGGCTACGTCGCCTTCTACGGTTTCGCGGCCTACCTGTACGCGGAGCTGTCGTCAGGCCACTACGACATCCATTGGCCGACCTACCAGAGCCTGCCGCTCGTGATCGCGGCGACCGTCGTGCTCGGTTTCGTGCTCGCCCTTCCCTCGCGCCGGCTGAGCGGCGACTACCTCGCGATCGTGACCCTCTTCTTCCTCGAGATGTTCAACAACTTCACGTCGAACGGCTACGAGTGGGATTGGTTCGGCTTCGGCGGGCAGCACAACGTCACCAACGGGCCGAGCGGGATCACGAACGTCGATCCGTTTCGGGTCTTCGGGCACAAGCTGACGAACGCTCCTACCGACTACGTGTGGGTTGCGGCCGCCGGCTTCACCGTCGTGGTGATCCTGTTCACGTACGTCAACAAGTCGCGGACGGGACGTGCCTGGCGCGCGCTGCGAGAGGACTCGCTCGCGGCGGAGGTGATGGGGATCCCCACCAAGTGGCTGATGCTCCTCGCGGTCGCGGTAGGCGCGGGCGTCGCCGGCTTTGCGGGCGCCATCAACGCCGCCTACTACCAGGGCGTCTTCCCGGACACGTTCATGTTCCCGCTCTTGATCACGATCTACGCGATGGTCATCCTCGGCGGCGCGGGCAGCCTGGGCGGCGTCGTGCTCGGAGCCGTGGTCGTCAACGTCCTGCTCGAGATCCTGACCACGCCCGACCACGCGCGGTGGCTGTTCTACGCGGTGGTGCTGATCGGGATCCTCGTCAAGGTCCGCCCGTGGCGGACGCTCGTCGGCTTCCTCGTCGCCGTCGCCGCTTTCGGCGTGATCGTCAATCAGATCGTCGGAGCCGTCTGGGCGCGCGGCGTCAACGGGCCGATCGCCATCGGCCCGACCTCGTACGCGACCCATGGCTTCTTCGCGACGCTCCTCCGCCACTGGATGGTGCTGCCGGGCAAGACGTACACAGCCTCGAACTACCAGTACGGCAACTACGGCTTCGTCCTCGTGATCGGGCTCGTGCTCGCCTGCACGGTGCTGCAAGGCTGGAAGCGCTGGGCGCTGCTCGTCCCGACGCTCTGGGTGGCTGCGTTCGCGTGGGAGAACACGCTCATCGAGCAGGCGCCGACGACGCGGCCGCTCTTCCTCGGCGTGATCCTGATCGTCCTGATGGCGACGCGGCCGGCCGGGCTGTTCGGCAAAAACCGGGTGGAGGTCGTTTAGGTGCCCCTCCTCGAGCTGCGCGATCTGACCGTCTCCTTCGGCGGCCTCACCGCCGTCGACAAGCTCAACCTCCACGTCGACGAGCACGAGATCGTCAGCCTGATCGGGCCGAACGGGGCAGGGAAGACGACCGTCCTCAACCTGATCACGGGCGTCGCCAGGCCCGACAGCGGCGACATCCTGCTCGACGGGCAGAGCGTCACCGGCCTGCAGCCGCACAAGATCACGACGCGCGGCATCGCACGCACCTTCCAGTCGCTGCGTCTCTTCCTGAACATGACCGTGAAGGAGAACGTCATGGCCGCGCAGTACGGCCGGACGAAGTCGACGATCGTGGAGCAGATGCTGCAGCTGCCGCGGGCGCGGCGCGAGGAGCGCGAGATCAACGCCTTCGCCGAGGAGAAGCTCGGTTTCTTCGGCGAGCGGCTGATGGGCTATCGCTGGGACCAGCCGGCGTATTCGCTCTCCTACGCGAACCGGCGACGGCTCGAGATCGCGCGCGCGACCGCGACCGACCCGCGCGTTCTTCTCCTCGACGAGCCGGCCGCGGGGATGAACCCGGTCGAGACACACGAGATCGCGGAGCTGATCGGCAAGCTGCGCACCGAGGCCGGCTACTCGATCCTCCTCATCGAGCACGACATGCACGTCGTCGAGTCGATCTCCGACCGCGTCGTCGCGCTCGACCACGGCGTCAAGATCGCGGAGGGGACGTTCGAGCAGGTGGCGACCGATCCCCGCGTCGTCGAGGCCTACCTCGGCACGAAGGCGGCTGCGACGAAGTGACCGACGCGACCGAGACCCAGGCCTCCGCCGAGCCGATGTCCGAGGCCGCGCCGCTGCCCGAGCCGCTGCTGCATCTCGACTCGGTTGACACGTACTACGGGCCGATCCACATCCTCCAAGCTCTGAGCCTCGAGGTGCTCCACGGCGAGCTCGTCTGCCTCCTCGGTGGCAACGCATCCGGGAAGTCGACGACGCTGAAGACGGTGCTCGGAATCGTGCGACCGCGGCGAGGCAGCGTCCGCTTCCAGGGTGAGGACGTCACCCGCCGTTCGACGAGCTACCGGATCGGCAAGGGGATCGCGATCGTCCCCGAGAACCGACGCCTTTTCGGGCCGATGACCGTGCTCGAGAACCTCGAGATGGGCGCATTCCTGCAAGGAGGCGGCGCGAAGGAGGACTTCGAGCGGGTCTACGACCTGTTCCCGCTCCTCCACGAGCGCCGCTCGCAGCTCGCCGGGACGCTCTCCGGCGGCGAGCAGCAGATGGTCGCGATGGGCCGGGCGCTCATGTCGAAGCCGAAGCTTCTCCTGATGGACGAGCCGTCGATGGGGCTGGCGCCGATCCTCGTCGAGCGGAGCTTCGAGATCATCAAGCAGGTGCACGAGTCGGGCGTCGCGATGCTGATCGTCGAGCAGAACGCGAACGTCTCGCTCTCGATCGCCGACCGCGGCTACGTCCTCTCGACGGGCCGCCTCGTGCTGCAGGGGCCGGCGGCCGAGCTGCGCGAGAACGAGGATCTCCGCAAGGCCTATCTCGGCCGTTAGCCTGGCTGGCGATGGATGAGGCGCTCTCGAGGGCGTGGCGCTGGCGCGAGCTGGGGCGCAAGGTCGCGCTCGCGACCGTCGTCGCGACGCGCAAGTCCGCGCCGCGCCCGATCGGCTCGAAGCTCGTCGTCAGCGAGCAGGGCGAGCTCGCCGGCTCCGTCTCGGGCGGTTGCGTCGAGAGCGACGTCGTCCTCGCCGCGCAAGAAGTGCTCGCGGGCGCGCCTCCGCGGCTCCTCACCTACGGGATCACCGACGAGATGGCCTTTGGAATCGGCCTGCCGTGCGGCGGCGAGATCGACGTCTTCGTCGAGGAGCTGAGCGACGCCGAACGGCAGGACGTGACGCTTACCGTCGTCGCCGGCGAGGGCGTCGGCGAGCGGCTCCACGATCCGGAGCTCGAGCAGACCGCGCGCCGTCGCGGGCGTAGTCACGTGATCGAGCTCGACGGCCGCACTGTCCTCGCCGACGTGTCCGCGCCGCCGACCCGGCTCTTCGTCTACGGCGCGGTGGACACGGCCGAGGCGCTCTGCCGCGCGGCGAAGCTGCTCGGCTGGCGGACGGTCGTCGCCGACGCACGCGCGAGCTTTGCCACGCCCGAGCGGATCCCGAGCGCCGACGAGCTCCTGCTCGCCTGGCCCGACGAGGCGGCGGCCACCGTCCAGCCCGACCTCGGCACCGCAGTGATCGTGCTCACCCACGACGACAAGTTCGACCTGCCGCTGATCCGCGCCGCGCTCGCGAGCGAAGCGTTCTACGTCGGCTGGATCGGCTCGCGGCGCAACCAGGAGCGGCGCCGCGGGCTCCTCCGCGAAGACGGAGTCACCGACGACGAGCTCGACCGCATCTCCGGGCCTTCGGGGCTCGACATCGGCGCCGACACGCCGGCCGAGACCGCGTTCTCGATCATCGGCGAGATCCTTGCAGTGCGCGCCGGCCGCCTCGGCGGGCGCCTGAGGGATGCGAAAACCCGCATTCACGCGCCTCTGTAGGATCGATCGCGTGCTGCTGCGCGACGTGGAATACGCGAAGCCGGGGTCGGTTTCCGAGGCTCTGGAGCTGCTTGCTGCGAACGATGGCGCCCGCGCGCTCGCCGGCGGCCAGACGCTGATCAACGTGATGAAGGCCCGCGCGGCCTCTCCCGACATGCTCGTCGACCTGGACGGCCTCGACGACCTGCGCGGGATCGAGCTCGCAGGTGACGGGACGCTGACGATCGGCGCGATGACGACGTACACCGAGCTGATGCGCTCGGCCGAGGCAAAGGCGCGACCGATCCTCGGCGAGGTCTGCGCGACGATCGCGGACGTCCAGGTGCGGAACCGCGGCACGATCGGCGGCAACGTCTGCTCCAACGACCCGACCAACCACCTGCCTCCGCTGATGGTCGCGACCGGTGCGCGGATGACCATCGTCGGCGCGGAAGGTGAACGGGATGTCTCGGCCGAGGAGTTCTTTCTCGGCGTCTACATGACCGCGGTCGGTCAGGGCGAGCTGCTGACGCGCATCTCGATTCCCGCCGGCAAGAAGGACGGCTTCGCCGCGGTGACGCTCGGCGCCGAGGGCACCTGCATCTGCAACGCGGCCGCGTCGGTGAACGGCTCGGTCCGCGTCGCGCTCGGCTGCGTCGACGCGGTGCCGGTCGTCGTCACCGCCGACTCGCCCGACGGCGTCGCCGCCGCGGTGCGCGCCGCCGGCCTGCAACCGCCGTCCGACGTCCACGCCAGCGCCGAGTACCGGCTCCATCTCGCTGCGGTGCTCGCCACCCGCGCGGCGCAGGAAGCGGCGTCCCGCTGATGGACGTCTCGGTCACCGTCAACGGCACGACCTACGCGCGCGACGTCGAGCCGCGCAAGCTCCTCATCCACTTCCTCCGCGACGACCTCGACCTGACCGGCAGCCACGTCGGCTGTGACACGGGCAACTGCGGCGCGTGCTCGGTGATCCTCGACGGCGTCCTCGTCAAGAGCTGCATGCTCCTCGCCGTCCAGGCCGACGGCGCGAGCATCGAGACGGTCGAGGGGCTGGCGGAGAACGGCGAGCTGACGCCGCTGCAGCAGTCGTTCAACGAGCATCACGCGCTTCAGTGCGGCTACTGCACGCCGGGGATGCTGATGAGCGCGACGGCTCTTCTCCGCGACACCCCGAGCCCGTCGGACGACGAGATCAAGAAGGCGCTGCAGGGAAACATCTGCCGCTGCACCGGCTACTGGAACATCTTCGAGGCGGTCAAGGCAGTGGCGAAGTGACCCGTGATTCCCAGACGACGCTGGCGCCGGAGAAGGTCGAGCAGCAGAAGGGCTGGGGCGGCCAGAGCGTCCGCCGCAAGGAGGACAAGCGGCTGCTGCAGGGCGAGGGCGTCTTCGTCGACGACATCAAGCGCCACGGCATGGGCTACCTCCACTTCGTGCGCTCGCCGTACGCGCACGCGCACATCACGCGTATCGACGTCTCGGCGGCGGAGGCGATGGAGGGCGTCTATGGGACGCTCACCGGCGAGGAGGTCGCGGCGCTCACCGAGCCGTTCTTCCAGATCTCGAGCGCGCCGGGCGCGAACATCAAGGACTACGCGCTCGCGGTCGGGAAGGTGCGCTTCGTCGGCGAGTCGGTCGTCGCGGTCGTGGCCGAGACGCGGGAGCTCGCGCGCGACGCGTCCGAGCTCGTCGAGGTGGACTACGAGCCGCTGCCGGCGGTCGTCGACGCGCGGCGCGCCTTGGACGGCGACACGCCTGTCCTCCACGACGACGCGGGCGGGAACCTGATGTGGTCGGGCCTCTACTCGTGGGGAGATCTCGACGCGGCGTTCGCCGAGGCCGACCGCGTGATCGAGATCGACGAGCTCCACTTCCACCGCTTCAACTCGACGCCGCTCGAGTGCGACGGCGCGCTCGTCGAGTTCAACCGCGGCGTCGAGCAGTGGACTGTCCACACGAACAACCAGTTCCCCGGCTTCGCCGCGATCATGATGGGGCCGGCGATGAAGGTGGGGCTCGACAAGCTCCGCTTCGTCACGCAGGACATCGGCGGCGGCTTCGGCAACAAGATCACGTCGCATCCGCAGCTCGTCGTCTGCTGCCTCCTCGCGCGCAAGCTCAACCGGCCGATCCAGTGGACGGAGTGGCGGACCGACTTCCACCTCTCGATGTCGCATGGGAACGAACGCTGGTTCCACGACACGAAGGTCGCGGTCAAAGACGACGGGACGCTGCTCGGCTTCCGGACGAAGGCGCTCGACGACGCCGGCGCGTGGCTTCGCTACGAGCCGCTCGGCGGCGTGATCTGGGCGCAGGTCACGCCCGGCATGTATCGCTGGCGCCACTGCGAGCTCGACTTCACGCAGGTGGCGACGAACAAGGCGCCCGTCTCTCCGAACCGCGGCTACTCGCGTCTCCAGCACCTCTGGTTCACCGAGCGCGTCATCGACATCGTCGCCCACGAGCTCGACCTCGACCCGGTCGAGGTGCGGAAGAAGAACTACATCCGCGCCGAGGACATGCCGTACGAGACGCCGAACGGCTGCGTCTACGACTCCGGCGACTACGCGCGGATGCTCGACCTCGCGCTCGAGCTGATCGACTACGAGGCGATGCCCGGCCGGAAGGCGTCCGCGAAAGAGCGCGGCAAGCTGCTCGGCGTCGGGATCGGCTCGACCCTCGACTCCGGCACGAACAACTTCGCACAGTCGCAGCTCATCAACCCCGAGCTGCAGTTCTCCGGCAACAACGAGGTCGCGACGGTGAAGCTCGACATCTTCGGCGAGCTCGTCGTGACGCTCGGGACGACGCCGCAGGGGCAGGGACACGAGACGACCGCGTCGCAGGTCGTCGC
Source organism: Gaiellaceae bacterium (assembly GCA_050697455.1). Taxonomy (GTDB): domain Bacteria; phylum Actinomycetota; class Thermoleophilia; order Gaiellales; family Gaiellaceae; genus Palsa-739. The sequence goes on along the minus strand of JBOGZU010000007.1, from coordinate 21,461 downwards.
GGACATCCTCAAGTGCTCGGTCGACGACGTCCACGTCCGCGCCGGCCACGACAGCTACTGGAACTCGCACGCGGGCTTCTCCGGCACCTACGCGAGCCAGTTCGCCGTCACCGGCCTCTCAGCGGTGAAGGGCGCGACCGAGATGCTGCGCGACGAGATCTTCAAGCTCGCCGGCGCGGTCTTCGGCGGCGTTCCGGCCGAGGCGCTCGAGCTCGCAGACGGCGGCGTCCGGATCAAGGAGAACCACGACGCGTTCCTCCCGTTCATGGCCTGCGGCGCGATCATCAACGCGAACAACGCGGGGCTGCCGGAGGATCTCGACGTCACGCTCAACTGCCGCTACGTCTACCGGCCGCCCTTCCAGGTGCCCGACGTCGAGAAGAAGTTCGGCAACCTGACGCTGACGTACGCCGCCCAGCTCCACGTCGCCGTCATCGAGATCGACCCGGAGACGGGCTACTACGAGATCGTCGATTACGCCGCGGTCGACGACTGCGGCAAGCGGATCAACCCGCAGATCGTCGAGGGCCAGGTGATGGGCGCGACGGCCCAGGCGATCGGCGCCGCGATCCACGAGATCTACGAGTACGACGAGGACGGCAACCTGCTGACGCCCAACTTCTACGACTACCACGTGCCGCACGCGCTCGACATGCCGCCGCTCGCGACCGGCGCGATCGAGAGCCCGTCTCCGTTCACCCCGCTTGGCACGAAGGGGATGGGCGAGGGCGGCGGGGCCGGCATCCACGCCATCTGCGCCGCGATCCAGGACGCGACCGGCGTCGTCGTCACCAACAGCCACAACCCGTACCAGCGCGTCTGGCGGATGCTGCAGGAGAAGGCGTGAACGTCTCGGGCGAGCGGATCTTCAATGCGCCTCGCGCGACCGTCTGGCAGGTGCTCAACGACCCCGAGGCGATGGCGAAGACGATGCCCGGCGTCGAGAGCTTCGACATCCACGACGAGCGGCGCTGGACGGCGAACGTGAAGATCCCGCTCGGTCTCGGCGGCCTGAAGATGAAGGTCGACATGGAGAAGATCGAGGAGCGCGAGCCGGAGTTCGCGAAGCTCTCGGTCAAGGGCCACGGCGTCGGCGCGATGATGAACATGGAGACGTCGTTCACCCTCGGCGACGCTCCCGACGGCGGCACCTCGATGGCGTGGTCGGCCGACGTGAAGATCGCAGGCCCGGTCGGCTCGATGGGCCAGCGCGTCCTGCAGCCGATCGTCAACCAGCAGGTGCAGCACGTCCTGTCGGCGCTCGACGCGCAGATTCAGGCAGCACAGCAGAGCGCGTGACCGTTCCCTTCCGGATCGGCGTCATGCAGCTCACGATGGAGCCGCTCGACGAGATGCTCGCGTCGGCGCGCGCCATGGACGAAGCGGGGCTGGACACGATCTGGCTCGCCGAGGCGTATCCGTGGTGGCGCAAGCACGGCATGGAGGCGCGCTCGTCGACCGGCGTAGCCGCCCTGATGGGACGCGAGACCAAGCGGCTGACGATCGGCTGGGGGATCATCGCCGCCTCGACTCGGCATCCGGTGCAGGCGGCGATGGACGCGCGCGTCGTGCAGGAGGCAGCCGGGCCGGGGCGCTTCATCCTCGGCTTCGGGACGTCGAAGATCTTCCTCAACAACACGAAGACGCAGACGAAGAAGACGCTCGGGCCGATGCGCGACGCGGTGACGATCGCCCGCGGCGTCCTCTCCGGCGAGCGGTTCGACTACGACGGCGACACGTGGAGCGCCGACGTCCCGGCACTGGCGGCCGACGCGCATGCGCCGCGCGAGGTGCCGCCGGTCTACGTCGCGGCGACAGCGCCGAAGATGCAGCAGCTCGCCGGCGAGATCGCCGACGGCTGCCTGACGCCGTCGATCACGACGCCGCCTTTCGTCCGCTACACGCGCGAGAACGTCGGCGAGGAGATCGACGTCGGCTGCACCGTCGTCGCCTCGATCCACGCCACCGACCGCGACGCGGGCCGCGACGGCGCGCGCGAGATCGCCGGCATGTACCTCGCCAACAAGGTGCAGAACATCCAAGGCGCGGCCGACACGCTGCTCGATCTCGCCGGCATCGAGCAGGACGAGATCCGCCCCGTCGCCGAAGCGATGGAGCAGGGCGGACGGCTCGCGGCGAAGGCCCAGGTCTCCGACGCTTTGCTCGACAAGTGCCGCCCGATTGCCGGCACGCCGGCCGACTGCATCGAGGCGATCGAGGAGTACAAGGACGCGGGCTGCTCGCATGTGATGCTCGAGCTGTGGGGAGCCGACCGCCACGAGCAGATCCGGCTGTTCGGCGAGCAGGTCCTCCCGCACGTCCGCGGATGAAGGTCGACCGGGACCGCCTCGTCGAGACCGCGTCGCGGCTGATCGGCGTCCACTCCTTCACCGGCGACGAGGAGGGTATGGCTCGGCTGATGGTCGAGCTGTACGACGCGATGGGCCTGCAGTCGCAGTGGCAGCAGGTGGAGGACGGCCGCGCCAACGCGCTCGGGACGTGGGCCGGCGCCGGCGGGGGCAAATCGCTGATGTTCAACGGCCACATGGACACGTCGTACTCCGGTCGCGAGCCGTGGCTGCGCGGCGTGCCCGGCTTCCAGCCCGCGCCTTTCGAGCGCGACGGGCGGTTGTACGGCCTCGGCATATCGAACATGAAGGGCGCGCTCGCCTGCTACGTCGAGGCGGTACGCGCACTGCAGGACGCGGGGGTCCGCCTGTGCGGCGACGTCCTCATCGCGGCCGTCTGCGGCGAGATCGAGAAGACGCAGTACCGCGACGCCACGGGCGGCGAGTTCCGTGGCTACGCGGCCGGCACGCGCTACCTCGTCTCGCACGGGGGAGTTGCGGACATGTGCCTGCTCGGCGAGCCGACCGAGGGGAAGGTCGTGCTCGGCCACTTCGGAGCGCTCTGGCTGCGCATCCGGGTGCAGGGCAACTTCATCCACACCGCGTTCAGCGAGGGCAAGCGCGGCCAGAACTCGATCCTCCGGATGCACGAGGTGCTCGACGCGGTGCTCGAGTGGATCCCACAGTGGGAGGGCGACCCGGCGAACGCGTACCGCGGCGCGAAGGCGATCGTCAACGTCGGTGCCGTCGAGGGCGGCTTCGGCTGGCGCGTCTCGCGGACTCCGCACCACACGGATCTCTTCCTCGACGTCCGCGTGCCGCCGACGAAGGAGATGGCCGTCGCACGCGGCGAGGTGCTCGAGATGGTGCGCGCCCTCGCCGAGCGTTTCCCCGACTACGGGATCGAGGGCGAGGTCTACGTCACCGCGCCGGGCGCCGAGATCGAGGAAGGACACGAGCTCGTCGCGGCGATCGACGCTGCGCACGCCGAGGTCTGGGGCGAGCCGCCCGGCCGCGACGTGACGCGCTGGTTCAGCGACGCGTCGGCGCTGACGCGCTACGGCGTCCCGACCGTCAACTACGGGACGTCGACCGGGCTGATGGACGTCGAGCTCGGCGAGAACCTCGAGATCGACGGCCTCGTCAAGACGGCGGAGGTCTACGCGCGCGTCGCGATGGAGGTCTGTGGCGTCGCATGAATGCGTCGGAGCGGCGGCGCCAAGCCGCGCAGAAGTACCGTCCGACGGCGGTCGATCTCTTGCTCGTCGCCGAGGCTCCGCCGGATGCCCTCGACCGCTACTTCTACTTCGAGGACGTGCCTACGCAGGATTCCCTCTTCCGGTACGTAGCCAAGCTCGTTCTCGGCCTTGTCCCCGCGCGCTGCGAGAAGGCGACGGCGCTCAGCGCGCTCAAGGAACGCGGTGTGTTCTTAATCGATCTCTGTGAAGACCCACTTCCAGGGCGGAGCCTCTGTACTTGTACGGAGGACCTCGTCCGCCGCGCGAAGTCGTTGGCTCCGCGAAAGATCATCTTGATCAAGACGACGGTCTATGACGCCGCCTTTGAGCCGTTGCGCCGTGCGGGCTTGCCGGTGGTCGCTGAGCGGATCCCTTTCCCCGGGAGCGGCCAGCAGCGTCGGTTCGAAGCCGCGTTCGCACGGGCCTTGAAAGCGGCTAACGGATCATGAGCAAGTTCTTCGTCAGCGGCGACAGTGCGGAGGGGTGGAGAATCGGACTAACCAAGCAATCCCACTGGAAGCCGCGCCACTCTGCCCACTCGCTCGCCCACTCCTGGCATGAGGCGGGGGATTGGCCGCCGTCTGTCGAGCGCGCGCTCGCGGCGAGCGAACTCGGCCCGTTAGAGCTGATCGCCGGCATACCCGAGTACAAGGTCGCCCTTCCTGGTGGTGACACAGCCTCCCAGACCGACCTCTTCGTTCTAGCCCGCACGCAGGGCGGGAGAAGCGTGGCGATGGCGGTAGAAGGAAAGGCGAGAGAACCATTCGGGGACACGACCGTTGACGTCTGGAGCCTGGGCGCGAGCATCGGAAAGCAGAAGCGGCTCGCATTCCTGAAGCGCGTCCTGTCGATCTCGGATAACGCCGCGCTCGGAGAGACTCGCTATCAGTTGCTTCATCGAGCTGCCTCACCGGTCATCGAGGCTGAACGTCTACATGCGGATCACGCGGTCATGCTCGTGCACTCCTTCCACGAGCCAGGCGAGGATCCGGTCTGGTTTGACGAGTTCGCGAAGTTCGCCGCGCTTTTGGGAGCTGAAGCTCGAATGAATGGCGTCTTTCGAGCTGAGGCGGTCCCTCGGTCGCTTTATCTGGGCTGGGTATCAGATCTCCATCCCGAGGTTGGCGCGTGAAGCTCGTCACCTTCAACGGCGGCAAGGTCGGGAGGGTCGACGGCGAGGAGATCGTCGAGTTCGACTCCCGCTCGATGCGCGAGTACTTCGAAGTGGGTGGCGCGTACGAGAGTGATCGCCGCACGCCGCTCGCCGAGGCGAGCCTCCAGGCGCCGATCGTCCCGACCAAGTTCTTCCACACGGCCGGCAACTTCCGCGAGCACGAGGACGAGTCGAAGAACGTCGACTGGTCGCACCGGATCGCGCCCTGGATCAACTTCTTCCAGAACGTCGACGCGATCATCGGCCCCGAGCAGCCGATCGTCTATCCCGAGCATCTGACCGAGGAGCTCGACTACGAGCTCGAGCTCGCGGTCGTCCTCAAGAAGGCGGGCAAGTGGTTCTCGCCGGAGGAGGCTGCGGACTACATCGGGGGCTACGTGATCTTCAACGACATCACGGCGCGCGACATCCAGCGCGGCGAGATGCGCTCGGGCGTCTTCAGCTTCTGCAAGGCGATCGATACGTTCTGCCCGCTCGGCCCGTGGATCGTGACGCCCGACGAGATCCCCGACCCGCACGACCTCGCCATGAAGCTGCGCGTCAACGGCGAGACGCGGCAGGAATCCCACTCGAGCCGGATGAGCGTGACGATCCCCGAGATCCTCAGCAACTTCTCGGCGCTCGGCTACAGCGCCGGCGACGTGCTCTCGACCGGCACGGTGGCCGGCGTCGCGGGCTTCAAGTCGGAGGAGGAGCGGCAGCTGCTCTACCTCAAGCCCGGCGACGTGGTCGAGGCGGAGATCGAGCGGATCGGCGTGCTCCGCAATCCCGTCATCTCGTGGGAGGAGGGCCACGGCGAGCCCGCGCCGCCGCGCATCCGTCCCTGGGGCGACTGATGCCCTGGCCGTCTGACGACACGAAGCTCGAGCGCGTCCGCGCGCTGATGGCGGAAGAGGAGCTCGACGCGCTCGTCGTCCGCGCGCCCGACAACGTCCTCTACCTGACCGATTTTTGGGGGATGAAGGGCTACGACGCGTGCGTCTTTCCGCGCGAGGGCGAGCCGGTGCTGATCACGATCGAGGCATCGGAGGAGGACGCAGCGCGGACGGCGTGGACGAAGGACGTGCGGCTGATCCGCGGCTACGACGCCGAGGATCCGCGGCCGGTCACTGCGCGGACGCTCGACGCCGCGGTCGAGGCCGCGGGCTGGTACGAGCACGTCGGGCTCGAGCTGTCACTCGGCACGCAGGCCGCCGACCGGATGGTCGGCGAGCCGACGACGTTCACCGCCGCCTGGTTCGACGCCTTCCCCACGGCGGCCGACGCGACGCCGCTCCTCGTCCGCGCTCGTTCGCTCAAGACGGAGCAGGAAGTGGAGCGGCTGAGGCTCGCGAACGAGATCGCAGCGGCCGCGATGGAGCACGTCCGTGGCGAGCTGCGTATCGGGATGAACGAGGCCGAGGCGGCGGCACTGTGGCAGGGCTTCGTCCACGGCGAAGGGACGGGCTGGCAGGGGAAGGTCGAGCTCGCGCTGCCGTTCTCCCTCGTCTGGGCCGGGCGCGGGATCAAGACGTTCACTGCGACCGGCGACCTGCCGGTCGTCGAGGGCGAGCCCGTCCTGTTCGAGATCTGGGTCTGTGCCGACGGCTACTGGGCGGACCACACGAAGAACCTCGTGCTCGGGGAGTTGAAGCCGGAGTACGCCGAGCTCGAGACCGAGCTGCTGGAGATCTACGCGGCGGCGCTCGCGGCGATTCGTCCGGGCGCCTCGATGGCCAAGCTCGACCGGCAGATCCGCGAGCGGATCCAGCCGACGCATCCGATCTGCCACGGCGTCGGCGCGCGCGCGCACGAGCCGCCGTACCCGCACCAGGCCGGCGGCGGCGAGTTCGCCGCGGGGATGGTGCTGGCGGTCGAGCCGGGCGTCTACTGGCCGGGCGGCGGCGGGCTTCGCGTCGAGGACAACTTCCTCGTCACGGACGACGGCGTCGAGAAGCTGTCGTCCTTCCCCGACGGAGTCGTGTCGTGTCCGACCTGATCTGGACGGGCTCGCTCAACGACGGCCACCGGCTCGGCGGGAGGGTCGGCCTCTACGACACGACGCTCCGCGACGGGGAGCAGACCGTCGGCGTCGTGCTCTCGCCGGAGGACAAGCTCGAGATCGCGAAGCTGCTCGACAAGCTTGGGATCGAGCGGATCGAGGCCGGCTTCCCGCGGGTCTCGGATGACGACCGCCGCGCCGTCGAGCTGATCGCGGCGGCAGGCCTCGGCGCCGAGGTCTGGGGCTTCTCCCGCGCCGTCCCTGCCGATCTCGAGCTGCTGGTCGAGCTCGGAGTCGAGGCGTCGGTGATCGAGTCGCCGATCTCCGACCTCAAGCTCGAGGCGATCGGCGTCGACCGCGAGACGATGCTCGAGCGGATCACGAAGGCGATGCGCTTCGCCGCCGAGCACGGCATCCGCGCCGCCTTTTTCGGCGTCGACTCGACCCGCGCCGAGCCGGACTTCTACGCGCGCGTCTACGCGAGCGCGGTCGAGGCGGGGGCGCGCGAGGTGGTCGTCGTCGACACGCTCGGCATCGCCTCACCCGAGGCGGTCGCCGAGCTCGTCGGGCGAACGGCGGAGGCGGTCGGCGGCGAGGTTCCCGTCCACTTCCACGGCCACAACGACTTCGGTGTCGCGACGGCCTCAGCGGTCGCCGCGGTTCGGGCGGGCGCGACCTGGATCCACGGCACGATCAACGGGATGGGCGAGCGCGCCGGCAACGCCGACCTCGGCGAGATCGCGCTCGCGCTCCGCGCGCTCTACGGCGTCGAGACCGGCCTTCGCCTCGACCGGATCCGCGGAGCCGCCGCGCGCGTGCAAGAGCTGTCGGGCTACGGCCTCGCCCCCTGGAAGCCGCTGACCGGCGAGACGCTCTTCCGCCGCGAGTCGGGCGCCGTCGCCTCCCAGTTCCACGACCCGCCGTCGATCGAGCCGTACTCCTCCAAGCTCGTCGGCGCCGAGCGCGGCATCGTCCTCGGCAAGAAGAGCGGCCTCGACTCGATCCGGATCAAGGCGCAGGAGCTCGGCCTCGACGTGCCCGAGGCGGAGCGCGCGGAGCTGCTCGCGCGCGTCAAGGAGCTCGGGATGCGCAAGCGTGGTCTCGTCACCGACGACGAGTTCCGGGAGCTCGCGGGTGGCTGATGAGTTCGACGCCGTCCTCGTCGGCAGCGGCGTCAACTCCCTCGTGTGCGCGGCGCTGCTCGCCCGAGCCGGCTGGCGCGTCTGCGTCCTCGAACGGAACGACTGGCTCGGCGGCGCGATCAAGACGGCGGAGCTGACCGAGCCCGGCTTCCTTCACGACGTCTTCAGCGCCTGGCATCCGCTCTGGGTCGGCGGCGCGGCGCATGCGGAGCTCGGCGACGAGCTCGAGGCGCGCGGGCTCGAGTACCTCAACACCGACTTGCCGACGGGCACTGCCTTCCCCGACGGGTCCGCCGCCTTCCTTGTTCGAACGGCGGACGGAAACGCGGCGGAGCTCGGGCCGGAGTGGCCGGGCATCCTCGAGCGCTTCTTCCCGAACGCCGATCTCGCGTTTGGCGTGCTCGGCGCCGAGCTGTGGTCGCCGGCCGGGCTCGCTCTCGCGGGGAGGGCCGTGCGGCGCCTCGGCCGGGCGGGCGCGCTTGCCTTCCTCGGCGAGGTGCTCCAATCGAGCCGCGACTGGCTCGAGACCTCCTTCGCCTCCGAGCATGCGCACGGCGTCCTCGCTCCCTGGGTGCTCCACACGGGCCTCGGTCCGGACCAGGCGGCCTCGGGCTTCATGACGCAGGTGATCGCCGTCGCCGTGCAGGAAGGGGGGATGCCGATCCCGCGTGGCGGCGGCGCCAAGCTCGCCGAGGCGCTCGTCCGGCTGATCCGCGACCACGGCGGGGTCTGCGAGACGGACAAGGACGTCGAGCGCGTGCTCGTTCGCTCGGGACGCGCGGTCGGCGTCCGGCTCACGGACGGCGAGGCGATCGAGGCCGGGCGCGCCGTCGTGGCGAGCGTCACGCCCACGCAGCTCTACGAGAGGCTGCTGGTCGACGCGGCCGTCCCGGCGCCTGTCGCCGAGAGCGCGCGCCGCTTTCGCTACGGCCGCTCGGAGATGCAGATCCACTACGCGCTGTCCGAGCCGCCGCGCTGGGAGGGAGACGAGCGGCTCGGCGGGACAGCGATCGTCCATCTCACGCCCGGGCTCGACGGCGTCTCGCGCGCCGTGAACGAGGCGGAGCGCGGCTTGCTGCCCGCGGAGGCGACCGTCGTCGTCGGCCAGCCGTTGACCATGGATCCTTCGCGTGCGCCGGACGGTCGCGGCCTCCTCTGGATCCAGCTGCAAGAGCTGCCGTGGCGGCTCAAGGGCGATGCGGCCGGCGAGATCGACGTCGGCGGAGGCGAGTGGACGGACGAGCTGCGCGAGCGTTACGCCGACCGGATCCAGGCGCGGCTCGACCGCCACATTCCCAACCTCGAGAGCTCGATCCTGAAGCGGGTCGCGCTCGGCCCGCACGACCTGCAGCGAGCGAACGTCAATCTCCGCCATGGCGACCCCTATGGCGGTGCGCTCGCGCTCGACCAGAACTTCCTCTGGCGGCCGCTGCCGCGGAGCCCGGGCCACGCGACGCCGGTCGAGCGGCTCTGGCAGATCGGCGCGAGCACGTGGCCGGGGCCGGGCCTCGGCGGCGGCTCCGGGACGCTCGTCGCGAAGAAGCTGCTCGAGCCGCCGCTCTCGCAGCGCGCCGTCGCTCGGGCCCGCGGCCTCCTGCGGGGCTAGAAAGCGAAGATCGAGCGGCCGGCGAGCTCGACGGAGAAGATCGCCGTCGCGAGCTCGAGATGCTCGCGGAGCGCGGCGGCCGCGCGGTCGGGGTCGTGCACGGCGCAGGCGGCGAGCAGCTCCGAGTCGAGCCTTGCGTGCTGCTCCTGCAGGTCGCCCTTTTCCTCGAGCAGCACAGGCCGGTAGCGCTCGCAGCTGTCCCAGGCCGGCCGGATCAGGCGGAGGAGCCAGCTCGACCGGGCCGCTTCGTAGAGCGCGAAGTGAAAGCCCGTGTGGGAGCGAACCGCGCCGCGCGTGTCGCTGCGCGCGCGGGCCCCGCCGAACGCTGCGAGCTGCGCCTCGGAAGCGTGCTCGTCGTCGGCAGTGAAGAGCTCGGCCGCGCGCCGCACGGCGAGCGTCTCGAGCGCGAGGCGCACGGAGAAGAGCTGGCGCAGCTCCTCCACGTCGAGCCCGGTGACCTTTGCGCCGTGATGCGGGATGTGCTCCGCGAGCCCGAGCGACTCGAGCCGCCGCACTGCCTCGCGCACGGGGGAGATGCTCGTCCCGAGCGTGCGGGCGAGGTCTTCGAGTCGCAGCGGGGTGCCGGGAGGGAGCTCACCGAGGATGATCGCCTCGCGCAGGCGCTCGAGCGCCGCCTCGGCCATCGTGCGGTGGCGAACGGCGCTCCCCTCGCGCAGGCTGGACTCCACGAAAGCGAGCGTGAACCACACTTGATCAGATGTCAAATGCGTGAGACGATCATGCCTCCGGGTGACGAGGGTCACGCAGCAGCTGCCGCGCTTCTCGATCTCGCAGGTGAGCACTCTCACCGCGAGCTTCGCCGAGGACGTGCGCGCCTACGCGGAAGCCGGCGCCGACGGCATCGGCATCTGGGAGATGAAGCTCGACGCGGATTCGCTCGAGCAATTCCACGCGAGCGGGCTCGGATCGGCCACCGCCGTTCCCGCCGTCCCGTCCATTCACCCGTTGCCGCTGCTCTCCGGGCCCGACGCCGCGCGCGAGCGCGTCGACGCGCTGCTCCACTCGCTCGAGGTGCTCGCGCCGTACGCGCCGACGGCAGTCCTCTGCTTCACCGGCCCGGGCGACCGCGCCACGGCGGTCGGCGGCGTGCGCGTGATCGCGCGCGAGGCCGAGCAGCTCGGGCTGCGCCTCTCCGTCGAGCCGTTCCAACGGGAAGGGATCGAGAGCTGGTCGATCCTGAACACGCTCGGCGACGCCGCGGAGTTCGTCGAGGAGGTGGGCTCCGACGCCGTCGGAATCCAGCTCGACGTCTGGCATCTCTGGAACACGCCCGACCTGCTCGAGGAGATCCCCCGCCACGCGCATCTCATCGCCGGCGTCCACGTCGGCGACTGGCGCGAGCCGACCCGCGGCTGGGCCGACCGCGTCCTGCCCGGCGACGGGGCGGCCGATCTCCCGGCCATCCTCGGCGCGCTCGACGACGCAGGCTGGGACGGCTTCTACGACCTCGAGATCTTCTCCGACAACGGCGCCTTCGGCAGCGCGTATCCCGACTCGCTCTGGGATCTCGGCGCCGCCGAGCTCGCGCGCCGGGGTCGGCTGGCATTCGCCCGGAGTTGGCAGGAACGGAGGGTCACGGAATCAACCGTGGTCCGGAGAGGAGAGACATGATGGGAAGCACGCGAGCCCGTTGGGTGCTCGTCGTCGTCGCCGCAGCGGCACTCGTCCTCGCCGCGGCCGCGGCGGCACGTACTCATTCCTCGGCGAGCAAGTCGATCGTGATCGGCTGGGCCTACGACGGCAGCTCGGGCGGCCCGATGGCGCCGTTCGACGGGCCGGCGCTCGCCGCGGCGAAGATCGAGGTGGCGAAGATCAACGCCAAGGGCGGCGTCATGGGCAAGAAGCTCGTGATCAAGACCTGCAACACGCAGAGCGACAACGCGACGGTGTCCAAGGCGTGCGCCGACAAGCTGATCAGCCACGACCACGCCAACGTCATCTTCACGACGTGCGACGTCGACCTTGCGGCTCCGGTCGTCACGGAGTCCATCAACAAGGGTCTCCTCACGGTCGCGCCGTGCATCGGCACCGACCAGATGGGGCCGAAGCGGTTCGGGGCGAAGGGCAAGCTCGCCTTCAGCTTCGGCAACATGGCGCAGGACGAGGGATCGGCGATGGCCCAGTACGCGTGGAGCAAGGGCTGGAAGACGGCCGACCTCGCGAAGGACACGACGATCGTCTACTTCAAGGCCGTCGTCAGCGCCTTCAAGGCCCGCTTCACCCAGCTCGGCGGCAAGATCAAGTTCGAGACGACGTACCAGGATCCCGCGCTCCAGCAGGGATCGACGAACTACACCACCGCCGCCACCGCGGTCGCGCAGCACAAGTCCGCGGTGGTCGTCACCTCGACCGCGGGCGCCTACCAGGCGCTGGCTCCGTTCATCACGGACCTGCGGTCGGCCGGTGACCACGCCCCCGTCCTCAACTCGTGGGCGGGCGACGGCACGTACTGGCTACCGACGAGCTCGAAGATCTCGAACTACTGGTTCGTGACGTATGCGAACTCGTTCGGCCACGACCCGAATCCCGCCATCAACAAGCTCGCGAAGCAGGTCAAGGCCGCGACCGGCGGCTTCGTCGCCGGCCCGGCCGCGATCGACGGTCTCGTCACGGCGATCAAGCGGGCGCACGGCTCGCTCAACGGCTCGAAGCTCGCCGCGGTGATGGTGAAGTTCAAGGGCGTCCCGACGCTCTCGGGGAAGGTCAGCTTCACCCCGAAGCGTCACACGGTCTTCGGTCGCGCCTACCGCGTGATCGAGATCAACAACAACAAGCCGATCGAGAAGGGGACGATCTCCGCCAAGGTCGTTCCGAACAGCCCGGACTCCTAGGGCTTGACGGAGGCCAGATCCGAGACGCAGGGGAGGCCCGGAGGAACGCTCCGGGCCTCCTCCGTCTCCCGTTCGTTCGCCGGCGTCGAGGCTCTGCGGGATGTCTCGCTCGAGCTCGGGCAGGGCGAAGTTGTCGGGCTGATCGGCCCGAACGGGGCGGGGAAGTCGACACTCGTCAACCTCCTCAGCGGCTTCGATCGTCCGACGCGCGGCCGTGTCCTGCTCGAGGAGCGGGACGTGACGCGCTGGCCCGCGCACCGGCGCGGCAGGCACGGGCTCGCGCGGACGTTCCAGCACAGCCACTCCTTCGGCGGCCTTTCGGCCAGAGAGAACGTCGAGGTGGCGGCGCTCGGGGTCGGTGCCTCGCAACGCGCCGCGGCGAAGCGGGCAGACGAGCTGCTCGCGCTGCTCGGCCTCACCGCGTACGCCGAGCAGTCGGCGGCGTCGCTCGCCCACGGCGACGAGCGGCGGCTCGGAGTGGCGCGAGCGCTTGCGACCGAGCCGCGCTACGTGCTGATGGACGAGCCCGCGGCGGGCCTCTCCGAGGCCGAGGTGCCACGATTCGCGACCGCCGTGCGGACGGTGCAGGAGCACGGCGCCGGCGTCCTCCTCGTCGACCACAACGTCGCGCTCGTGCTCGAGGTCTGCGAGCGCATCTACGTCCTCGACCAGGGGACGACCCTCGCCGAGGGAACGCCGGACGAGATCCGCAGCGACCTCGGCGTCGCGGCTGCCTACCTCGGCGAGAGCGCCGCCGCGGAGACGGAGTGAGCGCCGCTCCTCCCGCTCTCGCGCTCGAGAATCTCAGCGTCCGCTACGGCGCCGTCGACGCCGTGCGCGGACTGTCGCTCGCCGTCGACCGCGGCGAGATCGTCGGGCTGATCGGCCCGAATGGCGCCGGCAAGTCTTCGACGCTCCACGCGATCATGGGCGCTGCTCCCGTCGTCGGCGGCGAGGTCCGCCACCACGGCAGTTCGCTCGCCGGCGCGCGTACCGAGCGGGTCGCGCGCAGCGGCATCGCGCTCGTGCCAGAAGGGCGCCGCATCTTCGGAGAGCTCACCGTCGAGGAGAACCTCCACCTCGGGCTCGCGGCGCGCCGCTCCCGCGCCGACGGGACGGCGTTCGCCCATGCGTACGAGCTCTTCCCCATCCTGCACGAGTTCCGGCGGCGCCACGCGGGCGAGCTCTCCGGCGGCCAGCAGCAGCAGCTCGCGATCGCGCGCGCGCTGGTGGCCGAGCCGGACGTCCTCCTCCTCGACGAGCCGTCGCTCGGTCTCGCTCCGAAGGTGGTGGACATCGTCTTCGACGCGCTCGGCCGGATCCGCGACGAGGGCCTCGCGGTCCTCCTCGTCGAGCAGCGCGCGCAGCGCACCGTTGCGTTCGCCGACCGCTCCTACGTGCTCGCCAACGGAGAGCTCCGCCTGACGCTCGGCCCGAAGGACGCCGAGGACACCGACCGGCTCGTGGCCGCCTACCTGTCTTGACCCTCGCATTCCTCAACCTCTCGTGGCCGGTGTTCGCGAACGGGCTCGAGTTCGGCGGGATCTACGCGCTCATGGCGGTCGGGATCGGGCTCGTCTTCGGCGTGCTCCGGCTTGTCAACTTCGCCTACGGGCAGTTGATCATGGGCGGCGGCTTCGCCCTCGCCTTCGCCGCGCAGTGGAATCTCCCGAACTGGCTCTCGATCCTTTTCTGCTTCGGAGTCGTGCTGGGGCTTTCGCTCGTCATGGACCGGCTCGTGTTCCGCCCGCTCCGCACGCACTCGCCGGCGGTGATGCTCGTCGCGACCTTCGCGGTCGCGTTCCTCCTGCAGAACATCGCTCTGCTCGCGTTCGGGCCGTACGGGAAGTCCGCGGGGGCGCTCGCCTTTCTCGACGCGCCGTGGGACATCGGCGGCGTGGAGATCAAGAAGATCGCGGTCATCGCCATCGTGACGGCCGCGGGTTGCCTCGCGCTTCTCCAGCTCGTGCTCACGCGGACGTCGCTCGGCCTGCACATGCGCGCCGCGTCGATGGACTTCCGCACGTCGCAGCTGCTCGGGATTCGCGCGAACCGCGTCATCGCCGGCGCGGTGGTGATCTCGGCGCTGTTCGCCGCGATCGCCGCCGTGATGCTGAGCGTCGAGCAGATCCAGGTCACGAGCACCTTCGGGCTCTCGGACACGATCTTCGTCCTGGCCGGTGTTGTCCTCGGCGGGCTCAACCGGCCGATTCCCGCGACGCTTGGCGGCTTCTCGATCGGCTTCGCGACAGGAATCCTCGGCGGTGCGCTGCCCTCGAACCAGAGCCAGTACCTGCCGAGCATCCTTTTTGCGGCGGTGATCGTCGTGTTGCTCGTGCGACCGAACGGGCTCTTCACGCGTCGCGGCGGGGCGGTGCAACGGGTGTGAGCTCGCTGCGCCGTCTTCCCGAGCTGCTCGTGCCCGCGTTGTTGGTCCTGGGCACGGCGCTGCTCGGCCTCTCCGTCTCGAGCTACCTTCAGGCGTACTTCCTCGACACGCTCGTCAAAGTGGCGATCGTCGTCGCCCTCTACGTCTTCATCGGCAACTCGGGTGTGCTCTCGTTCGGTCACGTGAGCTTCGTCGCGCTCGGCGCGTGGACGGCCGGCGTGCTCACGGTTCCGGCTGACCAGAAGGACGCGATCATGCCCGGGCTCGCGCATTTCCTCCTGCACACGAACGTCGGGAACGTCGCGTCCTTGGCGCTCGCCGCCGGCGTCGGAGCCGTCGCCGCGTTCGTGGTGGGCCTGCCGCTGATGCGGCTCTCGGGTCTCGCCGCGGGAATCGCGACGTTCGCCGTGCTCGAGATCACGAACAACGTCCTCACCTACGACCAGTCGATCGGCCCCGGCGAGAACGCCTTCTCCTCGGTGCCGCAGACGACCGGGATGTGGCAGGCGGCGATCGGCGCCCTGATCTGCGTCGCGGTCGCGTTCGCCTACCGCAGCAGCCGTTTCGGCCGGATGCTGCGCGCGACGCGCGAGGATCCGGCGGCGGCAGCGGCGACCGGCATCTCGATCTACCGCCAGCGGCTCCTCGCGTTCGCCATCTCGGGAGGGCTCGCGGGCTTCGCCGGTGGAATCTACGTCCACCTGTTGCCGCTGCAGGCGGCCGGACTCCATCTCGATCTCACGTTCATCACCCTCGCGATGCTCGTCGTCGGCGGCTCCGGCAGCCTGCTCGGCGCCGTCGCCGGCGCGCTAGCGGTGAACGGTCTCTACTCGTTCCTCTCCGCCGCGACGAACGGCGTCGACGTCCTCGGCTGGAACCTGACCGTGCCGCAGGGGAC
Organism: Gaiellaceae bacterium; assembly: GCA_050697455.1. Classification (GTDB taxonomy): domain Bacteria; phylum Actinomycetota; class Thermoleophilia; order Gaiellales; family Gaiellaceae; genus Palsa-739. Next base: position 5,833 of record JBOGZU010000007.1, on the reverse strand, counting down.
GGCGGAGCTCGTGCTCGGCGCGCTGATGGCCCTCGTGCTCATCACCCGTCCGGCCGGTCTGACCGGCGGCCGTGAGCTGTCGCTGCCGCGGCGACGCGTGAGGGCGGAGGCGTGACGAAGGTCGTCGTCGCCGGCGCCGGCTCGATCGGCGGTCTCCTCGCCGCGCATCTCGCGCAGGTCGCCGAGGTGACCGTGCTCACCCGGCGGGAGGAGCACGCCGCTGCGCTACGCGACAACGGCCTGCGCGTCTCGGGCCGGTCGGACTTCACCGCGCAGCTCGGCGCCACCGCCGACCCGGCGGAGCTGCCCGAGAACGCCGAGCTCGCGATCCTCGCCTGCAAGGGCACCGACCTCGAGCCGCTCGCGGCGGGGCTCGACGGCCGCCTGCCCGGCGCGACGGTGATGACGATCCAGAACGGGCTCGGCGCGGAGGACGTCGTCGCCGCGCACGGCGACTGGCCGCTTCTCTCCTCGGTCACGTTCATGAGCGGGACGCGGCACGCGGACGACCACGTCGAGTACGTCCTCGACACCGCGACCTGGATCGGCCCCTACCGCGGCACGAACGAGGCGGACGCGCGGCGCGTTGCGGACCTGCTCGAGGCGGGCGGGCTGCAGGCGCAGGCGTTCCACGACCTTCGCCCGGCGCAGTGGTCGAAGCTCATCTTCAACGCGACCGTGAACGGCGTCGCCGCGCTCACCGGCCTCCCGCACGACTTCCACTTCGCTGCGACCGAGCACCTCTCCGACCTCGGTCACCTCGTCCGCGACCTGGTCGACGAGGGCAAGGCGGTTGCGGCGGCGGCGGGCGTCCAGCTCCACGACGACCCGTGGGAGATGAACGTCCTCGCGACGGAGCGCGGCCACCGGCACTTCCCGTCGATGCTCGAGGACGTCGAGGCTCGCCGGCCGACCGAGCTCGAGTCGATCAACGGCGCGCTCGTCCGCGAGGCGCGGCGCCGCGGGGTCGCAGTCCCGCTCCAAACGGCCGTCTATAGGCTCGTCAAGGCGAGGGAGGCGAGCTACTCGGAGTGAAGGTTGCCGTGATTGGGTGTGGGGCGGTGGGGTCGCTGTTCGCGGCCAATCTCGCGCTGCTCGGCGACGTCGAGGTGTGGGCGTTCGACCTCAACGAGCTCCACGTCGCTGCGATCAACCGCGACGGGCTGCGACTCTCGGGCGCCGGTGACGTCGTCGGACATCCGCACGCGACCGCCGACGCCGCGGCGCTGCCGCCCTGCGACTTCGGGATCGTGGCGACGAAGGCGATGCACACCGAGTCAGCGATCGCCGCGACGGCGCACGCTTTCTCTGACGGCTGTGTGGCCACGGTTCAGAACGGTCTCGGCAACGAGGAGACGCTCGCGGCCCACCTCGAGCGTGTCATCCGCGGCACGACGTTCCCCGCCGGCAAGCTCCTCGAGCCGGGCCACGTGCAGTGGGACGTCAAGGGCGACACGACGCTGGGCCCGTATGACGACCGCGTGCCTTTGGCGGAGGTCGAGCGCCTCGCCGACGCGTGCACTCGCGCGGGAATGCCGGCGGCGGCCGTCGAGGACGCTCGCGGCCCGCAGTGGCGGAAGGTGATCTTCAACGCCTCGACGAACCCGATCGGCGCGCTGACCGGCCTCACGCACGGGCGCGTCTGCGAGCGGCCGGATCTGCGCGCGCTCGTCTCCGATCTGGTCGACGAAGGGAAGGCGGTCGCCGCGGCGCAGGGAATCGAGCTCGACGCCGATCCCGAGGAACTGATCGACCACGCCGCGAAGCCGGAAGTCGCCTACGACCACAAGGCGTCGATGCTGCAGGACGTCGAAGCGCGCCGGCAGACGGAGGTCGACTACCTCAACGGCGGCATCGTCCGTTTCGGCCGGGAATGTGGTGTGGCGACGCCACGCCACGCCATGGTTCACGCGCTCGTGAAAGGCATGGAGGCTGCATGGACATAGATCTGGCCACGAGGCAATCCCGTGTAAAGGCGGCACTCGAACGTGACGGTCTCGATGCTGCGCTCGTTTGCGGCTCCGAGTACACGGGCTTCGAGGGCGCGGTGACATATCTCTCGGGCTTCCAGATCGTGCACCGCTACGCATACGTCGTCCTCCCGGTGGACGGCGAGCCCGCGATCGTCTTCCCGGCCGAGGCGCGTTACGTGGGAGAGCACGGCGACTCGCAGATCACGGAGCAGGTTTTCGCCGACAAGCCCGGCGAGTGGCTGGCGGATCGGCTGCGCGGCAAACGGGTCGGCGTCTACGGGCTGGACTACGTGATGACGGTGCGCGACCACGCACCGCTCGCGGCCGCCGCCGAGCTTGTTAACTGGGAGACCGGCTACGACCTCGCGCGTGCGGTCAAGTCGGAGGCCGAGCTCGAGTTCGTCAAGGAGAGCGTCGCGATCAACGTCGCCGGCTTCCACGCCTTCCGCGAGGCGTGGGCTCCCGGCAAGAACGCTGCCGAGGTCATGGCGCCCGCCGAGGAGCTGTTCGTCGAGCGTGGCTGCGGGCGGCTGACGATGAACATGGTGCTCGTCGGCGCCGAGTTCGCGATCGCCCGCGACGACACGGTCTTCGGCGAGTTCACCGTCCCGTCGCTCGAGATCGCCGGCCCCGGCGGCCATTGGGTCGAGGTCTCCCGCGCGCTCGGCACTCCAAGCGTCGAGGTGCAACGAATGCTCGAGGCGTACGAGGAGTACTACGAGGTTGCGCAAACCGCCCTTCGCGCGGGCGCGACTGCGCACGACGTCCACCGCGCGGTCTCGAAGGGCTTCACCGAGCGCGGCTACCACCTCGGCCACGTCACCGGCCACTCGATCGGGATGACGATGATCGAGCACCCGCGGCTCGGCGAGGGAATCGAGACGGAGCTCGCCGCGAACATGGTCTTCTCCATGCACCCTCACGCCATCTCGGCCGATGGACGAGAATGCCTCTATATGCAGGACACATGGCTGGTCACCGCCGACGGCGGCGTCCCGCTCGCCGGGCTGGAGATGCGGGTCTGGTGAGCGAGGCTCCGCACGGCCAAGAGGACGAGTTCGCTCCGATCCTGCCGGGCAACGGCGAGAGCGACTACGAGCGCTACCTCCGCACCGACGAGCTCCTCGCACTCCAGAAGACTCCGGACGAGTGGGTGCACCGCGACGAGCTGCTCTTCCAGACCGTCCACCAGTCGTCGGAGCTCTGGCTCAAGCACGCGACCGCGGAGGTCGAAGAGGCGACGCGGCTGATCGAGGTGCGCGACATCGCGGCTGCGCTGCGGCTCCTCTTCCGCGCGAACCACGGCATGCGCTACGTCATCTCGTTCCTCGAGCACCTCGAGCTGATGTCACCGTGGGAGTACCAGGAGGTGCGCCGCGTGCTCGGGCACGGCTCCGGCTTCGACTCGCCCGGCTTCCGCGAGATCCGGCGCGTCTCGCCGGGGCTCTGGGACGCGTTCGATGCGCTGCGGAAGGAGCGCGGCCTGTCGCTGCTCGAGGTCTACACGCAGGGCCGCGAGCACGAGGACCTGTACCGGCTCGCCGAGGCGCTCACCGACTGGGACGAGCAGGTCGGCGTCTGGCGCTTCCGGCACGTCAAGATGGTCGGCCGCGTGATCGGCGAGGACGTCGTCGGCACGCAGGGAACGCCGGTCGAGCTGCTCGCCGGGCTGATCAAGAACAAGCTGTATCCGGAGCTCTGGACCGTGCGGACGCAGCTCACCGAGCTGGCCAAAGAGTCCGACTAGGTGATCCCGCTCGAGGAGATCCGCCGGGCGCGCGAGCGGATCGGCGAGGACGTCCTGCGCACGCCGCTCGTGCCGTTGCCGCCGGAGCCTCGGATTCTGCTCAAGCTCGAGTGCCTGCAGCCGGTCGGCTGCTTCAAGCTGCGCGGCGCGCTGTCGGCCGTGCGGGCGGCGTCGGCGGCCGAGCTCGCCGGCGGAGTCGTCACCGCGAGCGCCGGCAACATGGCGCAGGGAGTCGCCTGGGCGGCGCGCGAGGCAGGCGTGCCGGCGCGCGTGATTGCTCCCGCCGATGCGCCGCGCGCGAAGCTCGATCGCGTCGAGGCGCTCGGCGCCGAGGTGGTCCTCGTCCCGCACGAGGAGTGGTGGCAGGCGCTGGTCGACCGTGGCCGCGACGACGTCCCCGGCTTTTTCGTCCACCCGGTCGACGACGAGGCGGTCATGGCCGGCAACGGCACGATCGGCCTCGAGCTCGCCGAGGACGCGCCGGAGTTCGACACCGTCCTCATCCCGTGGGGCGGCGGCGGGCTGACCTCCGGGATCGCGAGCGCGCTCAAGGCGCTGCGGCCGAAGGTGCGAGTCGTCGCCGTCGAGCCGGAGACCGCGGCGCCACTCGCGGTCTCGCTCGGTCACCGCAAGCCGCGCGAGATCGACTTCCAGCCGTCCTGGATCGACGGCGCCGGCGGCCGTGCCGTCCTGCCCGCGATGTGGGACAGGGCGAAGGAGCTCGTCGACGAGGCGGTCTCGGTGAGCCTGGAGGAGACGGCGGAGGCTGTTCGACTCCTCGCCACCCGGGCGCACATCGTCGCTGAAGGCGCCGGCGCGCTCGCGCTCGCGGCCGCGCTGAAGCGCGACGATCGCTGCGTCTGCATCGTGAGCGGCGGCAACATCGACGCTGCCGTTCTCGCGCAGGTGCTAGCGGGCGAGACTCCCTAGCTCGCGCGCGAAGCCGTCGACTTCGTCCACCGTGTTGTAGTGGATGAAGCCGACCCGCACCGCGTCCTGCGGGTACGGCAGCTTCTCGCGCAGGCCGAGCGAGTACCAGCTGTCGTGCGCCCAGACGCCGTAGCCCCGCTCGGCCATTGTCGTCGCCACGTCCGCCGCGGCAACACCCTCGGCGTTGAGCAGGAAGGTCGGCACGCGCCCTTCCATCGTCGGCAGCCCGTAGACCGTCACGTTCTCCGGCAAGGTCTCGAGGAAGCGCGCGCCGAGCATGCGCTCGTACTCGCGCAGCGGGGCCATTCCCCCGAGCGAGTCGAGGTAGGCGATCGTCGCCGAGAAGCCCGCGAGCAGCTCGTACGGAGCGGTGCCGGTCTCGAACTTCCGGCCGACGGGAACCGACCCGGCGGGCCGCGCCTTGTAGGCGCGCCACGACTCGAGCAGGTCGTGTCTCCCGTAGGCGAGCCCGAGGTGCGGGCCGCAGAACTTGTACGGCGAGCAGAGGAAGACGTCGGCGCCGAGCGCCTGGACGTCGACCGGCTCGTGCGCCGCGTAGTGGACGGCATCGACCCAGCAGAGCGCGCCCGCCGCGTGCGCGAGCTCGGCGACGCGGGCGATGTCGGTGATCGTTCCGACGGCGTTCGAGGCGGCGACGCACGCGACGACGCGGACGCGCTCGTCGAGCTTCCGCTCGAGGTCGGCGAGGTCGAGCCGCATTTCGTCGTCGACATCGATCCAGTCAACCTCGAAGCCGCGGTCGGCGGCGAGCTCGATCCACGGCGCGACGCCGCCGTCGTGGTCGAGCCGCGAGACGAGGATCCTGTCGCCCTCCTGCCAATCCCGCGCAGCCGTGCGGGAGAGCGCGAAGTCGAGCGTCGTCATGTTCGCCCCGAACATCACGTCGTCGGCCGAGCAGCCGAGGAAACGGCCGGCGTCGTCGCGCGCCTGGTTGAGGATCTCCTCGACCCGGCGGCCGGTCGCGTACGGCGCGCCGAGATTCGCGCTCGCCTCGCGCAGCGCGAGCGCGATCGCGTCGCCGACCTCGTCCGGCACCTGCGAGCCGCCGGGCGCGTCGAGGAACGCGAAGCCGCCGTCGCGTAGGGAAGAGAACCTCGAACGGACGGCTTCGACGTCCAATAGGGTCGCAGCCATGGACCGAGCCTACTGGGCTGGAAGCGCC